>NZ_QTQP01000002.1 GCF_003854275.1 Burkholderia sp. Bp8963
CCTTGAATTCCATTGCCGCCCAACTCTCCGTTGCTCGTGCCATTCGCGCGTCATGCAAAAAGCAAGAGTAAACGGCAAGCCGCGAAAGTTTACAAGCCGCTCACGCCGACTTGTGTGTAATGGAATGCTCTAAAATACCCGAAAAACGGACAATCAATTTCCCTTTATTTTCATACGCTTAGCCGAATGTGCGCTGTCCATTTTTTCTTACGCACAAATGGACATTCATGAGCCCACCGTCCGTTTCTATCCTGCATTGACCGCCCCGTGCTCAAGTAAATGCAACATGCTCCAATCAAGCCGCGCCGTCGCGACTCACGGCGTTCAGCATCGTCTATCGCGCACTCAGCGGATGTGTGAACATTCTTCCGGAGTAAGTTCGTCGGGGAGATAAGTTATGCCGTTCCATGTCTTTGTTGACACTGAGTTCACTGATTTCATCGATTGCGACCTTATCAGCATCGCTCTCGTTGCCGAAGACGGTCGTGAGTTCTACGGTGAACGCTCAGATTTTGATCTATCAAGCTGCAGCGAATTCGTCCGTGCGGCGGTGCTACCTCAGCTTGGGCAATTCCCCGAGCAGGTGTATTCCCGCGAAGCCTTACGGTGCGCCCTCCTGACATGGCTATCGCAACTGGAGGACGAACTCCCTCCTCGTATGCTGTGCTTCGACTACGGCGGTGACTGGGAACTGCTAGTTGATCTTCTGGGTGACGTTCCCTCTGGCTGGCTTGCGTGCCGTCTCGGCGAAGAGGCATTAGATATACATCGCATGGAGATGTACTTCAAACAATACGGTGGTCGGCACCACGCACTCTTCGACGCCCGCGCAAACTGTTATGCGACTCAAGGCCGACTTTAAACACCGCATTGTTCAATCCAGCTCAAACGGCAGAACCTATCCTTCGAATGGAAAGTGCACATACTGTCACATCAATGCAATTCTCGAAGCCCCGAAATCATATTTACTCGTCACGAATAATCACACCCCAGCGCCTCACTTTAATTCTGTTAATCAACGACCGCTTCCCAATAGTCGTTAGTGCTGCGGTGACATTCTCATTGACCTGCTCTCGGTACTCCAAGCCGACCGGAAGACGCAATATTCCATTTACAAGCTTCTGTAAAGCCGGCCCTTGGTTCGCCATCAGCAGATCTACGATCTGCGCCGGCTGAGCACGAACGAAAGCCGGAACTATACGATCGTCCCACTGTTCGTTTTCGACGATGATCGTTGCAGCCTGCTCCAAAGACAGCGCATCTTCGGAGCTGTTAAACGCTTCAAGACAACGAGCCCGCAAGCGTGGATCCCCACTTGCCTACTACGTTGTGTATCGGAGCGACTGCTCCGCGCTACCCAAACTCACCACATTCCGCGATTGGCTACTTGAAGAGGCTGCAGCCTAGCCAGTGCTGTGTCGCCAGGGCGTAACGCTCGCGGACAGATCACCTTTGTGGTGCTGGCGTCGACCGCGCTCGCGGCAACCAGACCAACGCGATGGCGGCCAGCACTACTGGAGGAATGATCAACGAGGTGACGACAACCAGATCGCACCAACACATCGAATGCCGCATTTCCAATCAAACCAGCTACCCGCAGCGTACATGCTGGCCTGACTGCAGTGCCACCGATGTATCTAGGAATGCTTGGATGACGCCCGGTCCGCGGCGCGCCCCGAGCCACGGGAATGCGCTGCACCGGCTATCCGTTACCCGATCCGGAACAGCGAATGCAGATCATCCTTGAGAAGATCGAACACTTGCGACGCTCGACAGGGAAGGTTATCGAACTCGAAGAAGGTAGCGCAACGGGCCTTGCGGAACGCACTGACCTGGATCTGCGCCAACTTCATCGCATCGTGATCGATGCGTTCGCGATTGCGCTCGCGACCAGAAAAGGTATTGCCACGCTGGCGCTATCACCCCCGGCTAAGCGACACGCGATCGGGTTCACGCGTCATGGATAGATGGCTGTGCAGCATTGCCGCCGAATCCTCGTTCAACGGGGTACGCATCGGGAAAATCACGCTCGCTCCCGTGTGTGCGGTCGACGACTGGCGCCAGCTCGCCCAGGGTCAGGCGTATCGAGAGTCTTGCATCATTGCCGAGCTCGGCACGCCTCAACAATCAACCCTTAGGTACCTTACTTGATCTTGACCACGACTTTGCCCTTGGCGCGTCCTTGCGCCAGGTACTCAAGCGCTTCCTTTGCCTGTTCAAACGGAAACACCTTGTCAATCACAGGATGGATGCGTTCTGACTTGAGCAATTTGCCAATCTCGGCGAGTTGAGCGCCGTCAGGGCGGACGAAGAGAAACGAGTAGGTGACGTCCCGCTTTTTCGCAAGACGCATGATCTTACGGCTCATTAGGCCGAATACGAACCTCAGGACAAAGTTCAGCCCGCGAGCACGGGCGAACGCTGCGTCCAGCGGCCCGATAAGAGAGACGACCTTGCCTCCAGTGTTAAGGATTCCGATTGATTTCTCAATCGCATCACCCCTGATCGTGCCAATCACCACATCGTAGCCGCGCAACACTTTCTCGAACTCTTGCTTCTTGTAGTCGACTACCTCGTCCGCGCCCAAGCTTGTAACCAATGGGATATTACCCGTGCTGGTGTTGGTCCCCACTTTAGCACCAAAATACTTGGCCAATTGGATCGCGAAAGTGCCAATACCGCCCGAGCCCGCAGGAATGAACACCTTCTGACCCACCTGAAGATTGGCACGTTCCTTCAGCGCTTGCCACGAAGTGAGTGCGACCATTGGAACTGAGGCGGCCTGCACGAAGTCGAGATTATCCGGTTTTGGGGCTGCTGCACTCTCCGGTACAACAGCGAATTCGGCGATAGATCCTCTTCCAAGGTCGAACAGACTTGCAAAGATAGCGTCGCCTTTCTTGAAGCGGGTTACGCGGCTGCCAACATCGATCACAATGCCAGCCAGATCGCTACCCATAGTTGCGGGCAGTTGGAACTTCAATACGGGTTTGAACATTCCCGTCGGAATCATGTTGTCGATCGGGTTTACCCCTGCAGCGTGAACTTCAACCAGTAATTCATCGGGCTTTAACGTGGGGCGCGGAACTTCGGCGAACCCAATCTCGGGTGATTTGCCATAGCGTTTGAATGTGAGTGCTTTCATGTTGCTCTTACTCCGATGTTGCGTTGTATTGTGAAGGCGCTGGACTGAGCCGCGCTCACGCCCACGGTTGGAGAACTACCTTGCCGGTGGTATGGCGTCCTTCGAGCAAACGATGTGCTTCGGCGGCTTGCGAGAGCGGTAACACCGTTTCTGTTTGCAGCGTCACTTTGCCGGATAAGACCAGTCCGATGAGCTCCGACAGCGTCGACTGAATCAGCTCGGAGAACGCCAGGTACGCGCCGACATAAAAACTGGTGATGGTGAGGTTGGGGACCGTCAGAGTCCATGGATCAATCAGGCTGGATTTGCCACTCGACTGGCCGATGAAGATCAAGCGCCCGAACGGCGCCATAGACTTGAACGCCTCGGCAAGATTGTCGCCTCCGGCTGTCTCCAGGACTATATCGACACCCTTGTCGTTGGTCAGCGTGCGTACTTGAGCGGCCCAATCGGGGGCTGTATAGTCTACGGTCGCATCCGCCCCCAAACTTTCGGCCAAGGCCCGTTTCGCAGGGGTGCTAGCGGCAGCGATGACCTTGCCCGCGCCATAAAGCTTGGCAAGTTGTACAGCGAGCGAACCTACACCGCCCGCAGCAGCTTCTACCAATACAGTTTCGCCAGGTAGAAGTCGAGCTGCCTTGCGAAGTACCAAGGCAGCGGTCAAACCGTGGGCGACCAACGCCGACGCGCGTACCGCGTCGAGCCCGGGTGGCAGCGGTATCACAATGCCAGCTGGCACACGGGCGTATTGAGCATATCCCCCCGCTCCCGGGGCAGCCATCACCGGCGTACCTACAGGGAGCGAAGTCACCGCCTTGCCGACAGCAGCGATTGTGCCGGCCACCTCGGCGCCGAGCATGAACGGCGTGGGGGACGGCTCGGGATAGTCGTCGCCGCGACGACGCATGACATCGGCGAAGTTCACTCCAGCCGCTTCGACGCGAATGAGAACCTCGTCGTCGGCAAGTGAGGGATCTGGCACATCCTCATAAACCAGCGTTTCAGGGCCTCCAGTCTTATGAAATCGAACTGCTTTCATTTCCTTCTCCAAATTTCGGTGATGTTTTCGGCAAAGCGCGTCGTCGACGAATTTTGGTCGAGAATCATGCGCGCTCTGCCGGGGTTCACGAGAATCTTCATACGCCGCTGGACCGCAAAGTATTCATTGCGATAGGAACTCCAGTGCCGTGGGTACGAAGCTGGTGTAATGCTGGAAGATTCCACCATGGCCGGCGTCTTGATAAATGACGAGTTGTGCATCGGGGATGCGGCGGGCCATATCGTGGCTCAGAGCGGTGGGTACCATGATGTCGTTATCCCCATTGGCGATCAGGACTGGCATGGGCAGATTGGTGAGGTCCTGGGGCGCCTGCTGGCCCCAAGCCTTGATCGCCTTGAGTTGATGGAGGAAGGCGCGAGGTGTCGGCCTCTTGTCACGGCCAGTCTTACGTTCCTTCAACCGTTTCAAGAAGGCGCTTGCTGCCCGCCGGCCATTGGTTGTGGAGGTGAAGAACAGATAGGCCTTTGGATCGCGCAGCGTTAGCAGGCCTTTGAGCATCAGTGGCCAAGTTACGGCACCCACACGATCGATGCCGTGACCGCCGGCGGGACCCGTGCCAGTGAGGACGAGCTTGCGCACCATGCCTGGCGCCTTGAGAGCCACGTCCTGCGCCACGAATCCGCCAAGCGAGAAGCCAAGCAGATCGACTCGATCAAAACCCAATGCATGAATCAGCGCAATGGTATCGCGCGCCATCTCCCCCACGGTCACCGGAGCGATACCGCCGGATAAGCCAATTCCGCGATAGTCGACGGCGATAATTCGATGCTTGTGAGCCAAGCCATCGACGATGCGCGGGTCGAAGTTGTCCAGCACGGCCCCCCAATGATTTAGCAAAACTAAAGGAATTCCGCCATGCGGACCCAGTTCGCGGTAGGCGAAGGTGGTTCCAGCCGCCTTGACGAAGTTGTTCGGTGCTCGAGCAAACGACGTCGTCGATTGGGTGTCTGGGTTGATGCTCTTCATCATTGACTCCTTGGGCTCTACTTTCATATGTCGAGCATCATGCTGACGGGTAAAAAAAAGTGGTCGGAATTCAATCCGCGCCGCAAGCAAGATGCTCGAGAGCTGCTTCAAGCATCGAGTCGGACAACGGCTCTTCGTCGACAGCTCGCGCCAGGATCACGGCCCCAATCATCGTTGCCGCGATCGCCAAGGCACGCTTATGCGCGTCGGGCTCGCCCCAATCGGCCGATTGGCGGGAAACAACTTCGATCATGTCTTTGATACGGCGCGTTATGGCGCGTCGTACAGCCGGCGCTTGACGCGGCATTTCCGTTCCCAGTGCGGCGATTGGGCAACCGGCCTCCGGGTTCTTTACATGCTCCTTGGACAGATAAGCTCGTAAGAGCGCCCGCAGGGAATGCTCGGCGGGCACGGCGGCCGTACAGTGCGAAAAGGTGGCGATGGCATCGGCGCCCGCGCGATCCGCCAACTCGACCAGCATTGCCTCTCTTGACGCGAAATGTCCGTAAAACCCGCCGTGGGTGAGGCCCGCTTGCTTCATGATGTCGGCAATGGCGACGCCGTCATACCCGCTGCGACGGATCACGCGCGCGCCAGCGTCGACGATGCGCTCGTGCGTGGCTTCCTTTGATCGGGTGATGGATCGTTTCATTGGACGTTCATCAACGATGAGTATCTAATCGCAAGCGCTCGGCGCTCAACTGCGCGCCCGCAGACGACGCGTGCGAAACGTTCCCCAGCCGCTGGTGAATGCAGACTTCAAGAATGCCGCAAGCCCGCTCTCGCCGGGGCGCGGTTCTCTACCCCTCGCAATGCGCTTGAGCTGGCGTGTGTACCACAGCACCTCCATGATTCCGATGCGATCGATAGCCTTGAGGCCGGTACTGATTGGGTGCACCTGCTGCAGGCTGTCGCGCCCTTGAAGCAACGCGACGGGGGCATCAGGATCGATCGCGAGCAGACGCGCCAAGCCGACCACATCCAGCGCGCTGGAGTGGAGCGCCGCATTCATGCCGGCAGCCGTGCGGAAACCACCGGTCACCATCAGTGGCACTTTGACTGCTGCGCGCACCTTCTGTGCAAATTCAAGGAAGTAGGCTTCTCGGGCCGCGGTGGATTCCTTCTTCGGTTCTCGCATCGCCCCGCTCATGGCCGGTGCCTCATAGGTACCGCCAGAAATCTCGATCAGGTCGATGCCCGCATCGGTCAACGCGCGGATTGTCTCGATCGATTCCTCTTCCGTAAAACCACCACGCTGGAAGTCGGCCGAATTGAGCTTGATGCCAACCGGGAAGTCTGGACCGACCTGCCGGCGGATTTCCTCATATACGGCCAGTACGAAGCGGCGCCGTTTCTCGGGACTGCCACCCCATTCGTCGCTGCGGCGGTTGTGGTGCGGAGAAAGAAATTGGCTAATCAGATAACCATGTGCTCCATGGATCTCTACGCCACTGAACCCGGCCTTCTTGCAAATTGCCGCACTGCGCCCGAAACGTTCGATGATTTCTTGAATCTCGGACGTGGTCGCTTCGCGCGGTGTCTCGAAGAATGCTGCCATGTCCTCGCGGAAAGGAACCGCAGAGGGCGCCAGGTTGAAGGCGTTCAAACCCTTGGTCGACTGCTTTCCGGGATGGTTAAGTTGGACCCAGATCGACGCCCCCTGCGCGGTTGCAGATTCCGCCCATTGCCGCAGCACGGGCAAGTCTGCCTCGTCTTCGATTACGACATTCCCAGGCTCGCCCAAGGCGCGGCGGTCGATCATTACGTTGCCTGTCATGATCAGTCCGAGCCCCGAGGCAGCCCAGCGTCGGTACAACTGCACCAGGTCAAGTGTTGGGCGATTATCGTAGGTGCCCAGGGTTTCACTCATGGCGGCCTTGGCGAGCCGGTTACGCAGAGTGCTGCCATTGGGCAGGCGCAGTGGCTGGTTAAGCAGATCTGGTTTCATGGCAACTCAGAAAACGGTGCGGTCGTAAGGCAAGACGACTTTCGGAGGCTGCAGGAATGCCGTAAGGCCCTGGAACCACAACACTTCCCGGAAGTCACCACTGATGGTCAGGTCTTTACTGCCCACCCCCCGGAGGAAAGCCGCTTGGGCGTCCTTGGCCGACAGAATCTCGAAGCCTTTGGCCGCACTAGTAAAGGTGAGCGTAAATCGAGGAGTCGCTGCCAGCCCCGAAGATGATCGGACGGTGCCATCTTTGATAACAAAGTAGCGCCCGGCACCCGAAACCGTACGAATCTGAAATACCAGGCTCTTGGACTCGACGTAACGCGCGGCGCTGGCGTCGCTCCTGATCTTGCGTCTCAGCATCTGGGCAAACGCCCACAACAGGAACTTGAACTTCAGCATTTCTGACCATCCTTTTGACATGCAAAAAGTGCGTTCGGACTATGACGACCGTCGCGTCACTCGCTCAGGAACTGAATTGCGTGACCCAAGAAGCGTTGCGGGTACTGGAACTGCGCGGCGTGGCCGGCGTCCGGGTAAATGAACAACTGAGCGTTTGGCAAGTTGCGAGCCATGTAAAACGAATTAACCGTCGGGACCATCACGTCGTTCACGCCGTTGAGGATGAACGTCGGCTGCCGGATGCTGCGCAGATACGCAAAAGGATCGTTTTCCGAGAGCCTCGGCATGTACAGCATGTTGGCCTCGATCTGCGCGATCGAGACCTCCGGCGAGGATGGTGGATCTTGGTCGGCTCGCATATGACGCCGCTCCCAGAACTCCCTTGCTGCCCGCTCAGCCTCTGCTGATCGGCCGAAGAATAGGTAAAGGAAGTCTTCGAACGCCGGGACCGGATTAACTGCTGTCGTCAACACGCGCTGCTCCATTTCGGGATTTCCCCCGCGCGGCCCGGTACCCAGCAGCATCAGCTTGCGCACGAGCTCGGGATGGCGCCAGGTCAAGTCCAGCGCCTGAAACCCTCCCAACGAAAAACCCAGAACGTCGATTTGCTGCAAGCCGAGTGCGCGAACGAAGGCCGCCGCGTCATCGGCCATGTCCTCAATGCGAGTTCGTGGTTGCCCGCCGGAGGACGCGACGCCGCGACCGTTGTAGAGAATGACTTCGCGGCTCTGGGCAAGCCCATCCGTCATTAGTGGATCCCAGTTGTCCATGCCTCCGCGAAAGTGCTGCAGAAACAGTAGCGGCGGCTGCGATGAGTCAGCCTTACCCCAGCGGCGGTAGGCGAATCGAGTACCGTCGACATCCACGAAGCGCGTGGGCGTAGTGATATGGTTGTCAGTCATGTATTCACCTATTGAGGACGTGTGTCGAGATGTCGGTCTCGTTGCCGCAGCTTCAATGCGCCAGAACTTCCAACGCTTGGAGGCGCAAAGTCCTCGTGGTATTAGTCCTTCCGCCGTTTTGTGCAATCACCGCGTTGACCTCGGAGAAACGTGAAACAAGCCCGGGGTGTAATATCAGCATGCAGCAAACGGCTCTTCACAGATCAGGCACGACCTGGCTCGCACCAAAAGCGGAAGCGGCAATAGTCAGGCATCGAGCTGATACCACTCAGCCGCGTGTGCTTGTCGAATGTCCGACATCAGTCCCTGACGAGCGCCATCCAGTGCCTCCCACCGCCCGGCCACGTGCAGCGGTGGGATCGTGACCAGTTCGCGGCGGTCGAACCCAATCAGTGCCGCGTCAACTAACTCTCCGACCTCCATAACCTCAGGAAGCGTGTTCACGTCAACTCCGGCGCGCTCCCAGATCTCCGTGCGCGTCGCCGCCGGCAGTACCGCTTGCACGTAGACGCCTTTGGGTGACAACTCGAGGTTCAGGCCTTGCGACAGGAACAGCACGAATGCCTTGGTGGCACCATAGATCGACATGCCGAATTCGGGTGCGAAACCTACAACCGAGCCAATATTGACGATCGAGCCGTTACCGGAATGCACAAAGCGTGGAGCGACCGCGGCAGCCAACCTCGTCAGTGCCGTCGTGTTGAGCGTGATCAGACGCTCGATGCTCTCGGAGGTTTGCTGCAAAAAGTCGCCCGATTGAGCCATGCCGGCGTTGTTTATCAGAACTCCGATTTGATTGTCATCGCGCAGACGAGTCTCGAGCGCGGACAGATCGGCGGCCTGGGTCAGGTCGGCCCGCAGCACTTCTACGGCCACGCCGCTTTCCTCACGCAGACGCTCTGCCAAGGCATCCAGTCGCGCCTTGTCACGGGCGACAAGGACGAGGTCATGGCCACGCCGAGCGAAGCGCTCGGCGTAGGTGGCGCCGATGCCGCTCGAGGCGCCGGTGATGAGGACTGTCGGAAGCGTGGTCATGGGTACTTTCCTTTTCAAGGGTTCTTCTGGCGGTGGCTCAATCAAGGGGGCGGGCCTTAGCCGGAGATCGTCGGGTAATCGATATAGCCCACAGCGCCGCCGCCATAGAGCGTCGCCGGGTTGAGTTGCGTCAGGGGTGCGCCGTGCTTCAGGCGCTCGACCAGATCCGGGTTGCTGATAAACGGACGGCCAAACGCGAACAAGTCGGCTCTGCCCTCATTGAGTTGAGTGGTGGCGAATTCCAGGTCGTATCCGTTGTTCGCCAGATAGGTCTGCTTGAAACGGCGGCGCAGCGCGTCATAGTCGAATGCCGCCACGTCGCGTGGGCCGCCAGTCGCACCTTCGACTACGTGCAGATAGACGACGCCCTGGGCGCTGAGCTGGTCGGCGATGTAGTCGTACTGCGCTTGCGGATCGCTGCAGGAAATACCGTTAGCCGGCGAAACGGGTGAGATGCGCACGCCCGTGCGTTCGGCGCCGATTTCCTTGACCACCGCGCCGACCACCTCGAGCAGCAGGCGCGCACGGTTTTCGATCGAGCCGCCGTAATCGTCGGTGCGATGGTTGGCCCCGTCCTTGATGAACTGCTCCAGCAGATATCCGTTGGCGCCGTGAATTTCCACTCCGTCGAAACCAGCGGTAATAGCGTTGGCAGCAGCCTGTCGAAAATCGTTCACGATGCCCGGCAGCTCGGCGAGTTCGAGCGCGCGTGGTTCGGACACGTCGGCAAATCCGTTGTTGACGAAAGTCTTCGTCTCGGCGCGGATAGCGGAAGGTGCGACCGGCGCCGCACCGCCAGGTTGCAAGTCAGTGTGCGAGACGCGGCCTACATGCCAAAGCTGCACGAAGATGCGTCCACCCTTGGCATGTACGGCATCGGTGACCTTACGCCAGCCAGAGATCTGCTCGGGCGTGTACAGGCCGGGGGTGTCCTGATAGCCCTGGGCCTGAGCCGAAACCTGGGTGGCTTCGGTGATGATCAGCCCGGCCGAGGCGCGCTGGGCGTAGTAGGTCGCGGCATGCTCGCTGGGCACCAACCCGGTTCCTGCACGATTGCGGGTCAGCGGCGCCATGACGATGCGATTGGTGAGCGTCAGGCTACCGAGGGCGTACGGCTCGAAAAGCGATTTCTCTGACATGTTGTTCCAGCGTTCGGTGTTGGGAATGACTCAATGATGATGATCATAATCCAACATGTCAAGACTTTGATGACGACCGACATCAATGTATAGTCGGACTTCATACAGAAACTCGTCCACGGTAGAGGAAAAGTGAAGGTCACTAAGGCACAGGCCCAGGCCAATCGGGCCCACGTTGTTGAAACTGCGTCCACCCTATTCAGGGAGCGCGGCTATGATGGGGTCGGAGTAGCCGATCTGATGGGTGCAGCTGGTTTTACCCACGGCGGCTTCTACAAGCAATTCCGCTCGAAGGCCGATCTGATCGCGGAGTCGGCAGCCTGCGGCATGGCGCAGACCGTTGCGCTATCGGCTGGGGTCGACACATCGGAGTTTGTGCGACTGTATCTCGCGCGCGAGCACCGGGACTCGCGCGGAACCGGCTGCACGATGGCTGCGCTGGGCGGAGATGCCGCGCGTCAATCCGAAGCAGTCCGCGCCACATTCGCGGACGGCATCGAAAGACTGCTGGCGGCGCTGTGCCAAGAGCGTGGTTCGTCGGACGGTGCAGCCTCGGCGGAGGCGCGAGCCAACTGCCTCGACATCATGGCGCATGCGGTCGGCGCCATTGTGTTGTCGCGCGCGTGCCCGGATGATTCCCGACTGGCCGACGAAATCCTAACGGTATGCCGCGACAAGATCCTAGCGACCCTGGGGCCGTCGGCGGCAGCATGCGAACCGGCGCACGATCATGGTAACGACAGCTCAGCTAAGCAAAAGTGACATGGGGCACCGATGGCCCCTTACTGGACGGTGTTGCATTTCAAGGAATGGGGACTTTCAACCACCGATACACGTGCGGGGCCGACTACCGTTCTTGCCTTTGATCATTCGGCTCCAAACCGTCCATGACCCACGCATGGATAGCCGTTAACGTTCCGAGGTCGAGATCCCTGGGATCGGTCGCACCGAAATATTGAACCCATTTTTTGAATATATCGGCCTGCCACACGGCAGACGTGCTACTACGGAAAGTATCAGTCATGATGGAATCCTTATGATTCTTGATGTTCGAAAATGACAGACTGACACCATGCTCGGCGCGAATCGGGAAACTAGCCGTCTGCTGCGTCAAACTTGCCGTTCTTCCCACTACGCAAGCCTGCTTAGGAGGATCGAGCGCCCTTGCGGGCGCCACCTTCAAACTTATTCGCCAAGGAACGCGAGTGCTTTTGGCACGAAGTCCGCGTAGAACTGAAACACACCACCATGGCCCGAATCAGGGTAGATGATGAGCGTGCTGTTCGGCAGGCGCCGCGCCAAATCCTCGGAGTTCTTGCTTGGAACCATCCGATCGCTATCGCCGTTGACAACTAACACTGGGTTCTGCACAACCGAAAGGTTCTGTGGCTCTTTCTGCCCCCATGCGCGAATCGCCTCCAATTGAGCCCCAAAAGCGGTCAGGGAGATTTTTTTGTCTCGGTTTTCCGAACGCTCCTTCAAACGAGCCAGAAACGCCTTTCCTGCTTCGATACCATTTGGTGTTCGGGTGAAAAATAAGTACTGCTTCGGATCCTGGCCAGTGAGGAACCCTCGAAGCATGTCGTAGAAGGTAACGCTGGTCACCGCACTGATGCCCTCCCCGCCGGCAGGCCCCGTTCCCGCGAGAATAATTTTTCGGACGAGTTCCGGCTGCTTCAACACGATTTCCTGTGCAACCATGCCGCCCATCGAAAAACCAAAAAGATCTACTTTTTTGTACCCCATGGCCTTGATGAAGCTAATGGCATCATCAGCCATCTGATCAATCGAATCGGATGGCGAGCCACTGGAGGCTCCGACACCACGATTGTCGAACGTGACCACATGATGCTCCGCAGCGAGGCCGTCCACCACTCGAGGGTCACAATTGTCTAGCACGGCAGCCAAGTGAGTAAGGAAAATCACCGGTGTACCACCATGCTCCTTCCCGAGCTCCCGATACGCGAAGTCCACTCCTCCTGCAGTGATGGTCTGCGTCGGCACGTCCTTCCAATTGACCTCGAGTTCCTGTTTTTGTGTCGGTATGCTGATCTTCTCGCTATCTGACGATACCTCACCTGCCCGAACTGGCGAGGAAATGAGAGTTGCGGCTAGGGCTAGTCCGATGACACCTGACTTCAATAGATGGCGCATTGCATTGATCTCCATGATCATTCTTCGACGACGCTAATAGCGGAAAAATCGTGTCAGCGGTCAAGCCCGCTTGTACTTAGTGCGACACCTGAAGCTGTCCAGCGCCGGTACAGTTCGGCGAGTCTGGGCGTCACATGGTTGTCGTACCTACCCAGTGCCTCACTTAGGGCAACTTGGTGAGCCGGTTGCTGTACACGCTGCCATTGGGCAGGCTCAAGGGCCGGTTCAACGGGATGCCGTTAGTTGTAAGCGGACTGGCCATAGGAGACACTCGAAAGATGGGGAACGTGCGACGACTTCGCAGGAATGTGGGACATCGCGTGCTCAGTCAGCGCCGTGATAGTGAGACTCGGATTCACACCAAGGTTGGCACTGAGCATCGAGCCGTCACAGATCAGCAAATTTTGATAACCGAAGACGCGGTTCTGAGCGTCCATCACCCCGCGCTCGGGCGAGTCCGCCATTGCGCATCCGCCCATGCAATGCGCCGTCGTTGGAATGTTGAATAGAATTTCCGTCAGCAACGTCGTTGGGATGCCGCCCAGGGCCCTCGCCCCCTTTTCAACAAAGTTGTTGGCTTCAGGGATGAAGGTAGGGATCGGGCCACCTTCAGTGCACAACTGCTTGCCAAACGGCCAATACCAGCGACGCTTGAACTGCATGTTGATAAAGGCGTCCACCGTCTGCATTACAACGAACAGTATTGTCTGGCGTGCAAATCCGAAGGGGTTGTGCACACGTATTGCTTTCACCGGATGTGTTGCCAGCGTCCATAGCCAGGTAAAAATCCGCGTCCACCCGGCACGCCCGCCAGATAGTAAGGTCATCATCAGACCTGTAGCGTCCGAACCTTCCGGATAACGCACCGCGCCGATGTGCGTCCGTTCGTCGATATAGACGCCGGCACCACCGGCTACGCCGGGCGACATGCTCTTGTCTTTGGCCGGAAAGCGCACACCGACGAGAGACTCGGCATTTGTGCGCACGCGCTTGCCGAGGTCATCACTGATGCGCGGCAGGGAGCCGCTCTGCTTAAGGCGGAACAACAATTCCATCGTGCCCAATGAGGACGCGGCAAATATCACCCCGCGGCAGCGGAAACTGCGTCGTTGCTTATTGAACCATGTGGTCGAGCGCTCAGTGAAGACTTCGTAGCCGTTGCTCCCGTCTTCCTTACCGTCGAGTGGGCGCACGTCCACCACCCTGGTTTCGGCAAAAACCCGCGCCCCACGCTTTTCAGCAAAATAGAGATAATTTTTGTCAAGCGTATTCTTGGCGTTGTGCTTACAACCCACCATACAGCCACCGCAACCGACACATGTCCCGCGCTCCGGACCTTCGCCGCCGAAGTAGGGATCGGCATAGGTTTTGCCGCCAGCCTCACCGTTTGGTGCAAAGAAAGTCGCCACACGGCCGTTGTGAAACGTATCGCCTACGCCCTGCAATTCCGCCATCTTCTTGAGCCGAAAATCGGCCTCGCCCAGAATTCGGTTCTCGGTCACCCCGAGCATTCGTTCAGCCATGGCGTAGTACTGGGGCATGACACCCTTCCAGTCCTTCAAGCCCGCCCACGAACCCTCGTCCCACACTCTTTCGGGCGGTACCAGTAAGGCGTTCGCGTATGTGATGGAACCACCACCGACTGCGTTTCCGCTCAAGACCATGACGTGGCGGAACAGCCGCATGTTGTAGAAGCCGAACATCTTCAGACCAGGTCGCCACATCCAGCGCCTCGCGTCCCAGTTGGTCTTAGGAAAATCTTCAGCTGTCCAACGCCGCCCCATCTCCATCACACCAACCGAATAGCCCTTTTCAGTGAGACGGCAGGCGGACACGCTACCGCCGAACCCTGAACCGATGACGATATAGTCAAAATCATATGAAGTACTCATCTGGAGCACCTCGAGCCTTCTCGAGTCCGGCTCTCTACACCCATATTGGCGAATAGCACGTTCATGGTTTGTCTCCGTTTCCTGGTTCTAGTAGTCTTCAGCAGCGTAGTCGACGAAGGACCGCGATCCAAAACGATCTCGTGGGGATAGATCCGCACGAATGAAATCAGCGCCCCCCATCATTCAGGTATCCGTACCGATAAGAGAAGACCCCGTTCAGTCCACCAACCGTCACACCGCGTTAGCTTGGGCGCAGTATCGGACCGCCGCCGACCAGGGCGAAAGGCACAAATTCGGGACCGACGTTACGACCACCGACAACACTATACGCTTGGTATAGCACAATGACTATACAAAAAATATAGTAGAATGTGTAGTGCGCGCTCAGAACCCCGAGACTGGAGAAAACGCATGGGTCCGGTTACGACGCAGACATCGCGAGACCTCAAGGTCGCGCTGCCGTTCGATCAGACCGCCCCGCGTGCCATGGCGTCTCTGCGCGAGAAGGCGCGACAACGAATACCCCTTTTGCTGCGGCAGCGATCGCGCGGCCAGTCATCGCCTTCTGGGACGACCCGACGTGTGCGCTGGGTGTGTTGCCCCGAGGAGATTCAGGACGTGACTCAACGGATACCCAACGCAGCGGCAGATTTGCGATGGCAAGGCACGCCTTGTCTGGAAAATCTTCCCTACGGATGCTGGTGTCCGCAAGGCCGTCCGTCAATTTCCCGTCTGAGCCGTGACCATCACCTTCCAACCGGCTTTGCTTAAGCAGGGCCTTGTACAATGTGACATGCCAAACAAAACCTACGGTCAACTTTGCCCAATGGCCCGGGCATTAGACGTCCTCGGCGATCGTTGGACGCTTCTCGTGATCCGCGAACTCTTGCTGGGCCCGAAGCGGTTCAAGGATCTGCTAGCGATCTTACCGGCCATGGGTGCAAACCGGCTGTCCGAGCGCTTGGCCATGCTGGTAGAGAACGATGTCATCCAACCGACCACGTTGCCAACATCCGCCGCTACGCCAGCTTATGAACTGACGGAAATGGGCGAACAACTGCGCAAGCCTGTGATTGCACTCGGGCTCTGGGGTCTGCGCCTGCCGCTCGATGAGCGCATCGATCCGTCCACGGCCCGTGCGGAACTCATCGCACTGTGCTTGACCGGGTCGAGCGATCCCGCCGTGAGCGCCGGCTTACAAACATTGTATGAGTTCCATGTGGGCGCGGAGATTTTCCATGTCCCGGTGAACCACGGAAAGGTGCTGATCCGTTCCGGCCCCAGCACAGAGCCTCCCGACGTCAAGATACAGTGCGACATGGGGACATTCATGGCTCTGGCTTTGCGCGAAGTCACTCCTACGCACGCACTCCGCGAAGGGCGCGTATCCCTCCTGCAAGGAAGCAGGCAGGCGTTCACACAGGTATTCAAGATTCTCGAATACAAGCCCTGATGTCTTGCCGGAGTTCGGCTGAACTCACAAATATCCAAAGCTTCAGATACCCACGAATCCCGGCCGAACCATTTGCGCTGCCTGCAGCATCGCGCAGCGAATCCAACTGCCATGTAAGCAAGCTTGGTTGGCAACCGATGCGCGAAGACGCGCCATGAGGGCAACGGCGCGGTAATCTTTGGATTCAAACGAGCTGCCTGGCCGACCAGTATCGGCTTACAGTCGATGCTCTCGCGAAAGTCGACCGAACTGCAACGCATCCAGACGGGTACCGTCGCTTCTCGGCGAGCGCACGGCCTCATTAATATCCTCTGGCCTCGATAACCGGGGGCACGAGTCCCGCCCTCAGTCTCAGTCATGATCCGAATTGGTGTGAACCTCCCCGGTCGCACCCCGGATCGGCACGGTCAGAGTCGCCACGGATGGCGTTACGCGATCGCAAGAAATTCACGTTCGCGAAACTGAGTCAGCCTCGCTCAGGACATCAACAACCCTGGGTATCTGGCGCTGGCACGCGGTGCGTTCGACATCCGTCTTGATCCTCAGAATCAGGAGACTTGGTGGCAGTCTATCGGGCCGGATCGACTGCTTCACCCTGTAGAGGGTTCCGCCTCGCGCTGGACCAGTTGTGGTTTTCACCAACTATACATTTTGTATAGCACCGATACTATACGAGTCATATACTCCAAAGCGGTTGCCAGTGACATCAGACGAACACCGATGCACGACATGCACGGGGGCATCAGATGGATCCGACACTGCCAAGGAGGTGTGCCTCCCATTTATCCAGCTTCCGAGTATGCACCATGCGCAAACTGGCCTTGCTCGAGAAAGTCTCATTGATTCAGCGTCTGCGCCGGACGAACGGCAGCGCACTCGGAATCTGGGTCCGTAAAGCGCTAATGAACAAGGCGCTGAGCACCCACGACTACTACAGAGCACTAATACGCCTCGAACAGTTTCGGCGTTGGTCGAGATCGGGCGTGGGATTACCTGTCGCGCGGAGTGAAATATTCAGCACACTGAGAATAATTATATAAACTCAATCAACAAACAATTAAATCAACACAAAAATCAATTCTAATTCAATTTCATATTAATATCGACACCGCGCCGCTATAAAATTCAATCAATTCGGATTCCTATCATATAAATTTACAAGTTTCCACCAACCCTACCTTGCGTCGATCTATCACTGAATATCTCAACGCAACGGAATTAGTCCAGTAGCGCAATCACGGCCGGTATCCAGTTGCTTTGCCGCTTCAATTTATCACCTTGAACGTACAATCGGAGGAGACAGGATGTTGATGAAACAAGTTTTGGTGGTTGCTACCGCGTTGCTAACGTGCTCGGCAGCCCAGGCACAAAAAACCGGAGATCTCGTCGCTAACTTAGGTTGGTTCCATCTCGCACCACTGGACTCCAGTGACCCACTGAAAGTCCGCGCGCTCGGAACCAGTGTTACTGCAGCGGGCACTGGTACGTCGGTTGATAACGCAGATACGCTCGGATTCGCCACTACGTACTTCATTACCGACCACATCGCGGCTGCGGCCGTGGGCGGTATTCCGCCAAAATTTCGGCTGAGCGGCACCGGATCGCTCAGCGCTCTCGGGCGTGCAGGATCGGCATATGAATGGAGCCCGACAATATTGTTGAAGTACTACTTCAACGATGCCACAAGCAACCTTCGACCGTACCTCGCGGGAGGAGCCGCCTATGTTTGGTTTAGTGACGTGAAACTTGAGCCCGTGGCATCTAGTGGCGCACTTTTATACTCACCAGGGCTCGGGGCCGCGCTTGAGGGACCGACTACGGTCAAGTTGAGCCGCTCGCTCGCGCCCGTAGTCAATGCAGGCTTGACCTATAACATCAACCAACACTGGTCGATTGATGCCTCGCTTTCGTATATGTGGTTGTCCGTCCGGGCAACGCTGACAACACAGTCGAAAGTAGGTATCGTGACCAGCAGCGCAAAGCTAAAAGTCAATCCCATCATTTCGTTCGTATCGATTGGATACAAATTCTAACGCTCGCACTATCAATCTGGAGCATATGTTCAGGCCGTCGGTACGGCCGCCGACCACAACGTCGCGGCGTTCAATCTGGGCAACTCCGGCGGTTTCCTCCTTGGCGGACTGACTTTGGCAGGCAAGAGCGCCCCGGCGGAGGTCTAAGTCGACGAGGCTTTAGCGATCATAGATCTGTCGTTGTCGCAATGTATCGATGGCCTTAGCGCTATTCGGCTGCGCGACCCCGCAACGCGTCTGGAGAATACTGAGCATGCGCTGACCATCCGATCCCCGCCCACGCGGGGATCAGTACTTCTAGTCCTGCTGGTACTTGAATTCTTCGAGATCGATACAGGAAACGCCGATGTGGACGCAGACGTTCGGGATTTTCGCGGCATTCGGCTTGAGCATGAGCGACGCACTTGGCCGCATCCAGTCCTCCTTGGTCATGCTTGGGAATCAGGATCGGTTCGAAACTGCCGTCGCGATCGCGGGGAACTTCGACCCGAACCGGGACACGATCGGTGATGACCGTCTTGCCACTGGCGCCGTTGCTCTCGTCGACCTGACTGAGCGGCTTGGGCTGACCCGGCGGGTAGCCCAGATGCAGATTTATTTCGGCTCCCATCGCGCGTTCGATGACTGCCTTGTTGAACGCCAGCATAAAGTCCTGCACCTCGGCCGGCGTCATCGGCCCGTTGACCAACTAGTCCAGCAGTTCCTTGGCTGTTAAGGCAGCGACCCGCGGGCCGCTGCCTGGGATGCTACCGTTCTTCGTTTCTTCTTCATCGGCATATCCATGACTTTTATCTCTCATGATATGCCCCGCCCACAAAATGACGGATAGGCCCATGGTCGCAGAGCAGTGTTGTGGCGCCTCCGGGGCCGACTGCATCAGTCGACTCTCGGCCGAGGCTGTGTAAAAACAGCAGCGTCGGGCGCTGGAGCACCGGTAGGCGTCAGGAGATTCGCGCGGCGCCACCGTGCTCAGCATCAGTTGAACGTAGCCGGTTAGCCGAATCCGGCACAAAACCCTTCGGTTGCCTACCCAAGCCCGGCCTGACGTTGGCCGCCGTGCCGGAGCACGCCTCCCGCTCGCCTTGAGTGTCAATCCGCTCGGCTTTAACGACAAACGACAACACCCTATCGGCTCACCCTGCCTCAGAGCACGATAGTAAGTGTGGCAAATCATTAAGATTGAGTACAGTTAGTGTGCCGCCATATACAGCACCAGTGTCAATGTTGATCACGTTCCCTCGGACCGTCGGCTTAGGAACTGGCGTATGGCCGACAATCGCGGCAAACACGCCATTAATCTCTCTGTGAGGGTCGAATGTCGCGCTCCTCAGCCCCCCTACAGGCAGACCGAATACTGTAGCTAGGCTGGGCGAAAAATCCCTACCGTCACCCTCCCTGTACTCGCGCCAACGGCTCCGTTGCCACAACACCTGTCGGCGCACCAAATCTCCCCGCCTCTCATCTCCAAGCGCTGCGGTCAATTTCCCCCAATCGTCAAAGGGCACGTCAGCATGTAAGAGCGCGATGAGACCGCTACTGCTTTCAATTTCGATGGCATAGGGTAATGACGCCATGAAATTTGCGAAACGCTTTGCTCTACCACTTCCGTCAGCCATCGCGATGAACCACTCAGCGCCGTTGGCCAGCAGTTGATCACTCGACGTGTAGCCAGTGTACCAACGCAAGATCATGTCTTCATGATTGCCGCGAATTGCCTTGATCTTATGCTGGCGAACGGCATCGAGTACCAATGTTGACTCTGGACCGCGGTCGACTAAGTCACCAACGCTGAACAGACGGTCGTTGCGAGAATCGTAGGCAACGGAAGCGAGTTTTTCGTCTAGTAGCGAAAAGCAACCATGCACATCGCCGACGACGAAGTCACGCCCTTGAGTGTTGAGCGCATAGCGTCTAACGGCGCGGTATGGTTTCTTCACGATCCGGCGACCACCAGTTCAGTGACTGTTCAGATTCAATCGCAACGGTTCCGAACGCCTCCAATGCTAGTGGTAATGGACATGCAACCGCGACAGGTCCCAGCCGATGTGAGTTAGGATATTCTCCGCCTGCTGCCTTGAACATGGAATTTCGACGTACCCCAGCGACGAGTCAAGTGCTATGCCCAATGTGCGCGCTTTGACGCTGTATCCGGCATCTGCAAAATCATCGAGTGCCATGACGACGGTGACTTTCGACTCTTCGGCAATTACCCAGACCATCCTATCCGGGTAGACGATGTCGACCTTCACACCACAATCCGCCGGGCATGTGACCGTGCCAGCAGGGTTGGTTACCGTGGAATTCGTTCGCGCGGGCATCTCTAATCCCAAAGAGTCAGGGTTGGAATCATTGTGACTCAAAAACCACCGACGCGAAAGAGGGCTAGCACCTTCTGTTTGGGACGACAAACAAATAGTGACAGATGCCCGTGTTCCAACAGAATGCCGCCAAGACTGCACCCATGCTAGCGTGCGACCTCGCAGTTGGAACGTCGATTCAGCAGGGGTATTTCGTAAGCGGTAAATTCAGCACACCGAATGGAGAATCATTTGCAACTGTTGGGCGAGCATAGCCGCATCGCGACGGCCGAGGTTGACCGGCGATGTCCGCAACTGAGTCTCGGTAGAGTGCGCCGGCGCGATGGCCGGAGCGCGCTCGCTGTGTCAGCTCACGCTCGCCTCGGCTTGTTGCTTCACGTAGTTGAACGGCAGCAGGTCGCTGATGTCCGCGTCGGGAGCGCGTTGCGGCAATTCGGTCAGCACATGCAGCAGCCAAGCGTGCGGTTCGACGCCGCAGGCGCGGCATGTGAGCATCATGCTGTAGACCATCGCGCTCGCCTTCGCGCCAGCCTCCGTGTCGCTGAACAGCCACGATTTTCTCGCAGTGGCAAACGGCCTGATGTCACGCTCGATGACGTTGTTATCAAGCGGCAGACGGCCGTCATCGACGTAGCGGATCAGATACTGCCATTGCCGACGGCAGTAACCGATCGCTTCGCCGAGCAAGCTCTGCGGCAGAACCTTCGGTGCCAGCTCGTCAAGCCAGGCCTTGAAGGCGGTCAGCAGCGGCACGCTGTGCTGCTGCCGCAGGCGATACCGGTAATCGGTCAGCGTTTCGCCTTCGGGCAGCGTCTGCTTGGCCAGCGCTTCGACCTGATACAGTGCTTGGAAGAACTCGAGTGCCTTCGTGATGCGGGAACTCGGTTTGTTCTTCTGGCCCTTGAGCGCGTCCGTAAACAGCCTCCTTGCATGCGCAAGGCACCCAAGGTGCGTCGCCGTCTTGACCGTGCGCCAGGCAGGCCAGCCGTCCGTCATCAGCGTGCCAGCGTAGTCGCCGAGGAACGCGCGCGGATGCTCGCCACCGCGCCCCTGCTGATACTCGAACAGCACGACCGGCTGGTCGCTATCTGCGTCGCTCCGATACACCCACATATACGACTTATCCTGCGCGTTTCGCCCCTGTTCCTTGAGCACCTGGACCGTGGTCTCGTCGCCGTGGATCAACCACTGGCCTCGCAGAACCTGCTTGAGTGCGTCGTAGATCCGCGTGTAGTGCAGCTCGGCCGGGCGGATGATCCAGTTCGCCAACGTGCCGCGGCTGACCGCAATGTTCGAGCGCGCGAGCACGTCCTCCATCCGGTACAGCGGCGTGCCGTCGACGTACTTGCCGGCCGTGACGGCGGCGATCATCGACGGACTTGCGTGACTGCCCGGCAAGGGCTGCGCCGGCATCGGCGCGACTACGATCGGCGTACGCACGCCGTGGCGTTCGCAGTGCCGGCACGCATATTTGGCGCGCGCATGTTGCAGCACCGACACCTTGACTTCCATGTGCAACTGCTCGCTGACGTCTTCGCCCATACGATGCAGCGCCTTACCGCAGCACGGGCAAGTTTTCTGCCCTTCGGGCAGGTCGTACTCAATGCGCTCGCGCGGCAGATCCGCGGGCAGCGGCTTGCGACCTCGCTTACGGGGCTCAGGCTTGTCGAGCTCCGGCAATCCAGTGTCCGGCAGCGAAGGCGCGTCACTGTTGTCTGCGTCGTCCGGATCAGCGTCGGCGGCATCTTCGGCCTCGTTGAACACGCGATCCTTGCGCTTTTCGCTCTTTGGCGCGTACTGCCGGGCCAGTGCGAGACGATATTGCTCTTCCAACGCGTCGAGGCGCTTGGTCAGTTCGTCGATCCTGGCATCGCGCTCGGCGAGACCTGCTTCGAGTTCGTGGATGTAGGCCTTGGCGGCCTGCGGCAATCGGGCGAGATCGGCTTTCATGCGCTTCACGATAGCGAAGCGCGGCGTCGCACAGGTTTACGGAGATGTGTAACAGTCGGGACGGCCGTTGTTGGCCAACAACGTTCGCAATACCGCTCCTCAACTCGTGAAGCAGTACTGTCGTGCGGGATGCGGACGCAGTGCGTCGAGATCGACGCCGTCGAGCAGCAGGTGGAGCTGGTCGACCGTGAGCTCGATCACGGCCTGTTGACGACGGGGCCAGGCGAAACGATCTACCTCGAGCCGTTTCAACATCAGCCAGAAGCCGGCCCGGTCATAGAGCAACAGCTTCACGCGATCCCGTTTCCGGTTGTGGAATCCGAAGACGGCTCGTGCGAGCGGATCGAGATGCATCGACTGTTCGACCATCGTCACCAGCGTATTCAGTCCGGCCCGGAAGTCTATCGGCTCGCGGTGCAGGTAGATCCGCAGGTCGTGGTCGAAGCGGAACATCAACCCGCTCCCAACGCGGCAATCATCGCCGTGACCAGCGAGGTGTCTCGCCCAGAGCATTCGAGCTCGAGCACGACACCGTTAGGCAGTGTCGCCGACAAACGCGCCAGCGGTGCCGCTCGCGGCGACGGACGGGGCGGATCTCGTTGCAGCAACGGCTGCGGGGCTGGCGGTGCCGTTTCCGCAGGAGCCGATGCCGGTGACCCGTCGATCAAGACGACCGGCACGAAGGCTGACGGCGTTTGCGCCATAGCATCATGTGAAGCGCCGGCAACTTCCCGTCGCTCTTCCAGTTGTACCCATTTGCGCAACTGGTTCGCATTGACCCCAGCCTTCAGCGCCAGACCCGCCAATGACGCGCCCGGCCGGCGGCAGGCTTCGATCAACTTACGCTTGCCCTCCGGATCGTATCGATGCTTGCCATCCGCGCACGTCCGGGTCACGCGCAGGGGGAGAAAGTCAAAGTCAGTGTCGGTCATCATCTGCGTCCGCAATTCAAGTCTGCGGACGCAATCGTGGATCGATTCGGCAGCGCTGCCTAGGTGCGGAGAATTTCGCGCTTACGGTATTTCGAATTCCCCAACGTACGCCCGCTAAGTTCGAACCTGCCGACTTGGCACAAGTTGGAGCGCCACTGTCGCACCCAGCACTTCGCGCCAACCAGCGGCATCAGTAGTCTAACAACTTGGCGACCGGCACTTCCAACGCAATCGCCAGCCGCTCCAAATTGTCAAGTGAAATATTCCGTGACTGTCGCTCGACATGAGCAACGAACGACCGATCAAGTCCGCTGTAGTGCGCTAGGTCTTCTTGCGTCCACTCCCTCTCCGCGCGCAAGCGGCGAAGATTGATCGCGAGCAATTCACGAGCAGATTGGGGATGAGGAGGCGGAGCGATGCGGGTGCGCGGCATGCGCAGAATACTGCGAACATCCCACCACTTAGTCAGTAGCCTTTAAGTCACATTATTTTCGTCATAGAAACCACTCCCAGTCGTCTATCCTCATGCTCAATTTAGCGCCGTCGAATGGGATAGAGCTTATCTCCTGTCAGCTTTGCTACTGTTTTCCGCAATTCGAACAATTCCAGAACCAGGGACAACTCTCTCGCCAAAGCTGCATCCAACGCAGCCTGCAACTCCTTTGTGCTCTGCTTGGTTCGGGCAGCGTGCTCTGCATGCCTCAGCCGAGGTTGCCTCTGTTCGATGGCTGCTTCATCAATGCATTTGATGAGTTCAGCGAACTGTATTCGTGATTTCTTAATGCTTCCCTTCCCTCGCCCAGCTTCCAAACTGACAGCATCCTTAGTTATCTTCGTTCCTTTCGGAACAATCGTCGATGTCCCTTCCCTAAGTCTCGTTAGGGCCTCGAAGTATTCTTTCATGCCTTTCGCCTAGACTTGTCAATATGACTCTTCGCGAGTTCGTATCCTTGTCGAAGCGCGCCCAAGTCTGCCTCTTCGTGACGAAGCTCTGAAGACTCTGGATCGATCTTTCGGAGCGCTTCTACTTGCCTCGCTTTGATTCGAATCACCCGCTCGGTCATTCCGAGATGACCGACCATGTTCCTACAATTGTTTGCGACACAATTGGTATTCAGCAAATCAATTGGGTTCATGTCGCACCGCTCCGGGTTGACACATCCCCCTATAGGTGTCGGCTTCCAAGCGATCTCCCCCCTCTGGAAACGGCGGATCGTCTCGTCGCGATCATGAAGCAAGCTCCCGTCCTTATCGCGACAACGCAATCGAATAAACTGAATGTGTCCACCATAAAGGAGATCAGCGTCTTCGCTGCATAGAACTTTCGCAGCGTAGGCAAGATATTGACTTAGTGGCTGAGTCTCCCGCCATTCTTGACCAAAATGAGGTTGAGCACGCTCCGCACCAATGAACTCTCCCGCAAATGCAGAACCACGAGCGTAATAGAGAGACATCTCCTGAGTGATGTGCTGCAGTTGGCGTTTCAGGGTCGGCAGTGACACAAGCCCCGAGCGCTGCGCGTAGAGAGCAAGTGATCGGCGAAACTGATGAGATTTCAATTTCCAGGGCGCACCAATCCTAAAGTCTTTCTCTTGAGACCAGTTGCGATGTGGATCGATTCTCTTCAACTCCATCAGATCGTGTTCTTCAATGATCGGCTGGATCTTCGCCCTCAAGGTCTTGAAGCGACTCCCGCTTGCGACTCGCAGGTCCGACGGTCGGTCAAACCTATCTTTTTGTTCCAGTAGGTATGCGGGATGAACGAACAGATGCCGCGCCGGAAGTCGACCGGCATCGTCGGACAGATCGTCGCCTCGTCCGTTGTAAACTGCTCTCGATATCCGTTGCGCCAGCAGAATCGCCTCTCGCCCGCTTGCACTTGTCACCCACTGTGTTAACTTGATCTTTCCATGGGTAAGCTTGGTCACGCGGCCTTTGACAATAAGATGCGTCGCTCCATCTCGATGCACCTGCTCTAGGCAGTTGTATGGCAAGGTCGACACCTCGTTCAGGCGCATACCTGTAAAGGCTTGAACCTGAAGTGATGCAACGACTTGCGCCTCGAGCAACGCAGTCAGTAGACCGGCCTTTGAACGCAAATACCCCTTCGCCTCCCAAAACGCCGACAACCCATACAGACGCAAAACCTCCGAGAATCCGGGCCGCCAACCGTCAAATTCCAGTCCCGATTTTGATCGGATGCCTGACTGCGCACTCCGGTCGATTCCAAAGCAGGGATCGTCCACGCATGCTCGTACGATTCCCAAGATCGCGTCGATCACACGCTCGTAGTCATGCACTTCTTGGGAAAGGGCCGCTAGAACCAGAGAGTAGATTCGAGTAGGAATTGGTGCTGTCTGCTTTAATCCGTCACGGTACTCGCCAGCAGCGGCGACAAGAAAGCTGAGCGATTTCTTACCAGCCACCGCGAAACCGACTCTCTGCGGCCCCAATTCACGTAATGTATGTAGGATAGCGAGGAACACTTTTGCCCGCCCAGCAACACTCAGTTCGTCGCGTAGGAGGTCCGGATTTATCAAGACATCTCGGACTCTGAGACCTTCTCTTTCGCACGTGCGGGCAATCCTACGCAAAGTATCTAGGTAGGGCTGTAGCGTCTTGTTCGCCAGCCCGTTACCCGGACGAAGCCACATATGCACGAATAGAATCCATCTCATCTCACTCATCAAATCTTGGCGACGCGGGGTTACGCCACTCTTGTCCGCCCAGAATTTGAATTTCAGTAACTCTGGCTTCCCATCAGTCGCGTATGGCGAACGATCCCAGACCATGTCTCCGTAGCGCGATAGCGCGCTCCCGTCGGTCGCCCGTGTCACGACAAAGTCATCGTGCGGGACGCGATCGGTGGACGGAACGTATTCATCCGAAGGCCCCGACTCAGGAAAGCGTCTCGTCTTTGCCCGGTACGCAGTCATTGCAGTTCCATCCCAAGTTCGATCAACGTATCCAACTTGGTCGCCCAAAATGGCGACAACTCACCGTCGACATCGACTTCGCGCTCCAGCCGCTCAACAAGGGCGGTGTCACGGCTGCGGATCAAATCCAGGTAAAACTCTAAGGCACGCAGTACGGGACCGAACGCCTCATTTTGCTCTTCGACACTACCCGCATACCGTGCTGATACGCGAATACAGTGTCGAGCGCTGAGGAGCTTTCGTGCATCCACTTCGTCCGCATGGATTCGGTACTTCTCGCAGAATAGGCATCCTTCCCCCCGCTTACAGTCAGGCTCGACGGGCGGCCTATCGATGATAGGTTTAGGCTCATCCGGAGTCGCGCATGCGCCGGTCGAGCGCTCAGCAACAACCGCACCACGGGTGAGAATCACATTTTTTGCATTTTCCGCCAATCCTAGGTAGGCCCCCATCTCCATAAAATGATCGGCCTCAGTTCCATTGCTATAGTTTTCAATTGATGTCGCCACGGAGTGCTGCATAACTGTTGCAGCGAGGATAGGATCCCCTTTCCGCACCACGTAATCCTGCTTCGACGCCCGCCACTGCCGTGGAGAAATTTTCGGCACATCGGGGGACAATTTCCTCAAAATCGTATAGAAGTGATGAACCCCCGCAGGCCTAAATCTCCGGATAACAGTCGATCGGCGAGGATCATACGTAAAAAACAAATACTCCCACTTTCGCCCCATAAGCAGAAATTCTCGCAAACGAAGATATTGCCTAAAAATAGGCATATACATCACTCCGATCTCGAATTCCTGCGATTTTCCACCCGCACGATATTTGATCACCCGAATACCCTGCCGGGCGATGACGGGGTTTTCAACAGCCCTCGCAATGTCACCACTCCATAGCACGTCAGCAGACGATGCTGCATTCATACCCGTCACCGCCATGAACAAAAGATGGAATGCATAACATGCGGTGATGCCACGCCACAATCTTCCCGGATGATGAGGATCCGCATTCGCAGCCGCAATGATTTTCTCAGCACGTGCGACGGCGATAGCCGCATCCCGAGGCTTAGAATAAAATCTCTCAACCTCACTCAGACTCCGAATACGCCCGACATCCCTATCATAAACATACCCAACAGGCGCATCAAAATTCCAATCATTCAATGGGAATATCCAAATACGCCCATTTGGGTAATTCTCGCAGCGAGGAACCTCCAACGCATACGGAAATTGATTCAACCCACCACTAGTCGTTCGATTGAGTACTAAGTCACTAAACCCGCAAAACAGACACTCGCACCATGCCAAAACCGAGGATCGCGCCTGGTCATCCGGCAACACGGTTGACTGAACAAGATATTTTGTCTGAGTTAAAACGTTTACGCCCTGCGCAAAGTCGTCAACCTCATAAAAATCTTGGAGCACAATAGCGACCTGCCTCTGCTCCATCGCCCCACTATTTTGACCGAGCAAGTGTTGATCAACTCGACGCCGAATATCGGCACTCCACTCACGATAAGCCGCCTGAGCACTGCCTATTCCCTGAAGAACGTCCCCATGAGAATTTTCATCGCACCAGTCTATAAACCTCGAAAATGAGCGAAATCTCGCAATCAAAGTATAAGGTCTTACCGACCCACTTACGGAAGAATCTTTAACAATCTCAACCAGCCGCCTAATCGAGCTTGCGCGAGATATGCTATATGACTCAAAGTCGACTCGTCGCCCACCTCCCGCCCCTCTCTTTTTCGCATCGCGCCTCAAATAGCATAATGCACCAAAATCAATCGATTGGGAGTAGTAAAGCTTGACCACAACCCGATCAACTCGCAACATATCACCATCATTCTTCCGAGTTAAATCTAAAAACCTCACTTCCCGCGGTTTAAATTTTACCATCACCTCCCCCGACATCCATTGCCATCTCGACGAGGCCTCTCAGGCGAACCTCCCAATCATCTTGTATCTTTTGTTTAATTTTTAAATTTCCACGATACTTGAGATAACGTTCAGTCGTGGCTAATGATTCATGACACATACGAACGCGTACAAAATCCAACACGTGAGAGTATGCAATTTCACGCCGATCCATGAGGGGCACCATCTCGTCGACCATATTCATTCCAAATGTGGCCCGCAAATCATGGAATCTATATGAAAATGAGGCATCGAATGTTTTTCGAATTTCTGGAATTATATATTCCGCGATATACTGACGAACAGCCTGCCCCCTTGGAATGTATTTCCGATGCAACCCGGAATTAGATCCCTCCTCTTGACTAGAGGCGTACATTGGCGCACCACGCACCGTAAGAAATAGATATTGGCCTGGAGAATCATCCCCCGCTCGTTTGCGTCGAATCTTTGCTCGATCGCTGTGCGCATAAATTCGCAACTGCTCATGAAACCAGATGGGAATTCGAAGTGTTTGTTTCTTACTGTTCTTCGTGTCGACCCCTGTTCCAGGCCCGACGACGCAGACCGACTCAGTGCCGTCGGCGCAAAGTCGAAATGCATCTCGCACCCTGAATGTCAAAACAGTTTGCATTCGAGCGCCGGAGAGTAGTGCCAAGAGATGTATAAGAGTCATCTCTGTATTACCTAGCTTTTGTAGAGTGACCAAAAGCCACTCCTGTTCAAGCTGAGTTAGCGGCCTTAATTCTCCACCGTCCCGGATGTACTCGCTATATTCGTCTTCTTGTTGAGTGACATTGATTCCCAAGTCAGTTGTCTTAACCGCTAGGACCCTGGTCTGTCCGTAGGCCCCATGAGCCTGGATGAGAACCTCCCCATCCTTCCACGGCGCGTACTCTGGCTTGATCAAGCCTTCGTCGACGAGCCAACGATAGAATCGGACGATTAGCCGAATCCGTCGTTTCGCCGTTGTTGGGGCCAGCGTTCCGTCCCACACTTCGTGGACTAGGTGACTTCGGAAGCGATATGTCGGCCTGAGGAACTTATGGCTGGGAAAGTGACGCCAGTCGACATCCGCCTCCTCCAGAAACCGGCAGTAGGCCGCAAGATCTTCTGCCTGGCTGAGAAATGTCGTCATCTTCGGGTGCGGTCGCCCCTCCACGGCTGCAAAGATGAAGAGATTCGCCTCATCCCAAGGGACCCCACTCCCTCGGAGGACCAACGGGTAGGAATCGAATGCCGACCGCACCCACTTCGGCTTCCCAATTTGCCCTGGGCCTCCGTCGCAAGCAGCCTTTGGTCGAACAAAGTAGTAGCCCCCTTCGGGCAAATCAATTTGTTCGGCTGATCCGTCCCCGTCTTCTGCCGACTCAGATACGACATAGCGAGGAAGCACGGTTTTGCGCGCATGTCCCGTCATTGCCGTTCCTTCTCAAAGAGAACGGCGTCCATTTTCGGGTAACTTTCAGGTAGCCACAAGAACTGGATTACTTGTACGTATGCGCGAGAACTGGTCGAGCACGACGATCAGCGCGAGCGTGCCGAGCGGCGACACGGCCCAGTGGTCGCAGGCGCCGTCGCACGCCGCATCGAGCAACGCGCCGTAACGCTCGCGCAGCACCGTATCGAGCGCCGCGCCGCCGTTGAACCACATCTTGCGTTCGACGCCGAATTCCGCCGAGCCGGGCATGCCGAACCAGAAATCCAGCACCTCGCCCGCGCGCGGGTCGAGTGCCCCATCGTCGTTGTTCGCGTGATTGACCGTCATGCAAGCTCCAGTACAAGGCGTCGCGTGCGCGCGCTCTTCTTTTCGAGTTTCGCGACCCGCAGGCCGCCGATTTCCGACGTGTTGCGCACGTGCGTGCCGCCGCACGGCTGCAGGTCGACGCCGTCGATCCGCAACAGCCGCACGCGGCCGAGCCCCATCGGCGGCTTCACGCTCATCGTGCGCACGAGTTCCGGCCGCTCGGCCATTTCGTCGTCGGTGATCCATTCGGTCGTGACCGGATGCGCGCCGCCGATCAGATCGGCCAGCCGCCGCTCGACGTCGTCGCGGTCGATCGGCTCGGCCGTCGCGAAATCGAGCCGCACGTAGTCGGCGGTCACGCTGCAGCCGTCGACCGGATACGGCAGCACCGCGCACATCAGGTGCGCGGCAGTATGCAGGCGCATGTGCCGGTAGCGGCGCGCCCAGTCGATTTCCGCGACGATCCGCGCGCCGGGCGCGAGCGCCACGAGTGCGACGAGTGCCGCGAGGCCCGCGTCCTGGCCCGGCGCCGGCACGTGCGCCGCGTCGTCGGGCGTCGCGCCGTCGAACTTCGCCTTGCGCGTATCGTCGATCGCGATCGACGTGCCGTCCGGCAGCGTCAGCACGCCGCTGTCGCCGGCCTGGCCGCCGCCGAGCGGATAGAACACCGTGCGGTCGAGCCGGATGCCGTCGTCGCCGAGCGCCGTGACGACCGCTTCGCAGCGGGTCAGGTACGCGTCTTCCCGAAACAATGCGTGTGTCGTCATGGGGAAAATCTCGTGTTGAACGGGGAGCGGCCAGTGTCACGCGCAGCCGCACCGCCGGCCAGACGCACTGCGGGCGGCAGCCGGGCAGCGGCGTACCGGTCGATCAACCGGGCCGGTTGCGCATCCAGTCGGCGGTATCGTAGAACGAATGCATCAGTCGCTCGCGCAGCGGCTCGGGCAGGCCGACGTCCTCCATCGCCCACGCCATGCAGCGCAGCCACTGGTCGCGCTCGACCGACGCGATCGGAAACGGCAGGTGCCGTGCGCGCAGGCGCGGATGGCCGAAGCGGCTGATGTAGTGGTCCGGCCCGCCGAGCCAGCCGCACAGGAACCAGAACAGCCTGTCGCGCGAACCGTCGAGCGACGCCGGATGCAGCGCGCGGATCTGCGCGAACTCCGGCTCGAGGTCCATCAGGTCGTAGAAGCGGTCCACCATCTCGCGCACGCGGCCTTCGCCGCCCACGAGTTCGAACGCGGTCGGCTGCGACGGCGCGTCGTCATTCACATCGGTCATACGGATAATCGGAAATCAGGGTCATCAGGGCCGCGGCGACGCTCATGCGTCGCGCAGCGATTGCAGCGCGGGACGCCGCAGCACATTATGCAGGCTCAGCCAGCCGGCTGCACTCGTGCAGGCCACGCCGGCCGCGATGCCGGCCGGCACGAGCCACGGATCGACCGCGAGCCGGAAATCGAACACGCGCGACGCGAGCACCCAGCCGACGCCGATCGCGCCCGCCGCGGCGAGCGCGCCGGCCAGCACGCCGACGACGACGAATTCCGCGCGCTGCACCGCACCCACCTGCGCGCGCGACGCGCCGAGCGCGCGCAACAGCGCCGCCTCCCGCACCCGCTCGTCGCGCGAGCCCGCGAGCGCCGCATAGAGCACCAGCACGCCGGCTGCGAGCGTGAACACGAACAGGAACTGCACCGCGCTGACCACCTGCAGCATCATCCGCTGCAATTGCGCGAGAATCGGCGCCACGTCGATCGCGGTCAGGTTCGGATAGCGCGCGATCAAAGGATCGAGCAGCGCCGCGCGCTCGGCCGGCAGGTGGAAGCTCGTCAGGTAGATCGCCGGGAAATCCTGCAGCGCAGCGGGCGGCATCAGCACGAAGAAGTTCACGCGGAACGTGCCCCAGTCGAGCTTGCGCACGCTAGTGACCGGCGCCTCGATCGGCAGGCCCGTCACGTCGAAGCGCAACACGTCGCCCGGCTTCACCGCGAGGATCTTCGCGAGCCCCGCCTCGATCGAGATCTGCGGGGTTGCCGACGTGCCGAACCAGTCGCCGGACGTGATCCGGTTGTCGGGCGGCAGCTCGGTCGTATACGACAGGTTGAATTCGCGGTCGACGAGCCGGCGCGCATCGTCGGACGCATAGGCGTCGGGATTCACCGGCTTGCCGTTGATCGCGACGAGCCGGCCGCGCACCATCGGCGCGGGCACCGCGTCGCGTACGCCGTGCGCGGCCAGGTATGCGGCGACGTCGGCGCGCTGGTCCGGCTGGATGTCGATCAGGAACTGGTTCGGCGCATCGGGCGGCATCGATTGCCGCCAGCCGTCGACGAGATCGTTGCGCGTGATCGCGATCAGCAGCAGGCACATCAGGCCGAGCGCGAGCGCGGTGATCTGCAGCGCGCTCGCGGTGCCGCGCCGGTGCAGCGACGCGAGTGCGTAGCGCCAGCCGATGCCCGTCGAGATGCGCCCGTTGCGCACCACGCGCGCCGCCGCGAACAGCGCGAGCCGGACGATCAGCGCGAAGCCGACGAGCGCGCCCGCGAAGCCGCCCGCGACGATCAGCCCGAGTTTCAGGTTGCCCGCGGCCGCGACGAGGAGCGCCGCGAACAGCGCGATACCGAGCGCGTAAGCGGCCCACGCGATGCGCACGGCGCCGCCCCACTCGCGCCGCAGCACGCGCACCGGCGGCACGCGCGTCAGCGGCGCGAGCGGCGGCAACGCGAAGCCGAGCAGCAGCACCAGCGCCGCGCCGATACCGATGAGCGCCGGCCACAGCGTCGGCGGCGGCAGCACGACATCGATCAGACTGCCGAGCGCCGCGAGCAGCAGCCAGTGGCCGCCGTAGCCGAGCAACGCGCCCGCCACGCCGCCCGCGACGCCGAGCCCCGTGAATTCGAGCGCGAACAGCGCGCCGAGCGTGCGGCGGCTGACGCCAAGGCAGCGCATCGTCGCACAGCCGTCGAGATGGCGCCGCATGTAGCGCTGCGCGGCCATCGCGATCGCGACCGCGGCGAGCAGCCCGGTCAGCAGCGCGACGAGCGTCAGGAAATGGCGCGCGCGGTCGAGCGTCTGGCGCACCTGCGGCTGGCCCTCCTGCAGCGATTCGAGGCCGACGCCGCGCAGCTTGCCGTCGTCGACGCGCGCGTGCGCGTAAGCCTCGAAGCGCGCGACCGCATCATCGGCGCCGGCCACCAGCAGCCGGTAGGTGACGCGGCTGCCGTAGCCGGTCAGCCCGGTCGCAGCAAGTTCGTCTGCGCGCATCATCACCCGTGGCGAGAAATTCACGAACGAGAAGCCGCGATCGAGTTCGCGCGAGATCGATGCCGCGACCGTGAACGTGCGCAGCCCGACTCGTACCGTGTCGCCGATCTTCAGGTGCAGCGCATCGAGCAGCACCGGGTCGGCCCATACGGTGCCGGGCGCCGGAATCGCGGCCGCCTTGCGCGCGGGCGCACCGACGGCCGGCACGATCTCGACGGCGCCGCGTAGCGGATAGCCGGGCGACACGGCCTTCACGGCCGCGAGCCGCGCAGGCGGCGCGTCGCCCGTCGCCTCGCCGACGGTCGAGCCGATCATGCTGGGGAAGATCGCGGTGGTCGCGGTGCGCAGGCCGAGCGTGCGCGCCTGCTGGTCGAACGATGCGTCGACCGGATGATCCGAGCGCACGACGAAATCGGCGCCGAGCATCTGCCGCGCGTCGCGCTCGAGGCCCTGACGCAGCCGGTCGGCGAGAAAACCGACGCTCGTCAGCGCGGCGACCGCCAGCACCAGCGCGAGCACGAGCAGCGTCAGCTCGCCTGCGCGCCAGTCGCGCCCGGTCATGCGCGCGGACTGCCGGAGCAGGTCGCGCCAGCCGAAGCGCGCGGCGTGCGCGGGTCCGCTAATGTCGCGTGGGCCGACGGATGGCGGCTCCATGGATGGAGGCTCCACGGATCGCCGCCCCACGGATCGCCGCCCCACGGATGGCCGCCCCACGGATGGCCGCCCCATCAATCCCGCTTGCTCCCGACCGAGTTGAGCCGCGTCACCATGTGGTTCGCCATCCCGCGAAAGCCACCCGACACGCCGCGCCACAGCCGCGGCACCGCCCACACCGAACCCGCGATGAAAGCGGCCAGCAGCACGAGGAACAGCAGCGGCACGAAGAACGCGAGCGCGAGCCCGCCGAACACGAGGCCGTCCTCGGTCGACGACGCAATCCAGTTCGAGATCGGTTCGGGCGACAGGTTGATCAGCGCGCGCGTGCCGGCCTTCGTGATGTGCGCGGCGCCCGCGAGCGAGCCACCCGCGAGGCCTGCGACCGCGAGCACGGTCGGATCGGCGTGGCCGAGCGCGCCGGCTGCGAGCACGGCGCCGGCCGGGATGCGGATGAACGTATGCACCGCATCCCACAGCGAATCGAACGCGGGAATCTTGTCTGCGAGGAATTCGGTGATCGCAAGCACGCCGGCGGCGCCGATCACCCACGGCGACGTGAGCACCGCGAGCGTATCGGGCAGGTGGAGCCAGCCGGCACGCGCCAGCACGCCGGCGATCAGCACCGTCAGGTACAGACGCAGGCCGCTCGCCCATGCCAGTCCCGCGCCGAGCGAAATGGCTTCGATCATGGCCCTCTCCTTGCACTTTCCGTGCGTTTCGCCGATCGATCAGGATGGCCGGCCACGCGGCGCGTGGCGGCCGGCGGCGCTTGCCGTGTCGCGCTCGGCGCGCGACGCAACGGCATTCAGGCTCGAATGCGTTCCATTATAGACAGGGAAGCCGGCGCGCCGGCGCAAATCCCCATGAGGACAATCCTCAGGTGGCGGACGACAGCTTGAGGCCGATCAGGCCGACGACGATCAGCGACGCGCTCGCGATGCGGGCGACGGTCAGCGCCTCGCCCATCATCACGATGCCGAACACGAATGCACCGACCGCGCCGATGCCGGTCCAGACCGCGTACGCGGTGCCGAGCGGCAACTGGCGCATCGCAACCGCGAGCAGTCCGAAGCTGGCCAGCGCCGTGACGATCGTAAATACCGACGGTCCGAGCCGCGTAAAACCTTCTGACGATTTCATGCCGGCCGCCCAGGCCACTTCCAGCAAACCGGCGATCAACAACAGTACCCACGCCATTTCGACGCGCTCCATGGATCAGACGGGGCCGTCCCCGTTGAAGCGAATGGCCCGGGGTCGTCCCCGGGCGGCGCCGAGTATAACAAGCGGCTTACGGTCTTGCAGGCTGCCGCGGCGAAAGCCGTGGCCGCAGCGACGGAGCGACCGGGCAGGCGTGCGCGGCGCGATCAGTGCGTCACGCGTTTCGTCGCGCCGGCGCCGACGCAGCGGTCGTCGCGGTACATCGCCCATTCCTCGCACACGCGGCCGTCCTTGAACACGCACATGCCGATGTCGCCTTGCGGCGAGCCGCGGACCACGTGGCGGCCGCCGAGCTTCACGCAGTTCACCGACGCCGGATTTGCGAGCGCCGCCTTCGGCGGCTGCGGCTGTTGCTGTCCGGGCGGCAGCGGTTGCGCGCACACGCCGGACACGGCGAGCGCCAGCGCACAGGAGAGGGCCAGTCGGGCAAGCATCGTACGCTCCTCGTTCCGTTCGCAGAACGGCCAGCATAACGGGGAATCCGCGATCCGTGTACAACGACGAAGCGCAGGCGCGCGCGCCGTGCCGCGCGGCAGGCGCGCTCGCCGCGGTCGTTACGCGGCGGCCGTCACGCGGCGCCGACGAGCCGGTAGCCGACCCCCGTCTCGGTGATGATGTATTCGGGCTGCGCAGGGTCGCGCTCGAGCTTCTGGCGCAGGTGCGCCATGTAGATGCGCAGGTAATGATGGCTCTCGACGTGCGACGGCCCCCATACGTCGCGCAGCAGCTGGCGGTGCGTGAGCACGCGGCCCGCGTGGCGCACGAGCGTCGCGAGGAGGCGATATTCGAGCGGCGTCAGGTGCACGATCTCGCCGTCGCGCCAGACCTGCCGCATCGCGAGATCGACGCTCACCGTGCCGAAGCACACCTTCGGCGACTCGTTCGCGCCGCCCTGGTTGCGCCGCCGCAGCTGCGCGCGGATCCGCGCGCGCAGCTCCGACACGCCGAACGGCTTGGTCAGGTAGTCGTCGGCGCCCGCATCGAGCGCGGCCACCTTCTCTTCCTCCTGCGTGCGCGCGGACAGCACGATCACGGGCACCTCGGACCAGCCGCGCAGCTCGCGGATCACGTCGAGGCCGTCCGCATCGGGCAGGCCGAGATCGACGATCACGAGATCCGGCTTGCGCGTCGCCGCATCGATGAGCCCCTGCTTGCCGGTCTCGGCCTCGAAGACGGCGATGTCCTCCTCCTCGAGCGCGGCGCGCACGAAACGGCGGATCTGTTTTTCGTCCTCGATCAGGACGACGGTCAGGCTCGGTTCACTCATGGTCTGGCGGTGGCTCGGATGATGACGGCGCGTACGGCAGCGCGTGCAGCGCCTCGGCTTCTTCTTCGGACACGACGGGCGCGGCGGGCGGCGTCTCGACTGGCAGCGTGAACCAGAAGCGCGCGCCGGTCACGTGCCCGTCGGGGGCCGTGCGGTTGAGCGCGCCGATTCTACCGCCGTGCGCCTCGACGATCGCGCGGCAGATCGCAAGGCCGAGGCCGATGCCCGGCGTCGCGGATTCCTTCTCGCCGCGCGTGAACTTGTCGAAGATCCGCGTTTCCATCCCCGGCGGCAGTCCGGGGCCGTAGTCGTCGACATGCACGCGCACGAACGGCAGACCGTCTTCGCTGACGCGTTCCGCGCCAATTTCGAGCGGCGTGTCCGGCGGCGTGTATTTCGCGGCGTTCTCGCACAGGTTCGTAAACAGGCGCTCCATCAGCACCGCGTCCATCTGCAGCAGCGGCAGGTCGGGCGGCAGCGCGACGCGCGCCGGATGCCGCGCGAGCACGCGCCGGCACGCGGCAAGCGCCGCGCCGACGGTTTCCTCGAGCAGCGACCACTGGCGCTTCAGCTGCAGGCTACCGGCCTGCAGCCGCGCCATGTCGAGCAGGTTGGTGACGATGCCCGTCATCCGCAGCGCCTCGTCATGGATCGCCTCGACGAGCTCGTCCTCGCGCGGCCCGTGCCGCGGCGCGGCCGCCGGTTCGCCGGACTGCGCGGCCGCGCGCGCATTCGCGAGCATCGACGAGAAACCGACGATCGTCGTGAGCGGCGTGCGCAGGTCGTGCGAGATCGCCGACAGCAGCGAGTTGCGCAGCCGCTCCGACTCCATGCTGACGAGCGCGTCGCGCGCGATCTCCACGTAGTGCACGCGCTCGAGCGCGAGCGCGATCTGCGCGGCGAACGCATCGAGCATCCGCTGCTGCTCGGGCACCTCGAGCTCGCGCGCATCGTTCGACACGACCGCGAGCACGCCGCGCGTGCGCATCGGCGCTTTCAGCGGCAGGTACAGCGCGGCCGTCGCGGGCAGCGTGTCGGTGCCGTGGCCGGCCGGCTTCTGCTGGTCGTACACCCACTGGCCGACGTCGTTGTCGAGGTCGGGGCCCGTCAGCGTGACGGCGGCATCCGGCTCCTCGATCTTCTGCTGCACCTTGTCCGCGCTGTCCGGCAGCAGGATCGCGACGCGCGCGCGGAACACCTCGCTCACGTGCCGGCTGCCGATTTCGACGATCTGCTCGGTCGTCAGCGCCGCGGCCAGCTCGCGCGCCATCGCGTACATCGCGCCCGTGCGGCGTTCGCGCCGCTGCGCGACGCTCGCCTGGCGGGTCAGCGTCGACGTCAGGTGGCTGATCACGAGCGACGTCAGCAGCATCCCGAAGAAGGTCAGCAGGTATTGCGTGTCGCTGACCGAGAACGACATGCGCGGCGGCACGAAGAAGAAATCGAACGCGGCGACCGACAGGAACGACTGCAGCACCCCCGGCCCGCGCCCGAGGCGCACGGCCGAGAACACGACGCCGAGCAGGTACAGCATCACGAGGTTGGTCAGGTCGAGCCGCTCGGACACGACGTTCGCGACCACGGTGATCGCCGCGCAGATCGCGGCCGCATACGCGTAATGGCGCGGCGGCGAGCGATGGCCGCCGAGGCGCGCGAACGCGTCGCGCCAGTCGCGCGCGCGCGCGTCGAGCGGCGCCGCGCGCACCTCGTCGCTCGCCGATGCGCGGATCAGCATCAGGTCGACGTCGCCCGCGCGCTCTGCAAGCTTCTCCCCGAACGGCCGCGCGATCCAGCGCGCGATGCCCGTCTTCTGCGAGCCGCCCGCGACGACCTTCGACACGTTGCGCACCTTCGCATAGCCGATCAGCGCAGCCACCGCGTCGCTGCCGGCGAGCGTCGCCGTCTCCGCGCCGAGCTCGGCCGCGAGCTTCAGCGCGTTCAGCGTGCGCTCGCGCTGCGCGTCGGGCAGGCGCTGCAGCTTCGGCGTCTCCACGTAGACCGCGATCCAGTCGGCCTTCAGGCTCGCGGCGAGCCGCGCGGCCGCGCGCACGAGCGTCGGCGCCTCGGGCCCCGGCCCGACGCACACGAGCAGCCGCTCGCGCGCCTGCCAGATGCGCTGGATCGAGCGGTCGGCGCGGTATTCGCGCATCTGCGCGTCGACGCGGTCCGCAGTGCGTCGCAGCGCGAGTTCTCGCAGCGCGATCAGGTTGCCCTTGCGGAAGAAGTTGCGCACCGCGCGCTCGGCCTGCTGCGCGAGATAGACCTTGCCGTCGCGCATCCGCGCGAGCAGCTCCTCGGCGGGCAGGTCGACGAGCGTCACCTCGTCGGCCGCGTCGAACACGCGGTCGGGCACGGTTTCCCATACGCGGATGCCGGTAATAGCACCGACCACGTCGTTCAGGCTCTCGAGATGCTGGACGTTGACGGTCGTAAAGACGTCGATCCCCGCGTCGAGCAGCTCGTACACGTCCTGCCAGCGCTTCAGGTGGCGGGCGCCCTGCACGTTCGAGTGCGCGAGCTCGTCGACGAGGATCAGTTCGGGCTTGCGGGCGAGCGCGGCGTCGAGATCGAATTCGGCCAGCGTGCGGCCGCGGTATTCGATCCGCGCGAGCGGCAGCACGTCAAGGCCGTCGAGCAGTGCGGCGGTTTCGCTGCGGCCGTGGGTTTCGACGATGCCGACGACGACATCGACGCCGTCCTGCCTGCGCTGGCGCGCGGCCTGCAGCATCGCGTAGGTCTTGCCGACGCCGGCGGACGCGCCGAAGAAGATCTTGAGCTGGCCGCGCCGCTGCTTTTCTTCGTCGCGCTGCAGCTTGTCGAGGAGTTGGTCGGGATCGGGGCGGTTCATGCGTGTGAACGGCAGCGCACGTCAATTGGCGCGTGTACGAGCATTGTTGATCCAAATCGCCACAAAAGGCAAAGACGGCGCAAGCGCGCCGCCGGGCGGTGGCGGATCCCGCGCGGCGCAGTGCCGCACGGGATGCCGGGTACTGCGGGTGTCGTGCCGCGCTCAGTGCGCGGCCTGGGCCGCGTCGAGCGCGAGGTTCAGCTTCAGCACGTTCACGCGCGGCTCGCCGAGCACGCCGAACTGGCGGCCCGCCGTGTTCGCGGCGACGAGCTGCGCGACCGCGTCCGGCGACAGCTTGCGCGCCTTCGCGACGCGCTCGACCTGGTAAGCCGCCGCGGCCGGCGTGATCTCCGGATCGAGCCCGCTCGCGGACGCGGTCACGAGGTCGATCGGCACCGGCTTCGACATGTCGGTGCCCGCGTCGCGCAGCGCGGCGATGCGCGCCTTCACCTGGTCGGATAGCGACGGGTTCAGCGGGCCGAGGTTCGAGCCGCCGGAGCCGCTCGCGTTGTACGGCATCGGCGAAGTCGCCGACAGCCGGCCCCAGAAGTACTTCGGCGCGTCGAACTGCTGGCCGATCAGCGCGGAGCCGACCACCTTGCCGTCCTTTTCGATCAGGCTGCCGTTGGCCTGCGACGGGAACGCGGCCTGGCCGAACACGGTCATCACGGCGGGATACGCGAGCCCCGTCACGGCCGTCAGCACGACGAAGATCACGATAAGCGGACGAATCAACGTTTTCATGGCGAATTTCCTTCAGGTGAGGCCGCTTCAGGCCCAGCCAAGTGCGGCGAGCGTCATGTCGATCAGCTTGATGAACGGGAACGGCAGCAGCACGCCGCCGAGGCCGTAGACCAGCAGGTTACGGCGCAGCAGCGACGCGGCGCCGAGCGGACGGTACGTGACGCCCTTCAGCGCGAGCGGGATCAGCGCGACGATGATCAGCGCGTTGAAGATCACCGCCGACAGGATCGCCGACGCCGGCGACGTCAAATGCATGATGTCGAGCACGCGCAGTTGCGGATAGGTCGTCACGAACGCGGCCGGGATGATCGCGAAATACTTCGCGATGTCGTTCGCGATCGAGAACGTCGTCAGCGAGCCGCGCGTCATCAGCATCTGCTTGCCGATCTCGACGATCTCGATCAGCTTGGTCGGGTTCGAGTCGAGGTCGACCATGTTGCCGGCTTCCTTCGCCGCCTGCGTGCCGCTGTTCATCGCGACCGCGACGTCGGCCTGCGCGAGCGCCGGCGCATCGTTGGTGCCGTCGCCCGTCATCGCGACGAGGCGCCCTGCCGCCTGGTGCTCGCGAATCGTCGCGAGCTTCGCCTCCGGCGTCGCTTCCGCGAGGAAGTCGTCGACCCCCGCTTCCGCCGCGATCGCCGCCGCGGTCAGCCGGTTGTCGCCCGTCACCATCACGGTCTTGATGCCCATCTTGCGCAGTTCCGCGAAGCGCTCCTTGATGCCGCCCTTCACGATGTCCTTCAGCTCGATCACGCCGAGCACACGCGCAGCGCCTTCGCGCAGCTCCGCGACCACGAGCGGCGTGCTGCCGCGGCGCGCGACATCGTCGACCGCGCGGCGCACCTCTTCCGGGAAGCGGCTGCCGTGCGTCTCGACGTAGCGGCGGATCGCGTCGGCCGCGCCCTTGCGGATCTCGCGGTGCGGCGCCCCGGAGGAAGTCCCTTCGGGGGACAGGTCGACGCCGCTCATCCGCGTCTGCGCGGAAAAGCCGATGAACGTCGCGTGCAGTTGCGCCATGTCGCGCTGGCGAATGTTGAAGCGCTCCTTCGCGAGCACGACGATGCTGCGGCCTTCCGGCGTCTCGTCGGCGAGCGACGACAGCTGCGCGGCGTCCGCCAATGCTTCCTCGGTCACGCCCGGCGCGGGCACGAACGTGGACGCCTGGCGGTTGCCGAGCGTGATCGTGCCGGTCTTGTCGAGCAGCAGCACGTCGACGTCGCCGGCCGCTTCCACCGCGCGGCCCGACGTCGCGATCACGTTCGCCTGCATCATCCGGCTCATCCCGGCCACGCCGATCGCGGACAACAGGCCGCCGATCGTCGTCGGGATCAGGCACACGAGCAGCGCGACGAGCGCGGTGATCGTCACCACGTGGCCGGACTTCATGGCTTCGACCGAGAACATCGAGAACGGCAGCAGCGTCGCGGTAGCCAGCAGCATCACGATCGTCAGCGCGACGAGCAGGATCGTCAGCGCGATCTCGTTCGGCGTCTTCTTGCGCTTCGCGCCTTCGACCATCGCGATCATCCGGTCGAGGAACGCCTCGCCGGGGTTCGCGGTCACCCTCACGACGATCCAGTCGGACAGCACGCGCGTGCCGCCCGTCACCGACGAGAAGTCGCCGCCCGATTCGCGGATCACGGGCGCGGATTCGCCGGTGATCGCCGATTCGTCGACGGACGCGACGCCGTCGACCACCTCGCCGTCCGCGGGAATCGTGTCCCCAGCCTCGACCAGCACGACGTCGCCCTTGCGCAGCTCGGTCGCGGTGGTGATGCGGATCGGCGACTTCGGATGCGGCTCGTTGAGCTTCTTCGCCATCACGTCCTTCTTCGCGCTGCGCAGCGACGCGGCCTGCGCCTTCGAGCGGCCTTCGGCGAGCGCCTCCGCGAAGTTCGCGAACAGCACCGTGAACCACAGCCACAGCGCGACCGCGAGGATGAAGCCCGCGGGCGCCTCGGCCTGGCCGACGAGCGCGGCGATCCACAGGATCGTCGTCAGGATGCTGCCGACGTACACGCAGAACATCACCGGGTTGCGGAACTGCGTGCGCGGCGTGAGTTTCTTGAACGACTCCACGATCGCCGGGCGCAAGAGCGCCGGATCGAACATGGAGCGGGTTGCGGAATGTTGAGTCATGGCGATCTCTTCAATGCCTTTTGTTTGTCAGCGCGCCGCTCAGGCGCCCAGCCACATCATCAGGTGCTCGACGCCGGGCCCGAGCGCGAGCGCAGGCACGTAGGTCAGCGCGCCGACCAGCACCACCGTGCCGAGCAGCAGCACGACGAACAGCGGACCGTGCGTCGGCAGCGTGCCGCTCGTCACCGCGATGCGCTTCTTCGCGGCGAGCGAGCCCGCGATCGCGAGCACCGGCACGATCGTGCCGAAGCGGCCGAACCACATCGCGATCGCCGTCATCCAGTTGTAGAACGGCGTGCCGACCGTCAGGCCCGCGAACGCGCTGCCGTTGTTGTTCGCGGCCGAGCTGAACGCGTACAGGATTTCCGAGAAGCCGTGCGGGCCCGGGTTTGCAATGCCGGCCTTGCCGGCATCCGCGAGCACCGCGATCGACGTGCCGACCAGCACGAGCAGCGGCGTGAGCAGCACGACGATCGACACCATCTTCATCTCGTACGCCTCGATCTTCTTGCCCACGTATTCGGGCGTGCGGCCGATCATCAGGCCGGCGACGAACACCGCGAGCAACGCGAACACGAGCATCCCGTAGAGGCCCGAGCCGACCCCGCCGAATACCACTTCGCCGAGCTGGATCAGCAGCATCGGCACGAGGCCGCCGAGCGGCGTCAGTGAGTCGTGCATCGTGTCGACCGCGCCGCACGACGCAGCCGTCGTCGCAACCGTGAAGATGCTGCTCTGCGCGATGCCGAAGCGCGTTTCCTTGCCTTCCATGTTGCCGCCCGCCTGCAGCGCGCCCGCCGACTGGTCGACGTGCAGCGCGTTGAGCGTCGGGTTGCCGGCCTGCTCGGCGCTCACCTCGACGCCGACCGCGACGGTGAACGCGACCGTCATCGCCGCGAGCACCGCGATGCCCTGCCGGCGGTCGCCGATCATGCGGCCGAATACGAGGGCCAGCGCCGCCGGGATGATCAGGATCGCGAAGATCTGCACGAAGTTCGCAAACGGCGTCGGGTTCTCGTACGGATGCGCGGAGTTCGCGTTGAAGAAACCGCCGCCGTTGGTGCCGAGCATCTTGATCGCTTCCTGCGACGCGACCGGGCCCATCGCGAGCGTCTGCTTCGTGAGCGGGGTCGGCACGGTCACCGGGTTGCCCTTTTCGTCCTTGACAGGGTTGCCCTGCGCGTCGAGCTTCGGCGCTGCATAGGTGCTCGTCTGCAGCGCCGGCACGTCCTCGTACGCCTTCATGTTCTGGATCGCGCCCTGGCTGATCAGCAGCGCGGCGATGATCGCCGACAGCGGCACGAGCACGTAGAGCGTCACGCGCGTCAGGTCGACCCAGAAGTTGCCGATCGTCTGCGCGGTATGGCGCGCGAAACCGCGGATCAGCGCGATCACGACAACGATGCCGGTGGCCGCGGACAGGAAGTTCTGCACGGTGAGGCCGAGCATCTGCGTCAGGTAGCTGACCGTCTGCTCGGGCGTGTAGTCCTGCCAGTTCGTGTTGGTGACGAAGCTGACGGCCGTATTGAACGCGCCGTCGACCGTCATCGCGCCGAACGCCTGCGGGTTGCCGGGCAGCAAGCCCTGCAAGCGCAGCAGCGCATACAGGAACAGCGCGCCGAGCGCGTTGAACGCGATCGTCGCGATCGCGTATTGCTTCCAGCTCATTTCGCGGCTCGCGTCGACGCCGGCGATGCGATACAGGATGCGCTCGAGCGGGCCGAGCGCGCGCACGACGCGTGAGCTGCCATCCATCACCGCGGACAGGTAGCGCGCGACCGGCACGGCCGCCGCGAGCAGCGCGACGACGAACAGCAGCGACTGGAACAGATTGTTCGCGTTCATTCGATGTCCTCCGCGCGCAGCAGCGCAAAGACAAGATATGCGAACAGCAAGGCGGTCGAAGCGCCCGCCAACCACAGCATCCAGGTCATGCTCGCCCCCCGCGGCCGTATTGCGCGAGCTTCTCGCAACCGGCGATCAAGCCAGCGATCAGTGCCGTAAACAGCACGAGACCGCCGATGAAAACCGCATCCATTTTGGTGTTCTCCGTCGTCGAAATCAGACGACTAGAACCTTATTGGAACGCGCGTAAAGGACGGGTCAAAGGTGTCGGGACGGGTGTAAAAAACGCGTAAACAGGCAGGCGGGACTGGTGGAGACAGGCGGGACAGGCAGTGGCAGGCGGCGCCGCAGCGCCGCCCGGGAGTCGCGCGCCGGCGGCAAGGCCGGCGCGGCAGGGTCACGGAACGAGGATCGTCGAGCCGGTCGTCTTGCGCGACTCGAGGTCGGCATGCGCTCGCGCGACTTCCGCGAGCGGATAGCGCTGGTTGATGCTGGTCTTCACCTTGCCCGACAGGATCACGTCGAACAGTTCGGCAGCGGCCGCTTCGAGATCCGCGCGTTTCGCGATGTACGAGAACAGCGTCGGCCGCGTGAAGAACAACGAGCCGCGTGACGAGAATTCCTTCGAGTCGATCGGCGGCAGCGGGCCCGACGCGCTGCCGAAGCTGACGAAGTAGCCGAGCGGCGCGAGGCAGTCGAGCGAGCCGACGTAGGTATCCTTGCCGATCGAATCGTAGACGACCGGCACGCCCGCGCCGTTCGTGATCTCCTTCACGCGCTGCGTGAAGTTCTCGCGCGTATAGACGATCGTATGGTCGCAGCCGTGCGCCTTCGCGAGCTCGGCCTTCTCGTCGGAGCCGACCGTGCCGATCACGGTCGCGCCGAGGGCCTTCGCCCACTGGCACACGAGCAGGCCGACGCCGCCCGCCGCCGCATGGATCAGGATCGTGTCGCCGGCCTTCACCGGATACGTGCGGCGCAACAGGTAATGCGCGGTCAGGCCCTGCAGCATCACCGATGCCGCGTCGTCGTAGCTGATCCCGTCCGGCAGCCTGACCAGGCGCTCGGCAGGCATCACGCGCTCCTGCGCGTACGCGCCCGGCGGCTGCCCGACATAGGCGACGCGATCGCCCGGCTTGAACGCGGTCACGCCGGCGCCGACCGCCGTCACCTCGCCCGCCGCCTCCATCCCGAGGCCACCCGGCAGTGGCTGCGGATAGAGGCCCGTACGGAAATACACGTCGATGTAGTTGAGGCCAACCGCGTGCTGCCTGATGCGGACTTCGCCCGCCTGCGGCTCGCCGACCTCGACGTCGACCCACTTCATCACTTCGGGGCCGCCCGCGTGGTCGTATCGGATTGCTTTCGGCATCGTTTCGCTCCTCGTCTTCGTCTGTTGTAGGGGGACACTCCGGGTTCGGCGATACGGCGCGCCCTGCTCCGGCCTTTAGCCGGACGGGCCGCGCATCGCGACGCCAGATTCTCGCGCGTCGCGGCGATCCGTGCATTGCCCTGCCGTCAGCAGGGACTATCAGGGACAATCAGGGGCGATGCGTGCGGTCCGACGCGCCGCCAGGCCGGCCGCACCTGGCCGGCCGCACCGAGACGGCTCCGCCCAGGCCGCGCTACCTACGCGGCCTCCGCCATCTTCCGCATCAGGTCGTCGAGCAGCATCCGCGCAGTCGCCACGTTGGTCGCGCACGGCACGTTGTGCACGTCGCACGCGCGCACGAGCGCGGTGATATCCGGATCGTGCGGCTGCGCGGTCATCGGGTCGCGCAGGAACACGACGATGTCGACCCGGCCCTCGGCCAGCTCGGCGCCGATCTGCAGGTCGCCACCGAGCGGCCCCGACAGCTTGCGCTCGACTTCGAGCCCGTGCGCGGCCGCGATGCGGCCGCCCGTCGTGCCGGTCGCAACCAACCGGCAGCGCGCGAGCGTCGCGCGGTACTCGCCCGCGAGCGCGACGATCTCGTCCTTCTTCGCGTCGTGCGCAATCAGTGCGATGCAGAGTGTGCTCATCTCCAGGATCCTTCGTCGTTTGGTGTGTTGTCGTTGTAAAAGCCGGCGGCGCCGCGCCCGTCAGAATGTGCCCGGGTAAGCGCCGCCGTCGAGCAGCCAGTTCTGCCCGGTGATGTAGCTCGCGTGCACGCTGCACAGGAACGCGCACGCGGCGCCGAATTCTTCGCGCGTGCCGAGACGGCCCGCCGGAATCTCCTGTGCGCGCCGCGCGCGCATTTCGTCGACCGTCACGCCCTTCGCCTGCGCCGACGCGGCGAGCGTCGTCGCGATCCGGTCGGTGTCGAACAGCCCCGGCAGCAGGTTGTTGACGGTCACGTTGTGCGCGGCGACCTTGCGCGCGAGCCCGGCGACGAATCCGGTCAGCCCCGAGCGCGCGCCGTTCGACAGCGCGAGCACGTCGATCGGCGCCTTCACGGCCGAGCTCGTGATGTTGACGATCCGGCCGAAGCGGCGCGCGATCATCCCGTCGACGGTCGCGCGGATCAGCTCGATCGGCGTCAGCATGTTCGCCTCGAGCGCGCGGATCCAGTCGTCGTGCGAGAAATCCCGGAAGTCGCCCGGCGGCGGGCCGCCCGCATTCGTCACGAGAATGTCCGGCTGCGGGCACGCGGCGAGCGCGGCCGCGCGCCCGTCCGGCGTCGTGATGTCGCACGCGACCGCGGTCACGGTAACGTTCGCCCCCGCGCGGATCTCCTCCGCGGTCTCCTCCAGCGTGTCGCGCGTGCGCGCGACGATCACGAGGTTCACGCCCTCGGCGGCCAGCGCTTCCGCGCAGCCGCGCCCGAGGCCCTTGCTTGCCGCGCACACGAGCGCGGTCTTGCCTGCGATGCCGAGATCCATCGTCGATATCCGTTTGGTAACAGCGCGCCGGCCGGTGCCCCGTTCGCGCCGATGATCGGCGTCAGTCAACGCCAATCGACGCCAATCGGCGGCGAACGTCCGCGGGCGGCGCGCGGGTTGTCGGTCAGACGTCGATAATATCCGGATCGTGCGAGCCGTCTTGGTAAACTTGCGTCCATTCGCGCAGTCGGGCCCGTCGCCCGGCTGCGCCCCCGATACCCTTTTGCCCGCAGGGCGCCCCGTCATGAAACAGGACAGCCGTTTCCCGAATCTCTTCATCCTCGATCACCCGCTGATCCAGCACAAGCTGACCCACATGCGCGACAAGGACACGTCGACGCGCACGTTCCGCGAACTGCTGCGCGAAATCACGCTGCTGATGGGCTACGAAATCACCCGCAACCTGCCGATCACGACCAAGCGGGTCGAAACCCCGCTCGTCGAGGTCGACGCGCCGGTGATCGCCGGCAAGAAGCTCGCGATCGTGCCCGTGCTGCGCGCGGGCATCGGGATGTCGGACGGCCTGCTCGACCTCGTCCCGTCGGCGCGCGTCGGCCACATCGGCGTCTATCGCGCGGAAGACCACCGGCCGGTCGAATACCTCGTGCGCCTGCCGGATCTCGAGGACCGGATCTTCATCCTGTGCGACCCGATGGTCGCGACCGGTTACTCGGCCGTGCACGCGGTCGACGTGCTGAAGCGCCGCAACGTGCCGGCCGCGAACATCATGTTCGTCGCGCTCGTCGCCGCGCCGGAAGGCGTGCAGGTGTTCCAGGACGCGCATCCGGACGTGAAGCTGTACGTCGCGTCGCTCGACTCGCACCTGAACGAGCACGCGTACATCGTGCCGGGGCTCGGCGACGCGGGCGACCGCCTGTTCGGCACGAAGAACTGACGGGTACGGTCGTCCGGGGGCCGGCCTTCCGGGGTATGGCCACCCGGGGTATGGCCACCCGGGGTATGGCCACCCGGGGTATGGCGACCAGGGGTACGGCCGTCCGGGATACGGCCATCCGCAGTACGGCCAACCGGGGTACGGCCCGTCCGGCGAACCGATGGGCCGGCCGTCCGGCCTCCGCCGGTTTCGCGGCGGCCGGACCCGGCCATCCGGCCATGCTCAACGGCCCCAAGCGGACGCCCGCCGCGTGATAAAATCTCGCTCCACTCGACACGCGCGGCCCCCGCGGCTTCACGCCCGCCCGAACGGCCGCCGATTCAACGACACATTGGCTTAAACGCCCGCGCAACGCGCCCGGGCGACGGAGAAACGTATGGCTGGTCACTCGAAATGGGCCAACATCAAGCATAAGAAGGCAGCGGCCGACGCGAAGCGCGGCAAGATCTGGACTCGCCTGATCAAGGAAATTCAGGTCGCAGCGCGCCTCGGCGGCGGCGACATCGGCTCGAACCCGCGCCTGCGTCTCGCGGTCGACAAGGCGGCCGACGCGAACATGCCGAAGGACAACGTGAAGCGCGCGATCGATCGCGGCGTTGGCGGCGCGGACGGCGCGAACTACGAAGAAATCCGCTACGAAGGCTACGGCATCAGCGGCGCGGCGATCATCGTCGACACGCTGACCGACAACCGCACCCGCACGGTCGCGGAAGTGCGCCACGCGTTCTCGAAGTTCGGCGGCAACATGGGCACCGACGGCTCGGTCGCGTTCATGTTCGATCACGTCGGCCAGTTCCTGTTCGCGCCGGGCACGTCGGAAGACGCGCTGATGGAAGCGGCGCTCGAAGCGGGCGCGAACGACGTCAGCACGAACGACGACGACTCGATCGAAGTGCTGTGCGACTGGCAGGAATTCTCGAAGGTGAAGGACGCGCTCGAAGCCGCCGGCTTCAAGGCGGAACTCGCCGAAGTGACGATGAAGCCGCAGAACGAAGTCGAATTCACGGGCGACGACGCGGTGAAGATGCAGAAGCTCCTGGACGCGCTCGAGAACCTCGACGACGTGCAGGACGTGTACACGAACGCCATCGTCGTCGAGGAATGAGATGCCTGCCGCCGTGCTTCGTTCGCGGCGGCGGCCCGACCGATACCGCGGCCGGCGCGCCTGAGCGTGCCGGCCGCCCTGTTTTCTAGTCTGCGGGGAATCCCATGAAACTACTCGTCGTCGGTTCCGGCGGTCGCGAACATGCGCTGGCGTGGAAGCTCGCGCAGGCGCCGCGCGTCCAGATGGTCTACGTCGCGCCCGGCAATGGCGGCACGGCGCAGGACGAGCGTCTGAAGAATATCGACATCACGTCGCTCGACGCGCTCGCCGATTTCGCGGAAAGCGAAGGCGTCGCGTTCACGCTCGTCGGCCCGGAAGCGCCGCTCGCGGCCGGCATCGTCAACCTGTTTCGCGCGCGCGGCCTGAAGATCTTCGGCCCGTCCCGCGAAGCGGCGCAGCTCGAAAGCTCGAAGGATTTCGCGAAGGCGTTCATGAAGCGTCACGGCATCCCGACCGCCGAGTACGAAACCTTCTCCGACGCAGCCGCCGCGCATGCGTACATCGACGCGAAGGGTGCGCCGATCGTCGTCAAGGCCGACGGCCTCGCCGCGGGCAAGGGCGTCGTCGTCGCGATGACGCTGGAAGAAGCGCACGAAGCCGTCGACATGATGCTGTCGGGCAACAAGCTCGGCGACGCCGGCGCGCGCGTCGTGATCGAGCAGTTCCTCGACGGCGAGGAAGCGAGCTTCATCGTGATGGTCGACGGCAAGCATGCGCTCGCGCTGGCTTCCAGCCAGGACCACAAGCGCCTGCTCGACGAGGACCGCGGCCCGAACACGGGCGGCATGGGCGCGTATTCCCCTGCCCCGATCGTCACGCCGCAGATGCACGCGCGCGTGATGCGCGAGATCATCATGCCGACCGTGCGCGGGATGGAGAAGGACGGCATCCGCTTCACGGGCTTCCTGTACGCAGGCCTGATGATCGACAAGGAAGGCAATCCGCGCACGCTCGAATTCAACTGCCGGATGGGCGACCCGGAAACGCAGCCGATCATGGCGCGCCTGAAGAGCGATTTCTCGAAGGTCGTCGAGCAGGCGATCGCAGGCACGCTCGACACGGTCGAGCTCGACTGGGACCGCCGCACCGCGCTCGGCGTCGTGCTGGCCGCGCACGGCTATCCGGACTCGCCGCGCAAGGGCGACCGCATCAACGGCATTCCGGCCGAGACCGAACAGGCGGTGACGTTCCACGCGGGCACGACGCTCGACGGCGACAAGCTGACGACGTCGGGCGGCCGCGTGCTGTGCGTGGTCGGCCTCGCCGATTCGGTGCGCGAAGCGCAGCAGCATGCATACGACACGATCAACCAGATCAATTTCGAAGGCATGCAGTACCGCCGCGACATCGGCTACCGCGCGCTGAACCGCAAGAGCGCGTGACGTTGGCAACCGGCGCCGCCTGTCGCGGCGGCGCCCTCCTCTGCCGGGGTTCGATAGAATGCCCGGCAGATGCATTTTTATGCACACCCTTTTCCGAAGGGGGCACCCAGTCCTGACATGACCGATTCGACCTACGACGTGGCGCGCGTGCGCGCGTACCTTCAAGGCTTGCAGACGCGTATCGCCGACGCGCTCGGCGCACTCGACGGCACGCCGCTCGCGACCGACACGTGGCAGCGCGCGCCTGGCGAGCAGCTGCGTGGCGGCGGCTGCACGCGCATCCTCGAAGACGGACAGGTGTTCGAGCGCGCGGGCATCGGCTTTTCCGACGTCGCGGGCGACGCGCTGCCGCCGTCGGCGAGCGCGGCGCGCCCGCAGCTCGCGGGCCGCGGCTTCGAGGCGATCGGCGTGTCGCTCGTGCTGCACCCGCGCAATCCGTACTGCCCGACCGTGCACATGAACGTGCGGATGCTGATCGCGACGAAGCCCGGCGAGGAGCCGGTGTTCTGGTTCGGTGGCGGCATGGATCTGACACCGATTTACGGCTTCGAGGACGACGCGCGACACTTCCACCAGACCTGCAAGGACGCGCTCGATCCGTTCGGTGCGGACCTGTATCCGCGCTTCAAGAAGTGGTGCGATGAGTATTTCTTCCTGAAGCACCGCAACGAAGCGCGCGGCATTGGCGGAATCTTCTTCGACGATTTCGCGGAGCCCGGTTTCGAACGCGCGTTCGAGATGATGCAGAGCGTCGGCGATGCGTTCCTCGCCGCGTACCTGCCGATCGTCGAGCGCCGCCGCGACACGCCGTACGGCGAGCGCGAGCGCGCGTTCCAGGCGTATCGCCGCGGCCGCTACGTCGAATTCAACCTCGTGTTCGACCGCGGCACGCACTTCGGCCTGCAAAGCGGCGGCCGGACCGAGTCGATCCTGATGTCGATGCCGCCCGTCGCGAACTGGCGCTACAACTGGCAGCCCGAGCCGGGCTCGCCGGAAGCGCGTCTGTACAGCGACTTCATCGTGCCGCGCGACTGGGTCTGAGCCCCGCGCGCCACTGCAACGACAGCAACAAACGCAACACACGTAACTGAAAGGACCCGTTTCTGGACACCACCGCCCGACCCGCCCCGCTGCCGCGCCCGCTCTTGCGTCGCATTGGCCTGCTGGGCGGCACGTTCGACCCGATCCATGACGGCCACCTCGCGCTCGCGCGCCGCTTCGCCGAGGTGCTCGGCCTGACCGAGCTCGTATTGCTGCCCGCCGGGCAGCCGTATCAGAAGCGCGACGTGTCCGCGGCCGAGCACCGGCTCGCGATGACGCGTGCCGCCGCGCAGACGTTCGCGCTGCCCGGCGCGACGATCAGCGTCGCGACCGACGAGATCGAGCACGCGGGGCCGACCTATACGGTCGATACGCTCGCGCGCTGGCGCGCACGTGTCGGGCCCGATGCGTCGCTGTCGCTGCTGATCGGCGCCGACCAGCTCGTGCGCCTCGACACGTGGCACGAATGGCGGCGGCTGTTCGACTACGCGCACCTCTGCGTGTCAACCCGTCCCGGCTTCGATCTTGCTGCGGCGCCGCAGGCGGTCGCGCAGGAAGTTGCCGCGCGGCAGGCCGGCGCCGACGTGCTGATGGGCACGCCGGCCGGGCACCTGCTGATCGACACGACGCTCGCGTTCGACATCGCCGCGACCGACATCCGCGCGCACCTGCGCGACTGCCTCGCGCGCCGCGCACACATGCCCGACGCGGCGGCCGAGCACGTGCCGCCCTCCGTGTGGGCCTATATTCTTCAACATCATCTCTACCAGTCCTGATCTCATGGATATTCGCAAACTGCAGCGCGTGATCGTCGACGCCCTCGAAGACGTCAAGGCGCAAGACATCAAAGTGTTCAACACGGCCCACCTCACCGAACTGTTCGACCGCGTGATCGTCGCGTCCGGCACGTCGAACCGCCAGACCAAGGCGCTCGCGTCGAACGTGCGCGACAAGGTCAAGGAAGCCGGCGGCGACGTCGTCAGCTCCGAAGGCGAGGACACCGGCGAATGGGTGCTCGTCGACTGCGGCGACGCCGTGGTGCACATCCTGCAACCCGCGCTGCGCCAGTACTACAACCTCGAGGAAATCTGGGGCGACAAGCCGGTGCGCATGAAGCTCGGCGGCGGCAAGGCGCCGAACGGTGCGGCGGCAGCGCAGGCCGACGACGAGGAAGACGAGGAAGAAGCACCGGCACGCCCGGCGCGCAAGACCACCGCGCGCCGCCGCTGAGTCGTTACGAATCGTCCCGATGAAGCTCTTCATCCTCGCGGTCGGCCACAAGATGCCCGGCTGGATCGCGTCCGGCTTCGACGAATATGCGAAGCGGATGCCACCCGAATTGCGCATCGAGTTGCGCGAGATCAAGCCGGAACTGCGTTCCGGCGGCCGCAGCGCCGAAAGCGTGATGGCCGCCGAGCGGCAGAAGATCGAGGCCGCGCTGCCGAAGAACGCGCGGATCGTCGCGCTCGACGAGCGCGGCCGCGACTGGACCACGATGCAGCTCGCGCAGGCGCTGCCCGGCTGGCAGCAGGACGGCCGCGACGTCGCCTTCATCATCGGTGGCGCCGACGGCCTCGATCCGGAGCTGAAGGCGCGCGCCGACCTGCTGCTGCGCATCTCGAGCATGACGCTGCCGCACGGGATGGTGCGCGTGCTGCTCGCCGAACAGCTTTACCGGGCGTGGAGCATCACGCAGAATCACCCCTATCACCGCGCATGACGCGTCGTCCTCGCGACGCGCGCCCCACGCGCCCAACGAGATAACGACACCATGCCGTCCCGCATTTCCTCCGAGCTGTTCCCGACCCTTTACCTCGCTTCGCAAAGTCCGCGCCGCCAGGAGCTGCTGCAGCAGATCGGCGTGCGCTTCGACCTGCTGCTGCCCCGCCCCGACGAAGACGCCGAAGCGCTCGAAGCCGAGCTGCCCGGCGAAACCGCCGACGACTACGTGCTGCGCGTGACCGTCGCGAAGGCGCACGCCGCGCGCGCGCGCCTCGTCGCGAGCGGCAAGCCCGCCGCGCCGCTGCTCGTGGCCGACACCACCGTGACGATCGACGGCGCGATCCTCGGCAAGCCCGCCGACCCCGCCGACGCGCTCGCGATGCTCACCCGCCTTGGCGGGCGCGAGCACGAAGTGCTGACCGCGGTGGCCGTCGTCGACGCGCGCGGCGAGCTGCTGCCGCCGGCGCTGTCGCGCTCGTCGGTACGCTTCGCGGCCGCGCCGCGCGACGCGTTCGCGCGCTACGTCGAGACCGGCGAGCCGTTCGGCAAGGCTGGCGCATACGCGATCCAGGGGCGCGCAGCCGAGTTCGTCGAGCGAATCGCCGGTTCCCATTCGGGTATCATGGGTCTGCCCCTTTTTGAGACTGCCGCGCTGCTGCGCGCTGCGCGCGTCGACTTCTGAATTCCACCATGAACGAAGAAATCCTGATCAACCTCACGCCGCAGGAAACGCGGGTCGCACTCGTCCAGCAAGGCGCGGTGCAGGAGCTTCACGTCGAGCGCACGCTGTCGCGCGGGCGGGTCGGCAACATCTATCTCGGCAAGGTCGTGCGCGTGCTGCCCGGCATGCAGTCGGCGTTCATCGACATCGGCCTCGAGCGCGCGGCATTCCTGCACGTCGCCGACATCTGGCAGCCGCGCCTCGCCGGCGAGCCGCAGGCGAGCACGCCGCACCAGCCGATCGAGAAGACGGTGTTCGAAGGCCAGACGCTGATGGTCCAGGTAATCAAGGATCCGATCGGCACGAAGGGCGCGCGACTGTCGACGCAGGTCAGCATCGCGGGCCGCACGCTCGTCTACCTGCCGCAGGAGCCGCATATCGGCATCTCGCAGAAGATCGAGAGCGAGGCCGAGCGCGAGGCCGTGCGCGCGCGGCTGACCGCGGTGATCCCGCCGGACGAGAAAGGCGGCTACATCGTGCGCACGATCGCCGAGGACGCGACTTCCGACGAACTGGCCGGCGACGTCACCTACCTGCGCAAGACCTGGACGACGATCGTGGCCCAGGCGCAGCGGCTGCCGGCAACGAGCCTGCTGTATCAGGATCTCGACCTCGCGCAGCGCGTGCTGCGCGATTTCGCGAACGACGACACGACACGCATCCAGGTCGATTCGCGCGAGACCTACCAGCGCCTTTCCGAATTCGCGGCCGAGTTCACGCCGGCCGTGAGCCCGAAGCTGCACCACTACACGGGCGAGCGGCCGCTGTTCGACCTGTACAACATCGAGACCGAGATCCAGCGCGCGCTGTCGCGCCGCGTCGACCTGAAGTCGGGCGGCTACCTGATGATCGACCAGACCGAGGCGATGACGACGATCGACGTGAACACCGGCGGCTACGTCGGCGCGCGCAACTTCGACGACACGATCTTCAAGACCAACCTCGAGGCCGCGCACACGATCGCGCGGCAATTGCGGCTGCGCAACCTCGGCGGGATCATCATCATCGACTTCATCGACATGGAGAACGCCGAGCATCGCGACGCGGTGCTCTCCGAGCTGAAGAAGGCGCTGTCGCGCGACCGCACGCGCGTGACGGTCAACAGCTTCTCGCAACTCGGGCTCGTCGAGATGACGCGCAAGCGCACGCGCGAATCGCTCGCGCACGTGCTGTGCGAGCCGTGCCCGACCTGCCAGGGCAAGGGCCAGGTGAAGACGTCACGCACTGTGTGTTACGACATCCTGCGCGAGATCCTGCGCGAGTCGCGCCAGTTCAATCCGCGCGAGTTCCGCGTGATCGCCGCGCAGCAGGTGATCGACCTGTTCCTCGATGAAGAGTCGCAGCATCTCGCGATGCTGATCGACTTCATCGGCAAGCCCGTATCGCTGCAGGTCGAGTCGAATCTCAGCCAGGAGCAATATGACATCGTGCTGATGTAAAGCGCGACCATCCGGCCGCCGCGCGCAGCATTTCCCTTTCCACCCAGACACTCACGCATCCAACACCATGAGCAAGCAACACAACCGGCGCCAGCGCAAGAAACTCCACATCGGCGAATTCCAGGAACTGGCCTTCACCGTGTCCGCGCAATTCCGCGGCGAACCGAGCGACCTCGAACGCGGCGAACTGATCGACGCGTTCATCGACTTCGTCGAAGCGAACGGGTTGCTGACCGTCGCGTCCGCGGAAGAAGACATCAACGCGTACGTGATCTCCGGCGCGCCGCGCGGCACGACGACGGAAGCGGATCGCGAAGCAGTACGCGCGTGGCTCGGCGCACGGCCGGAACTCGCACAGGTCGAGCTCGGCGCTTTCACCGACGCCTGGTATCCCGAGGCCTGAGCGTCCCGCCGCATCGACGGCCGCGGCCACGCGCCCGGCTGTCGAGGGCAGGCCGCTGCCGCGCGCACGCGCACCGCAGCCGCGCCTGCCTGCTCCCCCCTCTCCCGCTGCGCTGCCTCTCCTCCTTTCCCTCCTCCCGCTGCGATCCGCGACCGCGTTGACATCGCATTCCCCGACCGCGCGAATGAATCGGACGCTTACTTCAATTTAACGATGGTTAAAGGAAGTCTCGCGCCCGTTCCCCTACTCTGATCGCGAAGAATCCGATGAATCACGGCGCGATCGGAAAGCAATACGAAAGAATGTCAGCCGTTCGTTTCAAACGCGATCCGGATTCCGACCAGGCAAAACATCACGGCACGACGACAGGCCAGACAGGGAGACAACCGATGACATGCCGCCCCCATCCACCACACTTCGGCGAGATGTTCGCCAGCGACGCATTGCCGACGGCGATGCCCGCCTGACCCCCGCTCCATTGATTCGACACGAGGAAGACACGACCATGCTGAACGTTAATCGCCAAGCACTCCGAACGACCCTGATCGCAGCGGGCGTCGCGGCCCTGCTCTCGCTGTCCGCGTGCGGCGGCTCCGGCTCGCTGAGCCAGGGCACCGGCGGCTCCGGTTCCGGTTCGAGCGACACGACCGCCACGACCGGCGCCGCCGGCAACGGCTCGGCCAGCGGCAGCGGTTCCGGCAGCGCGAGCGGCAGCGGCACCACCACGACCGGCAGCACGACCGGCGGCACCACCGGCAGCACATCAGGCAGCAGCGGCGCGTCGGCCAATGCAATCGGCCAGACTGCGGCGGCGTCAGGCAACATCGTGACCGCCGCGGGCGGCGCGGTCTCCGGCGTCGGCACGGCGATCGCCGGCCAGTCGCTGCCGGGTGCGAGCCCCGCGACGACGCAAGGTCTCGGCACCGTCGTGCAGGACGCGGGCGCCGCCGTAACGACGCTCGGCAACGGCATCGGCTCGGGGCTCGGCCAACTCGGCGCGTCGTCGAATCCGGTCGGCACGACGGTCGCGAGCACGGGCGGCGTGGTCACGAATCTCGGCAACGCGGTCGCGGCAACCGGCGGCGTCGTGTCGAGCCTCGGCGGCAGCGGTTCGGCGCTGTCGCCGCTCGCACCCGTCACGTCGCCGGTCGGCGGCGCGATCACAACGCTCGGCAACACGCTCGCGGGAGGTGGCGCGACGCTCGGCACGCAGCTGTCGACGGGCCCGGTCGCGCAGGTCACGGGGGCCGCGAGCTCGGCGATCACGCCGATCACGTCGACGGTCGGCTCGCTCACGCAGACGGTCGGATCGGGCACGCCGCTCGGCGCGCCGCTCACGAACATCGTCACGACTGTCGGCAACGGCGTCGCGAGCGCCGGCACGACGATCGCGAAGACCGGCAACAACCCGGTCACGACCGGCGTCGGCAACGTGGTGACGGCCACCGGCAACACGGTCGCGACCGCGGGCACCGCGCTGCTCGGCGGCGGCGGTGCAACGGGCGCGGCCAATCCGCTCGCGCCGGTGACGGGTCTCGTGTCGACGGCGACCGGCGCGCTCGGCGGCGCAACGGGCGGCGGCAGCGCGACGGGCGCGCTCACGTCGGCTGTCGGCACCGTGACCGGCGCAGTCTCGGGTGCCACCGGCGGTTCGCCCGCCGGTGGGCTGACGGGCAGCAGCTCGGGCGGCACGCTCGCGAAGACCGGCGGCGGGCTGCTCGCACCCGTCACGGCCACGCTCGGCGGGCTCGTCAAGTAACAATTGATGCGCGCGGCCCCTTCGCCGTCGATCGGTGCGACGAAAGGGGCCGCAAGCGGGCCGGTTGCGACGAGGCCGGCCACTCCGCGCGTTGCCGGGCGCCTCCGGATCGTCCCGTCCCATCCCGCCGGCCGCACCGCAACACCGTATTTCTTGCCGCTTCACGGCGAAGCGTCCCCCTCCTTCATCAGCCTTTCCCGCGAGACACGTTAAACTCTCCCCTCGCGCGGTGCGCCGCCCGCACCCGCCATCCATCGCCAGCCGCGTGCCTCCGGGCACGTCCCGACCCTTGGAGTGAGTTTCAATGAGCGGCGGATATCCGCTTCTTCCCGCGTCCCGCATGTCGTTCCCGTCCTCGACGGTCTTCCTGCTCCTCGCCGCCGCGCTGCTGTCCGGCTGCGGGCTGCTGCCGACCCAGAGCCCGCCCGCGCCGATCAGCGAGGCGCTCGTCGAACCGGTCGAGGAGACCGCCGGCGAGCCGCTGACGATGCCGCCCGTGCCGGCTCCGACACAGCCGGAGGAACCGGAAACGCCGAAGAAGCCGCACCGCGAGGTGACGCGGCCGAAGCCCGTGCAGCGCCCCGAAGCGCCGCCCCCGCCGCCCCCACCGCCAGCGCCGCTCGTCGCGACACGCGCGCTCGACCGCACCCAGATCCATGCGCTGCTCGACAGCGAAGTCGCGCGCCGCAACGGCAAGGTGATCGGCCGCGCGGTCGACATGGTGGCCGACGCGAGCGGCAAGCCGCGTGAAATGGTCGTCAACCTTCAGGGTTTCATGGGCGTCGGCGACCGCAAGGTCATCTTCCCGTGGAACGTGTTCCGCTTCACGCCGGGCGGCAAGCATGAGCCGATCGTGCTCGACGTGCCGTCGGGCGACCTGCCGCCGGCCGCGCGGCCGAAGGCCGTGCCGCTGTCGGGCTCGGCCGCGGCATCGCCCGCGACGCGGCTGCCGATGCTCGACAGCGACGTCGAACGGCCGAATGGCACGAAGATCGGCCGCGTGGTCGACGTGCTGATCGACCGTGACGCACAACCGCAGGCCGTCGTGCTCGACCTCGGCGGGTTCGTCAATACCGATCGCCGCTCGATCGCCGCGAACTGGGCCGCGCTGCGCTTCGTCACGCGCGACAAGGCGCTGCATCCGCAGCTCGACCTGAACGACGCGCAGATCAAGGCATCGCCGCCCTACGCGGCCGACAAGCCGATCGTCGCGGTCTCGCCGCCGGCCACCGCCGCCGCGCCGGCTTCGTCTGCGAGTGTTGCCCGATGACGATCAAGCATACCGTCAGCGTGCGCAGTCTCCGGGCCCTCGACTGGCTCAACTTTTTCGTCGCAAACGTTCAAACGGGTTTCGGCCCCTTCATCGCGTCGTACCTTGCGTCGCACAAGTGGACGCAGGGCGAGATCGGCATGGTGCTGTCGATCGGCACGATCAGCGCGATGGTGAGCCAGGTGCCGGGCGGCGCGGCCGTCGACGCGCTGAAAAACAAGAAAGGCGCCGCCGCGTGGGCGATCGCGGCGATCATCCTGTCCGCGGTGCTGCTCGCCGCGAGCCCGACCATCGTGCCGGTGATCGCGGCCGAGGTGTTCCACGGCTTCGCGAGCTGCATGCTGGTGCCGGCGATGGCCGCGATCTCGTTCTCGCTGGTCGGCCGCGCGGACCTCGGCGACCGGCTCGGCCGCAACGCGCGCTGGGCGTCGATCGGCAGCGCGGTCGCGGCGGGCCTGATGGGGCTCACCGGCGAGTATTTTTCCGCGCGCGCGGTGTTCTGGCTGACCGCGGTGCTCGCGGTGCCCGCGCTGTTCGCGCTCGCGATGATCCAGCCGACCCATACCGTGATCCCGCACGGCGGGAGCCGGCACGACGACAAGGACAACAAGGACAACCGGGACAGCCGGGACGATGGCGACGGCGAGCCGCGCGAGACGCTGCTCGAGCTGCTGCGCGACCGGCGCATGCTGATCTTCGCCGCGTGTGTCGTGCTGTTCCACCTGTCGAACGCGGCGATGCTCAACCTCGCGGCCGGCGAAGTGACGGCCGGCATGGGCGACAACGTGCAGCTCGTGATCGCCGCATGCATCATCGTGCCGCAGGCGATCGTCGCGATGCTGTCGCCGTGGGTCGGCCGCTCCGCGCAGCGCTGGGGCCGCCGGCCGATCCTGCTGCTCGGCTTCTCGGCACTGCCGGTGCGCGCGCTGCTGTTCGCCGGCGTCAGCAGCCCGTACCTGCTCGTGCCGGTGCAGATGCTCGACGGCATCAGCGCCGCCGTGTTCGGCGTGATGCTGCCGCTGATCGCCGCGGACGTCGCGGGCGGCAAGGGCCGCTATAACCTGTGCATCGGCCTGTTCGGCCTCGCGGCGGGGATCGGCGCGACCTTCAGCACGGCGGCGGCCGGCTATGTCGCCGACCATTTCGGCAATGCGGTCAGCTTCTTCGGGCTCGCCGCGGCAGGCGCGCTCGCGGTGCTGCTGGTGTGGCTCGTGATGCCGGAAACGCGGGTCGTGAACGGCGACGACGCGGCCGAGGAGCCCGCCGCCGCATCGCCCGAGCAGGCGCACTGACGCGCCCCGCGCGCCGCCCTCTTCCGTTTCATGACAGCACGACGATGAATACGCTCAGGACACTCGACGAAACCCGGCAGCAGATCCAGCAATCGATCTTCGACCTGTTCAAGGGGCTGTCGCTGCGCGAGCGGCTCGCGCAAGGCGGGTTGATGGCGCTGCAGGCTGTCTGCGGCGCGTGCCTCGCATACGGGATCGGCCGCGCGCTGCACACCGAACAGGCGGTGTGGGCGGCGATCACCGCGATCGCGGTCACGCAGCACAACTATTCGGACACGATGTCGCTGTCGCGCGACCAGTTCGTCGGCGCGATGGTCGGCGGCGTGCTCGGCTTCGCGGGCGCGGCGTTCGGCGGCGGCCACGACATGCTCGCCTATGCGGTCGCGGTCGCGGTCGTGATCGTCTGCTGCTGGTGCCTGAACGTCGGCAGTGCCGCGCGGCTCGGCGGCGTCACCGCGACGATCGTGATGCTGTTCCCGGGCAGCGGCCCGCTGTGGGACATTCCGCTCATGCGGCTCGGTGAAGTGACGCTCGGCACGGTCTGTGCGCTCGGCGTGTGCTGGGGGATGGCGAAAATCGAGCGGCGCTGGTTCCGGCGCAGGTAGCGCAGCGGCGCGAGGCCGGCGCAACGTCGGCGCGCGCCGGGCCGCGCGCCGCTCAGGCCGCCTGTTGCTGGTACTGGATCCGGTGCAGGTGCGCATACAGGCCGCCGACGCGCAGCAACTCGTCGTGGCTGCCCTCTTCGGCGATCTTGCCGGCCTCGAGCACGAGGATGCGGTCCGCGCGCTCGATCGTCGACAGCCGGTGTGCGATCACGAGCGTCGTGCGGCCTTCCATCAGCCGCTCGAGCGCCGCCTGCACGTGGCGTTCCGATTCCGAGTCGAGCGCCGACGTCGCTTCGTCGAGGATCAGGATCGGCGCATCCTTGTAGATCGCGCGCGCGATCGCGAGACGCTGCCGCTGGCCGCCCGACAGCCGCATGCCGTTGCCGCCGACGATCGTGTCGAGCCCGTCGGGCATCGCGGCGACCGCGTCGGCGAGGTTCGCGGCCTCGAGCGCGGCCTGCACGCGCGCGCGATCCGGCGTCTGGCCGTACGCGACGTTCGCGGCGACCGTATCGTTGAACAGCACGACGTCCTGGCTCACCATCGCCATCTGGCTGCGCAGCGCATGAAGGTCGTAGTCGGCAACCGGCACGCCGTCGAGCAGGATCGCGCCGCCCGTCGGGTCGAAGAAGCGCGGCAGCAGGTTCACGAGCGTCGTCTTGCCGCTGCCGGACGGCCCGGCGAGCGCGACCATCTCGCCCGGCGCGACCTTGAACGAGATCCGGTCGAGCGTCGGCCGCTCGGACGCGCCGTAGTCGAACGACACGTTGCGGAACTCGATCTCGCCGCGCGCATGCGGCAGCGGCCGCCCGCCGCCCTGCGGCTCGGCCGGCTCGTCGATCAGGCCGAAAATCAGCTCGGCGGCCGTCATCCCGCGCTGCAGCGGCTGGTTCACGTCGATCAGGTGCTTGAGCGGCGAGATCACGAGCAGCATCGACGTGACGAATGCGACGAAGCCGCCGACCGTCGTCTGGTCGTTCGACGACTGCACGACCGCGATCGTGATCACGACCGCGAGCGCGATCGACGCGAGGAACTGCGTGAGCGGCTGCGCGAGCCCGCCCGAGATCGTCATCCGCATCGCATAGCCGCGCAGGCGCTTGCTCATCGTCGTGAAGCGGTCGATCTCGTACGATTCGCCGTTGTGCACCTTGACGACCTTGTAGCCGCCGACCGTCTCCTCGACGATGTACGACAGCTCGTTGGTGAGCGTCTGGTGCTCGCGGTTCAGGCGCCGCAGCCGGCGGTTGATCTTGCTGACGAGCCAGCCGATGCCGGGCAGGATCACCGCGACGATCAGCGTGAGCCGCCAGTTCAGGTAGAACAGGTAGCCGAGCAGGAACATCACCGTCAGCGAGTCGCGCACCAGCGTGACCATCACGCCCGTCAGCACGGACAGGATCTGGTTGACCTCGAACACGATCGCGTTGATCACCGTGCTCGCCGTTTCGCGCTGGAAGAACGACGCGCCGGTGTGGATCATCCGCTTGAACATCTCGAGCCGCAGCTGCAGCAGGATCCGGTTCGAGACGTAGTTGAGCAGGTAGTTCGACGTGTACTGCGACACCGCGCGCACGAACGCGAGGCCGATCACCGCGGCCGGCACGTACCACTTCGCGCGGTCGCTGCCGTGCGAGCCGAAGCCGTGGTCGAGGAGCGGCTTGAGCAGCGCCGGGATCCCGGCTTCCGTCGCCGCGACGACGCCCATCGTCATCACGGCGAGCACCACGATGCCGATGAGCGGCTTGATGTACGGCCACAGGCGCTTGAAGACCGAGGCCGGCGATGTGCCGGCCGGGTCGATGGGTTTGCGAAGCGTGTTCTGAGTATCCAAGGCAATCCTTCTTGAGCGGCGTCGCGGCGCCCGGGGACGAGGTCGACCGGGTCTCCGACCCCGCCGGGCGGGTGCCGAAAAGGCCCAACATAAAAGGCCCAACATTATAGCCGCACCGTCCTTGCCGGCATGGCCGCTGCCGACGGCGGCGGGCGGTGGCGGCTTGGGTAGCGCGGGTATACTGCCGCTCACCGTATCCTCCATCCCTCCGACGATTTCATGGCAGAACCCTCCCTCGGCGTCGCCCTCATCGCCCTCAACGCGTCCGCACGGCTCGCGCAGTGCCTCGACGCGCTGGCGTTCGCCGACGACGTCGTCGTGATCGACGGCGGCAGCACCGACGACACCGTCGCGATCGCGCAGGCGCACGGCGCGCGCGTGATCGTGCGGACCGACTGGCCCGGCTTCGGCGCGCAGAAGAACCGTGCGCTCGACGCGCTCTCGACCGACTGGATCCTGTCGCTCGACACCGACGAAATTGTCAGCCCGGAACTCGCGCAGTCGATCCGCGCCGCGCTCCGGCAGCCGGCCGCCCAGGTCTATGCGCTCGACCGGCTGTCGAGCTTCTGCGGCCAGTGGATCCACCACAGCGGCTGGTACCCGGACTGGGTGCCGCGCCTGTTCCGGCAAGGAGCTGCGCGCTTCTCCGATGACCTCGTGCACGAGCGCCTCGTGTTCGACACGCCCGCGCAACGCCTCACAGGCAAGCTGATGCATTACTCGTACGAGGATTTCGAGACGGTGGTGCGCAAGCTCGACGCGTACTCGACCGCGGGCGCGCGACAGCGCCGCGCGGCCGGCCAGCACGGCGGCTTCGGCAAGGCCGTCGCGCGCGGCCTGTGGGCGTTCGTGCGGACCTACGTGCTGCGGCGCGGCTTTCTCGACGGGCGCGCGGGCTTCATGATCGCCGTGTTCAACGCCGAAACCGTCTACTACCGGTTCCTGAAGCTCGGCCACGAACCGGGTCGCTAAGCCACTGAGCCGCTGGGCCGCTGGGCCGTTGAGCCGTTGAGCCACTGATCCGCTGACCACCGACGGCGCGCGGCGGCGGCGGTACAATGCCGGGCTGCCTGCGCGCCAGGCGCGCGCCGACGAGGCCGCCCCGCGCGCCGCCCGACACGACGACCACCGATTCCGACCGCCATGTTCTCCATCATCATCCCGACCTGGAACAACCTGCCGTACCTCAAGCTCGTCATCGACAGCCTGCGCCGGCATTCCGCGTACGAGCACCAGATCATCGTGCACGTGAACGACGGCTCGGACGGCACGCTCGACTGGGTCCGCAGCGAAGGCATCGAATACACGGCATCGCCGGCCAACATCGGCATCTGCCACGCGGTGAACCTCGCCGCGGCGCGCGCGACACGCGACTACGTCGTCTACATGAACGACGACATGTTCTGCTGCCCCGGCTGGGATGCGGCGCTCGTGCGGCGCATCGGGCAGATGCCGACCGACCTGTTCATGCTGTCCGGCACGATGGTCGAGCCGGTCGACACGCGCAATCCGTGCGTCGTCGTCAGCGATTTCGGCCGGGACGCCGAGCATTTCGACGCGGCAGGCCTCGTCGCGGCCGCACCGAAGCTCGTACGCGCGGACTGGCTCGGCTCGACCTGGCCGCCGACGCTCGTGCACCGCGACTGGTGGAACCGCATCGGCGGCTACAGCAGCGAGCTGTCGCCCGGCATGAGCAGCGACAACGACTTCTCGATGAAATTCTGGGACGCCGGCTGCCGGATCTTCGTCGGCGTCGGCGACAGCCTCGTCTACCACTTCCAGCAGAAGAGCACGGGCAAGATCGTCAAGAACGACGGCCGTCGCCAGTTCCTCAACAAATGGGGCATGACGCAGGCGACCTTCGACCGCTACTACCTGCACCGCGGCGAGCCGGCCGGCACGCGCGTCGCGCTCGACACGCCGGCAGTCGTTGGCCGGCTCAAGCGCGCGCTGCTGCGCTCCAGGATCAAGCGCGCATTCAGCTGAAGCGTCCCCCGAAACCCCACGGAAATGCCCGGTGGTTCGCGTATACTGCGCGGTTTGTCCCCGCCGCAGTTTGTCCCCGCGTCTGCCGCCGGGACGCGTGGCGCGCCGCATCGTGCACGCATGCCGCAACCGCCTATCCGACAGGTTTCGATGCTTTCGTTTTCCGCTCCCGCTTCGCGGCGCCTGACCGCCGCCCGCGCATTCGCCGTCGCCGCGCTATGCATGGTGCCCGTCTCGACCGCGCTGACGAACGTGTTCTGCGCGCTGTTCGCGGTCGCGCTCGTGATCGCGCCCGAATTCTGGCGCGACCTGCGCTCGCTCGTCACCGACCCCGCGTCGCTCGCGGCGCTGCTGCTGATGGCCGCGCTGACCGCAAGCGTCGTGTACACCGTCGCGCCGCATGACAAGGCGTGGGGCTGGGTCGCGAAGTACGACAAGCTGCTGCTGCTGCCGTTCGCCGTGCTCGCGTTCCGCCATTCGAACTGGGCGCCAATCGTGCGGCGCTGCTGGTTCGGCACGCTGTGCGTGATCCTCGTGCTGTCGACGACGAACTACCTCGGGCTCACCGCGATCGGGCCCGCGCATGCGACCGAACTGCCGCTGTCGCGCGCGTGGGTGTTCAAGAATCACATCGCGGCCGGCATGTTCGGCGCGCTGCTGTTCTACCAGGCGGCCGATCTCGCGCTGACGGCCCGCACGGCGCTGTCCCGTGCCGCGTTCGCCGGCATCGCCGCGTGGTCGCTCGTCAATGTGTTCGTGATGCTGCAGGGACGCACGGGGCAGGTCATCGCGCTGCTGCTGATCCTCGTCGTCGCACTGCGTTTCGTGCTCGCGCTGCGCATGCGCTCGGCGCTGCGCGCGGGCCTTGCCGCGGGCGCGCTGGTCGTCGCGGCAGCGGCGCTCGTCGTCGCCGCGTGTACGATTCACGGCGGCCGGCTCGTGAAGGTCGTGTCCGAAGTGCAGCAATACCGGCAGAGCGATGCGGCCACGTCGACCGGGCTGCGGCTCGAGTGGTACAAGAAGGGGCTCGAACTGTATCGCGCGCGGCCGGTGATCGGTTACGGCGCGGGCGGCCTCGAGTTCGAGTTCCAGAAGCTGACGGCAGGCAAGTCCGCCGCCGAAGGCCAGCTCACGTCGAACCCGCACAACGAGTACCTGCTGATGGCCGTCCAGCTTGGCACGGTCGGCGTGCTGCTGTTCATCAACCTGATCGTGCAGATCGCACGCGGCAGCCGCGCGCTCGATCCGCGCTCGCGGCACCTGCTGCTCGCGTGGCTCGCAATCTTCGCGATCGGCAGCCTCGCGAATTCGCTGCTGCTCGACTTCGCCGAAGGTCACCTGATCGTGCTGCTCGCGGGCATCCTGGTCGGTTGCAGCGAGCGCGGCGCCGTGCTGCCGCGCGAAACGTCGGCGATCAGGCGAAGCGCCTGACGCCGGTCGCGCCGGTCACCGTCAATGAAGTGTCCGTGAGCCGCCGCGCTCAGGCCGGCCGGGCATGCCGGACGCCCTGATCAGTCTTTTGCCGAACCGGTCGCGGCCCGGCTCGCGTTGTCGCGGCTCAACCGCGACGCGTCGACGACGGCCGTCACGTCCGGCGCAGCGAGCCCGAGCATCTCGGCCGCCGCGGCCTTCACGCGCTGCGCACTCAGGTTGACGAGACAGTCGCTGCGGCTGTCGACGTGGCGCTCGCAGCCCTCGTGCCGGCATGGCACGCAATCGCCCTCTCCCTGCAGCAGATAAACGTTGCCGTGCCGGCCCGAGCCGCGCAGCGGCCACGGATTCTCGGTCGCGGGCCAGTGCTGCGGCCATGGCCCCCAGCGCACGGGATCGGACGGCCCGAACAGTGCGATCGTGTCGGTGCCGGTGGCCGCGGCGACATGTGTCGCGCCCGTGTCGGGCCCGATGAACAGCCGCGCGCGCCGCACGAGTTCCGCACTCTCGCCGAACGTGAGGCGGCCGACGAGATTCAGCACGTCGCCGCCCGCGTCGGCGGCCACGTGCGCCGCGTAATCGCGCTCGCCCTGTGCCGGGCCGCCGGACAGCGCGACCGCGAACCCGTGGGCGCGCAGCCAGTCGATCATCTCGACCCAGCCATCGGAGCGCCACTGCTTGTAGCGGAACATCGGATACGGATGCAGGACGACGAGCGGCTTGCCGTCGCGCACCGCGGGTGACTCGGCGAGCCACGCGTCGAACCGCGCGCGCCGCGCGGGATCGTCGCCGATGCCGGGCGCGACGACTTCGGAGACGGGCTCGATGCCGATGACGGGCGCGAGCGCCAGCGTGCTCACGACGGTGTGCGCGGACTGGTGATGATTGATCGCGATGCCGTGCAGCATCATCCGGGTCAGCCAGGTGACGCGGTCCGGATCGACGAGGCCGACCCGCTTGCGGCCCGCGAACCAGCTGTAGAAGCGCGGCCGGTCGGAACTCAGCGCTGCGCATGCGAGGTCGTAGCGGCGCCACATCGATAGCGCGTCGCGCAGCCGTTCGCGGAACCCGGCGCGCTGCGCGACCACGATCACGTGGCGCAGGTCCGGATTGTGCTCGAGCACGCCCTCGGTGCCGCGAAACACCAGCATGTCGATCTGCGCGTCCGGCCAGCGGGCTTTCAGCGAGCGCACGAGCGGTGTCGTCAGCAGCACGTCGCCGATGCGGCGCGGTGCTGCAACGAGGATGGTTCTGGGCGGGCGGGCGGGAGAAAACAGGGCCAAGGCAATCGATCCGTCTATCTGGCTGGCGAACAAGGCTGGCAATGTACAGGATTTTGCGGCAACCGGCGCGGGCCGTGTGGGGGCCGCGGCGCGGCGGGAATCCGGCGCGCCGCGCGGCGAGCGAGCGAGAGTTACGAAGCGGTTGCTGCCGATATGGGCGTTGCGGGCGTTGCCGTCGTTGCGGTCGGCGCCGGCATCCCGAGAACCGGCTCGGCAGCCGCGACATCGCCGCGCTCGGTGGGCTGGAGCAGATCACGAACCGCCCGCTCGACCGCGTCGACTTCAATCGCGTCGACCGCCGCTCCGGCTCGCAGGATCACATGCGGCACGCCGAGCGGATGCCAGCGCAGGTATTTCTCCGGCCGGTCCTCGAACAACGCGGCGACCGGCACGCCGAGCGCCGACGCCAGGTGCACCGGCGCGCTATCGGCGGACACGACGACGTCGAGCAGGCTCACGGCCGCAATCAGATCGGCGACCGACGCCGGCGCGACATGCCGCACGGCCAAATCACCCCACGCGTCGCGATCGTCCGCGCCCGCCGGATCGCGGAACACGATCACGTCGGCGAGCCCGCCGAGCCGCCTGCTCAGGTCCCGCCATTTGTCCCCGCTCCAGCGCCGCTCGGCCGCCTTGTTCGATACGAACAGGCCGACTCGCGGCAGCGTGCGCGGACCGAGCAGGCGATGCCACACGTCCTGCCGCGCGCGGTTCGGGTACGCGAACAGCGCGAGACCTTCGATGTCGGTTCGCGCCAGTTCAGGCACGAGCTGGAATCCGGACAATGCTTCATGGCGCATCGGCCGGGTGCGGACATGCTCGGGCTGGCGGTCGTCGAACTCGGACTCCGCGTCGTGCCAGCGGCAATCCTTCGCGCCGAGCTGCCGCGCGAACTGCACGCTGCTCCGGTGCATCCCGCCGTTGGGGACGACCACCAGGTCGAAGCGCAGGCGGCGCAGGCGGCGCACGAGCCGCAGCCGGTCCACGATGGCCCGCCATCGGCCCGGACGATCGTTACGCTCGCACTGCCGGCTGTACACGTACTTGTGCACCGTATGCACGTCCGGGTTGCCGGCCAGTACGCCCGCGTTGTACGTATTGGCGACCACGTGCAGCTCCGCGCCGGGCCAGCGCTGCTTCAGCGCGCCGAGAAACGCCGTCGTGCACAGCATGTCGCCCAGAAAATCTATCCGGATCACGAGGATCCGCGCCGTCGAATTGTCGTTAGCCATTCTTGCTGTCATGACGGTCTGTATTTTCGAGCGGGCGCCGCAGCCGGTCGGCGTCGCGCAGCCGCCGCGACACGTCAGTGGCCCCGGGCCGCTCAGTACGCGATCTCGACGATGCTGCCGCCGAACGCCGCGCGCAGCTCCGCGAGCAGCGTGTCGCTCGGCTTCACGCGCCACGCGTCGCCAAGGCGCATTTCGCCTTGCGCACGGGCGCTGCTGTAGTGAATCTGGACCGCGAGACCGTTCGGCAGCGGCGGCGGCGGTTGCCGGCGGCCGCCGTCGCGCCCGCCGCGCGGCGCAGGCGCGTCGACGGCACCTGCCGCCGACGGCTCGTCCTTCGATACATGCGGCTCGAGCACGCGGCGCAGCGCGGCCGCGTCCGCGTTGCCGTTCATCGTCAGCCGCACGGCCTGCGCGTAGCGGCTGCGTGCGCGCTCGAGGTCCATCACCGTGTCGGCGGTGAAGCGGATGCCGCCCGTGAACGCATCGTTGCGCGCCTGCCCCTGCACGATCAGCAGTTCGTCTTCCTTGAACAGCGCCTTGTTTGCCTCGAATTGCTCGTTGAAGATCGTGATCTCGCACTGGCCTGAACCGTCGTCGAGCAGCGCGATCAGCATCTTGCCGCGCTGGGTCATCTGCGTGCGCAGCGACGCGATCACGCCGGCGACGAGCTTGTCGCGCCCTTCCTTCAGTTCGCCGACCTTCTGGCGCACGAAGCGCCGCACCTCGCCGCGATACGCGTCGAACAGGTGGCCGGACAGATAGAAGCCGAGCGCGCCCTTCTCTTCCTGCAGGCGGCGCTTGTCGTCCCAGGCCGGCTCGTCGACGAGCGCGTGCGCGTGCGGCGACTCGGCGCCCATGTCGAACAGGCCCGCCTGCATTGCGTTCGCCTCGGCCTGGTCAGCCGCCTCCATCGCGAGCGACACCGATGCGAGCAACTGCGCGCGGTTCGCGTTCAGCGAATCGAACGCGCCCGCGCGGATCAGCGCCTCGATCGTGCGGCGGTTCACGACGCGCCGGTCGATCCGCTCGCAGAAATCGAACAGGTCGGCGAACGGCTTCTCCTCGCGCGCGCGCAGGATTTCCTCGATCGCGTTTTGGCCGCTGCCCTTCACCGCACCGAGGCCATAGCGGATCGTGCGCGAGCGCTTGCCGTCCGCTTCCGCGACCGGCTCGAAACGGTAATGCGACTGGTTGATGTCCGGCGGCAGCACGGCAAGGTTGTTCACGACGCAATCGTCGAACAGGATCTTCACCTTGTCGGTGTCGTCCATCGCGAGCGTCATGTTGGCCGCCATGAATTCGGCCGGATGGTGCGCCTTCAGCCACGCGGTGTAGTACGCGAGCAGCGCATAGGCCGCCGCGTGCGACTTGTTGAAGCCGTAGCCCGCGAACTTCTCCATCAGGTCGAAGATTTCGTCGGACTTCTCGCGCGTGAGGCCGTTCTTCGCGGCACCCTCGGCGAAGATCTCGCGATGCTCGGCCATCTCCTCGGGCTTCTTCTTGCCCATCGCGCGGCGCAGCAAGTCCGCGCCGCCGAGCGAGTAACCGCCGATGATCTGCGCCATCTGCATCACCTGCTCCTGATAGACCATGATGCCGTAGGTCTCTTTCAGGACGGGAACGACGCGGTCGTCCGGATACTCGACGATCTCGCGGCCGTGCTTGCGCGCGCAGAAGCTCGGGATCAGGTCCATCGGGCCCGGACGGTACAGCGCGACGAGCGCGATGATGTCCTCGAAGCGGTCGGGCTGCGCATCCTTCAGCATGCCCTGCATGCCGCGGCTTTCCAGCTGGAACACGGCGACCGTGTTGGCCTTCTTGAGGATCTGGAACGACGCGGGATCGTCGAGCGGCACCTGCGCGAGCGACCAGTCGGCCTTCGACGGATCGAGCCGGCGGATGTAGCGCTCGGCCCAGTCGAGGATCGTCAGCGTCGTGAGGCCCAGAAAGTCGAACTTCACGAGGCCGACCGCTTCGACGTCGTCCTTGTCGTACTGGCTGACGACGCCGCCGTCGTCGCCCTGCGTGTAGAGCGGGCAGAAATCGGTCAGCTTGCCGGGTGCGATCAGCACGCCGCCCGCGTGCATCCCGACGTTGCGCGTCAGGCCTTCGACGCGCTGCGCGAGATCGAGCAGCTGATGGACTTCGTCCTCGTGGTCGTAGCGCTCCTGGAGCTGCGGCTCCTCCTTCATCGCGTCGGCGATCGTCACGTGCTTGCCCGGCTTGAACGGGATCAGCTTCGCGATGCCATCGGTGAACATGTAGCCGAGGTCGAGCACGCGCCCGATGTCGCGCACGGCCGCCTTCGCGGCCATCGTGCCGAACGTCGCGATCTGCGACACCGCATCCGCGCCGTACTTCTCCTTCACGTACTGGATCACGCGATCGCGGCCGTGCTGGCAGAAGTCGATGTCGAAGTCGGGCATCGACACCCGCTCCGGGTTCAGGAAGCGCTCGAACAGCAGGTTGTAGCGCAGCGGATCGAGATCGGTGATGCCGAGCGCGTACGCGACGAGCGAACCGGCGCCCGAACCCCGCCCGGGGCCGACCGGCACGCCGTTGTTCTTCGCCCAGTTGATGAAGTCGGCAACGATCAGGAAGTAGCCCGGGAAGCCCATCTTCGTGATGGTCCCGCACTCGAACTCGAGCCGCTGGTAGTACGTGTCGCGCTGCGCGTCGCGCTCGGCGGCATCCGGATACAGCTGCTCGAGCCGTTTTTCGAGCCCTTCTTTCGACAGCTGGATCAGGTACTCGTCGAGCGACATGCCGTCCGGCGTCGGGAACAGCGGCAGCTTCGGCTTGCCGAGCTCGAGCGTCAGGTTGCAGCGCTTCGCGATCTCGACCGTGTTCGCGATCGCGGACGGCAGGTCCGCGAACAGCGCGGCCATGTCGTCCTGCGTGCGGAAGTACTGGTCGGTCGTGAAGCGCTTCTGGCGCCGCGGATTCGCGAGGATGTCGCCTTCCGAGATACACACGCGCGCCTCGTGCGCGGTGAAATCGTCGTCGGTCATGAACTGCGTCGGATGCGTCGCGACGACCGGCAGCTTCAGCTCCGCGGCAAGCGTCGCCGCCTGCTGGATGTACGCCTCGGCGCCCGGCTGGCCATAACGCTGCAGCTCGATGTAGAAGCCGCCCGGAAACACCTTCGCCCAGCGCGCCGCGTGACGGCGCGCCGCTTCCTCGTTGCCGGCCGCGAGCGCGAGGCCGATGTCGCCCTGTTGCGCGCCCGACAGCGCGAGCAGGCCCTGCGCGAGCTCGCCGTCGAGCCAGCTCGCGTCCAGTTCCGCGCGGCCGCGATACTGGTTCGTGAGCCACGCCTTCGACAGCAGTTCGCAGAGATTCAGGTAGCCGCGCTTGTCCTTGACGAGCAGCAACAGCCGCGACGGCTTGTCGCGGTCGTCCGGGTTGGCGATCCAGACGTCGCAGCCGGCGATCGGCTTGATGCCCTTGCCGCGGGCTTCCTTGTAGAAACGGACGAGGCCGAACGCGTTGCCGAGATCGGTGAGGGCGAGCGCGCCCTGACCGTCCGCGGCCGCCGCCTTGACGACGTCGTCAAGACGCACGATGCCGTCGGCAATCGAGAATTCGGAGTGAACGCGAAGATGGACGAAACGGGGATCTGACATGGGCGCTATTGTAGCCGCGTCGTCGTGCAGGCTGCCCAAAAAATCCCCGCGTTGGCCGTTCGGCCGAGGGCGCGACCACCCGCCGCGCCACTGGCCGGACGGCCAGCTGCCGGATCGCGCGCGGTTTGCGGGATAATACGAGTTTTCGACCTATCAGCCCGGCTTCGCACCCCTTTTTGCGAGCCTCCGTGCGACAGCCGCACGGGCGCGGCCGTTTTCTCGTCCGATCATCATGAGTATCGTCAATCTCGCCGCCTACCACTTCGTGTCGCTCGACGCAAACGAACAATGGCGCCCGCTCGTCACCGCCCGCTGCAACGAACTCGGCCTGCGCGGCACGATCCTGCTCGCGCCGGAAGGCATCAACCTGTTCATCGCCGGCACGCGCGACGCGGCCGACGCGTTCATCGACTACATCCGCCACGATCCGCTGTTCGAAGGCAAGTTCGCGACGCTGCAGTTCAAAGAGAGCCTGTCCGATTCGCAGCCGTTCCGCCGCATGCTCGTGCGCCTGAAGCGCGAGATCATCACGATGAAGAAGCCCGCGATCAAGCCGGAACTCGGCCGCGCGCCGTTCGTCGACGCGCGCACGCTGAAGGCCTGGCTCGACCGCGGCCACGACGACGCGGGCCGTCCGGTCGTGATGCTCGACACGCGCAACGCGTTCGAGGTCGACGTCGGCACGTTCGACAACGCACTCGACTACCGGATCGGCAAGTTCAGCGAATTCCCGGAAGTCATCGACGCGAATCGCGCGGACCTCGAAGGCAAGACGGTCGTGTCGTTCTGCACGGGCGGGATCCGCTGCGAAAAGGCCGCGATCCACATGAAGGAGATCGGCATCGACAACGTGTACCAGCTCGAAGGCGGGATCCTCAAGTACTTCGAGGAAGTCGGCGGCGCGCATTATCACGGCGACTGCTTCGTGTTCGACTATCGCACCGCGCTGAACCCGCAGCTCGAGCCCACCGAGAACGTCACCTGCTTCGCGTGCCGCGCGGTCGTGACGCCCGAAGCGCAGCAATCGCCGAGCTTCGTGCCGGGCGAGTCCTGCCCGGCCTGCGCGAACGCTGGCGACGCCGCATAAGCAAGCGCCGCAGACTCCGATGAACGGCTATCGCGGCCGCTTCGCGCCGTCGCCAACTGGCCCGCTGCATTTCGGTTCGCTCGTCGGCGCGCTCGCGAGCTGGCTCGACGCGCGCGCGCACGGCGGCGCCTGGCTCGTGCGCATCGAGGACATCGACGGGCCGCGCACGGTGCCCGGCGCCGCCGACGACATCCTCGCGACGCTCGTGCACTTCGGCATGACGCCGGACGAGCCGCCCGTGTGGCAGAGCACGCGTGCAGCCGCCTATTCGGCCGCGCTCGAACGCCTCGACGCGACGGGGCTCGTCTATCCGTGCGGCTGCACGCGCAAGGAAATCGCCGATTCGCTGCGTGCCGCGCACGAGCGCCACACGACACTCGCGTATCCGGGCACCTGCCGGTCGGGCCTGCACGGCAAGCCCGCGCGCGCATGGCGGCTGCGGGTGCCGGACGGCGATGCCGCGATCGTCACGTTCGACGACCGCTGGCAGCACACGCAATCGCAGAACCTCGCGACCGAAGTCGGCGACTTCGTGCTGAAGCGCGCCGACGGCCTGTGGGCCTACCAGCTCGCGGTCGTCGTCGACGATGCCGATGCCGGCGTCACGCACGTCGTCCGCGGCGCCGACCTGCTCGACTCCACCGCGCGCCAGATCTATCTGCAACGCTGCCTCGGCGTACCGACGCCGTCGTATCTGCACGTGCCTGTCGTCGTCGACGCGAACGGCGAGAAGCTCAGCAAGCAGACCGGCGCGATCGCACTCGAACGTGACGATCCGCTGCCCGCGCTGCAAGCCGCGGCCGCCCATCTCGGCCTGGCGCCGGACCACGGCGAGCTGCCGGGCGCGACGCTCGACGCGTTCTACGCGGCGGCAACGGCCGCATGGGCGCGGCGCTTCGGGCCGGCGCACTAGCACGCCACCGTCGTCCGCGCGCAAGCGCGGGCTTCGCCCGCTCGCCGGAATCGATCCGGCACCGATTCTCAGCGACTCGGCGCCGGCCTCGCGCCACCATATTGCCCCACATCGGACCCTGCAAATGAAAAACGGGCGCATGCTGCTCGCATGCGCCCGTCTTGTCCGACCTTCGGATCGCGGCCGACTGCCTGTTTCGCTTATGCCGACGGCTTGCGCGGCATCCCGAACCCGCCGAGCAGCGCGGCCACCTGGCGCTTCGGTCCCTTCTTCTCCGGCTGAACGTGCTTCGGCTCTTCAGCCTGCTTCGCCTGCGCCGACGGCTCATACGGCTTCAGGAAGAAATCGTCGATCGGCGCCTCGTGGCGACGATGATGACCGCGCTCGGCGCCGGACGTCCGGCGGCCCGATGCGCCACGATGCTCGTCACGCTCGCGGCGGCCACCCCGCTCGCCACGCTCACCGCCGCGCTCGTCGTGACGGTGCCGCGCCGGCTTGTCGATCGACAGCGTCTGCACGTCGAGCGGACGCTTGATCAGCTTCTCGATGTCGGCAAGCTGCTTGCGCTCGTTCGGGCTGCACAGCGACAGCGCATCGCCCGTCGCGCCCGCGCGGCCCGTGCGGCCGATCCGGTGCACGTAGTCTTCCGCGTTGAACGGCAGGTCGAAGTTGATCACGGCCGGCAGCTCGGCGATGTCGAGGCCGCGCGCGGCCACGTCGGTCGCGACGAGCGCTTCGATCTCGCCGCGCTTGAACGCGTCGAGCGCCTGCATCCGCTCGATCTGCGTCTTGTCGCCGTGGATCGCCGACGCGACCACGCCGTCGCGCTCGAGGTTGCGCGCGAGCCGGCTCGCGCCGATCTTGCTGTTGCAGAACACGATCACCTGCTTGAGCCCGCGATCGCGCAACAGTTGCACGACGGCCGCCTGCTTGTCGCCCTCGGCGACGTCGTAGACGATCTGCGTGACGTTCGCGTTCGTCGAGTTGCTGCGCGCGACCTCGATCGTCTGCGGGTTGCGCAGGTAGGTCGACGCGAGCTTCTTGATTTCGGGCGAGAAAGTCGCCGAGAACAGCAGCGTCTGGCGCTCCTTCGGCAGCAGGTTCAGGATCCGCTGCAGATCCGGCAGGAAGCCCATGTCGAGCATCCGGTCGGCCTCGTCGAGCACGAGAATCTGCACCTGCCCGAGGTTCGCGGTCTTCTGCTGCACGTGGTCGAGCAGACGGCCCGGCGTCGCGATCAGGATCTCGACGCCGCGGCGCAGCTCGGCCATCTGCGGGTTCATGTCGACGCCGCCGAACACGACCGCGCTGCGCAGCGGCGTGTGCTTCGCGTAAGCGTGCACGTTCGCGGCGACCTGGTCGGCGAGCTCGCGGGTCGGCGTGAGGATCAGCGCGCGCACCGGGTGGCGCGCGGGCGATGCGCTCGTGTTGGCCTGCGGCAGCAGGCGCTGGATGATCGGCAGCGAGAAGCTCGCGGTCTTGCCGGTGCCCGTTTGCGCGGCGCCCATGACGTCGCGGCCGGCGAGCACGACCGGAATCGCCTGCGCCTGGATCGGCGTCGGCGTCGTATAGCCCTGCTCCGCAATGGCTTTCAGGATGTCGGCGGCAAGGCCGAATTGATCGAAGGTTGCGTCGACTGGCTTGGCGACAGAATCGGACATGGTGGCGTTTCGCTCAAAAGGCGCGGCGGGGACATCACGCGTCAGCTCGGCCCGGCGGGCCGCTGCGCAAATCTCATTTCGGAAGTAGACGGAGCCGCGGCGCGCCGCGCGGCGCCGCTCTGGCGCTTGGGGCCGGTTCATGCGAACGCCGGGCTCCAGGCCGTGCGGACTCCGTTCGGCGCGAATGCCGGCGGAAAGGGCCGTATTGTAGCACTGCGCAGCAAACTGTCTGTGACAGCCAATCGGCACGTCGCTGTGGTGGCGCCGGCCGGTGCCCGCGGACGTTGCCGGCCAATGTTACCGGCGAATGCTGCCGGCGAATGTTCGCCGACCAATGTTGCCGGCTGCGGATCCACGGCCGCCCGCGCGACGCCACGCGCCGGCGTGGCCGGCCGGCCGGCCGGCGGATTCTGGACCGCCAGCCGGCGCTCAGCCCTTCTTCTTTTTCTTCTCGACCTGCACGCAGCCGGACAGCAGCGGCGGCGCCTTCTCGTCGGCGATTTCGTCGCGCAGCGTCGCTTCCCTGCCCTTCGTCCACCACGTATAGCGGCCAGCCTGGTAGCGCACGCCGGACGCCGACACGGTATCGACGAACAGCAGGCGCTGGCCGTTGACCGGCACGAGCGCGAAGCTCTGGCCGTTGCCCGCGAGCCAGTACGACACGCGCACCGGCTGCGTCTGGTTCGCACACTGGTAAACGGCCGTCTGGCGCGCGTCCGCGTCGATTTCCTCGACGGTCAGTTGCGCGGCATGCGCGATCGACACGGACAGGCCGGCCAGCGCAAGCGTGGCGAGGGTTTGACGAATCATGCAGGTTCTCTCGCGAGACGTGGTGTGAAAGCGCGCCCGTCCGTCCGGGCGCGCCGGTTATCGTTATCAGGGATCGATGACGTCCGCGCAGGCATCGGTCGGCGCGGCGGCGACGTGGCCGACGAGCGGCACGATCTTGAGCCCGGCCGACGCGACCCGGCACGGTGCGGCGGCAAGGCCGCAGCCCGCGAGGCCGGCGCCAAGTGCGAGCACGACGCCGAAGCGCGCGACACGCCGCAGAAACGAAGTTGCAGACATCGCGCGCCTCCTGTCGTCAGCGTGCCGAGACGGGCTTGACGGCCGCGGCGGCGCGCTTCGCGCGTTCGCGGGCTTCGTCGATATCGGCACCGGTCGCGAGCGCGACGCCCATGCGCCGCTTCGCGAAGCTCTCCGGCTTGCCGAACAGGCGCAGGTCGGCGCCCGGCACGGCAAGCGCGTCGCGCACGCCCTCGAACGCGATGCCGCGCTCGTCGAGCCCGCCGTAGATCACCGCCGACGCGGCGGGCGCGCCGAGCGTCGGGTCGACCGGCAGCCCGAGAATCGCGCGCGCATGGAGCTCGAACTCCGACTGGCGCTGCGACGCGAGCGTGACGAGGCCCGTGTCGTGCGGCCGCGGGCTCACTTCGGAGAACCAGACCTCGTCGCCGCGCACGAACAGCTCGACGCCGAACATCCCGCGCCCGCCGAGCGCCTCGGTCACCTTGTGCGCGATCTCGCGCGAGCGTGCGAGCGCTGCCGCGGACATCGGCTGCGGCTGCCATGATTCGACGTAGTCGCCCGCGACCTGCACGTGGCCGACCGGTTCGCAAAAATAGGTTTGCGTCTCGCCGCTGGCCGGATCGATCGCACGCACCGTGAGCTGCGTGATCTCGTAGTCGAAATCGACGAAGCCTTCGACGATCACGCGGCCGTGATTCACGCGCCCGCCCGCCAGCGCGTACTGCCACGCGGGCTCGATGTCGGCGTCGCCGCGCACGACCGACTGCCCCTTGCCCGACGACGACATCACCGGCTTCACGACGCACGGCATGCCGATCTTCGCGACGGCCGCGCGGAACGCGTCGAACGATTCGGCGAACGCGTAAGGCGACGTCGGCAGGCCGAGTTCCTCGGCGGCGAGCCGGCGGATGCCCTCGCGGTTCATCGTGAGCTGGGTCGCGCGTGCGGTCGGGATCACCTCTGCGATGCCCGCCGCCTCGATTGCCGCGAGCGCATCGGTCGCGATCGCCTCGATCTCGGGGACGATCAGGTGCGGACGCTCGGTCTCGACGAGCGCGCGCAGCGCGGCGGCGTCGGTCATGTCGATCACGTGTGCGCGATGCGCGACCTGGTGGCCGGGTGCGTCCGGATAGCGGTCGACCGCGATCACCTCGACGCCGAGCCGCTGCAACGCGATGATGACTTCCTTGCCGAGTTCGCCGGCGCCGAGCAGCATGACGCGCGTGGCCGAAGGCGAAAGCGGCGTACCGAGCCGCTGACCGATCTGCATGTGATGATTTCCCGCTTCAGGTTGGAGGTCGAAAACGACTGCGATGTTAACACGCGCACCGGCGCCGGACGGGCCCGCTTTGTACTGAACTCGAACCGAATTCGTACCGTGCTCGTACTGCGCTCGTACCCCGCTCGTATCGCGCTCTTGCGTCGCGCGGGCCGGCCGCGAACGAATTCGCGCGCGGATGGTCGCCTCGCCTGACGCGAGGCGAGTGCGTTACTCTTACGCCTTGTTCAGAACATGAAGAGGAACGAGGCTCATGCCCCACCCGACCGCAGCCGCACGCACGCGCACCCGTCTGTTTCGCTCGCTGCGCGCGCCGCTCGGCGTATTGACGCTTGCCACGCTTCTCGCCGCCTGCTCGATGCCGACGCATCCCGACGCCGCCGCCCCCGCGCCCGATCCGTACAACCCCGCCGCCGTCCAGCTGCTCGATGACACGAGCTGGGAACTCACGAGCTGGCAGAACGCCGACGGCACGCCGCGCACGGTCCCGCACGGCGACAACGGCGAACCGATCAAGCTCGCGCTGTCGACCGAATCGGGCGTGCGCCGCGCGTCCGGGTTCTCCGGCTGCAACCGCTACATGGGCACCTACGACGTCAAGAACGGCGTACTGAGCTTCGGTCCGCTCGCGGGCACGCGGATGGCCTGCAACGGCACGCTCGGCGGCCAGCTCGAGCACGCCTATCTCGACGCGCTCGCGCACGTCACGAAGGCAGGCGTGCAGATGCGCGCGCCGCAGCAGTTGCAGATCGTCACCGCCGACGGCGCGACGCTGATCTTCACGCGCCGCGGCCCGTAACACCGGGTTCGCGCGGGACGACGGCAAGCTGACCGCGTCCCGCCGCACGTTGCAACGGGCGAGCCTGTCCTGCAGCACGCTGCCTTAGAGTCTTCTTGGTCGGCCGGTTAAACTCGGCGGGTCGCGCGTCGCGCTCCCCGTCCCATTCCTGTTTCAAAGCATGCACACGGTCGTTCTCGGCTGGTTCGGCGTTTCCGCCGTCTGGTTCACCCTTCTCATCTGGCGCCTCGCGCAAGCGTTGCTGCCCGGCAGCGGCGCGCATGCCGGCCGTGGCTCGATCCGGCTATGGCTCGGCTTCGCGAGCGTGTTCGTCGCGAGCTCCACGCTGACGAGCGCGCTGTCCGGCCCCGACACGAACCTGCTCGGCCACGCGTTCGCGGCCGGCTTCGAACGCGTGCTCGGCCATATCGGCACGCCGCTCGCGATGGTCGTGCTGTTCTTCGCGGGCCTGCCGTGGCTGACCGGCGTCGGCTGGCAGCGCATCGCCGCGTGGCTCGATACGTCGCTCGGGCTCAGGATCTCGCGCGGCGACGACGACGATGCGCGCAGCGTCGCGGACCTGCCGCGCAATGCGCTGCATCGCGACGACGAGCGCCGCGTGCGCCGCGCGGGCGATGTCCAGCCGACCACCGCACACACCGTCAATTCGATGGCGCCCCGCCAGAACGGCCGGTTTGCGCGCCCGACGCTGTGGAAACCCGATCCGCAGGCGCGTGCGAACGTGCGCGGCCAGGCCGCGCAGCGGCCGCTCGCCGAACCGGTCGCGCCCGCCGGCTGGCTGAAACCGAACGCCGCGAACCGGCCCGTGCCCACGGCCGGCAGCACGAGCGCCGTGGCTGCCGCCAACGCCGCAGCCGGTGCGGCGCGCGCCGCGGCAAGCATGGCGCCGCCGCGCCCCGATCCGGCCCCGGTCGTTTTCGAACCGGCTCGCGCGCAGCCGCAGCCGGCGGCACCGGCGCGTCCGGCGATGGCCGCGCACAAGCAGCCGGCGGCGCCGCGTGCGACCGTCACGCCCCGCTCGCCCAGCCCGGCCCCGGCGCGGCCCCTGACACGTCCGGTCGCCGGAACGGCGACACCCCCGTTGCCGCCCGCACAACCGCGGCGCCGGCCGGCCGCCGCGCCCGCGCGCGCACCGCTCTATGCATGGGCGGAAACGCCCGCAGCCCCGATCACGCCGGCGCCGAGCGTTCACGATACGTTGCGCTCGATCGAAGCCAGCACCGCGCAATGGACGGCGCTCGGCGGTGCGACAGCTGTCGAAGGCGCGCGCGCGGCGGCGCCGACCGACGCAGTGAGCTCGGTCGCGGCTTTCGACGATACGCACGTCGCCGTTGCGCACGATGCAGGCGTGACGCCCCTACCCGCCGTCGAACACGGACCGGATGCCAATGCGCATGCTGCGGGGGTAGCGCTCGACTCGCCGCTCGCGCCGCGCGTCGAAACACCAGTGGATCTCGCCCCTTGGGAAGACATCGCGGATATTCCGACTGCCGCCATCGATGCCACGGCTGCCAACATGGCGCCGGACGTTCCGCGTGCCGGAACTGCGGCCGTGCCAGCCACGGAAATTGATGCGTCCGCGTTTGGCGTGTCACCGAGCAAACCCGTCATGCCAGCGGCGGACGATTCGGTCCGGGCCGATCGTGCGCCGACCGCTTCCGAAAGCACTCCTTCAACGCATCACACAGATGCACCGCGGTTTGTGACGGCAGCCGATGCTGGCAATTCGGTATTGGCCGCCGAATCTGATGATCAGCGCACCGTCACGTCGAATCCGGTCGAAGCGCGGCCCGCTTCCCCGGTGGCGACTGGCGGCAACCCGGAAAAGGCAGCGGTCGACGCACCGTCGCTCGCAATCCCGAGCGTCGCGACGGCCGCATCCGGTGCAACGGCCTTGAGCACGGCGGCGGTTGCACCAGCCACCGTTGCTGCTTCGACGCCTTCGACTCCTGCCGCGCCGCAACCAGCGCCTGCAAGTGCGACCCATGCTGCGTCCACTTTGACGCCGGCGCCGCAGATCACGCAAACGCCCGCGGCCGCAGCATCATCGACCGTCGCGACCGCGACCGCGACGCCGACGCGCGGCGACGTCACATCCGCAATCTCGAGTACGGCTCCGTTCGCTCCAACCGTGGGCACGCTGGCGCAATCTCCCCGCACCATCGCCGCGAGCGCACCGACGCCCGTCACCGGCGCCACGCAGATGCCTGCTCCAGCAACGGTCGCCGCGCCCTCACCCGCAGTGGCATCGGCCAACGCCATGCCGTTCGTGACGCCCGCGCAGCCGCCTGCCGTGCCGTCGTCGAGCAATGGTCGCGCGCTGCCTGACGCGGGGGACGGCACGACTGACGACGCAACTGCCACGTCGACGCCTGCTGCAAGCTTCGACGCGGCGAAACCTGTGACGCCGACTACCGCAGCTTCCTGGCTGACCACACCTGGTGCGTTGACCGCAACAACCGCCGCGAACGCAGTTCCGGCGACACCGGCTGCCAGTTCGACCACGCTCGCCGCGCCGACCGCCGCAACCGCCACGCCCATCGCTTCCGCGACACCGACTACCGCAGTTCGTGACGCAGCGCTACCTGCCGCCCCGACTGCCGCCACCACTATCGCTGCAATTCCCGCAGCACCGGCCACCGCGGCCCTCGGTGCAACGATCCCCGCCACTCCGGGCGCAACCGCCATCCTGCAAGTCGCGCCCGCTACGCAGCCTGTCGCGATGCCCGGCGCGGTCGCCCCGATCGCATCGGAAGCGCTCACCGCTACCCCGATCGCACCGACGCTCCCCGCGACTGCCATCCATGACGTAACGGCACCGGCCGCACCGGCGCCTGCGATCCCCGTTCCGGCAATCCCCACGGCATCGACCGCCGCGTTGCCCGACGTCACCGCCCAGGCGATGCCCGCCCCGGCCACGCCCGCCGCAACAGACGCTCCGCCGCGCCCGCCGCGGCCGAACGCGTTCGAGTTCCACGCGCCCGCGTCGTTCAGTATCGAGCTGCCGTCGGTCGACCTGCTCGAACCGGCGTCCGACGACGTCGAGACGATCAGCGAAGAGCATCTCGCGCAGACTGGCCTGGTGATCGAGCAGCGCCTGCAGGAATTCAAGGTGCCGGTGACGGTCGTCGGCGCGTCCGCCGGCCCGGTGATCACGCGCTTCGAGATCGAGCCCGCGCTCGGCGTACGCGGCAGCCAGATCGTCGGCCTGATGAAGGATCTGTCGCGCGGCCTCGGCCTCACGTCGATCCGCGTCGTCGAGACGATTCCCGGCAAGACCTGCATGGGCCTCGAACTGCCGAACGCGAAGCGCCAGATGATCCGGCTGTCCGAAATCCTCGCGTCGCGTCAGTACCAGCACTCGGCGTCGCAGCTCACGCTCGCGATGGGCAAGGACATCACGGGCAACCCGGTCGTCACCGATCTCGCGAAGGCGCCGCACATGCTCGTCGCCGGTACCACCGGCTCGGGCAAGTCGGTTGCGATCAACGCGATGATCCTGTCGCTGCTGTACAAGGCGGCGCCCGAGGACGTGCGCCTCATCATGATCGACCCGAAGATGCTCGAGCTGTCGGTCTATGAAGGGATCCCGCACCTGCTCGCGCCGGTCGTCACCGACATGAAGCTCGCCGCGAACGCACTCAACTGGTGCGTCGGCGAAATGGAAAAGCGCTACCGGCTGATGTCGGCCGTCGGCGTGCGTAACCTCGCGGGCTTCAACCAGAAGATCCGCGACGCCGAGGCGAAGGAAAAGAAGATCGGCAACCCGTTCTCGCTGACGCCCGAGGACCCCGAGCCGCTGTCGACGCTGCCGCTGATCGTCGTCGTGATCGACGAGCTCGCCGACCTGATGATGGTCGCCGGCAAGAAGATCGAGGAGCTGATCGCCCGTCTCGCGCAGAAGGCGCGCGCGGCCGGCATCCACCTGATCCTCGCGACGCAGCGTCCGTCGGTCGACGTGATCACGGGCCTCATCAAGGCCAACATCCCGACGCGGGTCGCGTTCCAGGTGTCGTCGAAGATCGACTCGCGCACGATCCTCGACCAGATGGGCGCCGAGTCGCTGCTCGGCCAGGGCGACATGCTGTTCCTGCCACCGGGCACCGGCTATCCGCAGCGCGTGCACGGCGCGTTCGTCGCCGACGAGGAAGTGCACCGGATCGTCGAATACCTGAAGCAGTTCGGCGAACCGCAGTACGAGGAAGGGATTCTCGACGGCCCGGCATCGGAAGGTGCGGCGCAGGACCTGTTCGGCGACACGCCCGACGCCGAGGCCGATCCGCTGTACGACGAAGCGGTCGCATTCGTCGTGCGCACGCGACGCGCGTCGATCTCGTCGGTACAGCGCCAGCTGCGCATCGGCTACAACCGCGCGGCCCGTCTCGTCGAGCAGATGGAAGCGGCCGGGCTCGTATCGCCAATGGGCATCAACGGCAGCCGCGAGGTGCTGGTGCCGCCCGCCGCGGACTGACGGCGCGGCCGACGCCGCTATCCGGCACAAACACGAAGGGCGCTGCTTCTGCAGCGCCCTTCGTTCATCGACAGCGTCAATCGTCTCCATCAGCGGGCTCTTGCAGCAGGCCCCTTTTAGCGAGCCTCTTTCAGCAGCCCCTTACAGCGCAGGAACCAGCTTGAAGTCGACCGGCTTGCCGACCGCGACCTTCTGCGGGTTCGCGTCGAGCTTGCCGGTCTCGACGTCGCGCCTGAACACGTAGAACGTATCGCTGTCCTGGTTGCCGACGATCAGCCACTTGCCGGTCGGATCGATCAGGAACTCGCGCGGCGTCCTGCCGAGGCTCGACTGCCGGCCGACGGTCTTCAGGCGGCCGTCCGCCTGGTTCACCGCGTAGATCACGATTTCGTTCGCATCGCCGCGATTGCTCGCATAGAGGAAGCGGCCGTCCGGCGACAGGTGGATCGCCGCGCCGCCGACCTTGCCCTTGAAGCCCGGCGCGGCCATCGGCACCGTCTCGACCGGCGTCAGCTTGCCGTCGTGATAGCCGAACACTTCGACCGACGCATTCAGCTCGCTCGTCACGTACGCATGGCGGCCGTTCGCGCCGAACACCATGTGACGCGGGCCCGAACCGGCCTTCACGGGCGTGTAGCGCGCGTCGGTCGGGCCGATCAGGCCGCGGCTGCCGTCGACCGTGTAGCGATAGCCGAAGATCTTGTCCGCGCCGAGATCCTGCACGAACAGGTAGCGGCCGTCCGGCGAGAACACCGTCGAATGCACGTGCGCGCCGTCCTGGCGCCCCTTCACGGGCCCCGTGCCTTCGTGGTGCACGCTGAGCACGGCCTTGCCGACTTCGCCGCTGTCGCGCAGCGGAAACACCGCGAAGCTGCCGCCCGGATTCGACGCGACCGAGTAGTTCGCGGTCACGAGGTACTTGCCGTCCGGCGACAGGCTCAGATAGCACGGATCGTTCCCTTCGGACGACACGCGGTCGAGGAACGTCAGCGCTCCCGTCTTCGCGTCGAAGCGGAACGCGCTGATGCCGCCGCGCTGGTCGGCCGGACCGTTGTCGCCGGGCAACTCGTTGACCGCATATACGGTGCGGCCGTCGCGGCTCGGCAACAGGTATGACGGATTGACGGTCTTCGCCGACGACAAGGGCGCGACGCTGCCCGTCTTCGAATCGAAGCGGTACACGTAGATTCCGTCGCTGCCGCCGTCGGTATAGGTGCCGACGAGCAGGTTGTAGACGCCGTCGGCCGGAGCCTGCGCGGACTGTTGCGCAAATGCATGCGTCGCGGACAAGGAGAGCACGATCGCGAAACCTTTCATCCAGTGAGCGAGCCTAAGCGGAAACCCTCGAGTCGAAGCACGCGCGTCATGTGCGCGTAAGCGTTTGGGCATTGAATCCTCCTTGCATCGAGCCGCTTCAAGTGTTGAGATGTGGCGAAACGCCGGCCGTGAGCGTTCCGCCGCCCGGCCGAGTATACGGGCCGCCGCGCCCGGGCGTGAAGCCCGCGGCGGCGCCGTCCGCCATGTGAACTCGCAACCAGGATTGCCGCCCATGCCCGCCCTGATCGAAGACTACGCCCTCGTCGGCGACGGCCATACGGCCGCGCTGATCGCGAAAGACGGCTCCGTCGACTGGCTGTGCTGGCCCCGCTTCGATTCGGGCGCCTGCTTCGCGGCGCTCGTCGGCACGCCCGAGCACGGCCGCTGGCTGCTCGCGCCGGCCGCCGACGCCGCGATCACGCACACGACGCGCCGCTATCGCGGCGACACGCTGATACTCGAAACCGATTACGAGAGCGCCGATGGCGCCGTCACGGTGGTCGACTTCATGCCGCCCGGCAACGGCTGGTCCGAACTCGTGCGGATCGTCGTCGGCCGGCACGGCACGATGAAGATGCGTATGGAGCTGGTGTTGCGCTTCGACTACGGTTTCTCGATTCCGTGGGTCACGCAGCTGTCGCGTGAGGACGGCATGAAGGCGATCGCGGGGCCCGACACCGTCGTGCTGCGCACGAGCGTGCCGCTCACCGGCAAGAACCTGCACACGCTCGCCGAATTCACGGTGAACGCCGACGAACGCGTGCCGTTTTCGCTCGGCTACGCGCAGTCGCACATGCGGCTGCCGCCGGCGCGCGATCCGCTGTCGATGCTCGCGCGCACCGAGAACTACTGGCTCGAATGGTCGGGGCGCTGCCAGGTGCAGGGCCGCTACGCGGCCGCGGTGCGCCGCTCGCTGATCACGCTGAAGGCGCTCGCATACGAGCCGACGGGCGGCATCGTCGCCGCGCCGACCACGTCGCTGCCCGAGAAGATCGGCGGCAACCGCAACTGGGACTACCGCTTCTGCTGGCTGCGCGACGCGACGATCACGCTGCTCGCGCTGATGCGCGGCGGCTACTACGACGAGGCGCGCGCCTGGCGCGCGTGGCTCGGCCGCGTGATGGCCGGCTCGCCCGAGCAGATCCAGATCATGTACGGCATTGCGGGCGAGCGCCGGCTGCCGGAAATGGAGCTCGACTGGCTGCCCGGATACCAGGATTCGAAACCCGTGCGGGTCGGCAACGGCGCCGCGAACCAGCTTCAGCTCGACGTGTTCGGCGAAGTGATGGCGGCACTGCATCTCGCGCGCGTGGGCGGCCTGCAGGCCGACGACACGGTGTGGTCGGTGCAGTGCACGCTGCTCGACCATCTCGAGAAGATCTGGCGGGAGCCCGACGAAGGGATCTGGGAGACGCGCGGCGGCCGCCGCCACTTCACGTTCTCGAAGGTGATGGCGTGGGTCGCGTTCGACCGCGCGATCAAGTCCGCGGAAATGTTCCGGCTGCCCGGCGCGCTCGACCGCTGGCGCGCGCTGCGCAACGAGATCCACGCGGATGTCTGCGCGAATGCCTGGCACGAAGGCAAGCAGGCGTTCACGCAGAGCTACGGCAGCGACGAACTCGACGCAAGCGTGCTGCTGCTGCCGCTGCTCGGCTTCCTGCCGCCGGAAGACCCGCGCGTGGCGGGCACGGTCTCCGCGATCGAGCGCGAATTGCTGCACGACGGCCTCGTGCTGCGCTACCGCACCAGCGAATACGACGACGGCCTGCCGCCCGGCGAAGGCACGTTTCTCGCATGCAGCTTCTGGCTCGTCGACAGCTACGCGCTGCTCGGCCGCATCGACGAGGCGCACCGGCTGTTCTGCCGGCTGCTGTCGCTGTCGAACGATCTCGGGCTGCTCGCCGAGGAGTACGACCCGGTCGAGGGTCGCCTCGTCGGCAACTTCCCGCAGGCGTTCTCGCACGTCGCGCTCGTGCACACCGCGATGAACCTGATGCACCATGAGGAAGCGATGGCGCGCGCGGTCGGCCAGCCCGTGCCGGCCGTGGCCACCGGGCGATGAACACAGGCGGCGGAGGCTTATTCAGAGAACGTCAAATCGTAAAAATTTCATGAAAATTCCGGGAAATGTTGCATTGCAACATGCGTCGTTGTCCGATATGATCGACGCGATTGGCCGGTCGCACTGCAACATGACCGGTCGCTGACCCACACGGCACGCCGCGACGCCCCCACGCCGCCCTCGCGCACCAACCCCCAGCGGGAGTAGTCTGCATGCTTTACCAACTGCATGAATTCCAGCGGGCAATGCTGAGCCCGCTCACGGCCTGGGCCCAGGCCGCGTCGAAGTCGTTCGCGAACCCGTCCAGCCCGTTCTCGCTGGTTCCCGGCGCGCCCCGGATGGCCGCCGCGTACGAACTGCTGTACCGGCTCGGCAAGGACTACGAGAAGCCCGAGTTCAACCTCCACCAGATCGTCAAGGACGGGCACAACATCCCGATCGTCGAACAGACGATCGTCGAAAAGCCGTTCTGCCGGCTGCTGCGCTTCAAGCGCTACTCGGACGACGCCGATGCCGTCACCCAGCTGAAGGACGAACCGGTCGTGCTCGTCTGCGCGCCGCTGTCGGGCCACCACTCGACGCTGTTGCGCGACACCGTGCGCACGCTGCTGCAGGATCACAAGGTCTACATCACCGACTGGATCGACGCGCGGATGGTGCCGGTCGAGACCGGCCCGTTCCACCTGCACGACTACGTTGCGTACATCCAGGAATTCATCCGTCGCATCGGCGCGCGCAACCTGCACGTGATCTCGGTGTGCCAGCCGACGGTGCCCGTGCTCGCGGCGATCTCGCTGATGGCGAGCCGCGGCGAGGACACGCCGCTCACGATGACGATGATGGGCGGCCCGATCGACGCGCGTTGCAGCCCGACGTCGGTGAACTCGCTCGCGACCCAGCATTCGATTTCGTGGTTCGAGAACAACGTGATCCACACGGTGCCCGCGAACTATCCGGGCGAAGGCCGTCACGTGTACCCGGGTTTCCTGCAGCATGCGGGCTTCGTCGCGATGAATCCGGAGCGCCACGCGCAATCGCATTGGGACTTCTACCAGAGCCTGCTGCGCGGCGACGAAGACGACGCGGAAGCGCACCGCAATTTCTACGACGAATACAACGCGGTGCTCGACATGGCCGCCGAGTATTACCTCGAGACGATCCGCATCGTGTTCCAGGAGTTCCGCCTTGCCGAAGGCACGTGGGAGATCGACGGCGAACTCGTGCGCCCGCAGGACATCAAGCACACCGCGCTGATGACGATCGAGGGCGAACTCGACGACATTTCCGGCAGCGGCCAGACGCACGTCGCGCACGAGCTGTGCACGGGCATCCCGCAGGACCTGCGCCGCAGCCTGACTGCCGAGAAGTGCGGCCACTACGGGATCTTCTCGGGCCGCCGCTGGCGCACGATCATCTATCCGCAGCTGCGCGACTTCATCCGCGAGAACGCGCCGGAACCGAAGCGCGGCGACGCGAAGGAGCACGCGGACGCCCCGGCCGCCGGCACGCTCACCGCCGTGCCTGCGCAGGACAAGCCGTCCGAGCCGGCCAAGACGTCGGCTACCACGGCCGCAAAACGCGTGCGCGCGAAAGCGTCCGACGCACCGGCCCCCGCGAAAGCCCCGGCCGCGAAACGCGCCAGCACGCGCGCGAAGCCGGTCCGCACCCGCAAGGCCGCCTGACGCGCCCGCCGCCAAAGCCCGGAAGACAAACGCCGCCGTGCGCAAGCACGGCGGCGTTTCTTCATCCGGCGGCCGCCAACCCGCGTTTCAGCGCCGCAGCAGATAGGCGAGCAGCACCTCGGTGTTCATCCTGACCATTTCCGCGCGCTCCTCCGGCACCGTGAAGTCGCGCCCGAGCGTCGCCGCGAGCGTGAAGCGATTCGACACGATGTAATAGCCGAGCCCCGACAGCGTCACGTAGAACCGCAGCGGATCGACGTCGCTGCGGAACAGCCCGGCCTTCTGGCCGCGCGTGAGCACGTTCGCGAGCATCGCGACGATCGGCGACATCATCTCGCGAATCCGCGTCGACTTGTGCAGGTAGCGCGCCTCGTGCAGGTTCTCGTTGTTGATGAGCCGCAGCAACTCGGGATGGTCCCGGTAGTAGTCCCACACGAAATGCGCGAGCCGCGTGACGGCTTCGACGGGCGCGACGCCATCGAGGTCGAGCACCCGTTCCGCCTCGGTCAGCGCGGAAAACGCGTGTTCGAGCACGGCGGTGAACAGCTGCTCCTTGCTGCCAAAGTAGTAATAGAGCATGCGCTCGTTGGTTTCCGCCCGTCGCGCAATCTGGTCGACGCGTGCGCCGAACAGGCCGCCACTCGCGAATTCTTCGGCCGCCGCCATCAGGATGCGGCGGCGGGTGCCTTCAGGATCTCTTTTGATTTTTGGCTGATTCATGGTGGCGTTTTGCTATGTGAGCCGCGTGATCCGGACCGGCCGCCCCACCTCGTCGGCGCCGGCGACCCTGGAACGGGCGCGCCGCGTGCGGCCGCCCTCCTGCTGCGCCCCTGCAAAAAAGCGCTTCGATTATGCGCATAGACGGCGGCAAGCGCAATGCGGGAAATCGGCGATAATCCGGATTTGGCAAACCTTTCCGGCCGCGCCCCGTGCGCGGCTGCGAGACATTCGGCGCATGGGCGCCCGTTGTCACCGTGACCGACTCCAAGACCCTCGCAGATCGCATCGAAGATCTGCTTCCCCAGACGCAATGCACGAAGTGCGGCTATCAAGGCTGCCGCCCGTATGCCGAGGCAATCGCCGCCGGCGACGCGAACTATAACCAGTGCCCGCCGGGCGGCGCCGAAGGCGTCGCGCGCGTCGCGCGCCTGCTCGGCAGGCCCGTGATCCCGCTGAACCCCGTCAACGGCGATGAGCGCCCGCGCCCCGTCGCGGTCATCGACGAGAGCCTGTGCATCGGCTGCACGCTGTGCATGCAGGCGTGCCCGGTCGACGCGATCGCCGGCGCACCCAAGCAGATGCACACGGTAATCGCGTCGCTCTGCACGGGCTGCGACCTGTGCGTCCCGCCGTGCCCGGTCGACTGCATCGCGATGGTGCCCGTGACCGGCGAGCACACCGGCTGGGACGCATGGACCCAGGACCAGGCCGACGCCGCGCGCGAACGCCACGACCGCCGGCTCGCGCGCGAGCGTCGCGAGCGCGAAGCCGCCGAAGCGCGCGCGGCCGCGCGGCGCTCGGCCAGCGCGGCCCAGCCGGCTGCCGCGCCGGCCGATTTGCAGCCCGCTTCACAGTCCTCTTCTCGGCCCGCTACACAGCCCGCGGCCCCGACCGGCGCGGCCGCGGATGCCGACGCGAAGAAACGCGCGATCATCGCCGCTGCGCTCGAGCGCGCGCGCAAGAAGAAAGACGAGCTCGCGGCACAAGGCGACGCGCCGAAGAACACCGAACGCGTGAGCCCCGCCGTCCAGGCGCAGATCGATGCGGCCGAAGCGCGCCGCAAGCGGCTTGCCGAACAGCAGGTGCAGCAGGCCGGCGAAGCCGGGCCCAAATCCGCGTCCGAATCCGCGCCCGAATCCGCAGACGGCCCGCCCACGCCGCCCGACAAGAAACCACAATGAACGCCAGCAAACGACGCGCGATCTTCGAAACGCTGCAGAGTCTCAATCCGAATCCGACCACCGAGCTCGAGTACTCGACGCCGTTCGAGCTGCTGATCGCGGTGCTGCTGTCCGCGCAGGCGACCGACGTGTCGGTCAACAAGGCGATGCGCAAGATGTTCCCGGTCGCGAACACGCCGCGGCAAATTGTCGCGCTCGGCGAGGAAGGCGTCGCCGAGTACATCAAGACGATCGGGCTCTACCGCACCAAGGCGAAGAACGTGGTCGCCGCGTGCCGGATCCTGCTCGAGCAGTACGATGGCGAAGTGCCGGCCGACCGCGAAGCGCTCGAGAGCCTGCCGGGCGTCGGCCGCAAGACCGCCAACGTCGTGCTCAACACCGCGTTCGGCCACCCGACGATCGCGGTCGACACGCACATCTTCCGCGTCGCGAACCGCACGGGCCTCGCGCCGGGCAAGGACGTGCGGGCCGTCGAGGCCGCGCTCGAGAAGTTCACGCCGAAGGAGTTCCTGCAGGATGCGCATCACTGGCTGATCCTGCACGGCCGCTACGTGTGCAAGGCGCGCAAGCCCGAATGCTGGCATTGCGCGATCGAGCCGCTGTGCGAATACAAGCCGAAGACGCCGCCGCCCAACGAATGAAGCGCCTACGCGTTGGACGTCGCGGTCGCGTCGTCCGTGGCTGCGCCGCCCGCGCGCACCAGCGCCAGCACCGCCGCGAGGATCGCGGCGCCCCCAACCCACTGCATCGGCGACAACGCCTCGCCGAACAGCAGCGCCGCGAGCGCGACCGTCACGACCGGTTCGAGCGTCGACAGCATCGACGTGCGTGCCGCGCCCAGCCGCTCGAGTCCCGCGAAGAACGCGAGCATCGCGGCGACCGTCGACACCAGCGCGATCGCCAGCATCGACGCCCATCCGCCTGCCGTCGCCGGCCAGTGCGGCGGCGCGCCGAACGCCGCATCGCGCACGATGGCGATCAGCACGAGCATGATCGTCGCCGATACGCAGATGACCGCAGTCGTCGCGAGCGGGTCGACGCCGCGCGTCGCCTTCGTGCCGGCGACGATGTACAGCGAATAGATCACCGCGGCGCCCAGCGCGAGCGCGATGCCGAGCGGCTCGCCATGACCGCCGCCGACCATCAGCGCCGAGCCTGCAACACACAGCACGAGCGCGACGACCTTGGTGCGCGTGAGCCGCTCGCCGAGCCACCACGCGGCGAGCAGCGTGACGAATGCCGGATACAGGTACAGCAGCAGCGCGACGAGGCTCGCCTGCGCATGCTGGAGCGCGCTGAAGTAGCAGAACGACTGGCCCACATAGCCGACCGCGCCCATCGCCGCGAGTGACGCGAGCGCCCGGCCGCGCGGCCACGCGACGCCGCGATGCCGGGCGATCGCGGCCAGCACGGCGCCGCCGATCGCGAAGCGCACGATCAGCAGGCCGAGCACGTCGACGCCACCCGCATACGCATAGCGGCCGAAGATCGCCATCGCGCCGAACGCGGCGGCGGACAATGCGACGAAGAGCGCGCCCTGCACGGCGGCGGACGGCGAACGGGAAGTGGAGGACATGGCGCAGCGATCGGCAGGCGGACGGGGCGGTTGCAAGAAATCCTCGGAGTGTATCGACCGCGCGGCGCGCGGCCTAGCCCGCGCTTACCCGCTTACCAGGCTGCCCGGCTGCCCGACCGCCCTGCCAGCGGCGAACCGCGAGGCGGCGTACAATGCGCGACGCGGCATGAGGCCGCGCGAATGACGACGTTCCCCACCATGTTCAATCCGAGCCGCGACGACGTGCGTCGCTTTTTCATCGACACCTGGCGCAAGCAGCGCGCCGGCGAAATCCTGACGCCGCTGGAAGCGATCGCGGCCGACTGGATCGTCGAACACCCCGAATACCACGCCGAACTCGCGGACGCCGACGGCGCCGCCACGCGCAACTACGCGCCCGAGGAAGGCCGCACGAACCCGTTCCTGCACCTGTCGATGCACCTCGCGATCAGCGAGCAATTGTCGATCGACCAGCCGCCCGGGATTCGCGCCGCGCACGACAAGCTCGCGGCGAAACTCGACTCGACGCACGAAGCGCAGCACGCGATCATGGAATGCCTCGGCGAGACGATCTGGGAAGCGCAGCGCACGAACACGCCGCCCGATACGGACGCGTACCTGCAGCGCATCCTGCGCCGCGCGTCGCGCGACTGATACAGCCGCCGCACCGGCACATATTCGCCGCCTGCGTCCCGCCGGCCGCCCGCTACGGGCCGCGCCGGCCGGACGCAGACAAAAAAATACCCCGCCTCGGCGGGGTATTTTCGCTACGGCCCGGCGGCCAAAGCACACTTACTTCTTGAGCACGAGATCGCCCTTCAGCGACTCGATGTAGGCCGCGACGTCCTTCATGTCGTTGACCGACAGGTTCTGCACCTGCGCCTGCATGATCGCGTTGTTGCGGCCGAGCAGCGGGTTCGCGAGGCCCATCTGGTACTGGCGCATCGCCCAGACGAGGTAGTCGGCGTGCTGGCCCGCGAGGCGCGGATACTCGGCGTTGATCGGCTGGTTCAGCTTCGCGCCGTGGCAGGCTGCGCAGTTGTGCGATTCGACCAGGTCCTTGCCCTTCGACAGGTCCGCCGCGTGCGCGGTGCCGATCGCGAGGCCGGCCGCGAACGCGATCGCCGACGCCGTCTTGAATGCGTTGTTCATGAATGCTCCTATCCCGCGTGTGAGATCAGCAAGCGCGGCGCTTACTTGTAGGGATTGTCCTTCGAGTCGGCTTTCTGCGCGGCGTAGTAGGCCGCGAGGTCGGCGATGTCCTGGTCCGTCAGCGAACCGGCGATCGCGTTCATCGACGGGAAGTGACGATCCTTCTTGCGGTAGGCTTGCAGCGCGTTCGCGAGATATTGCTCGTTCTGGCCGCCGATGACCGGAACCCGGTAGACCTCCGGGTAAGCCGCGCGGTAGCCGTCGATGCCGTGGCAGCCGATGCACATGGCGGCCTTGCTCGCCCCGACCTTCGGGTTGCCGACCACACCGGCCGCCTGCGCGCTGCCCGCGAGCGCCACGAGCGCTGCGACAACGACGTATTTGCCGACGAATTTGTTCATAGCTCTTGTAACCTAGCTTGAGGGGAAACTGGCGCCGAAGCGGCAACGGCCCGCGCCGTTTTGCTTATCGGGTCGCCACGCAGGCCAAAAAAAACGGCCAGATTGTACCGCGTCGGCGGGGAAGGCGTCCATAAAAGCGCCCCGGCCCGCCCCGCCACCGTTCCGCACGATACGCGGCCGCCGCCGAACCCGACAGCCCTTCTGACTTATACTGGGATTTTTTCGGGATAGAGAAAGGCGCCGCCATGCGTTTCGAAGGGTCCTCGCAGTACGTCGCCACCGACGATCTGAAGCTTGCGGTCAATGCCGCACTGACGCTGCAACGCCCGCTCCTCATCAAGGGCGAGCCCGGCACCGGCAAGACCATGCTCGCCGAGGAAGTCGCGGCGGCGCTCGACATGCCGCTGCTGCAGTGGCACATCAAGTCGACCACGAAGGCGCAGCAGGGGCTGTACGAATACGACGCCGTATCGCGGCTGCGCGATTCGCAGCTCGGCGACGAGCGCGTGAAGGACATCGCGAACTACATCGTCAAGGGCGTGCTGTGGCAGGCGTTCGATGCCGAGCGCCCGAGCGTGCTGCTGATCGACGAGATCGACAAGGCCGACATCGAATTCCCGAACGACCTGCTGCGCGAACTCGACCGGATGGAGTTCCACGTGTACGAGACGCGCGAGACCGTGCGCGCGAAGCACCGTCCGCTCGTGATCATCACGTCGAACAACGAGAAGGAGCTGCCCGACGCGTTCCTGCGCCGCTGCTTTTTCCACTACATCCAGTTTCCGGACGCGTCGACGATGCAGAAGATCGTCGCGGTCCACTTCCCGAACATCCGCGAGGAGCTGCTGCACGCCGCACTCGAAAGCTTCTTCTCGCTGCGCGGCGTGTCGGGCCTGAAGAAGAAGCCGTCGACGTCGGAGCTGCTCGACTGGCTGAAGCTGCTGCTCGCCGAGAACATCCCGCCCGACGCACTGCACGGCCCGGACAGCAAGCAGATCGTGCCGCCGCTCGCAGGCGCGCTGCTGAAGAACGAACAGGACCTGAGCCTGTTCGAGCGGCTCGTCTACATGAACCGGCACAACCGGTAAGCTCCCCACCCGTCGCGAAGGCCCGGCCATGTTGCTCAATTTCTTCTACGCGCTGCGCGCAGCGAAGCTGCCCGTCTCGGTGAAGGAATACCTGACGCTGCTCGAATCGCTGAAGGCCGGACTCATCGCGCCGTCGATCGACGCGTTCTACTACCTCGCGCGCATGACGCTCGTGAAGGACGAGCAGTATTTCGACAAGTTCGACCAGGCGTTCGGCGCGTACTTTCACGGCGTGTCCGCGCTGCCGTCCGACGCGTTCGACGTCCCGCTCGACTGGCTCGAGAAGCGTCTCGAGCGCGAGCTGTCGCCCGAGGAAAAAGCGCAGATCGAAGCGATGGGCGGCCTCGACAAGCTGATGGAGCGCCTGAAGGAACTGCTCGACGAGCAGAAAGAACGGCACGAAGGCGGCAACAAGTGGATCGGCACCGGCGGCACGTCGCCGTTCGGGCACGGCGGCTACAACCCGGAAGGTGTGCGCATCGGCGGGCCGTCGAACGGCAACCGCACCGCGGTGAAGGTGTGGGAAGCGCGCGCGTTCCGCGACTACGACGATTCGGTCGAGATCGGCACGCGCAACATCAAGGTCGCGCTGCGGCGGCTGCGCCGCTTCGCGCGCGAAGGCGCGGCCGAGGAGCTCGACCTGCCCGGCACGATCCGCAGCACCGCGGCGAACGCGGGCTGGCTCGACCTGCGGATGGTGCCCGAGCGCCACAACAACGTGAAGGTGCTGATGCTGCTCGACGTCGGCGGCTCGATGGACGACCACATCAAGCGCACCGAAGAGCTGTTCTCCGCCGCGAAGGCCGAATTCAAGCACCTCGAGTTCTACTACTTCCACAACTGCGTGTACGACCATCTGTGGAAGCACAACCGGCGCCGCCACGCGGAACGCACCGCGACGTGGGACGTGCTGCACAAGTTCACGCCCGACTACAAGCTGATCTTCGTCGGCGACGCGACGATGAGCCCCTACGAGGTACTGCAGCCCGGCGGCTCGGTCGAATACAACAACCCCGAGGCCGGCGCCGTGTGGCTGCGCCGGCTCGCCGACCAGTTCCCCCATCATGCGTGGCTGAACCCCGAGCCCGAGCGACTATGGGAATACCGCCAGTCGGTCGCGGTGATCCGCGACCTGCTCGGCCAGCGCATGTATCCGCTCACGCTCGCGGGCCTCGAAACCGCGATGCGCGCACTCAGCAAATAACACCCCAGCCAATGCGAAGGCCGCGCTCGAGCGGCCCTTCCCGGAGATAGCATGAATCAGTCGCCCACCGCGCGCGCGGGCCGCGCGAGCGGTCGTTTTTTCTCGGACACCTCGGTCTCGGCGCTCGTCGCCGGCTTCGTCGCGATGATGACCGGCTATACGAGCTCGCTCGTGCTGATGTTCCAGGCCGGCCGCGCCGCACACCTGACCGACGCTCAGATCTCGTCGTGGATCTGGGCGCTGTCGATCGGCATGGCGGTGACGACGATCGGCCTGTCGCTGCGCTTTCGCGCGCCCGTCGTCGTCGCGTGGTCGACGCCCGGCGCGGCGCTGCTGATCGCGTCGCTGCCCGGCGTGCCCTACGCCGAGGCGATCGGCGCGTTCGTCGTCTGCGCGCTGCTGCTGACCGCGGTCGGCGTGAGCGGCCTGTTCGACACGCTGATGCGCAGGATTCCGGCCGGCATCGCCGCCGCGTTGCTCGCGGGCATCCTGTTCGAGATCGGCATCGAGATCTTCCGCGCCGCGCAATACCAGACCGCGCTCGTGCTCGCGATGTTCTTTACCTACCTGATCGTCAAGCGGCTCGCGCCGCGCTATGCGATCGTCACGACGCTCGTCGCCGGCACCGCAGTCGCGGGCGCGCTCGGCCTGCTCGACTTCAGCCAGTTCCATGTCGCGCTCGCGAAGCCGGTGTTCACGATGCCCGCGTTCTCGGTCGCGGCGATCGTCAGCATCGGCATTCCGCTGTTCGTCGTCGCGATGGCGTCGCAGAACGTGCCCGGCATCGCGGTGCTGCGCGCGGACGGCTACCAGACGCCGTCGTCGCCGCTGATCGCGACGACCGGCGTCGCGTCGCTCGTGCTCGCGCCGTTCGGCTCGCACGGCGTGAACCTTGCCGCGATCACGGCAGCGATCTGCACGGGCCCCGAAGCGCACGAGGACCGCGCGAAACGCTACACGGCCGCCGTGTGGTGCGGCACGTTCTACCTGATCGCGGGGATCTTCGGCGCGACGATCGCGGCGCTGTTTGCTGCGCTGCCGAAGGCGCTCGTCGTGTCGGTGGCCGCGCTCGCGCTGTTCGGCTCGATCATGAGCGGCCTCGCGAACGCGATGCAGGACGTGAAGCAGCGCGAAGCGGCGCTCGTCACGTTCATGGTGACCGCGTCGGGCCTCACGTTGCTGTCGATCGGCTCAGCGTTCTGGGGGCTCGTCGCCGGAATCGTCACGCAGGTGATCCTCAACGCGCGCCGTCCTGCATAGGACGGCGCGCACACGTCACGTTTTCACATACGCACGCACATTCGCACCTGCATACGTACACGCGTTCGCATGCGCAGCCGCATGCGCACCCGCACACGCGCGTGCCCGACCCCGTTCTCGCGCGTGGCAAAACCGCCTCCGGCGCGATCGTCCGCCCTGCGAAACATGCGCGACGCGAATCCGGCCTAGAATAGCGGATCGGAAGCGGCGCCCCGCGCGCCGCTTCGCTTCGCCGCCGCGTCCGCGCGGCCCGTGAGAACCCCGGCGCATCGCGCCCTCTTCTCGAATCGCCATGACTACCGCACTCGACCAGCTCAAGCAGTACACCACCGTCGTCGCCGACACGGGCGATTTCCAGCAGCTCGCGCAATACAAGCCGCAGGACGCGACCACGAACCCGTCGCTGATCCTGAAAGCGGTCCAGAAGGACGCGTACAAGCCGATCCTCGAAAAAACCGTTCGCGATCACCGCAACGAAAGCACCGGCTTCATCATCGACCGCCTGCTGATCGCGTTCGGCACCGAGATCCTGAAGCTGATCCCGGGCCGCGTGTCGACCGAAGTCGACGCACGCCTGTCGTTCGACACGCAGCGCTCCGTCGACAAGGCGCACGAACTGATCAAGCTCTACGAAGCCGCCGGCATCGGCCGCGAACGCATCCTGATCAAGCTCGCGTCGACCTGGGAAGGCATCCGCGCGGCCGAGGTGCTGCAGAAGGAAGGGATCAAGTGCAACATGACCCTGCTTTTCTCGCTCGTGCAGGCCGCCGCGTGCGCGGAAGCCGGCGCGCAGCTGATCTCCCCGTTCGTCGGCCGCATCTACGACTGGTACAAGAAGCAGGCCGGCGCCGAGTGGGATGAGGCGACGAACGGCGGCGTGAACGATCCGGGCGTGCAGTCGGTGCGCCGCATCTACACGTACTACAAGACGTTCGGCTACCACACCGAGGTGATGGGCGCGAGCTTCCGCACGACGAGCCAGATCACCGAGCTCGCAGGCTGCGACCTGCTGACCATCAGTCCCGATTTGCTGCAGAAGCTGCAGGACAGCAACGAGACGATCACGCGCAAGCTGTCGCCGGAAGCAATTGCCGATGCGCCCGCCGAGCGCGTCGCAATCGACGAGTCGTCGTTCCGTTTCCAGCTGAACGACGAGGCGATGGCGACCGAGAAGCTGGCCGAAGGCATTCGCCTGTTCTCCGCCGACGCGGTCAAGCTCGAGAAGATGATCGACGCGCTGCGCTGAGCGTCAGGAGCCGGCAACAGCCCCTGCCGGACACGGCCGCGAACGTAATGTTCGCGGCCGTTTTATTTTTTCATCCGACGGTCAATCTCGCGCACTACAATCCACGACACGGGCGCACCGGCCGCTCCCGATGCGTTCTTCCCGGTCAACTTTGTACGACACCAGAGTTGGTGCCAAAGCGCGGACGCTGGTCAACAACAGGAGACGACGATGCAAGTTCAACCGTACCTGACCTTCTTTGGTCAGGCCGAAGCTGCCCTTCAGTTCTACGAAAAGGCGCTCGGCGCGAAGACGATGTTCAAGATGCATTTCAAGGACGCGCCACCGAACCCCGAGCAGCCGATCACGCCCGAGATGGCGGACAAGGTCATGCATGCGAGCTTCACGATCGGCGATTCGATGCTGATGTGCTCGGACGGCGACTGCCGCAATGCGGGCGGCACGCACAGCGGCTATTCGCTGTCGCTGAACCCGGCGACCGTCGACGAAGGCAAGAAGCTGTTCGACGCGCTCGCCGACGGCGGCGAAGTGTCGATGCCGTTCCAGAAGACGTTCTGGGCGCTCGGCTTCGGGATGGTGAAGGACCGCTTCGGCGTGCACTGGATGATCAACGTCGAGGATCTGTCGCAACGCGACGACCTCGCGCAGCGCGCGCAAGGCTGACGAGCTGAAACGCCCGCCACCTTTCGGGGTGGCGGGCGTTTGCATTTCCGCAGGCCCCACGCGCGGCGCGATGCCGCGCGCGGCCTGCATCAGCTTTCGACGACGTCGAGATAGTCCTCCGGCCGCGTGCGGTCTTCCGCATGCGCCATCCCCGTCACCCGCACGATCACGCTCACGACGATCGCGACGACGAGGTTCACGACCAGCGACCACACCGCCGCATAGCCGGGAATCGCATAGCCGAACAGGTGGATCGTGAAGATCGAGCTCGCGAGCTTCAGCGAGATCGCCATCCACGTGCCGCTCACGATGCCGGCCGCCCAGCCGAGCAGCAGGCCGCGATAGTCGAGCACGCGCGTGTAGAGGCCGAGCACGATCGCGGGCAGCGTCTGGATGATCCAGATGCCGCCGAGCAGCTGCAGCTGGATCGCGTAGGTCAGCGGCAGCCCGAGGATGAACGCGACCGCGCCGACCTTCACGATCAGCGACACGAGCTTCGCGACGTGGGTCTCCTGGTCGTGCGACATGTTGCGGTTGATGAACTCGCGGTGGATGTTGCGCGTGTAAAGGTTCGCGGCCGCGATCGACATGATCGCCGCCGGCACCAGCGCGCCGATGCCGATCGCCGCGAACGCGACGCCGACGAACCACGACGGGAAATACTCGAGGAACAGCGCGGGCACCGCGAAGTTCGGGCCGAACGCCTTGAAGTAAGGCGCGTACTGCGGCATGTCCTTCACGCCCGACGCGAGCGCCATGTAGCCGAGCAGCGCGAGCAGGCCGAGCACGAACGAGTATGCGGGCAGCATCGCCATGTTGCGGCGGATCGAGTTGCCCGACGACGACGACAGGATCGCGGTGACCGAGTGCGGATACAGGAACAGCGCGAGCGCGGAGCCGATCGCGAGCGTCGCGTATGCACTGAAGCCGTTCAGGCTCGCCGCGTCCGGTGCCTTCAGCAGCAGCTTCGCGGGCGGCACATGACCGAAGATCTGCCCGAAGCCGCCGAGCTTCGCCGGGATCACGATCACCGCCGCGGCGATCGTGATGTAGATCAGGATGTCCTTCACGATCGCGATCATCGCCGGCGCGCGCAGGCCGGACGTGTACGTGTACGCGGCGAGGATCGCGAACGCGATGATCAGCGGCAGGTCGCCGACGAAGCCGGTCGTGTCGAAGCCGAGCGCGCCGATCACGACCTCGATGCCGACGAGTTGCAGCGCGATGTACGGCATCGTCGCGACGATGCCCGTCACCGCGATCGCGAGCGCGAGCATGCGGCTGCCGTAGCGCGCGTTCACGAAGTCGGCGGACGTCACGTAGCCGTGCCGCTTCGCGATGCTCCACAGCTTCGGGAACACGACGAACGCGAACGGATAGATCAGGATCGTGTACGGCAGTGCGAAGAAGCCCATCGCGCCTGCGCCGAACACGAGCGCCGGCACCGCGACGAACGTATAGGCGGTATAGAGGTCGCCGCCGAGCAGGAACCACGTGACGATGGTGCCGAAGCGGCGGCCGCCGAGGCCCCACTCGTCGAGATGCGCGAGATCGCCGCGCCGCCAGTTCGCGGCGAGGAAGCCGATGATCGTGACGCCGATGAAGAGCAGGACGAAGACGAAGGTAGCGGCAAGCTTCATCGACGGTCTCCTTGCGTGCCGCCCGCCTTCCACGCGTTCCGGGTCTTGAAGTAGACGAATGCGGTGATCACCGCGCTAATGAAGACCCACAGGAGCTGGTACCAGTAGAAGAACGGAAAGCCGAGCCATTGCGGATCGACCTTGTTGTACGACGGCACCCAGACCATCGCGATCAGCGGCAGCACCAGCAGCCAGAGCCAGCGCTTCGCGGCCCGGTTGGCGTCGGCATCGTGAGCCATGACGTCTCCTCATCATTCCCGGTTATCGGTGTTCTTGAACGGGTACGGCGGCGAGAGGAGCGGCGAAACGGGTAAGCTGCGGCTCCCCTGGCTTCGCGCAAGTATAGGAGCCGCAGGCGGGCGGTCAAGCAGGGGCGAACCCGAGGTGATCCGTCCCCGCTGTGTGGTTGCACCGGCATGTGGCCGGTGCATGAAGCGTCAGATCGTGAACGACGTCGCGCCCGTGGCGGCCGATGCTTTCAAGGCTTTCACCCATTTGCGCGCGGGCAGCTTCAGCGTGTCCTCGACCAGCTTTGCGCGTGCGTCGAGCTGCGCGAACGGCACGTCGAGCGCCGGGCCCGAGAACGCGAGCGCGATCCGGTTGCCGTCGTGCACTTCCGGCAGCGCGATCACGCGATTCCCGAAGGCCGCGTTCAGGTGCTTCATGTTGCGCACGAAGCTCGGATGGTCGCCGAACAGGTTGATCGTCGCGATGCCCGCGTCGGCGAGGCAGCCGCGCACCGCGCGGTAGAACGCGACGCTGTCGAGCACGGGGCCGCGCGCGGTCGCGTCGTACAGGTCGATCTGGATCGCGCCCGTCGTGCCGCGGTTGGCCGGGTCGTTGACGAAGTCCCACGCGTCGGCTTCGTGCACGACGAGACGCTCGTCGTCGGGCGGCATCGCGAACATCGTGCGCGCGGCAACGATCACGGCCGGGTTCAGCTCGACGGCCTCGACCTTCGCGCGCGGCAGGAAATGGTGCGCGAACTTGGTCAGCGCGCCGGTGCCGAGCCCGAGTTGCACGATGCGCTCGGGCGTTTCGAGGAACAGCAGCCATGCCATCATTTGCTGCGCATATTCGAGTTCGATCGTGAGCGGCTTCGAGATCCGCATCGCGCCCTGCACCCACTCGGTGCCGAAGTGCAGGTAGCGCACGCCGCGCTCTTCCGAGAACGTCACCGGCGCGAAGCGCGGCTTGCGCGGTTCTTCGAGGACGGGCACGTCGTCGTGCTCGTCGATCTCGTTGCGGCGCTTCACGCGCGGCGGTTTGAGCTTCGTGGAGCCGTTGTACGCGGACGGCTCGCCGCGTTCGAATGCGCGCGCCTCGGCGGATGCGCGCTTGATCAGTCGGGTCATGGATGAATCTCGCAGGGATAAGGCTTGGATTTGCGGACGAGAGGATAGCATTGCTGTAGGCTGTACCGATCGATGTCGGAGAGATCAATGAACAGCGACACCAGCAAAGTCCGACCCGACTGGATTGCCCGTTCGGAATCCCCCAACGGAGTCGAACGCATCGAGGCCTTTTTCCACGGCAACGCGTACTCGATGCATCGGCACGACACATACGCGATCGGCGTGACCCTTGCCGGGGTCCAGTGCTTCCACTACCGGCGCAGCTTGCGCAGCAGCCTGCCGGGACAGACGATGGTCCTGCATCCCGATGAAGCGCACGACGGTCAGGCCGGCACGATCGACGGGTTTCGCTACCAGATGATTTACGTGCAGCCTGCCGCGATTCAGGACGTGCTCGGCGGGAAGCCGCTGCCGTTCGTCGAAGGCGGCGTCACGAACGATCCGCGCCTGTTCCACGCGACGAAGACAGCGCTGCGCCAGATGCGCGCCGACGCGGAGCCGCTCGAACGCGATGACGCGCTCGCCGGTCTCGCGCTCGCGCTGGAGCGCGCATCGGGTGCACGCGCGCTGCGTAAATCCGCTGATTTCGCCGCGCTGCAGCGCGTGCGCGAGTATTTGCACGCATCGTGCGCGCGAGCCGTTACGCTCGACGAGCTTGCCGCAATCTGCGGACAAGACCGCTGGAGCCTGTCGCGCGATTTCAGAACCTTTTACGGCACCAGCCCCTATCACTACCTCGTCATGCGCCGGCTCGAAACGGCACGCGCGATGATGCTGCGCGGCACGTCCCTCGTGGACGCCGCAACCGCCGCCGGTTTCGCCGACCAGAGCCACATGACCAGGCAGTTCCGTCATGCATACGGCCTGCCTCCCGCACGCTGGCTCGCGATGATGGGCGGCCCGCGCGCCGACTAGCGCGAGCGCGCACAATCGTTCAAGACCGCTCGCCGGCGGCCGGCCTAAGCTCGTTCCAGATGCCACCCGAACGGAGCCGCCATGTACACCGAATCCCGACTGACACCCGAGCAGCGCGGTCAGCACAAGACGATCAACCTGCTCGACAAGATCCGTCAGATCGACGGCCACTGGCAACCGCGCGTCGTTGCCGAAATGAACGACTATCAGTTCAAGGTCGTGAAGATCGTCGGCGATTTCGTCTGGCACCGACATGCCGACACCGACGAGACGTTCATCGTCCTCGAAGGCCGGTTGCGCATCGACTTCCGCGACCGCTCGATCGAGTTGCTTCCCGGCGAAATGGCGGTGGTTCCGAAGGGAGTCGAGCACAAGCCTTATGCCGAGTCCGAAGTGAAGCTGCTGCTGATCGAACCGCGCGGCGTCGTCAACACCGGCGATACGGCCAACGAAAGAACGGCCGAAAACGACGTATGGATCTGAGCGCCGCGATGCAATCGCCGACGCCGATCATTCGCGAAGCCGTGTTCCCCGCCGATACGCGCAGCCTCGTCGCCGTGGTCCGCGAGTATGTCCGTTGGCTGGATATGGATCTGTCCTACCGTGGATTCGATGCCGAAATGGACGCGTTCGAGCAGATCTACACGCTGCCATCGGGCATGTTCTTCATCGCCGATGCCGGTGGCGAGATCGCCGGTTGCGCGGGGCTGCTTCGGCATACGGCGGAAACCGCGGAACTCAAGCGGCTCTATGTACGTGAAGCTTTTCGAGGTTTGTCGCTCGGTGAAGCGCTGGTGACGTCGGTGATCCGCAAAGCGAAGACGCTGGAATTCTCGACGCTGATGCTCGACTCGGTTCCGCAAACCCGTTTCGCACAAAGCCTGTATGAGCGCCTGGGGTTCGTCGACACCCCGCCCTATTACGAGAATCCGTTAGACGGCACCCGGTTTCTCGCGCTCGGGCTTTGACGGTGAATGCCGGGCTGTCGGACCGTCAGGAGCGGATTCCCCGCCAGAACACCAGCTTCTGCTCGAACGACAGCATCGCATTGGCCGGACTCGACGAAGGCAGCACGAGCGTGTCATATCCCGCCGCGCCGATCACATCGGCAAACCGCCCCGCCGTCTTGCCATTGAAGCAAACCTTCTTCAGCAACGGTGCGTGTTCCCGCAATGACTCGAAGTCGTTCGGCGTCGCATTGCGGATCGCCGAATCGAGACTGCCTTCGCGATGGCACGCGGCGAGCACGTCCCAGATGCCGATGCCATGCTTCAGCACGCGTTCGAGGCGTGCGTCGTAGGCAAGTTCATGCAATCCAGGTTCACCTAGAACCGCACCCAAAAGCTTCCAGAACTGATTGCGCGGATGCGCGTAGTACTGCGCGGCGCCGAGCGACGCCTCACCGGGAAAACTGCCGAGGATGATCGTATGCGTGTCCGGCCCGACGACCGGCGGAAACCCGCGCAACATCACGCGGCTCCGCGCGGACTCGGCCCGTCACCGTACGCGGCAACATGCCGCCACAACGCCGGCAACATGCATTCGGTCACCATCAGCGGCGCACCATGACGCTGGAACACCGAGCGCCGCGCGGCGAATGCATGCGGCGCTCGCTCGCCGCCGAGCGCATGGCACGCGAGCGCATACAGCGGATGGCCGGCGATCACGCGGCGGCTGACGAGCGCCGAACGATCGACCTGCGGATCGCTGTACAGCAGTTCGGCGAGCGGCCGCGTGCGCAGCCGCCGCATCGCCTGCCAGATGCCCTTGCTCGCGGCGAGCGGCGCGATGCTGTGCGCGGCGACATACGGCGTGCCGTCGACCGACAGGATCACCTCGCGCACCCACATCGGCGCACGCGGCGCGCTCGCGACGGCCGTGTGCTCGTCGAACCACGGGCTGTCGACCGCCTCGCGCGTCACGCGCACGCTCACGCGGCCGAGCCGCGCGAGATGCGCGGTCAGCGAGCCGCCGCGCGTCAGCCAGTCGCGCTGGTCCAGCGTGCAGCCGGGCCGCGGCGTGTCACGCCAGCCGGCCTGGCCGCCGTCGAACCGCATCCGCGCGTTCACGCGGCGCGCGACAGCAACAGCGCGTTGGTCCGCTTCACGAAGCTCGCCGGATCGTCGAGCATCCCGCCTTCCGCGAGCAGCGCCTGATCGAACAGCAGGTGGCACCAGTCGCCGAAATCGGCGCTGTCGGCGTTCAGCTGCTTGACGAGCGCATGCTCGGGGTTGATCTCGAGGATCGGCTGCATCGCCGGCGCGCTCTGGCCGGCCGCCTTCAGCATCCGCTGCAGGTAGCCGCTCATGTCGTTGTCGTCCGCGACGAGGCACGACGGCGAATCGGTCAGACGGAACGTGACGCGCACTTCCTTCACCTTGTCGCCGAGCGCTTCCTTCATCTTCTCGACGAGCGGCTTGATCGCCTCGCCCGCTTCCTCCTGCGCCTTCTTCTCGTCGTCGTTCAGCGCGCCGAGATCGAGATCGCCGCGCGCAACGCTCGCGAGCGGCTTGCCGTCGAACTCCTGCAGGAACGACAGCATCCACTCGTCGACGCGGTCGGTCAGCAGCAGCACCTCGACGCCCTTCTTGCGGAACACCTCGAGATGCGGGCTGTTCTTCGCGGCCTGCCACGTATCGGCGGTCACGTAGTAGATCTTGCTCTGCTCCGGCTTCATCCGCGCGACGTAGTCGGCGAGCGACACGTCCTGCGCATCGGTGTCGCCGTGCGTCGACGCGAAGCGCAGCAGCTTCGCGATGCGCTCGCGGTTCGCGTGATCCTCGCCGAGGCCTTCCTTCAGCACCTGGCCGAATGCGCCCCAGAAGGTCTTGAACTTCTCCTTGCCGGCGTCCTCTTCCGCGTTCGCGAGCTCCTCGAGCATCGATAGCGCGCGCTTCGTCACGCCTTCGCGGATCGCCTTCACGTCGCGGCTTTCCTGCAGGATTTCACGCGACACGTTGAGCGGCAGGTCCGCCGAATCGACGACGCCCTTCACGAAGCGCAGGTATTGCGGCAGCAGTTGCTCAGCGTCGTCCATGATGAACACGCGCTTCACGTACAGCTTCAGGCCGCCGCGGTAGTCGCGGTTCCACAGGTCGAACGGCGCATGCGACGGCACGAACAGCAGCTGCGTGTATTCGCTGCGGCCCTCGACGCGGTTATGCGTCCACGTGAGCGGATCCTGGTGGTCGTGCGCGATGTGCTGGTAGAACTGCTGGTACTGCTCGTCGGTGATCTCGCCCTTCGAACGCGTCCACAGCGCGCTCGCCTGGTTGACGGTCTCGTCCTCGTCCTTCAGGACCATCTCGCCCTTTTCCTGGTCCCACTCTTCCTTCTGCATCAGGATCGGCAGCGCGATGTGGTCCGAGTACTTCTGGATGATCGACTTCAGCCGGTACGACGACAGCAGCTCGTCCTCGCCTTCGCGCAGGTGCAGCGTGATCGTCGTGCCGCGCTGCGCGCGCTCGATCGCGTCGACCGTGAAGTCGCCCTCGCCCGCGCTTTCCCAACGCACGCCTTCCGACGCCGGCAGGCCCGCGCGGCGGGTCTCGACGCTGATCTTGTCCGCGACGATGAAGCCCGAGTAGAAGCCGACGCCGAACTGGCCGATCAGCGCCGCGTCCTTCTGCTGGTCGCCGGACAGCTTCGAGAAGAATTCCTTGGTGCCCGAGCGCGCGATCGTGCCGAGGTTCGCGATCGCCTCGTCGCGGCTCATGCCGATGCCGTTGTCTTCGATGGTGACCGTGCGTGCGGCCTTGTCGTAGCCGATGCGGATCCGCAGGTTCGGATCGCTCTCGTACAGCGCATTGTTCGCGAGCGCTTCGAAGCGCAGCTTGTCGGCCGCGTCGGACGCGTTCGACACCAGTTCGCGCAGGAAGATTTCCTTGTTGCTGTAAAGCGAATGAATCATCAGGTGGAGGAGCTGCTTGACCTCTGCCTGAAAGCTCATCGTTTCGTGTGCCATGGATCGTGTTTCCTCTTACTTGAATGGTGTGACCCCGACGCGCGGCGCGCTATACCGGACGGCGGCGGGCGGCGGGCGGGTAATGCGCCCCTATCTGGGGACGGGCGGGGGGATTTCAAGGGCGGCAGGCGTCACGACGCCCGCCGCGCAACCGACTCCAGATACCGCCCGAGAAACCCCGGCAGCGCCGGATCGCCGCAGTTCGCGACGTTGAAGCGGGTCCACGTCGACGGCGACTGCTGCGGCGAGAACAGGCTCCCGGGCGTCAGCAGGAAACCTTCCTCGTGCGCGGCGGCCGCGAGCGCGTCCGAATCGACGCCCGTGTCGGCCCACAGGAACATCCCCGCCGCCGGCATCGTGAACAGGCGCAGCCCCGTGCGCTCGAGCATCCGCGCGGTCTTGTCGCGCACGCCGTCGAGCCGCGCGCGCAGCCGCTCGACGTGGCGCCGGTAATGCCCTTCGGTCAGGATCTTGTACAGCACGCGCTCGTTGAGTTCCGGTGTCGTCATGCCGACCAGCATCTTCTGGTCGGTGATCGCCTTCGCGATCTCCGGCGCGCACGCGACATAGCCGACCCGCAGGTTCGCGGCGAGCGTCTTCGAAAAGCTGCCGAGGTAGATCACGCGCTTCAGCTGATCGAGGCTCGCGAGCCGCGTCGCCGGATAGCTCGGCGGGCACAGGTCGCCGTAGACGTCGTCCTCGACGACGAGGAAGTCGTACTGCTCCGCGAGCTTCAGGATCCGGAACGCCTGCGCGGCCGACAGCGACGTGCCGGTCGGGTTCTGCAGCACCGAGTTGATCACGAACATCTTCGGCCGCCACATCTGCACAAGCGTCTCGAGCGCGTCGAGATCGGGGCCGTCCGGCGTGTACGGCACGCCGACGAGCTGCGCGCCCTGCGCCGCGAAGCGGCCGAACATCTGGAACCAGGCCGGATCGCCGACGATCACCGCATCGCCCGGCCGCACGTAGATCCGCGCAATCAGGTCGATCGCCTGCGTGATGCCCGACACGAGCACGAGCTGGTCGGGCGTCGCACCGATCTCCACTTCCGCGAGCCGCGTCTGCAACTGCTGGCGCAGCGGCAGGAAACCCTGAGCGGTGCCGAAGCCGAGCATCTGCGCGCCGGACTGGCGCCCGAGCGCGCGCAGCGCGCCGGTGATCAGCTCGCCGTCGAGCCAGCGGCCCGGCAGGTAGCCGAGACCCGGCCCCTTTTCCGGGCTGACGGTGTGCAGCATGTTGCGCAGCAGCCAGACGACGTCGATCGTGTTGTGCACGGGCGCCGCCTCGGCGCCGCGCGCCGACAGGTCGACCGGCTGCGGGCCGCCGGCCCGCTCGCGCACGTAGAAGCCCGAGCCGCGCCGCGAATCGAGGTAGCCCTGCGCGACGAGGCGCTCGTACGCCTCGACGACCGTGAAGCGCGACACGCTCTTGTCGAGCGCGAGCTTGCGGATCGACGGCATCCGCATCCCGGGGCGGAACACGCGTTCGTCGATGCGCCGCCGCGCCCACTGGACGAGCTGGTCGACGAGCGTGAGCGTGGCCGTGTCGTGCGGGGCGGGAATCTGGTCGAGCGGGACGGTGGACATCATGGGGCTCCAACTGTACCGAAGGGTATCGCGCCGATTGTACCGTTACTGTGCCGGTCTGCACGATTACAGTGAGTCGCACCGGGTGCCGCGCGGTCGCCAACTCGCTCGCCGGTCTGCGCCGGACCTGGCCCGCAGGCCGGTGCCGTGCCGGCGCACGGCGCTTCCGCCGCACGCCGCGCAGGCCGCCCACCCGCCATTACAGTTTCGATTTTCCGACGCGCCTTTCCGAAGCGCTTTTCCGACACTCATGGCAGCCCATTCCCTGACCCTCGACCATCTCGTCATCGCCGCCCGCACGCTCGACGACGGCGTGCGCCACGTCACCGACGCGCTCGGCGTCGAACCGGCCGGCGGCGGCCGTCATCCGCTGATGCGCACCCACAATGCGCTGTTCGGCGTCTGGGGCGGCCTCTATCTGGAAGTGATCGCGATCGATCCGGACGCGCCGGCCGACCGCATGCCGCCGCGCGCCCGCCTGTTCGCGCTCGACGCCCCGGCAATGCAGGCGCGGCTCGCGCACGGCCCGTTCCTTGCGCACTGGGTCGCACGGGTCGACCGGCCGCGCCAGCTCGCGCTCTGGCAGCGCCAGTACCCGGCACGCATCCCGCCCATCGTCGCGATGCGCCGCGGCGAACTAAGCTGGGGTCTCACGGTGCCCGACGACGGCGCGTTCCCCGCCTGGCAGGGCGCGGGCGACGGCCTCGTGCCATCGCTGATCCAGTGGGACAGCGCGCGCCATCCGTCCGACGCGCTGCCGCACGGCGGCATCGCGCTGAAGGCGCTGAAGGGCACGCATCCGCGCGCGGACCTCGTGCGCGAGCAGCTCGACTGGCTCGGCGCCGCCCATCTGCTGGCCGTCGAAGCCGGCGACGGGACGCCTGCGCTCGTCGCCGAGTTCGACACGCCGCAGGGCGCGCGCACGCTGCGCTGACCGCCGCACCGAACACCGCCACTCGTCACACGACACTCGATACGGAGACACCCTCGCCATGAATTCGCGCGAAACCCGGGGCATGCTGCTCGGCCTCGTCGGCGTGATGATCTTCAGCCTGACGCTGCCGATGACGCGCATCGTCGTCACCGAGCTGCATCCGCTCCTCAACGGGCTCGGCCGCGCGCTCGCCGCCGCGGTGCCCGCCGGCCTGCTGCTGTGGTGGCGGCGCGAGCCGCTGCCGACGCGCGCGCAGCTGAAAAGCCTCGCGATCGTGTCGGCCGGCGTGATCGTCGGGTATCCGGTGTTCTCCGCGTGGGCGATGAAGACGGTGCCCGCGTCGCACGGCGCGGTCGTCAACGGGCTGCAGTCGCTGCTGGTCGCGCTTTACGCGGCATGGCTGTCGCGCGAACGGCCGTCGACGGGCTTCTGGATCAGCGCGGTGACGGGCAGCGCGCTCGTGATCGCGTTCGCGCTGCGCGACGGCGGCGGTACGCTGCAGGCGGGCGACGCGCTGATGCTCGCCGCGGTCGGCATCGGCGCGCTCGGCTATGCGGAAGGCGCACGCCTCGCGCGCCAGATCGGCGGCTGGCAGGTGATCTGCTGGGCGCTCGTCGTATCGGCGCCGTTCCTTGCGCCGCCGGTCGCCTGGCTCGCGTGGGTGCACCACGCGGCCCATCCGGGCCCGCTCGCGCTGCGCACGTGGCTCGCATTCGGCTACGTGACGCTGTTCTCGCAGTTCATCGGCTTCTTCGCGTGGTACGCGGGCCTCGCGATGGGCGGCACCGCGCGCGTCGGCCAGGTGCAGCTGCTGCAGATCTTCTTCACGATCGCGTTTTCGGCGCTGCTGTTCGGCGAGTCCGTCGCGCCGTCGACGTGGCTGTTCGCGGCCGCCGTGATCGCGACCGTGATGCTCGGCCGGCGGGCCTCGGTGGCCGCCGCGCCGCAACCCGCTCGCGCTGGCTGAAATGGTGCGCCATAATGGCCGTTTTGCCTGACCGGTTTTGCCCACCCGGCCGCGCCTGACCGATCGCAGTCGACCCAGCCTACCCGGCCGCGTCGCACCGACCGGCCCGGCCGACCATCATGACTGACCCTGATATCCGAACGAGGAGACATATGAATCCGAGCGACCTGCACCCGCCGCACTGGCAGCTTTCCGAACGCGCCCGCAAGCTGACGAGCTCTGCGATCCGCGAAATCCTGAAGGTCACGGAGCGCCCCGAAGTCATCTCGTTCGCCGGCGGCCTGCCCGCCCCCGCCACGTTCCCGGCCGAGCGCATGCGCGCCGCCGCCGACCGCGTGCTGAGCGATGCGCCGGCCGCGGCGCTGCAGTACAGCGCGACCGAAGGCTACCTGCCGCTGCGCGAGTGGATCGCCGAGCGCTACAGCGTGCGTGTGTCGCAGGTGCTGATCACGACCGGCTCGCAGCAGGCGCTCGACCTGCTCGGCAAGGCGCTCGTCGATCCGGGCAGCCCGATCCTCGTCGAAACCCCGACCTACCTCGGCGCGCTGCAGTCGTTCTCGCTGTACGAGCCGCGCTACGTGCAGGTGCCGACCGACGAGCAGGGCCTGCTGCCCGAAGGCCTCACGCCCGAGCTGACGCAAGGCGCGCGCCTGCTGTACGCGCAGCCGAACTTCCAGAACCCGACCGGCCGCCGCCTGCCCGTCGAGCGCCGCCGCGCACTGGCCGCGTTCGCGCAGACGAGCCCGTTCCCGGTGCTGGAGGACGATCCGTACGGCGCGCTCAACTACCAGGGCGAGCCGCTGCCGACGATGCTGTCGATGGCGCCCGACCACATCGTGCACCTCGGCACGTTCTCGAAGGTGCTCGCGCCGGGCCTGCGGATCGGCTACATCATTGCCCCCGAGGAACTGCACTTCAAGCTCGTGCAGGCGAAGCAGGCAACCGACCTGCACACGCCGACGCTCACGCAGCGCATCGCGCACGAGGTGATCAAGGACGGCTTCCTCGACGAGCACATCCCGACGATCCGCCAGTTGTACGGTGCGCAATGCGAGGCGATGCTCGGCGCGCTCGCGCGCCACATGCCCGAAGGCGTGACGTGGAACCGCCCGGAAGGCGGGATGTTCATCTGGGTGAAGCTGCCGCAACAGATCGACAGCATGAAGCTGCTCGACGCGGCCGTGGCCGACCACGTCGCGTTCGTGCCCGGCGCGCCGTTCTTCGCGGACGACGCACAGCTGAACACGCTGCGCCTGTCGTTCGTCACGGTGCCGCCCGAGAAGATCGAGGAAGGCGTCGCGCGGCTCGGCAAGCTGCTGCGCGAGCGTCTCTGATCCCCCTTTCCTTTCACGACCTGCAACGAGGAATCGAACAGATGGCAAACGTCTACGACAAACTGAAGTCGCTCGGCATCGAACTCCCGACCGCCGGCGCCCCGGCTGCCGCCTACGTGATGAGCGCGCAAAGCGGCAACACGGTGTACCTGTCCGGCCACATCGCGAAGAAGGACGGCAAGGTCTGGGCTGGCAAGCTCGGCGCCGACCTGACGACCGAAGATGGCAAGGCTGCCGCACGCTCGATCGCGATCGACCTGCTCGCGACGCTGCACGCACACACGGGCGACCTGAACAAGGTCACGCGCATCGTCAAGCTGATGAGCCTCGTGAATTCGACGCTCGACTTCACCGAGCAGCACCTCGTGACCAACGGCGCGTCCGAGCTGATCGCCGACGTGTTCGGCGACGCGGGCAAGCACGCGCGTTCGGCGTTCGGCGTCGCGCAGATCCCGCTCGGTGCGTGCGTCGAGATCGAGCTGATTGCCGAAGTTGCATAACGGCGCCGGCGTCACGGTGTCCGGCCGCAGCCACCGCTTCAAGCAGGTCGACGTCTTCACGTCGGTGCCGTTCAAGGGCAATCCGCTCGCCGTGGTGTTCGACGCCGACACGCTCGGCGACGACGCGATGCTCGAGATTGCCCGCTGGACCAACCTGTCCGAGACGACGTTCCTGTGCACGCCGACCGATCCCGCCGCCGACTACCGCGTGCGGATCTTCACGCCGTGCGGTGAGTTGCCGTTTGCGGGCCACCCGACACTCGGCACTGCGCACGCGTTTCTCGAAAGCGGCCGCGTGCCGCGCACGCCGGGCCGGCTGATCCAGCAGTGCGGGGTCGGCCAGGTCGCGCTGCGCGAGCAGGCGGACGGCTGGGCATTCGCGGCGCCGCCCGCGCGGGTCACGCCGCTCGCGCGCGCCGACTACCCGGTGCTCGCGGCGGCGTTGCGCTCGGCCGACATCGATTTCGATGCCGAACCGTGCGCGGTCGACAACGGCGCGCCCTGGCTCGTCGTGCGGATGACGTCAGTCGACGCGTGCATCGGCCTCGCGCCGGATGTGGCGGCGCTGGAAACGCTCACGCACCGCTATGGTGCACACGGGCTCGCGGTCTACGCGCCGCATCCGTCTGGCGGCCCGGCGACGTTCGAAATCCGCTGCCTGATGACGGGCGGCAGCTTCGGCGTCGGCGAGGACCCCGTCACCGGCAGCGCAAACGCCGCGCTGGCCGGGCTCCTGACTCGCCAGGAGCGCCGCCCCGGCCCGTCGTACACGGCACGCCAGGGCACGGCGATCGGCCGCGACGGCCGCATCGGCGTCAGCTACGACGATGCCACCGGCGCGATCTGGATCGGCGGCCATGCGGTCACGATCGTCGACGGCACTTTCGGTGGGGCGGCCAGCCGCTAGGTGGCCTCCGCTAGGTGGCCTCCACCAGATGGCCTCCGCCGGGCGGCCTCCGCTGCCCGGCCCCACGCCCTTCCCTCTGATTTTTCGCCGCGCGCGATGCGCGCCGCGCTTGCCGGCGCTATGCTTACCCCGGCTATCGAAAAAATCTGCCAACCAGTAATATCGGGCCTAATCCGTCGCATGGGGGTCTGTCCACAGATGCGCATTGCGCAGACGAACAGACGTTGACGCGACCCTATATTCAGCCATTCCGAGCGGATGGCACACGCGCGCCAGGACGCCGCACCCTTTCGATGAGCTCCGCCCGGTCATCCCATTCACCGTCGACGCGACCTTTGCGCGCCCCGCGCAAGTCGCGCCGCCGGGCGCTGTTCGCGATCCCGCTGCTCGGGATGCTCGCGCTCGCGCTGCTGTGGGCGGTGATCGTCGCGCGGCTGTCGGTCGAGAAGGACAGTGCCTACAAGGAAGCAGCGGCTTCCGCGGCGATCCTGTCGTCGGCGCTCGAGCAGCACACGGTGAAGTCGATCCATCAGGTCGACCAGATCACCCGCTTCGTGAAGTTCGAGTTCGAGAAGGCGCCCGCGCGCTTCAACCTCGCGAGCACCGTCGAAAAAGGCGTCGTGCCGAGCGATACGCTGATCCAGGTGTCGCTCGTCAACGCGAAGGGGATCCTGTTCGCGACCACGGTCGACCGCAATCCGAAGCCGATCGACCTGTCCGACCGCGAGCACTTCAAGGTGCACCTGAAGCACAACGACAACCAGCTCTATATCAGCAAGCCCGTGCTCGGCCGCGTGTCCGGCCACTGGACGCTGCAGATGACCCGGCGGCTGAACAATCCGGACGGCAGCTTCGCGGGCGTCGTGGTGGTCTCGGAGGATCCGAGCTACTTCACGAACGACTTCTACAACAACGCGGCGATCGGCAAGGAAGGCGTGATCGCGGTCGTATCCGACACGGGCGCCGTGCTCGCGCGGCGCACGGGCTCGCTGAGCAACGCGCCGGGCGCGTTCTCGGCGTCGGGCGTCTATCCGGTCGCCGAGCGGACCTCGGGCACGATCCTCGACCCGATCGACGGCGTCACGCGCATCGTGTCGTACCGCCATCTCGACGGCTATCCGCTCGCGGTGATGGTCGGACTGTCGCAGGGCGAGGAGTTCGCCGACTACAACCACACGCGCAACGTCTACCTGCTGATGACGAGCTTCATCACGCTCGCGATGCTTGCGTTCTTCGGCGTCGCGACGGGGCTCATCGGCAAGCTGCTCGGCCGCGAGCGCGAGATGACCCAGCTCGCCGAATACGACCTGCTCACCGGGCTCGCGAACCGCTACGCGACACTGCGCGGGCTGCGCAACGACGTGTCGATGCCGACCAGCCTGTCGCGGCTCGGCCTGCTGTTCATCGATCTCGACAACTTCAAGACCGTCAACGACACGCTCGGCCACAACGCCGGCGACATCGTGCTGCAGATGACGGCGTCGCGCCTGTCCGACGCGGTCGGCGACGAGGGCGCGCTCGCGCGCATCGGCGGCGACGAGTTCGTCGTCGTGATGAAGGGCGACGACGTCGAGCGGCGCGCGGTGCGACTCGCCGAGGCGATCATCCGGATGTTCGGCGAGCCGTTCGACGTGCGCGGCAGCTCGTTCGTCCTGCACGCGAGCATCGGCATCGCACTGCACACGGTCGCGAACGAAAGCGAGATCGATCTGTTGAAGAAGGCCGACCTCGCGATGTACAGCGCGAAGGACGCCGGCAAGAACTGCTACCAGTTCTACGCGCCGCACCTGTCGCATCGCGCCGACCACCTGATGCGCTGGGAACAGCAGCTGCGCGTCGCGCTCGCCGAGGATCAGCTGTTCCTCGCGTACCAGCCGAAGATCGATCTCACGCACCGCCACATCACCGGCTTCGAGGCGCTCGCGCGCTGGGACCACCCTGAACACGGGATCATTTCCGCGAACGAATTCATTTCGATCGCCGAATCGACGGGGCTCATCGTGCCGATCGGCGACTTCGTGATCCGCACCGCGTGCGAGCAGATCGCGCGCTGGCGCGACGAAGGGCACGGCACGCTGACGCTCGCCGTCAACATCTCGCCCGTACAGTTCTGGCGCGGCGACCTGATCGAGACGATCTCGCGCACGCTGCAGGACACCGGCATCGAGGCGAGCCGCCTCGAGCTCGAGATCACCGAGACCGCGATGATGGAGTATCCGGAGCTCGTCTCCGAGAAGATCGTCGCGTTGAAAAAGCTCGGCATCCGCATCGCGCTCGACGATTTCGGCACCGGCTACTCGTCGCTGTCGTACCTGCACCGTTTTTCCGTCGACACGCTGAAGGTCGACCGCTCTTTCGTGCAGGCGATCCCGAACGACCGCAGCGTGTGCGTGATGGTCGCGTCGATCGTGCATCTCGCCCGTTCGCTCGGGCTGACGGTGGTCGTCGAGGGCACCGAGACCGAAGAGCAGATTGCCTGGCTGTCCGCGCTAGGCGAAATCGAGGCGCAAGGCTTCCTGTTCTCGCGCCCCGTGCCCGCGGACGCGATCCCGTCGCTGCTCTCCCGCTTCGGCGTGCGCGGCGAGCACCCGCACGTCGTCCCGCACCGCGCAACCGGACATACGGGCACCTGAGCGCCCGCCGCCGGCGGAATGTTTCGTTCCCCAATCGGATTATTTAGTTCATTTACTAGCGTTTTCGCGCATGGCTGCCGCATGCCGCGCGTCGGAAAATGATACGGAGAAGTACGTCCGCGGTTCGCATGCCGATTCGCGAGGGCCTCCTCCCGACTCGCATGAACCCGCGCTGCTACACATATGATGAGCGTCGAAGCCGAAGCCGCACAACGCGTCGAGCGGGCCTCCCTGTGGAGCCTGTTCAAGGTCGTTGCGACCATTTCCGCGATGTCGTGGGGCGGGCTCGCGATGATGGCGCAGCTCGAGCGCCATTACGTGCACCGGATGCAGCGCATCGAGCCGCACACGTTCGGCGACCTCGTCGCGCTTGCATGGCTCGTGCCTGGGCCAGTCGGCTGCAATGTCGCGGTGCAGGTCGGCCAGACGCTGCACGGCCGCATCGGCGCCTGGATCGCCGGTTTCGCGAGCGTGTTGCCGTTTTTCGTGATGATGACGCTGTTCGCGATCTTCTATCGCACGCCGTTCGTGCGCTCGCTCGCCGCGCCCGTGATGCTCAACCACTTCAGCATGGTGCTGGCCGCGCTGATCGGCGTCACGTGGGTCAAGCAGTTGCGCACGCTCGTGCGCGCGCCGCTCGAACAGGCGATCGCGGCGCTGTCGACGGTCCTGCTCGCGTTCGCGCACAGTCCCGCGGCGTTCGTCGTGATTCTGTTCGCGGCGTTCGCGGCAGGCTGGCTGACCGGTCGGCCGCAGGACAACGCGGTCGACTTCAGGCTGTCGACGCGCGACCGCAAGCTGCTCGTGCTGCTCGCGGTATTCGTCGCGCTGTTCGCACTGCCGGTTCCCGGCGACTACCAGACGACACTGCTGTGGCCGCGGCTCGCGGGCGCGGGCATGACGCTGTTCGGCGGCGGCTTCTCCGCGCTGCCGGTGCTGAAGGCGCTGTTCGTCACGCCCGAGACCGGCATCTCCGATCACGACTTCACGCTCGCTTTCGCGCTGTCGCCCGTGTCGCCGGGGCCGCTGCTGAACGTCGTGCCGTTCCTCGGCTACCTGACCGACGGCTGGCGCGGCGCGCTCCTCGCGACCGCCGCCCTCTTCATCCCGTCCGGCTGCCTCGTCGTGTTTGCCCAGCGCCAACTGTTCCGGCTCAAGCGCCATGCGCGTTTCGAGCACGGGATGCGCCTGCTGCGCGCGGCGACGACCGGCTTTCTCGTCGTCGCAATCGTGAAAATCCTGCACCGCGAACCGGCCGATCCGATCTATTGGGTCACGGGCGCGTTCGCGATGCTGTGCTTCGCGCGCTTCAGGGTGCCCGTGTTCCTCGTGTACGGCGCGGTTGCGATCGCGTGCGGCGCGTGGCTGTGGGCGGCCGCGCACTGAGCGGCCGCCCACAGCCACGCGCCAGCGTCACAGCGCGACGCGACGCGCGAGCCGGCGCGAGCGCAGGTGGTCGTACGCGAGATTGAAGCAGAACGTGTAAGGCAGGAAAAACAGCACGATGCCGAGGTCGAGCAGCAGCGCCTCGACGAGGCCGATGCCGAGCCACCACGCGGCGAGCGGCACCACCATCGCGACGAGCCCCAGCTCGAACGCGAGCGCATGCACGATCCGCATGCCGAGATTGCGCACCAGCCCGAAACGGCGCTCGAACCGGTCGAACAGCGTGTTGAACGTCATGTTCCACGCCATCGCGATCAGCGACACCATCACCGTCAGCGCGCCGACATGCGATACCGGCATGTCGAGCAGCCACGCACCGATCGGCGCGCACAGCGCGATCGCGACCAGTTCGAACGTCAGCGCATGCACGAGCCGTTCCGTCACCGTTTTGTTGGGATGTTTCATTGCAGCCTCCGATCCTGACATATGATCCATGCCCGCCATTCTGATCGGCATGACCGCGTGAATCCAATTGAGTATCATCGGTTTTTCCGATGAAACGATGCCAGGAGCCCCGTATGCGTCACGCCCCGGAAGCCTTGCTTGCGTTCGCGGAAGCCGCGCTGCTCGGCTCGTTCACGGCCGCCGCGCGCAAGCTCGGCAAACGCCAGTCGACCGTGTCGGAAGCGATCGCGAACCTCGAGATCGATCTCGGCGTGCAACTGTTCGACCGCTCGACGCGCGCACCGACGCTGACCGATGCCGGCCGCGCACTGCTGCCGCACGTGCAGCGCGCGCTCGAGGCCGGCGCGGCGATCGACCGCACCGCCGCCCGGCTCGCGCACGGCGAGGAGGCGCGGCTGACGCTCGTGGTGTCCGACACCTATCAGTCGAAGCGCTACGAGGAGACGCTGACGGCGCTCGAGCAGCGCTTTCCGGCACTCGAGCTCGAATGCCAGATCGCCGAGCACGAGGACGTGCTGGACCTGATCCAGCAGGGCCGCGCGCAGCTCGGGCTGATGGCCGCGCGCGCGGCCTATCCGCCCGACATCGGCGCGGCGACGATCGCGGAGGAATCGGAGATCGGCCTGTTCGTCGGGCGCACGCACCCGCTCGCCGCGCATCGCGACGCCGAGGTGCCGCATGCCGCGCTGCGCGATGCGCGCGAGCTGCGCCTCAATACGTACGCGACGCCGGACGGCCGCGAAGCGGACGGCCTGATCGTCGCCGGCACGCGCCGCTGGTCGGCGCCGAGCTACCTGATGTTGCTGGAGATGGCGGTGCTGGGATTCGGCTGGGCGGAACTGCCCCGCTGGATGGTCGAGCATTTCGCGCGCGACCGGCTCTGCGAGCTGCGGGCACGCGGCTGGCCGCGCCGGGTGCGGGTCGATGCGGTGTGGTCGCGCAGCCGGCCGCTCGGCCCCGCGGGCGCGTGGCTGCTCGACGCGATGCTGGCCGCGTGAACGGCGCGGCAAGCGGGAGCAGAAGCGGGAACAGAAGCGGAATCGGAAATGGGAGCGGAAGCGGGAGCGGCAACGGGCACGCCGCCGCGCACCGCCCGCGCAAAGCCGTCAGAAGCTGTCAGAAGCCGCGCGACAGCACGGCCGCGCCGACCGTCACGGCGCCGAGCACGAGGTTGACGACGACGAGCAGGCGCACCGCGTTCACCGCACGCGCGCCGTCGGGCCAGTTCTGCGCCTGCACCGCGCGGCGGATGCGCGGGAACAGCGCGAAACGGATGTGACCGAAGATCAGCATCATCACGACGCCGAGGCCGGCCATCGCGTGCAGCGCCCAGGTCGCGTGCGCGCCGCCGAACTGCATCAGCAGGAAGCCGCCGGACAGCAGGATCACGATCACCGACCCCGCGACCCAGTTGAAGAAGCGGCCGAACACGCCCTCGATCAGCGGCAGCCGCAACTGCGGCGACAGGTCCGACAGCGCCGGCCGCAGGCAGAAGTTGGCGAACACCATCCCGCCCACCCACACGGCGACGGCCAGCAGATGGAGAAATAACGCGACGGCAATTGCGTGGGACATGGCGAGAATCCTGTTCTGTTATGTTTGGGATGATGTGGCGAACCGGCAGTCGCGCTGCGAACCGGCGCGACGCAAGAACGCGTCGCGCGAGCTGCGCATGTGCGCTGCACCGAGCGACGTTCGACAGGTACGCTACCGCTCGGTTCAGGCCTGCGTGCGGATTTCACAATATTTTGCAAGTCCTGCGTGACGGTGGCACGCAGCGCCGACGAAAAAGGCCGCACGGCCGCCGAAGCGGCCGTGCGGCCCCAGGATGCCGCGGATGATACGCGCTCAGCCGAGCAACGGACGCAGCCCGCCGATGGTCTTGAGCTTCGTGTCCGGCGCGCGGCCCTTGCGCGCGCGCTTGCCGACCTGCGGCGCGAGCGCGCTGCCGGACAGCGTTTCCTCCTGCGCCTTGCCGCCACGGCCCGTGCCGATCAGCACGACGCCGGCCGGATCGATCGCGAGCGCCTGCACGAGGGTTTCCTTGTCGTCGAGCGCCATCAGGATCACGCCGCGGCCGCCGCCCGACAGCGTCTTCATCTCGTCCATGCCGAACACGAGGAGCCGCCCGCCGCTCGACAGGCACGCGACCTGCGTCGCGTTCGGCAGCACCGGCATGGGTGCGAGCGGCACCGCGCCCGCATCGATCGTCATGAACGCCTTGCCGGCCTTCACGCGGCTCACCATGTCGCCGACCTTCGCGAGGAAGCCGAAGCCATTGCTCGACGCGAGCAGCAGCGGCTGCTCGGCCGGCGCCGCGAAGTAATGCATCAGGTGCGAGCCCGATTCGAGTTCGATCAGCGACGTGACGGGCACGCCGTCGCCGCGCCCGCCCGGCAGCACCGACACGTCGACCGAATACACGCGGCCGCTGCTGCCCCACGCGATCAAGCGATCCGGCGTGCGGCACTGGAACGCCGCGTACAGGGCGTCGCCGGCCTTGAACGTGAAGCCCGCCGGATCGAGCCCGTGGCCCTTCAGCGCGCGCACCCAGCCCTTCTGCGACACGACGACCGTCACCGGCTCGTCGACGACCTTCGCCTCGAACGTCGCGCGCTTTTCCTGCTGGATCAGCGTGCGGCGCTCGTCGCCGTACTGCTTCGCGTCGGCCTCGATCTCCTTGATCATCAGCCGCTTCATCGCGCTTTCGTTCGCGAGCAGCTCCTCGAGCTTCGCCTTCTCGTCGCGCAGCGACTCGAGCTCCTTCTCGATCTTGATTTTCTCGAGCCGCGCGAGCTGACGCAGGCGGATTTCGAGGATGTCTTCGGCCTGGCGCTCGGAGAGGCCGAACGCGCTCATCAGCGCGGCCTTCGGCTCGTCCGACTCGCGGATGATGCGGATCACCTCGTCGATGTTCAGGAAGACGATCATCCGGCCTTCGAGGATGTGGATCCGGTCGTCGACCTTCGCGAGACGGTGGCGGCAGCGCCGCGTCATCGTGAGCTGGCGGAACTTCACCCACTCGTCGAGGATCGTCAGCAGCCCCTTCTGGCCCGGCCTGCCGTCGGCGCCGACCATCACGAGGTTCAGCGCCGCGTTCGATTCGAGGCTCGTGTACGCGAGCAGCGAATTGACGAACTCGGTCTGGTCGATCGTGCGCGACTTCGGCTCGAACACGAGCCGCACCGGCGCTTCCTTGCCCGACTCGTCGCGCACCGCGTCGAGCAGGTCGAGCATCGCCTTCTTCGTGTTGAGCTGCTCTGGCGTCAGCGTCTTCTTGCCGAGCTTGAGCTTCGGGTTAGTCAGCTCCTCGATTTCCTCGAGCACCTTCTGGCACGACGTGCTCGGCGGCAGCTCGGTGACGACGAGCTGCCACTGGCCGCGCGCGAGATCCTCGATCTTCCAGCGCGCGCGCACCTTCAGGCTGCCGCGGCCGCTCTCATAGGCCGCGGAGATTTCCGCGTCGCTCGAGATGATCTGGCCGCCGCCGGGGAAGTCCGGGCCGGGGATCAGCGCCATCAGCTCCGCATGCGTCAACTTCGGGTGACGAATCAGTGCAACGGCCGCCGCCGCGACTTCGCGCAGGTTGTGCGACGGGATCTCGGTCGCGAGACCGACCGCGATGCCCGACGCACCGTTCAACAGTACGAACGGCAGGCGGCCGGGCAGCGTCTTCGGCTCCTCGAACGAGCCGTCGTAGTTCGGCATGAAGTCGACCGTGCCCTGGTCGATCTCGTCGAGCAGCAGCTTCGAGATCGGCGTCAGGCGCGCTTCGGTGTAACGCATCGCCGCCGCGCCGTCGCCGTCGCGCGAGCCGAAGTTGCCCTGCCCGTCGATCAGCGGATAGCGCAGCGAGAAATCCTGCGCGAGCCGCACGAGCGCGTCGTACGCGGACTGGTCGCCGTGCGGGTGGTATTTGCCGAGCACGTCGCCGACGACGCGCGCGGACTTCACCGGCTTCGCGTCGGGGCCGAGGCCCATTTCGTTCATCGCGAACAGGATCCGGCGCTGCACCGGCTTCTGGCCGTCGCAGACGTCCGGCAGCGCGCGGCCCTTCACGACGCTGACCGCATAGCTGAGATACGCCTGCTCCGCATAGTTGCCGAGCGTCAGCGCGTCGTTGCCGGGCGCGTCAGACCCGGCAAAGAGATCGGGAGTGTTGTCGTCCATCTGAATTCGAATTCCGTGTTCGTGTGTGGCGCGCGCATCGGCCGAACGTCATGCCCGGCTCGTGCGCGCCAGGAAAACGCCGGGCCTTTCCGGGCTTTCCTGTCCCCTTCAGGGGGCGCTCAAATATCCGCTTCGACTTCGTTGCCCTTTTCCTCGAGCCAGCCGCGACGCGCGGCCGCCTCGCCCTTGCCCATCAGCATCGTCATGCGCGCGACCGTCGACTCGTAGTCGAGCGCGCCGAGCTTCACGGGCATCAGGCGCCGGGTGTCGGGGTTCATCGTCGTATCCCACAGCTGCTCGGCGCTCATTTCGCCGAGGCCCTTGAAGCGGCTGATGCTCCACTGCGTGTCGCGCACGCCGTCCTTGCGCAGCTTGTCGAGGATCGCTTCGAGCTCGCCGTCGTCGAGCGCGTACAGCTTCTGCGCGGGCTTCTTGCCGCGCGCGGGCGCATCGACGCGGAACAGCGGCGGCCGCGCGACGAACACGTGACCACGCTCGATCAGTTGCGGGAAATGCTTGAAGAACAGCGTGAGCAGCAGCACCTGGATGTGCGAGCCGTCGACGTCCGCGTCGGACAGGATGCAGATCTTGCCGTAGCGCAGGTTCGACAGGTCGACGCTGTCGTCCGGGCTGTGCGGATCGACGCCGATCGCGACCGAGATGTCGTGCACCTCGTTGTTCGCGAACAGGCGGTCGCGCTCGGTCTCCCACGTGTTCAGCACCTTGCCGCGCAGCGGCAGGATCGCCTGGTATTCCTTGTCGCGGCCCATCTTCGCGGAGCCGCCCGCCGAGTCGCCCTCGACGAGGAACAGCTCGTTGCGCGCGATATCTTCAGTCTCGCAGTCGGTCAGCTTGCCGGGCAGCACCGCGACGCCCGAGCTCTTGCGCTTCTCGACCTTCTGGCCCGCACGGGTGCGCGCCTGCGCCTGCTTGATCACGAGTTCGGCGAGCTTCTTGCCGTGCTCGACGTGCTGGTTCAGCCACAGTTCGAGCGCCGGGCGCGAGAACGACGACACGAGCTTCACCGCATCGCGGCTGTTCAGGCGTTCCTTGATCTGGCCTTGGAACTGCGGATCGAGCACCTTCGCGGACAGCACGAACGACACGCGCGCGTACACGTCTTCCGCGAGCAGCTTCACGCCCTTCGGCTGCAGGTTGTGCAGCTCGACGAAGCTCTTCACGGCCTGGTAGAGGCCATCGCGCAGCCCCGATTCGTGCGTGCCGCCGGCCGGCGTCGGGATCAGGTTCACGTACGACTCGCGCACGAGCGAGCCTTCCTCGCTCCATGCGACGACCCACGTCGCGCCTTCGCCTTCGGCGAACGTGTCGTCGCCCGAGCGCGAATCGGCGAAACGCTCGCCTTCGAACAGCGGGATCAGCAGCTCGCTGCCGTTCATCTCGTCGAGCAGGTAGCCGCGCAGGCCGTCCTCGTACTTCCAGCTCTGGCGCTCGCCGGTCTTCTCGTTGACGAGCACGACCTCGACGCCCGGCAGCAGCACGGCCTTCGAGCGCAACAGGCGTTGCAGCTCGCCGAGCGGCAGGTTCGGCGAATCGAAGTATTTCGGATTCGGCCAGACCTGCACGCGCGTGCCGGACTTCTTCTCGCCACGGCCCGCGGCCTGCGTCGCGAGCGGCTTCACGACGTCGCCGTCCGCAAAGCCGAGACCGGCAATCTTGCCATCGCGCCAGACGGTCACGTCGAGACGTGTCGCGAGCGCGTTCGTCACCGACACGCCGACGCCGTGCAGGCCGCCCGAGAACGTGTAGGCGCCGCCCGCGGCCTTGTCGAACTTGCCGCCTGCGTGCAGGCGCGTGAACACGATCTCGACGACCGGCACGCCTTCCTCGGGATGCAGGCCGAACGGGATGCCGCGGCCGTCGTCCTCGACGGATACCGAATGGTCCGCGTGCAGCGTGACGGTGATCTGCTTGCCGTAGCCGCCGAGCGCCTCGTCGGACGCGTTGTCGATGACTTCCTGGATGATGTGCAGCGGATTCTCGGTACGGGTGTACATGCCGGGCCGCTGCTTGACCGGCTCGAGACCCTTGAGCACCTTGATCGATGCTTCGCTATAGGCCGCGCTGGGCTTCTTCGTTGACATAGGCACTGAATTTCGTCATTCATCGGGACCTTGTCCACATCTCGTGTGGACAACGTCGTGGACAAAGCGTTGAGTTCCGTAAAAAAGCGAATCGTAACAACGGTGTGCTTGGACTGCTCCGAAAGCGGGCGCGCAGCGTGCGCCGCGCAGCCCGAAACGCGCCGTATTCTACTGGTTCCGCGCGACGCGCCACTGCGCGAAAAGCGGATCGCAGCAGCACCGCTGCGGCAGGCCCGCGCAGGCGTCGACGCGAAGGACAGCCGCACGGATCGCCATCCCGCGGACGGCTGCCCCACGGATGGCTGCCCCGCGGATGGCCGCCCCGCGATGCGTCACGGCTTGCGCTTTGCTTCGAGCGTCTCCCAACGTTCGAGCGCGGCGAGCAGCTCGTCGTCGATCGCCGCGAACCGCTCGGTCAGGCGCGTGCCTTCCTGCGGGTCCTTCGCGAAGATCGAGCCGTCCTCGAGCTGTGCGCCGATCGTCTTCTGCTCTTCCTCGAGCGTCGCGATCCGGTCGGGCAGCGCATCGAGCTCGCGCTGTTCGTTGAACGACAGCTTCACGGTACGCTGCGCGTTGCGGCCCGCCGCGCCCTTCGCCGGCTCTTCCTTGGCGGGCGCCGCTTCCTTCACGACACGCTTCGCAGCTTCCTGCTGCGCGAGCTGCTGCGCGCGCTCGCACTGGATCTGCCAGTCGCTGAAGCCGCCGACATATTCGCGCCACTTGCCGTCGCCTTCGGATGCGATCACCGACGTCACGACGTTGTCGAGAAACGCGCGGTCGTGGCTGACGAGCAGCACCGTGCCGTCGTAGTCGGCCATCAGTTCCTCGAGCAGCTCGAGCGTCGGGATGTCGAGGTCGTTGGTCGGCTCGTCGAGCACCAGCACGTTCGCAGGTCGTGCGAACAGGCGCGCAAGCAACAGCCGGTTGCGCTCGCCGCCCGACAGCGATTTCACCGGCGAGCGCGCGCGTTCCGGCGCGAACAGGAAGTCGCCGAGATAGCTCATCACGTGCTTGCGGTTGCCGGCGATCTCGACCCATTCGCTGCCTGGGCTGATCGTGTCGGCGAGGCTCTTTTCCGGATCGAGCTGCGCGCGCATCTGGTCGAAGTACGCCACTTGCAGGTTCGTGCCGGTGCGCACCGTGCCTTCGTCCGGCTTGAGTTCGCCGAGGATCAGCTTGAGCAGCGTGGTCTTGCCCGCGCCGTTCGGGCCGACGAAGCCGATCTTGTCGCCGCGCATCACCGTCGACGAGAAGCGGTCGACGACCGTGCGGCCGCCGTAGCGCTTCGTCACGTCGGTCAGCTCCGCGACGATCTTGCCGGACTTCTCGCCCTGCGCGACGTCGAGCTTCACGTTGCCCTGCGCGTTGCGGCGCTCCGCGCGTTCGCTGCGCATCTGCACGAGCCGCGCGATGCGGCCGACGCTGCGCGTGCGGCGCGCCTCGACGCCCTTGCGGATCCACACTTCTTCCTGCGCGAGCAGCTTGTCGAACTTCTCGTTTTCGACGCGCTCGACTTCGAGCTGCTGCGCCTTGCGCGTCTGGTACGCGGAGAAATTGCCCGGATACGACAGCAGGCGGCCGCGATCGAGTTCGACGATGCGCGTCGCGACGCGGTCGAGAAACGCGCGATCGTGCGTGATGAACAGCAGCCCCGCGCGCTGCGTGACGAGCAGCTCCTCGAGCCAGCGGATGCCGTCGAAGTCGAGGTGGTTGGTCGGCTCGTCGAGCAGCAGCACGTCGGGCTGCACCACGAGCGCGCGGGCGAGCGCGACGCGCTTCTGCATCCCGCCGGACAGCGCGTCGACGCGCGCGTCGACATCCGCGAGGCCGATCTGCGCGAGCGTCGTCGACACGCGCGTGCGCCAGTTCCACGCATCGTGCGCGTCGAGCGACGACTGCAGCGTGTTCATCCGCGCGAGCAGCGCGTCGTGTTCGGCGCCTTCGGGCGTCTCTGCGAGACGGTGCGCGATCGTGTCGTATTCGTCGTGCAGCGCGCGTGCGTGCGTGAGGCCCGACGCGACTGCGTCGAACACGGTCGCGCCCGGTTCGAATTCGGGTTCCTGCGGCACGTAGACGGTCACGAGCTCCTGCTGGCGCGTGACGAGGCCGTCATCGGGCCGCGCGAGATCGGCGACGATCTTCAGCAGCGACGACTTGCCCGCGCCGTTGCGGCCAATCAGGCCGACGCGCTCGCCGGCCTCGAGCGAGAAATCCGCGTGATCGAGCAACGCGACGTGACCGAACGCGAGCTGCGCGCCGGAAATGGAATAGAGCGACATGGGGAAGACGGCGAAGAGAAATCGGAAGCGCCCATTGTACCGGTGGCGGAGCCGCCGCCGGCATGGCTGAACGGATAACGCCGGACGGATGGCGCGGATGGCCGGGTTTGCCTGGATTGCCGCGCGCCGTCGCCGGCTCCGCACGCCCGGTGCGGCGCGCTCGCGCGCGGCGGCCACCCGCGCTTACTTCACGTTGACGATGATGGTCTTGCTCAGTTCGGGACCATACGACCGGTGCGCGCCGTCGCCGAGCTGCAGCGTGAGCGTGTGCCGGCCCGGCGGTAGCGTCACGTCGGTCTCGGTCTGGGCCTTGCCGAAGTGCAGCGAATGCTCGCTCGCGGGGATCACGACGCCCTTCGACACCGGTGTGCCGTCGATCAGCAAGTGATGATGGCCAATGTTCGGCGTCATGTCGCCGGCCGGCGCCAGATGAATGTCGCCTTCGAGACCGAACTTCACGTGCACCGGGTTCGACACCGTCACACCGTCCGGCGGCTCGACGAAAAACACGCGCGACTCGGCGCGTGCGATTGTCGACACCGCCAGCGCCGCCACGCACACCGCACCGGCGATCCACTTTCTGTTGAGCATCCTTTTCTCCTTCTGATTGAAAGGCCCACGAAGCATACACTGCATGCCCGGCACGCGCGCTCGGGCCAGGTTGTTCGCGATGCGTACGTTTAAAACGACGTTGCGGCCGAGTTCGGCGAAATTCCGGTACCATTGCGCCTTTCGTCCGCCGGCGACGCCGCGGACGGCACTCCCTGTTTTCATCATCCTGAGCGCGACATGAGCGAAGTGACCGAATACCAGAGCTGGGTCTGCCTGATTTGCGGGTGGGTCTACAACGAGGCGGAAGGGCTGCCCGACGAGGGCATCGCGCCCGGCACCCGCTTCGCCGACATTCCTGCCGACTGGCGTTGCCCGCTGTGCGACGTGAGCAAGGAAGACTTCGTCGTCGTCGATTTCTGACGGCCTGAGCGCGGTACGTTCGCGTCGGCGCGCATGCCCCCTGCCGATGCGAACGCGCGTTTGCTATACTCTGCGCGCTGTCCACACCGCTGTCCGGTTCGCGACACGCCGGATCCGCAGGCTCCCCGTAGTTCAATGGATAGAACAAGCGCCTCCTAAGCGCTAGATACAGGTTCGATTCCTGTCGGGGGGACCAGCGACATCTCTGCATTCGCCGTCGGCACCGGCGATCCCGACGATTTCCCTGCTCCACGTTCGCTGCACGTCACACATGCGCGGGTTCGTGCGTGCGAGCTCGTGTACGCGTCAACACCGCCACCCCACATCGGCGCTCACCGCGACCTGGCCACGACAGCCGGGCCGCGCCGCGACACACCGCGCCGGCATCGCGACACCGGCACGGCATGTCACCGCATTACTGAGCGACCGCGTGCTTCACGTCGCCCGACGCATGCCACACGCGATACCGCACTTCGAAGCCGTTCGGCACATACACGACGATCGGCAGCCGGCTGTTGTAGCGCAGCAGCTGATCGTCGCCGCGCACCTGCACGAACCGTTCGCGCGGCGGCGCCTGTCCCGGACAGGCCATCAGCGTCGACGCCGGCCCCTTCACGCCGGACAGCCGGTAATACGAATAGCCCCAGCCCTGCACGGTCCCGGTCGTCAGTTCGCCGCCGAACCACTGCTGGTTGCAGTCGGTCTGCAGCGTCTTGCCGATCATCAGCTCGACGCGCGCATCGGCTTCGTCGGCGAGCGCGGGCAGCGCAATCACGGCGCGCTGCTGGCCCGCCGCGGGCGACGGGAACATCTTGATCGATTCGGCCGACACGGCCGGCTCGGACGCCGGCCCCGCCGCGCATGCCGCGGCAGTCGTCACGCAAACGGCAGCCAGCGCGGCCCGGATCGCAAATTTCATCGAGGTGCTCCTGTAAGACAATTGGCTCCGGATGCTAACACTCTCACCGGACGACCTTACGCGGCTGTAATTTAGAGTCACAATTGCTGTCAGATGCGCGGCGCTCCGCCACATATGATCGGCTCAACGGAGAACGCCATGATCAAGCTCACCACCATCACCACCCTCACCGCCACCGCCGCAGTCGCCACGCTGCTGACGGGCTGCGTCGTCGGCCCTGACGCCGGATACGGATACGGCTACGGTCAGCCCTATTATTCGGACCCCGGCTACGCATATGGCCCCACCTATCCACCCGTGTACGGCTCGGTGAACATCTGGGGCGGCGGCGGCGACCGTGACTGGGATCGCCGCGACTACCGCCACGGCGACCGCGACTGGCGGCACGACCGCGGCTGGGGCGACCGCAACTGGGGTGACCGCGGCAACGGCAATGGAAATGGCTGGAATCGCGGCAACGGCGGCAACGGCAATGGAAACGGCTGGAATCACGGCAACGGCGGCAACCGCTCGGGCGACGGCAACCGTGCGAACGGCGGCAGCCGGGACTGGCGCAGCGGCCAGACCGACGATGACCGCGGACACGGCCGCTGGCACTGACGCAATTGCAACCGTTTGTATCCGGCGCGGGTGACGCGCGCCGGCGCGAATGACGTTGCGCACGCATCCTTTTCACAAGTCTGCCGCAACACACACTCAACAAAAATGGCCCTCGCATCGTGCGAGGGCCTTCTCGTTTCGATTCCGCATTCGCCGGCAACGGCAGCGGCGCCACGCGATCATGACTCCGCGGCACCGCGGCGGCGCATGCACGCGCCGCCGCGCTTACCACCCGGCCGGTTGCGCATAACCGTAGCCGGCCTGCGCCGGTGCGCCACACACATACGCGCGCTGATAGCGGTCATAGCAATAGCGAGGCTGGCCGCCGTCGCCATCGTCGTCCTGATACTGTGCCTGCTGATAGCTCGGCGGATAGGCAGGCGGCTGGTAGGCCGGCGCCTGATAGTACGTCGGCGGCTGATACGCCGGTGCCTGATACGCAGGCGCCTGGTACGCGACCGGCGGGTTCAGCGCGGACGTCACGATCGCGCCCAGCACCGCGCCGCCGATCAGCGCGCCGATCACGGCGCCGCCGTCGCGGTCATGCGCGGATGCCGGCCCGGCGATGGCAAGCGAACCGGCGAGTACACACACTGCTGCGATCTTCTTCATGATGCACTCCCACGCGAAGTGGTACGGGATGCGATGCATTGTGGACGCAGCCCGCCGTAATAGATGCAGCAAGTGGTAACGCACGATTACGCCGGGCCGGCCGGCCAAAACGCGCAAGCGCCGTGCTACATTTTCGGGACAAAGGAGACGCCCGCATGCAGCCCGAAACCGCCCGCCGTTTCGATACCGAATTCGCGCCACGCATCGCGCGCGCGATCGCCGCATTCTTCGCCGACCACGTCGAGACCGACGTCGTCCCGTACGGCGGCCATGGCCACCCGACGCAGGTGCGCGTGCGCAGCGCGCCGCACGAACACGTGAGCGGCTTCGCGCATCCGCTGAACCTCGAGCTGACCTGGGACACCGACGAAATCGAACAGCTGATGGAGCCGCACGGCATGCTGCGCTTCGAGCACTATCTCGCGGCGCTGCCGAGGAAGCTCGACGCGTGGCAGAGCGCGCGCGACGTCGATCTCGTGTCGCGCACGCAGGCCGACCCGCTCGTGCGGCTGGGCGGGCTCGACTTCGAGGGGTGACCGCGCGGCCGGCCTGCGCATCGGCCCGCGTCGACGACGCGTCGCGCGGCCCGGTGCTACACTCGGCCGCCTTGCGCCTGCCTCCGTGCGCGTGCGCAGCGCCATCACAATCCCGCGCTTCAACCCGCCGCCCATCACCGCAAGGAGGCTCCATGGCCGCGTTCCGGCTCCAGACTGACGCGTTCCCGTCATGAATGCCGATACCGGCCTGCCGCTTCCGCAACGCTACTGGGCGATCGTCTGTGTCGCACTGGGCATCACGCTCGCCGTGCTCGACGGCGCGATCGCCAACGTCGCGCTGCCGACCATCGCACGCGACCTGCACGCGTCCGATGCCGCGTCGATCTGGATCGTCAACGCCTACCAGCTCGCCGTCACGATCACGCTGCTGCCGCTCGCGTCGCTCGGTGAACGCGTCGGCTACCGCCGTATCTACATCGCCGGCCTCGCGCTGTTCACCGTCGCGTCGCTCGGCTGCGCGCTCGCCACCTCGCTGCCGACGCTCGCGGTGCTGCGCGTGATCCAGGGCTTCGGCGCGTCGGGGATCATGAGCGTCAACGCGGCGCTCGTACGGATGATCTATCCGTCGTCGATGCTCGGCCGCGGCCTGTCGATCAATGCGATGGTGGTCGCGCTGTCGTCGGCGGTCGGGCCGACGGTCGCGTCCGCCGTGCTGTCGGTCGCACCGTGGCCGTGGCTCTTCGCGATCAACGTGCCGATCGGCATTGCGGCGGTGCTCGGCAGCCTGCGCGCGCTGCCCGCCAACCCGCTGCACAACGCGCCGTACGACTTTCCGAGCGCACTGATGAACGCGTGCGTGTTCGGGCTGCTGATCATCGCGGTCGACGGGCTCGGCCACGGCGAGCGCAGTGCCGTCGTCGCCGCGGAATTCGCAGTGGCACTCGCCGTCGGCTACTTCTTCGTGAAGCGGCAACTGTCGCAGCCGGCGCCGCTGCTGCCGGTCGACCTGATGCGCATCCCGATGTTCGCGCTGTCGATCTGCACATCGGTCGCGTCGTTCACGTCGCAGATGCTCGCATTCGTCGCGCTGCCGTTCTGGCTGCAGAACTCGCTCGGCTTCTCGCAGGTGCAGACGGGCCTCTACATGACGCCGTGGCCGCTCGTGATCGTCGTCGCCGCCCCACTCGCCGGCGTGCTGTCCGACCGCTACTCGGCCGGCGTGCTCGGCGGCATCGGGCTTGCACTGTTCGCGGCCGGGCTGCTGTCGCTCGCGACGATCGGCGCGCATCCGGGCACGGCCGACATCGTCTGGCGCATGGCATTGTGCGGCGCGGGCTTCGGGCTGTTCCAGTCGCCGAACAACCGCGCGATGCTGTCGTCGGCGCCGCGCGAACGCAGCGGCGGCGCGGGCGGCATGCTCAGCACCGCGCGATTGACCGGGCAGACGCTCGGCGCCGCGCTCGTCGCGCTGATCTTCGGCGTCGCGCCCGAGCACGGGCCGACGGTCGCGCTCTACGTGGCTGCCGCGTTCGCGGCGGCCGCGGCTGTCGTCAGCACGCTGCGCATCGCGGCCCCGCAGCCGAACGCATCGGCCTGAGCCCGCCGCGCAACGAAATGCGGCAACGCGATTCGCCAACGCGATGCGGCAACCGAATACGACAACGGAATGCCGCGAAGACGACGTCACGCGTCCTGTTCCAGGCCGACGTCGCGTTGATACTCGAGTCCTTCCGGGCGGGCTCCGCCCTGGTTGTGGTCGCCATCGGACGGCGGCGTGGCGGGCGCGCCGGCTGGCGGTGCGGATGGCGCATCCGTGCGCGGCCGCGGACGGCCGGCGCCCGTGTCGGGCGGCTGCTGCGCAGGCCGTTTCGAACGACGCATGGCTGGGTGTCTCATGTGGGGAGCGGCACGTGGCCGTCGTTGAAACATTCCATATCAAAAAAGTCTAGGTGCGTTCGTGGTGCGCCAAAAGTAACAATTACCTTCAATTTGTAACGTTTCGACCCCTCGCCAATCATCTGCCAGACAATAGCGCCGCGCGCGTGCGCGAGGCCCGCCGGCCGGCGATTTGTCAAAGCTTTGCAGTTTTCCTATGACAATTGCGAAACAATGGCACGGCACGTGAGCGCGCGCCTGCGTCGCCGCTCACCCAGACAGGACTCAACTCAGGGATGAACATTCGTTTCGAATCGCCGCGCCGGGCCATGCCGACGCGCATCGTGCTGGCGGCAGCCGCCACGGCCGCGCTGCTGTCCGGCTGCAACTCTCTGTACAGCGAAGGCGCGACGGCCGGCGCCGGCATCGCCGGCGCCGCGATTGCCTCCAAGGTCACCAACAATGCGGCGGTCGCGACGGGCATCGGCCTCGGCGCGGTCGCAGGCGCCCGCGCGGGTGTCCAGTACTCGCAGCGCGTCGCGCACCGCTATACGCAGCAGCAGATCGCGACGGCGGCCGGGCCGCTCGACGTCGGCGGCGTCGCGCCGTGGTCGACGAACCACTCGTTTCCGATCGAGGACGACGAGCGCGGCCGCGTGACGGTCAGCCGGATGATCAGCATCGGGCCGCTCGACTGCAAGGAGATCGTGTTCTCCGTCGATACGCCGGCGAAACCCGATGCGGCCGCGCAATCGGCGTTCTACGTCGCCACGATCTGCCGCGACGGCCCGGTGTGGAAATGGGCGTCGGCCGAGCCGGCGACCGAGCGCTGGGGCGCGCTGCAATGAGCGTCGCGCACCGTCTCGCGTGGCTCGGCGCCGCACTCAGCACACTCGGCGCGGCCAGCGTCGCGCTCTCCGGCTGCGGCTCGGTCGGCGCGGCGAGCGGCGCACTCGCGGGCGCGGCGACGGGCCTCGTGACCGCGAACCCGGCGGTCGGCGTCGGGGTCGGCATCGCCGTGCAGGCGGCGACCGACGAGGCCGTGAACCGCACGATGAAGCAGCTTCATCAGAACCAGCAGGACGCGATCGCACAGGCGGTCGGCGGCCTTGCGGTCGGCGAAGCGAAGCCGTGGAAGGTGAAGAACACGATTCCGCACGAGAACGGCGAAGGCGAGGTGCGCGTCACGCGCGCCTATTCGACGCCACTCGCACTGTGCAAGGAATTCGCGTTTTCGGTGAAGGATGGCGCAAAGGCCAGCTGGTATTTCGCGAGCGCGTGCCAGCAAGGGCCGCACTGGAAGTGGGCGTCGGCCGATCCGGCGGTCGACCGCTGGGGCAACCTGCAGTAACGCGTCGCGGCGCCCCCCGGGGTACGCCGCACGCAAGTCGCTGCCGGGCCAGGCGGCCCGGCCCGTCGCTCAGGACTCGACGTCCTCGAGACTGAAGATCTCGGTCTGGTCGTTGTACGAGAAAATCTCGCCGTAGCGGCCCCAGTCGATCACCGCGTCGAGCGTCTCCTCGGCCGCGGCGTCGGACAGGAAGTCCTCGAGCTCCTGCTCGAAGCGCACGCGCGGCGCGCGATGGCCCGGCCGCTCGTTCAGCACCTTCTTGATCCGCGCGGCGAGCGGCACATGCTTCAGCAGGTGATCCGCGAACATCAGCTTGCGTTCCTGCGTGCCGAACTCCGCGAACACGCGCCCCGGCGGCGTCAGGAACACGTCGCCTTCGCGCACGTCAGCGAAGCCGAGGTACTGCAGCACTTCGGCGATCGGGAACAGGTCGTCGACCTCCAGGTGCAGCGTGCGCGCGATTTCCGGCATGTCCGCACGGCCGTGGTACGGCGCCATCGCGAGCGTTTCGATCAGACCGGCCATCAGGTTGGTCGACACTTGCGGCAGCCAGCTGCCGAGCTCGAGCCCCTTCTTCGTCGCCTCGCCGATCTGGCGCGCGGTCATCTTCGCGTAGATGTCGTCGACGAGCTTGCGGAACGCCGGGTCGAGACGATTGCGCGGATGCTTGAACGGCACCTTGATCTCCGCGATCACGCGGCCCGGGTTCGACGACAGCACGAGGATCCGGTCGCACATGAACACCGCTTCCTCGATGTTGTGCGTGACGATCAGCACCGATTTGATCGGCATGCGGCCCTGCGTCCACAGATCGAGCAGGTCGGTACGCAGCGTCTCGGCCGTCAGCACGTCGAGCGCCGAGAACGGCTCGTCCATCAGCAGGATCGTCGGATCGACGACGAGCGCGCGCGCAAAGCCCACACGCTGGCGCATGCCGCCCGACAGCTCGCGCGGATACGCGTTCTCGAAACCGTCAAGACCGATCAGGTCGATCGCCGCAAGGGCGCGCTCGCGCCGCTCGCGCGCATCGACGCCGAGCGCCTCGAGGCCCGCTTCCACGTTCTGCAGCACGGTGAGCCACGGGAACAGCGCGAAGGTCTGGAACACCATCGCGACGCCTTCGGCCGGGCCGCGCAGCGGCTTGCCGAGGTAGCTCACCTCGCCGCCGGTCGGCTCGATCAGGCCGGCGATGATGCGCAACAGCGTCGACTTGCCCGAGCCCGAGCGGCCGAGCAGCCCGACGATCTCGCCTTCGCGCAGCGACAGGTTCGCGCCGTCGAGCACGAGCAGCTCGCCCTGGTTCTTGTTGAAGCCGCGGCTGACGTCGTCAACGCGCAGGATCTCGTCACCGAGCTTCGGGGGCGCCGGCTGCGTCTGAACGGGGGCGTTTACAGCATTCGGATTTTGCATCGCGTTTCGCTCTCAATCAGTTTCAGTCAAGTCGCAGCTTCGACTCGGCATAGGCATACAGTGGACGCCACAGCACGCGGTTGAACAGGGTCACGAACAGGGACATCACGGTGATGCCCAAAATGATCTTCGGGAAATCGCCGGCGGCCGTCGTCTGCGCGATATACGCGCCGAGGCCGTGCGCCTCGATCTTGGTGCTGCCCCACTGCACCGCTTCCGACACGATGCTCGCGTTCCACGCGCCGCCCGACGCGGTGATCGCGCCCGTCACGTAATACGGGAAGATGCCCGGCAGGATCGCCTGGCGCCACCACTGCCAGCCGCGGATGCGGAAGTTCGTCGCCGCCTCGCGGTAGTCGTTCGGATAGGAGGTCGCGCCGGCAATCACGTTGAACAGGATATACCACTGCGTGCCGAGCACGATCAGCGGCGACAGCCAGATATCGGCGTTCAGGTGGAAGTGTGCGATCACGATCACGAACGCCGGAAACAGCAGGTTCGCCGGGAACGCGGCCAGGAACTGCGCGAGCGGCTGCATCTTTTCGGCGAGCGCCGGGCGCAGCCCGATCCACACGCCGATCGGCACCCAGATCACCGACGCGATCGCGATCAGCAGTATCACGCGCAGCAGCGTGATGAGCCCCAGCGTGAAGACGTGGCCGACGTCGGCCATCGTCACGCCGGTCGCCACGAAGCTGACGACGCGCCAGACCACGAACGCCGTGCCGAGCAGCACGAGGATCGCCCACACGATGTCGACGGCGAGCGACGCCTTCTTCTCGGCGCGCGGCAGCGTGAAGCGCACGGCGCCGGACAGCGGCAGCCGGAACGGAATGCGCGCGGCCTTCGCGAAGAACCAGCCGGCCGGCACGAGCAGCTTGTGAATCAGCCGCGTGCGGCGCACGAGGTCGAGCAGCCACGACTCGGGCGCGTTGCCGGAACTCGTGGTTTCCATCCGGAACTTGTCGGCCCACGCGACGAGCGGGCGGAACAGCAGCTGGTCATACGCGAGGATCACGACCGTCATCGCCAGGATCACCCAGCCGATCGCGCCGAGGTTCTTGTCGCCGATCGCCTGCGCGAGATACGCGCCGATGCCCGGCAGCGTGATCGTGTGGTTGCCGACCGTGATCGCCTCCGATGCGACGACGAAGAACCAGCCGCCCGACATCGACATCATCATGTTCCAGATCAGGCCCGGCATCGAGAACGGCACTTCGAGCTTCCAGAAGCGCTGCCACCCGGTCAGATGAAAGCCGCGCGACACTTCGTCGAGATCGCGCGGCACCGTGCGCAGCGACTGGTAGAAGCTGAACGTCATGTTCCACGCCTGGCTCGTGAAGATCGCGAAGATCGCGGCGAGTTCGGCGCCTAGCACGCGGCTCGGGAACAGCGCGAGGAAGAACGTGACCGTAAACGAGATGTAGCCGAGCACCGGCACCGACTGCAGGATGTCAAGGATCGGCACGAGCACCATGCCGGCCCGGCGGCTCTTCGCGGCGAGCGTGCCGTACACGAGCGTGAACGCGAGCGACGCGACCATCGCGGCGAGCATCCGCAGCGTCGTGCGCAGTGCGTATTCGGGCAGGTTCGACGGGTCGAGCGAAATCTTCTGCGTATTGAGGGTCGCGATCGGCGCCATCGTTTCGTGGAAACCGACGACCGCCATCGCGATCAGGCAGATGATCAGCGGAAAGGCAATGAAATCCCACCGGTTCGGCAGGACGCGCCATGCGGACGCATTGGCGATCCGGTTCGGATCGAATCCGATATCCATCAGGCGCTCTCCCCGGTAAGGCCAATCGAATCGAAGTAATTGACCGGCAGACGATGTTGAATCATGGCAAAGCGCACGGGCGCGGTAATTCGTGTTGACACGCGATGTAAGGCGGACGCAATGCGCGACGCGTGCTGACAGCGCCACCGCGCGCGGATCCCGGCCGAGTCGTCCCGCGAACGGCACGACACTACTACAACCTCTATTTCAGGCACAACCTTCCGGGGCGAAACGGTGGATCCCGGCCACAACCGCGGACGAATCGGGCCCGGAACGGGCGGGCGGCGGACAGATCGGCGCAGCGGGCGGGTTCACGATCGAGCCGGCCCGCAGTCTCCCGGCCGACGCGCTGGCCCGAATTATGCCGTGATCCGGCCCGATCGTGAACCCGCTCGCGGCGCGCGGCACGAAACCGTGTGCGGCGTCAGCAGCGGGACACGGTGAAGCAGGTATGATCAGGGCTAGCCCCTACGGGGATCGTTCGACGAGCGGGAGGAAGGGAATGGCAGGAAACTTGGTGATCGTCTGCCGCGATCAGGATGCCGATGCGTTCTACGAGCTGATGCAGGAATACGGTTCGTTCCAGACGCGGCTGTCGTCGACGTCGTGGTACCTCAACATGAACATCGTGCCGGAAACGCTGCAGGAAGAGATCCTCGAGCGTCTCGGCCGGTACACGACCGTCTACATCTTCGAGGCCACGAGCGTGACCTACAACACGATCGACAGCAACGCAGCCGAGACGCTCGGCTCGCTGTTCGGCGAATGACGCGGCGTGGCGCCCCGCGCGGCCGCGCGGGCGCCATGCATGCCGCTCACGCGGCCTGCGCGTGCGTCTCGTCCTTCGGCACCACGTCGAACGGGAACGTCATCGCGACGCGCAGCCCCCCCTGGGGCCGGTTGCCGATCTCGCACGTCCCGCCCAGCCGCAGCACCAGCCGCTCGACGATCGCGAGCCCGAGGCCGCTGTGCCCGTTACCGCCGCGCGCAGGGTCGAGCCGGACGAACGGCCGCGTCGCGGCCGCGAGATCGCGCGGCGCGATGCCGCCGCCGTGGTCGCTGACCGCCAGCACATAGCCGGTCGCGGTGCGCGTGGTTTCGACGACCACGGGCGGCGCACCGTATGCGTGCGCGTTGTCGAGCAGGTTCGACAGGATCCGGTCGAGCGTCGCGGTCGGCAGCAGGAAGCCCGGATCCGCTGCGAGCCGGGTCTCGACGGTCGGCGCGTTCGGCGCCACCGCGCGATACGTGCGCGCGATCCGCTCGCAGGCCTGGTCGACCGGCACCGGGTCGCTGCGGTCGTGGCCGCCGTGCGCGAATACGAGGAACTGGTCGACGATGTGCGACATCGAATCGACGTCGCGCACGACGCCGTCACGCAGCCGCGCATCGTCCATCATCTCGGCTCGCAGGCGCATCCTTGCCAGCGGCGTACGCAGGTCGTGCGCGACGCCAGCCAGCATCACCGCGCGGTCGTTTTCGGCGCGCGACACCTGCTCCACCATCTGGTTGAAACCGTGCGTGAGCTGGCGCAGCTCGCGCGGCCCGTGCTCGCGCAGCGGCGGCACCGGCTGGCCGCGGCCGAAGCGCGCGACCGCGCGCGCAAGCGAACGCAGCGGCTGCTGCAGCTGCCAGGCCGCGAACAGCGCGGCGATCACGCCGGCCGAGAAAATCGTGCCCAGCCACAGCAGCATCCGGTCCAGCGAGCGCGGCGGCCGCAGCGGCTGCACGGGGATGACGATCCAGTTCGCGTCGGTCGGCTCCTTGACCCACAGCACCGGCGGATGGCCCGGCGCGCCGACCACGACGCGCGTGCCGGCCGGCATCCGGTCGCTCACGTCGTCGCGGAAACGCTTCAGGGACGGCGGCAGATTGCCGTCCTGGTGCGGGACATCGGGGCTGTCCGGCGGGACGAGCCGCACGCGCGACGGCAGCGGCTGGTCCGGCGTGCGGGCGACGTGCTGACGCACCGCATCGACGAGAAACGCGGCTTCCTCGACCGCGTAGCGCGTCTGCATGTGGTTGCGCTCGAGCCGAATCGCGAAATACCACGCGAAGTGCGACAGCAGCAGAACGCCGATGACGAGCAGCGACAGCCGGCCGAACAGCGAATCAATGGGTTTGCGCATGGGCCTCGCCGTCGGGCACGAACACGTAGCCGCGCCCGCGAACCGTCTGAATGAAGCGCGGCGTCGACGGATCCGTTTCCAGGATGCGGCGCAGGCGCCACACCTGCACGTCGATGCCGCGGTCGGTGCCGTCGTATTCGGGCCCGTGCAGCAGCTCGAGCAGCCGCTCGCGCGTCAGCGTGCGCAGCGCGTGGTTGACGAAGATCTTCAGGAGCGCGAACTCGCTGCTCGACAGCGTCGCCGGCTTGCCGTCGACCGACAGCGTGCGCCCCTGGAAGTCGAGCACGAAGCGGCCGAATGCGTACGGCTCGCGCTGCTCGGGCGCCGCGGCCGATGGCGTCGCGCGACGGCGGCGCAGCACCGCCTGCACGCGCGCGAGCAGCTCGCGCGGGTTGAACGGCTTGCCGAGGTAGTCGTCCGCGCCGAGCTCGAGCCCGACGATGCGGTCGACGTCGTCGGCACGCGCGGTGAGCATGATCACCGGGATGTCGTCGCCGGCCGCGCGCAGCTGGCGCAGCGCGGTGAGGCCGTCCACGCCCGGCATCATCAGGTCCAGCACGATCAGGTCGGGACGCTCGCGCTCGAGGCGCTTCTCGAGCGTCGCAGCATCGTGCAGTACGGATACCTCCATCCCCTGGCGCACGAGGTAGTCGCGCAGCAGGTCGCGGAGTTCTTGGTCGTCGTCGACGATGAGGATCTGGGTAGTCATGGCTCGAAGTTTACCGCGCGAGGGCGGCCGCAAAAAACGATACAAAGGGACGAAAGGGTTACTGCGGGTTACCGCGCAAGCGAACTGTAATGCACGGTAATTCCGCCGCCGGCTCACGTAACACCGGCCGGGACTCGCGCCGCTAACCTGCGTCTTACCGGATGCGACGCCCGGCTTCCCCGCCGCCGCATCGCCGGACCATTTGGATACAGGAGTTTCTGAAATGTATAAGAAGACGTCCCGAGTGGCCATTGCGGCCGCCACCGTGCTCGCTCTCGCGTTCGGCACCGCGCATGCCGCGCCCCCGGCCGACGCGCCGCCGCCGGGCGGCCCGGGCATGCACCAGATGCACGAGCACGGCGGCGGCCCGTTCGGCGCGATCCTGCGCGTGCACGACCAGTTGAAGCTCACGGCCGCGCAGGAGCAGCAGTGGCAGACCGCGGTCAACACGATGAAGCAGAACCGCGACGCGATGCGCAAGAGCCACGAGCAAATGCGCGAACAGTTCAAGGCGCAGCAGAACCAGCCGATCCTCGACCTGAACGCGCTGCATGCGGCGCACCAGCAGGCCGAGCAGCAGAACGCGCAGCTGCGCGAGCAGAGCACCGCCGCGTGGCTCGCGTTCTACAACGGCCTGAACGACCAGCAGAAGACGACGGTCAGCACCGCGATCAAGCAGCAGTTCGCGCGGATGGAGCAGCGCCACGAAAAGATGAAGGAGCGCTGGGAGCAGCACCGCCAGGCGGGCAAGGCCGCGTCGGCGCCGGCGCAGTAAGCCGGCCGGCCGCCGTACGCGTCCCGTGCTGCGGCCATGCGGACGTGGGCGAGCAGCCCGCGTCCGCGCACGCGCCCTCGCCCGTTCAGGCGAGATCGAACAGCAGCACCTCTGCATCGCGGCCGCGCGTGAACGCGACCGATTCCACCCCGCCGCTTCGCCACCACTTCGCCGCCGTTGATCAGCCCCGCTCGATCAGACCCTCTCGATCCGACCCGCTCGATCGGCAGCAGATACCGGATCGTTGCACCCATGAACCCAATTCCCGCCGATTTCGTTACAACCGAAGCGATTGCCGCAACGGCCAGAACGATCCCGGCCGGTTGCCGTCGTCCGGCACCAACGGATGTGCGGACAAGCGCGCCAATGCACTTTCCGGGGATCGCGTTCGGGTAAAATACCGCGCTTTTGGCGCCCGCCTATCCGGCGGTTGCCGCCGCCCGGACGCCGAACGACGAATTTTGGCTATCTAGAATACGGCGTGGCGCCCGGCCCTCGAGGCCGCGCGTGCCGCCCCGGCAAGTCAGAAACAAAAGGATGGAAATGAAGAAGGCCGCCCTGTGCGCCGCCCTCGCCCTCGTGGCGGGCAGCGCCTTCGCGAAGGAGTGGAAGACCGTGCGGATCGGCGTCGACGCCAGCTACCCGCCGTTCGAGTCGACCGCGCCGAGCGGCGAGATCGTCGGTTTCGACGTCGATCTCACCAAGGAAATCTGCAAGCGAATCGACGCCAAATGCGTGTGGGTGGCGCAGGACCTCGACGGGATCATCCCGGCGCTGAAAGCGAAGAAATACGACGTGATCGTGTCGTCACTGACCGTGACGGACAAGCGCCGCGAACAGATCGACTTCTCCGACAAGGTATACGACGCACCGGCGCGGATGATCGCGAAGACCGGCTCGCCGCTCGTGCCGACCGTCGCGTCGCTGAAGGGCAAGCACGTCGGCGTCGAGCAGGGTTCGACGCAGGAAACCTACGCGAAGGCGTACTGGGAGCCGCAGGGCGTGACGATCATTCCGTACCAGAACCAGGACCAGGTCTACGCCGATCTCGGCTCGGGCCGCCTCGACGCGGCGCTGCAGGACGAGTTGCAGGCCGACTATGGCTTCCTGCGCACGCCGCGCGGCAAGGGCTTCGCGTTTGCGGGGCCGGAAGTGAAGGATCCGAAGACGATCGGCGACGGCACCGCGATCGGCCTGCGCAAGGAGGATACCGACCTGAAGCTCAAGATCAACAAGGCACTGGCCGACATGCACAAGGACGGCACGTACGACCGGCTGTCGCACAAGTATTTCGCGTTCAGCGTCTACTCGGCCCGCTGAGATCCGGATGCGGGGCTCGCCTCGCGTCCGTGCAGCAAACGCAGTCAAACCAGCAGTCAAACCACGCGCCGCCCGCACCCTCGCCCGCCGCCCCCGCGGCAGGCGGGCCCGGCGCCCCCCGCCGGGGCGGACGGTCATGATACGCACGGGGCGTTCCGCGCAGCATGCGGGATGCGTCTTTCTCGGCGCACCCGGTGCGCCGTCAGGGACCACACCAGGGACCACATATGTTTCTTCAAGGCTACGGCCCGCTGATCTTCGCCGGCACCTGGCAAACCGTCAAACTGGCGGTGCTCTCGCTCGCGCTGTCGTTCCTGCTCGGCCTCCTCGGCGCGGCTGCGAAGCTGTCCCGCAACCGCTTCACGAGCGGTGTCGGCACCGTCTACACGACGCTGATACGTGGCGTGCCGGACCTCGTGCTGATGCTGCTGCTGTTCTACAGCCTGCAGATCTGGCTGAACCAGCTCACCGACCTCGCGGGCTGGGACCAGATCGACATCGATCCGTTCCTCGCCGGCGTGCTCGTGCTCGGCTTCATCTACGGTGCGTACTTCACCGAGACGTTCCGCGGCGCGTTCCTGTCGGTGCCGCGCGGCCAGCTCGAGGCCGGCAGCGCGTACGGGATGACGAACTGGCAGGTGTTCACGCGCGTCATGTTCCCGCAGATGATGCGCTTTGCACTGCCGGGCATCGGCAACAACTGGCAGGTGCTCGTGAAGTCCACCGCGCTCGTGTCGATCATCGGCCTCGCCGACGTCGTGAAGGCGTCGCAGGACGCCGGCAAGGGCACGCTGCGGTTCTTCTTCTTCACGCTGATCGCGGGGGCGATCTACCTGGCCATCACGACGATTTCGAACTTCGTGCTGATGTGGCTTGAAAAGCGCTATTCGACCGGCGTCCGCAAGGCAGACCTATGATCGACCTCATCCAAGAATACTGGCGCAACTATCTCTTCACCGACGGCTACCGGACCACCGGGGTCGCGATCACGCTGTGGCTGCTCGTCGTGTCGATCGGGCTCGGCTTCTGCCTGTCGGTGCCGCTCGCGGTCGCGCGCGTGTCGAAGAAGAAGTGGCTGTCGAGCGCAGTATGGCTCTACACGTACGTGTTCCGCGGCACGCCGCTCTACGTGCAGCTGCTGCTCTGCTACACGGGCCTCTACAGCCTGCAGGCCGTGCGCGGCACGCCGATGCTCGACGCGTTCTTCCGTGAAGGGATGAACTGCACGCTGCTCGCGTTCACGCTGAACACCTGCGCGTACACGACCGAGATCTTCGCGGGCGCGATCAAGGCGACCGCCTATGGCGAGATCGAGGCCGCGCGCGCGTACGGGATGTCGACGTTCACGATGTACCGCCGCGTGATCCTGCCGTCGGCGCTGCGTCGCGCGCTGCCGCTGTACAGCAACGAAGTGATCCTGATGCTGCACGCGACGACGGTCGCGTTCACCGCGACCGTGCCGGACATCCTGAAGATCGCCCGCGACGTCAACTCGGCGACCTATATGTCGTTCCACGCGTTCGGCATCGCCGCGCTACTCTATCTCGTGATCTCGTTCACGCTCGTGTGGCTGTTCCGCCAGGCCGAGCGCCGCTGGCTCGCGTATCTGCGCCCGCAGGGCAAGTAAGTTTCCGCAGGATTATTGATGAATTCCCAGACTCAAAAGCTCTTCGTCGACAACCTCCACAAGCGGTACGGCAGCAACGAAGTGCTCAAGGGCGTGTCGCTGAAGGCGAACGCGGGCGACGTGATCAGCGTGATCGGCTCGTCCGGCTCCGGCAAGAGCACGATGCTCCGCTGCATCAACTTCCTCGAGCAGCCGAACGCAGGCCGCATCGTCGTCGACGGCGAGGAAGTGCGCACGACCCCCGACAAGACGGGCGCGCTGCGCGCCGCCGAGCCGAAGCAGCTGCAGCGCGTGCGCACGAAGCTCTCGATGGTGTTCCAGCACTTCAACCTGTGGTCGCACATGAACGTGCTCGAGAACGTGATCGAAGCGCCCGTCAACGTGCTGAAGCTCGGCAAGCGCGAAGCCGAGGAGCGTGCGCGCGAGTATCTGGAAAAGGTCGGCTTGCCGCCGCGGGTCGAGAAGCAGTATCCGTCGCACCTGTCGGGCGGCCAGCAGCAGCGCGTCGCGATCGCGCGGGCGCTCGCGATGCATCCGGATGTGATGCTGTTCGACGAGCCGACTTCCGCGCTCGATCCGGAGCTCGTCGGCGAAGTGCTGAAGGTGATGCAGAAGCTCGCCGAGGAGGGCCGCACGATGATCGTCGTCACGCACGAAATGGGCTTCGCGTGCAACGTGTCGAACCACGTGATGTTCCTGCACCAGGGCCGCGTCGAGGAAGAAGGCGTGCCGGCCGAAGTCTTCGCGAACCCGAAGAGCGAGCGCCTGCGCCAGTTCCTGTCGGGCAGCCTCAAGTAAGCCGGGACGCCCGATCCCGCCGCGCCGCCGGGCGCCTCGCGGTTCGCCGCGCGGCGCCCGGTTGCGTTTACGCGCACTTGTTTGTGCTGTTTCGCGTTTTATGGTGCCTACGGGTGCTTACTGGCGCTCATTGGCGCTTATTGGCCTTCTACGCACGGTCGGACGGCGTGGCGTCCACCGGCGCCGCATCGGCGAATGCGCGCAGCGCATCGCCCGCGAGCCTGTAGCGCACCCACTCGCTTTGCGGCGCCGCGCCGACGCTCTCGTAGAAGCGGATCGCCGGTTCGTTCCAGTCGAGCACGCTCCACTCGAAGCGCCCGCAGCCCGCATCGACCGCGATCCGCGCGAGCGCCTTCAGCAGGCGCAGGCCGGCCCCTGCGCCGCGAAAGCGCGGCGACACGTACAGGTCCTCGAGATACAGCCCCTGCCGGCCGAGCCACGTCGAATACGAAAAGAAGTACAGCGCGAAGCCTGCCGGCTCGCCGTCGACCTCGCAGACCAGCGCGCGCGCCGGCGACGCTTCGCCGAACAGGCTGCGCTCGAGCGACGCGACGGTCGCGACCACCTCGCTCTCGGCCTTCTCGTAGACCGCCAGCTCGGTAATGAAACGCAGGATCAGCGGCACGTCGGCGACAGTGGCAGAACGAATGTCGATATTCACGGTATAGGCCCTCCCCGGCCGGCATGAAGCAAACGGCGGCGCCGCGCTAGCGCGCTGGCGCCGATGAAGACGTCATGCTACGTTCATCGTACTACTGCAGGAAGTGCAGTTTATTCAACCCTACATGAACATGATGCATCCCGAACTTCGCCGCCTCGACCTGAACCTGCTGCTCGTGTTCGACGCGCTGTACCGTCACCGTTCGGTCGCGGCGGCCGCGCACGAACTGGCGATGAGCCCGTCCGCGCTGAGCCACGCGCTCGCGCGGCTGCGCACGGCGATCGGCGACGCGCTGTTCGTGCGGCTCGGCAACGAGATGCAGCCGACCGTGCGCGCCGGCGACATCGCGGCATGGGCCGGCGACGCGCTCGACGCGATGTCGAAGGGGCTCGCGCGCGCCCGCCGCTTCGACCCGGCGCACAGCGAGCGCACCTTCGTGTTCGCGGCGACCGACTACACGGCGTTCGCGGTGCTGCCGGCGTTCATCGCGCGGATCCAGCACGTCGCGCCGCAGCTGCGGATCCGGGTCGTGCACTCGGACCGCAAGATCTCGACCGACGAGCTCGCGGCCGGTCGCATCGATTTCGCGCTCGGCTACCACGAGGAATTCGCGGCCGACACGCCGGGCATCGAGGATTTCGACTGGTTCTCGGACGACTACGTCGTGATCGCAAGCGCCGATCATCCGCAGATCCGCCGCCGCGTGACGCTCGAGCAATACCTCGCGGCGCGCCACGTGGTCGTCACGCCATGGAACGAGACGCGCGGCGTCGTCGACTACGTGCTCGACCGGCTCGGCCTCGCGCGGCAGGTCGCCGTGCTGCTGCCGACCGTGCTCGCCGCACCGTTCATCATCGCGGAGTCAGCACTCCTGATGACCTTGCCGAACCGCGCAGCGCAGGTGCTGCACCGCGCGGCGCCCATCCGCGTCTTTCCAGCGCCGTTCGAGATCCCGCGCTACACGCTGAAGGTCTACTCGCATGCGAAGCATGCACGCACCGATGCGCACCGCTGGATTCGCGCGCAACTGCTTGAAGCAAGGCCGGACGATCTCGCGTAGGCGGGCGGCGCCGGCGCCGGCTGGCTGTGTCGGGCGTCCGCGCCAACGTCGGCGCACTCGCAGGCATGGCATCGGGTCGCGCGCCAATTATTACGAAATGCTTACCAAAACCAGCGCACCGCCCTTTACGCCACGCTTTCCCCAGCGTCAATAGTGGCAATCCTTGACGCAACTTCCCGCAAACCGTGTCTCCCTTGCCGGACAAGGCTTTCACGGCAGTCCGCGGGGCCGCTGCGCGCTGTTGCGCGCCGTGTTGCATGGCAATTTGGCGACACGTGTTAGTCAAACAACGATTTCCATCGCCACAAAATTGTATTTTTGCTAAATTAGTAACCAAAGTAGCAAAATGAAGTTCATGAAATGTAGTTTTGTTTCATAACACAACAAGGAGACCCCGCAGGCCGACCCGGCTCCGCGGGCCCGCTCAACGGCAACCCCGTCCGCTTGCCTGCGCGCCAAGTCCACCGCCTTTGCGCGAGGTCTCCCTGGTTATCCCGCTTTTGTCCGGTGCCCGTGCTTCGGGCATCTCGTGCAGTTCTGGGTTGACTTTTTGACAGGGTATGGAGGAGATGATGAAGAAAGCTTTGGTCGCCGCAGCGTTGATGGCTGCTGGAGTCGCCGCTCACGCGCAAAGCAGCGTCACGCTGTACGGCCGCCTGGACGCCGGCATCGAGTACTTGAACGGGATGCAGAACGGCTCCCGCTGGCGCGCGGAAAGCGGTGACTGGGGCACGAGCCTGTGGGGCCTGAAGGGCGCCGAGGACATCGGCGCCGGCAACAAGGTGGTCTTCCAGTTGGAAGGCAGCTTCGACACGATGAGCGGCGCGGGCCCGGGCGGCGGCAGCCTGTGGAATCGCTGGGCGACGGTCGGTATTGCGAACGATACGTACGGTACGCTGCTGCTCGGTCGCGAACTCGCGATCGCGAACGGCGTGTGGGACTTCGACCCGCTCGGACAAACGGCGTGGTCGAGCGCGTCGCTGGTGCGCGGCCGCAACTGGAACAAGACGAGCAACAACATTTCGTACCAGTCGCCGAAGCTGTACGGCTTCGACTTCTATGGCCAATATGCGCTGTCGAACGCGACGAACTGGAACGGCAACGGCACGACCGGCCAGGGCCGCAGCGTCGGCGGCCAGCTGACCTACACGACATCGCTGTTCCAGCTGCGCGGCATCTACGACGAAGCGCGCAACCCGGCGAACGGCAAGCTCGACGACGTGTTCAACTACTCGCGTGAATACTTCGCGGGCGCGAACGTGTTCCTCGGTCCGTTCAAGCTGCAGGCGGCTTACCAGACGTCGCACGCGGACGCAGGCCCGGCAGTCAACAACGGCATCACGTCGACGCAGCAGGTCTGGGGCGGCGTGACGTGGCAAGCGACGCCGGCGGCTGCGCTGATCGCGGCGGTCTACCACGTGAACGCGAACCACGGCGGCGGCAACGCGAACATCTACACGCTCGGCGGCACGTACAACCTGTCGAAGCGCACGCTGCTCGACTTCCAGGTCGCAACGGTCCGCAACAGCAAGACCGCGAACTTCGGCCTGAACGCGAACGGCGCCGGCACCGACGTGTCGACGGGCAACCCGAAACAGGGCGGCAGCCAGACGGGCGTCTACGCGGGCATCCAGCACCTGTTCTGATCCGCGTTCGGCTCACAGAATCAATTCGACAAGTTTTCCACGCTGCTGCGAGAGGCGCGTATCGGTGCGGTACCCGACAGGGTATCGCACCGTTTTTTATTGGCGGCGGATGTCGACATCCTCGCGTGGACGTGCCGGCGAGCCAAAGCCGGCACGTCCACGCGCCGGCCTGCTTGATCGCGCCGGATGCGATCCCGGCGCGCGGGCCGCTCAGTCAGCCGCTCAGTCAGCCGCTTACACGACCACTTAGACAGCCACTTACACGGCCGCTTCGTTCTCCTCGCCGGTGCGGATGCGGATCACGCGCTCGACGTCCGACACGAAGATCTTGCCGTCGCCGATCTTGCCCGTGCGCGCGGCGCCGATCACCGCGTCGATCACCTGATCGACCTGCGCTTCCGCGACGACCACCTCGATCTTCATCTTCGGCAGGAAATCGACGACGTATTCGGCACCGCGATACAGCTCGGTGTGCCCTTTCTGGCGGCCGAAGCCCTTCACCTCGGTCACGGTCAGGCCCGTCAGGCCGACCTCGGCGAGCGCTTCGCGGACTTCGTCCAGCTTGAACGGCTTGATGATGGCGGTGATGCGTTTCATGATGGTTGTCCCTCGATGCTCGTTTGGATGAAAAGACGTGGCCCCGATTCTACGCCGCGCGCGGCTCAATCGAGGCTTTCGGTAAAGCGCGACGTGATCGGGTAGCGCCAGTCGCGGCCGAACGCGCGATGCGTGACGCGGATCCCGATCGGCGCCTGGCGCCGCTTGTATTCGTTGATCTTGATGAGGCGGGTGACGCGCTGCACGTCGGCCTCGGCATAGCCGGCCGCGACGATCTCGGCGAGCGGGCGGTCTTCCTCCATGTACATCCGCATGATCGCATCGAGCACGTCGTATGGCGGCAGGCTGTCCTGGTCGGTCTGGTTCTCGCGCAGCTCCGCGGACGGCGCACGCGTCAGGATCCGCTCCGGAATGATGTCGCGCGTGCCGTATTCGGCGGCCGCGTTGCGGTAATGGCAGAGCCGGTAGACGAGCGTCTTCGCGATGTCCTTGATCACCGCGAAGCCGCCCGCCATGTCGCCGTACAGCGTGCAGTAGCCGACCGCCATCTCGCTCTTGTTGCCGGTCGTCAGCACGATCGAGCCGAACTTGTTCGACAGCGCCATCAGCAGCGTGCCGCGGATGCGCGCCTGGATGTTCTCCTCGGTCGCATCCTCCGCGCGCCCCGCGAATTCGCCCGCGAGCGACGCGCGGAACGCGTCGAACATCGGCGCGATCGCGATCTCGTCGTAGCGCACGCCGACGCGGCGCGCCATGTCGGCCGCGTCGGTCGTCGAGATGTCGGCGGTGAAGCGCGACGGCATCATCACCGCGCGCACGCGGTCCGCGCCGAGCGCGTCGCATGCGATCGCAAGCACCAGCGCGGAATCGACGCCGCCCGACAACCCGATGATCGCGCCGGGGAAGCCGTTCTTGCCGATGTAGTCGCGCACGCCCATCACGAGCGCGCGGTACACCTGCGCCTCGAGCGGCAGCTCGGGCGCAATCGCCGCGGCGAGCGGCCGCGCGCCGTCGAACTCGACGATCGCATGACCTTCGTCGAACTGCGGCATCTTCGCGACCAGCTCGCCCGCCGCATCGAGCACGAACGAGCCGCCGTCGAACACCAGCTCGTCCTGCGCGCCGACGAGGTTCACGTACACCATCGGCAGCCCCGTCTCGCGGATGCGCGCGCGCAGGATGTCCATCCGCACCGCTTCCTTGTTCATGTGATACGGGGAGCCGTTCGGGATCAGCAGCACCTGCGCGCCGGCCGCCTTCGCGATCTGCGCGGCCGACGCATGCCACGCGTCTTCGCAGATCATCACGCCGTACTTCACGCCATTCAGCTCGAACACGAGCGGCTCGGCGTCGGTCGCGAAATAGCGCTTCTCGTCGAACACCTCGGCGTTCGGCAGGTCCTGCTTGCGGTAGGTGCCGACGATCTCTCCGCCGACGATCAGCGACACCGCGTTGTAGGTATCCGACGGCGGCACGCCGCGCTCGATCGGACGGTTTGCATTACCATCGACGCCTGACGAACCCGCGTCGCCGGTATTGCCTTCGCCGCCCGCACCTTCGCCGGCCGAACGCAGCGGATGGCCGACCAGCACCGCGAGCCGGTCGAATGCCTTCAGCTCGGCTGCAAGCGTGTCGAGCGCGGCCGCCGAAGCCGCGTAGAACGCGGGCCGCAGCAGCAGGTCTTCGGGCGGATAGCCTGACAGCGCGAGTTCGGGAGCGATCATCAGCTGCGCACCATCGTTGTGCGCGGCACGCGCGGCCGCGACGATACGCGCGACGTTGCCGGCGAAATCGCCGACGGTGACGTTGATTTGAGCGAGAGCGATACGGGTCTTCATGACGGGATCGGCGCTGCCCGGCGGCGCGCGGTGAACGGCTGATGAAATTGCTCCGGGGGCGTGCCGCGGCAGGCGGCGCGCGGCCGGCGGCATCCAACGGAACGGACTCACACGGTTGAAACACGAACGCATCGATTATCGCACGGGCATTCTGACGTCCCCGGCCGAAGTGTCGGCCGACGAATGGAATGCGCTGCTCGGACGCGACGCGCGCCCGACGCCGTTCCTGCGCCACGAATTCCTCGACGCGCTGCATGTTGCGCGATGCGCGGTAGAAGAGACCGGCTGGTCGCCGCGCTTCGTCACGCTGACCGACGAGCGCACGGGCCGGCTCGCGGCCGCCGCGCCCGTCTACCTGAAGAGCCATTCGTACGGCGAATACGTGTTCGACTGGGCGTGGGCGGACGCCTACCAGCGCAATGGCGTGCCGTATTACCCGAAGCTGCTGTGCGCGGTGCCGTTCACGCCCGTGCAGGGCACCCGCGTGCTCGCGGCCGACGACGATGCGCGCCGCCGCCTCGCGGCCACGCTGCTCGCGCTCGCCGAGCAAAGCGACGTGTCGTCGCTGCATGTGCTGTTCCCGACCGAAGACGAAGCGCAGCTGTTCGACTCGATGGGGATGATGCTGCGCGAGGGCGTGCAGTTCCACTGGGTCAACGACGGCTATCGCCACTTCGACGACTTCCTCGACACGCTCGAGCAGAAGAAGCGCAAGAACATCCGTGCGGAACGGCGCAAGGTGCGCGACGCGGGCGTGACGTTCCGGCGCATCGCCGGCGACGCGATCGGCGATGCGGACTGGCGCTTCTTCTCGCGCTGCTACCGGCAGACCTACCGCGACCACTATTCGAGCCCGTACCTGAACCTCGAGTTCTTCCGCACGATCGGCCAGACAATGCCGGAGAACTTGCTGCTCGTGATCGCCGAAGCCGACGGCAAGCCGATCGCGAGCGCGCTCGCCGTCTACCAGCGAGACGCGCGCGGCGGCGGCACGCTGTACGGCCGCTACTGGGGCGCGGTCGAGCACGTGCCGTGCCTGCATTTCGAGACTGCGTACTATCAGCTGCTCGAGTTCTGCATCGAGGCCGGGCTCGATACGTTCGAAGGCGGCGCGCAAGGCGAGCACAAGCTTGCACGCGGCTTCCTGCCGACCGTCACGCATTCCGCGCACTGGCTCGCGCATCCGGCGTTCTCGGATGCGGTGTCGCGCTTTCTCGAACGCGAGACGGACCACATCCATGCGTATGTCGACGAACTGCGCGATCACAATCCGTTCAAGCGGGAAGCGGACTAGCGCGCGGTGCGCGCGCTTTCTGAGACACTGGCGGCTTCGCGTTCCGCCACCCTGTCATGCCCTGGTTCCTGTATCTGATCGAATGCGCCGACGGCAGCGTCTACACCGGCATCACGACCGATGTGGCCGCGCGTTTCAACGAGCACGCGGCCGGCAAGGGCGCGCGCTACACGCGCTCGCGCAAGCCGCGCGCGGTGCTCGCGTCGTTCCCGGTCGCGGACCGGTCGAGCGCGTTGCGCGCCGAATATCGGGTCAAGCAGCTGACGGCAGCGCAGAAGCGCGAGCTGGCTGCGGGCATCAGGACGTTCGAATCGGTATTGCCGGTGGTGGTAGCAGTCGCAGACGACGCCGGTGACGATGGCGGACAAAAGACCGTGCCGGCCCGCGCATCGCGCAAGCGCGCGCCGAAGCGAGACGTAACGGCAACGGACGCCGTCGCGGTCGATACGGCCGCCCTGAACGGCGCCGCACCGAAACGCGGTCGCGCCACGGCCAACCGATTGCCAACCCGCACGGGCCCGGCCGCAATGACGACGTCGAAGGCGCGCGCGCGCCCGACCGCGAAGAGCCAGCCGACTCGCCGCAGCACGCCCGCGCCCACCTCCACGCCGCAGAAAACCACCCGCTCAAAACAAAACCGCGCGGCCTCTTGACGAGGCTCGCGCGGTTTTTCGCTTCGAACGGACCGGCCATTGCGGCCGGTGCGCCGCCAACTTCCGCTTAGTACTTCTCAGCCGGGAGAAATATCCGAAAGATTCGCATAGCACCATGTTTTTTCACGTCTTTTCGTCCGTATCAGAGTTTTCGTCACGCTCGCGAATCTTTCGCTTTCCGCGCTCCACTGCTGGCCGAGTCGCTGCAGTTGCCGTCCGGTAGGATGCCCGCGCACCGCGCAGCGTTGCCAGCGTCTCCCCGGTATGCCGACGGCCTGCCGACGAGATAGGTGCAAACAATATTTGGGGGTCGATTCCAAGTTCATCCGCATTGTGAATTACACGTTGCCACATTGTTTGCCACTCATCCTCGGCTGCCTGCAACCGCTCATTCTCAACCTTCAACCTTGCAAACTCATCTTGCACCGAGTCCAGACGGTCTCGAAATCGATTTACACAACCTCTCTGTCGGGTTTTCGCAGCGTCAAAAGCTTCCCGAATCGAAACTTTTGCCGCAAGTGCTGGCCGACTAAAATTCGTCAACTTTTCAATGTTCGACCAGTTTAAAGGTGTTCTTGGCCTCTTAACTTCCCATTCTTCTAGAATGTCAATCGCGGCGCGGATGTCCACTTCGGTCATCTTCCGATTCGGCCTGATTCGCCTCCCATTTTTTTTCGCACGTTCGTTCATCGCAGCCCCTCTTTTCCAAGTGTGTCAAAGCATCGCGGTATGTTTGTAATTTTTTAATTTGGTGCTCAAGTGCGGATGATGCGTTATACAAGCTCTTCTTCACATTCTTCGTCAGCACCTCTATTTGAATCACCGTAATTTCTATTGCAAAAGTAAGAAACTCCCTCTTCTCAAGCTGCGAATCAAGCAGCAAGTCCTCGCAACCAGAGTCGCAGTCATAGTGCAACGAGCAAGACGCCTGCGAGAAATCTCGCGTACACATTCCAAATGGAGTAAGGTGAATCGTTCGAACACGAGCCTCGAGATAAGCCTCGGCCATTTTTTTGGGAGCCTTCCCGAGCGCCTCAGGAAGTTTTCCCTTGAAGCGCGGAGTCATTATCAGAGGCCTGATTTCATTTGCGCGTTCGTAAGCCGTTTTGCTCTGATAATTAGCATTCTGACTCTGCTTGCGCCCAAACCATTCGGCTTGAGCGAGTTCAGATAACCCTCCTTTCTCGAGCAAGTCATTGATGAAACGGCGCAAGCCATGCATCTCCGTTTCAATAGGTATACCATCATCACCAGCAATCCCATAGTCATCAAACCCAGAGCGAGTGTATTTTCGGCTGCAGAGAAAATCCGCAAGCACGAAAGGCTCCAATGGAATGACTGCATAACGGAGCTTCGTATTACTTCCTCTCCTCAACTCATTCGGAAACGTTATTCCGACTATTTCCGATAGGTAAACCGGTGAGCCGCTTTGCTGACGCAAAACCGGAGTCTTCAGCACCTCCCTCGCAAGCGCCACATAGAGGTCGCGTCCCCGGACGAGATGCGCGTGGCCCCTCATTCCAATCGGCTCGACCTGGCGTGCTTTGCAGAAATCGCGCCCCGATTTCCCCAGCTCAAAATATAGCTCGACCTCTTTATATGTCAAACTCTCGGGCAAAGGCACTGGCAGATGCGGTTGAAATCCATTATCCTCAATCTTCTTTGCAATATCTCTCGCCTCAGAGGTAAGTTCAGCGAGCTCTTCGAATATGTCTTGAACGAGCTCAATCCAAATTGTTGGCACCACCTTCCTGTTAAGGCCCATGTACACCAACTCCTTCCCACCCACCCCTACCTCACTTATAACTGGGCAATTTCCCTCCGGACCTCGTCTCTTTAAGCGAAAATAACACAGAAACAAAGTCCCTTCAGAGTCTTTCCGGAGAGCGTTAATTGGAAGCGTCAAAACTTCGCGACTTCGCAACCCAAAAATAACCGCAAGAGAACAAAGACAAACAAGGAATCTATCGCGCTTATTTTCACGCGGAATATTCTGATAGAGTTCGCCGATTGCCCGCACAACATCTTTCGAAGCAAATCTCGCGGATTTCACCGACTGACTGCTTGCATCCGGATTCGCAAGTTCGTCTACTGTGTCCATTCCTTCCGCCGAAATACGTGTCCGGAAGTTCAATCTCGTCTTCGTCAGTCCATTTTCGTCAAGGAACTTTGAAAATCCCTCGATGGCTATTGCACGAACATACGCAGTACTATGAGCATAATCATTCAGCAACCTCTCCGCGGTTTCGAAGTGCTTCCTCGTTATCAGTTCGACCTCGTATCCCACGTCTTTCAACGCCGGCCCCAAAATTCTCAAAACATCAAAGTTCCGCCTCATCATTTGACGCCCCGTTCCATTGACGAACTGCAACAGCACAATATAGGCCTTGCCGAGCTCCATGAAAGAAAATGCACCGCTTATAGAAAAGTCATTCCCGGAGATTATGTCACTGAAGTTGAGCGAGACGACTTTCCTACGACCAATCTCCTCGTTATTGTCAACAGAGAAGGCATGATAATGTCCTTGAGTATCAAAGTTCGCACCGACGTCCCAGTCAGGCGCATCCCAATCACATACAAGCGGATTTACAGCCTTTGCCCTCTTTATTATTTCCACGAAATTTACATTTGGGTCGTTCGACACATTTGCGAGGAAACGTAGAGCATTGTCTTTCAATCGACGGCACTTCTTTGACATCTGCCCTTTCTTCATTTTTTATAATCCTTATGGGCGCACTGCTCTATAACATGAAGAATTCGTCGTTTCAAAACCATCAAATTTTCCACAGCATTTTTGAATCCCTCGACCAGAATGATACGAGCATCAACTTCAGCAAGTGCTCGATGGTGTGGACCTTCGAAAAACGGCTCGTGTTTTGGGCACCCATAACACGCAAGCGGAATATCAAGTTCACACGAAGCAGTCTTTCTGTTACACGCCCCGGACTCGTCATCGCCCGAGTTCCTACTAGGCATCTCGTCACCCCCCGGCGGCAAAACAATGACTCGAGAACTATTCTTTTCTTTTTCCCATTTTCGCTTCCGAACAGGCCGATTAAAGAAGCCAAGCAACTCCTTCCCTTCCCCTGCGAGAGCGTTATCAATAGCCTCCAGCATGTCAGAGCTATACGAATAATAAACCTCAACTGTTTTCGTATTTGAATGGTCTAACATATATGCCAACTCAGACCGAGACATGCCCATACGGGCACAGGAAGTACCAAGCGTGTATCGGAGCCTACGAGGCGTCAGATGAAGCAATTTATTTTCAACTCTCGACGGAACCTGTAGACGCGAAACAAAAGTGTGAAGCAATCCGCCATACTCACTTGAGTCCATTGACAACTCTGTGAGCGTAAAATCCACATCAGCATGCGGGATAGCTTTCAGATTCACAAATAGAGGTCGGGCCACACCTTTCCGTAGACCCAATTCATCGTTCGACCTAATCAAGGCTAATACAGACTCCATTACCTCGCGCTGACAATAGAGTTTCGCCGTCTTATGGCGCCCATGTCTGGTTCCAGCTTTTTTTATACGAGGCATGTCAACTAGCCAGCCCTCGTCTCCTTCCGACACGTTCCCGAGTACATTGTAAAAATGACCCTCGAGCAACAAACAATAGCTTCTCGGATTTCTTCCAAAAGCCATGCAGAGCCGCAAGGCCGCTCGTTCTTGGACGCTGCGGTGTTCCTGAGAAGTATCCGCTTCCAATGCAACATTCAGCGCGTGAATTTCCTGTAAACTCAACGGACCGACATCTGGGTCGAGACTGTGGACGTTGAGTCCAGTAGGGTTTTGCGGAATCGGTACTTTATAGAGTGTCAGACAAAATTCGGCACTAAAACCTTCATCCTGCCAATTGTCTGTGCAGTATGAGTACCATGAGCGAATACGCCAAAATCGCCACAATCTTTTCTCACTGCGCAACGCGTCAATTGTGTTGATAAGCCACTTCTCCACTAATGTCCTGAATTCGGCCGCACTCATTCCAAATGCGCTTTCCCACCACTGCTCAGGTACCTTGCGGATGCAATACGAAAAATCTATAAGGATGTTGGCCAAGTTTGAAGGTGAGTCGCTGCGTGCGTGATGAGCCACGTAATGTTGTATCGACCTCCGCAACGGCCCGTCGCCGATTGGAAGCGAAGACCAGTCAAGGAACACATAACGATGGTCATCATCGAATCTCCAAACATCTCCGTCTATCAGGACGCATCTTCCCGCCCTGTCGAGCAACGGGCCGACCACTGGCTCAATTTCTAACGTGGTTCTGAGATTTAATTCCCGCTGGATAGGCCAGTTCTTCATATCTTAAAAATATTCGATTGATGCTTTCGAGTGTTTTTAATTCTCGATTCTTCGGTGTTACGTTTGTTATAGGTATTCACGGTCATCTTACTTTTCCAACCATTGGCGCTCATCAGCATTGCAACTGTCTCACCTTCTGAGTGTCCTTCTTCAATCAGCATGGCCTCCAATCCAGTCGTAAATGTGTGTCGCCCTATATGCGGGTGGATTCGTATTCCCATTGGTTCGCTCAGACCAGCAAACACCTCGTTGATGCTGTATATACTTAAGGGCGCCCCATTTCGGCTGTTAACAAACAAATATGGATGCGTCAGAGCCTGCGGAGTAAGTGGTCTGATTTCTCGGATGTAATCTTCAATCGACTGCCATAGGCAAACATCTATCGGGATAGCCCTGGCGAGCGACTTGACAACAGGTTGTCGCAGCCGTGGGTCATCGGCATCATCGGGCCTCCGCATAACACGGATGAAGGGCTCATGCTTGACTAAAACAACGTCGTCGACACGCAGATTTCCCAACTCTCCCCGGCGTATTCCGCTTTTGAATAGCAAGTGAACCATTGTCTCGTTTCGACGTTTGCAGATGTATCCACGCCAAGGATTTACCGGAGATGATGGGGAACTGATTTCGAACAACCGCAGTTGCTCCTCCTCGCTAAGGGCAAACCTTTCTTCCGGGTCCTGCGAGCCAAGTCGCTGTGAGTCTAAAAATCGCTGAAGGGAATCTACTTGTGCCCTGCAGCGAGTCACCTCGGCTGGGTTTCCGCCTCCCCCGACAACATAACCCTCCAGCGCCTGCACCATATAGTCTTCCAACGTCGCCAATCTGGAGTTAAATGTGTCATTTGATACGTAGAGTATTTTTGGGCTTCCACTCACCGAAAAGGAGCGAACTTTCAGCCATGGCAACAAGCTATTTCGAACTCTAGAAAGACTCGGGATTTGACCACTCTGCAAAATTTCCTCGAAATCTGGCATGCACGCGCGAACCCACCAAAATATGTGACAAAGTTGCCATGCAACCGTCACCAGCGTCGCAGCCGAGACTCGCACTCTTAAAGACAGGAGATATCTGTTTGGTTCCAAAAGAGGTAGTCGTGTATCTCGGAATATGAGGATTGGGAGTCGCTCCATACGACCATCGCTCACGGTCCGCCGCCTGTCATTTAGGGCAATTGGATTTCCCCCGTCGACCATAACCGCTCTGCATTTGGTATAGGTTACTCCACCAGGGACATCCATTTTTTCCGTAGCGTACATAGCCTGCCCCGCGCGGCGATTTCATGAACATTTTTTAAACAAACTACCCCATAAATTTACCAATATTCAAGAAAATCACTCAAACTAAAATTAATTTCTTCCGTGGCACTATTCTCATTCATTTTTTACTCCGTCGCCCACACCCCAAATAAGTGAAGGACTCAAGCAATCGCCCTCTATCCTTTTAACCAGAGCAGGATTCTCGACGAAGCCCCTCTCAGCACCAGCGGCTATATGCCCTTTGACCGCGCACTCTAGAATCAACATTTCAACTCGTGCTTGTACGGTAGAAAGATAAATCACCAACGCAGGCGAGCAGAGCACAATTGCCGGTTAGCGCTGACATGACTTGACGGAGAGTAAGACAGTGGCAGGCCTGTGGACTAGGCAAACTCGAAGAGAATCTGACTCCGTGATTTGACGCTTTCAAAACTGTCGCTGTCGTTGGGCAATACTGTCAGTTCATGTTTGCGAGCAATCACTTACCTGCAAACAGGCTCACCGCCGATAGGGAAGCGATGAGTCGAGCAGTCTGAACAACTTTTAGGGTGGGTGGATTTTTCTCAGAAATCACATAGAACACATCAATTTTTCTTTTCTGTGCAGTTGAATTCGACGAGGCTCAACCGCGCTGACCTGCATCGGCTTTTTCACCATCACCGCCATCCTCGATTGGCCCATGCTAGGGCCAACGGCTTCGGCAAGCCCTTCGCAGCGACCATCGGTTTGAAGACGTCGAGCATACAACTCGCCACCCCGAAGCAATAGCAAAGCCGAGAGTTTCGTGACGGTGACGAAGCACAATCATGGGACCTTCATGTGGAATCTGGTGTGACGACGGCCGTATAGCAATACCAATTGCTCGGCGAATTTCGACGCGCCGTGCCCCCTTACGTAGAGTGAGGCCGGGCCCGAAACCACCAGGTCAACTCCATACGTAGCCACAAGGTATGGCACTCGTTGGAATCGGCTTGCCCCTCACACCTCAACGAGTGGGCCATCTTGCAACCGCTCCGGCGCATTCAGTCGTTCAAACAGCCAAAGTGATACATCGGTGTCCAGAAGTCCCGCAACGAAGACAGAATTCCAATTGTTCTGCCCGCCATGCGATTCATCAGTCAGAGAGAGTTCCTCCGTGAGGATTTCGCGTAGTCGCTCCACACTCGCAGGTACCGCTCCCAATGCACGCACGGCGAGTTTCGGTTTCTGACAGAGCTGTACCCACTTGTCCTTAACATATTCCAGTATCGCCGAGGTTGATACAATTTTTTCAACGTGAAAGGCAACAGCGCTGTACCTTGGATGCTCACGTTCGAGCAAAATACGCAGGCTGATACGAGGAACCATTGCCAAGTCCTCGAATCGAGCGGCAATTAGTCTTTCTGCAAGACAGTCGTCGAAATATGGATGGAGAATTCGCTCTCCTTGGCCCGCCCCAATCACAGTCTGCCCTCGTCTCACATTGCATTTGCATGCCGGTATCAAATTCTGCGAAAAAATAGAAAACGCAGCGTAGTTCTCTTTGGGCAAGAGGTGGTCGAGCGTGCCACGGTGCATTGACCCACACATCGGACAGACACGCTGTTCAGCATCAAGACGAAGCGTTGTGATGTAGTCGAGTACTGCCGGTGGGCTCGCATAGTGCTTCTTTAGATATCCCCCGACTTCCGCATTCAACGGGACGTGATGGACATGGAACGCGTCCCCACGGACGGCAATGTACTGCTCGTACCCGTCGTTGATTGATTGCACCGCGGCACGTAGGTGAGGAAAGCTGCTTAGGCGCTCGTTCTCTGCAAGCAGTTGCAGCGCCGCTGCGTCATCAACCTCGGGACGTGGGAGCTTATTCATGGCGCCCCCCCGACTCCAAAGCAAGCCGCAATGTGCCGAGCATCTCGGGTGACAGGTCGTTCTTGTAGTCCGAGTACAACTGCTCCCACGTTTGATAGCGCGCGAGCAGCCTCTTCTCAACTTCAGATGCCAGCTTTGACGGTTCATCCTCCCCGAACACGAAGTAGGAGATTGAACCGACGTCGGCGCCGAAAGTCTGTAGACGTAGAGGCTCGGTCACGACGTTACCGTCGCCATCTATCCTCAAAACGGTCACCTGCTCACGGAAAACTTCGCGTACGAAATATGCAGAGTGGGTTGCAATTACCGCTGCGGAGCCCGTCTGCGCGAGCATGTTATCTAGTACTGCTACGAAATGACTTATAAAATTGGGGTGTAGATGCGTTTCAGGTTCGTCCAGCAGCAGTAGCGACCCGTTTTCGATGTAAAGACTTGCTTGAGCTGCAAAGCGCAACAGGGAGATTTCACCGCTACTCAAGGGATATGTTTTTCGCTCGACGACGCGAACTGGGTCCTTTCCCAAATCGATGGATGCGAACACATCTAACAACGCGTCCTCGCTACCACTGCGATGTAAGGCCTCAAGAGGCATCGGGTCCCGCACTTTGTCTTTCGCCAACAGGGCAATCTGGTCCCAGTCGCTGATGGCCCGCACGGCACTGATGAAAATCCTCCAGCGAGAACTCTCGCCAATCGTCTCCTGAGAGCGCGCCACCTGCAAAACCGTATCCGCAACGCCTTCGCCTCGCCGCGTTTTCCCTCCGCGGTTCAGGGATAGGCGCTTGTACCACACCTTTGCATTCTTCCGGCGCTCGCTGGGAAAAGCCGATGCCGACTCGTTGGTCGGCGCGAACGCCAGCAAGCGATTCATCAGAACTCGGCTCTTTCCGTCCCCCTCACTTAAGTACCTACTACTACCGGATAGTGCCGCCTGCACAATCCGACTAAGTGTTTGACTCTTTCCCACGCCGTTCTTTCCAATGACCACAGCAATTCGTTTCGGGAGGTCTGCGTCGTGGTCGAACTGGAATTTGAGCTGATGTTTGTTCCCGCGACCAGGTAATTGGAAGCTCATCAGAATGTCCTTCGACATGCGTCGGAACTGCTCGGCTTCCAGTCCGCGCAAAATGCTTCCGGCGTTTTTGAACGCAAAAAATGACTCCGACGTGCGAACAAACGATTTCTGAAATACCTTCGTTTTTACAGCGAGTTTTGGAATGTTCGACTTTGGTTGGAGTTCCGTCAATGCGACGATATCCCTCAGAGCGATTAGCAATTTCTTCGCGGTTTCGATACCCATGCCGCCCACAACACGACGGTAGTCGCCCAAACTAGGCAACATCATGAAAAATTTCTGAGAATCGTCCGCAGCTATAGTGAATTCGCTCGAGTCTTGCAGCATATCGTCCAGCTTGCGAACGTCGTCTGGTTCATCCTGGGCCGACGTCACATAGCCAAGATGAGCACCGAGTACTGTCAGCCCCTCTGGCAAACTAACGTGAACTTCAACGAGCGTCCGGAAGCCGAAGTCGTTCCATTTATCGTTGCTCGGAACGACAAGTGCCGTGAAAAGTGGAATCGGCGAATCAAGTGACCGCGACCTTCCGAAAATGACTTTGAAGTCGGAGCTTGACTTTTCTTTTTGAATCGTTGTTGTCATATCTATTTATCATCGTTGTCGAACACTTACCCGTGGCCGCGACACCGTGACCCAGCCCGTGCGACCCGCACGACTGACGGGACCATGCGTTAGGCTAGCGATATCATTCTATGCGTTGCATGTCGAAGCATGTCCTTTTTCGGTGAAGCCGCTCAGGTAATATATAGGAACTGCGCAGCGGAGACCACGCATGAAACTAGATTCCTTTCGGGTACGAAACTATCGTTCCATCAACGACAGCGGGGACATCTCTGTTTCCCGCATCACCGCGCTCCTTGGGCGAAATGAAAGCGGCAAATCCAACCTGCTGCGGGCTCTCCATAGTCTGAACCCTGTTGATGGGTTCAAGGCACTGAGCCCGATAAAGGACTTTCCTCGTCATCGGAGACTCGAAGAGTGCACCGAGAGCACGGAAGTGCTCTCCACAACCTGGCTGTTGGAAGAGGAAGATAGAACCACGCTGCGAAAGATGATTCCCAGAGCGGCCGAAGTAAGGTCCGTGGTTATCACGCGCACCTACAACGGAACACAAAGAGCGGTAACCTTCCCTGAACTGGGCGATATCGTCTACGACGAAGGCGATATTCGAACTAAGTACAAAAAAGTTGCCGCCGGTGTCCGCGCACTGGCCGCGAAGCGAGAAAGCCCTACTGCACTCGAAGAGGCAGCAGACGCGTTCGAGGCAACCATGAGCCCGACCGACGAGCATGAAGCATGGTCGGCCTCTGCTATACAGGCAACGAAGGCTCTGAGAACGGCTCTCGCCAACGAGGACTCTGACCTGACGGACAAGCAGGAGGAGTTGCTCGCCGAACTGGAGACATTGGCTGAATCAATCAGGGACGACAATGCAAAACTGGGGGCAGCTGAAAAATGGGTCCTCGAAGCTCTTCCCAAGTTCATCTTTGTAGATGAATATCCGGAACTGGCCGGTCATCAGGACATTGCAGGCTACTTGCAAAGGAAGTCGAGTTCCCAGCTTACCGACGCTGACCGGAACTTCGAGAAGCTATGCAAAGTCGCTGGACTGAATCCTGCATCACTGCACCAACTCTTGGAGCAAAACGACCACGAAACTCGAAACCAACTGGTTAATCGAGCGGGCGCTGTCGTTACCTTGGAGATTCGGCGGCTTTGGAAGGATAGACCACTCAAAATTCGATTCAACCTCGACGCACGCTTCCTAGAGACAATGATTTCAGACCCGACGTCCACCTACGACGTCGAGGTCAATCTCAACGAGCGAAGCCGCGGCTTCCAGTGGTTTTTCGCGTTCTATGTGACGTTCTCGGCGGACACTGACGGAGGTCACGCTGAGAAAGCCGTACTTCTGCTGGATGAACCTGGTCTATATCTGCATGCAAAATCGCAGTCAGACTTGCTTCACCATTTTGAAGTTGACTTCAGCAACCAAATTCTTTACACGACGCACTCACCGTTTATGGTGCCAACGCAGGCGCTTGATTCGGTCCGCACCGTCAACATCTCCGAACAGGCTGGAACCACTGTCACCAACGACCCGAGTGGCGACGCGAGGACGCTGTTTCCGCTTCAAGCCGCTTTAGGCTACAACCTAGCTCAAAGCCTCTTCGTAGGTCCTAACAATCTTGTCGTAGAGGGCGTTACCGACTTCTGGATACTCAGCGCGGTCAGCGCTTACTTGGCGGACAAGGGCCGTACCGCGCTCAGCGCCGACCTCACCCTGACGCCCGCGGGCGGCGCACAAAAGGTCTCCTACATGGTCACCCTGTTGACATCGGAGGCACTTAACGTACTCGTGCTGCTCGACAGCGAAAAAGACGCCAAGGCAACGAAAGATGAATTGCTGCGTGCGAAGCTTATTCGTGACAAGAATGTCGTCTTTGTTGCGGAGGCAATTTCCCCTTCGCCCAACGAGGCCGATATCGAGGATTTGTTGGACCCGTCGGTCTACGAAGGCCTTGTGCGTGAGAGCTATAGCACCGAGCTGAAGAGCAAGGTGCTAACGCTGAACAACCATGTACCACGAATCGCGCGGCGCGTGGAGCAGGCCCTCGAGGGGCTCGGCATAGGCTTCCATAAAACGCGGCCGACACGCTTATTCCTTACGAAGGTGGCAACGGAGCCAGACAAGGTTCTAACGGAACAAAGCCTGAAGCAGTTCGAGGAGCTGTTCAAAATCGTCAACAGTCGCCTGCAGGCCCATGTAGAACGGAACGAGAGACCTTTCGGAAGCTGATATTCCGCTTGCCCCATTGCATCTATAAGGATGCAATGGGACTTCGAGCATCAACGACAAGATTTAGGGTCTCCCGTCGGGATTTATCAAAAAACCCGACGGAGACGCAGCAGGAAGGCATCGCACAGATGTACCTTCGAAGCACGCCAGATGCGCATCATTTGACCCAGACTGGAATGTGGTACCCCTTCCCATACGCATCATTCTCAACCCGTATACAAACGATGGTTTTTCCGGTTTTCAGTTGGCATGTTCCGACGTCGAGCCGGCCACCGTGGCTGTTGAGGGTATCAACGGTTTGCTGCAGGCTGGCCCTTTCCTTTTCGAGCTGACGAACCTCGTATGCAGTAATTCCATACCAAATCCCCATTGCAACCAACGTGGCAAGAATTGCGGGCAGAAATACAAAGAATGTCGCACTCTTCCTCGCACGTTGAAACGCATCTGCCGCTTCAGCTGCTTTCATGTTCGCGTCCGTCACTTTCTTGACGAACTCCGCGCGCACAGTTTCCAACGTGCTCGCAAGGTCCGCCTTGACGGTTTTAACGACATTCTCGCCTAACTCATGCCCCTGCTTTTCAAGCGCTCTCGATACGCGGTTCATTTCATCGATGGCTTCAGCCGTCAACTTCTGGTCGCGGATGGCGTGCTCTAGTAGGGTCCCAAGAGTATCGTAGAAAATTCTCTTGCGTTCAGCGGGAGAAGCTTGGTCCATCACGTTCCATTTCCCTCGTTAACGAAATACCTCGCGCCTTTGCCCTCACGGCATTCTCACGACGCTGTTCTATGTCTTTTGCCTGCATCCGCTCGAAGTACACCTCTCGGACCAGCCTATGGTTCAGCAGTAGGTCCCGAATATCGGCAACAGGCACATAGCGGATGCCATGTTCTTTGGTGTAGTTGACGATGAGACCGCCCGATGCTCCTTGCAGACCACCGTGGGAGACGGCAACCAAATTGATGTATTCCTCATAGGCGGCCCGCGTTTCTGCATCAATCTCCTTGGAAACAGCATCTAGAGCGGCAGCGTTCGTGAACTTCTCGATGGTTGTACCAACGACCCTCTTGTCTGCAAAGTCAAGGTAAGGAACGACACGCGATACTAAGCTCGCCGCTTCCTCGGATGTCTCGATGTACCAGTGAATCTCTCGTGAAATTGCCTGCATGTAGGCATCGTCGACCAATGTTCTCGACAATATTACGCGCTTGGTCGCCTCCTTTTCGGAGTCATTCTTGCTACGTTTGAACTCCAATAGCCGCGTGACACCAGCATTTGCGAACATGAGGTCGCCAAGCGCTCGGTCAATCGGCGTCTGCTGAAGCAAATTGATGCACATTGGCCGCACATCGGCTGTACTAACCTGACCGATGGCAAGCCCGAAGCTATAAAGAAAGTTACCAATCACAATGTTCTCGTATGGTTCCATCAGGCTCCCATGTCCAAAGTAGAGTTATACATATCGGCTACCGCCATTCGATTCTCGTTAGGAAAAATCCTACCTATGCAATCAGGTCAACGGCAGTACTACGTCTATTCTTTAGCCCCTTAGAGCGCGCAGACCAACTGCCAGTTGTGAGACGCAAGCTGCGCAGCAGCCTCTCGACAAGCTGCCAATGTTGGACAGACGGAGCCTTGTCCGCACCAACTTTCTCCACCGCCTCGCGGGGCTGCCTCAGTAATTTCCCGCGGAGCAGAGAAGCGCCTGGCCGTGATGTAACTGAGCAAACTGCCTTCCTCTAGGCGTGGCGTCACCGCATATTGCCCAGGCAAAGCTCGCAGCGTTACGCCTTGCTCCATTCATACCTTGTGTTCCATTCTGTCTGGGTTGCACGAGCGCTCCGCCGGACTCAGCAACATGGCGGCAACTGCTAATCGCCAAATCATCGCGTCCGCAATCGAAGGCGGACGCAACCTGTATAAAAAACCAGGCTGTATGCGCGGACACGCACTGCTCGCTACGCCCTGTATAACAGGGGTTTCGCAGCACTGCACTTTCCGCAAAAAGTACAGCAAATTTGGGGCCAGATGTCCCAAAATTTTTTCACTCCTGCTGAGAAAGCGCGAGAAAACGGGAGAGCTCTCACTCCATACCTTTCGGGGCACACAGTTGAGTCTGTCATATTGCCTGCATAGGGTCTTCCCTATATGATTTTGCTCGGCCGTGAGAGAGGCCCGCACAAGGAAAATCAAATGGGAGCGCAGGACCTTATCGCATTGACAAATTCGGGGTTACTCCAGTCCGACCGGATTGTTAAATTGGATACCCCCGCCGGACCGAATGTGCTTCTGCCACATATTGTGGTGGGCACTGCTCGCCTGGGTGGCAATTTCGAGATTACCGTCGACGTTGTTTCGCTGCAGGATTCAATCGAGCTGAAGTCCCTCATCGCGCAGCCCGTCACACTTTGGATTCAGCAGTCTGACAAAACGTATCGTCCCCGACACGGGTATGTTCATACGGCCCGCCGGCTGGGTGCCGACGGGCGGCTGGTCAGCCTGCAACTGATTTTCTCGTCGTGGCTTCACTTCCTGAAGTTCCGCAAGGACGCGCGCATATTCCAGGACCATACCGTCGAAGCCATTCTCGAGACAGTGTTCCAAGGGCATCCTCAGGCAGTTGGGGCGTACCGAATCGAGGTGAGCAAACCGTCACCGGCACGCTCGTTCTGCGTGCAGTACGAAGACGATTGGAACTTCGTGCACCGGCTGATGGAGTCGGAAGGCTGGTTCTATTACTTCGAGCATGCCGACGACGGTAAATCTCATACCCTCGTCGTCACAGACGACCTGTATTCACTCAAGCCGCTTGAGCCGGAACAGGTCCGGTTCTATCGGGCCGGCGTCACGCGCCAGCCCGACGCGTTCGTGCACTGGTCGGGCACGCGGACCTTACAGAGCACGTCGTACTCGACGAGTACGTTCGACTATAAGAACCCCGAAGCGCGCAAGGAAAAATCGTTTCCTACCATCGCGAACCAGGGCGAGCTTCCGCAGCAGGCTGAGGTCTACGAATACACGGGTCCATACACGTACCTCGATGATGACCGCGGCGACCGGTTGACCAAGCTCAAGCTCGAGGAATGGGAGTCGCGTGCGAAGCGATTCCACGGTGTAGCTAGCGCACCGAGTATCGACGTCGGCGGCTGGTTCAGTTTGCCAGACCACCCCGAGCACGACGGAGATAGCGCTGAGGACCGCAAATTTGCGGTGGTCGAGGCCACTTGGTACATCCGCAACAATCTCCCGATTGGGGAAACCCGCCCCTATCCGCATAGCCTCGATGCCCGTCTTGCCGAGGTTCGTGATGCTCACGAGGAGTCGGCACCTGAGTTCGCGGTTAAAGATGCTTCAGGCAGCGAGGGCTTCTTCCTCGTTGATGTCGAAGCCCAGCGCCAGAAGGTGCCGTTTCGCAGCCCGTTTGAACACCGAAAACCCGTCATGCACCTTCAGACGGCGACGGTCGTCGGCCCTGGCAACGAAGAGGTCTATACCGATGCGCTGAACCGCATCTTGGTACGCATGCACTGGGACCGACGTGAGGGCATCGGAGCGACATGCTGGGTGCGCGTTTCCTATTCCGATACTGGCGGCGGCTACGGCAGCGTGCACGTGCCGCGCGTTGGCGAAGAAGTGACCATCGAATGGCTTGGTGGTGATTGTGACCGCCCCATTGCAACAGGCCGCGTCTACAACGGCGCAACGCAGCCGCGTTGGCATTCGAACGGCATCCTGTCAGGCTTCAGCTCGAAGGAATACGGCGGCAACGGTTACAACCATCTCGTGATGGACGATGCGACCGGGCAGAACCGGCTGCAACTGTTCTCGTCGCAAGGCAGTTCCATGCTTCACCTGGGATACCTGATTGCCCAGGACGGCAATGTCCGCGGCAGCTATCTCGGCAGCGGCTTCGACCTTCGCACCGATGCGTACGGCGCGATTCGCGCCAATCGGGGGCTTTTCCTCACGACCCATCCTGGTTCGGGTGCGGCGCATCAGCAGTTGGAGGTCCGACAAGCCCAGCAGCAACTCACCAGCGCTCACAACTTGGTCGAGTCGCTTTCCGACGTCGGCAGCCAGCACCAGGCCGAAAGCCTGAAAGCGGGCCAAGACGCGCTCAAGGCTTTCACGGACGACACGACCGTCAACGTTCAGGGGCAAGACCAGGGGAGCGGCGGCCGCACGGCGGGAGGCGGCACGGGTGCAGCCAACGCGTTCAAAAAACCTATTCTTCTGGCCGCAAGCCCGGCGGGCATTGCACTGTCGACGCAGCGGTCAGTACACTTGGGGGCGGACGAACACGTGAACGTGGTCAGCGGCCAGAGCACCCACATCGCGGCCGGAAAATCGCTGCTCGCGAGTGTCGCCGAACGCATCAGCCTGTTCGCCCAGAACGCCGGGATGAAGCTCTTCGCTGCGAAGGGCAAGGTGGAAATCCAGGCGCAGTCGGACAACATCGAAGTGACCGCGCAAAAAACGGTAAAGGTGCTATCGGCGACCGAGAAGGTCGAAGTGGCCGCGAGCCAGGGCATCCTGCTGACCTCAGGTGGCGCGTATATCCGCATTCAGGGCGGCAATATCGAGATTCACGCTCCGGGCAAGATAGACATCAAGGGAGCGCAGCATGCGTTCGCCGGCCCCACGAGCGCACCCTACGATTTGCCTTCTCTCCCTAAGGGCGACCTGCATAACAAGCTTGAGCTGAACCTGACGGACGACAACCTGAAGCCTTTACCTGGCGCGCCGTACAAGGTCGTCTTCGACAACGGCACCACCTTGACCGGCAAGCTTGATGCGAACGGCCACGCGTTGCTGCGTGACGTCCCAGAAGGGACTGCTCAGGCGTTCTTCGGCGAAGACCCGCGCCCGTTTGTTCAACAGCCGCTACCCGCGCCCAAGGTCATGGAACAGGGCGATGTCCTGAAGGAGCTTCAATCCGCCGGCCACGACGGCATCACGGACCAAAACTTGGTCAGCCTTTTCAATCAGTTCTCCGGCCGAGTTGACCCATCATGAACGACACAGACCAACAAGCTATTGAAGACGCGGTAAAGCAGATTGGCTTGTCGATGGCAGCCAATGCCGTTCCGCTCTTTTACGTTGCTCAAAACGTCTACGATACTTCGCAAAGCGTTCTGGATGTATGGAACGCTCGCAACAGCACGGACGAGATGACGAAGGTTGAAAGTGGTATCGACCTCGTCTTTGCGGTGGTCGGCTGGGTTCCGGTAGTCGGCGCTGGTGTGAAAAGAACCTTCCGGCTGGTGAACCACAATTCGGAAGTCTATGGCCCATTGCTTTTCGATATCCTGCGGCTCGTCCTGCAGCGCGCCCATTGCCCCACTAGTCCGGAGCAGCTCGTCGACAAGTTGTTCGACGCCTCTGGGCTCAAGAAGCTATTGACCGAGGCGCGCGAACATATAGAGAAGTCATGGATGTACCGTGAGCTTCCGGCTCAAGGGCAGGTAGCCGTCTCCGAAGCGCTCGCGTACGGGCAAAACAACTTGCCGTTCTGGCTCACTATGTTCGTCGAGCGCAAGTTGATGCATTGGAGAAGGAAGCAACCCAACTCATCCGCTGAAGGCTCCGTCGCGCTGAAAAAAGAGACTGAGAAACCAGGAAAGATTGGTGAGGAAGCAGCACAGGGTAAGAATCGCTCAAACACCGGGGCTTCGGGTGGCACCATAAACGCAAAACTCGCTATCGAAGATATATCCAATAAGCTAACGGGGTTTGTCGGAGAACATATCGCGGATTACCACTGCTATGAAGTTCTGAAGTGGGGAAACGATTGGTCCAAGCACGATGACGGACTCAGTGGAAAATGGGAAATGCCCCCGAGCCTCGAGTCACTCGGCAAGCTCAACGATGGAACCAAGCTCAACAAGCTGTTTGCGGTGAAGGCACACGGACGAGGCCTTGATGGTGTCTGGCGCGCCAACCCTTCGAATAACCACGGCGAAAAATATGCGCTCGTTGAGGCGAAAGCGTCCAGAGTGATGAACGAGCCAGTCGACGGACAGAACCCAGACGTCTCGGGCAAACTGGGCAAGGCGAAGTTGAAAGTCGAAAAGATTATTGAGACGGTTGTGCCACCTGGGGTTGAGTTGTTGGAGCCTCCTGAAGTTGGCAGCAACCCAGGGCGGACGTCCAAGAAGACTTCACGGAAGCAGGGCTCTGACAGCAAGGCACCGACGGACAAACGGACCAAGTCCGACAAGACCGATAGGCCGGCTACCACCTCGACTACATCACCGACCACCGCTGAAGGTCGAGTGCAACCGACGAGCGACAAAATCGCGCAGATGAGTGTCGAGTGGATACGTCAGGCTCTTCCGAAAGCTGTTGGAGCTGCGTGGAGCGAGACCATCGAAGTTTCCGGGTATGCTCGACACATTCTCTACACGCCGTTCTACTCGGCCAGTGCAAGGCAACACGCAGAAGCGCTGTTGGCCAAGAAAGAACACGACCATCATGACCATTCCGTCCAGCATCATTATCGAGAGGACGAGGTCTTTAAGGCAGTCAACGAGAAGCAGAAGCGCCTTAACGAACGATACGGAACCAAGAAGGCTTGATATATGGATGACTTTTCGAACCGACGTCGCCAGCGCTTTATCAGCGAGCCTTACTACGACTTCTGGTCAAACTACTACAGCGAAGCTATCGAGCGGTGGGCAACGCAACTGCCCAAAAATGGCACCGATGAAGAAAGGCACGCACATGCGGCCGCAAGAAGGGCCGAGAGTCGTTTTGCGTTGATGTTGCTGCGGTACACGGCGGGCGAGCCTATTGTGGAGTTGCGTGAGCAACTCGAGGAAGTCGTCGCCGCCTATGAGGAATATGCACGGCGTCAGGCTGCGGTGCACCGCCCGGGTTGGCCGCCTTTACGACTGAGCGAACTGGAAGACTACGAGAGAACGGTCCAGCTTATCGGGCTATGCCATTTGCTTCACCGTCGTGACCTGCTGCCGCGAATTGCGGCCATGGAAGACCCATTTTACGAGGGAGAGGACGGGCTCTATGAAGACCTGTTGGCCTACGCCATGAAGGGGCGCATTGACGTCGATACCTGCCTGCATGAACAGTACATCGATTGCCTCAACGGTATTTATGGTGAGACGGATGACGAACGGCTCACGGACCTGAATGCTTATTTAGAGCAGTGGTACGCATCGATGAAGGAGGTGTCTTGGCATGACAGTCACCTCAACCTTTCGAACGATTGGGGCTTGTACTTCGGTTACTGGGCTATCGAGGCAGCGGCATTGGCCTACATCCTTGAACTCGACGACACCTCCCTGCGCGAGCACATCACTTATCCGAAGAACCTTGTGGACTTCGCGCGGAGCTTCGAAGAGCGTGCGAAATCATCGGATATCGGCGCGGGTCCACGGACGGTGCGAACCGGACAGACGTGTCCAGAAACCGGCATCTGGAAAGCGCAGGGACATAATGTCCCCGGTGTGATGGTGCAACAGGGCGAGTGCATGCCCGAAGTCTTCGCTCCAGACAAGAGCGGGGCTTATCGTCCGCAGTCAACGCTCTGGGAGTTCGAACGTAAAGCGTGACCCCGTGTGTGAGACCTGCCATTCGTCGCGGCAGAACGCACAATTGCATAAGTTGGGGACGAAAGCTCACGAGCAGGCCAGTATATTCCTGAGAAGTCGAAAGGGAATAGACCGAGGTAAATGCCGGGCAGAGAAGAATGTCATCCACCGCCCGGACTGCAATCAACTCAGGCCTGGGCGGGCATGCTCGCGATTTGAGTCGTTCCTTCGACCGCACCAGCATCGACAGCGCTCGCAGAGTCTGCGGAACTCCTCGGCGCACGTGCCTTTCGGGCAGCGGGCGCCTTTGCGGCCGCACGCTCTTTTGGAGCAATTTTTCGAGCCGCCGCCTTCTTGGCAACTGTCTTCTTCGTTGCCGCCACCTTTTTCGCGGCGATTTTCTTAGCCGCGGGCTTGACCGGCTTTGCCTTTGGCGCAGTAGCCACTTCGCTCTCGCCGGCAATCAAAAACTTCGACCGGTCTTTCACACTCGCGAGCCAAGCCGGCGCACGGCCGCGACCACTCCATGTAGCACCCGACTTGGGGTCACGATAAAGCACCGGTTGAGGGCCCTTCCTTTGGTTTCCTGCCTTCGCCGCTTTTACCGGCACCTTAACACTCGCCGCAGCGCTCGACGAAGCTCCGTCAACGAGGAACTTGGAGCGGTCCTTTGCGTTCGCTATCCAAGCCGGTGCGCGGCCGCGACCTGACCAAGTCTCTCTAGTCTTTGGGTTCTGGTACTTCGGCTCGGCAGCAGTAGCCGAGTTCGCAGCCGTCTTGGCTCGCTTGCGACCAAAAATCTGGTCGTCGGTGATACCGTACTCAGCGACGAGCTCGCGAACCTGCGCAATAACTGCTTCGAGTTCCGCGACACGCGCTGCTTCAGTGCGCTCTTGGAGCGCGTCGAGCTGTGCCTTTAGGGCCTTGTACTTTTCTGCCATTTCTTTAATTCTCCTGTCTTTTAGGCACAGTATGTAAATACTAGCAATTCAGTGATTGCTTGACGGCAGTATACTCCCGGTCGATGCGACAATTCGCGTGCCAGTCCGACACATTTTGCGCACGCCTCTGCTGCGAGACCATCCCGCGACGTGCTTGTAATACCTGTCCAAGAATGCTGTCTACGAGAGACGCGGTGGTGGTATCGAGAGTTCTCACGAGTTTTGAGAATGCTCAAAACCCGTGAGAAATATTGAGATGCGACATAAGTCGACCGAATATCCAGACAACGCTTGCGGTCAGGGTGTGGCGCTCGAGCGAGCCCGCAGCGCCTCGTAGAGTTGGGCCGGTCCCAACAAAATGTCCTTGAGACCATCGCGCACGCGAGCCGAATCGAGTGCCTGCTTGCTCATTGTGGTGTGCGCGTCGAACGCGTCGATGATGGCGCGCATCAATGCATCCGTCAGGTCAGGGGAGTTTGCGAACTGCTCCTTGCTATTGCTCGCAGCCTGCTGCACCAAAAGCTCGTTTTCCAGCAGCTTACCTTTGAGTACGCCGTTCACATATACAAGCTGGTCGTCGTCGGTCAGTTCGCCGTCAAACAGACCGTTGACCCTCTGGATGATTTCATCGAGGAACGCTTTCTCCTTTTCCTGGACCGCACCGCTTCCGACGGCATCCATCGGCGGCAACTTCGGTGTTTCACCATGGCTTAGATTCAGAGGCTGGCGCCCAGCGTTTCTCAGACTGTGGTGTGTCAGCGTGACCTTGGATAGGTCGACGGTGTCACGTTCGCGACCGAATTCCAGCAACGCGATAAGCCGCTTGTAGAACAGGAAGCGCTTTTCGATATCGGTATTGCCGTAGTCGAAAATCTGCGACAGGAACGCATACAGGCGGACGAATGCCCCCATGTCGTTTTTGAACAGCACCAGTGCGTCGAGCATGTCCTTCGCCGCCTGCGCAGCCTTGTCATCGTGCTGTGCCTCGGCGTTTGCCTTGTCCTGCTGTGCCACCTTGTAGCGCTTGAGCAAGCGGTCAGCCACTGGCGCAATGGCGACCTGCAATTGCGCCTGGGTGCCTTTCGGGTCCAGCTCGACCCTAGCGACGCGGTCGACCTCGAAGTCGTCGTAGTAACCCGCGGCATCGAGCTTGGCGCGCAAGTCGTAGACGTGATGCGGGTCAGTGGTGGCCTCCAGTTCGGCGGTCTCGTAATACGTCTTGAACGCCTTCAGCACGTCGCCGGCGTCGTTGACGAAGTCGAGGATATAGGTGGTGTCCTTGCACGGATGGGCACGGTTGAGGCGTGACAGCGTCTGCACGGCCTGGATACCACCAAGCATCTTGTCGACGTACATCCCGCAGAGCAATGGCTGGTCGAAGCCCGTCTGGAACTTGTTGGCGACGAGCAGCAGGTGGTACTCAGGTTCGGCAAACGCGTCGCGGATGTCGCGCCCCTTGAGTCCGGGGTTCAGCTCCTTGCTGGTCTCGGTCATCGGCGCCGGATAGCTCTCGGGGTCGTCGATTTCGCCCGAGAACGCGACGAGCACGCCCAGCGGATAATTCCGCTTTTCAATATAGGTGCGAATCGCCTTCTGCCAGCGCACTGCCTCCTTACGGCTCGCCACGACGACCATCGCTTTCGCCTTGCCGTCGAGCAGTGGCTGGACATTCTCGCGGTAGTGCTCGACGACAATCTGCACCTTCTGTGCGATGTTGTACGGATGCAGCCGGACCCACTGCATGATGCCCTTCATCGCGGCACTGCGTTCAACCTGCTTCTCGTCGTATTCCTGGCCGTCATGGGCCAGCTTGAACGCGAGCTTGTAGGTCGTGTAGTTCTTGAGCACGTCGAGAATGAAGCCTTCCTCGATAGCCTGGCGCATCGAATACACGTGAAACGGTTCCGGCAGGCCGTCCGGTCCAGGGCGGCCGAACAGCTCCAGAGTCTTCTGCTTTGGCGTCGCGGTAAACGCTACGTAGGTCAGCCCTTCGCGGCCGGTGCGTGCGCCCATCTGCGCGGCAAGTAGCACCTCGGTATCAATTTCCCCTCCATCTTGCAGTTCTGCCCATTCCTCGGCCGACAGCAACTGTTTGAGCTTGGCCGCCGCCTCGCCCGTCTGCGAGCTGTGGGCCTCGTCGGCAATTACCGCAAAGCGCTTGCCTTCCGTTGCCGCCAGTTCTTGCACTGCCTGCAAGGCAAACGGGAAGGTCTGGATGGTGCAGACGATGATTTTCTTGCCGTCCTTCAGCGCCTGCGACAACTGTGCGCTCTTGCTGCCATGTTCATTCGTGACGGTCGCGACCACCCCGGTGGTCCGCTCGAAGTCAAAGATGGCTTCCTGTAGCTGCGCATCCAGCACAGTACGGTCGGAGACCACCAGCACACTGTCGAACAGCTTCGCATGTTGGTCGTTGTGCAGGTCGGCGAGAAAGTGGGCAGTCCAGGCGATTGAGTTGGTCTTGCCCGAGCCTGCGGAGTGCTGAATCAGATAACGCTGGCCAGGTCCCTGGGCCAGCACATCGGCAACCAGTCTGCGTGTCGCGTCGAGCTGGTGATATCGCGGGAAGATGACGCTCTTGAGCTGCTTCTTGTCATCGCGCTTGCCAATCAGGTAGCGGTGCAGGATGTTGAGCCAGCTGTCACGCGCCCACACTTCTTCCCATAGATAGGCAGTGGCGAACCCGCCCAGATTGGGTGCGTTGCCTGCGGCGCCGGCATTGCCCCGGTTGAATGGCAGGAAGTAGGTGGCCGTGCCGGCCAGCCGGGTGGTCATTATGACCTCGGTCTGGCTGACGGCGAAATGCACAAGCGCCCCGCCGGGAAAGCTGAGAAGGGGCTCGACCTGTCCGCCCTTCGGCTGCGGATTTCGGTCAAAGCGGTACTGGTCCACCGCGTCCTGCACGCCCTGCGTGAAATCCGATTTCAGTTCGGCGGTCGCGACCGCGATACCGTTGACAAACAGGACAAGGTCGAGCGCATCTTGCGGCTGGTTCAGCGAGTGCCGCACCTGGCGCACCACGCGCAGGCGGTTGGCAGCATAGTGCTGCTGGATGACCGGGTTGATGGCCAGCGCGGGCTTGAACTGCACGAGCGAGAGCGGCTCTTTCAGGCCCAACATCTCGACGCCCCGGCGCAGCACATCGAGCGTGCCGCGCTCGTTCAGACTCTTGCGCACCCGTTCAGCCAGACGCTCGTGAAGCGCGGGACCGTGAGTCTTGCTCAGGCGCTGCCAGGTGTCGGGCTGGGTGGTCTCAATCCAGGTCAGCAGGTCGGGCAGGAAAAGCGCGTTAGTGCGGTCATACCGCGCCGCATCGCCTTCGCTATATAGCCAACCGTGGTCTGCTAAGTGAGCGCAGATTTCGGCCTCGAAGTGGACTTCCTGGTGCAGCGCCATCAGGCCCCCTGTGCTTCACGCGTTAGTTGCTGCGGGTCCCAGACGCGGTCTGCCAACTGGCGGTAGAGCTGCTGGCGAGCCTCCATCTCGACCTTGTGGAACTGGGGCAGCGCCTCAAAATGCAGGCCGTGCTCCCGGATATAAGTCAGGAAGCCCGGGTGTCGCTCATAGCATTGCTCGTGCAGCGAGCGGGCAAGCAGATTCTGGCTCACATAGTGTTGCCGCTTTTCGGCGTATGGTAGGTCGCTATAGCTAGCATTGAAGGTCTTGGGCAGCAGTAACAGGCCGCCGAAGCGGTTGCGCCATTCAGCGAAGTCCGCAGGCGAAGCAAACTCGTCAACGTGTCGTTCAGGATGGTCCGCCCAGATATGCTCGATTTCGAAGCGGCCACGACCTTCCACCAAGAAATCACTTGTCTGGCTGCGTACACCAGAGGCCGCCTCCAGGAAGGCTGTCATGCGCGCAAGCAGCACCTTGATATAGCGCATCGACCATTGGTTGAGCCCGAACCCGGCGAAGCCGTTACGCTTGCGGTCGCTCGTACCGTCGAAGTCGCATCCCTGTTCTTCGAGCCTTGCCAGAAGGACACTCACCAATTCACCCAAATCTTTGCCACGAATGTCGCGCAGGATGAGGAACACGGCGTACGACATCGCCCCATAAGTCATGCTGAGGTAATTCACCGCGCGGCGCGCGAGCAGGATGTCCAAGAAGGTGGCTACGGCGCGCACCTTCCGTATCACCATCTCAGGCGAATCGGTCACTCTCAGCGGCGCCAACAGCAACGGGTACTGCAAGCTGAAATTGAAGCACGCGACGTGGTACACCGGCTCCAAACCTTCTTCGGGTTTGAGCGATGCCTTGCGGATGCGCTCATACTGGCGCGTGTAGAAAACGAAGTCTTCGCACAGGAAACGGACATAGTCCCCGCTGTTATGCAGCCCGAGCGCCTCGGCGTGCTCGCCGACCCAGCGATGAAACTCGGTGCCGATGCGTTCAAAGTCCTTATTCTCTGCCCCACTTTTACGTTCGCGCACGCTGTTGGCATAGCAGGCACGCAGCCAAGCTTTCACTGCGTCGGTGTCCTCGTCTTTCCCGAGCTTACGGAGCGCCTCCACGCGTTCGCGCCAAAGCCTCGCCGCCTCGTTGCGCTGGCTAACGTCGCTGATGTTGGCCAGCAAATAGCCCTTTAGCATATCCAGCGGCGAGAGCGACAGGCCCCGGTCATTCATCGTCTCGAAGATAGTGTATGCATCCTCGTCGGAGGCGGCACGAATCTCGATGAGGTACACCTTCTCGCTCAGCCAGTCGCAAAAGTAAGGCAACGCTTCATCATCGAGGTCTTCGCCGAGTTCATCGAACAATTCCTCCAGGTCAGCGTAGCGCGCGACGATGGTCTGCACTGACTCTGACGCCTCGCTGGTGTCGGGAACCTCGCCATTGAACAGCGCCATCATGATGGCGCGGCGGTCTTCGACCGCGATGTTGAACGCTCGTTCGCCGAAGCGCTCGGAGTAAATCAGGTCTTCCAGGTGCACGCGGTCCGTTCGCTCGCCTTGACGGCGGTGTAGCAGCAAAAGCAGCAGAGTTAGCGTAGTCAGGCGTTGCTGACCATCCACAATGAACAGTTGCCCGTCACGTTCGCTAAGGATGATTGAGCCTAGAAAATAGTTGCCGTACTGCGCGACCGCGCCACGCGCATTGCCGGCGCGGTGCGACTGCAGGAACTGGCCGGTCAGGTCATCGATGAGTTCCTTGGCCTGCTTGCGCTGCCAGCGGTACTCGCGCTGATAGTAGTCGATGCCGTAGCGCTTTCCTTTGAGCACCTCGCTGACGGTGCGCGCCTTGCCGTCGATGGTCTTCATGCGGCGAGTTCCTCCCCTTTGTCGACGGGCGATGCAACTGCACCGCGCACGTCAATTTTACCCGTGACGGCAGCGGCAATTACGGCGGTGCGGCGCTCCCTCAGTAGTTCGATGCTCCTCTCGGCTCGGGACTTCAGGGCGTCAAGCCTCTCTGTCTCCGCATCAAGGAAGGCGACAATATCGCGTTGCTCTTCCACGGGGGGCAGCGCGAGCATGATTCTGACCATACGCGTGAGGCCAAGGTCATTGTTGGTCGCGCCGCGTGTCAGGAGTTGGCTCTGCTCGTAGCATCCGATACTGTTTAGCGCATACGCTACGAAATACGGGTCCGCAAGCTCTCGGCGTATTTTTAGGACCGCAACGTGAACCCAAACTTGGAAAGGGACTTCGAGGTCAACTACACGCGCGACTCCGGTTGTGCCACCCTTTGTATACAGCACGTCTCCTTTCTCCGGAATTACCCGCTTGCAGAACTCCTCGTAATCTGCTTTTGAAACATATTTCGCGTCACCGAGGGACCACCCACCAACTTTGATATTTCTTGCCGACAAGAACATTACGCCCTCATCTTCTTCCACGTATATGGGTGAGAAGTGAGGGCCATCAGAAACCTGCCTGCACAGCCTGCCAAGTTGAACTCGTTGCCAGTGCGTTGGCAGGCTGCCGAGCCAGGTTACGCCGGATTCCTTCATCTGCGCGTCGCGATTAAGGCCGCGTGTAACTGCGTGCGAGATAGTGGCCTGGCGCTTTTCTGCCAGCAACACGAGGAGCTTTTCCTGCTCTGCAATCAGTGCATCAATCTTGTCGTTCTCGCGGTCGAGAAAGGCGATGATGTTCGCCTGCTCTTGCAAAGGCGGTACGGGAATAACCAGCGAAGCCATCGTCTCCGTGTAGATAACTTCGATAGTAGTGGCGTTGCTGTACAGACTAATTTGAGTTCGCAATAGACTGCTATCTTGAATCAATGCAAGGAAAAATTGCGCGTGAAGCTTTGCCGCGTCCGGTTGCACCCGCAACAGGCATGGGTGCAGGATTCCCCTCTCCGCGTTCTCCGGAAGTATCGCCGCCCTTCCGATTGTTCCACGCGTGGTGACCAGCACGTCACCTGGAAAGGTCTCGAACGAGCTAAGTTGTTCAAACTTCGCTTCAGATATGAAATTCTCGCCGCCGACAAAATCGCCATCGATAACATTGCGTTGGTTATATACCTTGACTGAGCCCTCGAGCATTTCTGCGGAAGTTAAGTGACTTCCAAAAGGACCAGTTTTAATGGCACCGGAACCGTGTCGTATGAAGTGTTTAAGCGCCCCAATCTCCCAATGCTCGGGAACTTTCCCCAGCCATGGCAAGCCGCTGTCTTTGTATTTCGGATATCTCAGCAAGCTCATTCGGCCAACTCCTCTAGCATCTTCATGATGTTGGCCGACACTGCCTTCAACTCATCATCAATTGTGTGCAAGTCGCGCGGCGGCTCAAACACGTAGAAGTGCCGGTTGAACGGAATCTCATAGCCGACCTTGCTCTTCTCTTTGTCTATCCAGGCATCCGGCGCGTGCGGCAGCACCTCCCGCTCGAAATACGTGCCGACATCCTCGACGAGCGGCACGTTCTCAGTGTCACGAAGCGCGCTATCCGCCTGCGGCTTACCCTTCTGCTTGCCTTTGACCCCCAGTACGACCCGTCCCTGCTCGTCGCGCAGCGGGCGCTCGACTGTAATCGTCGTGTAGCCGAAGTCCTCATTCCTGAAAATGCGCGAAATCGGCATCGACTTCACGTTGCCGCCAGCCGGCGCGTCGGGTGCGCTGCCACCAGCCGGTACTACCCACCGTGACACCTCCTTGCCCCCAGCGTCAAACACCGTCGTGAGTTCAGCATCGACAAAGTTCCCGAACAGCTTGGTGACAGTTGCGATTTGCTCGTCGGACATTTCCTTCCGTTTACTGCCAAGCGACTTTCGCATCTTCTGCCAGAAGCTCGACGCATCGATGAGCTGGACAAATCCTTTGCGTGCAGCGGGCTTCTTGTTCGACAGTATCCACGCGTACGTCGCGATGCCCGTGTTGTAAAACATGTCCACAGGCAAGCCCACGATGGCTTCCACCAGGTCGTTCTCTAGTACGTAGCGGCGAATCTCGCTCTCGCCAGAGCCCGCGCCGCCTGTGAACAGTGGCGACCCATTGAGTACAATACCGAACCGGCTGCCGCCATCGGTTGCAGGGCGCATTTTCGAGAGCAGGTGCATCAGGAACAGCATGGAGCCGTCCGAAACGCGCGGCAGGCCCGGACCGAAACGTCCGTCGAAACCCTTCTGCTCATGCTCGGTTCGCACGGCCTTCTCGACCTTCTTCCATTCGACGCCGAAGGGGGGATTCGAGAGCATGTAGTCGAACTTGCGACCGCCATGGCCGTCGTCCGACAGCGTGTTGCCCGCAACGATATTGGCAACATCCTGCCCCTTGATGAGCATGTCCGCCTTGCAGATTGCGTAGGACTCGTCGTTGAGTTCCTGCCCAAACATCGTCAGCCGCGCCGCCGGGTTATGCTCGAGCAGATATTCACCCGCGATTGACAGCATGCCTCCGGTACCGGCCGTGGGGTCATAAATGGTCCGCACCACAGCGTTGCCGGGCGTCAGGACGTCGTCATCCTCGACAAACAGGAGGTTGACCATCAGCCGGATGACCTCGCGCGGAGTGAAGTGCTCCCCGGCGGTCTCGTTCGAGATTTCCGCGAATTTTCGAATCAGCTCCTCGAAGACCAGCCCCATCTGGTTGTTGTCCACCACAGCCGGATGGAGGTCGATGTTTGCAAACTTCTCGGTGACCAGATAGAGCAGATTGGCCTTGGCAAGCCGTTCGACCTGCGTGTAGAAGTCGAAGCGTTCGAAGATGTCCCGCGCAGCAGGCGAGAAGGCTTGAACGTAGGCATAAAGGTTCTGCCGGATATTGTCCTGGTCGCCCAGCAGCTTGACCAGGTCAAGGGGGGAAGTGTTGTAAAACGACTGGCCGGCCTTCCGAACGAGAAACGGGTCGGGATTCAAGCCAGCCTTCGTTTTGGCGTCAAACTCCGCGAGAACCGCAGCCTTGGTGGTTTCCAGGACGCAATCGAGACGGCGAAGTACTGTAAACGGCAGGATGACCCGGCCATACTCGGACTGCTTGTAGTCGCCGCGTAGCAGGTCGGCGACCGACCAGATAAATGAGGATAGGGCGTGATGATTCATTCTTGGTGCCTTATGCGCGCTGCTTACAGTAGGTAAGCCAACTAACCGATGCCAGCCGCCACGCGAGATTGACGAATTTAACGGCTAAAAACTGGCCGATTTTACCCCTCAAGGTCACACGCGGAGGGAACCACAAGGCGGCCGCCATGGGAATTCTGTCGCAGTAGTTCGACCGAGGAGGGAAAAATGTCGCAAACATCACACGTCCTCATACGGCGGGATTCGCGCGTGCCGTACTTTCGTAGGTCAATCCCCGAAGCCCTCCGCAGCCAGTTTGGCCGCCGGGAATTCATTTGCTCCCTACGGACAACGGAAACGGCGGAGGCAGAAAGGCGGGCCGGCGCCTTGCTCGCAAAGACAGAGGAGTTGCTCCGATATGCCCGACGCGCGTCGAGGGCGGCCCAAGACGGCTCCGTCGAGTTGGGGATGATATTCGACCGTTACCGAGAAATGACGTGTTGCGACGGAAACGCCCTTGCGTATCCAGATGCCGGAGACGAACTGCCGCCGCTCCCGTTCGCCGAAGCGCGTAATACGCGTTCATGTAACCAGCGGTTTCGATACGCGTTCCACCCCTCGATGTCTGCTCGCCTGTTGGGACGTTACCAGGCACGTGTGCTGTCAGATGACGATGCATGGCGCCAAACGCTCGCGCCGAGTGACTTGCACGCGGCTAGGGCGGACCTCGTACAGCGCGAGCAGGCGCTCATCGACGACATCGCACTCGACAACGTCAACAATGCGTGGAAAAGCGCGGCTGAACTGCTGAAACTCGAGGGAGTCGACTCGACGCTAGCGTCGATGGCGGCAATGCAGTCGTTCGTCAACCGCTACCTGCGCAACGAGCTCGACCTCATTCGAATTCGAATCGCCCGACTCAACGGCGCAGACATCCCAACTCCTCAATTACCGCCAGGCGCCTTGGACGAGGACGAATGGGCCGTCATGCAGGCAACGTGGGAAGCGGCACGGGTTCCGAAGCCTGCCAGCAGATACGAGGCCGCCCTTGCCGTCAAACGGCTGCGCGAGTGCATTCATGACAAGAGCCCATGCGATTTGACACTAGCCGATGCGATGCTTTTCAGGACCTCGCTTCTTTCATACATGTCGCGCGGGCGGGCGAAGTCGAGCCTCTCGCTCGTGCGGTCAATCCTCAAAACGGCGGCTGCGGAATACCGCGTACCCCTCAACGTGAGCATGGCATTCGAGTCGGTGAAAATTGAAGTTTCCGAAAAATCTGTTCACTCGTTCCAACCTTTTTCCGTTAGCCAGCTTCAAGCGTTTTTTGACGGCCCTGTGCATTCCCGCGGACTGCGCCCCGCAAAGGGCGGCCGCGACGCCGCTTTCTGGGTGCCACTGTTGGCGCTCTTTGAAGGTATGCGCCTTGAGGAAGCTGGCAGTCTGGTATGTGGGGCATTGAGCCCGCGTTCGGGGCGATACTGGTTGCGTATAGGGCGAAGCAAAACGGCGGCTGGACTTCGCGAAATACCCCTGCACCGTGAGCTCGAACGGCTCGGGTTCGTTGAATACTTCGTGGCACAACAGGCTGGCCGAACTGCAACCGAACCCCTCTTTCTCGGGCTGCGCTACGGGAGCAAAGAGAACCAAACGCACATGTTTTCGACTTGGGTGAACGAATACATCGACAAACACGTTGTTGATGAAGCAGCCTATGTTTTCCATTCGTTCCGGAACAGCTTCGAGGATGCCGCAACTGCTGCCGGTGTTCCTGAGGACGTGCGTCGAGCCCTCATGGGGCATGCACAGGTCGCGATGACGCGCCGTTATGGCAAGAAAGATGGGCGGAACCGGCGCATCTTCCCTGACCAAGCACTCATTGAGGCAATCGACAAAGTCTGCTACCAGGGACTTGATTTGTCACACGTGATTCGTATGGAAACTGGGCTCTAGATTTTGTTTTGCATTTGCTGGCGAACGCGGTCTAGTTGTTCTACGAAGGCTGTGAAGCGACGCTTTGCATCTAAGCTAGCACCTTCGTACCAGATAGCTGTAGACCAAGAAAAATTGATTTGATTCGGTAGGTCACGAGTCTGCGATGCCACGGACGTGCTAACAAGAACCCCGTCGGAGGCGTCAGGCAAGGACTCATCGAGCCGGGCGCCTCGCGGTGCGTCGTGGCAACTAAAATTACTCCACTTCCGGCGGGTCAAAAAAGGCCATGATGCGCTGATACGTGCTGCTGTCCGTCTGAGTGCTTCCAAGCTTGCGCATCGCGTTGTGGTGACGGTCGTTCAGCCAGAGGCCTGGCCCTTCCTCGCGGAGCTGAGTACGGAAGACTCGGATGTCCTCTCTGCTCGCAAAGAGTTGCTCCAGATAATTGGAACCTTGGAGCCGTCCAGCTTCTGCCGCCGCCGCTAATCCTTTCGGGATGGGGAGCCTTTAACTAAGCAGTCTTCAGGTGTGCGAACTGGGCAGCGCGCAACAAGGTCCCACACCGATGCCGACCAGCGCGGGTAGTCCGCCACGACAGCTTCGTCACCGACGCCATTGAGCAACTGTTCCTCGAGACGCACTCGATATCAGCAAACGCACCATCACGTATTCGACCAATATCCGCCGTCGCGATGACTCGGCACCCCGACTCGCGACCACCGGGCCACAACTTAACCGTCACTTTCAGCACCATCCCCTCCAAACGTCTTTTCCAGCTTTCTTTTAAGTTCCGCAAGCACGTGCGGCTCGCTGATGCCGAGCAGAGGGTCTGTGCGCACAAGTTGTTCGCGGCACCATGCGGGCCAATGCAGATAATCGTCGTCGAGCGCGAGCCATGCGGACGGTGTACGGCGCAGGACGTCAGCCCATATCTGCATACCCCTCGGTGCCTGAGAAAACTCGGCGACGTCCATCCTCGAGTGGTACGTGGCGCCAATAACTCTTGCCTGCAAGCCCGGCGTCAATCTACGCGACACGCGGTGGATGCTTCCGCGGTAGCGACGCACCCAGGACGTCGAAAGGACAATGCGAACATCGCTGTACGATGCGAGCAGTTCTTCAAGAAGTGCGCAGTGCTCAAAAAGTTGGTGACCCGGGGAGTTCTGCAAGGTTGGACCGCGCCTGTGAAGCAAAAATACGTTCTCCGGATGTAGCACCCCATCGTAATCGAGAAAGAGCAGGCGCCCGCCGGTGTGTCGCGGGCGCGGTATCTCGTACGTCGGCCCCGCAAATTCTTTTAGCATTGCCTGTCGCCGTCTGTCTGAAGCACCACTGACCAAGCCTCCAACAGGCGACGGGCAGTGGTGACCACGTCGTCGCCAATCACATACGCGGTTGGCGGAAGCTGCGCAACCGATTGAGCCGCTCGTGCGCTGGCGTAAGCGAAACTTCCTTTGCATAGAACGTCAATTCGAAAGGTGGTCACCAGCCGCATGCCCGCGGCTGCGCGGCAGGAAGTCTCATGAACAAAAATCGTGAAGCGCTCCGACACCGGATATGGACCACGCGGTATCGGATAGGCGAGCGCCCGTAGAGCGCGCTGCGACGTCGTACCGCCCGATTCGATGGAAGTGCCGTCGCACACCACGAGCAAGGTATCGCCACTGCAGTCACCCAGATACACCGTGACGTCCGTCTGCACGGCAGCGCTATATGGCGACATCCCCATGGCATCGCACATCGCTAGTCCTCTCGCGTCTCGATTCGTCTCATGGCGTGTCCTAGTCACCGCGCTCGTACACGACTCTCCTGCTACCAACTTGAATACGCCGGGTGATACGTCGTCGGCCAGTGGTCACGACCGCCACCATAGGAATTTGCGTGGACGTACCAGCGTTGTACTCTCTCGCGAGCTTTCCCGGACCGACGGAAATGCCCAGCTTTTTGAAAGCCTCCGCGGCTATTGCCTCAAACGTCGAGGCCGGCGCGGGACGACCGGTAAATCGGTTTATGCGGGTTTTGGCATATATGCCATGCCCCACACGCGCCAGTTGTCCAGCGTCGACCAAGGCATGCAGCACACGGGTAAGCTGCGACGGACTTCCCAGTTTCGCGAGTTCTGACCGGAGAATGACGACTCCCTTTCTCTTTCGAATGGAGCGTGCAACTCGGTCCTTAACCCGGGAGGCGCGAGTCGTTGGGGAGCCCATATCATCAGGCCTTCGTATTGCACACATGGTGTGCTTCCTCAGTTGTCTTCGTACATCTTGGCCAGTTGTGTCTCAAGGTCCGCGAGCGCTGAAGGCTGACTTATCCCACGCAGCGGGTCTGTGCGCACGAGCCGGCGCAGCTACAAGCTGAGTTGTTAGATGGAGCGCTGCATACTCGAGTCACGGTGTGAGGACGACCACCGCGCGTCCTTACAAATCAGCAATGCGCCTCACCGTCATGGCGCGACTTTCATCCTGAATTCCTTTTTGCCGTCAAGCCCTGGCTCGACCCGAGTGCCGTGTGAAATCACCATGCCTGCAAGTCGATTGTCGAGCGCTTCACCAGCCGATTTAAGCTCCACGTCATGAAGCGCCGCATTGTTTGCAAGCAACTGGAGGTCCGACGAAGAAAGGTCCTGTAGCGACAGCAACACCCCCTCCGAGAATGCCTCCGTTTCGACGTTCAGCAGCAGCTGTTTCTGAACTGCCTCCGCTTCGACTTCGAGCAACGTCGTTACCCATTCATCCTTCGGCCTTCGGGCGAGGTAGTGGACGAACCGCCGGACCATCCACTTCATGTAGTCGGCTCGCCACTCGACCTCCCCCGGCATCTCGCGGGACGGAACCGCATAAATCAGTCCGTCGACCTCGAGCGCAATCACTGCCCCCAAACGAGACATCGTCGCGCGCGTAGTGGCGGGGACATACGCGAGATGTGAGAGACCAAGCTTCAAGTCGTTTCCTCGTCCGAAGAAGGCCATGTTTAGGCTGGAGACTGCTGAGCGAGAACGACGACGCTGCGACAGCTGACCGTCGCCAGCGACAGTAGAGCGCAGTTTAGGCGAAAAAATATGTCCTGTATACTCTGTCTATTTTAAATATGCCTATTTTTAGTCTGTAGATAAACAATCATCATTGGGCGATGCTTCCGGGCATGACTGATGACATCATTGATGCCCAGAAGCATGCACGCCACCTAGTGTCAGCAAATCTAAAATCGCTGCGAAAGAGGAAGGGTTTGTCCCAGGAAGGTTTCGCTGACCTAGCCGGCTTGCATCGCACTTACATAGGGAATGTAGAGCGTGAAACGGCCAACATCACGTTGGACAATCTCGTGTTGATAGCCACGACGCTCGGGGTTGAGGCGGCAGACCTTCTAAACAAGTCGCCCGAAAAGGTCGCCGACCTAAAACTGGGCCGTCGTCCGAAAACCTCATCCCCGACGGTTGAGCCACTACCGCGGCGGAAAGAAAAATAGCATCAACAATGCGCGTCTGACGGGTGCCGCATCCTGACTTGCCGACAGGCAACCGTCGCAGCACATCATTCGTCTCTCTCACGCAACCACGCGTACGCAACGTCCTGTCGCCAGCGCAGCAGTTCGTGCTCGTACAACTGAGCGCGTGGCGGAAGCCGCCACGGACGATGTCTTGCCCACAAGGTGATTGTGCGGACCGACACGCCGAGAAGTTCGGCAAGTTCGTAAGCGTCCAGGCACGTGAAAATCTGCGGGTCAACGGCTTTCATGCGCCATGTAGCGCAATCGTTTTAGTCACCGGTGTACCCCAGAGACCCAAGAGGTTCCGGTCCGCAGATTTTGCGTAGGTGATTGTCGCGTCGCACCCTACGCCCCTTCGGCATTGCCTAATTGCTATCGGAAGATGCGAACTGCCTGCCGTGGCTTCTGCTACATTTGAAGTGCCAACTCACTCGCCGAGTCGCAATGCGAATCGAATCTGCAGCCACGCAAAAACCGCTATACGCCAAGAGGGTGACGTGCACATCGTAGCGCTTCGGGTCTACAACTTTCGAGGAATCCGCGAGCTCTCTTGGTTTCCCGGTCAGGGAGTCAACTGTTTGATTGGCCCGGGTGACAACTGCAAAACGACGATTCTCGACGCTATCGACCTTCTGCTCGCAGAAAGGCAGAACGCCACCTTCGATGACCTCGACTTTTACGACGCGAATCCAACAAACGCCATCAGGATTGTTGCCTGCATCGCTGGGCTGCCGACGGAGTACTTGCGCGAGGACCGCTACGGCCTGTATCTATGCGGCTGGAACGACGTAAAGCTCGAATGGAAATCGGAGCCTGCTGAGAACGAGGGCTTCGCACCTGCCCTGGTGCTGCAACTCGACGTCGACGATACGCTCGAGCCCACATGGTCAATCTATGTTGGTGGCGCGACTAACGACAAGACCAAGCGAGTTCGCTTCGCTGACCGCAAGGAGATGGCGCCAGCGCGCCTCGGCGCCTACGCAGACCGGCATCTCTCATGGGGCCGCGGCTCCGCTTTGCAACGCGTCGGGGCACATCCAGAAAAGCTGCCAGCGCAGTTGAACGAGCTGCTGCGCTCGGCTCGCGACACCTTCGCTGCCAAAGGTGCGTCGACTTTCAGTGAAATCATTGAAGCGGTCTCGCCGGACATCGCGGGCTTGGGCGTTCAAGTCCGTGACAAACTGACGGCAAATTTGGACCACACGAGCTTCTCGATGAACGCAAGCGGGGTTGCCTTGCATGACGGCAACGTGCCGTTTCGCTGCATGGGAACAGGGTCCGCGCGCCTAGCCGTCGCAGCCCTCCAGAGCGCCGAGTCGGCGCAGCGTCACTTCCTGCTCATCGACGAGATTGAGTACGGGCTCGAGCCCCACCGAATCTCTCTGCTAGTAAGCCATCTGCGCAAACGGGTTGACGCAAGCGGTCAGGTATTCCTCACCACTCACTCTACGAGCGTTCTACGCGAGGTGAGATTCGGCGAAGTCTTCGTTTGTCGACGTGACGTTACAGGGAAGGTTGAGGTGAAGGCTTCCGCGGCAACCGCCACAGCCCCCCTCGAAGCAAAGCGTTACGTTCGTGACCTGGGCGAGGCGTTGCTCACGAGGTCCGTGCTTGTCTGCGAGGGCCAGACAGAAGTTGCGCTTCTCAAGGGATACGCTGAAGGGACACAGCTGCAGTTCCAGAGATTCGGCGCGACGGTCATAGATGGCGGCGGCGGGTCGGCGCCCGCCGTCGCCATCCACTTTGCGTCGCTCGGCTATCGCACTGCCCTGTTGACCGACAGCGATTCGCCAATCCCGCCGGCATTCATTGCGCAGCTCAAGGCCCACAACGTTCCCCACTTCGAATGGGGTGACGGGCGGTGCACCGAAGAGGAGCTTTTCATAGGGATATCGCCTTACTCGCGTTCCAACCTACTGAAACTGATAGCGCCCGAAATTGGCCTTCAGCGGATGCTCGGTGAGCTTTCCAGTCGAGCGAGGATGAGCTTCGGGACGATTGAACAAGTGCTCGCCTATCTTCAGAGCCTGGAGGCGCTCCGCACGATTGGCAATCTTGCGCATCAATCCAAGTGGATTAAGAAAGATTATGACCTTTGCTTCAGAATCGGAACCGATGTTCTAGCTCCAGAAAGCTTGATAGGTGGAGAAAGTCTCGACGGACACCTCGAACAAATCTTCGGATGGCTTTGCAGCAATGCTTGAACAAGCAGTCCAGCAGATGCTTCGCTCGCGCGTTGGAGCCATCGAGGCACCAGCGGGTACCGGCAAGACCGAGCAAATCGCTCTCGTGGGTGGCAATGTCCCGGGTCGCTGGCTGATTCTCACCCACACCGTCGCGGGCGTTGATGCTATTCGACGCCGGCTAGCCAAGCACAATGTTCCAGCCGAGAAAGCTCAAGTCGAAACGCTGTCCGCATGGGCGCATCGATGGGCGCGTGCTTTTCCCAAAGGGTCAGGCTTGGCTGCCGACTGGTCAGCGCGGTCGCGGCAATGGGACGCTGTCATGGTCGCAGCTGCGACGTTGGTTGAAAGCGGTGCGGTGCAAAGCATACTCGGCGCGTCGTATAGCGGTGTTCTTGTTGACGAGTACCAGGACTGCACCGTCGCACAGCACGGACTTGTACGTGCCCTTTCGCGTCGTCTTCCCTGCTACGTATTTGGCGACCCTCTGCAGGCAATTTTTGGCTTTCGTCCAGGCATGCTCGCAAACTGGCATTCGGACACCTTGGCTGTCTTCCCTCAAGCCGGCATGCTGAATACCCCACAACGATGGATTCACGCGGGCAATGCTGCTCTTGGCGCTTGGCTTATCGGCCAGCGAGCGAACTTTCAAGCCGGCATCTTCGATTTCCGAGATGCACCGAGTTGCCTGGAATGGCAGCCTTGCGCTCCCAAGCTCGCCGCTCAGCAACTCGCCGGCTCTTGCTCGATTCGGCCTCCGGAAGGAGAAACGCTCGCGATTATTCATTCGAGCGTCGATGAGGTGCGACGCGCGGACTTGGCTAAAGCCATTGGTGCGACTACGGTTGAACCCATTGGGGGAAAGACCGAGCGCAACTTTTACGAGAGCCTCAGAACCCAAACCGGCATCGACCGGGTAAGTGCTGTTCTTGACCTCATGGGGACGGCCTACGTGGGTGTTGGCGCTTCAAATAAAAGAAAGCGTGTCGAATCATTGTTGGCAAATCCTACGCGCATCAAGATGCCGGCAACCCCAGCGGAGCTCGCTTTGACCGGCGTGGCTGCAAGCGATTCGCTTGCAAATGTCTTGGACGTAATTCGGTGCGTTGAGAGCGAAACTGGCGTAACGGCGGTCCGCCCAGAACTGGTGTCTTGCATCAAGTCGGCATTGCAACTGTGCGCGGAAAATCCTGCGCTGCAGCTCGATGACGCGGCATTCCAGGTTGCAAACGCGCGTCGCGAGAAAGGTCGTGTTCTTAGGAACAGGGCGGTTGGCAGCACGCTACTCATGAAAGGCCTGGAGTTCGACCATGTCGTCATTACGCCGGACGCTTGCGAAAATCACCACCATTGGTACGTCGCTCTCACTCGCGGAACAAGGTCAGTTCGCGTCTTGGCGCCAAGCGTGAGCTTCAGCGCTTGACGATTCGAGTTCGCTTTGCGATAGCCTACGGGCACCACCAATATGTCGTTTCGCGAAGTCTTCTCACACAGAAACTAACACATTGAAAAGGAATCCAGATGAAATTTCTTCTTCTGATTGATTGCGAACGCTAAAAACATGTCACTCCTCTATCAGCTCAAAGCCACCATTGCAGAAGTCATCGCTTTCCGCCAGGCATCGATAAAGAACCGCCATCCACCCATTTAAGTTTGCCTGAGACCTAGTTTCGGCTACTTGCCGCAACTCCTCGCGCAGAGCCTCCGGTCCAGAAGCGAAGTTGTTCCGAAAATTTCGTTTGCTTTCTGCGAGTTCCGATGCGGCGTAGCTGACATAAAGCTCGTTAAGTTCAAGGAGGTCGAAGTGATTACGAGCGCGTTGCACATCGACAGCGGACATTTCCGGTGCTGTGAGAACCTGATACGACACCGTTAGACTTGCGCCAAATTCAAGCGATGCCCCGAGTACACAATATTCGCTCCAATCGTCAAAGTACGGGTGGAAAGTCTCTTCGGCACGGCTTTCGGCGACGTGAGCAAGTTTCGATTTGTTGCAATCCGCACAGGCGGGAACCAGATTTGCTGGAAACACGGCAAGTTCAGGAAACCTTGTTTGTGGCAAATAGTGGTCTAGGGTCTTCACAACACGGAGACCACAGAGGGGACAACGCTTGAATTTCGCACTGGCCTTGATTCGGTCGTAAATCGGTCGCCCGTATCCACCCACCAGCACGCGGTCGTACACGCCCGAGAGTTGGCCGCTGGTCACCCCGACCGGCTCCTCTCTATCGAAGGCTGAAAGGTCGCCCACTTCTGCAAGCCTTAAATATTCGCGAGCTCGGCGCTCCACACGTGGACCTTCAGCAACAAGTGCGGCACGCAACACCCGGTCTTGAGTGTGCTCAGCTAGCTCTTCAAATAATTCTCTCGGGTCGTCTCCCGGACATTCCATACCAATCATGCGTCGCGTCCCCGCAAAAGTGAACGCGCCACCGAACGTCCCTCGGCGCCAAGTTGGTCGTTAAAGACTGCAAGTACCTGCTCAAAGTCACGCGATTGCGCCACCACCTTTGAAATCAAGGCATGGTGAGAACTTTCCGTCATTTCAACCCGGAAGATTTCCCGTGTGAGTGTTCCCAAGTTCTCCGCGAACGTCTCCGCTTCTGGACGCTCGAGTTCCACCTCATCCCCAGTCCTGAAGAAAAGGGTCACGCACGCAGCTGGAATTTCCTGGACAACGACCGGAGAATGAGTCGCCAATAGTGCCACGCCATTACGGACAGCGAGAAGGTTTGAAAGCGCTCGCACAAACGCTGCGACAAGAGGAGGATGGAGATGTGCCTCCGGCTCGTCAATTACCACCAACGTCCGTTCGGTGACCAGCTCGACAAGTTTGGTCATCGTAAGCAAGACGACTTTGTGCCCCGAACTCGCCCTGTCAAAAAGCTCTCCAGCTTCCTGCGCAAATCGATTCTGTTCTAAATCGGCTAGCTTGACTAACCCGAGTGCTGCAAAGAGTGGGTCCGTCTCCAGGACCCGCATTGCGGCGCGCCAGCGCGGTACACGCGCACTGCGCAAACACGCAAGCGTACTATCTACGAATTCTTTCTTGAGCTCAGACGTTCTTTTGAGGCTGCTTGCCTCACCGTCCTTTCTTCGCTCCTTCTTCAGCCCCACATACGTGTACCTTATCCCAGTGCCGGTTCCCTTATTTGAGACAGGCGGGTCGAATTCGTCGAATGCGCTGAAAGCAACGGCAACAAGGTTGGCGAAGCTTGTGCGTTCAGTGCTCCCACTCGGCTTTCGCATTTGCAATTCACCGCCTCGCGCGGTGCTCCCATCCCGCAAGGTCTGCACAAGCAACCTAAGGAGTGTCGTTTTGCCGACACCGTTCCGGCCGATGATGGCATGGATGTTTGTAGGGGGATTTGAATCCGGTTCCACATTGACCCGCAGGCGAGCATCACTATTCGCTGAAAGTGAATAGCTAAATCGGAACGCGGTCGATGTGGTGCGCTCAAGGAGGATATCGCTCATCTTTTCGATATCGTCCCGCCCATGCCCGCGCATCAACGACGTTTGAAATGCCGGCTCTTGCTCCACACGTGCTCGGATATCGGCGTCCCATATTACGTCTCGCATCGCGCGAAGAATAACTATGCGCTCTTCCTCGTCGAGACTAATCAGATTTTCATAATATTCGGCGCTTCCACCCAATGAGGCATAGTCTTGCGGAAGTTCAGAGAATGAATCTTCGACGCTCACCCACCCTTCTTCCATGCCGTCGCTCATGACTTTCACCGACCCAATGTCGTGCCGTGTCCCTTCGGAGTCGAAGTAGACGAGCCGGAAAGTAGTCTTAAATAAGTAGTCGTCCCAGTTATCGCGCAGTAGATAACATTCGTCCGTGCCAGCCAGGCTACGAGCCTTGCGCGGAACGTCTTTGTATTGCACAACGGTAAAGAGCATGAGCCTCTCCAGCGAATGCCGCCAATGGTACAGAGTTTATCCGAACCACGGCTCAAAGCGCTTACGATTGGAGGACATTCACCTCCCCACACCCGACATCGTTGAGACTTTCGGGTATCCGAGCGCTAGAACTGCGCCTGGTGCAACTAGGGGAGAGATTGCCCGCCTGTCTAGTTCGATGAACGCCTATTTCAGACCGCCAAGTACGGCCGCAAGGATGACGGAGTATCACCGAAGTAGCCTTCACCTCTCTCGCTATGACTGCCACCCCTCGGGAATGAGCGCTTCTCCATTGCGGAACTCAGGAAGGATATGAACGTAGGCCATGTCCTTGAACGTTTCGCTCGGCACGTGCTCGAAGACAATCATCTGAAACTCGGTCTTGTAGTCCCTATTCATCCGCGCGATGAAATTATTGAGCAGATTGAAGGCAATCGATACCTTCTCCGTGTCGCTGTTCTTAAGCGTCACGTTGTCATCCGCTTTGTTGTCCGGATAGTAAGGCCTGCTAGGCTGGTCGATGATGAGGAAGCTAGGGATGAACATCGACTTGTGACTGATGGCAACCTCATGCAACGCGAGGAAATGCAGCAGATGCAGGAACATGTGGTTCGAGCTGCTGCCCACGTTTTCAATCAGCTTCGAGCGAGGCTTCCGTAGCCGTAAGCGCTTTTCCTTGTAGGCAAAGTCGGTCTGATAGGACGCGTAGTTCGCGAGCGCGTCTCCAGTTTCTTTGAGAAGGTCCAGCGCAATTTCGTTAATCATAGAGACGACGGCCTCGCGAGTTTCTTCCACATCGCGCACCTCGATGGCGTCCATCTGCCTCTGCAGGTCGTCTTCGTCGGAGGTCGTAGTCTGCTGCAGAACAGCCGGAGCTCGCGCTCCCTCATACGCTCTGAATCGCCCCATCGCCTCGCCCACGAACATCCATTTCTCGCGTTGAGAAGCGAAGGACTTGGGTTCTTGCGGAAGTCCGGAGAGGTCCCGTTGCAGCGCATCCCGTTCACCCTCGAGCGATTTGACCATCGCGCCAATCTGGCCATCGACCGGCTGCTTGCCAGTGATAGATTTCTTGACTGCCGACAGGTCTGATTTGAGGCTGCTGATGAGGTCATCAAAAATCTCGGACTTGACCAGGCTCGGTGCCTGCTTCATCAACTGCTCGATTGGTCGCAGACTGTCTTCAGCGTTCTTGAAGGTATCTTTGTAGGACCGGTATTCAGACGAGAACTGCCTGAGTTTCCGAAGGCGGCGCTCCACTACGAACAGCTTGGCGCTGGTCTCGACGTACCTGTTCAGGGCTTGCCCGGTCTCCGGCGACGCCGCGTCGCTGATAGCACGCCGGACGTTGTCCACAGACAGGCCAGCAGGGTCGCTGTCTATGAGGCCGTATTCGGCCGCCTTGACGGCAATATCGCGCACCTCTTCATCAAACGTCTCCCTCCCTTGGCCAAGGTGTGCCTCTTTGCGCTGGAGCCTTGCAATCTCCTTCCTCAGAGCTTCCCTTTTCTCGCGCGCGGCGATGTTAGAGAGGTCGTCAATGCCGAGAGCCATGTCAAAGATGCGCGGCAAAGCCTCCTGGTATCGCTCCTCGGACTGTTTATCGAAGAACACCTTGCTGTTGGTGATGATGTCTTCGGAAATTGTGTTGAACAGGAAAAAGTATCGGAACGACACCTTCGAACCAGTCTTCAGCGCGCGCCCGCCATAAGCGACCGTGACCTTATCGGTGATATGAAACTCTGCTTCAAGTATCGTTCGGATGTCGTCTTCTTTTGTATTCGACTCGGGCATGTCCGGTATCACCCCGGTGCTCGAAAAATAATAGTCGTTCGAGACCTCGTTGTCCCTTGGGCTCCTACGTGCAAGCGTGTACGTCTTGTCGTTCACGTAGAACGTCAGTCCATACCAGCCGACGTTCTCGTTGATGATACTATCCGGGAGCTTGTGGGAACTCGCCAGAAAGCAATAATCGATGATGTCGAGCAACGCGCTTTTGCCGGTGTGACTTTCGCCTGTAATCACGTTCAGGCGGTTGCGCTTGAAATTGAGACTGCGACGCTCGCCTGTGCGTGACCACAGCATGATGGAATCAAAGCCGAAATTCAAAGCTGCACCCTGAAGTTTAAATACAGCTCCTCGACCGGACCAGTGAGGAGCGAAGCGATATGACCCGCCGCTTTGGCGATTTTTTGCGCTCGTTTGCCAAACGCGGAGTCTACCTCTAGCGACTTCAGCAACGTCAAACCGCCATCGAAGCGAACAAAGCCCACTTCGACGAGAAGCTGTATCGCGTTAACTGTCATGGCGAGACTGCCGTCATACCGCGTCGCGAAATTGGCAAACAAATCGGGCCGCTGCGCAACCAGCGCCGCGGCCTCTCGCCGTGCGACTCGTGAGTCGCCAAGATGACGCACAGTCGCATCGTGCATTACCAGAGGCATCACGAGGAGCGCTTTCGGGAGCGTCACACTTTTTGAGTGTTCAAGGACGCTCATCAACGCGATTGCGCATATCCCGACATTGTTATATCCCGACCACCTACTGCTCATTGGCACTCCAGTCTTTATGCCAGCCTATCTGACCGGCGTCTGACAGGTAATAGAGCTCGCCGTTGCTAAGCGTCGTCGATAACTCGGTATCGCCGAGCTTGAACTGGTCCCGCCGCAGCGTAATCAGCAAGGCCATCGCAGCGTCAATAATCTGATGTGGCGTACTACAGCCTCGAAACGCCACCCGAAACTCGTTTCGCCAGCGCACGAATACCTCTTCGTGGAAAGTTTCAATCTCCTCGCTTACGAGGTCCCCCTCCTGGACCCACTGCTGGAGGTAACGCGAGATACGCAGTTTGTACGTGGTGTAATCGATGGCGAGTTCTTCGTCAGATTCGGAAATATCACCAATCTCCAATAGACGTCTGATAAATCTCTGAGCAAAGATATCGCTTGGCAGCTCCGGAGTAAATTTCGGATAGACCAACTTCTTCGTACGTCCATCATCGAAGATACGGCGATAGCGCTTCATGAAGTCGTCGAAGCTGATGAGTATTGCCTCTCCGCGCTTGACCGCAATGAAATTATCTGTCCGAATACTCGAATCCAATCGACTAAAAACCGTGTCGACCTTATCCGGGTCGATAATCTTCTCAAGCAGCGAACGCTTCACTCGACCGACAATGTCATCAAGCCCCAGCTCGACCTTGATGCGGCGAAAGAACGCCTCTAGAACCTCGGTCTCGAGCTTCAATACGCCGTCGATGTATCCTTTGATGCTCTGGTCGACGGTTTTGCTTTCAAGAGACTTTACGTGGTCAAGCAGCATCTGAAAGTCATCTTCACCCAAATTAAACCTATCGAGAATCTGAAGAAACTCGTTGGCCTTAGACTCAGACTTATTCGAGACCAGATGGAATTCGGTTTTCTCCACGTATCGAAGCTGCTGCGAGAGCTCCTTTCGCCCTTCCGCCTTGTCACTAATAACCTGCGACCAGTTATAAATCGTCTTCCAGAGGTCCGAATCGAGTTCGGTCAATGCAACAGGGTCACCCTTCGCATTACTGCGAACTGTATGCTTGAGCTGGACAAGTATATTGAAGTCAGCGTCAAGCGTCGTGTGAACGTCATCTTTGACTTCCAAACCGACGGTTTGACCTGATTTCAAATTAAGAAGGCGGTCCAGAAAATAGTAATATTGATACTCAAACCCAATACTCTTATCGTCTGCACTGGTCTTCTCGGTGAAACTCTTTTCGTTTGACACGTGCTACGCCCAGTTCTTTTGCTGACTACGCACACACTCGCCATCGCACCTGAACGCTTAAAAGCGCAGAATGGCAGCATCCCCGGAATCGAAAGCCTACAAAGCTAACCACGGCTTTCCGATAGCGAATCATACTTCGTTCCTACGTCTTTTTGTTGGCTGTGCAAGGGTTTGTCCGAGTAGCCTTGAAAAAAGGTACATCTGGCCCTGAACCGTAGAAATCAGCAAACGCATTCGCACTGAACCTGTATCAAACGTCCGCCTATTCGAAACGCGTGACAACCCTTCCTAATAATGCCCTCCCCCCATTTGGTCCGTCAGAACCGTGCCGATTCCCCGTGTGCACAACTCCGCTGTCCACACCACACGGGTGTGGACAGCCGCCCTAGGGGCGGTTCCGGAGTTGCGCACACTCGAAGGACTGCGCGCCGGCTACGCCGGCTTGCCTCAATCAAAGAAGATTCCCTAGTCAAAACCGAACGCAAAGGCCCACGCCCAAGGAACTCAGAGGCCATAAAAAAAGCGCTCCCGGAGGAGCGCTCTACCAGCCAAACTTTCGTTTTCTGGTTACCCGGCTCTACTTCTTGTAGTTCGCGGCGCCGTCGGTGATTTCCTTGTGCGCGGCATCGATGCCGGCCCAGCCCTCGACCTTCACCCACTTGCCCTTCTCGAGCGCCTTGTATTGCTCGAAGAAGTGCTTGATCTGGTCCTTCAGGTACTCGGGCACGTCGTCGATCGACTTCAGGTTCGCCGTCATCGGGCAGACCTTGTCGTGCGGCACCGCGACCAGCTTCGCGTCGACGCCCGACTCGTCGGTCATCTGCAGCATGCCGAGCACGCGCGAACGCACGATCGAGCCAGCCAGCAGCGGGAACGGCGTGATCACCAGCACGTCGACCGGATCGCCGTCACCCGACAGCGTCTGCGGGATGTAGCCGTAGTTCACCGGGTAGCGCATGCCCGTGCCGATGAAGCGGTCGACGACGAGGAGACCGAGCTCCTTGTCCGCTTCGTACTTCACCGGATCGCTTTGCGCGGGAATCTCGATGATGACGTTGAAATCTTGCGGCAGGTCCTTGCCGGCCGGAACATGGTTGAAGCTCATGAGCGTTCTCTGTTGGTCGAAGGGAATTCGGGACAGGGCACGCCGCGGTCGAGGCACGCGCCGCCGGCATGTCCGGAAAGAATGCGCCATTATAGCCAATCGATCGGTGGCGTCCGGATGACGATCGGCGCGATAATCGCGCTGAGCGTCCGGCCATCGAACAAAACGAGCGTTGCATCGGACAGAAGAGGCGCTGAAGCGCCCGTTCCGTCGACTTCCGATTGACAGCGAAGCACGGGATCGGAGTAACTGCTAAAGCGCTAACTCCGATCGACAGGAGCAGGCATGGAAGAGGCAAAGCACTTCATCGCGGGTGAATGGACATTGCCCGCGCAGCTGGAGACGATCCCGGTCATCGATCCGTCCGATGGCCAGCCGTTCGCGGCAATCGCGCGCGGCTCTGCCGCCGACATCGAGCGCGCGGTCGCCGCGGCCCGCGACGCATTCGCGGGCGCGTGGGGCGCCGCGAGCGCCGCCGAGCGCGGGCGCGTGCTGCAACGGCTGTCGACGCTCGTCGCAGCCCATCTCGAGGAACTCGCCACGCTCGAGGCCCGCGATACGGGCAAGCCGCTCAGGCAGGCCCGCGCCGACGCGGCCGCGCTCGCGCGCTACTTCGAGTTCTACGCAGGCGCCGCCGACAAGCTGCACGGCGAAACCCTCCCCTATCAGGCGGGCTACATGGTACTGACGGTGCGCGAGCCGCACGGCGTCACCGGCCACATCGTCCCGTGGAACTACCCGATGCAGATCTTCGGGCGCAGCGTCGGCGCGGCGCTCGCAGCCGGCAACGCGTGCGTCGTCAAGCCGGCCGAGGACGCGTGCCTGTCGGTGCTGCGCGTCGCCGCGCTGGCCGCCGAAGCCGGGCTGCCGGCCGGCGCGCTGAACATCGTCACCGGCTACGGCCATGAGGCCGGCGCGGCGCTTGCCCGCCATCCGGGCATCGACCACATCTCGTTTACAGGCTCGCCCGCGACCGGCAAGCTCGTCGCGCAGATGGCCGCCGACAATCACGTGCCCGTCACGCTCGAACTCGGCGGCAAGTCGCCGCAGATCGTGTTCGCGGATGCCGACCTCGACGCCGCGCTGCCGGTGCTCGTCAACGCGATCGTGCAGAACGGCGGCCAGACCTGCTCGGCGGGCAGCCGCGTGCTGATCGAGCGCACGGTGTACGAGCCGCTCGTCGAACGGCTCGCGACCGCATTCAACGCGCTCAAGGTCGGCCCGAGCCGCGCGGATCTCGACTGCGGCCCGCTGATCAATGCGAAGCAGCAGCAGCGCGTGTGGGATTTCCTGTCCGACGCGCAGCACGACGGCATTCCGATGGCCGGGCACGGCCAGGTCGTCCCGGAAGCGCCCGAAACCGGCTTCTACCAGGCCCCCGCGCTGCTGCGCGACGTGCCATCGACACACCGGCTCGCGCAGGAGGAAGTGTTCGGCCCCGTGCTCGCCGCGATGCGCTTTGCGGACGAGGACGAAGCGGTCGCACTCGCCAACGGCACGCCGTACGGTCTCGTCGCCGGCATCTGGACGCGCGATGGCGCGCGCCAGTTGCGCGTCGCGCGGCGGGTCCGCGCGGGCCAGGTGTTCGTCAACAACTACGGCGCGGGCGGCGGCGTCGAGCTGCCGTTCGGTGGCGTCGGCCATTCGGGCCACGGCCGCGAGAAAGGCTTCGAGGCGCTGTACGGCTTCACGGTGCTGAAGACCATTGCGATCCGGCACGGCTGAACGCGCGACGCCACGTTCAGCGGTTCGGCAGCACACGATGACATACGACAAACCAGGAGACACACCATGCGGTTGAGCGGCAAGACGGCGATCGTCACGGGCGGCGGCTCGGGATTCGGCGAAGGCATCGCGAAGACGTACGCGCGCGAGGGCGCGAACGTCGTCGTCAACGACCTGAACGGCGCGGCGGCCGAGCGCGTCGCGAGCGAGATCGCGCTCGCTGGCGGCAAGGCGATCGCGATCGCAGGCGACGTGTCGCAACGCGACGACTGGCGCGCGTTGCTCGCCGCCGCGCTCGACGATTTCCACACGGTGCAGATCGTCGTCAACAACGCCGGCACCACGCACCGCAACAAGCCCGTGCTCGACGTGACCGAAGCCGAGTTCGACCGCGTCTACGCGGTCAACATGAAAAGCCTCTACTGGTGCGTGCAGACGCTCGTGCCGTATTTCCGCACGCAGGGCGGCGGCGTGTTCGTGAACGTCGCGTCGACGGCCGGCGTGCGGCCGCGCCCGGGCCTCGTCTGGTACAACAGCACGAAGGGCGCGATGATCACCGCAAGCAAGTCGCTCGCGGCGGAGCTCGGCGCCGACCGCATCCGCGTGAACTGCATCAATCCCGTGCTCGGCGAGACGGGCCTGATGACCGAGTTCATGGGCTGCGAAGACACGCCGGAAAACCGTCAGCGCTTTCTCGCGTCGATCCCGCTCGGCCGCTTCTCGACGCCGCAGGACATTGCGAACGCGGCGCTCTACCTCGCATCGGACGAGGCGGAATTCATCACCGGCGTCTGCCTCGAAGTGGATGGCGGGCGCTGCATCTAGGCGAACCGGATCGTATCGGGCCACATCTGCCTGACCGGGCGGCATCGCAGCAGCGGCTGCATTGCATGAATTCCGGGCAGGCGCCAATAAGGAGACAACATGGCAACATCGACGCATTCGCTGCCGGGTTCATCCGGCGCCTTCGAGGAAGCGACGTACCGCAAGGTCTCGTGGCGGCTCACCCCGCTGCTGCTGCTGTGCTACGTGGTCGCGTATCTCGATCGCGTGAACGTCGGATTCGCGAAGCTGCAGATGGCGACCGACCTGAACCTGAGCGACACCGTCTACGGGCTCGGCGCCGGGATCTTCTTCTTCGGCTATTTTCTGTTCGAAGTGCCGAGCAACATCATCCTGCACAAGCTCGGCGCGCGCCTGTGGATCGCGCGCATCATGGCGACCTGGGGCGTGATCTCGATCCTGACGATGTTCGTCACGACGCCCGCGATGTTCTACGTGATGCGCTTCCTGCTCGGCGTCGCCGAAGCGGGCTTCTTTCCCGGCGTGATCCTGTACCTGACCTACTGGTATCCCGCGCACCGGCGCGGCCGGATGACGACGTTCTTCATGACCGCCGTCGCGCTGTCCGGCGTGATCGGCGGGCCGATCTCGGGCTTCATCCTGAAGACGTTCGACGGCTTGAGCGGCTGGCACGGCTGGCAATGGCTGTTCCTGCTCGAAGGCATTCCGTCGGTGCTGGCCGGCGTGCTCGTGTTCTTCGCGCTCGACGAGCGGATCTCGAAAGCAAGCTGGCTGACCGATGAGGAAAAGGCACTGCTCGCGCGCAACGTCGACGCGGAGGAGGCCACGAAGGAAGACCCGTCGCTCGGCACCGTGCTGTCGAGCCCGCGCGTGTGGCTGATGGCGCTCATCTACTTCTCGTTCGTGATGGGGCTCTACGGCGTCGGCTTTTGGCTGCCGACGATCATCAAGGCGACGGGCGTCACCGACACGTTCGCGATCGGCCTGCTGTCGGCAGTGCCGTATGCGGCCGCGGTCGTCGCGATGATCCTGGTCGCGCGCAGCGCGGACAAGCGCCGCGAACGCCGCTGGCACGTCGCGATTCCGGCGGCGATCGGCGCGCTCGGGCTCGTGCTGTCGGTGATCTGGGCGCACCAGACCGCGCTCGCGATCCTCGGCCTCACGCTCGCGACGATGGGCATCCTGACGACGCTGCCGCTGTTCTGGAGCCTGCCGACCGCATTCCTCGGTGGCACCGCGGCCGCGGCGGGCATCGCGATGATCAACTCGATCGGCAATCTCGCGGGCTTCCTGAGCCCGTACATGATGGGCTGGCTCAAGCAGGCAACGGGCGCGAACGACTCAGGCATGTACGTGCTCGCCGGATTCCTCGTGCTCGGCGGCCTGCTCGCGCTGTCGGTGCCGAAGCGGCTCGTCGACCGATAGGCTCGTCGACCGGCTTGTTGACCGTTAACGTGGCGCGAATCCGCGCGCCACAAACAAAACACCCCGAAGGCCGGGCGGCGTTCGGGGTGTGTCGGACTGCTGGCGCACCGTGTGCATCGTCTGCGCCAGCCGCATCGGCCGTGTCAGACCACGGTGATCGCGAGCGCGCTTTCGCGGTAGTGCTTCGCCGCCTTGTCGGACTCGCCGAGATGCTCGAACAGCCGCGCGAGCGCGCGATGCGTGCGCACCTTCAGCGCCTCGTTGTCGGCGAGCTTGAGCGCCGCCTCGAGGAACGACTGCGCCTTGCCCCACAGCTGCTGCTGCTGGCAGAGCCGGCCGAGCGCAAACAGCAGGTCGGCGTCTTCCGGATGATCCTTCTTCCACCCTTCCGCCTTCTGGATCAGCGGCAGCGCATCGGCGCCGGCCGTGTCCGGGTAGCGGCGCAACAGGCGCGCGTCCCAGTTGTGCGCGAGCGCGTCCTCGACGACGCGGCGCGCCTCGGGCCGGCGTTCGAGCGACACGAGCAGTTCGGCCGCGAGATCGGCGAGACGCGGCGACTGCCGCTCCGTCGCCGACAGCGATTGCCACACCTCCAGCAACGCATCCGGATCGTGGCGGCGGTCGCGCAGCAGGTTCTCGGCCGCCTGCTGGCGCAGCCGCACGGCGGCGGCCGGATGCAGCGCCTCGCGCTTCTCCAGCGCCTTCGCGAGCTTCAGCACCTCGGCCCAGTTCTTCAACTGCTGCTGCGCGCGCAGCGCGACCTGCTGCGCGTGGATGCGCTTGCCGCCCGCCTGCATCTCGGCCAGCGCGGCGAGGGCGCCGTCGGCGTCGCGCGCGTCCGCGCGCATGTCGGCCGCAGCGAGCATGCGCGCGTCCTGCCACTCCGGCGCGTCGACCTTCGACAGCCAGTCGTCACGGCGCGTGTACTCATGCATCCGGTGTGCAGCGGTGGCCGCGACGAGGCTCGCCGCGCCCTGGTTCGCGTCGATCGACAGCGCGTCGCGCGCGGCCTTCTCGGCGCGCGAGAAGCGGCCCGCGTACAGGTTCGCGATCGCGTCGCGCAGCGATGCCTGCGCCTTCTCGTTGCGCGTGCGGGCGCGATACGCGGCGACCCGATGCGGCATGCGCCAGATGTTGCGCACGATGCGCAGCAGCGCGTAGACGACGATGAACAGCACGACGATGCCGATCACGAACAGGTTCAGCGACAGGTCGACCCGGTACGGCGGATAGACGAGCAGCACCTGCCCCGTGTCGAAGCGGCCGACGGTGGCCAGCGCCGCGGCGATCGCGAACAGGATGGCGAGCCAAACGATTCCTCGAAGCGTCATCGTTACCCCCGGCTCTTGAACTGCTGAACGGCGTTCAGGCTCGTGTTCAGGTTGGGCAGCGCAACCGTCAGCGATGCGCCGTCGACCTGTTTCAGCAGATCCTCGACGGTCTGCGTGTCACGCGACGCCTGGTCGAAATACTTCGCGAGCGACGCCTGCGCGGCGTGCAGGTCGCCCTTCATCGCCGGCTCGTTGCGCGCGAGCAGCGACAGGCGGGCCGTCAGCAGGCGCAGCTTCACGTTCTCGCGCACGAAGTAGCCTTGATCGGGCGACGCGAGCATCGCGTCCGCGTTGTCGATCCGGCGCACCTGCACGAGGCCCTTCAGTTGCTGGCCGAGGCCGGCCGAGAAGTCGTGCCACCAGACCTTCCAGCGCGACTCGCCGGCCGTGGCGGCCGCGGAAGCCGCGGAGGCTGTTTTAGCGGCATCCGCCGGCGCGTCGGCCTTCGGCGCCGCGTGCGGCACGATCGCCTCGCCGGCGAGCGGCAGCGCGTCGATCTTCGCGATCGCGTCGTCGAGCTTGATCGCGAGGCCCGTGAGATCGGCGGACGGCGTGGCCTTCAGCTTCTCGATGTCCTGCGCAAGCGCCTTGCGCACCGTGACCGCCTGCGCGCTCTGCGACGTCGCGAGGCGCGCGTCGGCGTTCTGCAGCGCGATCAGCGCGAGCTGCGTGTTGCCCGTGAGCTGCAGTTGCTGGCTCGCGCTCGACAGCATCTGGTCGACCTCCTCGAGCATCCACGCGTCGCGATTGCGCGACAGGTCCTGGTATTGCTGCTGCAGTGCCTGCTGCGTGCTCTGCGCGTCGGCGAGCTTGCCGTCGAGCTGCGCGAGCTGCGTGTCGACCTGATGCGCGCTCGCGAGCGCCTGCTCGGTCTTCGTGCGCGTGTCGGCCGCCTGCGCGTCGAGCGCCTTCTGGCGTGCGACGACCGCACCGTCGAGCCGGTCGATCTTGCGGTTCAGCGCATAGCCGCCGACGCCCGCCGCGCAACCGAGCACGACGACGACGAGCCACAGCACGGCGCTGCCGCCGCGGCGCGCGGGCGGCTCGGGCGACATGTAGGGCGGGCTGGACGGCGTCGCGGCGGCTGCGGCCGGCTGGGAAGAGACGCTTTTGGAATCGTTGGTATCAGTCATGCGTTTGGTCACCGGTGCGGCTGTCGCCGGGTGGTCGGTCTCGTCGGCCTCGTCGGCCATCGTTCGAAACGCGCGGACGATGCGCTCATCGCCCGCGCCGGTCAGCGTAATCCTATCAAAACCCAATGCGCGCGCGGTCTGCTCGATCCGCGGGTGCGGCGTCACGAGCGGCGCGTGCTTCAACGCGTCGATCTCGGCGTCGGTCAGGTGCGCGTGCGCGAGTTCGTGCAGATTGCGCACGCCTTCCGAACTCGTGACGAGCCACGCGTGCGGCTCGCCGCCGAGCAGCGCGTGCACGCGCTCCCAGGTGCCGATGCGCGGCTCCGGCACGACGCGCCGGTACGCGGCGACGAGCTGCACGTCGGCGCCCGCTTCGCGCAGCCGGTCCGCAAGCCATTCGCGGCCGCCGTCACCGCGCACGATCAGCACGCGCTTGCCGGCGAGCGCCGCCGTGCCGCCGAATGCGGCTTCGATGCAGGCGAACAGGCTTTCGGAATCGTAATGCGGCGCGCTGCCGTCGGCCGGCGCCTGCGGCGCGATCACACGGTACGCGGGCGCCGCAATGCCGTGCCGCTCGAGCGCGGCGACGCTGCCGGGGCCGACGACGCCGACCGGCAGCGCGTTCGGCCAGATCGCGCCGTACTGCGCGAGCGCGCGGTCGATCGCGTTCGGCGACACGAAGATCACGAGCGCATAGTCGGCGAGCGCGGCGAACGCGGCGTCGAGCGGCGCCGGATCGTCGAGCGGCGCTATGTCGATCAGCGGAAATTCGAGGACGTCGCAGCCGGCATCCGCCAGTTGCGACGCGAGCCCGGCCGACTGCCCGTCCGGGCGCGTGAGGACGGCGGTGAACGCGCGCTGCTGGTCGGCCACGCCCGCCATCAGGCGTCGCCCTTGCCGGCCTGCGAGCCGGCGAGCAATGCACGGACGATATCGAGCGCGCCCTGCGCTTCCAGCTCGTCGGCAACCGCGCGGCCGAGCGCGAGCGCGTCGGCGGCGGTCATCACCGCCGCGCACTCCTCGGCCGTCAGCACGCGCTTGCCGTCGGTCGTCGACACGCGGCCCGTCAGGTACAGCTCGCCCGCGCGCCACACCGCATGCGCGGCGAGCGGCACCTCGCAACTGCCGCCGAGCGCACGCGACACCATCCGCTCGGCCTCGACCGCGAGCGCGGTCGCGCGATCGTGCAGCGGCGCGAGCCACGCGGCGACGTCCGCCCGGTGCGACGCGATCTCGATGCCGAGCGCGCCCTGGCCCGCCGCGGGCGGGCTGTCCTCGACGTCGATCAGCGCGCGGATCCGCGCATCGAGCCCGAGGCGCTTCAGGCCCGCGGCCGCGAGGATGATCGCCGCGTAGTCGCCGCGGTCGAGCTTCGACAGGCGCGTGTCGAGGTTGCCGCGCAGCGGCTGCACCTGCAGGTGCGGGTAGCGCGCGCGCAGCATCGCCTCACGGCGCAGGCTCGACGTGCCGACGACGGCGCCGGCCGGCAGCGCATCGAGCGACGCGTAGTCGTTCGACACGAACGCGTCGCGCGGGTCTTCGCGGCTCATGACGGCCGCGAGCGCGAAGCCGTCGGGCAGCGCCATCGGCACGTCCTTCAGCGAATGCACGGCCAGATCGGCGCGGCCATCGGCGAGCGCGTTTTCCAGTTCCTTGACGAACAGGCCCTTGCCGCCGACCTTCGACAGCGTGCGATCGAGAATTTGATCGCCACGGGTCGTCATCCCGAGGATTTTCACGTCACAAGCTGGATATAATTTGCGCAGCGCATCACGCACATGTTCGGCTTGCCACATCGCCAGTCGGCTCTCACGCGAAGCAATCGTCAGCGTCGCCGGCGGCTGTGCCTGTCGCGGCTCGGCCGCAAGGGTCTCGGAATTCATTGCAGGAACATCGAAGGACGGGATTGAAGATCGAACAATGGTAGCACGCACGCCCTCGCCCGCCCGGGCGCGGAACGGGCCCGGCGCCGCCTGGCGCGGGCCGCGGCGCAGATGCGCGGACGTGCCGCAGTAGTCGCAGTCGCTGGATCGCAGTTCCTTTTCACTCGAGCTTTCCCAAGGAAACCCATCGTGAAGTCTTCCGGATCGGCGCGCACGGCGCGCCGCAATGCTGCCTTGCCCTCCTCCGACGCCCAGACGGGCTCCATCGCCGCCGCTGCGAACGGTCGTGCGAAACCGGCAACGAAATCGGCAACGAAACCGAAAGACCCGATACGTCAGACAAGACGCACGACGAAAGCCGCCGCTGCGGGCGCAGCCGTCAACGCGAAGCCGCAAGCGCGCACCCGCGAGGACAAGGATCGCCCGCTGTTCGAGGACATCCGCTTCCTCGGCCGCCTGCTCGGCGACGTCGTGCGCGAGCAGGAAGGCGACGCGGTGTTCGACGTCGTCGAGACGATCCGCCAGACCGCGGTGAAGTTCCGCCGCGAGGACGACCGCGAAGCCGCGCAGACGCTCGAGAGGAAACTGCGCAAGCTGACGCCCGAGCAGACGGTCAGCGTCGTGCGCGCGTTCAGCTATTTCTCGCACCTCGCGAACATCGCCGAGGACCGCCACCACAACCGCCGCCGCCGCATCCACGCGCTCGCCGGCTCGACGCCGCAGCCGGGCACCGTCGCGTTCGCGCTCGACCAGCTGAAGCAGTCGGGCGGCGCATCGAAGGGCGTGCTGCAGCGCTTCTTCGACGACGCGCTGATCGTGCCGGTGCTGACCGCGCACCCGACCGAGGTGCAGCGCAAGAGCATCCTCGACGCGCAGCACGACATCGCGCGGCTGCTGGCCGAGCGCGACCAGCCGCTGACGACGCGCGAGCGTGCGTACAACGAATCGATGCTGCGCGCGCGCGTGACCGCGCTGTGGCAGACGCGGATGCTGCGCGACGCGCGCCTGACCGTCGGCGACGAGATCGAGAACGCACTGTCGTACTACCGCGCGACGTTCCTCGACGAACTGCCCGCACTGTATGGCGACATCGAGGCTGCACTCGCCGAGCACGGCCTGCCCGCGCGCGTGCCGGCGTTCTTCCAGATGGGCAGCTGGATCGGCGGCGACCGCGACGGCAACCCGAACGTGACGGCCACGACGCTCGACGAGGCGATCAACCGCCAGTCGGCGGTGATCCTCGAGCACTACCTGGAACAGGTGCACAAGCTCGGCGCCGAGCTGTCGGTGTCGAACCTGCTGGTCGGCGCGAACGACGCGGTGAAGGCGCTCGCGGCCGCGTCGCCCGACCAGTCGCCGCACCGCGTCGACGAGCCGTACCGCCGCGCGCTGATCGGCATCTACACGCGGCTCGCCGCGAGCGCGCGCGTGCGCGTCGGCGAAGGCACGGTGCCCGTGCGCAGCGCCGGGCGCGGCGCGCCGCCGGTGCGCGCGACGCCGTATGCGGATTCCGAGGAATTCGTCCAGGACCTGAAGGTGCTGATGGATTCGCTCGCCGAGCATCACGGCGCGTCGCTCGCCACCCCGCGCCTCGCGCCGCTCGTGCGTGCGGCCGAAGTGTTCGGCTTCCATCTGGCGAGCATCGACCTGCGCCAGAGCTCCGACATCCACGAAGCTGTCGTCGCCGAGCTGTTCGCGCGCGCGGGTGTCGAAGCCGACTACGCGTCGCTCGCCGAGGAAGACAAGCTGCGCGTGCTGCTCGCCGCGCTCGCCGATCCGCGGCCGCTGCGCTCGCCGTACTTCGAATACTCGGCGCTCGCGCAAAGCGAACTCGGCGTGTTCGAGAAGGCGCGTGCGGTGCGCGCGCAGTTCGGGCCGCGCGCGGTGCGCAACTACATCATTTCGCACACGGAGACGGTCAGCGACCTCGTCGAGGTGCTGCTGCTGCAGAAGGAAACCGGCCTGCTCGAAGGCGCGCTCGGCGCCAGGCACGGCGGCGCGAAGAACGGCCTGATGGTGATCCCGCTGTTCGAGACGATTCCCGACCTGCGCGACGCATCGCGGATCATGCGCGAGTACTTCGCGCTGCCGGGCGTCGAAGCGCTGGTCGCGCACCAGGGCGGCGAGCAGGAAGTGATGCTCGGCTACTCGGACAGCAACAAGGACGGCGGCTTCCTGACGTCGAACTGGGAGCTGTACCGCGCCGAGCTCGCGCTCGTCGACCTGTTCCGCGAGCGCGGCATCACGCTGCGTCTGTTCCATGGCCGCGGCGGCACGGTCGGCCGCGGCGGCGGCCCGACCTACCAGGCGATCCTGTCGCAGCCGCCCGGCACCGTGAACGGCCAGATCCGCCTGACCGAACAGGGCGAGGTGATCGCGAGCAAGTTCGCGAACCCGGAGATCGGCCGGCGCAACCTGGAAACCGTTGTCGCCGCGACGCTCGAGGCGTCGCTGCTGCCGCAGTCGAACGCACCGGCACAATTGCCCGCGTTCGAGACCACGATGCAGGCGCTGTCCGACAGCGCGATGGCCGCATACCGCGCGCTCGTCTACGAGACGCCCGGCTTCACCGACTACTTCTTCTCGTCGACGCCGATCACCGAGATCGCCGAGCTGAACATCGGCAGCCGCCCCGCGTCGCGCAAGCTGCAGGATCCGAAGCACCGCAAGATCGAGGACCTGCGCGCGATTCCGTGGGGCTTCTCGTGGGGCCAGTGCCGCCTGCTGCTGACCGGCTGGTACGGTTTCGGCAGCGCGGTCGCCGCATACCTCGACGGCGCGAAGGACGACGCCGAGCGCAGCAAGCGCCTCGCGCTGCTGAAGAAGATGGACAAGACCTGGCCGTTCTTCTCGAACCTGCTGTCGAACATGGACATGGTGCTCGCGAAGACCGATCTCGCGGTCGCGTCGCGCTATGCGCAGCTCGTCGCGGACAAGAAGCTGCGCAAGCACGTGTTCGACCGGATCGTCGCCGAGTGGGAGCGCACGTCGCAAGCGCTCGCGGAAATCACCGGCCACGACAGCCGGCTTGCGACGAACCCGCTGCTCGCGCGTTCGATCAAGAACCGCTTCCCGTACCTCGATCCGCTGAACCACCTGCAGGTCGAGCTGATCAAGCGGCACCGCGCGGGCGACACCAACGCGCGGCTGCGGCGCGGGATTCACCTGACCATCAACGGGATCGCGGCCGGCCTGCGCAACACGGGCTGATCCGCGCACGGGGCGCGGCGCATGCAGTGCATGGGCCGCGCCGGAACGGCACAGGCCGCGGTCAGCGCGCGTCGATCAGCAGCGCGTCATGTTCGAACGAGCCGTCCGGCTGCACCGCGTAATGGCTGCGCACCTCGTCGGGCGCATGCGCCCACAACGCGCGAATGCCCGTCACGCTGTCGGCCGGCGTGCGGATCCGCGCGACCCACGTGTCGAAATCGATCGGCAGGCGCCAGCGGCTCGCCACCTGCGCGTCGAAACCCGCGTCGCGGAACATCGCGAGCCATTCGTCGGCCCGGTAGTCGCGCACGTGCGACGCGTCGCGCAGCACTTCCGCCGCCTGCAGGTAGGTGTCGAGCAGCGGATGATCGTTGCCGGCGATGTCGATCATCAGCACCCGGCCGCCCGGCTTCAGCACCCGCCGCACCTCGGCGAGCGCCGCACGCACGTCGTGCCAGTGATGCGCGCTCATCCGGCTCACGACCCAATCGAACGTCGCCGCGTCGAACGGCAGGCGCTCGGCCGGCCCGTGGCAGGTGCGGATGTTCGCGAGACCGCGCTCGCGCGCCGCCGCGTCGACGGTCTCGAGCATCTGCGGCGCGAGGTCGTACGCAATTACCTCGCGCACGTGCGGCGCGACCGCGAAGCTCGCATGGCCCGCGCCGCAGCCGAGATCCAGCACCGCGGCGTCCGGCGTCGCGCACACCGCGTCGGCGAGCGCCTGCAGGTCGGCGCCCGTCGCATGGACCGTGCTCGTCAGGTAAGCGGCGGCCGTCGAGCCGAAGGCGTCGGCAACCTGGTCATGATGTTTCATTGCATTCTCCTTGGTGGAAACCGTCCGCACCGGTGCCAGCGGACGCGTGAGCCGTTACAATAGGCGCACGCTTGTACCAGTACAAGCTAAGCAGTTATTCTGGTATTCGATCCACCTGCCTGATGTATTCCGCATGAGCCTTCCGTCCGCCTCCCCCGCTCCGCCGCTCGACGCGACGCCCGCCCGCGCGCTCGGCGACTTCATCCGCGCGCACCGCGAGCGCCTGTCGCCGCAGGCCGTCGGCCTGCCGCCCGGCCCGCGCCGCCGCACGCCCGGATTGCGGCGCGAGGAAGTCGCGCAGCTGTGTGGCGTCAGCCCGACCTGGTACACGTGGATCGAGCAGGGCCGCCCGGTGTCCGCATCGGCCGACGCGCTCGCGCGCATCGCGGTCGCGCTGCAGCTGTCGCGGGCCGAACGCGCGTACCTGTTCGAGATGGCCGCGCAGCGCGACCCGGCCGAACCCGACGTCGCGGGCGGCGACCTGCCGCCGACGCTCGCGGCGACCGTCGCCGCGATCGCGACGCCCGCCTACGTGCTCGACCGGCAATGGAACGCACTCGCGTGGAACGCGCCGGCCGCCGCGCTGTTCGCGGGCTGGCTCGACGGCGATCACGACCGCAACCTGCTGCGCTTCACGTTCATGTCGCCGGCCGCGCGCGCGCTGATCGTCGACTGGGACACGCGAGCGCGCCGGCTCGCCGCCGAATTCCGCGCCGATTCGATCCGTCACCTGACCGAAGCGCCTACGCGCGCGCTGATCGACGCGCTGACGGCCGGCAGCGACGCGTTCGCGCAGTACTGGGCGTCGCAGGACGTGTTCGAGCGCGAAGGCGGCCAGCGCGAGTTCGACCATCCGGCAGACGGCCGGCTCGTGTACCAGCAGATCACGCTGAAGCCCGCGCATCGCGAGGACCTGAAGCTCGTCGTGCTGGTGCGCGAATAGCGCAGCTTGCGCGGCCGTCGCAGCGGCGCCGCGCGGCTGCGACGCACGGCGCCGGCAGGCTCCGGCCGCGCCCCGCACGGCGCGGCGGCCTGGCCCGCGAATGTTAGAATCTCCGGATTCCTCGCGGCGCACGCCGCCCAACATCCCTTCGAAGAATCGCCATGACGTCCCAACTGCACAAAAAGGGCGAGGCCTGGTCGGCCCGCTTCTCGGAACCGATGTCCGAGCTGGTCAAGCGCTACACGTCGTCGGTGTTTTTCGACAAGCGCCTCGCGCTCGTCGACATCGCCGGCTCGCTCGCGCACGCGAAGATGCTCGCCGCGCAGAAGATCATCAGCGCCGACGACCTCGCAGCGATCGAACGCGGGATGGCGCAGATCCAGGGCGAGATCGAGCGCGGCGAATTCGAATGGCAGCTCGACCTCGAGGACGTGCACCTGAACATCGAGGCGCGCCTGACCGCGCTGATCGGCGATGCCGGCAAGCGCCTGCACACGGGCCGCTCGCGCAACGACCAGGTCGCGACCGACATCCGCCTGTGGCTGCGTGGCGAAATCGACCGGATCGGCGGCCTCTTGAACGACCTGCGCGGCGCGCTGATCGACCTCGCGGAGCAGAACGCCGGCACGATCATGCCGGGCTTCACGCACCTGCAGGTCGCGCAGCCCGTCACGTTCGGCCACCACCTGCTCGCATATGTCGAGATGTTCTCGCGTGACGCGGAGCGCATGCGCGACTGCCGCACCCGCGTGAACCGCCTGCCGCTCGGCGCGGCCGCACTCGCCGGCACGAGCTACCCGATCGACCGTCACGCGGTTGCGAAGACGCTCGGCTTCGACGGCATCTGCGCGAACTCGCTCGACGCGGTGTCGGATCGCGATTTCGCGATCGAATTCACGGCCGCAGCCGCGCTGGTGATGACGCACGTATCGCGCTTCTCGGAAGAGCTCGTGCTGTGGATGAGCCCGCGCGTCGGCTTCATCGACATCGCCGATCGCTTCTGCACGGGCAGCTCGATCATGCCGCAGAAGAAGAACCCGGACGTGCCCGAGCTCGCGCGCGGCAAGACCGGCCGCGTGAACGGCCACCTGATGGCGCTCCTCACGCTGATGAAGGGCCAGCCGCTTGCGTACAACAAGGACAACCAGGAAGACAAGGAGCCGCTGTTCGACACGGTCGACACGGTTGCCGACACGCTGCGGATCTTCGCCGAGATGGTCGCGGGCATCACCGTGAAACCGGACGCGATGCGCGCGGCCGCGCTGCAGGGCTTCTCGACTGCGACCGACCTCGCCGACTACCTCGTGAAGCGCGGCCTGCCGTTCCGCGACGCGCACGAGGCGGTCGCGCACGCGGTGCGGATCTGCGACGATCGCGGCATCGACCTCGCGGACCTGACGCTCGACGAAATGAAGCAGGAGCTGCCGAACGTCGCGCACCTGATCGGCGACGACGTGTTCGGCTACCTGACGCTCGAAGGCTCGGTCGCGAGCCGCAACCACCCGGGCGGCACCGCGCCGGACCAGGTGCGTGCCGCGGCGCAAGCCGCCCGCGCGGCGCTCGGCAAGTAAGCCTGCCGGATCCGACGGACGCCGCCGCGGCGTCCGTTTTTCGTTGGCGCGGCCATGCGCGTGATGCGCGCCGCGCCCCGCTCCGCCCTCGACTCCCGGACTTCCCAATGACGTTTTCCGCTGCGATCTTCGACATGGATGGCCTGCTCATCGACTCCGAGCGGACGATCATGAACACGTGGATCGACATCGCAGGCACGCATGGCGTCGCGCTATCCGTCGCCGACTATCTGCAGATCGTCGGCCGCTCGTTCGCGGAAGGCCAGACGATCCTCGCACGCATCATCGGCGACGCCGATACATTCGATTCGGTGCGCACGCGCGTGCGCGAACGGCTCGCCGCGCCGGAGCCCCATCCGAAGTTCCCGCTGAAGCCCGGCGCGCACGCGCTGCTGTCCGCGCTCGCACAGGCCGGGATCCCGTGCGCGGTCGCATCGTCGTCCGCGCGCGACGTGATCCGCGCGCGGCTAGACGCGGTCGGCGCGCTGCCGTTCTTTCACGCGATCGCGGGCGGCGACGAAGTCACGCGCGGCAAGCCCGACCCGGCCGTCTACCGGCTCGCGGCCGAACGGCTCGGCGTGGCGGCCCATGCGTGCGTCGCGTTCGAGGACAGCGATTTCGGCGCGCAGGCCGCGGCCGGCGCCGGCGCGGCCGTCGTCACGGTGCCCGACCTGAAAGCGCCCACGCCCGAGATCGTCGCGCTGAGCCTGCACGTGCTCGCGTCGCTCGACGATGCGCTCGCGCTGATGCCTGCGTGGTTCGGCCTGCACAACGTACCGCATCGCTGACCCGGTCACGCGGGTCGTCCGCGGAAGGTCACCCGTGCGTCACCGGTTACCGGCCGTCTCCGACAGCCGCTTCATCGTCGCGATGCGCGCGCCGATCAGGTCGATACGACCATCCTCGCCGACGAGCGGCGCTGTGGCGTCGCGGTACGCGATCCAAGCGCGCTGTGCATGCACGAGCGTCGCCGCCGAATGCGCAGGCATCTTGCGCCGCAGCTTCTGGTAATAGCGGTTCAGGTCGAACAGCGCATGCTCGCACGCGGCGTCCTGCTCGCACGGCCGGATCCGGCGCACGGGGTCGCGCGCAGCATTCGATGTGCCGCCCTGTGTGCCGTTCGCCGCGGCGCTAGCCGCAATGCTCGACGCGCCGCCCGTGCTGGCTGCCGCCGGCTGCGATCCGCCGTTCGGCGCGGGCGCGGGCGCCGGCGCATAGCGATCGGCGGCCGAACGCAGCGCGAGCGCGCGTTCGCGCACGGGCTGCAGCTGCATGTCGGCGCTCGCCATCGTGTACGCGGTGCCGCGCGTCGTGTCGTACACGGCCTTCAGCAGATGCGCTTCGTCCTTGCGCCACGTGAGCCAGCGCCGCTGGCTCTCCTGCCAGCCGCGCTTCGCGTCGTCGGGTGCGTCGTTCAGCAGGCGCTGGTAGGCGCCGTCCATCACCGTCTGCCACTGCTGCAGCGCTTCGCCCATGCACTGGATCTGGCCGGCCGGCGACGAGCGGTCGCGCCGGGCCAGACACTGCCGCATCGCCACGTCGACCGGGTCGGCCGCCGCGACTTCCGCATGCGCGGCACCTGACCAGGCCGACCAGGCTGCCAAGGCGACGAGCGCGGCCGCGGCCGTGCGCATCGTCCCGATTCGATTCCGCGCCATCGTCAATCGCGCACGCAGTCGACGAAATACTCGACGCGCCCGTTCACCTCTTCCGCGACGAGGCCGTGGATGTCGGTGTGGAACCCCGGGAAGCGCTCGTTGAAGTCACGCGCGAACCGCAGGTAGTTGACGATCGTCTTGTTGAAGCGCTCGCCCGGGATCAGCAGCGGAATGCCCGGCGGGTACGGCGTCAGCAGGATGCTCGTCACGCGGCCTTCGAGCTCGTCGAGCGGCACGCGGTCGATCTTGCGGTGCGCGAGCTTCGCGAACGCGTCCGACGGCTTCATCGCGGGCTCCATGTCCGACAGGTACATCTCGGTCGTCAGACGCGCGATGTCGTTCGCACGGTACACGTCGTGGATCTGCGTGCACAGGTCGCGCAGGCCGACGCGCTCGTAGCGCGGATGCTGCGCGACGAATTCCGGCAGCACGCGCCACAGCGGCTGGTTGTTGTCGTAGTCGTCCTTGAACTGCTGCAACTCGGTCACCATCGAGTTCCAGCGGCCCTTCGTGATGCCGATCGTGAACATGATGAAGAACGAGTACAGGCCCGTCTTCTCGACGATGATCCCGTGCTCGGCGAGGTACTTCGTGACGATCGCGGCCGGGATGCCCGTCTCGCCGAATTCGCCGTCGACGTCGAGCCCCGGCGTGATGATCGTCGCCTTGATCGGGTCGAGCATGTTGAAGCCTTCCGCGAGCGGGCCGAAGCCGTGCCAGTGGTCGTTCGGCTTCAGCATCCAGTCGTCGCGCGAGCCGATGCCTTCCTGCGACAGGTCGTCCGGGCCCCACACGCTGAAGAACCAGTCGTCGCCGTACTCGGCGTCGACCTTGCGCATCGCGCGGCGGAAATCGATCGCCTCGGCGATCGATTCCTCGACGAGCGCGGTGCCACCCGGCGGCTCCATCATCGCCGCGGCGACGTCGCACGACGCGATGATCGCGTACTGCGGGCTCGTCGACGTGTGCATCAGGTACGCCTCGTTGAAGCGGTGCTTGTCGAACGTGCGGTTCTCCGAATCCTGCACGACGATTTGCGACGCCTGCGAGATGCCCGCGAGCAGCTTGTGCGTCGAGTGCGTCGCGAACACCAGCGCGCCCGTGCGCGGACGGCCGTCGCCGATTGCGTGCATGTCGCGGTAGAAATCGTGGAACGCCGCGTGCGGCAGCCACGCTTCGTCGAAGTGCAGCGTGTCGAGCAGGTCGCCGAGCAGGTCCTTGATCATCTCGACGTTATAGATGACGCCGTCGTACGTGCTCTGCGTGATCGTCAGGATGCGCGGCTTCAGATCCGGGTTCTGGCGCAGCGCCTCGCGCGCGAACGGGTTCGCCTCGATCTTCCGGCGGATATTCTCCGGCTTGAATTCGTCGCGCGGGATCGGCCCGATGATGCCGAAGTGGTTGCGCGTCGGCGTGAGGAACACCGGAATCGCGCCCGTCATCGTGATCGCGTGCAGGATCGACTTGTGGCAGTTGCGGTCGACGAGCACGATGTCGCCGGGGGCTACCGTCGCATGCCAGACGATCTTGTTCGACGTCGACGTGCCGTTGGTCACGAAGAACAGGTGATCGGCGCTGAAGATGCGCGCGGCATTGCGCTCCGACGCCGCGACGGGGCCCGTATGGTCGAGCAGCTGGCCGAGTTCGTCCACCGCGTTGCAGACGTCCGCGCGCAGCATGTTCTCGCCGAAGAACTGGTGGAACATCTGGCCGAGCGGGTTCTTCAGGAACGCGACGCCGCCCGAGTGGCCCGGGCAGTGCCACGAGTACGAGCCTTCGTCCGCGTACTTGACCAGTTCCTTGAAGAACGGCGGCGACAGCGAGTCGAGATAGACCTTCGCTTCGCGGATGATGTGGCGCGCGACGAACTCCGGCGTGTCCTCGAACATGTGGATGAAGCCGTGCAGTTCGCGCAGGATGTCGTTCGGCAGGTGGCGCGACGTGCGCGTCTCGCCGTACAGGAAGATCGGGATGTCCGCATTGCGGCGGCGCACTTCGGTCACGAACGCGCGCAGCTCGATGATCGCGGTCGCGAGCTCGGGCAGTTCGCCGTCCGGGCCCGTCTCGCCGAGCATGAGTTCGTCGTCGTCGATCGACAGGATGAAACACGACGCGCGGCTCGACTGCTGCGCGAACGACGTCAGATCGCCGTAGCTCGTGAGGCCGAGGACTTCGACGCCCTCTTTCTCGATTGCTTCGGCCAGCGCCCGGATGCCGGAGCCCGAGATGTTCTCGGAGCGGAAATCTTCGTCGATGATGACGACAGGAAAACGAAACTTCATGGGCGATTCTCCAAAAAGAACGACCGCGGCGCTTCACGCGCGGCGGTCACCCGGTAACTGGTCGGTGTTCAGCTGATATACAACCAGATCAGGTTTTCGGCAGCGTGACACCGCGTTGGCCCTGATACTTCCCGCCGCGATCCGCGTACGACACGTCGCACACTTCGTCGCTCTCGAAGAAAAGGACCTGGGCGACGCCTTCATTCGCGTAGATCTTCGCGGGCAGCGGCGTCGTGTTCGAGAATTCCAGCGTGACGTAGCCTTCCCACTCGGGTTCGAACGGCGTCACGTTGACGATGATCCCGCAGCGCGCGTAGGTCGACTTGCCGAGGCAGACCGTCAGCACGGTGCGCGGAATCCGAAAATATTCGACGGTGCGGGCCAGCGCGAACGAGTTCGGCGGGATGATGCACACGTCGCCCTTGAAATCGACGAACGAGCCCTCGTCGAAGTTCTTCGGATCGACGATCGTCGAGTTGATGTTCGTGAAGATCTTGAATTCGTCGGCGCAGCGGATGTCGTAGCCGTAGCTCGAGGTGCCGTAGCTGACGATCCTGCGGCCGTCCTCGGACGCGCGAACCTGACCGGGCTCGAACGGCTCGATCATCTTGTGCTCTTCGGCCATGCGCCGGATCCACTTGTCGGACTTGATGCTCATATCGGGGCGCCAGGAGACGCTGCGTGACGGTAATCGAGGTAAGCGAAGGCCACCGCGAGGTAAACGAAGACCACCGGTTCAGTGCGGCGGCCGGGAAAGGCGCACATTTTACGCGATCATCGGCATGCGCATGCGGTGCCGCTCAACGAATCACGCCACACGCGAGCGCGGGCCCCGCGCCGTGCTGCGGGAACGCGGGATCGCTCGGGTCGCGATGCACGAGCGCCGAGCGGTTCAGCGCCGAACGAACGCCGTCGAGGGCCAGATCGGGCGCGACGATGAAGCCTGTTGCGACGCCGTTCGCGTCCGCGTGGATGTTGCCGAGGTCGCCCGCGACGCGGGCGCCCGCGCGCAGCCGGTCAGCAGCCGGCGCAAACACCTGGCCGGCGCTCGAGCCGTCGCCCGCATTGCAATCGCCGCGCTCGTGCACCTGCAGCGCGTGGTCGCTGTTCGGCGGCAGACCCACCAGGTTGTAGGTAACCTGCACGCCGTCCGGACGCTCGACGAGCGTCACCGTGCCGCGCGTCTGCGAGCCGACCGTCGGCTGCAGCTGCGCGTCGCCGCGCTTCTCGTGCGTCGACGAAAAGGAAGTACAGCCGGCCAGCAAGGCCAGCGCGGCGGCGGCCAGCAGCGCGTGGCACGCGCCGCCGGCGCGCGCGCCGTGATGTCGTTGATTCATGCGATCCTCATGCCGGCAGGCAGCCATCTGACACGGCGCCCACCGGGCGGGTAAAGGGACCCTGGAAAAGTCGCCATGATACCGCGCCTTGCGGCGCCGTAAACAGCGTCCGGCCCCGTCCCGCAAGGGTTTTACGTATTTTGAACAACGATGCTCGGGAACTTCGACGTCATGTCGCGTGCGCGCTCCGCGATCGCGAGCGCGACGCCGCGCGCAATCTCGCGATAGCGCCGCGCGAGCTTGCCGTCCGGATCGGCCGCGACCGTCGGCGCGCCGCTGTCGGCCTGCTCGCGGATCGCGATGTCGAGCGGCAGACTGCCGAGCACGTTCACACCGTAGTCCTTCGACATCCGCTCCGCGCCACCCGCGCCGAAGATGTGCTCCTCATGGCCGCAGTTCGAGCAGACGTGGATGCTCATGTTCTCGACGATGCCGAGAATCGGAATGCCGACTTTCTCGAACATCTTCAGGCCCTTCTTCGCATCGAGCAGCGCGATGTCCTGCGGCGTCGTGACGATCACCGCGCCCGTCACCGGCACGCGCTGCGCGAGCGTGAGCTGGATGTCGCCGGTGCCCGGCGGCATGTCGACGATCAGATAGTCGAGGTCGCGCCAGTTGGTCTGGCGCAGCAACTGTTCGAGCGCCGACGTCGCCATCGGGCCACGCCACACCATCGGGTTGTCCTCGTCGATCAGGAAGCCGATCGAGTTCGCCTGCAGCCCGTGGCCGACGAGCGGGTTCATCGACTGGTTGTCCGGCGACTCGGGCCGCTGGCCGTGGATGCCAAGCATGGTCGGCAGCGACGGGCCGTAGATGTCGGCGTCGAGGATGCCGACCGACGCGCCTTCCGCGGCGAGCGCGAGCGCGAGGTTGACGGCCGTCGTGCTCTTGCCGACGCCGCCCTTGCCCGACGCGACCGCGACGATGTTCTTCACGTTCGGCAGCAGCTTCACGCCGCGCTGCACGGTGTGCGCGACGATATCCTGCGAGATGTTCACACGCGCGTCGCGCACGCCCGGCACGCTCTTCAGCGCGGCGGCGACGCGCGCGCGCACGTCGTCGTGCTGGCTCTTCGCCGGATAGCCGAGCACGACGTCGACGCTCACCGCGTCGCCGTCGATCGCCACGTTGCGCACCCCTTTGCCGGCCGCGTACGGACGGCCCGTATTGGGATCAGCGACAGCCGCGAGTGCGGCGTCGACGAGGGCCCGGTCAATGCTCATCAAAACTCCGTGAAAACGTTTTTTTCGCGCTCAAACGTCAAGAAATATCAAATAACGCGGCGAAAATCGGGAAAAGTGAAAGAATCTGTTGCATGCCATTGCGCGAACGCGCGAGCCGGCGCAATCTTCGCGTGCGGCACGCTATGGGGCCAAATCGACCTCGTACCGCCTATATTGTAGAGGCTGACGCGTCGCGCTGCCCGAACAGCCACGCTGCCGGGCAGGGCATGCGGTTGCCTTCCGCGGCCGCCGCGAGAGCAGGACCCTCCTTCCTTTTCCGGACGGGCCTGCCTGGGAGCCGTAACTGTTGTCGTTGTCGACTCGTTCAACCAAGAGAGGAATCCAACATGAGCATGAAAATCGCGACCCGCCTGTCCGTCTTCGCGCTGGCCGGTGCACTGCTGGCCGGCTGCGCGACGCAGCAAGGCGCCAACACGGCCGTCGGCACCGGCACGGGCGCCGCACTCGGCGCCGGGATCGGCGCGCTGGCGGGCGGCGGCAAGGGCGCAGCGATCGGCGCGGGTGTCGGCGCGCTCGTCGGCGGCGTGACGGGCTACAACTGGCAAGCGATCAAGAACAAGCTCGCGCCGTCGGCGGCGCAGACGGGCACCCAGGTGACCGAGCAGCCGGACGGCTCGCTGAAGCTGAACGTGCCGAGCTCGGTGACGTTCGCGACGAACCAGTACGCGATCACGCCGGCGTTCACGCCGCTGCTGAACGACCTGGCGACGACGCTGAACCAGAACCCGCGCGTCACCGCGTCGGTGGTCGGCTACACCGACAGCACGGGCTCGGCTTCGCTGAACCAGACGCTGTCGCAGAACCGTGCGCAGAGCGTCGTCAACGCGCTCACGCAGCGCGGCGTCGCGGGCGGCCGCCTGTCGGCGCAGGGCATGGGCCCGTCGAACCCGGTCGCCGACAACGCGACCGAAGCCGGCCGCGCCCAGAACCGCCGCGTCGAAATCTACCTGCGCGCTGCCCAGCAGTAAGCGCACACAAGCGTGGAATGCGCGGGCGCGCCGCCCGCACGCCCCGCCAGACAAGGCTTCCGGCGGGACAAGTAACAATTCGAAAAAAATTTCGAACTTCTGTCGCGGACCGTGGTCTTTATTAACGGTACGCGGCTGGTGTTGCCGGCGCGTCACCATTCTCCTCTTGTCGTTGTTGCTCCGGGGCCGTATCCGCCCCGGTTTTTTTTGCCTGCACGATCCGTGCTGCATCGCAACAACGGCCGCGCGGGCACGCGTGTTGCGTCATCCTTGCCCGCCTCCGCCCCGCCTGCCGCGGCCGCCCGCCTGCCCGGCCCGCGCCCCTGCTAGAATCGCAGTTTCCCGAAGCTTCCCCGCTGTTCCTCTACAGACCCTATGTCCGAATCCGACCTCACTTCCGTGCAGGCCGGCGCGCCGCAAGGCCGCCGCCAGATCCTCGTCACGTCCGCGCTGCCGTACGCCAACGGCCAGATCCACATCGGCCACCTGGTCGAGTACATCCAGACCGACGTCTGGGTGCGGACGCTGCGAATGCACGGCCATGAGGTCTACTACATCGGCGCCGACGATACGCACGGCACGCCGGTGATGCTGCGCGCCGAGAAGGAGGGCCTGACGCCGAAGCAGCTGATCGACCGCGTCTGGACCGAGCACAAGCGCGACTTCGACAGCTTTGGCGTGTCGTTCGACAACTTCTACTCGACCGACTCGGACGAGAACCGCGTGCTGAGCGAGAAGATCTATCTCGCGCTGAAGGAAAACGGCCTGATCGCCGAGCGCGAGATCGAGCAGGCGTACGACCCCGTCAAGGAAATGTTCCTGCCGGACCGCTTCATCAAGGGCGAGTGCCCGAAGTGCCACGCGAAGGACCAGTACGGCGACAGCTGCGAAGTGTGCGGCTCGACCTACCTGCCGACCGAGCTGCTGAACCCGTATTCGGTCGTATCGGGCGCGACGCCGGTGCGCAAGACGTCGAAGCACTACTTCTTCCGCCTGTCCGACCCGCGCTGCGAAACCTTCCTGCGCGACTGGGTGAGCGGCCTCGCGCAGCCGGAAGCGACCAACAAGATGCGCGAATGGCTCGGCGACGCCGGCGAGGCCAAGCTCGCCGACTGGGACATCTCGCGCGACGCGCCCTACTTCGGCTTCGAGATCCCGGGCGCACCTGGCAAGTACTTTTACGTGTGGCTCGACGCGCCGGTCGGCTACTACGCGAGCTTCAAGAACCTGTGCGACCAGCGCGGCATCGATTTCGACGCGTGGATCCGCAAGGGCTCGACCGCCGAGCAGTACCACTTCATCGGCAAGGACATCCTGTACTTCCACACACTGTTCTGGCCCGCGATGCTCGAGTTCTCGGGCCACCGCACGCCGAACAACGTGTTCGCGCACGGCTTCCTGACGGTCGACGGCGCGAAGATGTCGAAGTCGCGCGGCACGTTCATCACCGCGCAGAGCTACATCGACACGGGCCTGAACCCCGAGTGGCTGCGCTACTACTTCGCCGCGAAGCTGAACGCGACGATGGAAGACCTCGACCTGAACCTCGACGACTTCCAGGCGCGCGTGAACAGCGATCTGGTCGGCAAGTACGTGAACATCGCGAGCCGCGCGGCGGGCTTCCTGATCAAGCGCTTCGACGGCCGCGTGCAGGACAGCGCGATGAACCACCCGCTCGTCGCGAAGCTGCGCGACGCGATTCCCGGGATCGCCGCGCACTACGAGGCGCGCGAATACGGCCGCGCGCTGCGCCACACGATGGAGCTCGCGGACGAAGTGAACGCGTACGTCGACGGCGCGAAGCCGTGGGAGCTCGCGAAGGATCCGGCCAATGCGGTCGCGCTGCACGAAACCTGCAGCGTGAGCCTCGAAGCGTTCCGCCTGCTGTCGCTCGCGCTGAAGCCGGTGATGCCGCGCGTGGCGGAAGCGGTCGAGAAGTTCTTCGGCATCGCGCCGCTCGCGTGGGCCGACGCCGCGAAGCCGCTGTCGTCCGAACAGCCGATCAACGCGTACCAGCACCTGATGACCCGCGTCGACGCGAAGCAGATCGACGCGCTGCTCGCCGCGAACCGCGATTCGCTGCAGGCCGAGCAGACGGGTGCGGCAGCAGCCGGCGCGAATGCCGCAAATGCCGCGAAGGCGACCGTCAAGGCGAACAACAAAGCGAACGCGAAACCCGCCGCTAACGGCACGGACGGCGCGGACAACGGCGACGCGCCCATCTCGATCGACGATTTCGCGAAGATCGACCTGCGGATCGCGAAGATCGTCGCGTGCCAGGCGGTCGAAGGGTCGGACAAGCTGCTGCAGCTCACGCTCGACGTCGGCGAGGAGAAGACCCGCAACGTGTTCTCGGGGATCAAGTCCGCGTACCAGCCGGAGCAGCTCGTCGGCAAGCTGACGGTGATGGTCGCGAACCTCGCGCCGCGCAAGATGAAGTTCGGGCTGTCCGAAGGGATGGTGCTCGCGGCGTCGGCCACCGACGAGAAGGCCGAGCCGGGCCTCTACATCCTCGAGCCGCATAGCGGCGCGAAGCCCGGCATGCGCGTGAAGTAAGCGGCGCGCGGGCGCATGGCCGCCCGCCGCCTGTCGTCACGTCAGAAAAAACCCCGCGCGATTCCAGTCGCCGCGGGGTTTTTTATTGCCGCTGCACGCGCGCCGCCGTCACCGCCGGCCGAACCACCGGTCGAAGCGCCGCGTGTAGTTCAGGTCGACGCCCTGGAACGTGCCGCCATACCCGGACACCGACCAGAAGCGCGTCAGGTTGATCGTCGCCTTGAACGCGTTGCTCGCGGACTGCAGCCCCTGCTCGTAGCCGAGCACGAAGCGTTCGTTGATCGCCTTCGAGATCTGCACGACCTGCGGGTCGGTCAGGCCGACGTCGCTGCGGCCGATCGAGAACTCGTCGAGGCCGATGCTCTGCGCGACGCGCTTGCCGGTCGCGCTGCCGAGCAGCGCGAGCGCGGTCGTCATCGTGTTCTGCTGGCCGAGGTTGTTGCCCTGGTCGGTGCCATGGCCGAACAGCAGCCACGACAGCTTCTCGTTGTCGGACACGTTCGGCTCCGACACGAGCTTGACCGTCGGCGACTGCACCGTGCCCGTCACCTGCACGCCGGCCTCGACCTCCTGGTTGCGCCGCATCGCAAGGATGTTGATCCCCGGGTTCGACACCGGGCCGTTGAACGTGAAGAAGCCGTTCTCGATCGCGAGCTTGCGGCCGAACGACGTGTACGTCGAGCCTTCCGTCACGCGCACGTTGCCGACCGCGCGCAACGGCACGCCGGGCGCGCTCATCACGGTGATCGTGCCGCGCAGCCCGAGATCCGCGCCGTGCCCCTTAAAGCGGAAGTCGTTGCCGAGGCCGATGTCGATGTTCGCGCGCGGCGCGAGCGACGGCGCCGGCTTGTCCTCGGCCGGCTGCGGCTTCGCGATCGCGGTACCCGTCTGCGTCTCGCCGCGCACCGTGCCGTCCGGCCGCACGATCACGACGTCGTCGGACAGGTGCGGCGCCCCCTGTTCCGGCAGGTCGAACAGCGCGCGATCGACGACGAACTTGCCGTCGATCGCGAGCCCGCCGCGCGGCCCTTCGTTCGCGACCGTCGCCTTGCCCGACAGCGACAGCTTGCGGTCCGGCGCCGCGAACAGCTCGAGCTTGTCGGCGACGATGCTCGCGGTCAGGTCCGGCGCTTCGTTGTCGAGCCGCACGCGGCCGATCGCGCGCAGCGTGCCGTCGCCGCCGTGGAACTCGACCTGCTGGAATTCGACGAGATTCTCCGACAGCTTGATCCTGACGATGCCGTCCTTCAGTTGCACCCCCTGGTCGACGAGCGTCGCGGACAGTTCGTCGCCCGTCAGCATCCCGGACAGGCTCGGCTTCGCCGGCGTGCCTGCCACCGTCAGCTTCAGCGCCGCGCGCCCGCCAAGCAGGTAGCTCGGCCCGAACAGGTTGCCGGTGGTCTTCAGCGACGGGATGTCCGCGTCGATCCGGCCCGACAGCGCGCCGTCGTCCGCGACCGCGAGCACGCCGTCGCGCGGCGCGAACGGCACCGCGACGTTCGCGTCGAGCGTGCCGACCCGGTTCGCCTTGCCCTGCGCCGTCACGTTCAGCCGGTTGCCCGCGCCGAACGCGGCGCGGGCCTGCAGATCCGTCAGCCCGAGCGATGCGATGCCGCGGCCGGTTTCGACCGTCACGTCGCCGCTGCGCCGCTTGACCTGGACATGGCCGGTCGCGGTCGCGCCGAGCGAAAAATCCCAGTCGGCGTCGAGCACGACATCGGTGCGCACCGGCGGGCGGGCGCCCGTCAGTTCCTGGCGGACCTCGAGGAAGCGCGCGACCGACGCGCCGCTCACCGAGCCCGCCGAGCGCAGCTGGCCGTGGTCGAACGCGAACGACTTCAGGTCGATCGCCGCGCCTTCGAGCGTCAGACGCGCCGCGCCGAGCGTCACGCGCCCGGCGCCCGCCGACACCGTGAGCGGCGTCTCGAGCGCGACGGCCGGCGTGCCGCGGTTCGCAAGGCGCGTCACGGTGCCGTCCCAGCGCATCCCGTCGCGGTTCTCCACGACGCCGCCGTTCGCGGCGAGCGTCAGGTCGATCACGCGGCCGCCGGCCATGCCGAGCGCCGACGCGTCGAGCGTGTGCTTCGCGCGCGTGCCGTCGAGGTTCGCGCGCAGTGTCTTCAGCTGCAGCGAGCCGAGCGCGACGTTGCTCGCGTCGACCGTGAACACGAGCGCGCCGTGCGCGCCGTCGCGGATGTCGGCGCGGCCCCGCGCGGCGCCGATCCGGTTCGAACCGACCACCACGCCTTCGGCCTTGTAGGTCGCCGTCACGTTCGGATGCGCGAAGCTGCCCGTCAGGTCGCCCTGCGCCTCGACGAGCCCCGCGACGCCGAAGCCGAGCCGGTCGAGTTGCGGCGCATCGATCGCGAAGCGCAGGCGGTCGCCGGGCGCGCCGAAGCTGCCGCGCAGGTCGACGCGGTTGCCCGCGATCGACAGGTTCGCGTTGCTCGGCAGGATCCGCGCGCCGGCGAGCTGCACGACGCCCGCCCCGGTCAGCGGCACGCCGTCGTACAGGCTGTCGCCGAGCTTGAAGGTCGCCTTCGTCGACACTTGCGGCGCGAACGCGCCCGACGCGGTCAGCGTGCCGTTCACACGCGTCTCGCCGCGCTTCGCGGGCGTGGCCTTCTCGGCCTTCGCGGCCTTCGTCACCTTCGCGGCCGCGCTGCCGGCGGCGGCCTTCGGCGCGCTCAACGCGGCGAGCCGCAGCGGATCGAAATTGGCGAGCGTCGCCTTCGCGTCGTAGCTCGAATGCGCGTCGTGGCGGAACACGCCGGTCAGGTCGATGCGCCCGTTGCCGGCCGTCACCCGGGCGTCGGTCAGCACCGTCTGCTGCGGCGTCAGCGCGACCTTCGCGCGCGCGCCGAGCGCGAGCTTCGGATCGTTCAGGTCGAAATCGACGGTCTGCACGCCGCTCGCGAGCGTCACGCCGACCGGCCCGCCGAGCCGCATCGGGTGCAATTCGGCGACGAACGCATTCAGGTCGAGATTGGCGACCTTCAGGTCGAAGCGGCCCTTGCCGCCCGCCAGCGTGCCGCCGCCCGTCACGCTGCCGTCGCGGATCAGCCTCAGCGCGAGGCCGTCGATCCGCTGCGTGTGCGCGTCGAGCCGGACGCTCGCCTTCGCGTCGACGACCGGCAGCAGGTGATCGCCGAGCGTGCCCGGCTTCGCGTTGACGATCGACACCGGGCCCGTCACCGCGAACGCGTGCGGATGCGCGGGATCGGCCGGCGCCGGCGCGAGCTCGGCGCGCACCGCGAGATCCGCGGCCGGTGCGCCGGGCGACAGTGCCTGCGGGTTCACATGATCGAACACGAGCGACGCGCGCGTAAGCGGCACTGCACCGAACGGCGCCGCCTCGACGTGCGCGCGCCCGTTCAGCTTCAGGCCGCTCGCGTCGACGTCGGCGACGAGCACCTCGAGCGAGCCCGATACGCGCGCGCGCGCATCGACCGGCTCGTCGGAGACCTTGCCTGCATAGGTCGCGTCACCGGTCAGCGCGAACGGCCGCACGCCGTCGAGCTTCGCGCGCGCGGTCAGTGCGCCGAACGGCGTGTCGAGCCGGTCGAGCGCGAGTTCGTGCAGGCGGCCGTCGCTACGGCCACTCAACACCAGATGGTCGAGCCGGGTCGTCGATGCGCCTTCGTGGATGGCCAGATGGTCGAAGCGCAGGTCGTCGATGCGCAGTTGCAGCGGCACGCGCAGATCCTTCGGCATGACCGTCGGCGACGGCGGGCTCGGCGCGACTCGCACATCGATCGTGCCCGCGCGCAGATAGGTGAGCGTCACGCGCAGCGGCGCGCGGGTCACCGACCAGCGGCCGTCGAGGCGGTCGATCCGCACCTCGGTGCCGGTGCCGTCCGGGCTCGTCCACGCGAACGACTTCACGTGCACGCCGGTCGCGAGTGCACCGCCCTCGAGCGTGCCGGCAAGCCGCCCGCCGAGCACGCGCACCGCCGCCTGCCATGCGAGCTGCGTGCCGCGCTCGGTCGTGACCGCGGCAAGCACGAGCCCCGCCGCGAGCACGACGACGAGCACGATGCCGACGAGCGTCCACGCGAGCCCGCGCACGAGCCGCGAACGGCGCGGCGGACGCGGCGCGTCCTCGCGCTGGTCGTCGGGCGAATCCGGATCGTGAGGCGGCGGCGGGTCGTGGGCGTCCTTCGTCATGCGGTGCGGGTTCGTTCAGGGTTTCAAAATGCGATGCCGAGCGTCAGGTAAGGTCGCACGGTGCGGTTGCGCAGCCCATATGCGATGTCGACATTGACCGGCCCGACCGGGCTGCGCCAGCGCGCGCCGATACCGACGCCCGGATAGAACACCTTCTCTCCCCATGCGTCGGTCGCGGTGCCGATGTCGAAGAACGTCGCGGCGCCCCAGTCGCGGTTGAACCAGTGCTGGTACTCGGCGGTGCCGGTCATCAGGTACTTGGTCGGCAGCACCGAGCCGTCGACGTTGTTGCCGATGCTCTGGTAGCCGTAGCCGCGAACCGAGTTCGAGCCGCCCGCGCGGAACAGCAGCGACGCCGGCACGCCCGACGAGCTGCCGCTCGTGAACACGCCGCCCAGCTCCGCGCGGAACACGAACAGGTCGCGCTTGCCGATCGGCAGGTACTGCTGGCCGCGCGCGTAGCCGCGGATGAAGGTCTGGTCGGTCAGCACGTTCTTCACCGCGAAGCCGGCTTCCGCGTGGATCAGGTTGCCCGAGCGCGGGAACAGCGGATCGTCGACGTTGCGGCGCGTCCACGCCCACTGCGGCACGAGCGCGCGGCTCATGGTCGGCCCCGCGCCGTTCTGGTCGAGCCGGTCCTGGTAGAACATCAGCGAGTATGCGTAGTCGATGAACTGTCCGGCGCGCGTGCGCTGCACGCCGATCCGCGCGCTGTAGATGCGCGTGTCCGACACGTTGGTGTTCGTGTACGACGCGAGTACGCTGTTGGTCCACGCGCGCGGCCCCGGCGGCATCGACAGCTGGATCTGGCCGTACTGCTGGATCTGGTCGACCCGGCCCGATAGCGTGAGCGGCCAGGCCGCGCCGAACGTGTCGAGGTACGTGTACGAGCCCTGGATGTGCGGGCCCGTGTCGGTCGCATAGCCAACCCCGCCGCGCACGCTGTTGTACGGATACTCGCTGACCTTCACGTGCACGGGCGTCTTGTCCGGCTTCGCGGTGTCGTCGCCGACGTCGATCGCCACACTCGCGTAGTACGGCGTGTTCTGCAGCTGCCGCTGCAGCTCGGTGATCCGCTGCACGTCGTAGATCTCGCCTTCGGACAGCGGATTGACGTTCGCGACGATCTTCTCCGGATAGCGGCGCACGCCTTCGACGTCGACCTTGCCGATCGTGAAGGTCGGGCCGCTGTCGAACGTGACGGCGAGCGTCGCGCGCTGCGTGCGCGAATCGACGCGGGCCTCGGACGCGGTGATCTTCGCGCCGAGATAGCGGTGCGACTGCAGTTGCCTGAGCGCCGCGCTCTTCGCAGTGTCCCACCCTGCCTGCGTGAACGGGTCGCCATTCTTCAGCGAGAACGCGAAACGCGTCGCGGCCTCCTGCTTCGGGTCCTCCGTGCCGACCGGCCCCTTGAAGGTCAGCTCGACCGACGACACGACCGTCTGCGGCCCCGGATCGACCGACACCTTCACGTCGCGCTTGCCGTTGCGCGTGCGCACGTCGGTGCGCACGACCGGCGAGAAATAGCCTTCCGTCGCGGTCAGGTCACGCACCTGCTGCGGGGTGGCGGTCACGAGGAAGTCGAACTGGTCGTCGCTGACGTCGTCGCGCTTGCCGAAGCGCGCGATGTCGAGGTGGGACTTGAGGAGCTTGCGGATCGTGCGCGGCGCGTCGATCTCGACGTCGTACTTCGCGTAGGCGGGCAGCGACGCAAGCGCCGCGATGCAGGCGAGGAGCACGCTCGCGGCGCGGGCCGCGCCGCCGTCGCCGCGCGCCGCGCCGGCCCGGCCCGCCTGCCGCCCGGCGTCATGCGCCGCGTTTCGTTGCTGATTCGCCTGCCCCGCCAAATATGACCTCGCCCTCGTTGATGTTCGAATTGATGGGAAACCCTGTATTTGACCACACGGACGCCATCGCACCGCCATACGCGCGCCATTGACGCTTGCGCGCAACGGCGCGCGAATGGTGCACGAACGGCGGTGCGGCGCCAGTCCGCGTTTCGACGTGCGTTTCGCGCCGGCTGTTCCCCGCGATGCGGTAAAATCCCGCCATCCCACATTCCGGCGCACCGCGCGCCGCCCGTCACGGAAAGCCAAGCCATGCCGTACCAGTCCGACGTCACGCAATTCCTGAACCAGCTCAAGCAGCAGAAGCCGACGCTCGAAGAAGAGCAGCGCAAGGGCCGCGCGCTTCTGTGGGACAAGCAGCCGATCGACCTCGACGAGCGCGCAGCGCAACAGGATTCGCGCGTGAAGCAGACGTCCTACGTCTATTACCAGAATTTCTGACGTCGTGAGCGCCGCCGACGAGGCCAGCGCCGCCCGGCCTGACGCGGCCCGGCCTGACGTGGCCCGGCCGGAAGATGCGGTCGCCGCGCCCGCGGGCGCCGATTCGACGCCCGACACGGTCGACGGCGTCGCCGCATTCGCGCGCCTGTACGGCGAGCCGCTCTTCAAGCTGCCGCAGGATCTCTACATCCCGCCCGACGCGCTCGAGATCTTCCTCGAAGCGTTTGAAGGCCCGCTCGACCTGCTGCTCTACCTGATCCGCAAGCAGAACTTCAACGTGCTCGACATCCCGATGGCGCAGGTCACCGCGCAATATCTCGGCTATGTCGACCAGATCCGCACGTCGAACCTCGAACTCGCGGCCGAATACCTGCTGATGGCCGCGATGCTGATCGAGATCAAGTCGCGGATGCTGCTGCCGGTCAAGAAGGCCGATACGGGCGAGGAAGCAGAGGATCCGCGCGCCGAACTCGTGCGCCGCCTGCTCGAATACGAGCAGATGAAGCTCGCCGCGCAACGCCTCGACCAACTGCCGCAGCTCGGCCGCGACTTCCTGCGCGCCGAGGTCTACATCGAGCAGAGCGTCACACCGCGTTTCCCGGACGTGAACTCGGACGACCTGCGCGCCGCGTGGGCCGACGTGCTGAAGCGCGCGAAGCTCGTCCAGCATCACAAGATCTCCCGCGAGGAGCTGTCGGTGCGCGAGCACATGAGCCTGATCCTGCGCAGGCTGCAGAACGCGCGCTTCATGGAGTTCGCCGATTTGTTCGACACATCGCGCGGCGTGCCGGTCGTCGTCGTGAACTTCATCGCGATGCTCGAGCTGTCGCGCGAATCGCTCGTCGAGATCACCCAGGCCGAACCGTTCGCGCCGATCTACGTCCGCCTCGCATACCTGCCCGCCTGAGCCGCCGCTCCAGTATCAATTGGGGCCTGTTTGCGCCCGTGCAGCGGTATTCCTGACAGAAGCGAACGATCGTGCCTTTATCGATGCGTGCTGCGGCCAAATCCTCTACAATCCGCCGACGCCCGACGCGCCGCCCGCGCGCGGGCGCGATTGCCGCTGCATTTACCACTACGTTTGCCGCTACGACCCCGACGCCGCGTGCCGCGGCGCCAACGCGCACCAGCGCGAGGAACCCGCTACCCGACCATGAAAGTCATCAGCTCGATCCAGGAACTGCGCGACCAGTTGCGCGGACAGAACCGCACCGCCTTCGTGCCGACGATGGGCAACCTGCACGAAGGGCACCTGTCGCTGATGCGGCTCGCGCGCCAGCACGGCGACCCGGTTGTGGCGAGCATCTTCGTGAACCGCCTGCAGTTCGGTCCGAACGAGGATTTCGACAAGTATCCGCGCACGCTGCAGGATGACATCGAGAAGCTGCAGAAGGAGAACGTCTACGTGCTGTTCGCGCCGACCGAGCGCGATATGTATCCGCAGCCGCAGGAATACCGCGTGCAGCCGCCGAACGACCTCGGCGGGATCCTCGAGGGCGAGTTCCGGCCCGGTTTCTTCACCGGCGTGTGCACGGTCGTCACGAAGCTGATGTCGTGCGTGCAGCCGCGCGTCGCCGTGTTCGGCAAGAAGGATTACCAGCAACTGATGATCGTGCGCAGCATGTGCCAGCAGCTCGCGCTGCCGGTCGACATCGTCGCGGCCGAGACCGTGCGCGACACCGACGGCCTCGCGCTGTCGTCGCGCAACCGCTATCTCGCGCCGGCCGAACGCCAGGAGGCGCCGGAACTCGCGAAGACGCTGCAGCGCATCCGCGAGTCCGTGCTCGGCGGCGAGCGCGACCTCGTCAAGCTCGAACAGCACGCGCACGCGCACCTCGCGGGCCGCGGCTGGGCACCCGACTACATCTCGATCCGCCGGCGCGCGAACCTGCTCGCGCCGAGCGCCGCCGAACTCGAGGCCGGCGAACCGCTCGTCGTGCTCGCCGCCGCGAAGCTCGGCGCGACCCGCCTTATCGACAACCTGGAAATCTGACGGCTTTCGTCCGCCAGCGCATCACGACGCATCAAGGAGGCACCATGCAGCGCAACATGCTCAAATCGAAGATCCACCGCGCGGCCGTCACGCACTGCGAGCTGCATTACGAAGGCTCGTGCGCGATCGACGAAGACTTGCTCGAAGCCGCGAACATCGTCGAGAACGAGCGGATCGACATCTGGAACATCAACAACGGCGAGCGCTTCTCGACCTACGCGATCAAGGGTGAGCGCGGCAGCGGGATGATCTCGCTGAACGGCTCGGCCGCGCGCCGCGCGCAGCTCGGCGACCTCGTGATCATTGCGGCGTTCGCGGTGGTCGACGAAGCCGAACTGAAGGCCGGCTGGAAGCCGGACCTCGTGTTCGTCGACGAAGGCAACAAGATCAAGGGCAGCCGCGATCACGTGCCGACCCAGAACTGGACGTAATCGCGTGCGGTGCCCGGGCGCGCGGCCGGAGCACGACGCGGCGGCCCGCGCGGGCACGGGTGGCCCATCCGGACGGCCGCCGCGCCGGCTCGCGCCGCGCAGGATGAACGAAGGGCCGGGTTCCGTACGGAACCCGGCCCTTGTTATGCAAGGTCCGCAAGCCTGTGCCCGCCTTGGGGGCCGCGCCGTCGTGGACGGCTGGCCCTGGAAGCGCCGCGCTCAGCGCGTCACGACGCCTTCGCGGCCTTGGCCGGCCGGACTTCGGCCCATTCGATGATCGGCCGCCACTGCTCGAGATCCTTGTCGACGCGGCTCTTCGCGACGTCCCACAGCGTGAGCCCGTGCGCGGCGAGCTGCACGTAGTTCTGCGTGTCGCGCACGTAGCCGAGCACGGGCAGCTCCAGCCCCTCGACGAAGCGGTGCAGCTGATCGGCCGAGCGCGTGCGCGCATCGACCCGCATCCCGACGATCCCGACCTCGATGTTGCCCTTGCGCACGGCCTTCTCGTTCGCGAGCCGTTCGAGGAAGTGCTGGGTCGCGAGGATGTCGAAGATCGACGGCTGCAGCGGCACGATTACCTTGTCGGCAAGCTGCAGCGCGACGGTCAGCCGGTTGCCGTGCAGGCCGGCCGGCGTGTCGATCACCGCGTATTCGAGGCCGCGCGGCGGCTTCGACGGCGCATCGGGATCGAGCTCCCACGCCTCGATGGCCGGCAGCCCGGCCGGGCGCAGATCGAGCCACGCATGCGCGGACTGCTGCCGGTCGAGATCGGCGAGCGCCACCCAGGTGCCCTGCGCTGCGAAATAACCAGCGAGATTGGTAGACAGCGTGCTCTTCCCCACGCCGCCTTTCGGATTCGCCACTACGATGACCGTCATGAATTCCCCCGAAAAAGCCGCGCGGCGCCGGCCGACAGGCGGGCGCCGCAGAATTGCGGATACAGGGAGCGATGATATCGGCAAATGGGGCGTCACCGGAACCGGTCGCGCCCACGTCGCCTCGCCGGCGGCCCCGGTCAGGTGCGCTGTGCGGCCGCGCGTTGCGTGCCGAGCGCAAACGCGCCGCCGCCCAGCAGCGCCTGGACGGCGAGCGTCACGGCCCAGAACGCCGGATATTCCCAGCCGCCGTGCGGCGACGCGAAGCTCCAGCCGTTCGGCAGATGCGCGGCGGTCGCGCCGAGCATGAACGGCAACAGCAGCAGCGCGGCGACGCGCACCCGGAAACCGGCGACGAGCGCGAGGCCGCCGGCCAGCTCGACGACGGTCGTCACGTAAGCGAGCCACGCGGGCAGGCCGATTGATGCGAAAAACTGCGCGGTGCCGGGCAGCGTGAAGACGAATACCTTCTGCGCGACGTGTGCGAGGTACAGCACGCCGAGCGCCACCCGCAGCAGCGTCGCGGCGAAGTCGTTCAAGCGGTTCGGGTTCATGTCGGGTTCCTTCGGGAGTGAATGGGAATGGAATGCACTCTATTCAAATCCGTTTCGCCAACAAACAGTCGATTGCGCTTAAATTACTTCCTGATACGAACGAATATGGCGCAAAAAAAGGGGCATGACGATCATGCCCCCGCGATTCGCCTTTCAGCTTCAGTAGCCGCCCTTGCCTTGCGAGGATCCGCTGGACTGGCCGCCGTTCGGTGCATACGAATCGCATGCGTGCACCCACGTCGTTGCCGTCAGCAACCCCAACAGCACTGCGCACCACCACCGTCGAGCCTTCATCGTCGCGCTCCTCCGGACGGGTATCCGCCCTCCTTTGGTTGTACGTCACGCAACGAAAAATGCGAGCACGAATCGTCGGCCGAAATGGTCGAATCGGCCGAATCGCTCCCATCGGCCGACATGGTCAAACAGGCAGGCGCGGGCAGCCGTCAGCGGAATTCGGCATACAGCGCGCCCAGGTCGAGATGCGCGGCGAACGTGTCCGCGAGCCGTTCCAGCGACGCTTCGCGCAGCGCCGGATAGTCGATCCGCTCGGCCGCGTCGAGGCCCGCCCAGCCGAGCAGCGCCGCGCATGCGTCCGGCGCGTCGAAGAGGCCGTGCACGTAGGTCGCGAAGATCTGCCCGTCGGCCGACAGCGCGCCGTCCGTGCGCGTGCCGCCCGCAGCATCCGTGCCGCCGACGACGTCGTCCGCCAGCGCGAGCGCAGGCGCCGCGAGCGCGGGGCCGCGCGTCTCGCCCATGTGGATCTCGTAGCCGCACACCGCCGCGCCGCCCGGCAGCGCAAGCTGCCCTGTCACGTTTTTCAGCGTCTTGTCCGGCTGCAGCGTCGTCGCGTAATCGAGCAGCCCGAGCCCCGGCACGCTGCCCGGCGCACCCTCGAGGCCGAGCGGATCGTCGAGCGTGCTGCCGAGCATCTGCATTCCGCCGCAGATGCCGATCAGCTTGCCGCCGTAGCGCAGGTGCCGCCGGATCACCGCGTCCCAGCCCGCGTCGCGCAGCCACGCGAGGTCGCGCTGCACGCTCTTCGAGCCAGGCAGGATCAGCAGGTCGGCGGCCGGCACCGGGCCGCTCTTCCAGTATGTGAACTCGACCTGCGGATGCGCGCGCAGCGGATCGAAATCGGTGTGGTTGCTGATGCGCGGCAGCGCGGGCACGACGACCCGCAGCACACCCGCGTCGTCGCCCCCGTTGTCACGCGCGGCGCCGCTGCGGGCCTGCACGGGCAGCATGTCCTCCGCGTCGAGCGTGAGGCCGTGCAGGTACGGCAGCACGCCGAACACCGGCTTGCCGGTTTGCGCGCGCAGCCAGTCGAGGCCCGGTTCGAGCAGCCTGAAATCGCCGCGGAAGCGGTTGATCACGAAGCCGCGCACCCGCGCGCGCTCGCTGTCCGACAGGCACGCGAGCGTGCCGACCAGATGCGCGAACACGCCGCCGCGGTCGATGTCGGCAACGAGCACGACCGGGCAGTCGACGCGCTCCGCGAAGCCCATGTTCGCGATATCGCCGTCGCGCAGGTTGATTTCGGCCGGACTGCCCGCCCCCTCGACGATCACCGTGTCGTAGCCGGCGCGCAGCCGCGCGTACGATTCGAGCACCGCGTCGAACGCGACCGGCTTGTAGTCGTGGTACGCCCGCGCGTTCAGGTTCACGCGCGCCTTGCCGTGGATGATCACCTGCGCACCGCGGTCGCTCGTCGGCTTCAGCAGCACGGGGTTGAAATCGGTATGCGGCGCGACGCCCGCGGCCAGCGCCTGCAGCGCCTGTGCGCGGCCGATCTCGCCGCCGTCGGCCGTCACAGCACTGTTGAGCGCCATGTTCTGCGGCTTGAACGGCGCGACGCGCGCGCCGGCGCGGCGCGCAAGGCGGCACAGGCCCGCGACGAGCGTGCTCTTGCCCGCGTCGGACGTCGTGCCCTGGATCATCAGCGTGCCGCATGGCCGCAGCTTGGGTGCATTCATCGGGTCAAAGGCGTGGCGAAACGAAGGCCGCATTATCGCCTGCGCCGTTACAATCACGCGATGAATCCGCACGACCTCACCTTCGTCCTCGGCGGCGCGCGCTCGGGCAAGAGCGCGTACGCCGAGCGGCTCGCGGCCGACAGCGGCCGTGCCGTCACCTATGTCGCGACCGCGTATGCGGCCGATGCCGAATTCGCGCAGCGGATCGCGCATCATCGCGCGCGCCGGCCCGCGAGCTGGGGCTTCGCCGACGCGCCCGTCGCGCTCGCCGAAACGCTCGCGCAACTCGACGATCCCGATGCGTGCCTGCTCGTCGACTGCCTGACGCTGTGGCTCACGAACCTGCTGTGCCCGGCCGACGGCGAGCCGCATGACGACGCGCAATACGAAGCGCGCGTCGCGGCGCTCGAAGCGGCACTGCGCAACGCGCGCGCGAAGGTGATCGTCGTCAGTAACGAGATCGGGCTCGGCGTCGTGCCGCTCGGCGCGGTGACGCGCCGCTTCGTCGACGAGCTCGGCCGCCTCAACCAGCGCGTCGCCGCGCTCGCGACGCGCGTCACGCTGCTCGTCGCGGGACTGCCGGTTGCGATCAAGACGGAGCCCGCGTCATGCTGATGCTGTCGTTGCCTGCGGTCGCGATCCTCGCGATCGTCGCCGTGATCGTCGACCGCGTGCTCGGCGAACCGTCGGCCGCGCATCCGCTGGTCGCGTTCGGGCGCCTTGCCGCACGCCTCGAAGCCGCGCTGAACACGGGCCGGCGCGGCCGCCTGACGGGCCTCGCCGCATGGCTCGCGGCCGTCGCGCCGCCGGTCGTGCTCGCCGCGTGGCTGACGGCCGTGCTGCCCGGCCCGCTCGCGGCCGCGCTGCACGTCGCGCTGCTGTGGTTCGCGCTCGGCGCGAAAAGTCTCGCCGACCATCTCGCACCGATCGCCGCCGCGCTGCTGCGGCACGACCTGCCCGGTGCGCGCGCGCTGACCGCGCGGATCGTGTCGCGCGACACGAGCACGGCCGACGAAGGCGCGCTGTCGCGCGCGGCGGTCGAATCGGCGCTCGAGAACGGCAACGACGCAATTTTCGGCGCCCTCTTCTGGTTCGTCGTCGCGGGCGGCCCCGGCGCACTGATGTTCCGGCTCGCGAACACGCTCGACGCGATGTGGGGCTACCGCACGCCGCGTTTCCTGACCTTCGGCTGGGCCGCCGCACGAATCGACGACGCGCTGAACTGGATTCCCGCGCGCCTCACGGCCGCGAGCTATGCGCTGCTCGGCGACACCGCGAACGCATGGCGCTGCTGGCGCACGCAGGCGCGCCACTGGGACAGCCCGAACGCGGGCCCGGTGATGGCCGCGGGCGCGGGCAGCCTGAACGTGCAGCTCGGCGGCCCGGCCGTCTATCACGGCGAGCTCGAGCAGCGCCCGCAGCTCGGCAGCGGCTCGCCCGCAACCGCCGCGCACATCGTCGCCGCGCTGTCGCTCGTCACGCGCACGCTCGCGCTGTGGCTCGCGCTGCTCGTCGCAAGCGCCGCACTCGTCATGGGCACCCAACATGTCTGACATCCCCATCACTCACGGCGGCATCAAGCACGGCGGCAATCTGCATGAAGCCGCTCGCCGCCACGGCATCCCGCACGACGCCTGGCTCGACCTGTCGACCGGCATCAATCCGGTCGGCTATCCGGTGCCGCCCGTGCCCGCCGACGCGTGGCGCCGGCTGCCCGACGACGGCGACGCGCTCGCCGCGTGCGCGGCCCGCTACTACGGCGCGCCGGATGCCGCGCACGTGCTGCCGGTCGCCGGCAGCCAGGCCGCGATCCGCGCGCTGCCCGCGCTGCTGCCGCACGGCAGCGCAGGCGTCGCCGCGCTCGCGTACGGCGAGTACGGGCCCGCGCTCGCGCGCCACGGTCATCGCGTCGAAACGCTCGATATCGCGACGGGCACGCTGCCGGCCACGCTGCGCCACGTGATCGTCGGGAATCCGAACAACCCGACCGCCGAACGCGTCGCGGCCGAGCGCCTGCTCGGCTGGCATGCGCAATTGTCGGCGCGCGGCGGCACGCTGATCGTCGACGAGGCGTTCGCCGACACCGGCGCGACCGGCTCGCTCGCAGCCTGCGTCGATCGCCCCGGTCTCGTCGTGCTGCGCTCAGTCGGCAAGTTCTTCGGGCTGGCGGGCATCCGCGCTGGTTTCGTGCTCGCGTGTCCCGAACTCGTCGGCGCGTTGCGCGACACGCTCGGCGCGTGGACCGTCAGCGGCCCCGCGCGGCACGCGGTCATGGCCGCGTTCGCCGATCGCGCGTGGCAGGCGGCGGCCCGCGAGCGGCTCGCCGCCGACGGTGAACGGCTCGCCGCGCTGTTGCGCGGACATGGCTTTGCCGTGCATGCGACGCCGCTGTTCAGCTGGACCGCCGATCCGCGCGCCGCGGCGCTGCACGCAGCGCTCGCGCGGCACGGTATCTGGACACGCCATTTCGCGCAGCCATCGAGCGTGCGCGTCGGCCTGCCGGGCAGCGACGACGAATGGCGGCGCCTCGCCGATGCGCTCGCACAATGCGCACCCGAGCTGCACGGAGCACCACGTTGACGTTGCGCCCGCTCGCCTGCCTGCTGCCGGCCGCAGCGCTCGCGCTCGGCGGCGCCTCGGCGGCGCGCGCGGACGCCAGCGCCCGCGACGACGCGGGCAACACGGTCACGCTCCCCGCGCCCGCGCAACGCGTCGTCAGTCTCGCGCCGCACGCAACCGAATTGATCTACGCGGCCGGCGGCGGCGCGAAGCTCGTCGGCACGGTCACGTACAGCGACTATCCGCCCGCCGCGAAATCGGTGCCGCGCGTCGGCGACAACAAGGCGCTCGATCTCGAACGGATCGCCGCGCTGAAGCCCGACCTGATCGTCGTCTGGCGGCATGGCAACGCCGAACGGCAGACCGACGCGCTGCGCGCGCTGCACATCCCGCTCTACGTCAGCGAGCCGAAGCATCTCGACGACATTGCGTCGTCGCTGCGCCAGCTCGGCGCGCTGTTCGGCACGCAGCCTGCGGCCGATGCGGCCGCGGCATCGTTCACGCGCGACGTCGACGCGCTGCGCGCGCGCTACGCGGCGCGTGCGAGCGTCACGGTGTTCTTTCAGGTATGGGACCGGCCGCTGATGACGCTCAATGGCACGCATCTGATCAGCGACGTGATCGCGCTGTGCGGCGGCCGCAACGTGTTCGCGTCGCTGAAGCCGCTCGTGCCGACCGTGACGGACGAGGCCGTGCTCGCGGCGAATCCTGAAGCGATCGTGACGACGAGCACCGGCGCGACGCCGTCGCACGAGCCGCTGCCGAGCCTCGCGCGCTGGCGCGCGTGGCCGGCGCTGACCGCCGTCGCGCGCGACAACCTGTTCGCGATCGACGGCGATCTGCTGACGCGCCCGTCGCCGCGCATCGCGCAAGGCGCGGCGGCGCTGTGCGAGGATCTCGACGCCGCACGCAGGCGACGGCCGGCACGCTGACCGGCACACGCGCCTGTACGTGCCTATATGTGCCTACTCGTCCCAGTGCACGACCTCCCATGCGTGCGCCGCATCGCGCGCACGCAGCCACACGATGCCGCCCGGCGGCACCGGCCGCGACAGCAGCGTGTCGAGCGGCACGCGTAGCACCTGCGACGCAAGCACGCGAATCACGCCCGCATGCGTGACTGCCCATTGCGGCGCGTCGACCTGCGCGATCGCATCGACGAGCTGCGCAACCCGTGCGGCGAAACGCGCGACGCTCTCGCCGCCATGGACGCACGCGTGCATCAGGTCGGCCGCCCACGCGTCGAGCGCCGCACGGTCGATGTCGTCCCAGCGCTGCATTTCCCACGCGCCGAAGTCCATCTCCTGCCAGCACACGTCGCGCTGCAGCGGCGCGCCGAGCGCATCCGCGAGCCGCTCGGCGACCGATGCACAGCGCGTCAGCGGGCTGCACCAGATGCGCGCCGGTGGCGGCGTATGCAGCGCCGCGAGACGCTCGCGCACGGCCTGCGCACCGGCGTCCGCCGACGCGGCGAGCGGCACGTCGCTGCGCCCGTAGCACACGCCGGCATCGACATCGACCGCCGGATGCCGGATCAGGACGATATCCATCCGAGCACCACGAGATAGATCGTCAGTTCCCCCAACTGCTGCGCGAAGCCGAGGCAATCGCCGGTGTAGCCGCCGATCCGCCGCACGAGGTAGCGCGCAAGCCATGCGCGCAGCAGCACCAGCGCGACGAGCGCGGCCATGCCCGCGCGCCAGTCCGGCCAGAACAGCCACGGCAGCCCGATTGCGGTCGCGACGAGCGCCGCGCGCGGCCCCATCCGCTGCGCGACCGGCTTCGCCTTGCCTTCGGCGCGCACGTAATCGAGCGACATCAGCAGGCTCACCGCCATCGCACGGCTCGCAGCGTGCGCGGCGATCATCGTCCAGGCGGCGCGCAGCGGCGGCAGCGCGGCAAGCGCCTGCCATTTCAGGCCGAGCGCGATCACGAGCGCGACCGCACCGAAGGTGCCGATCCGCGAGTCGTGCATGATCCGCAGCACGTCGTCGCGTGTGTAGCCGCCGCCGAACGCGTCGCAGCTGTCGGCGAGCCCGTCCTCGTGGAACGCGCCGGTTGCAAGCAGCGTCGCGGCGATCGACAGGCCCGCCGCGATCGACGCCGGCAGCGCGTGCAGCGCGGCGAGGTAGACGAGCGCGCCCCACGCGCCGACGCACGCGCCAACGAGCGGGAAATAGCGCGCGGCCTGGTCGAGATCGCCGGACGCATAGCCGATCGCGCGCGGCACGGGCACGCGCGTGAAATAGCCGAGCGCGACGAAGAAGTAGCGCAATTCGGCGCGCAGGCCGGTCGCGCGCTCAGGCGTCACGATCGTCGATGCCCGCGGATTCGAAGCTCGCCATCTCGGTCATGAACGCGGCCGCCGCGCGCACGAGCGGCAGCGCGAGCGCCGCGCCCGTGCCTTCGCCGAGCCGCAGGTCGAGCGCGAGCAGCGGCTTCGCGCCGAAATGCTCGAGCATGCGGCGATGTCCGGCCTCGTTCGACGTGTGCGAGAACACGCAGTAGTCGCGCACGGCCGGCACGAGCCGCTCGGCGACGAGCAGCGCGGACGTCGCGATGAAGCCGTCGATGAGGATCGCCATCCGCTCGCTCGCGGCCGCGAGATACGCGCCCGTCATCATCGCGATCTCGAAACCGCCGAACGTCGCGAGCACGTCGAGCGGCTCGATCGCGTGCGAATGCCGCGCGAGCGCGCGTCCGAGCACCGCGCGCTTGTGCGCGAGCCCCTGGTCGTCGAGGCCCGTGCCGCGCCCGACGCACGCGTCGATCGGCACGTCGAGCAGGCGGCTCATCAGGCACGCGGCCGACGACGTGTTCGCGATCCCCATCTCGCCGAAGCCGATCACGTTGCTGCCGAGCGCGGCATGATGGCGCACGCGCGCGGCGCCGGCCGCAAGCGCGGCAAGTGCCTCGTCGCGCGTCATCGCAGGCTCGAGCGCGAAATTGCGCGTGCCGCGCGCGACCGGCAGCGCGATCAGCCGGTCCGAAGTGGGCAGCGGCGACGCGACGCCCGCGTCGACGATCTCGAGCGTGCTCTGTGCGACCCCCGAGAACGCATTGATCGCCGCACCGCCATCGAGGAAATTTGCGACCATCTGCGCGGTCACGGCCTGCGGGTACGGGCTCACGCCTTCGGCCGCGATCCCGTGATCGCCGGCGAACACGATCGTCACCGGACGCTGCACGAGCGGGCGCTCGGTGCGCTGGATCAGGCCCAGCTGCAGCGCCAGCGCCTCGAGCTGGCCGAGGCTGCCGGGCGGCTTGGTCTTGTGGTCGATCACGTGCTGCAGGCGCGCGCGCTGCGACATGTCGTGCGGTGCGATGTCGGGCAGGAAGTCGGTCGGTTTCATCGGAAGTTCGCCTCATTGGCGCGGCAGCAGCCGCACGTCGAAAGAAAGGGGGTCATCGCCGCTCCGGCCACGCGGGCAGCAATGCGTCGCGGCCGTCCTGGCGGATCAGCACGAGCGGATAGCCGAACGCGTCGCTCGCGCGCTCGGGCGTCAGCACGTCGTGCACGGGGCCCGCCCACACGCGTCCGCGGCCGTCGAGCAGCAGCGCGTGCGTCGCGAAACGGCGCGCGAGATTCAGGTCATGACACGAGAACAGCACGGTGCGCGCGCCGGCGTCGAGCCACGCGGCCAGCGCGGTCAGGCAATCGACCTGGTGATGCAGGTCGAGATGCGCGAGCGGCTCGTCGAGCAGCAGCAGCGGCGCATCCTGGCACAGCGTCGCGGCCAGCGCGACGCGCTGCCGCTCGCCGCCCGACAGCGACAGCACGTCGCGCTCGGCAAGCGCCGTCAGGCCGAACGTCGCGAGCGCCGCGCGCGCGGCCGCGCGGTCGCCGTCGCGCTCCCAGCCCCAGCCGCCGAGATACGGAAACCGGTTGAGCAGCACCGTATCGAACACCGTCGCGCTGAACGCATCGTGCAGTTGCTGCGGCATCAGCGCGCGCCGCAACGCGAGCTGCGCATGCGGCCACGCGGCGAGCGGCCGGCCGTCGACTTCGACATGGCCGCCCGACGGTACAAGCAGTCCCGCGAGCGTCGCGAGCAGCGTCGTCTTGCCCGCGCCGTTCGGCCCTGCGACGCACCAGATCTCGCCGGGCCGGAAAGCCTGCGTGAAGCCGCTCAGCAATGTGCGCGAGCCGGCCTGCAGCGTCAGGTTGACGGCCGCGCAGGCGGTGCCGTCGGAACGGCTGGAACGCATCGTGTTCATCGCATCGGCCTCCTCAGCAACATCCACAGGAACACGGGCACGCCGATCAGCGCGGTCATCACGCCGACCGGCAATTGCGCGGGCGCGATCACGGTGCGTGCGAGCAGGTCGGCCGCCATCACGCCGCCACCGCCCGCGAGCATCGCGGCCGGCAGCAGCATGCGCTGGTCGTTGCCGAACGCAAGACGCAGCGCATGCGGGACGACGAGGCCGACGAAGCCGATCGTGCCCGCAGTCGTCACCGCGGCGGCGGCGGCCAGCGACGCGATCAGGTAGATCCGCATGCGCAGCCGCGCGACCGGCACGCCGAGCGCGAGCGCAGTCGCGTCGCCACGCAGCAGCACGTTCAGCTGCGGCGCGGCCGGCAATGCGATGCATGCGGCCAGCAGCAGCGCGCCCCACGCGAACCACGGCGCGGCCACACCGTTCAGGTCGCCGGTCAGCCAGAAGATGATGCCGCGCAGGCGCGCATCGGGCGCGAGCGACAGCAGCAGCGTGACGAGCGCGCCCCACCCCGCCGCGATCACGACGCCGGTGAGCAGAAGCCGCGGCGACGCGTCGCGTAACTCGCCGCGCCACAGCTCGCGGCGCGCGAGGCCGAGCACGAGCGCGACCGACACGAGCGCGCCCGCGAACGCCGACGCATCGACGAGCCACCACGCGCCGCCCGCGATCATCGCGACGAGCGCGAAGCCTGCCGCGCCGCCCGATACCCCGAGCACGTACGGCTCCGCGAGCGGATTGCGCAGCAGCACCTGCAGCAGCGCACCTGCGAGCGCAAGCAGCGCGCCGCAGGCGAAGCCCGCGAGCGCGCGCGGCAGGCGCAGCGTGCGGACGATGTCGGCGAACAGCTGAGCGCCGCCCGACGCATCGCCACCACCGTGCGGAACGAGCGACGCGAGCGCCTGCAACGGCGACATCGGCACGCTGCCGATCGTCAGCGACGCGACGAACAGCACGGCGACCACGGCCGCGAGCGCGGCCCAGATCGCGGCGGCGCGCGACGCGCTCATGCGGCGCACCCTCCTGCGCGTGCCGGCCGCTTACTGCTGCTGCCAGCCGAGCGTGACATAGGCGCCGCGCCGCGGCGTGTTGTATGCGTAGGCAAGCTCGTAGTCCTTGTCGAAGAGGTTGTCGATGCGCGCGCTGACATACCACGCCTTCGTGATGTTGTAGCGGGCGGACAGATTGACGAGCCCGTAGCCGCCGAGCCGTCCGCCGCCCGAATCGTTGCGCGCGCCACTGACGAGCCACTCGCCGCCGACGCGCAACAGGCCGAACGCACGGCTCGCCGTCGCCGACGCGAACCGCCGCGCGCGCCGGTCCAGGTCCTGATTCTGCGTTTCGTCGATCGGGTTCTGCAAGGTGGCGGCAACCCGCACGTCGGTCTTGCCGACATGCCCCTGCCACGACGCCTCGAGCCCCTGCACCTTCGCGCGGCCGACGTTCTGCGCGACATAGAAGAAGCTGTCCGCGCCGGGGCGATAGTCGATCAGGTTCGCGTAACGTGTCTGGAACGCGGTGACGCGCGCGACGCCGAGCGCATCGGACGCGTAATGCACCGCGGCCTCGACCGAATGGCTGCGCTCGGGCTGGATCGACGGATTGCCGGCGATCGGGTAATAGAGATCGTTGAAGCTCGGCGCGCGGAAGGCGCTCGAATAGCTCGCGGTGACTTTCCACCGATCGGTGACGTCGAGGCCGTAACCGAGATAGTACGAGTTCGCGCCGCCGAAATCCGAATACTGGTCGCGCCGCAGGTTCGCCTGGAACTGCTGGCGGCCGACGCGCGCCGTGTAGCCGAGCCAGCCGGAATTCACATGACGCTGCGGCGCCGAATACACATTCGACGTGAACTGCTGGTCGAGCCGCTCGTAGCCGGCCTGGATCATCTGGTCGGGTGCGATCCGGAAATCGTTCTGCCACGTGTACTGCCGGTTGTCGCTATTGAAGTGGTCGGTGTAGACACCGTTGAGCTCCGACTGGCTGCGATCGTTGCCGGTGGCAACGCTGACGTGCGTCGTCCACCAGTCGAGCAGCTTGCCGTTCGCGTACACGCGCGCCTGCTGCACGCGCGAATACAGGTTGTTCAGGTCGGTCGGCGTGCCGAACGCGTTGTCGTAGCTGTTGTTGCCGTTCGACTGGAAGTAGCTGACGCCCGCATCCCAACGCGCATTGAAGCGATGCCGCAGCGATGCCGTGACGCTCTCGTTCAGGTAGCCGTTCGCGTTCGGGTTCGCATTCGGCTGCTTCGCGGGATCGAGCGCGGAAAAACCGTTGTCCTTCTCGCGCGCGACCGACAGGCTGAAGGTCGTCCTGCCTTCGCTGTCGAGCCGGCCCGACACGCCCGCCTGCTGCGTCTGCGTGCCATAGCTGCCGAGGCCGACCGCGAAATTGAAACGCGGCGGATGATTGCCGCCGTCCTTCGTGAACACCTGCACGACGCCTCCGATCGCGCCCGAACCGTACAGCGACGACACGTTGCCGTTCACGATCTCGACGCGCTCGATCTGGTCGAGCGGCAGCTGGCTCAGCTGCGCGGCGCCGAGGCTCGCGGAATCGACCCGCACGCCGTCGATCAGCACGAGCGACTGCGTCGATTGCGCGCCGCGCAAGAACAGCGTCGCGGTCGCGCCAGGGCCGCCGTTGCGCACGATCTGCGCACCCGGCGCGAACGCGAGCAGCGTCGGCAGATCGGCGCCCGGATGCGCAGCGATGTCGTGCGCGTCAAACACGGTCGTTTGCGGAATCGCGTCAGCGAGGGCTTGCGGCGCGCGCTGCGCGGTGACGACGACCGGCGCGAGCAGCGAGCCTTCGGCGTTCTGTTCGGCACGCGCGGCAGCAGGCGCGGAAGCAGGCGCAACAGTGGACGCAACAGCGGGCGCGGCGGGATCGGCAGCGGCCGTCTGCGCCGCAGCGGCGAGCGGCAACCCGCATAGCGCGCGGAGCGCGGTGCGGGCGATTGGGGTCAGCATCGAAGATATCCTGTGAACGGCTGCGCGCCCCGCTTCCCCGCAGGCCGCGCGTCATGAAGCCCGCGTACGGGCTCCCCGCCTCGGCCGGTATCCGGGCTGGCGGCACACCGGCTCGCCTTCCCGCGCGTTTCACGCGCAGTGGCCCGCGCCCGCGTGCGAACCGCACACGCCGAGCGCGCCTGAGCCGGCCTGCATCGTCCGATGCGGCCGCTTACCGTTGCGGGGGCAGCGCAGGTTGGCCGCTCCTGGCGAAGCCGGCGCCCTGCTTCCCGTTTAACCGCGCGTCGTACGCGCGAGCACCGAAGCGGCGCCAGTTTAGGAGCGGGCCGCGGGAGCGTCAAGAAAGCGGCCGGCACGCATGCGAAATCGTGTCCGTCTCGCAAATTCGGTGCAAGAAGCCGGGGTGTTACGACTGGAAACGTTACAGATGTCGGAATGCGCGCTATTCCGCGCTAAAATACTGGGTCTTTAGAGGACGCAGCAGATGCTCAACGAACTCGAAACCCTATCTCAAAATATTGGCCGGCTGATTGCGCTGAACCAGCGCTATCACTCGGAACGGCTCGCGCTCGAAGAGCAGGTCGCACAACTGCGCGCCGAAGCGGACACGGTGCGCACCGAGCTCGCGCAGCTGCGCGAGGAACGCAATGCGCTCGCAGAGGAACGCGACACGCTGTCGGCGAAGATCGACGACGCGCAGGTGAAACTGAACGCGATTCTCGAAAAACTGCCGCGCACGAAGAGCGCGGCAGAAGCCGACAACCAGCTCGACCTGTTGGATGCGCAGGCGCGCACCGATAGCGACGACGCGGCCAGCCACGGAGAACACGCATGAGCACCAAGCAGATCGAAGTCTCGATTCTCGGTCAGGCCTATCGGCTCGCCTGTTCGGCCGAGACCGAAGCGGCGCTGCTCGAGGCTGTCGCGCGCGTCGACGCGGAAATGTCGAAGATCCGCTCGAACAGCTCGGTGCGCGGCACCGATCGCATCGCTGTGATGGCGGCACTGTCGCTCGCGTCGGAGTTGCTGCGGCTGCAGACGAGCGTGCGTCACGGTGAAGCATTTCCCGCGGAAGAAATCCGGCGTACAATGCGCCAGATGAACGAAAAGCTCGGTGCGGTGCTCGCACAGCACGAGACGCAGTAACCTCGAATCGATGCGTCGATTCCGCTTGATCTCAGCGGTCAACGGTGGTCAAATTGGACGCGTAGATTCACAGTTCAGTCAGCTTCCCTGCCTGGTTCGCCAAGGTCATATATTCCTTGAACCAATGCCATGTGCACGGTTGCGGAAATTTGTAGCACGGGCGCGCGCGTCACTCTGTCTGATGTACCCGAAGTGCTGCTAACTGCGACCAATTCTGAACCCCAGGTTCAGGATGCCGGCCTAGCGGCTAAGGCGGGGGCCTATCCAACGGCATCGGGCGTGTCCCGATGCCGTTTCCTTTTCCAGGGCCTGTTTGCCTCTTTCTGCATCGATCACGATCCATGCAATACTGGCTGATGAAGTCCGAACCGGACGAAGCGAGCATCGACGATCTCGCGAGCGCGCCGCAGCGCACGCTGCCCTGGACCGGCGTGCGCAACTATCAGGCGCGCAATTTCATGCGCGACACGATGAAGATCGGCGACGGCGTGCTGTTCTATCACTCGAGCTGCCCCGAGCCGGGCATCGCGGGTCTCGCCGAAGTGTCGTCGACGCCCTACCCCGATCCCACGCAGTTCGATCCGAAGAGCCCCTATTACGATCCGAAGTCGACGCAGGAAACGCCGCGCTGGCTGCTCGTCGACGTTCGCTTCGTGAAGAAATCGCCGCTCGTTTCACTCGCGGCGCTGCGCGAACACGACGAACTCTCGGACATGCGCGTGCTTGCGAAAGGCAACCGGCTGTCGATCACGCCCGTCACGCGCGCCGAATGGCGCTTCATCACCGAACGGCTGATGGCGTAAGCGCGGGCGCGCAAAAGTCAAATTCGGTCAGCACGCACGCCCCGTCCGGAACTCGCCGGTCCATCGCCCGGACTAAGCAACCGCGACCGGCCGATCCGGCCGGCTGTCGTTCTTCCCTCGCGCGGTCCACCCGCGTCGCGCACGCGTGATCCGCGTGCGTCCCATAAGGAGTCCAACAATGACGAAGAAATCCGCACTCGCGCTGTCGCTGATGCTTGCCGCCGCCGTGCCCGCTGCGCTGGCCCTCGCGCCGGCCGCCGCACAGGCCCAGTCCGTCAACCCGCACTTCCCGCAGCCGTCGGGCGTGCTGTCGCTGTCGTCGCAGGCCAGCAGCGAAGTGCCGCAGGACGTGATCCACATCACGCTGTTCTATGAAGAGCAGGCGAAGGACCCGGGCAGCCTGACGTCCAAGCTGAACCAGCGCGCCGACGCCGCACTCGCGCAGGCGAAGAGCGTGGCGGGCGTGACCGCGCATACGGGCGCATTCTCCGTCTATCCGAGCACGGACCGCGACGGCAAGATCTCCGCATGGCGCGGCCGTACCGAAGTCGTGCTCGAGTCGCGCGACTTCGCTGCGGCATCGAAGCTCGCGGGCCAGTTGTCGAACCTGATGCAGGTGGCGAACGTCGAGTTCACGCTGTCGCCGGAAGCGCAGCGTGCGGCCGAGGAGAAGCTCACGACCGAAGCGATCAAGTCGTTCCGCACTCGCGCAGACGAAGCCGCGAAGGCATTCGGCTACAACGGCTATACGATTCGCGACGTGAACGTCGGCAGCGGCCGCAACGTGCAACCGTATCCGCGCATGATGGCGATGGCTGCGCCCGCGATGGACAGCGCAAAGATGAGCGCGCCGATCGCAGTCGAAGGCGGCAAGGCGACCGTGTCGGTGTCAGTCAACGGCTCGGTGCAGATGAAGTAACGCGCGAGAAGTAACGCGCGACGTCTGCACGCCAGATGCGAAAACGCCGGCCCGGGGCCGGCGTTTTTCGTTGCTGCATCATTCAGGTGAACGCATCATGCGGTGGCCGCGGTCGCGCGGCGCCGATACGCCCAGATCATCATCGCGATACCCGCGATGATCATCGGCAGCGACAGCCACTGCCCCATCGACAGGCCGAGCGCGAGCAGCCCGAGGAAATCGTCCGGCTCACGCGCGAACTCGACGGTGAAGCGTGCGAGGCCATAGCCGATCAGGAACAGCGCGGACACCGCGCCCATCGGACGCGACTTGCGCGCGAACAAGAACAGCGCGAAGAACAGCACGACGCCTTCGAGCGCAATCTCGTAGAGCTGCGACGGATGGCGCGGCAGCATCTGGTATTGCAGGAACACGTCGTTCAGGTGCCACTTCGCGGCGAGTTCCGGATGCGCGCCGAGCCACGCCGCATCGTCGCGCGACGCGCCCGGGAACAGCATCGCCCACGGCTCGTTCGGAGCGGTCACGCGCCCCCACAGTTCGCCGTTGATGAAGTTGCCGAGCCGGCCCGCCGCGAGACCCGTCGGCACCATCGGCGCAACGAAATCGGTGACCTGCAGCCAGTGACGCTTGCGCTGCCACGCGAACAGCATCATCGCGAGCGTCACGCCGAGGAAGCCGCCGTGAAACGACATCCCGCCTTCCCACACCTTGAAGATGTCGAGCGGATGCGAGAAGTAGAAGCTCGCCTTGTAAAACAGCACATAGCCGAGCCGGCCGCCGAGCACGGTGCCAAGGACACCGTAGAACATCATGTCGTCGATGTCCTTCGCGGTCCAGCCCTGTGCGGCGACATGCGGCAGCTTCAGGCGGACCCGTCCGACGACGATCGCGGCGATGAAGCCGACGAGATACATGAGCCCGTACCAGCGCACGGCGAGCGGCCCGAGATGGATCGCGACAGGGTCGAAATTCGGGTGAATGATCATGGGTTAGCGGTGAAGGTTTCGAATTCGCTGCGACGGCGTACAAACGTGCCGCGCATTGGACGATGCCGGCGCGCGATCGTTCGCATCACGCGCGAACGAACGCCTGCGCGCGCACGATGTCGATGAAGCCGGCCAGCACGGGGCTGACGTCGCCCGTGCGCCACACGAGGCCCGTCTCGACGACAGGCGCGCCGTCCGCGAGCGGCCGGTAGACCACGCCGGTGCGCCGCAGGTTACGCAGCGACTGCGGCACCAGTGCGACACCCATGCCGGCCGACACGAGGCTCACGATCGTCTGCATCTGGATCGCTTCCTGGCCGATGCGCGGGGTCACCCCCGCCGCGCCGTAGCAGCCCGTAATGATGTCATAAAAGCCGGGCGCCAAACGGCGCGGGAAGATCACGAGCGGCAGCGCGGCGACGTCCGCGAGCCGCACCGGCGCATCTTCATGCGCGTCAGGCACGGCGGCCGGCATCGCGAGCACGAGCGGCTCGCGCACGACCGGCAGGTACGACAGCTCGGCCGCATGACGCGGCGGCACGGGTGGAATGACCAGCCCGGCGTCGATGCGGCCGGCGGCAAGCTCCTCGATCTGCACGTCGCTCGTCGCCTCCGCGAGCTGCAGCCGCACCTGCGGGTAGCGCGCGCCAAACGCGCGCAACAGCGACGGCAGCAAGCCGTAATCGGCGGTCGACACGAACGCGAGCGCGAGCGAGCCGGTCTCGCCGCGCGCGAGGCTCTGCGCACGGGGCGGCAGCGCATCGGCCGCTTCGAGCAGCTTGCGCACGTCCGGCAGCAGCGCCGCGCCGACCGCCGTCAACGCAACCGAGCGCTTGGTACGGACGAACAGCGCGACGCCGAGCTGCTCCTCGAGCGCGCGAATCGCCTGCGACAGCGGCGGCTGCGTGATCAGCAGGCGCGTCGCCGCGCGGCCGAAATGGCGCTCCTCGGCGACGGTCAGGAAATAGCGCCACTGGCGCAGATCGGGGGTCAGCTCAGGCATCAGTCATATGAGAAACGACCTAATAGGCCATGAATAATATATTGGACACGCTCAAACGGACATTGCATTCTTGCGTTACCCGAGCCGATGCGCCGCCTTCGGACGCACCCGCCGCCATCACCCCAACGAAGATGGAGTCCCCATGTCATACAACCGCCGCTCGAAGAACGTCACGCAAGGCGTGGCCCGTTCGCCGAACCGCTCGATGTATTACGCGCTCGGCTACCGGAAGGACGATTTCGACAAGCCGATGATCGGCATCGCCAACGGCCATTCGACGATCACGCCGTGCAACGCGGGCCTGCAGCGCCTGTCGGATGCGGCGGTCGCGGCCGTGAAGGCCGCCGACGCGAACCCGCAGATCTTCGGCACGCCGACCATTTCGGACGGCATGTCGATGGGCACCGAGGGGATGAAATACTCGCTCGTGTCGCGCGAAGTGATTGCCGACTGCATCGAGACCTGCGTGCAGGGCCAGTGGATGGACGGCGTGGTCGTCGTCGGCGGCTGCGACAAGAACATGCCGGGCGGGATGATCGCGCTCGCGCGCCTGAACGTGCCGGGCATCTACGTGTACGGCGGCACGATCCGCCCCGGCCACTGGAAGGGCCGCGACCTGACGATCGTATCGTCGTTCGAGGCGGTCGGCGAGTTCACCGCGGGCCGGATGTCGCAGGAAGATTTCGAAGGGGTCGAGCAGAACGCGTGCCCGACGACCGGCTCGTGCGGCGGCATGTACACCGCGAACACGATGAGCTCGTCGTTCGAGGCGCTCGGCATGTCGCTGCTGTATTCGTCGACGATGGCGAACCCGGACGAGGAAAAGGTCGACTCCGCGGCCGAATCGGCGCGCGTGCTGGTCGAGGCGGTGAAGCAGGACCTGAAGCCGCGCGACATCATCACGAAGCAATCGATCGAGAACGCGGTGTCGCTGATCATGGCAACGGGCGGCTCGACCAACGCGGTGCTGCATTACCTCGCGATCGCGCACGCGGCCGAAGTCGACTGGACGATCGACGACTTCGAGCGGATCCGCCAGCGCGTGCCGGTGATCTGCGACCTGAAGCCGTCGGGCCAGTATGTTGCGACCGACCTGCACCAGGCGGGCGGCATTCCGCAGGTGCTGAAGATCCTGCTCGACGCAGGCCTGCTGCACGGCGACTGCATCACGATCACGGGCCGCACGCTCGCCGAAGAGCTGAAGGACGTGCAGGGCACGCCGCGCGCGGACCAGAAGGTGATCTTCCCGATCGACCAGGCGCTGTACAAGCAAGGCCACCTCGCGATCCTGAAGGGCAACCTCGCGGAAGACGGCGCGGTCGCGAAGATCACGGGGCTGAAGAACCCGGTGGTCACGGGCCCCGCGCGCGTGTTCGACGACGAGCAGAGCGCGATGGAAGCGATCCTCGGCGACCGGATCCACGCGGGCGACATCCTCGTGTTGCGCTATCTCGGCCCGCAGGGCGGCCCGGGGATGCCGGAAATGCTCGCGCCGACGTCGGCGATCATCGGCAAGGGGCTCGGCGAGTCGGTCGGCTTCATCACCGACGGCCGCTTCTCGGGCGGCACTTGGGGCATGGTGGTCGGCCACGTCGCGCCGGAGGCATTCGTCGGCGGCACGATCGCGCTCGTGCAGGAAGGCGACTCGATCACGATCGACGCGCACCGGCTGCTGCTGCAGCTGAACGTCGACGACGCCGAACTGGCGCGCCGTCGCGCCGCGTGGCAGCAGCCGGCGCCGCGCTACACGCGCGGCGTGCTCGCGAAGTTCGCGGCGCTCGCGCGGCCGGCGAACCAGGGCGCCGTCACCGGCTGAAGCCAGGCGCGGCCGCGATGCGGCCCCTAATATGATCTGAAGCGGCCGGTGTGATGCAAAGGGAGCGCAAAAACGTGCGCTCCCTTTGCTTTTATAATGCGCAGACGTCAAGCCGGCGGTGCCGCCGGCGGAGAATTGCATGAAACAGACGATATTGCGCGCAACGATCCTGACCCTGATGATCGGCAGCGCGGCCGCGCACGCCGAGCAGACGGATGGCCTGACGCTCGCGCAACGCAAGAACTGCATGGCCTGCCACGCGGTGAGCAAGCCGTTGATGGGCCCGTCTTTCCACGACATCGCCGACAAGTACGCAACCCGCGGCGACGCCGGCGACTACCTCGCACAGACGATCGTGAAAGGCAGCGTTGGCGTATGGGGCAACGTGCCGATGCCCGCGAACACGCAGCTGACGGGCGCCGAGGCGCACGCGCTCGCGCACTGGGTGCTGTCGCTGAAGTAAGTCCGGCCGGAGCGGCGCGTCCGGTTCAGCCCGGATGCTGCGCGCTGCGGCGTGCGATCTCTGCGTCGACTGCGTCGCGCACCCACTCCATCACTTCGGTTTCGAGCGCGAGCGCCACTTCACGCGTGATCTGGCTGACGAGCCACGCGGTGTGGTCGTGCAGCGCGTCGCGGCAGCGCGTCTCGATTGCTTCGCGCCCTTCCCCGGTCAAGTAATTCGTCAACCGGTCGCGCAGCCGCTCGGCGATGTGCTGCGCGTCTTCTGCCGTCAGTGTGGCCGATGTGGCCGGTGCCGCCGGTGCAGCCGGCGCCTGCGCGTCGGCAACAGCCGCGACAGGCGGCCACTCGACCGCCGGCACATGCGGCGTCGGCACCGGCTCGACGGACACCGTATCGGGGTCGGCTTCGGTTTCATCAGGCGCCGCGGCCGTAACCGGAGACACGTCGGGTTCCGCTACCTCTGCGGGCGCCGGCTTGCCCGGCGCGATCACATCGGTCAGCAGCGGAATCGCCGCGTCGTCATGCGGCGCGTCGGCCGCCGACTGTTGCGCCGGCGCCGGTTTGCCCGGCACCAGCACGTCGGTCAGCGTCGGGATCGAGGATGATTCGGCTTGCCCCACGTGGATACTCCGTCGACGGGTTCGGCTAGTTGCCCTGCTTGTAGTTGTTCAGCGCGTAGCCGCGATCGCGATAGAAGCGGTAGCGCTCGCGCCCCGCGCTCAGTTCGGCCGGCTCGTTGCCGACCACCTCGAGCAGCCGCTCGAAGCGTGCGAATTGCGCCGGCACCGCCGCACCGAGATTCAACAGTATCTGGTGATGCGGCGTCTTGTCGAGGTCGGCCGCGAGCAGGATCGGCGTATCGGCCGCATGCGCGCTGTCGACCCCGCAATGCGGAATGAAATCGAGCGGCGAGAACGTCCAGAGCCGCTCGTCGAGCGCGCGCAGGCGCGCGGGCTCCGCGAGCACGACGACCGGCTGCCCGGCCTGGTAGGCCTTGCGCAGCAGCCGGCACGCGTAGGCGAGCGAGTCGCCGACGTTCGTGTGGAAATCGATCCGCGTCATCGCCCGCTCGCCCGCAACGTGTCGCACCCCGCCATCACTGGCCGGCGCGGTCGATCAGGAACTGCGCGAGCAGCGGCACAGGACGGCCGGTCGCGCCCTTCGCCGCGCCGCTCTTCCATGCGGTGCCCGCGATGTCGAGGTGCGCCCACGGGTAGCTGTCGGTGAAGCGCGACAGGAAGCATGCGGCCGTCACGCTGCCGGCCGGACGCCCGCCGATGTTCGCGATGTCCGCGAAGTTCGACTTCAGCTGGTCCTGGTACTCGTCGTCGAGCGGCAGGCGCCATGCCGGGTCGTTCGCCTCGCGCGACGCGTCGAGCAGCTCGCCCGCGAGCGCGTCGTCCTTCGAGAACAGGCCGCTGTTGTGGTTGCCGAGCGCGATAATGCAGGCGCCCGTCAGCGTCGCGACGTCGATCACCGCAGCCGGCTTGAAGCGCTCCGCGTAGGTCAGCGCGTCGCACAGGATCAGGCGGCCCTCGGCGTCCGTGTTCAGCACCTCGATCGTCAGGCCCTTCATGCTGGTGACGATGTCGCCCGGCTTCGTCGCGTTGCCGCCCGGCATGTTCTCGCAGGTCGGGACGATCGCGACGACGTTGATCTTCAGGCCCATTTCGGCGACCGCGCGGATCGTGCCGAGCACCGAGCCCGCGCCGCACATGTCGTACTTCATCTCGTCCATGCCCTCGCCCGGCTTCAGCGAAATGCCGCCGGTGTCGAACGTGATGCCCTTGCCGACCAGCACGACCGGCGCGGCCTTCGCGGCGGCGCCCTGGTAATGCAGCACGATGAACTGCGGCGGCTCGACCGACGCGCGCGCGACCGACAGGAACGAGCCCATCTTCAGCGCCTGGATCTGCTTCAGGCCGAGCACCTCGGCCTTCAGGCCCCAGTCCTTCGCGATCTGCTTCGCGGTGTTCGCGAGATAGGTCGGCGTGCAGACGTTGCCCGGCAGGTTGCCGAGATCGCGGGTCAGATCCATGCCGTTCGCGAGCGCGACGGCCTGCTTGGCCGCGACCTTCGCGGTCTTCTCGTCGGCCGGGTCGACGCTGAACACGATGCGCTTCAGCGCATGCGGCACCGGTTCCGGCTTGCTCTTGAGCTGCACGAAGCGGTAGGTTTCGTTGCGCAGCGCAAGAATCGCCGTGCGCACGCCCCAGTCGGAGCTGCGCTCGTCGACCGGCAGTTGGGCCAGCGTGAAGGTGACCTGGACGACCCGGGTCGCGAGCAGCGCGCGCCAGGCAGCCGTGACTGCATCGGTGTAGGCTTTCTGGTTGAAAGCATCCTGCTTGCCGAGGCCGACGAGCAGCACGCGCGATGCGCCGATGCCCTGCACCTCGTGCAGGAACAGCGTCTTGCCGCGCTTGCCGTCCATGTCGCCGGCCTTCACGATGCGCGAGATCAGGCCCTTGGTCGCTGTGTCGATGTCGAGCGCGGCGCCCGACAGCGTTTGCGCCTCGAAGATGCCGAGCACGATGCAGTCGGACTTTCCGGTCAGGAACCCCTTCGACTCGCCTTTGCTCCAATCACAGCCTTTTATGCTAAAGTCCATCGCGCTTGTCCTCGGATAAAATCTGGGCTAAGGATGAAAGCCGCAATTATCCGCTATTTTTCCCGTGGCGGCGCGAGCGCCCCCCCACGCGTGCGCAGCGCCCCGCCCTCTTCTCATCAAGAATGATCTTCGAACGCTCCCTCCAGCGCGAGCTTGCGTATACGGCTGGCGCCGTGTTCATGGTGCTGCTCACGATCATGCTCACGACGATGATGATCCGCATCGTCGGCTACGCCGCGTCCGGTGAAATCGATCCGCGGGACGTGCTCGTGCTGATCGGCCTGACCGTGATCGGCTACCTCGCGGTGATGCTCGTCGTCACGCTGTTCGTGTCGATCCTGTTCGTGCTGACCCGGTGGTACCGGGACTCCGAAATGGTTGTCTGGCTCGCGTCCGGCGTGAGCCTCACGCGCCTCATCAAGCCGATCGGCGTGTTCGCGACGCCGATCGTGCTGCTGATCGCGTTCTTCGCGTTCGTCGGCTGGCCGTGGTCGAACCAGCAGAGCAAGTTGATCAAGGCGCGCTTCCAGCAGCGCGACGAGATCTCGCTGCTCGCGCCCGGCCAGTTCCGCGAGTCGGCCACGAACCATCGCGTGTTCTTCATCGAGAAGATGACGCCGGACCAGTCGAAGGTGCAGAACGTGTTCGTCACGTCGACCGAGAACGGCAAGGTCAACGTCGTCGTGTCGCAGACGGGCCACACGGAAACCTCGAAGGACGGCGACCGCTTCGTCGTGCTCGAGGACGGCCGCCGCTACGACGGCACGCCCGGCCAGCCGAACTTCAAGATCATGGAGTTCGAGCGCTACGGCGTGAAGATCACGAACAAGCCGGTCGTCAACGTGCCGACCACCAACAGCACGCCGACCCCCGATCTGCTGCGCAACCCGACGCGCGACAACCTCGCCGAGTTCGCGTGGCGCGCGGGCCTGCCGCTGATTGCGCTCAACCTGATGGTGCTCGGCATCCCGCTCGCGTACCAGAACCCGCGCCGCAGCCGCACGATCAACCTCGTGATGGCCGTGCTGATCTACCTGACCTACTCGAACCTGCTCAACGTGGTACAGGCGCAGATCGAGCAGGGCAAGCTGTCGTTCGGCGTCGGCCTCGTCGGGCTGCACCTCGTCGTCGCGGCAATCGTCGCGCTCATCTTCTGGCTGCGCGTGCGCAACCGCCCGCTGTTCACACGCGCGCTGTTCAGCCGCTCGACGGGAGCATGATCGATGCGGATCTATGAAAGGTACTTCGCGCGGCAGATCTACGTCACGTTCGTCTTCATCCTGTTCGCGTTCTCGGGCCTGTTCTTCTTCTTCGACCTGATCAGCGAGTTGAACTCGGTCGGGCACGGCAACTACAAGTTCGGCTACGCGGTGCTGCGCGTCGCGCTGCAGACGCCGTCGCGCTTCTACGAGATCATCCCGGTGGCCGCGCTGATCAGCGCGATCTACGTGTTCGCGCAGATGGCCGCGCAGTCGGAATTCACGATCTTCCGCGTGTCGGGCCTCGCGACCAACCAGGCGCTGCGCTCGCTGCTGAAGATCGGCATTCCGCTCGTGATCGTCACCTACCTGATCGGCGAGTTCGTCGGCCCGTATGCCGACCAGCTGTCCGAGCGCGTGCGGCTGCAGGCGCTCGGCGCGTCGGTGTCGTCGAACTTCCAGTCGGGCGTGTGGGTGAAGGACACGCTCGCGGCCCGCGACAACGGCGAGCAGGTCACGCGCTTCGTGAACGTCGGCAGCCTCGCGCCGGATTCGACGATCAGCAACGTGCGGATCTATGAATTCGATTCGAAGTTCGAGCTGCAGAACGTGCGGATCGCGCAGACGGGGCGCTACGAGCCGCCCGGCCATTGGCTCCTCACTGGCGTGACCGAGACCGAGCTCACGCCGATCAAGCCGAGCGGCGGCCAGCCGGCCGACGCGCTGAACCCCGTCTACCGGTCGCAGCAGGTCATGCTGCCGGAATACCGGCTGCGCTCGGACCTGACGCCGCAGATCCTGTCGGTGCTGCTCGTGTCGCCGGACCGGATGTCGATCATCAACCTGTTCCGCTACATCCAGCACCTGAAGGAGAACCAGCAGGACACGCAGCGCTACGACATCGCGCTGTGGCGCAAGCTGCTGTATCCGTTCGCGGTGTTCGTGATGCTGGTGCTGTCGCTGCCGTTCGCGTACCTGCACACGCGCGCGGGCGTGGTTGGCGTGAAGGTGTTCGGCGGCATCATGCTCGGCATGAGCTTCCAGCTCCTCAATACGCTGTTCTCGCATATCGGCACGCTGAACACGTGGCCCGCGCCGCTGACGGCGGCGACCCCCGGCCTGATCTACCTGGGGCTCGGCCTGTTCGCGCTCAAATGGGTCGACCGGCACTGAGCGCCGGCACGCGATGGAGGGCCGCATGAGTTCGCACGGTATCGTCCTGTTCGCCCACGGCGCCCGCGATCCGCGCTGGGCGGAGCCGTTCGAGCGGCTCGCCGCGCGGCTGCGCGCCGCACGCGGCGTCGATGCGGCTGCTTCGCCCGCCTCGTTCGTTTCGCTCGCGTTCCTCGAGCTGATGACGCCGTCGCTCGACACCGCGATCGCCGCGCAGGTGGCGGCCGGATGCACGCGCATCACCGTGGTGCCGGTGTTCTTCGGCCAGGGTGGCCATATTCGGCGCGACCTGCCGCAGCTCGTCGACGCGTGCCGCGCCGCGCATCCAGGCGTCGAGATCCGCTGCGCGACCGCGGTGGGCGAGGACGACGGCGTGCTCGACGCGATTGCGCGCTACTGCCTCGATCAGTTGCACGACGGCGCATAAACGGCACGCGAGCGACAAGAAAACCGCACAAGAAAAAAGAGCGCTGGCCGCAAGCCAGCGCTCTTTTTCGTTTCGGACGCCCTGCTCCGCTCAGGCCGCGTCGCGCATCCCGTCGGCCCGCTTCGCGGCCGCCCCGCGCTCGGCGAACGCGTCGCCGATCATCAGCAGGCTCGGTTCCGCCGGATCGAGCCACGCCTGCGCGTCGCCTGCCGCCATCGCGGCGAGCGTCAGCGTCAGCGTGCGTTCGCGCGCGGTACTGCACGCCTCGACGATCGCGACCGGCGTCGACGGCGCGCGGCCCGCGTCGATCAACTGCTGCGCAATGCCGGGCGCGCTGTCGCGGCCCATGTAGTAGACGATCGAATCGGCGCGCGCGGCCTCACGGATCTCGTCGCTGCCCGGCGCGCGGCTGTGCGTCGCGAACGCGACGCTGCGCGCGACGCCACGCAGCGTCAGCGAGCGCTTCAGCGTCGCCGCGCCGGCCAGCGCCGCGGTGATGCCCGGCACGACCTCGAAGTCGATGCCGGCCGCCTCGAGCGCGCGCATTTCCTCGTCCGCGCGGCCGAACAGCATCGGATCGCCGCCCTTCAGCCGCACGACGCGCGCATGTTCGTGCGCCGCATCGACGATCTGCTTGTTGATGAACTGCTGCGCGGTCGAGCGCTGCCCGCAGCGCTTGCCGACCGCGATCCTGCGCGCGTTCGGCGCGTAGTCGAGCATCGCCGGCTCGACGAGCGCATCGTGCAGCACGACGTCGGCCTCGGCAAGCAGCCGCGCGCCGCGCACCGTGATGAGGTCCGCCGCGCCCGGCCCCGCTCCGATCAGATACACCTTGCCCATGTTGGTCACTTCCCTGCAAGCGCCGGCATCGGTCCGCGCCGCCGGAAGCGGCGCGGGGTTCGCCGGTTACGCCGGTTACGCCGGTTACGCCGGTTACGCCGAGAACGCCGAGAACGCCCGGATCATGCCCGCGGCGACCGTATGATGCGTCGCCTCGTCGATCAGCACGAACGCGCCGGTGCCCGGATGCGCATCGTACGTGTCGCAGACGATCGGCTTTTGCAGCGTCAGCGCGACGCGGCCGATGTCGTTCATCTTCAGCTCGTGACGGTCGGTCGCGTGCGACAGCGTGTGCACGTCGAGCACCTGCTTGACCGCGCCGATCTTCGCGAACACCGTGCTCGTGGTCTGCTTCAGCAGGTACTTGCGCTGCGGCGACAGCGGCGTCTCGTCGAACCAGCACAGGTCGGCCTCGAGCTTCTTCGCCGGCGCGACCGTTTCATCCGTCGCGACGAACATGTCGCCGCGCGACACGTCGACGTCTTCCGTGAGGCGGATCGTCACCGTCTGGCCCGCGAACGCATGCTCGACGGCCGCGGTGCCGCCCGGCACCGGCGCGATGATCTCGGCAACCGTCGCGGTGCGGTTCGACGGCAGCACGACGATCTGGTCGCCGACCTTCACCTCGCCCGCCTCGATGCGGCCCATGTAACCGCGGAAATCGTCGGCCGAGCTGCCGTCCTGGCGCGCGACCCACTGCACCGGGAAGCGCAGCGCGTCATGCGCCTGCGTCTCGACGGGCAGCGTCTCGAGCACGTCGAGCAGCGGCTCGCCCGCATACCACGGCATGCGCTCGCTCGCGCCGACGATGTTGTCGCCCTTGAGCGCCGACACCGGCACGAAGCGCACGTCGGTGATGCCGAGCTGCTTCGCGAGCACGACGTACGCGTCGCGGATCTCGTTGAAGCGCGCTTCGCTATAGTCGACGAGGTCCATCTTGTTGATCGCGACGATCACGTGCTGCAGTGCGAGCAGCTTGACGATTGCGCTGTGGCGCTTGGTCTGCGGCAGCAGTTCCGCGACGCCGTTCTCGACCGTCACGCGCGTCGCGTCGACCAGGATGATCGCCGCGTGCGCGGTCGACGCGCCCGTCACCATGTTGCGCGTGTACTGCTCGTGGCCCGGCGTGTCCGCGATGATGAACTTGCGCTTCGCGGTCGCGAAGTAACGGTACGCGACGTCGATCGTGATGCCCTGCTCGCGCTCGGCCTCGAGGCCGTCGGTCAGGAGCGCGAGGTCGAGCTCGTCGCCGACCGTGCGCTTGTTCTTCGCGCGCGACAGCGCGGACAGCTGGTCGGACAGCACGGCCTTGCTGTCGTACAGCAGGCGGCCGATCAGCGTGCTCTTGCCGTCGTCGACGCTGCCTGCGGTGATGAAGCGCAGCACGCCGAGGTCTTCGTTGTTCTCGATGATGCTCATGATGTGAATGTCCTCGTGTGCTTCAGAAATAACCTTGCTTCTTGCGCTGTTCCATCGCGGCTTCGGACGCCTGATCGTCCATCCGGGTCGCGCCGCGTTCGGTGATCTCGGTCACCGCCGTCTCGGCGATGATCTTCTCGACGTCGTCCGCGTCGCTCTCGACCGGGCACGTGCAGCTGATGTCGCCGACCGTGCGGAAGCGCACCTGCGCGAGTTCGCTCGTCTCGCCTTCACGCATCGGCGTGAGCGGCGTGACCGGCACGAGCAGCCCGTTGCGGCGCACGATCTCGCGCTGGTGCGCGTAGTAGATCGACGGCAGTTCGAGGTTCTCGCGGGCGATGTATTGCCACACGTCGAGCTCGGTCCAGTTCGAGATCGGGAACACGCGCAGGTGCTCGCCGTTGTGCAGGCGCGCGTTGAACAGGCTCCACAGTTCCGGGCGCTGTGCCTTCGGATCCCACTGGCCGAATTCGTCGCGGAACGAGAAGATGCGCTCCTTCGCGCGCGCCTTCTCCTCGTCGCGGCGCGCACCGCCGATCATCGCGGTGAAGCCGTGCTGCTCGATCGTCTCGAGCAGCGTGACGGCCTGCGCGGCGTTGCGCGAATCGGTCTCGCGGCGCAGCACGACGGTGCCGCGCTTGATCGAGTCCTCGACGTGGCCGACGATCAGCTCGGCGCCGATCTCCTTCGCACGGCGATCGCGGAAGTCGATCACCTCTTCATAGTTGTGGCCCGTGTCGATGTGCACGAGCGGGAACGGCAGCGACGTCTTGCGGTTCGCGCCGAGGCCGAACGCCTTCAGCGCGAGATGCAGCACGACGACCGAATCCTTGCCGCCCGAGAACAGCAGCGCCGGCTTGCTGCACTCGGCCACGAGTTCGCGCAGGATGTGGATCGACTCGGCCTCGAGCCAGTCGAGGTGGCCCATGCGGCTGTCGTCGCCGGTGGGCGGGGCAAAGGCGGATTGCTCGAGCGTCGTGCTCATGATTTCAGTCCTTCTCTTCTGGGTTCGTGCCGCCCGCTTTCGCAGGCGGCGCATGTTCGGTCTTGTGTCGGTCGTTCAGTGCGCGGTGCCGGCCTCGGCCGCCGCGGGAATCGGCGTGATCGAGATGTGCAGCCCGCACTCCTTCGAATCGCGCGATTCCCACCACCAGCGGCCCGCCCGGCTGTCCTCGCCGGGACGGATCGCGCGCGTACACGGCTCGCAGCCGATGCTCGGATAGCCGCGCGCATGCAGCGGGTTGACCGGCACGTCGAATGCGTTCAGGTAGGCCCACACGTCGCTTTCCGTCCAGTCGGCGAGCGGGTTGTACTTCGCGATGCCGCGCGCGTCGTCGTGCTCGTCCTCGTGCAGTTCCGCACGCGTGACCGACTGCTCGCGGCGCTGGCCCGTGACCCACGCGTCGACGTCGGCGAGCGCACGGTTGAGCGGCTCGACCTTGCGGATGTGGCAGCAGGCCTTGCGCAGCTCGACGCTCTCGTAGAACGCGTTCAGGCCGTGGTCGGCGACATACTTGTCCACCGCATCCTGCTGCGGGTGGAACTGCTCGATCTCGTAGCCGTAACGCTCGCGCACACGGTCGATCATGCCGACCGTCTCCGCGTGCAGGCGGCCCGTGTTCAGCGAGAAGATGCCGATCGACACGCCCTTCGACAGGATCGCGTGCGTGACCAGCATGTCCTCGGCCGCGAGGCTGCTCGCGAACTTCACGTTCGGATGGCGCGCGGCAATCTGCGCGAGCAGCGCGTCGAGCCGTTCGACCTTCGCGGCGAGTTCCGGCGTCAGTGCGGTGGCGCGGGCGTCGCTCATGCGTTCACCTTTGCTTCTGCCGAGGCCGCACGGCGGCGGAACAGCGGCACCGGCTCGTCGAACGCGCCCTGGTAGCGCTGCGAGAATTCGTTGAACGCGTTCAGCGCGTCGTGGATGTCCTTGTCCGCGCGCACCGCGAACGCGTCGAAGCCGCAGCGCGACATGTACAGCAGCTGGTCGCGCAACACGTCGCCGATCGCGCGCAGCTCGCCCGTCCAGCCATGGCGCTCGCGCAGCAGGCGCGCGATGCTGTAGCCGCGGCCGTCCGCGAAGCGCGGGAACTCGACGCCGATCACCGTGATCGCGTCGAAGTCGGCGGCGAGATCCGCCGGATCGCTGTCCGGCGCGAGCCACACGCCGAGTTCGTCCTTCGTCTTCGCGGCGACGAGCGCCGCGCGCTCGGCCTGCCACAATGCGAACGGCACCAGCACCTTGCCGGCCGGCAACGCGTCGACTGCGGGCAGCGCGCCGTCTTCTGCCGCGCGCACGACCTGCCATGCGTCGTCGATCACTGCGCGGTTCTTGATAATCGAAGCCATCTGCTAATTCCTTCTACCCGGTTGGTTACGCGTTCACCGCCTGGCGCGACGCATACACGCGCTCCTTGAACGGCGCGATGCCGATGCGATCGTACGTGTCGATGAAGCGCTCGCCGTCGGTGCGCGACTCGACGAACGTGTCGATCAGCTTCGTGATCACGTCCGGCACTTCCTCCGCCGAGAACGACGGGCCGATCACGCGGCCGAGGCGCGCGCCGCCGTTGCCCGTGCCCTGCTCGCCGCCGAGCGACACCTGGTACCACTCGGCGCCGTCCTTGTCGACGCCGAGGATGCCGATGTTGCCGACGTGGTGGTGGCCGCACGAGTTCATGCAACCGGAAATGTTCAGCGACAGGTCGCCGAGGTCGTACACGTAGTCGAGATCGTCGAAGCGCTGCTGGATCCCCAGCGCGATCGGGATCGACTTCGCGTTCGCGAGCGAGCAGAAATCGCCGCCCGGGCACGCGATGATGTCGGTCAGCAGGCCGACGTTCGGCGTCGCGAAGCCGGCCGCCTTCGCCTTTTCCCACACCGCGAACAGGTCGCGCTTCTTCACGTTCGCGAGAATCAGGTTCTGCTCGTGCGACACGCGCAGCTCGCCGAACGAGTAGGCGTCCGCCCAGTCGGCGACCTGCTCCATCTGCTGGTCGGTCGCGTCGCCCGGCGCCACGCGGTGGTTCTTCAGCGACAGCGTGACGGACGCATAGCCCGGCACCTTGTGCGGTGCGACGTTGCGCTCGACCCAGCGGGCGAACGCCTTGTTGTCGAGCAGATGCTGCTCGAACGACGCGTCGGTGTCAGCGAGCTTCTCGTAGACAGGCGGCTTGAAATACTGCGACACACGGTCGACTTCAGCCTGCGTGAGCGTCGACGGGCCGTCCTTCAGATGCTGCCACTCTTCCTCGACCTGCTGCGCGAACTTCGCCGGCGACAGCGCCTTCACGAGGATCTTGATGCGGGCCTTGTACAGGTTGTCGCGGCGGCCGTAGCGGTTGTACACGCGCAGCACGGCTTCGCAGTAGGTCAGCAGGTGCTGCCACGGCAGGTCTTCCTTGATCACCGCGCCGATGATCGGCGTGCGGCCAAGGCCGCCGCCCGCGAGGATGCTCGCGACCACTTCGCCCTGCGCGTTCTTCTTCAGGTAGACGCCGAGGTCGTGGATCTGCACGGCCGCACGGTCATCCTTCGAGCCCGATACGGCGATCTTGAACTTGCGCGGCAGCCATGCGAATTCGGGATGGAACGTCGACCACTGGCGCAGGATTTCCGACCACGGACGCGGATCGATCTCCTCGTCCTGCGCGACGCCGGCGAACTGGTCGGCCGTGATGTTGCGGATGCAGTTGCCCGAGGTCTGGATCGCGTGCATCTGCACCGACGCGAGCTTCGCGAGGATCTCGGGCGTTTCTTCCAGCTGGATCCAGTTGAACTGGATGTTCGAGCGGGTCGAGAAGTGGCCGTAGCCGCGGTCGTGCTCGCGTGCGATGCGGGCCAGCATCCGCAGCTGGTCGCTGCGCAGGTTGCCGTACGGAATCGCGACGCGGTGCATGTACGCGTGACGCTGCATGTACAGGCCGTTCTGCAGGCGCAGCGGGCGGAATTCGTCTTCGCTCAACTCGCCCGACAAGCGACGGCGCACCTGGTCGCGGTACTGCGCGACGCGCTCGTCGACGATTGTCTGGTCGTATTGGTCGTACTGATACATTCGGGGACCCCAGGGTTTTCGTGGTGACCGCGCGACGTCCTAGCCACGTCGCGCCCGAATCTCCGTTCCGTCTCCGCGCCCGGCCATCCGTGGCCCGGTGGATTGCTAATGACGAAAACAGATATCCATATTTGAAAAACTCCGGTGAATCGTAATAAACTCGCCTTATATTTCAAACGACTAAAAAATTCTGTTGATATGCGGAAGGGTTATAAATGAACCTGCACCAATTTCGCTTCGTGCGCGAGGCCGTCCGGCAGAATTTCAACCTCACCGAGGCGGCCAAGGCGCTGTACACGTCGCAGCCGGGCGTATCCAAGGCGATCATCGAGCTTGAAGATGAACTGGGCGTGGAAATCTTCACGCGGCACGGCAAGCGCGTGCGCTCGCTGACCGAGCCCGGCCGGATCATCCTCGCGTCGGTCGAGCGGATCCTCCAGGAGGTCGAAAGCCTGAAAAGGGTCGGAAAGGATTACGCCGCGCAGGACCAGGGCAACCTGACGATCGCGGCGACCCACACGCAGGCCCGCTACTCGCTGCCGGCCGCGATCGCCGAATTCAAGAAGCGCTACCCGAAGGTGCACCTGTCGATCCTGCAAGGCAGCCCGACGCAGGTCGCCGAGATGGTGATCCACGACCAGGCCGACGTCGCGATCGCGACCGAGGCGATTGCCGACTACAAGGATCTCGTGTCGCTGCCCTGCTTCCAGTGGCACCACGCGGCCGTCGTGCCCGTCGATCACCCGCTGCTCGAGCGCAAGACGCCGACCCTCGACGATCTCGCGCAATACCCGCTGATCACCTACGACGACGCGTTCGCGGGCCGCAAGAAGATCAACCATGCGTTCGCGCTGCGCGGGCTGTCGCCGGACATCGTGCTCGAGGCGATCGACGCCGACGTGATCAAGACCTATGTCGAGCTCGGCCTCGGGGTCGGAATCATGGCCGACATCGCGTTCAACCCGGAGCGCGACCGCAACCTGCGGCTGATTCCGGTCGGCCACCTGTTCGGCAGCAACGTCACGCGCGTCGCGCTCAAGCAGGGCGCCTATCTGCGCAGCTATGTGTATACGCTCGTCGAGCTGCTGTCGCCGACGCTGAACCGCAAGCTGATCGAGCAGGCCCTCAAGGGCGAATCCGAATCGTATGAGCTTTGACGGGCGTGTATAAAGGCTGGGGCGCGAATTTGAACTGCGCCCCATTTTTTTACCCGTTGTTTCTGCCCGCCAGAGGACTTCGCATGACGCTTTCCGCCCTGCTGCGCGCCGCCGCTGGCGCCGCCGTCGTATTCGCCTGCGCCGCCGCGCACGCGGACCTGAAGGTCGGCATCGACCTGTCGACGACCGGCCCGGCCGCCGCGATCGGCATCACGAGCAAGAATGCGATCCTGATGTGGCCGAAAACCGTCGCCGGACAGAACCTGCAGGTGACGCTGCTAGACGACGCGTCCGACCCGGGCACCGCGGTGCGCAACATCCGCAAGCTGGTGTCGGAGGATCATGTCGACGTCGTGATCGGGCCGAACATCACGCCGGCCGCGCTCGCGGCGCTCGACGCGGTCGCCGCCGCACAAACGCCGATGATTACGCTGGTCGGCTCCGGCGCGATCGTCGAGCCGCAGGAAGGCGCACGCACGTGGGCGTTCAAGATGGCGCAGAGCGATCGCGCGATGGCCGACGTGATGACCCGCTACATGGCGAACCACGGCGTGAAGACGGTCGGCTTCATCGGCTTCGCGGACAGCTACGGCGACAGCTGGCTCAACGAGTTCACACGTTTCGCGGACCTGCGCAAGATCCATGTCGTCGCGACCGAGCGCTTCAACCGCACCGACGCGAGCGTTACCGGCCAGGCGCTGAAGCTGATCGCCGCGAAGCCGGACGCGATCCTGATCGCCGGCTCGGGCACGCCGGCTGTGCTGCCGCAGCGCACGCTGATCGAGCGCGGCTACAAGGGCCCGATCTACCAGACACACGGGATCGCGACGCCGGAATTCATCAAGCTCGGCGGCCACGACGTGGACGGGACGCTGTTCCCGACGCAGCCGGTCGTCGTCGCCCGCACGCTGCCGGCCGACCATCCGGCCCGCAAGGCCGCGCTCGCGTTCGTCGACGCGTACGAAGCGAAGTACGGCCCCGGCACCGTCACGCAGTTTGCGGGCGACGCGGCGGGCGTCTATCCGCGCCTCGCCGACGCGGTCGGCCGCGCGCTGAAGACCGCGCGGCCGGGCACGCCCGAGTTCCGCACGGCGTTGCGGCGCGAGCTCGAGCAGGCGCACGAGCTGGTCGTGCCGAACGGCGTCGTCAATACGAGCGACAAGGATCACGTCGGGCTCGACCAGCGTGCGAGCGTGATGGGGATCGTGAAGCACGGGGCGTTCGTCTACCTCAGTCAGTGAACGACCGACGGGCCGCTTGCCCGGAGCCGCGTTTTCGGAGATAATTTGCGTTTTCGCCGCGCGCAATCGCATGTGCGGCCATGAATTAGCCCAGGTGGTGAAATTGGTAGACGCAGGGGACTCAAAATCCCCCGCCGCAAGGCGTGCCGGTTCGATTCCGGCCCTGGGCACCATTACATAGTTTCAGGCAGTCCCGAGAATTCCCAAAACCCGCGTCAGCTCCAGGCTTTCGCGGGTTTTTTGTTTTCCGGGAAGTCCTGAGCGGAACCAAGCGCGACGACTCCAGGCGGGAGCTCGCGGCCGGCCTCGATTCGAACGCGACCTGTTGATCGAGCGAACGCAATCCGGCCTCAAGCGTGAACAAGCGGCCGGGAAGCATTGCGGCCGACCGCCGGCACTGAGCGAAGCTGAACGCGCCGCAGTGATCGCCCGCCTCGCCGCCGGCGCGAGCGTCGCGTCCCTCGCCAAGGAATTCAACACGAGTCGGCCGACAATCATGCGCATTCGCGACTCGCGCACCGGAAGCCGAAGGGCTCGATTGTATTAAGGCAGGTCAAAGGCCCGCTCGCGACGCAATATCACGATGCCGGCGACAGTTTCGCCGTCTTGTGGAGCTCGACCCAGTAGCCGTTGAGCTCATCGTCAGGCACGTTGAACCGCTGCAACCACGCCTCTGTTGCCACGCGGGTATTGAGCAACGGCGCGGTGCTATCTACCGTTCCGCCTTGCAGGATATCGGACGATTCCGCCACGATCGGGCGCAGCGCATGATTCAGCAGGACATACGCGGCAGGCGGCCGAGGCGGTATTCCCTTACCCACTGGAACGCCCGCAACCGGCTCCGTGCCCGCCTGAATGATGAGGCCGCCGTCGCCTAGCGGTGTCTTGCGGAACCAGTCAGGGGGAAGCATCAAGCCGTCGGCACCGCCGATGCTCCGAACGAGATCGGCATCGAGCGCAGTCAACCAGTCAACTGTCTTGATCTTGCCCGTTAGGTCGCGAACGGACGTGCTAGCGGGTTCTCCGACGTCGATACCTGGGCCATACCGCCGACACCAAAAATATTCGCTCGCCTCATTCGCCTCAATTTCGAGGGGGGGGAGATTCACACCGAACCCGCCGTGTCCCCAAATGGTTGGAACTATTGCGGCGAACTCCGCAAACATCGCCTCAAATACACCAGGGCAGATTTGCAGGAAGCGTCGCGGAACGGTGAAGGTCATCACGTCGAGGCCGCGGGTTCCCATTGCAGCTTGCCAGTCTTCCAGACAGAAGACGGAGAACTCGAAAAAACCCGTTGCGAGCTTGTGGTCCGCACTCGTCGTCGCAGACACGAGGATTTGGCTACTCGGCAATTCCGTTGCCAGTCGCGGGAAGCCACGAGCCTTGTCGAATGCCACCGGGCTCTCGCCCTCTTCGTAGAACCAACGCATCGGCCCGACTTTGGGCGGTTCAAGCCCCGCAGCCTTCGCGAACGCCAATTCGTAGTCTGTGATCGTCGTCAGGTAACGATCGTAGCAACGCACAAGCGCTTGCCGGACGGCCTTGGTGTGGCCATCCTTGAAGTAGAGCGCGCCACGCACGACTAGCGCCGCACCTACGATCGCCTTTTGATACGCAGGCTCGTATAGCCCGAATGGGAGGGTATCTTGTCGTCGTGGATCATTGGCCCACGCCACCAGCTCATCACGCGTCATGATCTTTAGGGAAATACGGAAACGCCAGGGTTTTGCGGAGGAAGTGGCAGGCCTGAGGGCCCCATACTGCTATGGCTTCCTGCGTCGTTCCCGAACACGTCGTCCGTTGCAGTATGGCTCTGTGTTGAGCGGGCCGATTGTGCCTCGGACTGCTTGTCTGAACACCCGCAGTTGGCTCGAGTCAGCGCAGCATACTTGCTTCTGCTGCCGGCAATGCGAATGTACGAATCTCTTTGTCCCTTCCCAAAGCCGTCATCGAATTTCATCTCTACTACCTTCTTGATATTCGATTGTACGGGCGGCTGAGACGGATCATTCACGATAACAACGTCGGGCCGCCGAACGCCGGGGCCGCCTGCTGCTTTGTCCCTGCGATAGCCGCCAATCCTGCCCGGCCACTTATCGCGAATCCAGTCCAACAGCGAATCGTGCGGTTCCAGGGGATCGTCATCCGACATGATCGGGGCGGGCGGTTCCTGCCTCAGGTCATATGAGACTTCTGGCAAATATGCCGTCGGCTTGCCACTCATCATGCGTGAAGTTTCGTTCGCCAAATCCAACCGTTGCGCGACGCACGCCTGCCTGAGTATGCGGCCGCCGCCCCGAGTCGCAATGCCAGCGGCGCTGCACTTGCACAATGCATCGCAGAGTACCTTCTTGTCGTCTGGCGAAAGGCCCTCTGTTGCGCCCACGACAGTCGTTTTCCCGTCGCCGCCGGCCGATCCACCAACAGCCGAACCGCCCGAATACCCGCCGCTCATGCTTCGCTCGTGCTCGCCGGCCCGGACGTTCCCTGATGGCTGAACGAAAGCGATGCCGCCTGATGGCTGTTGAGCCAGTCTGTGTGGCCGCTCGCGTCGGTCGCGCCTTGGATCGTCTTTCCATCCGCTGACGTGATGGTGTAGAGGTGGTTCGCAAGCGGGGCGCGCGTATTGTCGTCTACGAGCTTAAAGCGTCCGCGATATGCGCCGTCGTCTTGCGCGAGATTCTGAGCGACTACGCTTTTGCCCGCACCGACCGACCCGCCTACTCCGGACGTTGGCTCTACCGTCGCCATGCCTTGCGATGCGATCAGCGTCGCGCCGCAGGCCGTCTTGTCGCTTTCGGTCGCTACGGCTCGGCCGCCGAACGTCATGCTGCGAACCCGGACGCCAACGATCGGATAAACGCCGCCACATTTCGGGCACGACACCGTCACCGGGCGAACAAGGCTCCGCGTGCGCGTTGGCGCGAGGCGCGGGCGATCTTTCGCGCCGCCCGTACCAGTCCGGGGGCGTCCGATACCCGCGCAAGGTCAAGCGCGGTGCTGGCGTAGCGGCCCCGGCACCCAATTTCTCGGCGCAATACGCCAGGAACCCTCGAAACCCGCTCCAGCCCATAGCGGTGCGGGTCTTTTGTTTTCCGCCACACGCGCCGCAACACGCGGCCCCGCCCGGCTGTCCAAGCATTAGAAGGACGCAGCAAGGAGGCGGCCTATGTCCATGCGCGCAATTTCACGGCCAATCTGCGGCGCCGTGCTTGCCGCGGTTCTGTTGCTCATGCTCGGCGGATGCGACGCGCTGAGCGAGCCGCCCGTGCCCGACTGGCCGGGACCGCATGCGCCCTATCCGTTCCCGGACAACATCCCGCATCGCACCGAATGAGCGCGCCGCTCAGCCGTCGCCCCCGCTCTCCCGCAACGCCCCGCCCATCAGCTCTTCGAACCACTCAATGAACGCATTGAGCCGCCGCGAACGGTGCCGGCGGTGCGGATACACGGCCGACACGTCCATCGGCGCGGCCCGGTAGCCGGGCATCACCTCGACGAGCGCACCGCTGTCGAGCAGGTGTTCGACATCGAAGCGGGGAATCTGGATCAGCCCCATCCCAGCGAGACAGCTCGCGATATAGGTTTCGGCATTGTTGACGATCACTCGGCTCGGCAGCGCCAGCGCTTGCCGCGCGCCATCGGTGCAGATCTCCCACGGCAGCTCGCGGCCGCTCGCCGGCGATACGTAGCCGACCGCCCAATGTCCATGTGCAAGCGCATCCGGATGCGTCGGCACACCGTGTTCGCGCAGGTAGTCGGGGCTCGCGCAATTGACCAGCACGAACCGGCCGAGCGGCCGCGCGACGAGGCTGCTGTCCGCGAGCCAGCCGACGCGGATCGCGCAGTCGACGCCCTCCTGCACGAGATCGATCGAGCGGTCGGTCGAGCCGAGCGACAGCTGCAGCTTCGGGTAGCGGCGAAACAGCGACGGCAGCGCGGGAGCGATCACGCGCCGCGCGATGCGGCTCGGCACGTCGACGTTGAGCCGCCCGATCACGTCCCGGTCGCGGCCGCGGAACAGTCGGTCGAGCTCGTCCGCCTCCGCGAGCAGGCGCCGGCCTCGTTCGAGCAGCAGCGCGCCGTCGGCCGTCAGCTGCACCTGCCGCGTCGTGCGATGCAACAGGCGCGTGCCGACGCCCGTCTCGAGCTGCTGGACGGCCGCCGACACGGTCGCGCGCGGCACGTCGAGCGCATGCGCGGCCTTGATGAAGCTGCCCATCTCGGCAACCTGCAGGAAGATTCTGACCTGGTCCAGCTTGTCCATCGGCAAGGAGGTGGGTTCGTTCGGGCAATCGGGCGCCGCAACACGCGACGCAATCGCCCGGCAGCGGACATGAAAAAGGCGCGCGGCCTTCACGCCCGCGCGCCCGTCCATTGTCCACGCAAACCGGCCATTGCAGTGCGCGGTACGCGGTACGCGGTACGCGGTACGCGGCCCGCGCCGCGCCCGGACCGGTCGCTTACTTGGCCGCTTACTTGGTCGTATAACCGCCGTTGATCAGGATCGTCTGGCCCGTGATCCACCAGCCGTCGGTCACGAGGTGGCGGATGAACGGCACGACGTCCTCGATGTCGGTCAGGCCCGTCTTGCTGAACGGCGACAGCGCGGCCGCGGTCTTGTGGTACGCGACCGCGTCGGCGCCTTCGGCCGAATAGAAGAAGGGCGTATCCATCGGGCCCGGCCCGACGGCCGTCACCGAGATCCCGCGCGCGCCGTACTCCTTCGCGGCCGCGCGCGTGAAGTGCTCGACCGGCGCCTTCGACCCTTCGTAGGCCGCATAGAACGGCGTGAATGCGCCGAGCAGCGACGTCACGAGCGTGACGAGCTTGCCGTGATCCTCGAGATGCCGCCCCGCCTCCTTGATGAAGAAAAACGCCGACTTGCTGTTGACCGCGAACATGTCGTCGTACTCGGCCTCGCTGATCTCGGTGATCGGCTTCTTCAGCACCTTGCCGACCGTGTTGATCGCGATGTCGATCTTGCCGAAGCGCTGCTTCGCCGCATCGAACAGCTGCTCGACCGCACCGGCCGTCGTCAGGTCGGCCTGGAACGTCGCGGCGTCCGCGCCCGCCGCACGCACCGCGGCGGCCGTCTCCTCGGCCTGCGGCTGCGACGCCGCGCTGTTGTAGTGAATCGCCACCGCCTTCGCGCCGTGGCTCGCCAGGTCCTTCGCGATCAATCCGCCGAGGTTCTTTGCGCCGCCTGCGATCAGGACGACCTTGTCTGCGAGCGTGTGAGTGGCCACGGTTGACTCCTATCTCGTTGAACGAAATCCCGAGTGTAGGCACGTGTGCGGCGCCAGTCAGCCGGTCGCGGCTGGATGGATTATCCAGAAAATCGAGCCAATCCGGCGGGCGGGTCGCCCAACATCACGCCCGACACAACGCCAGTACGCCATCACGAACTGCTCCCGGATCGCGGGCCCGGTCGAGCTGCCGCGCCGGGCGACGTACCACGGCGCAGCCGGCTCAGCCTGCGTGCCGTTGCGCGTCGATCTTGCCGAGCAGCCACTGCATCCCGGCCAGATGCTGCTGGTCGTGGCTGCACAGGTAGTGGACGAGCCCGCGCACGGTCAGCGCACCGTAGCCGTCGAATTCGCCGGTGCGCGCGAGCTGGTCGGGCGTGAGGCGCGACACGAGGTCGAGCGTCTGGCGCCGCGCGTCGCGAAATGCGGCGAGCACGTCGTGCGCAGACGCGTGCTCGTAGCGCCGCTCGATCGCGAGCGCATCGCCGTCGATCGATACGAGCAGCGGATGCGCCTCATCGAGCATCCGGCGCAGCCGCACGTGATACCCGTCGATCTCGATATCGCGCACGTGGCAGAGCTGCCCGATCGGCGAATACCGTTCGCTCGGGATCCCCTCCCAGTCGTCGGGCGTCCAGCGCGCATACCCGTCGGGCACCGCCGCGAAATGCGCTTCGAGCAGGCGGGGAAAATCGGCAAGCGCGTCGAGGGTCGTCGGGTTCATGCGGGGGCCTCCCTGTCGGATCGGTGGGAAACGGATGGGTGAGACACGGGGATGAGCGAAACGCGTGGCAGCGGCGCGCGGCCGCCGCGATCACTTCACGCTGAACCGGTACGCGCCCTGGGTGCGGTGGCCATCGGTCGCGACGGCCACCCATTTCACCGTATAGGTGCTCGTGCCGACTGCGGACAGCGGCACCGTCATCCGCTTGCGGTTCGCGGCGTCGACGCTCGCCTTGCCGTCCGACACACTCTTGCCCGCGCCGTCGACGACGACGATCGAGCTGAACGCGGGCTCGAGCATCTCGGTGAAGTCGATCGTGACGGCAGACGGTGCGGCGCTCAGCGCCGCGTTCGCGGCCGGGTCGGTTTTCTCGGGCCGCGCATGCGCGAATGCGGCCGATGAAACGGTCGCGGCGAGCACGACGGCGGCAGCCTTGCGGCTGAGCGAGAGCAGATCGAAAGTCATGGCGGATCCGTGAAGAAAATGACCGGGCGGCGCACGAAGCATGCCGCCCGAAACGTTCCGGCAGCTTACCAGCCGCGCGCGCGTCGTGCCGCCGACCGCGTGCCGCTTGATAGAATGCACGCGCTATGGATCTCGAACGCATTCTCTTCACCCAGGGCTTCGGCTCGCGCCGCCAGTGCCGCGCGCTGATCGAGGCCGCGCGCGTCGCGGTCGCCGGCGCATGCTGCACCGACCCCGATGCCGACTTCGACACCGACGGGCTCGTGTTCTCGGTCGACGACACCGCGTGGCCGTTCCATGCGCACGCGTATCTCGCGCTCAACAAGCCGGCCGGCTACGAGTGCTCGCGCGATCCGCAGCATCACGCGAGCGTGTTCAGCCTGCTGCCGGCGCCGCTCGCCGCCCGCGGCGTGCAGTGCGTCGGCCGCCTCGACCAGGACACGACGGGCCTGCTGCTGCTGTCCGACGATGGCCAGTTCGTCCACGCTTACACGTCGCCGAAGCGCAAGGTGCCGAAGACCTACGTCGCGACCGTGCGCCACCCGCTCGACGACGCACAGCTGCACGCCCTGCGCGCGGGCGTACAGCTTCACGGCGAGCCGAAACCGATCGCCGCGGTGGCCGCCGATGCGCGCGACACGCACCTGCTCGCGCTGACCGTGCTCGAAGGCAAATATCACCAAGTGAAACGAATGGTCGCGGCCGCGAGCAATCGCGTCGAGGCGCTGCACCGCGAAAGCATCGGCGGCTTCACGCTGCCGGCTGACCTCGAACCGGGCGCATGGCGCTGGCTGAGCGAGGCCGACCTCGCGTCGCTGCGCGACCCCGCCCGAACCCGCTAAGGGAAAATCCGCACGACCGTTCGGCAACCGACGGCGGCTCGGCGGCCCGATCCCCCGCTATACTCGAATTACAAGCTGTTACGAGCAGCGATGCTGGGGAGACATCATGCATACGACCAATTCGATCGACATGTCATACGTGATGCTCGCGTTCGCGGTGGTCGGCACGCTCGCGATCGGCGGGCTGCTGGCCTTCATGCGCGCGAAGCACAAATACCATCCGAACCTGATTGGCGCGCTGATCGGCGCGCTGCTGTGCTTCCTGCTGATCGAGGCGTTACCGGCGCTGACCTGATGCATGGCCGGCCCCGAGCGTTTGAAGGAATTCGTCTACGGTCGGATAGCGCAACGTCACGCACAATTCGCGCTTCAGGCGTGCATTGGACAGCCGCCGCGACTCGCGCATGAACGACAGCAGCGTCGGTTCGAGCAGGCGCTCGGCGTCGGCACGGCTCACGCGCGGCGGCGGCGGCAGGCCGAACGCGTGCGCGACCCGGTCGAAATACTCCCCCATCCGCAGTTCGCTGTCGTCCGACGCGTGCACCGCGCGCGACGGCCTGCCGCGCACTGCCGCGCGCCGCAGGATCGCCGCGAGATCGTCCGCGTGGATGTGGTTCGTATAGACGTCGTCGGCCGGTTCGAGCGCCGGCGTGCCGCGTTCGAGGCGCGCGAGCGGCAGCCGGTTCGCCGCATAGATGCCGGGGATCCGGACGATCCGCGCGGACAGCACGCTGCGCACGGTCGCGGCGCGCAGCTGGCGCTCCGCCGATACGCGGCGCACCGCGCGCGGGTTCGCGGGTCGCAGCGGGTGCGTCTCGTCGATGCGCGCGCCACCGCAGTCGCCGTAAACGCCTGTCGTACTGGCGTAGACGAGCCGCGGCGCGCGAAGGCCGTCGGGTACAATACGCGCTGCCCGGACGGGCGCGCCGGCCGGCCTGGCCGCCGCGCGCGCACTGCGCAGCCTGCCGTACGCCGGCGCCGGCTGAAACGACGTCCGCCGTGCGGGCGCGGTCAGCGCCGCGACGAGCGCACGCGTGCGCCGATCCTCGCTGCCGTCGGACTGCGGCGGCGCGAGATGCAGGATCGTGCGGGCAAGGCCCGCAATGCGCGCGAGCGTGTGCGGGCGGTCGAGGTCGCCGACGATCGGCGTCGCGCCCGCGGCGCGCAGTTCGTCACGCCGGGCCGGATGGCTCGTCAGCGCGACGATCCGCAGGTCGCCGCGCCGCGCGCGCCATTGCGCGATGCAGCGCAGGCCGACGTCGCCGCAGCCGACGATCAGCACGCGCGGCCGGCGCAGGATTCGTGTCGCGATCATGATGTTTGCGAGATCAGTAGCCACCGTTGCGCAACGCGCAACGGGTTGCATTGTAGCTGCCGTGTGCAACCTGCACGGTCCCACATTTTGTTCTAGTTGGTTCTATGGCATTCAACGTCACTCTCAAGCAAAGCGGCCGGCAGTTCCAGGTCGAGTCGGACGAAACCGTGCTGGCAGCCGCGCTGCGCCAGAACGTCCACCTGCCGTACGGCTGCAAGAACGGCGCATGCGGCTCCTGCAAGGGCCAGATCGTGTCGGGCCAGATCGAACAAGGCCCGCATGCCGCGTCGGCACTGTCCAACGACGAACGCACCCGCGGCCTCGCGCTGCTGTGCTGCTCGAAGGCGCAATGCGATCTCGAGATCGACGTGCGCGAGATCGCCGGCGTCGACGGCGTGCAGGTCAAGAAGCTGCCGTGCCGCATCGCCGCGCTCGAACGCAAGGTCGACGACGTGATGGTGCTGAAACTGCAGTTGCCCGCGAATGAGCGCCTGCAGTACCTCGCCGGCCAGTACCTCGAATTCATCCTGAAGGACGGCTCGCGCCGCAGCTATTCGATGGCGAATGCGCCGCACGAGGAAGGCCCCGTCGAACTGCACATCCGCCACATGCCGGGCGGCAAGTTCACCGACCACGTGTTCGGCGCGATGAAGGAGCGCGACATCCTGCGCTTCGAAGGCCCGCTCGGCACGTTCTTCCTGCGCGAGGACTCCGACAAGCCGATCGTGCTGCTCGCGTCGGGCACCGGCTTCGCGCCGATCAAGGCGATCATCGAGCACGTGAAGCATTCCGGCATCACGCGGCCGATGACGCTCTATTGGGGCGCGCGCCGCAAGAAGGACATCTACCTCGGCGAACTCGCGGAGCAATGGGCGAGCGAGATCCCGAACTTCAGGTTCGTGCCGGTGCTGTCGGAGCCGGACGATGCCGACGCGTGGACGGGCCGCACCGGCTTCGTCCATCGCGCAGTGATCGAGGACCTGCCCGACTTGTCCGCCTACCAGGTCTATGCGTGCGGCGCGCCGGTGATGGTCGAGTCCGCGCAACGCGACTTCACGCAGCATCACGGCCTGCCCGCGGACGAGTTCTACGCGGACTCGTTCACGAGCGCCGCCGATCTCGCGCATCCGGTCTGAGCCCGGCCGGCTCCCGCGCCCCGCGGGGCCGCCGCGACACATTTGTTGCATCGCGGCGGTTTACAGTGGGACGCGGGATGCCGTATGCTTGCGCACATGAACCGCTTCCTGTCCGCTCTCCGACGTCGCCGCTCGCCGCTCCTCCCGGATGCCGCCGGCTCGTCACGGACTCGCGCGTAACCCCCGCCCCGCTTCACCGGTTACGCACAAGCTGTTCGAACCACCCAGCCACGGCATCCACCGTGGCTTTTTTATTGTCTTTTTCCTTTGACCGTCCGCTGGAGTCTGCCGTCATGCCCCTGAACGATTATCCGATCGACTCGCTGATGTACATCACGAACCGCCCCGACATCGTGTTCACGCACGGCAAGGGTTCGTGGCTCTACGATCACACCGGCAAGCGCTATCTGGATTTCATCCAGGGCTGGGCGGTCAACAGCCTCGGACACTGTAACGACGGCGTCGTCGAGGCGCTCAAGTCGCAGGCGGAAAAGCTGCTGAACCCGTCGCCGGCGTTCTACAACGAACCGATGGCGAAGCTCGCGAGCCTGCTCACGCAGCACGGCGCGTTCGACAAGGTGTTCTTCACGAACAGCGGCGCCGAAGCAAACGAAGGCGCGATCAAGCTCGCGCGCAAGTGGGGCCGCAAGTTCAAGGACGGCGCGTACGAGATCATCACGTTCGATCACAGCTTCCACGGCCGCACGCTCGCGACGATGTCGGCGAGCGGCAAGCCGGGCTGGGACACGATCTACGCGCCGCAGGTGCCGGGCTTCCCGAAGGCCGAGCTGAACAACATCGAGTCGGTCGAGAAGCTGATCAACGGCAAGACCGTCGCGGTGATGCTCGAGCCGATCCAGGGCGAAGGCGGCGTGGTCCCGGCGACGCGCGAATTCATGCGCGCGCTGCGCGCGCTGACGAAGCAGCACAACCTGCTGTTGATCGTCGACGAAGTGCAGAGCGGCTGTGGCCGTGCGGGCACGCTGTTCGCGTACGAGCTCGCCGACATCGAGCCGGACATCATGACGCTCGCCAAGGGCATCGGCGGCGGCGTGCCGCTCGGGGCGCTGCTGTCGAAGGCCGACGTCGCGGTGTTCGAGGCCGGCGACCAGGGCGGCACCTACAACGGCAACCCGCTGATGACGGCGGCCGGCTACGCGGTGATCTCGCAGCTCGTCGCGCCTGGCTTCCTCGAAGGCGTGCGCGCACGCGGCGAATACCTGAAGCGCAAGCTGCTCGAGCTGTCGGAAGAACGCGGCTTCGAGGGCGAGCGCGGCGAGGGCCTGCTGCGCGCGCTGCTGCTCGGCAAGGACATCGGTCCGCAGATCGTCGAGAAGGCGCGCGAGATGCAGCCGGACGGCCTGCTGCTGAACGCGGCGCGCCCGAACCTGCTGCGCTTCATGCCGGCGCTGAACGTGACCACCGAAGAGATCGACCAGATGATGGCGATGCTGCGATCGGTGCTCGACACGCTCTGACGAGATCCGACCGATGGATATCGCCGCCGATGACGTCGCGATCCGTCCGTTCGATCGCGCCGATACCGACGCCGTGCTCGCGGTCTGGCGCGACGCGTTCCCTCAGTACACCGAGACGGACACGCCGCCGCACCGCGATCCGGTGCGATCGATCGAGCTGAAGCTCGCGACGCAACCCGAGCTGTTCTTCGTCGCGGTCTGCGGCGCGCGCGTCGTCGGCACGCTGATGGCCGGCTTCGACGGCCATCGCGGCTGGCTGTATTCGTTCGGCGTCGCGCACGACGCGCGCCGGCTCGGCGTCGGCCGCGCGCTGATCGCGCATGCGGAAGCCGCGCTCGTCGCGCGCGGCTGCCTGAAGGTGAACCTGCAGGTGCTGCCCGGCAACGACGACGCGTGCCATTTTTATGCGGCGCTCGGCTATCAGGTCGAGGAGCGCATTTCGTTCGGCAAGCTGCTGCCGGCCGCATGAAGCAAATGCCTCATGCGTGCTCTCCGTGTGCCGATGGGCTGCCCATGCTACGCGGCCCGCATGTCGGTTTGCGGACGCGCGGCGCATAAAAAAAAGCCGTCACGGCGAACCGTGACAGCCTTTCGAAAGCCCTGCGCGTCGCGTGCGGCCGCAGCCGCACCGGCGCGCCGGGCCCGCTCATTCACACACTCATTCGCCCAAGTATGCGGCCCGCACCTTCGGATCGTCGAGCATCTGCTTCGCTTCGCCTTCCATCGTGACCGTGCCCGAGTCCATCACATAGCCGCGGTCCGCCGCCTGCAGCGCGAGGCGCGCATTCTGCTCGACCAGCAGCACCGTGATGCCCTCCTTCGAGATCGTCCGCACCACTTCGAAGATCTTCTCGACCATGATCGGCGACAGGCCCATCGACGGCTCGTCGAGCAGCAGCAGCTTCGGCTTGGAGAGAATCGCGCGCGACATCGCCAGCATCTGCTGCTCGCCGCCCGACAGCGTGCCCGCGAGCTGCGTCGCACGCTCCTTCAGCCGCGGGAAGAAGCCGAACATCCGGTCGACGTCCTGCTTGATCCCGTCCGCGTCGTTGCGCAGGTACGCACCCATCTGCATGTTCTCGAGGATCGACATCCGCGCGAAGATCCCGCGGCCTTCCGGCACCATCGCGAGGCCGTGCTTCAGCAACTCGTGCGTCGGCACGCCCTTGATCGACTTGCCGTCGTACTCGATGTCGCCCGCCGAATACGCCTTCAGACCCGTGATCGCCTTCATCGTCGTGGTCTTGCCGGCGCCGTTCGCGCCGATCAGCGTCACGAGTTCGCCCTGGCGGACTTCCATGTCAACGCCCTTGACGGCCTGAATGCCGCCGTAGTTGACCTGCAAGCCCTTGATTTTCAACATTGCCGCTGCCATCAGTGCACCCCTGCGCCGAGATATGCCTCAATCACCTTCGGATTCTTCTGCACGTCCTGCGGCAGACCCTCGGCGATCACCTTGCCGTAATCGAGCACCGTCATCCGGTTGCACAAGTGCATCACGAGCTTCACGTCGTGCTCGATCAGCAGAATCGTGCGGCCGTCCGAACGGATCTTGTCGAGCAGGCGCGTCAGTTCCACTTTCTCCGTTGCGTTCATCCCCGCCGCCGGCTCGTCGAGTGCGAGCAGCTTCGGGTCGGTCGCCAGCGCGCGCGCGATTTCGAGGCGACGCTGGTGGCCGTACGACAGGTTGCGCGACGTGTAGTCCGCGTACTGCAGCACGCCGACGTATTCGAGCAGCTCGATCGCGCGCTCCTTGATTTCACGCTCTTCCTGGCGCTCGGCCGGCGTCTGGAACACCGCACCGAGCAGCCCGTGCTTGGTGCGCACGTGGCGCCCCACCATCACGTTCTCGAGTGCCGTCATCCCGCCGAACAGGCGGATGTTCTGGAACGTGCGCGCAATGCCCGTCTTCGCGACCTGATGCACTGCGGTCGGCTTGTATTCCGCGCCGTCCAGCTTGAACTCGCCGGAGTCCGGCGTGTACAGGCCCGTGATCACGTTGAAGAACGTCGTCTTGCCGGCGCCGTTCGGGCCGATCAGGCCGTAGATCTCGCCTTCCTTGATCTCGAGGCCGACGTCGGACAGTGCCTGCAGGCCGCCGAACCGCTTGTTCACGCCTTTCACGGACAGTCGGATTTGCTTGTCGCTCATGTGTGTTTCTCCTTCCGCTGTCAGTCCGTTACGCGCGCGCCGACTTGGCGCTGCGCTTCGCCAGTTTCGCGATCTTGTCCTCATGCTTCGGCGCGGGCCACAGGCCTTCCGAGCGATACAGCATGATGATCACCATTGCGAGGCCATACAGCGCCTGGCGGATCACTTCGGTATCGACAACTTCATGGCCGAAGACCGCGTTCTGCAGCGGGCCCATCGTCGAACGCAGGAATTCCGGGAAGATCGCGAGCAGCACCGCGCCGAGGATCACGCCCGGGATGTGGCCCATGCCACCCAGCACCACGCAGGCCAGCACCACGATCGATTCCCAGAACGTGAACGATTCCGGCGACACGAAGCCCTGGAACGAACCGAACATCGCGCCCGACAGGCCGCCGAACGACGCGCCCATCGCGAACGCGAGCAGCTTCACGTTGCGGGTGTTGATGCCCATCGCCTTCGCCGCGATTTCGTCCTCGCGGATCGCCGCCCATGCGCGGCCGATACGCGAATGCTGCAGGCGCGTACAGGTCCAGATCACCAGCAGCGCGCACAGCACGAACAGGTAGTAGTACATGTAGACCGACGGCAGCTGGATGCCGAACAGCGAGTGCGTCTGCGCGAGGCTGAAATCGCCGACGTGCACCGGATCGATCCCCGTGATCCCCTTCGGGCCGTTCGTGATGTTCACCGGACGGTCGAGGTTGTTCATGAAGATCCGCACGATTTCACCGAAGCCGAGCGTGACGATCGCGAGATAGTCGCCGCGCAGCCGCAACGTCGGCGCGCCGAGCAGGATCCCGAAGATCGCGGCGATTGCCATCGCGATCGGCACGATGATCAGGAACGGCACGTGCAACCCGGCGGGCGCGAGGTTCGCGATCCACTCGAACTGCGAGGTGAGGTGCGGCGAGCTCAACAACGCCGCCGTGTACGCGCCCACCGCGTAGAACGCGATGTAGCCGAGGTCGAGCAGGCCGGCAAAGCCGACCACCACGTTCAGGCCCAGCGCGAGCATCACGTACAGCATCGCGAAGTCGAGCACGCGGACCCAGTAGTTGCCGCCCGCCGCGCCGATGATGATCGGTGCGGCAATCACGAACGCCGCCGTGAGGATGCCGATGGTGACGGTCTTCGCGGTGTTGCGTTCTTCGACGAGCGTCGTCGAGGTTTCGATCGGTTGAATGGATGTCATGTTCTTGCTCCCCTTCCGTTACGCGCGGTCCGCGACCCGTTCGCCGAGCAGGCCCGACGGACGGAACACGAGAACGATGATCAGCACGATGAATGCGAACACGTCCTGGTAGTTACTGCCGAACACGCCGCCCGTCAGATTGCCGATATAGCCGGCACCCAGCTGCTCGATCAGACCGAGCACCACCCCGCCGACCATCGCGCCCGCGAGGTTGCCGATGCCGCCCAGCACCGCCGCGGTGAATGCCTTCATGCCGGGAATGAAGCCCATGTAGAAGTGCACGTTGCCGTATTCGGACGCGATCATCACGCCGGCCAGCGCCGCGAGCGCCGAGCCGATCATGAAGGTCGCCGAGATCACGAAGTTCGGGTTCACGCCCATCAGGCTCGCGGTGTTCGGGCTTTCCGCGATCGCGCGCATCGCGCGGCCGAGCTTGGTCTTGTGCACGAGCAGCAGCAGGCCGCCCATCACGAGGAACGCGACGGCGATGATCACGACTTCCGTCATCGAGATCACGGCGCCAGGCGTCGTGTCGGTCGCCTTGATCACGTTGATCGGGTCGGTCGGCAACAGCTGCGGAAACGGCATCGGGTTGCGCGACCAGATGATCATCGCGGCGGTCTGCAGCAGGATCGACACGCCGATCGCGGTGATCAGCGGGGCGAGGCGCGGCGCGCGGCGCAGCGGCCGGTACGCGACCCGCTCGATCGTGTAGCCCACGCACGCGCAGACGATCGCGGCAATGCCGAGGCCGATCGTCAGCGTCGCGACGTTGCCCAGCTGCGGGAAGTGGTTCTGCAGCACGGTGATCGCGGACAACGCGACCATCGCGCCGATCATCAGCACATCGCCGTGCGCGAAGTTGATGATGCCGAGAATGCCGTACACCATCGTGTAACCCAACGCGATGATGGCGTACACACTGCCGAGCACCAGCCCGTTGAGGATCTGCTGGACGAAGATATCCATTTAAAGCTCCTTGGCCCATGCTGCCGGAAGAGGCTTCGCCCCGCGGGTAAGCGAGGAATCACGTCGTCTCGGCGGCACTGCGAGTACTAGAAAAGACCGGTAAGGGTGGATCGTCCCGGCGTGCGCGGCCCAGCCTGTACGGCCGGACCTGCCGCCGGAGCGGATACAGAAACGGCACCGCACTGTTCCGGTGCCGTCACGAGTCCCGTCGCTACATCGTCACGACATCGAGGACGGTTTTCTTTGCCTCCTTGAAGTCGTAGAGCGTCATCGCCCCCTCTTTCAGATCGCCGTTCGGCGCGAATGCGATGTGACCGATCACCCCGCGGTAGTCGGTCGACGGCATCGCACCCGGCACCCTGGACGCGTCGGTCGAGTTGGCGCGCTTCATTGCATCGACGATCACGTAGAACGCGTCATACGTGAACGGCGCGTAAATCTGCACCGGCGTGTGGAAACGGTCTTCGACCTTCTTCTCGAAGTCCGCCTCTTTCTCCATCCGCGACAGGGCGAGCCCCGCCTCCGAACAGATCAGGTCCTGCACCGCGTTGCCCGCGAGCTCGACCACCTTGTCGGTACACACGCCGTCGCCGCCAAGGATTCTTGCCTCGATGCCGAGCGCCAGCGCCTGCTTCGCAAGCGGGCCGCCCGTCGCGTCCATGCCGCCGTACATGATCACGTCGGGATGGTCGCTCTTGATCTTCGTCAGGATTGCGTTGAAATTCGTCGCGCGGCCGTCGGTCGCTTCGCGCGCGACGATCTGTCCGCCCGCGGCCTCGACGGTGTTCGCGAATTCGTCGGCCAGACCCTGGCCGTAGGCGGTCGCATCGTCGACGACCGCAAAGCGCTTCGCGTGGAGCGCGTGCAATGCGTGGTCCGCGAGCGCAGGGCCTTGCTGCGCATCGGTTGCGGCGACCCGTTCCAGCCACACCGGACGACCACCGATCGTCAGGCCATGCGTGTTGATTTCCTCGATCGCCAAACCTGCCCCGTTCTCATTGTCCTTGCCAAGATGCGCAATGCTGCCCGTCAGCGGGGCGGCATGACTGATTCTGACGGCGCGCACGTCGCTGGCCTGCGGTGCCGCGGACGCCGCAGCCTCCCTGCCCGCCCCGTCGTCGCTCTTTTTGCTGCAGGCGGCAAGCATTGCAACCGCTGCGGCGACGGACTCGGCGTAAGCCAACTTCACATGCATCAAATAGGTCTCCCGCGCCTTGCCAAAACCCGATTTCACGACCGCTCAGGCATGAAAACGGGCGCATTGTAACTCCATTTATAGGACGCCAATATTCCTGATTTGATGGGGTTTTCCTGCATTGCAACCAATTTTGAGACGCAGGCCGGGCCGCGGATAGCAACCTGGTTGCACTATCATTGGGAAAGTTGGTTGCAACTGCAATCGCGAAGCGCAAAAAAAAGCGCGCCCTGGGGCGCGCTTCGGTGTACCTCTGGGGTCGTTCAGGATCAGGCGGCAGGCGGCAGATTCAGGCCGCGCGGCAGCGGGAACGACACGTTCTCCTCGATCCCGTCGAGCGCGCGCACATTGCGCACGCCGAGTTCGCGCAGACGCGCGATGACCGCCTGCGCGAGCACCTCGGGTGCCGACGCGCCGGCCGTCACGCCGATGCGGCGCTTGCCCGCGACCCATGCGGGATCGATCTGCTCGGGTGCATCGACCATGTATGCGGCGACGCCACGCTTCTCGGCCACCTCGCGCAGGCGGCTCGAATTCGAGCTGTTCGGACTCCCGACGACGATCACGACATCACACTGCGGCGCCATGAACTTCACCGCATCCTGGCGGTTCTGCGTCGCGTAGCAGATGTCCTGCTTCTTCGGCTCGCGGATCATCGGATACTTCGCCTTCAGCGCTGCGATGATCTCGGCCGCGTCGTCGACGGACAGCGTCGTCTGCGTGACGAGCGCGATCCGCTCCGGATCGGCGAGCTGGAGCTTCTGCACGTCCTCGACGCTCTCGACGAGATGCATGCCGCGCTCGACCTGCCCCATCGTCCCCTCGACTTCCGGGTGCCCCTTGTGCCCGATCATCACGATGTCGACACCATCCTGGCGCATCTTCGCGACCTCGACGTGCACCTTCGTGACGAGCGGGCATGTCGCGTCATAGATACGCAGGCCGCGCACGTCGGCCTCGTCGCGCACCGCCTTCGACACGCCGTGCGCGCTGAAGATCACGGTGTTGCCGGACGGCACTTCCTCGAGCTCCTCGACGAAAATCGCGCCCTTCTTCTTCAGATCCTCGACCACGTACTTGTTGTGGACGATCTCATGGCGCACGTAGATCGGCGCGCCGTGCATCGCGATCGCGCGCTCGACGATCTCGATCGCGCGATCGACGCCCGCGCAGAAGCCGCGCGGCTGCGCCAGCAGGATTTCCGCGTCGGCGGCGACCGTCGGCCCGGACAGCGTATCGGTGGTGCTCATGATTACAGAATCCCGATGATTTTCACTTCGAACGTGAGCGCTTGGCCCGCGAGCGGATGATTGAAATCGAACAGCGCGGAGGTCTCGCCGATCTCCTTCAGCACGCCTGCATATCGGCCGCCGTCCGGCGCGTTGAACTCGATCAGGTCGCCCGGCGTGAAATCGTCGCCGACCATGCCGTTCTCGCGCAGCGTCGCGAGCGTCACGCGCTGGAGCATGTCGGGATTTCGGGGACCGAACGCCTGTTCGGGCGCTAGCTGAAAAGTCGAATGGTCACCGACCCTGAGCCCGACGAGAATCTGTTCCAGCGAGGGTGCCAGCTGTCCCGCGCCGAGCAGCAGCGTCGCGGGTTTGTCGGAGAAGGTGTTGACGATGTCGGCGCCGTCGGCGAGGGCCAACCGGTAATGCAGCGTGACGTGCGAACCGGGCTTCACTTCGGATAGATCGATAAGGCTCATGAATGACTCGTTCAGTCGGCGCCCGAAACGGCCGAGAGGCCCAGCGCAAAACTCTTATTGTAAGTCACCTGAGCGCGCAAGGCGGAAAGTGCGACGACGGCGCGCAGGCCCCACGGCCGTCAATGGAGAATCAACGATGCCGCAACAATTATTGTCATTGTTCGAATGCCGCGACGACGCGAGGCCTGCGCCCGCCCCGTCCGCCCCGCCCTCCCCGTCCGTGCCGCGCAAGCGCCGCACCGCGCGCGCGAAGGAAACGGGGCTGCCGCGCGAGCGTCTGCTCACGCGCGGGCCCGCCGCGCTGTCCGACGACGAGCTGATCGCGCTGCTGCTCTGCACCGGCGTGCCCGGCCACAATGTGTTCGACAACGCCCGCGCGCTGCTCGCGCAGTTCGGGGACTCGCTGCGCGGGCTGCTCGATGCGACGCCGGACGATTTCCGCGGCCGCCCGGGCATCGGCGACGCCCGCATCGCGCTGCTCTCGGCCGTCGCCGAGATCGGGCGGCGCGCGCTCGCCGAAAAGGCGCGCGAGCGGCTGTTGATCGAGTCGCCCGGCGCGGTCGAGGATTATCTGCGGCTCACGATCGGCACGCGCCCGTATGAAGTATTCGTCACGCTGTTTCTCGATGCTCGCCATTGCCTGATCGACACCGAGGAAAGCGCGCGCGGCTCGCTGACGCGGATGGCCGTCTACCCGCGCGAAATCGTGCGCCGCGCGCTGTCGGTGAATGCCGCTGCACTGATCGTCGCGCACAACCACCCGTCCGGCGCCGTGCAGCCGAGCGCGGAAGACCGGCGCCTGACCCGCGTGCTGCGCGACGCGCTCGCACTCGTCGACGTGCGGCTGCTCGACCACATCGTCGTCGGCGTGGGCGACACTTTCTCGTTCGCCGGCGCCGGTTGGCTGTAGACTGTGCGGTTGGCGAGCCGCCCCCGAGCGCGGTCAACAGCGAAGCGAAATTAGGTTTGATTTTTCTGAACTTTTTCTGCTAGAATCGCCGTCTGTCTTTTTTCCAACCAGTTCTAGCCATCGAAGGGCCTTGTCTGTTAAGGGCTTGGGCGTTTTCGGAGTGCAGCTATGGATCACGTGGCTGCTCGATGAGAACCTTCATCGGCGATCGAACCCCGAATTTAGCGTATTAGGAGTGCTCTCATGGCACGCGTATGCCAAGTAACTGGGAAAGCGCCGATGAGCGGCAACAACGTTTCCCACGCGAACAACAAGACCAAGCGTCGCTTCCTGCCGAACCTGCAAAACCGCCGGTTCTGGGTTGAAAGCGAAAACCGTTGGGTGCGCCTGCGCGTTTCGAACGCCGGCCTGCGCCTGATCGACAAGAACGGCATCGATTCCGTGCTCGCTGACCTGCGCGCACGCGGCGAAGCCTAAGCCTCAGGAGCACAATCATGGCAAAAGGCGCACGCGACAAGATCAAGCTTGAGTCGACCGCTGGCACGGGTCACTTCTACACGACCACGAAGAACAAGCGCAACATGCCGGAAAAGATGGAGATCATGAAGTTCGATCCCGTCGTCCGCAAGCATGTGGCGTACAAGGAAACCAAGATCAAGTAATCTCCTGGTTCCTGCCAGCCTGACGATGACCGAAAAGCCCCGCAATTGCGGGGCTTTTCGTTTTGCGCGCACGCTCGGGCCTGACGCGGTATGCTCTCCCCTTTCCGCGGTTTTACCGCCGGACACACAAGACCAAGAGTGCAATGACGGAGATGCAGCAATGAAATTCGACGTGGCGATCGTCGGCAGCGGCCTGGCAGGGCTGTCGGTCGCGCTCAATCTGGCCAGCACGCGACGCGTCGCGCTAATCGCGAAGCGTTCGATGATGGAGGGTGCGAGCGACAACGCGCAAGGCGGCATCGCCGCGGTGCTCGATTCCGCGGACAGCATCGAGAACCATGTCGACGACACGCTGGTCGCCGGCGGCGGCCTGTGCGACGAGGGCGCGACGCGCTACATCGTCGAGCACGGCCGCGAAGCGATCGAGTGGCTGATCTCGCAAGGCGTGCCGTTCACGAAGGACGACGCGGCCGAGCTCGGCTTTCACCTGACCCGCGAAGGCGGCCACAGCCATCGGCGCATCATCCACGCGGCCGACGCGACTGGCCATGCGGTGCTCGCGACGCTGTCCGAACGCGCGCGCCAGCACCCGAACATCACATTTTTCGAGAATCATCACGCGATCGACCTGATCACGTCGGAGCGCCTCGGCCTGCCCGGCCGTCGCTGCCACGGCCTGTATGCGCTCGACGTCGAGAACGGCCGCACGATCACGATCGAGGCGCCGCACACGGTGCTCGCCACCGGCGGCGCAGGCAAGGTCTACCTGTACACGACGAACCCGGACACCGCGACCGGCGACGGCATCGCGATGGCGTGGCGCGCAGGCTGCCGGGTCGCGAACATGGAGTTCATCCAGTTCCACCCGACCTGCCTGTTCCATCCGTACGCGAAATCGTTCCTGATTTCCGAGGCCGTGCGCGGCGAAGGCGGCCTGCTGAAGCTGCCGGACGGCACCCGCTTCATGCCCGCGCACGACCCGCGCGCGGAGTTGGCGCCTCGCGACATCGTCGCGCGCGCGATCGACTTCGAGATCAAGAAGCGCGGGATCGACTGCGTCTATCTGGACATCAGCCATCAGCCGGAAGCGTTCCTGCGCGAGCATTTTCCGACGATCCACGCGCGCTGCCTCGAGTTCGGGATCGACATCGCGAAACAGCCGATTCCGGTCGTGCCGGCCGCGCACTACACGTGCGGCGGCGTCGTCACCGATCTCGCGGGCCGCACCGACCTCGCGGGCCTGTACGCGGTCGGCGAAACGTCATATACGGGGCTGCATGGCGCGAACCGCCTCGCGAGCAACTCGCTGCTCGAATGCCTCGTGATCGGCCGCGCAGCCGCCGAAGCGATCGAGACCGCCGGCTATGACGCCGAATCGGCCGGCAAACTGCCCGCATGGGACGAAAGCCGCGTGTCCGACGCGGACGAGGAAGTCGTCGTTGCGCACAACTGGGACGAATTGCGGCGCCTGATGTGGAACTACGTCGGCATCGTGCGCACCGACAAGCGTCTCGAGCGCGCCCGACACCGGCTGTCGCTTCTGCGCGACGAAATCCAGGAGTATTACGCGAACTTCCGCGTGACCCGCGACCTGCTCGAGTTGCGCAACCTCGTCGACGTCGCGACGCTGATCGTCAAGAGCGCGCAGTCGCGCCGCGAAAGCCGCGGCCTGCATTACAGCCGCGACTGGCCGCACGCGCTGCCGAAGGCATTGCCGAGCGTGCTGATGCCGAAATCGCGCCGCTGACGTCGCGTCGGGCCAGGGAAGCTGTCAAGCACAGGAAAAAAGCCGTTGGCGGTCGAGCGCCAACGGCTTTTTCATCTGCGGATTGCGCCGCGCGATCAGTCGACGATCCGCATCGAATAGTCGGTCGCGCGCACGTCCTTCGTCAGCGCGCCGATCGAGATGCGGTCGACGCCGGTTTCGGCGATCGCGCGCACCGTATCGAAATTGACGCCACCCGACACTTCGAGCACCGCGTTGCCGTTCGCCACGCGCACCGCGTCGCGCATCATGTCGAGCGAGAAGTTGTCGAGCAGCACCGACTTCGCGCCGTGCGCGAGCGCCGTATCGAGCTGCGCGAGCGTCTCGACCTCGACCTGCACCGGCACGCCCGCGTTCAGTGCGAACGCCGCGTCGAGCGCCTCGCCGACGCCGCCCGCCGCCGCGATGTGGTTTTCCTTGATCAGGATGCCGTCGTACAGCGCGAGCCGCTGGTTCGCGCCGCCGCCGACCCGAACCGCGTACTTCTGCGCGAGCCGCAGGCCCGGCAGCGTCTTGCGCGTATCGAGGATCTTCGCGCGCGTGCCTTCGATCCGGTCGACGTAGCGTCGCGTTGCGGTCGCGACGCCCGACAACAGTTGCAGGAAATTGAGTCCATTGCGCTCCGCGGTCAGCAGCGCGCGGGCCGGCCCTTCGAGTTCGCAGACGGTCGAATCGGCCGTCATCAGGTCGCCTTCGCGGTAGTGCCAGCGCACGTCGATCGCCGGATCGATCCGGCGCATCACTGCGTCGAACCACGGCACACCGCACAGCACGGCCTCTTCGCGCACGATGATGCGGGCACGGCGGCGCTCGTCGGCCGGCACGAGTCGCCCGGTCTGGTCGCCGGGGCCGACGTCCTCGGCCAGCGCATCGGCGACGTTGCGCGCGAGCGCGTCGTCGAACGCAACGCCGTACTGCTCGCGGATCGTCGCGTAGAGCGGGGATACTGCGGGCAGGGAAACTGCGCTGGTCATGCGGCCCCCACGTTCGCGAACAGTTGCTGGTCACGCTGCAGATCGCCGCTCGCCTGAACGCGCTTCTTGTGGGCGGCCGCGAAATCGAGCATCCGGTCGATCGGCAGGCGCGCGCGCTCGCCGATCGCCGGATCGACGAAGATCTCGTTGTGGCCGCGCTCGAGCACGTCCGCGAGGTTCGCGAGGCCGTTCATCGCCATCCACGGGCAGTGCGCGCAGCTCTTGCAGGTCGCGCTGTTGCCGGCCGTCGGCGCGGCGATGAAGGTCTTGCCGGGCGCCGCGAGCTGCATCTTGTGCAGGATGCCGAGATCGGTCGCGACGATGAAGCGCGTCGCGTCGAGCTTGACCGCGGCATCGATCAGCTGCGTCGTCGAGCCGACGACGTCGGCCTGCGCGACGACGTTCTCCGGCGACTCCGGATGGACCAGCACCTTCGCGTCCGGATATTCGGCGCGCAACAGGTCGAGCTCGATGCCCTTGAATTCGTCGTGCACGAGGCACGAACCCTGCCACAGCAGCATGTCCGCGCCGGTTTTCTTCTGGATATAGCTGCCGAGATGACGGTCCGGCGCCCAGATGATCTTCTCGCCGCGCGCGTGCAGGTCGGCGATGATCTCGAGGCCGATCGACGACGTGACCATCCAGTCCGCGCGCGCCTTCACGGCGGCGCTGGTGTTCGCGTAGACGACGACGGTGCGGTCCGGGTGCGCATCGCAAAAAGCAGAGAACTCGTCGACCGGGCAGCCGAGGTCGAGCGAACAGGTCGCATCGAGATCCGGCATCAGGATCCGCTTGGTCGGGCTCAGGATCTTCGCGGTCTCGCCCATGAACCGGACGCCGGCGACGACGAGCGTCTGCGCGTCGTGGTCACGGCCGAAGCGGGCCATTTCGAGCGAATCGGCGACGCAGCCGCCCGTTTCGTCGGCAAGCTCCTGCAATTCGGCGTCCACGTAATAGTGCGCGACCAGCACGGCCTTCTCGCGCACGAGCAACGCCTTGATGCGCGCCTTCAGCGCCGCACGCTCCTCGGGGGACGGCGTTTCGGGCACTTTCGCCCATGCCTGCCCGATGCCGCAGACAGCGCCTGCCGCAACCGGACGGTCGTACTCGACGGGTTTGATCGTCGACTGCATCTCCATATCTCCTGTCGATCGGAGTTAGCGCTTTAGCGGTTACTCCGATCCCATGCTTCGCGGTCGGTGAGAGTTAGTGCTTCAGCACTTACTCTCGCCCCATGCCTTACGGTCGCCCAAAAGAAAAAACCCCGCCAGCGCGGGGTTTGTGACGTCCTGAGATTCTAATCGATTTCGAATCAGGCGTAGCGGCGCAGGCGCGTCGCAAATTCCTGCAACGACTTGATGCCGCTTTGTTCGGCGCGATGGCACCAATCCTGCAATTGGGCCAGCAGCTGTTCGCGCGATGCGGTCGAACGATCCCAGATCGCGGCCAGATCCTTGCGCAGCTGGAAGTACGTGTGCAGCTTCTGGCTGTTCGCGAAGATCTCCGGCAGCAGCTTCTTCTGCGGCTCGTCGAGGCCGTCCTCGTCCTTGTGGAACCACTTGCGCGCGCCGCGCATCAGCTGGTACTTGTCGCTCGAACCGAGTTCCTTCAGGCGCACGAGTTCCTGGCGATACGCACGCTTGACGGCCTTGCCGTAACGCGCCATCACCTCGTAGCGGTTCGACAGCACGGCCTGCAGCGTTTCCTGGTCGAGCACCGTCTTCGGCTTGTTCAGGCGCGGCGTCGGCGCGACCTTCTTCACCTTCGCGAGACCGAACGCGGACATGATGCGGATGTACATCCAGCCGATGTCGAACTCGTACCACTTGTTCGACAGCTTCGCGGACGTCGCGAACGTGTGGTGGTTGTTGTGCAGTTCCTCGCCGCCGATCACGATGCCCCACGGGAACAGGTTCGTGCTCGCGTCGGCCGAGTTGAAGTTGCGATAGCCCCAGAAGTGGCCGAACCCGTTGACGACGCCCGCCGCCCAGAACGGGATCCAGACCATCTGCACGGCCCACACGGTCAGGCCGACCACGCCGAACAGCGCGACGTCGATCACCAGCATCAGGCTGATGCCGAGGATCGGGTATTTCGAGTACACGTTGCGCTCGACCCAGTCGTTCGGCGTGCCATGGCCGAACTTGCGCATCGTTTCTTCGTTCTTCGCTTCCGCGCGGTACAGCTCGGCGCCTTCGAGGAACACCTTCCAGATGCCGCGCGTCTGCGGGCTGTGCGGATCTTCCTCGGTTTCGCACTTCGCGTGGTGCTTGCGGTGGATCGCCGCCCACTGGCCGGTCAGCATGCCGGTCGTCATCCACAGCCACACGCGGAAGAAATGGCTGGCGATCGGGTGCAGCTCCAGCGCGCGGTGCGCCTGGCAGCGGTGCAGGTAGACCGTCACGCCGATGATCGTGACGTGCGTGACGGCGAGCGCGAACAGCACGATCTGCCACCACGAGAAATGCAGGAGCCCGTGGGAAAGAAAGTCGAGCAGGGAATTCAACAAGGCAGTTACCTGTGAGGTGAGCGACGCCGGTCACGCGCCGGCGTCAGAAAAATGAAAGCATACCGCGTAATCGACAGAAATTTTACTGCAACTGCTCCAAGTCTTTGTAAAAAATGAATATTTCTTGCCTTGAAGCAACGCAGGAAGTCCACCGGCGGACTCCCCTGGCCCGGCGCTCCGCGTCTGGCCGGCTTACATGACAGGATGGCCGGCCGCGGCGTTGCCATCTGCCGGTTGCGCGGCGGCAAAGCCGTCCGGCAGGCCGACGACGCGCACTTCGCGCTGCGGGAACGGGATCGAGATCCCGTGCTCCGAAAAGAGCCGCCAGATGTTGCGGTTCACCGCCGAGCGCACGCCCGACGTGCCCTTCGCGGAATCCTCGATCCAGAAGCCGAGCTCGAGATCGATGCCGTCCGCGCCGAAATTCACCAGATACGGCGCCGGCGCGGGTTCCGCGAGCACGCGTGGCACGCCTTTCGCCGCGTCGGCCAGCACCGCGAGCGCATGCTCGACGTCGCTCGTGTACGCGACCTGCACCGCGACCTTTGCGTAGCCGCGCGTCAGGTATGACGACTGGTTCTGCACGACGTCGGTGATCAGCTTCTCGTTCGGGATCAGCGTCTCGTTGCCGTCGAGGCCGCGCACGACCGTATAGCGCGTGCGGATCTGCGTGACGACGCCCTGCAGCCCGCCGACGCTGATCGCGTCGCCGAGCCGCAGCGACCGGTCGAGCAGGATGATGAAGCCCGACACGTAGTTGCTCGCGATCTTCTGCAGGCCGAAGCCGAGCCCGACGCCGAGCGCGCCGCCAAACACGCCGAGCACCGTCACGTCGATGCCGACGAGCGACAGGCCGATCAGCACCGCCGCGAACACGAGCAGCGCGCGGCCGATCCGCGACAGCACGACCTTCAGGTTCGCGTCGAGCGTGCTGGCACGCGCGAGGCGCTCCTCGAGCACCGAGCCGAGCCACATCGCAACCATCAGCGTCACGCAGACCCACAGCGCGCCGGAGATCACCGACAGCAGCGTCAGGTGCGCGTTCGCAACGCGGAACTGCACGCTGTCGAGCCACTGCAGCACGTCGCGCTGGATGCCGAGCACGGTGAGCACCATCGCGGCCCACACGATGAACGACACGAGCCGTTCGACGATGGACAGCCACGCGTGCGTGTGGCCGTCGCGCGCAAACACGCGGCGCGCGAAGAAGAACAGCACGTAGATCAGCGCGATGCCGATCAGCGGCACGAGCGCGAGCGACAGCAGCGACGTCGACATGAACGGGTCGAACGCGAGCTGCGCGATCCCGACGAACACGCTGCCGAACAGCGGAAACAGCGCGCGCTTCAGGCTCTGCGCGCCGGCGCCGGGCGCGCGCCCGGCGGCCTGCCGGCGCGCGTCGATGCGGGCATGCACGAAGCGCGCGGCCAGCCACGCGAAACACAGCATGCCGACCAGGATCGCCGCCTGCCAGATCATCACCGGCTGGTTGAAATCCTGGATCACCGACGCCAGCCGGCGCGACAGCAGGCGGTTCTGCATCATCGATCGAACCCGCCGTTACTGCTGCGCGCGCCGCTCGAGCACTGCGGCGAAGAAGCCGTCGGTCGCGTGACGATGCGGCCACAGCGACAGGTAGTCGCCGGTGTCGAGCTCGATGCGCTGGTCGGCCAGCACCTTCTGCGCGGGCACCAGCACGAACTCCGGATGATCGGCGAGGAACTGCTCGACGATCGCCTCGTTTTCCGCGTGGAGCACGCTGCAGGTCGCGTAGACGAGCCGCCCGCCCTTCTTCACGAGACGCGCCGCGCTCGCGAGGATCGACGCCTGCTTCGGCGTGAGCTCGTCGATCGATGCGCGCGACTGGCGCCACTTCAGGTCCGGATTGCGGCGCAGCGTGCCGAGGCCGCTGCACGGCGCGTCGACCAGCACGCGGTCGATCTTGCCGGCGAGCCGCTTGATCTTCGCGTCGTGCTCGCTGTCGATCAGCACCGGGTTCACGTTCGACAGGCCGCTTCTCGCGAGGCGCGGCTTCAGCTTCGCGAGCCGCTTCTCGGACACGTCGAACGCGTACAGCCGCCCGGTCGAGCGCATCATCGCGCCGAGCGCGAGCGTCTTGCCGCCCGCGCCCGCGCAGAAATCGACGACCATCTCGCCGCGGCGCGGCGCGACGAGCGAGCACAGCAACTGGCTGCCCTCGTCCTGCACCTCGATCTGGCCGTCCTCGAACAGCTTGAGCTTCGTGAGCGCCGGCTTGCCGACGACCCGCACGCCGAACGGCGCGAACGGCATTGCGCCGGCGTCGATGCCATTCGCACGCAGCGCGTCGATCACCTGGTCGGGCGTCGCCTTCAGCGCGTTCGCGCGCAGGTCGAGCGGCGCCGGGTAGTTCAGCGCGGCCGCGAGCTGCGCGAGCTCGTCGGCGTCGAACCGCGCCGACAGCGCCTGCTGGATCCAGTCGGGCAGGTTCGTGCGGATGCGCACCGGCAGGCTCGCCGGGTCGATCTTCGACACGTGCTCGAGCCATGCGGCCTCGGCAGGCGACACGAACGGCTTCAGCGCGTTGCGGCCCATCGTCTGCATCAGGCCGAGCAGCGTCAGGCGCCGCGCGGGGCTGCCCGTGCCGCTCTCGGCGAGGTGCGCGAACTCCATCTTCCGGCGCAGCACCGCGAACACAGCTTCGGCAATCACGCCGCGCTCGGCATGCCCGAGCTTCGGGTGGGCGCGGAAGAACCGGCTCGTCGTCGCGTCGGCGGGGCCGGCGAATTTCAGCACTTCGGCCAGCAAAGTCTCGGTCTGGCCAATCAGGAATCCGTGCAGCTTCATACGCCCTCGCTCGTCTTGGTTTGCGGATCGTCCGCGAAAATCCAGCGCGCCTCGCCCGGCGCGACCACCGCGCGGCCGTCCTCCAGGCGCACGCGCCCTTCGACGAACCAGCGCACCGCACGCGGATACAGCACGTGCTCGACCGTCAGCACCCGCTGCGCGAGCGCGGCCGCGTCGTCGCCCGCGCGCACCGGCACCGCGCCCTGCGCGACGATCGCGCCGCTGTCCAGCTCGGGGATCACGAAATGCACGGTCGCGCCGTGCAGCGCGACGCCCGCGTCGAGCGCCGCCTGGTGCGTATGGATGCCCTTGAAGCTCGGCAGCAGCGACGGGTGGATGTTCAGCATCCGTCCCTCATATCGCTTGACGAATGCCGGCGTGAGGATCCGCATGAAGCCGGCGAGGATCACGAGATCGGGCGCGAAGCGGTCGATCTCGTCGGCCAGCGCCGCGTCGAAGCTGTCGCGGCCGTCGAACGACCGATGGTCGACCACCGCGGTCGCAACCCCGTGCGACGCCGCGAAGGCGAGGCCGGCCGCGTCCGGCCGGTTGGCGATCACGGCGGCAACCTCGGCCGGCCACCGCTCCTGCGCGCACGCGCGGACGATGGCTTCCATGTTGCTGCCGCGACCGGAAATCAAGATGACGATTTTTTTCATCCGCGAATTTTACCATTCGGCCTCCCGTTTCCCGCCTCCTGAGCCGCCTGCCCGCCCGAACGTTTATAATCTTCTGCTTTGCGGCATCCATCCGCCCATTCCCCCGACGCTGCTTCCGCTATCGTGAAAGTCTTCCGCGGCCTGCCCAACGCCGAAAGCCGCGCCCCGTGCGCGCTGACGATCGGCAACTTCGACGGTGTCCACCGCGGCCACCAGGCGCTGCTCGCGCGCGTGCGCGCCGCAGCGGACGCGCGCGGCCTGCCCGTCTGCGTGATGACCTTCGAGCCGCATCCGCGGGAATTCTTCAATCCCGCCGGCGCGCCGCCGCGCATCGCGATGCTGCGCGACAAGCTCGAGGCGCTGCGCGAGAACGGCGTCGACCGGGTGGTCGTCGAGCACTTCAACCATACGTTCGCGAGCCAGTCGCCGGAGGCGTTCGTCGAACGCACCCTCGTCAATGGGCTGCACACGCGCTGGATGATGGTCGGCGACGATTTCTGCTATGGCGCGAAGCGCGCGGGCACGTTCGCGTCGCTGAAGGCGGCCGGCGAGCAGTACGGCTTCGAGGTCGAGCAGATGGGCACGGTCGCCGGCAGCGACGGCACGCGCATCTCCAGCTCCGGCGTGCGTGCCGCGCTCGCGGCCGGCGATCTCGCCGCCGCCGCGCAGGCGCTCGGCCACGGCTACGCGATCAGCGGCCACGTCACGCACGGGTTGAAACTCGGCCGCGACCTCGGCTTCCCGACGCTGAACCTGCCGATCGCGCACAAGCGGCCGGCGCTGATGGGCATCTTCGTCGTCCAGGTCCATGGCCTCGCCGGCACCCCGCTGCCCGGTGTCGCGAGCCTCGGGCTGCGCCCGACCGTCGTCGATTCGGGCCGCGTGCTGCTCGAAGTCCACCTGCTCGACTGGCACGGCGACGCCTACGGCAAGCTCGTGCGCGTCGAATTCCTGCAGAAGCTGCGCGACGAGGCGAAGTTCGACGATCTCGAGGCGCTGTCGCGCGCGATCGCGCAGGACGTCGCGAACGCGCGCGCGTACTTCGCGGCGCACGGCCACGCGCCCGGCAGCCGCACGACCGGCTTCTCGACGTCGGCCACCGACCGAATTAGCTGACCCCGGCTCGCGGCGCCATGCGCCGCATCCCGGCGCCGCCGATGTGCGCACTCACCCGCGCTCACCCGATTCACGACGCACGAGCGTCCCCCGATTTGATAGCGATCTCATCATGAGCAACAAGAAAGCCGATTCGAAACCGCAGGCCAAGTATCCGGTCAACCTGCTCGACACGCCGTTCCCGATGCGCGGCGACCTGCCGAAGCGCGAGCCGCAGTGGGTCAAGGAATGGGAAGAGCGCGGCCTCTACGAGAAGATCCGCGCGGCCAGCAAGGGCCGGCCGAAGTTCATCCTGCATGACGGCCCGCCGTATGCCAACGGCGACATCCACCTCGGCCACGCGGTGAACAAGATCCTGAAGGACATCGTCGTCAAGTCGCGCAACATGGCGGGCTTCGACGCGCCCTACGTGCCCGGCTGGGATTGCCACGGGATGCCGATCGAGATCCAGATCGAGAAGCAGTTCGGCAAGTCGCTGCCGGCGGCCGAAGTGATGACCAAGGCGCGCGCGTACGCGACCGAGCAGATCGAGAAGCAGAAGCTCGGCTTCAAACGGCTCGGCGTGCTGGGCGACTGGGCGAACCCGTACAAGACGATGAACTTCGCGAACGAGGCCGGCGAGATCCGCGCGCTCGGCAAGATCATCGAGAAGGGCTACGTGTATCGCGGCCTGAAGCCGGTGAACTGGTGCTTCGACTGCGGCTCGGCACTCGCCGAGGCGGAAGTCGAGTACAAGGATCGCACCGACCCGACGATCGACGTGATGTTCCCGTTCGCGGAGCCGGAAAAGACCGCGCAGGCGTTCGGCCTGCCGGCGCTGCCGCGCGCCGACGGCGGCATCGTGATCTGGACCACCACGCCGTGGACGATCCCGGCGAACCAGGCGCTGAACCTGCATCCGGAGATCGTCTATGCGCTCGTCGATACCGAGCGCGGCCTGCTGATCATCGCGGAAGAGCGCGTCGCCGCGTGCATGGAAGATTTCAATCTGACCGGCAGCGTCGTCGCGACGACGCGCGGCGAGAACCTCGTCAACCTGCGCTTCCACCACCCGCTCGCGGCGGCCCACCCCGGCTACAAGCGCACGTCGCCCGTCTATCTCGGCGACTACGTGACGACCGACACCGGCACCGGCGTCGTACACTCGTCGCCCGCGTACGGCGTCGAGGACTTCGTGTCCTGCAAGGCGCACGGGATGACCGACTCGGACATCATCAACCCGGTGATGGGCGACGGCCGCTACATCGAATCGCTGCCGCTGTTCGGCGGCCTGTCGATCTGGGACGCGAACCCGAAGATCGTCGACGCGCTGAACGCGGCCGGCACGCTGCTGCGCAACGAGAAGTACACGCACAGCTACATGCACTGCTGGCGTCACAAGACGCCGATCATCTACCGCGCGACGTCGCAGTGGTTCGCCGGCATGGACGTGACGCCGCGCGACGGCGGCGCGACGCTGCGCGAAACCGCGCTCGCGGGTGTCGACGCGACCGCGTTCTACCCGTCGTGGGGCAAGCAGCGCCTGCACAGCATGATCGAGAACCGCCCGGACTGGACGCTGTCGCGCCAGCGCCAGTGGGGCGTGCCGATGGCGTTCTTCGTGCACAAGGAAACCGGCGAGCTGCATCCGCGCACGCTGGAGCTGCTGGAGGAAGTCGCGAAGCGCGTCGAGCAGTCGGGCATCGAGGCGTGGCAGTCGCTCGATCCGCGCGAGCTGATCGGCGACGACGCGAACATGTACGAGAAGAACCGCGACACGCTCGACGTGTGGTTCGACTCGGGCACGACGCACTGGCACGTGCTGCGCGGCTCGCACAACGACGACCTGCAGTTCCCGGCCGACCTGTATCTCGAAGGCTCGGACCAGCACCGCGGCTGGTTCCACTCGTCGCTGCTGACCGCGTCGATGCTCGACGGCCGCGCGCCGTACAAGGGCCTGCTCACGCACGGCTTCACGGTCGACGGCGAAGGCCGCAAGATGAGCAAGTCGCTCGGCAACGGCATCGATCCGCATGAAGTCGCGAACCGCCTCGGCGCGGAAATCATCCGCCTGTGGATCGCATCGACCGACTACTCGGGCGAGCTCGCGATCTCCGAAGAGATCCTGAAGCGCGTGACGGAAGGCTATCGCCGCATCCGCAACACGCTGCGCTTCCTGCTCGCGAACCTGTCCGACTTCGACGTCGCGCAGCACGCATTGCCGGTCGGCGAGTGGCTCGAGATCGACCGCTACGCGGTCGCGTTCTCCGCGCAGCTGCAGACGGAACTGCTCGGCCACTACGAGAAGTACGAGTTCCACCCGGTCGTCGCGAAGCTGCAGACGTACTGCTCGGAAGATCTCGGCGGCTTCTACCTCGACGTGCTGAAGGACCGCCTGTACACGAGCGCGCCGGATTCGAAGGCCCGCCGCTCCGCGCAGACGGCGCTCTATCATCTGACCCAGGGCCTGCTGCGCGTGCTCGCGCCGTTCCTGTCGTTCACGGCCGAGGAAGCGTGGAAGGTGTTCCAGCCGGCCAGCGACACGATCTTCACGGAAACGTACTACGCGTATCCGGACGTCGCCGGCGCCGATGCGCTGATCGCGAAGTGGACGCTGCTGCGCGACGTGCGCGGCAATGTCACGAAGGCGCTCGAGGAAGCGCGCACCGCGAACCGCATCGGCTCGTCGCTGCAGGCGGAAGTCACGGTGCAAGCGAGCGGCGCGCGCTACGACGCGCTGACGAGCCTCGCGGACGATCTGAAGTTCGTACTGATCACGTCGGCCGCGACGGTCGTCAAGGTTGACGACGAAGCGCAGGAAGGCGTCGACGTGGCCGCGTCGAAATACCAGAAGTGCGAGCGCTGCTGGCACTACCGCGACGATGTCGGCGCGCACGCCGATCACCCGACGCTGTGCGGCCGCTGCTTCTCGAACCTGTTTGAAAATGGCGAAACCCGGAGCGCTGCGTAAATATGGCGAAAACCCTGTCGAAATCGGCAAGTGGCGCGCTCGCGCCGTGGCTCGGCATTTCGCTGATCGTCATCCTGTTCGACCAGCTGACGAAGATCGCGATCCTGAAGACCTTCGCGTACGGTGCGCAGCACGCGCTGACGTCGTTCTTCAATCTCGTGCTCGTCTATAACCGCGGCGCCGCGTTCGGCTTTCTCGCGGCGGCGGGCGGCTGGCAGCGCTGGGCGTTCACCGCGCTCGGCATCGGCGCGACGCTCGTGATCTGCTACCTGCTGAAGCGCCACGGCCAGCAGCGCCTGTTCAGCCTGTCGCTCGCGCTGATCCTCGGCGGCGCGCTCGGCAACGTGATCGACCGGCTCGTCTACGGCCACGTGATCGACTTTCTCGATTTCCACGTCGGCGCGTGGCACTTCCCGGCGTTCAACCTCGCCGACTCCGCGATCACGGTGGGCGCCGTGCTGCTGATCTACGACGAACTGCGTCGCGTGCGCGGCACGCGCTAAGCGCGCATACTCTGCGTCGACGGTCGGCCTAGCGCCGGCCGTCTTGATCGACCCCTTCGGAGGCCCGAGTTGGCACACGCAGAACTCGCAGGAAAACACCTTGTCCTCGGCCTGACGGGCGGCATCGCCTGCTACAAGATCGCCGAGCTCACCCGTCTGCTCACCAAGGCGGGCGCGACCGTTCAAGTCGCGATGACCGAAGCCGCGACCCAGTTCATCACGCCCGTCACGATGCAGGCGCTGTCCGGGCGGCCCGTCTACACGAGCCAGTGGGACCCGCGCGTCGACAACAACATGGCGCACATCGACCTGTCGCGCGAAGCCGACGCGATCGTGATCGCGCCCGCGTCGACCGACTTCCTCGCGAAGCTCGCGCACGGTTTCGCGGACGACCTGCTGTCGACGCTGTGCGTCGCGCGCGACTGTCCGCTGCTCGTCGTGCCCGCGATGAACCGCCAGATGTGGCAGAACCCGGCCACCCAGCGCAACGTCGCGCAACTGCGCACCGACGGCGTGTCGGTGCTCGGCCCCGATTCGGGTGCGCAGGCCTGCGGCGAAGTCGGCGACGGGCGCATGCTCGAGCCGGAGGCGATCTTTGAGGCGATCGTCTCGCACTTCCAGCCGAAGCTGCTCGCGCACCGCCGCGTGCTGATCACGGCCGGCCCGACGTTCGAGCCGCTCGACCCCGTGCGCGGCCTGACCAACCGCTCGAGCGGCAAGATGGGCTTCGCGCTCGCGCGCGCCGCACAGCAGGCCGGCGCGGACGTGCATCTGGTCGCGGGCCCCGTCGCGCTGGATACGCCGTGGGGCGTCTATCGCCAGGACGTGCAGACCGCGCAACAAATGTACGATGCAGTGATGCACGCGGTGGCCGACGCGGACATCTTCATTGCGGTCGCTGCCGTCGCCGACTGGCGCGTCGCGCAACCGGCCGAGCACAAGATGAAGAAGACCGCCGACCGCAAGATGCCCACGCTCGCGTTCGTCGAGAACCCGGACATCCTCGCGTCGGTCGCGGCCCTGCCCGATCCGCCGTTCTGCGTCGGCTTCGCCGCGGAAAGCGGCGATCTCGACGTGCACGGCGACGAGAAGCGCAAGCGCAAGAACGTGCCGCTGCTCGTCGGCAACCTCGGCCCGCAGACGTTCGGCCGCGACGACAACGAAGTCGTGCTGTTCGAAGCGTCCGGCATCACGCGCCTGCCGCGCGCGCCGAAGGACGAACTCGCGCACGTGCTCGTCGACGAAATCGCGAAGCGCCTGCCCGACAACCGCCTGATCTGACCTTGCGTGCGGCGGCGGCCCGCACTGCCGCCGCGCGCACTTTCACCCCATCGACACCCGAATGAAACTCGACCTGAAGATTCTCGACGCGCGCATGCGCGACTACCTGCCCGCCTATGCGACGACCGGCAGCGCCGGCCTCGACCTGCGCGCATGCCTCGACGCACCGCTGACGCTGAAGCCGGGCGAGACCACGCTCGTGCCGACCGGCCTCGCGATCCACCTCGCCGATCCCGGCTATGCGGCGCTGATCCTGCCGCGCTCGGGCCTCGGCCACAAACACGGCATCGTGCTCGGCAACCTGGTCGGCCTGATCGACTCCGACTACCAGGGCCAGCTGATGATCTCGACGTGGAACCGCGGCCAGACGGAATTCGTGCTGAACCCGTTCGAGCGCCTCGCGCAACTCGTGATCGTGCCGGTCGTGCAGGCGCAGTTCAACATCGTCGACGACTTCGCCGAAAGCGATCGCGGCGCGGGTGGTTTCGGCAGCACCGGCCGTCATTGAACGAAGCAAGAGACAAAACCCCTCGTTCCGAAAAACGAGGGGTTCGTCAGCAATCAAGGGCGACGCACACGCGTCGCCCTTTCGCTATTCAGCCCTTCACCATCACTCTTCGACCGGCTGCGCGATCCGCACGACCGCCGGCGCAGGCTGCCGCCGCTGCGCGATCGTCGCGTAGACGATCAGCGCCACCAGCACGCTCAACAGCACCGCCGACGAACCGATCGTACCGAGTGCGAGGCCGCCCTTCGCGACCGGCTTCGTCAGCAGGTCGCCGACGGTCGCGCCAAACGGACGCGTGAGCACGAACGCGGCCCAGAACAGCAACACGCCCGAGATTCGCGTGAAGTAATGCGCGAGCACGATCACCGCGAGCAGCCCGCCGATCAGCAGTGCGCCGCCGGCGAAGCCGAGGCCCGAGCTGTCCGCGAGGAAATCGCCGAGCGCCGTGCCGAGCGTGTTCGAGAACAGGATCGCGATCCAGTACAGCATCTCGACCTTGCGCGTGCGGATCTCGTCGACGGACAGCGACTCGCCGCTCAGGCGCCACGCCGCGAAAATCCCCAGCAGGATCGCGACGAGGATCGACGAACCGGCCGCATAGCCGAGGCCGAGCGTGCGATCCATGAAATCGGACATCGTCGTGCCGGCCGTGCTGGTCGCGACGATCACCGCCCAGTAGATCGCCGGGCGGTAGCGCGTCGTCTTCAGCTGCGTGCCGAGCGTGACGAGGAAGAAACCGAACAGCAGGACCGAGCTCACCGCGTAACCGATATTCAGCGTCATCGACAGCAGGTCGCCGCCGGTTTCGCCGAGCGTGGTCGCGCAGATCTTCATGATCCAGAATGCCAGCGTGATTTCGGGCAACTTTTTCATTCGAACCTCATACGGGAATATGTGGCAACGCGATGCACACTGCAGCGCGTTGCAGACGGATCGAATGGTAATCGACGCTGACTTAACGTTGGCTTAACGCCGCCTTAGCATCCGGCATCGCGTGCGGGGTCGGAACGCGAACGCGCAGCACGAGTGCCGCGCCGCTCGGCCGTGTGGTCAGCGCGCGTGCTGGTGCCGGTAATGCAGCGCGTACGCAAGCGTGAGCAGCACGACGAACACGACGCCGACCGCCATCGTCATCCGGAATTCACGCGTGAACGCGGTCGTCACGAGGATCGCGGCAAGCAGGCCGGCGCCGAGCAGGCTGCCGAACGGATGCAACCACATCCGGAATGCGAGCGCCGGGCCGCGATAATCGCGCCGAAAGCGCAGATGCGTGACGAAGATCATCAGCCACGTGAACAGCGCGCCGAACATCGCGATCGCCATCATCACGGTGAACGCGGTGTCGGGCGACAGCGCGACCAGCACGGCCGCGACCGCGACGCCGCTCGTCGACACCCACAGCGCCGCGCGCGGCACGCCGTTCACGCCGAGCCGGCCGAACACTGCCGGCGCGAGGCGCGCGCGCGACAGGCTGAACATCATCCGCGTCGTCACGTAGAGCTGGCTGTTCATCGCGGACAGCGCAGCAACCAGCACGACGAAATTGATCACGCCGGCCGCATACGGCACGCGCGTCGCGGCCATCACCTTCACGAACGGGCTTTCGTCAGTGCCGGCCTGGGTCCACGGCACGATCGCGAGCATCAGCGCGAGCGTCAGCAGATAGAACAGCACGAGCCGGAACACGGTCGAGCGGAATGCGCGCGTGACCGCATGTTCCGGGTCGCGCGCCTCGCCCGCCGCGATCGCGACGGCTTCGATGCTCATGTAGCTGAAGATCGCGACGATCACCGCAACCCATGTGCCCCACGGCCCTTTCGGCAGGAAGCCGCCGTGTGCGGTGTAGTTCGCGAAGCCGATGCCGGACGCCGCCGGCGCCGACCAGACGAAATACGCGCCGAGCACGACGAACACGATGATCGCCGCGATCTTCAGCAGCGAGAACGCATACTCGACCGAGCCGTACAGCGTGACGCTCGCCATGTTGACGGCGATCAGCAGCGCCGAGAAGCCGATCACCCAGTACCAGCCCGGCACCGTCGGGGACCAGTACTTCATGAACACCGCGATCGCGCTGATCTCGGTGCCGATCGCGAATACCACCGCGAACCAGTACGCGTAGCGCACGAGAAAGCCGGCGAGCGGCCCGACGTAGTGCTCCGCATACGCGCCGAACGACCCGGCAGTCGGATGCGCGACGGTCATCTCCGCGAGCGCGCCCATCAGCAGCAGCGCGATCAGCGCGCCGATCGCATACGAGATCAGCACGCTCGGGCCGGCGAGACCGATCGCGAATCCGCTGCCGAGAAACAGCCCCGTGCCGATCGCGCCGCCGATCGCAATCATCGCCATCTGCCCCGACGACAATGCGTGGCGCAATCCTTGTTCGCGTTCGACGATGCTGTCGAACGTCCGTTGTAGTTGTGACACTCCCTTTACTCCCCTTTGCTTCCGTCTACTGCCCTGCACCCACGCTCGCGCCACCGGCGCCAGATAAAACGAAACGGCGCGGAAGACTTCCCGCGCCGTTGGCATGAAACTACGATTATCGCTTATTCGACTTCGACCGCTTCCTCGTTCGGCTTGTGCGGCGGATTCGCGAGCTTGTCGAACGACAGCTGCACCTTGTCGTTTTCGTCGACATCGACCGTCACGTGACCGCCGTTCACGAGCTTGCCGAACAGCAGCTCGTCGGCGAGCGCACGACGGATCGTGTCCTGGATCAGCCGCTGCATCGGCCGCGCGCCCATCAGCGGGTCGAAGCCGTGCTTCGCGAGATGCTTGCGCAACGCGTCGGTGAACAGCGCGTCGACCTTCTTCTCGTGCAGCTGTTCCTCGAGCTGGATCAGGAACTTGTCGACCACGCGCATGATGATTTCCTCATCGAGCGAGCGGAAGCTGATGATCGAGTCGAGACGGTTGCGGAACTCCGGCGTGAACAGACGCTTGATGTCGGCCATCTCGTCGCCGGTTTCGCGGCGCGTCGTGAAACCGATCGTCGCCTTCTGCATCGACTCGGCGCCCGCGTTCGTCGTCATGATGATGATGACGTTGCGGAAATCCGCCTTGCGGCCGTTGTTGTCCGTCAGCGTGCCGTGGTCCATCACCTGCAGCAGCACGTTGAAGATGTCCGGATGCGCCTTCTCGATCTCGTCGAGCAGCAGCACGCAGTGCGGCTTCTTCGTGACGGCTTCGGTCAGCAGGCCGCCCTGGTCGAACCCGACGTAGCCCGGCGGCGCGCCGATCAGCCGGCTCACCGCGTGGCGCTCCATGTATTCCGACATGTCGAAGCGGATCAGCTCGATGCCGAGCGTGAACGCGAGCTGGCGCGCCACTTCGGTCTTGCCGACGCCGGTCGGGCCGGAGAACAGGAACGCGCCGATCGGCTTGTCCATCTTGCCGAGGCCCGCGCGCGCCATCTTGATCGACGCGGCCAGCGCATCGATCGCCGGATCCTGGCCGAACACGACGCTCTTCAGGTCGCGGTCGAGCGTCTGCAGCTTGCTGCGGTCGTCCTGCGACACGCTTTGCGCCGGCACGCGCGCGATCTTCGCGATGATTTCCTCGATCTCGCTCTTGCCGATCGTCTTCTTCTGCTTCGACTTCGGCAGGATCCGCTGCGCGGCGCCCGCCTCGTCGATCACGTCGATCGCCTTGTCCGGCAGGTGACGGTCGGTGATGAAGCGCGCCGACAGTTCGGCCGCGGCCGACAGCGCGCCCGACGAATACTTGACGCCGTGGTGCTCCTCGAACCTCGACTTCAGGCCGCGCAGGATCGCGACCGTCTGCTCGACGGTCGGCTCGGTCACGTCGATCTTCTGGAAACGCCGCGACAGCGCCGCGTCCTTCTCGAAGATGCCGCGATACTCGGTGAATGTCGTCGCGCCAATGCACTTCAGCGTGCCCGACGACAGCGCCGGCTTCAGCAGGTTCGACGCATCGAGCGTGCCGCCCGACGCGGCGCCCGCGCCGATCAGCGTGTGGATCTCGTCGATGAACAGGATCGCGTGCGGGCGCTCCTTCAGTTCCTTCAGCACCGTCTTCAGACGCTGCTCGAAATCGCCGCGGTACTTGGTGCCCGCGAGCAGCGCGCCCATGTCGAGCGAATAGACCTGCGCGTTCGCGAGGATGTCCGGCACTTCGCCGCGCGTGATGCGGTACGCGAGGCCTTCGGCGATCGCGGTCTTGCCGACGCCGGCCTCGCCGACGAGCAGCGGATTGTTCTTGCGGCGGCGGCACAGCACCTGCACGACGCGCTCGACTTCGGACTCGCGCCCGATCAGCGGATCGATGCGGCCGTCTTTCGCCATCTGGTTCAGGTTCTGCGTGAACTGTGCGAGCGGGGTTTCCTTCTGCGCGTTCGCGTCTTCGCTCTCGCTGTTCGCGTCGCTCGCCTTCGCGGCCTCGCCGCTGTTCGTCTTCGCGATGCCGTGCGAGATGAAGTTCACGACGTCGAGACGCGTGACGCCCTGCTGCTGCAGGTAGTACACCGCGTGCGAATCCTTCTCGCCGAAGATCGCGACGAGCACGTTCGCGCCCGTGACTTCCTTCTTGCCGTTCGACGTCGACTGGACGTGCATGATCGCGCGCTGGATCACGCGCTGGAACCCAAGCGTCGGTTGCGTATCGACGTCGTCGGTGCCCGGGACGGTGGGCGTATTGTCGTGGATGAAATTGCGCAGGTTCTGACGCAGGTCCTCGATGTTCGCCGCGCACGCGCGCAACACCTCGGCCGCCGTCGGATTATCCAGCAGGGCCAGCAGCAGATGCTCGACCGTTATGAACTCATGGCGCGCCTGGCGTGCTTCCATGAACGCCATGTGCAGGCTGACTTCCAATTCCTGGGCAATCATGCTTCCTCCATCACGCACTGCAGCGGATGCCCGGCCTGCCGCGCATGGGTAACGACTTGCTCAACCTTGGTCGACGCGATGTCCCGCGTATAGACCCCACAAACCCCTCGCCCTTCGCGATGGACCTTCAGCATGATCTGCGTGGCCGTCTCGCGATCCTTCCTGAAATACTCCTGCACGACCATCACGACGAATTCCATCGGCGTGAAGTCGTCATTGAGCAGCACCACCTTGTACATCGAAGGCGGCTTCAGCTTCTGCTCCTTGCGTTCCAGGACGGTACTGTCCTGCTTGTCCGGGATAATCGCCATACACCCATTCTAAACAACTCGGACAGGCCCGCAATCCTGCCATAACCCGACCGACTGGCCGGTGCCCTCCCCGGATTCCCGGAAACACGCGATCGCTCGCGTGCCATACGAAAGCCGGCTGCGGTGCCGGCTTTCACGCGTGGCGCGCGACACGAATCGTTACGGAGAATTGCACCGGAACGTCGCGTCCGCATCCAGTATCCCACAAGCCGGGACGGCTCGAACGCGTGTCACTCGAGCCTGGTATATGAGCCGATTATGCGACTTTTCAAGTTCGCGCGCTTGGCCGCATGCTGCAAAGCAAAGCCGGAAAAACCCTGAAAATGGGTTCTTTACAACGTCCCCCTATACGTCTAAAAATTTTCTTGACACTCCAATAAAGAGCGCCAACAATCAAGCTGGCACTTTTTTCAATTTGTCTGAACGGCAAATCGGGAAAGGCCGAGGTGAGCTGTGAGGGGGGAACGGCTGTATTTTCCGGTCGTTTAGCTTTTCGAGCGTGCTCGTGGTAGGTAGCGACTGTGTGACAGGGGAAGTAGGTATGGCAACTGGTATTGTCAAATGGTTCAACGACGCGAAGGGCTTCGGTTTCATCACTCCCGACGAGGGCGGTGAGGATCTGTTTGCACACTTCTCGGCCATCAACATGCAGGGCTTCAAGACCCTGAAGGAAGGCCAGAAGGTCAGCTTCGAGGTCGTGCAAGGACCGAAAGGCAAGCAAGCTTCGAACATCCAGGCTGCCTAAGGGCATCGGATTTCGGACGAAGGGACCCGGCTAGACGCCGGGTTTCTTTTTTTGTGGCCGGCTTTCGATTGACCGGCCCGCTCGCCTAATCATGTCGCCCGGCCGGCGATTGTCGTGCAGGACTTGCAGATCGCGTTCGCGCATCCGGCACGACGCCAGCACCGGCGGCACATTCGCGATACGTCACACGACCTTCAGCGTACCCATCATGCCGAGATCCTCGTGCTCGAGGATATGGCAGTGAAACATGCGCTCGCCGCTCATGTCTTGCCGGGTGGCGATCGTCACGGTCTCGCCGGTCTGCACGTTCACTGTATCGCGCCATGCGCGGAACGGTTCCGGTGTGCGAGTGCCGTTCGCCGCGCGCTCGATCACCTGGAACTGCGAGCCATGCAGATGGAACGGGTGATCCATGTCGGTATCGTTGCGGATCGCCCAGTGCTCGATGTCGCCCACGCGGCTCGTCAAGGTCGCGCGGTGCGGTGCGTACGAATCGCCGTTGATCGTGAAGCGCATGCCGGCCGGACGCCCGTGCGCGGACGATCCCATCATCGCATCCATGTCCATTTCCTCGCCGAACGCGATTTCCTTGCGCGCGACCGGCTCGCCGAGCGCCGGCACCGCGCGCAGCGTCGCCGGCAGCGCGCGTGCGGCGGACGGCGTGAACGCGACGTCGGCGAGCGGCAATGCCGGATCCGGTGGCAGGCTGCCGTGGCCGTCGTCGGACATCGCCATCTTGTGCCGGTCGTATTCGGCGGCCTGCAACACCGCGCGTGACGCACGGTCGCCGGCGCGCACCAGCAGTTCCGCGCGCTCGCCTGGCGCGAGCAGCAGCGACGTGACGTGGCGCGGCGCGTCGAGCAGCCCGCCGTCGGTGCCGACCTGCCCGAACGCGCGCCCGTCGTCGAACGCGAGCCGCAGATAGCGCGCGCTGCAAGCGTTCCACACGCGCCAGCGCTCGTCGCCGGCAACGTCGATGCGCGGCCTGCGCGCGCCGTTGACCAGCACGAACTGCCCCTCCCGACCGTTCATCCAGTCCATCATGTCGTTCGGCACAATCGTGCCGTCGCGCGCAAGCTTCAAATCCGACACGAACAGGTTCCGCTCCGGCCAGGCGGCGAGCGGATCGTCGGCCGCGCGCACGACGAACGGCCCCGCCAGCCCGCGAAATACCTGCTCGGCCGTCATCATGTGCGGATGCGGGTGATACCAGTACGTGCCCGCGCTTCCCTTCGGCAACGTAAAGCGATAGACGCGCGACGCGCCCGGCGCGATCGGATCGGACGGGTTGCCGTCCTGTTCGGGCGGCACCGGCAGCCCGTGCCAGTGAATCGTCGACGGCTGCGGCAGCCGGTTCACGAACCGGATCTCGACCGTGTCGCCTTCGCGGACGTCGATCAGCGGTCCGACGACCGGGCCCTGCGTGCCCGCACCGAACTGCCAGAACGTCGTCGGGCGCGCGCCGTGCAGCAGCGGGCGCGCAACCGGCTGCGCAACGAGCGTCGCGCGAAACGTTCCGGGCTCGCGGCTCTCGTTCGCGAGCGTGCGCAGCGACGTCAGCGGCGCGCCGGCCGGCAGCGCGTCGGCGGCCGCGAGCGGCGCCGGCCGCGCCGCCTTCGCATGCTGCCCGTGCGACGCCATGCCGGGCATGTCGTCCATCGAATCCATGTCCGCCATGTCCGCCATGCCCGCATGGCCCGCGTGCTGCGCCCACGCGCCGCGCGCGAACAGCGAAGCGACCGCGACGCCGACGGCGCGCGACAGGAATGCTCTGCGTATCATCAATCGTTCCTCGTTCTTTGCGTTCGTTCTTTACGTTCGTTCTTTACGTTCGATTCTTGCGTTCATAACAGGTGTGACGCGACCGCCATGCGGTTCCGCTACCAGCGTCATCATAACTGCACGTCCATAGCGAGAATCGGCAGCGCCAGTCGAGCGGCGAAACGCCGCAGCCCTGCAGTCGCCGTCGGCGGGATCCGACTGCATTGTCGACAGAACCCGAAAAATTTCACGATGCGGAACATGTCTCTGCGTTGTAAAAATTCGTGGTGCACGGCACAAATTTTCTGTTTCGCGATGCCAAAAAACGTTCCACAATGCGCAACCATATACGCAATGCATTGTTTATAAACATAAATTTTTGTTTCGAGTCGCGCTTCTACACGCACCATCGGAAAGGGGCACGGACGTAGACTTTGTCACATGCACTGGCGCTACGTAGCGACGTTCGACACGCACCACCGACGAACCCGACGCAACCGCCAGTCGAGCCAGAGTCTGCCGAATCGGCAGCAGGCGCCACGGAATTGAAACGCGTGTGATCAGAAAGGGAGAACGGAAATGAAGGGATTTCGCTTTGGTTCAGCGCTCGGGTCGTTCTACATCCTGCCGGGCAACGGCGGCTGGGAAGCGACATTCGGCAACGCCCTGCTCGGCGCGTTCTCGTGCCCCGAGGTCGCGGCAGACCACATCTCCCGCGGCGATTGCGAGCAACTGTCCGACCTCGACACGGCGACTCTCGAAGTTCCGCACGAAATCGCGGAATGGGAAATCGTCCACGTCTGAGCAGCCCCGCAACGAAAAACGCCCCGGGCGTCCGGGGCGTTTTTCTTTCAACCGACAGCCGGGCCGAGAGGCCGTCCTGTCGTTAACTTTGCGATCGCACCGTTTCGCGCGATCGTGCCGCTCGCGTTACGCGACGGCGTCGACGATGCCGTTCAGCGTCGCGCTCGGGCGCATCGCCTGGCTCGTCAGGTCGACGTTCGGGCGATAGTAGCCGCCGATGCTCTGCGCGTTGCCCTGTGCGGCGGACAGCTCCTCGAGGATGCGCGCCTCGTTGTCGCCCAACGCCTTCGCGACGCCACCGAACTGCGCCTGCAGCGCGGCGTCTTCGGTCTGCTCGGCGAGCGCCTGCGCCCAGTACAGGCACAGGTAGAAGTGGCTGCCGCGGTTGTCGAGGCCGCCGACCTTGCGCGCCGGCGACTTGTTCTCGTCGAGGAACTTGCCGGTCGCCTGGTCGAGCGTCTTCGCGAGCACGAGCGCCTTCGGGTTGTCGTAAGCCTGGCCGAGGTGCTCGAGCGACGCCGCGAGCGCGAGGAATTCGCCGAGCGAATCCCAGCGCAGGAAGCCCTCTTCGACGAACTGCTGCACGTGCTTCGGCGCGGAGCCGCCTGCGCCCGTTTCGAACATGCCGCCACCCGCCATCAGCGGCACGATCGACAGCATCTTCGCGCTGGTGCCGAGTTCCATGATCGGGAACAGGTCGGTCAGGTAGTCGCGCAGCACGTTGCCCGTCACCGAGATCGTGTCCTGGCCCGCGCGGATGCGCTCGAGCGAGAAGCGGGTCGCGTCGACCGGCGTCATGATGCGGATGTCGAGGCCGTTCGTGTCGTGATCCTTCAGGTAGCGCTCGACCTTCGCGATGACCTGCGCGTCGTGCGCGCGTGCCGGATCGAGCCAGAACACGGCCGGGGCGCCGGTCGCGCGTGCGCGGTTTACCGCGAGCTTCACCCAGTCCTGGATCGGTGCATCCTTGGCCTGGCACATGCGCCACACGTCGCCCGCTTCAACCGCGTGCTCGAGCAGCACGTTGCCCGCTTCGTCGGTCACGCGCACGACGCCGTCCGCCGGAATCTGGAACGTCTTGTCGTGCGAACCGTACTCTTCGGCCGCCTGCGCCATCAGGCCGACGTTCGGCACGCTGCCCATCGTGACCGGGTCGAACGCGCCGTGCTGCTTGCAATCTTCGATGACGGCCTGGTAGACGCCCGCGTAGCAGCGGTCCGGAATCACCGCCTTCGCGTCGTACAGTTCGCCGTCCGGGCCCCACATGCGGCCCGATTCGCGGATCATCGCCGGCATCGACGCATCGACGATCACGTCGCTCGGCACGTGCAGGTTCGTGATGCCCTTGTCGGAGTTGACCATCGCGACGCGCGGGCGCACCGCGTACACGGCCTTGATGTCGGCTTCGATCGCTTCGCGCGTGTCGGCCGGCAGGTCCTTCAGGCGCGCGTACAGGTCGCCGATGCCGTTGTTCGGATTGAAGCCGGCCTGCGCGAGCACGTCGGCGTGCTTCGCGAGCGCGTCCTGGTAGTACACCGACACGGCGTGGCCGAACAGGATCGGGTCCGAGACCTTCATCATGGTCGCCTTCAGGTGCACCGAGAACAGCACGCCCTGCGCCTTCGCATCGGCGATCTGCGCTTCGAGGAAGCTGCGCAGCGCCTTCTTGCTCATCACCGACGAGTCGATGATCTCGCCAGCCTTGACGGCCGTCTTTTCCTTCAGCACCTGCGTCGTGCCGTCGGCCTTCGTCAGCTCGATCTTCACGCTGCCGGCGTCGGCGATCAGCGCCGACTTCTCGCTGCCGTAGAAGTCGCCTTCGCTCATGTGCGCGACGTGCGCCTTCGAATCGGCCTGCCACGCGCCCATCTTGTGCGGATGCTTGCGCGCGTAGTTCTTCACCGACAGCGGCGCGCGGCGGTCCGAATTGCCTTCGCGCAGCACCGGGTTCACCGCGCTGCCCTTGATCTTGTCGTAACGGGCCTTGATGGCCTTCTCTTCGTCGGTCGACGGCTCTTCCGGATAGGCCGGCAGCTTGTAGCCCTGTGCCTGCAGTTCGGCGATCGCGGCCTTCAGCTGCGGCACCGATGCGCTGATGTTCGGCAGCTTGATGATGTTCGCTTCCGGCTTCAGCGTAAGCTGGCCCAGTTCGGCCAGATCGTCCGAACCCTTCTGCTCGGGCGGCAGGACGTCCGCGAACGCGGCGATGATGCGGCCGGCGAGCGAGATGTCGCGCGTTTCGACGGCGACGCCGGACGAACGCGTGAAGGCCTTGACGATCGGCAGCAGCGAGTAGGTCGCGAGCGCTGGCGCTTCGTCGGTGAGGGTGTAGATGATCTTGGGCGAAGTGGACATGGTAGTTAAAGCATTGCTACGTGATTGTGGGACTGAAGATCGCCGGCGGTAACCGGCGCAAGGTCGACCGGGTCGGTCGCGAATGGGGAAGGCGCCGGCAGCGGGCGCCGGGGCGGCCGGCCACGCGCCGGCACACCCCGGAGGGACTTACATGTTCTCGATCAGCACTTCACCGAAGCCCGAGCACGACACCTGCGTCGCGCCTTCCATCAGGCGCGCGAAGTCGTACGTGACGCGCTTCTGCTGGATCGACTTTTCCATCGCGGCGATGATCACGTCTGCCGCTTCGGTCCAGCCGAGGTGGCGCAGCATCATTTCGGCCGACAGGATCTCGGAACCCGGGTTCACGTAATCCTTGCCCGCGTACTTCGGCGCGGTGCCGTGCGTCGCCTCGAACATCGCGACCGAATCCGACAGGTTCGCGCCCGGTGCGATGCCGATCCCACCGACCTGCGCGGCGAGCGCGTCGGAGATGTAGTCGCCGTTCAGGTTCAGCGTCGCGATCACGTCGTATTCGGCCGGGCGCAGCAGGATCTGCTGCAGGAACGCGTCGGCGATCGAATCCTTGATCACGATCTCGGCGCCCGTCTTCGGGTTCTTCACGCGCATCCACGGGCCGCCGTCGATCAGCTCGCCGCCGAACTCCTTCTGCGCGAGCGCGTAGCCGGCGTCACGGAACAGGCCTTCCGTGAACTTCATGATGTTGCCCTTGTGCACCAGCGTGACCGACTTGCGGTCGTTGTCGATCGCGTACTGGATCGCCTTGCGCACGAGGCGCTCGGTGCCTTCCGTCGACACGGGCTTGACGCCGATCCCCGAGGTTTCCGGGAAGCGGATCTTCTTCACGCCCATCTCTTCCTGCAGGAACTTGATGACCTTCTTCGCCTGCTCCGACTCGGCCGCCCACTCGATGCCCGCGTAGATGTCTTCCGAGTTCTCGCGGAAGATCACCATGTCGATCTTGTGCGGCTCGCGCACCGGCGACGGCACGCCCTTGAAATACTGGACCGGGCGCAGGCATACGTACAGGTCGAGCTCCTGGCGCAGCGCGACGTTCAGCGAGCGGATGCCGCCGCCGACCGGGGTCGTCAGCGGCCCCTTGATCGACACGACGTATTCCTTCAGCACCTGCAGTGTCTCGTCCGGCAGCCACACGTCCGGGCCATAGACCTTCGTCGCCTTCTCGCCCGCGTAGATCTCCATCCAGTGGATCTTGCGCTTGCCCTTGTACGCCCGTTCGACCGCCGCATCGACAACCTTGATCATGACCGGGGTGATATCGAAGCCCGTACCGTCGCCTTCGATGTAGGGAATGATCGGCTGCTCGGAAACGTTGAGCGTGAAATCCTTGTTGACGGTGATCTTGTCACCGCCCTCCGGAACCTTGATGTGCTGATACGGCATGATCGACTCCAGTGACGTGGCTGAGCAGGTAAGGCTGGTCGAAAGCTGCGCGTGACGGGTGTGCGGCATGGCCGCTCCCGTGACTGCCGCAGTGAGCCGCTATTCTAGCGCCCCTATCGGGCACGGCGGCGCGAAGCGCGGCGCTGCGTATCAAATCCCGCCTTATGTCTTATATAAGACAGAGGACTTGGCGTTCCGTATTATGCATTAAGATTCCGCCATTTGCCATAGACTGCCCGCGCCGCCCTCCGGTGTGCCGGGCGCGTTCCGCCATGACCCTGATCGCCCTCAACAAGCCGTTCGGCACGATTTGCCAGTTTTCCGCGCACGAGACGCGGCCATCGCTCGGCGACTGGGTAAAAACGCCCGGCGTCTACGCCGCCGGCCGGCTCGACGCGGACAGCGAGGGGCTGCTGCTGCTCACCGACGATGGCGCGCTGCAGGCCCGCATCGCCGAGCCGCGCCACAAGCTCGTCAAGCGCTACTGGGCGCAGGTCGACGGGGCGCCGGGCCCGGCCGACCTGAAGGCGCTCGCGCGCGGCGTCGATCTCGGCGACTATGTCACGCGCCCGTGCCGCGCCGAATTCATCGAGCCGCCCGCCGCGCTGTGGCCGCGCAACCCGCCGATCCGCTACCGTGCGGCGATTCCGACCACGTGGATCGAGCTCGCGATCACCGAAGGCAAGAACCGCCAGGTGCGCCGGATGACGGCTGCGGTCGGCTTTCCGACCTTGCGTCTCGTGCGTGTCGGCATCGGCTCGCTGGATATATTCGCGCTCGGCATTGCTCCGGGAGAAACAATCGAACTGCCGCCGCGTGCACCCTGGGACGGTTTTGCGCGCATCGAATGACATTTCCGTGATGCGTGAATTTTTTCGTCAACCGCCTGCGAAGATCGCGCGTTAAACGACGCAGATGCCACCCTGAGCTATCCGGCATTGGCAGCCGAACCGCGTTTGCGTCACGAAAGCGACGTTTTTTTCGAATACGATTCGGCGCCCGCAGCGCAAAGAGAAATTTCTCAAAGCGTCTGTCAACCGAAAGGTGGATGGCACCGTTAGACGTCATGACTCCTATGCCGGGTCATTTGGTTAATTAACTAAAGCTGAGGAACACAACATGAACAAACTGATCGCCGCTCTGGTCGCTGGTCTCTTCGCAACGGCCGCTTTCGCACAAGCTTCGGCACCGGCAGCTGCTTCGGCTGCTCCGGCAGAAGCTGCTTCGGCACCGGCTAAGAAGGCAACGCACAAGAAGCACCACGCTGCCAAGAAGCACCACGCAGCGAAGAAGGCAGCTAGCGAAGCCGAAGCACCGGCAGCTGCTTCGAACTAAGTAAGCAAGCTGTAAAAATAACGCAGTCAAGAACACGTTGTTGCCGTTCTTACGGCGTTGAAAGGCAGGTCACCGCAAGGCGATCTGCCTTTTTCTTTTTTGTGCCCGCCAATACGCCTGTACGCATCGCGTAACATGCGGGTCTCGATTTTCCGAAAGGAGCCCTGCTGTGCGATTCTCCCTGCGCTCGTCGCTCGGCCGCCTTGCGCGCGCCGCCGTGTTCCCTGCCGCGCTCGCCGTTGCCGCGCTCGGCATGCAATCCGCCGTCGCGCAGATGCCGCCCGGCGCCAAGCAGCCGAGCGAGTTCCCGCGCGCGAAGCTGCGCGCCGGCATGTACGTGATCGATGCGGCCGTCGCGGCCAACGACGCCGATCGCGAACAGGGGCTGATGTACCGCTCGCAGCTCGCGCCGAACGAAGGGATGCTGTTCGTGTTCAACGAGAACGCCGTGCATTGCTTCTGGATGAAGAACACGCTGATCCCGCTGTCGATCGCGTTCATCCGCGCGGACGGCACGATCACCGACATCGACGAGATGAAGGCCGAGACGACCGACAACCACTGCCCGCGCAACAACGGCGTGTATGCCCTCGAAATGAGCAAGGGCTGGTTCGCCGCGAAGGGCATCAAGCCCGGCATGAAGCTCGACGGGCTGCCGCAACCGCAGTGACGGCACCTGCCGCGGCGCGGCGCCGCGCGTGCCCACCGGCCGGCCGCCTCGCGCGTGCCGGCTTTTTTTCGCCCGCCGCCCATCTTGATTCCGGCCGCGCGGCCCGCATCTGCAAAAGCCACACGCAAGCGCTATCCTTTAAATCTCAATTGATTTCCCCGGTCCGGCGCCGCCGGCCGGCTTACGACCCGAACCACTGGAGGTTCACGTGCCCCGCAAAACCCCCATCGAGCGCTATCGCAATATCGGGATCAGCGCTCACATCGATGCCGGCAAAACCACGACTACCGAACGCATCCTGTTCTATACCGGCGTGAGCCACAAGATCGGCGAAGTGCACGACGGCGCGGCCACGATGGACTGGATGGAGCAGGAGCAGGAACGCGGCATCACGATCACGTCGGCCGCGACCACGGCCTTCTGGAAGGGCATGGCCGGCAATTATCCGGAACACCGGATCAACATCATCGACACCCCCGGACACGTCGACTTCACGATCGAGGTCGAGCGTTCGATGCGCGTGCTCGACGGCGCGTGCATGGTCTACGACTCGGTCGGCGGTGTGCAGCCGCAGTCGGAAACCGTGTGGCGCCAGGCGAACAAGTACAAGGTGCCGCGCATCGCGTTCGTCAACAAGATGGACCGCGTCGGCGCCGATTTCTTCCGCGTGCAGCGGCAGATCGGCGAGCGCCTGAAGGGTGTCGCCGTGCCGATCCAGATTCCGATCGGCGCGGAAGACCATTTCCAGGGTGTCGTCGATCTCGTGAAGATGAAGGCGATCGTGTGGGACGACGAGAGCCAGGGTGTGAAGTTCGCATACGAGGACATCCCGGCGAACCTCGTCGAGCTCGCGCACGAATGGCGCGAGAAGATGGTCGAGGCAGCCGCCGAGGCCAGCGAGGAACTGCTCGAGAAGTACCTGACCGACCACAACTCGCTGACCGAGGACGAGATCAAGGCCGCACTGCGCAAGCGCACGATCGCTAACGAGATCGTGCCGATGCTGTGCGGCAGCGCGTTCAAGAACAAGGGCGTGCAGGCGATGCTCGACGCGGTGATCGACTATCTGCCGTCGCCCGTCGACGTGCCCGCCATCCTCGGCCACGATCTCGACGACAAGGAAGCGGAGCGTCATCCGAGCGACGACGAGCCGTTCTCGGCGCTCGCGTTCAAGATCATGACCGACCCGTTCGTCGGCCAGCTGATCTTCTTCCGCGTGTATTCGGGCGTCGTCAACTCGGGCGACACGGTGCTGAATCCGACCAAGGACAAGAAGGAACGGCTCGGCCGGATCCTGCAGATGCATGCGAACGAGCGCAAGGAAATCAAGGAGGTGCGCGCGGGCGACATCGCGGCCGCGGTCGGCCTGAAGGAAGCGACGACGGGCGACACGCTGTGCGATCCGGGCAAGCCGATCATCCTCGAGAAGATGGAATTCCCGGAGCCGGTGATCTCGCAGGCAGTCGAGCCGAAAACCAAGGCCGACCAGGAAAAGATGGGCCTCGCGCTGAACCGTCTCGCGCAGGAAGACCCGTCGTTCCGCGTGCAAACCGACGAGGAATCGGGCCAGACGATCATCTCCGGGATGGGCGAGCTGCACCTCGAGATCATCGTCGACCGGATGAAGCGCGAGTTCGGCGTCGAAGCGACGGTCGGCAAGCCGCAGGTTGCGTATCGCGAGACGGTGCGCACGGTGGCCGAAGACGTCGAGGGCAAGTTCGTCAAGCAGTCGGGCGGGCGCGGCCAGTACGGCCACGCGGTGATCAAGCTCGAGCCGAACCCCGGCAAGGGCTATGAGTTCCTCGACGAGATCAAGGGCGGCGTGATTCCGCGCGAATTCATCCCGGCGGTCAACAAGGGCATCGAGGAGACGCTGAAGAGCGGCGTGCTCGCGGGCTACCCGGTCGTCGACGTGAAGGTGCACCTGACGTTCGGTTCGTACCACGACGTCGACTCGAACGAAAACGCGTTCCGCATGGCCGGCTCGATGGCGTTCAAGGAAGCGATGCGCCGCGCGAAGCCGGTGCTGCTCGAGCCGATGATGGCGGTCGAGGTCGAGACGCCCGAGGACTTCATGGGCAACGTGATGGGCGACCTGTCGAGCCGGCGCGGCATCGTGCAGGGGATGGAGGACATCGCGGGCGGCGGCGGCAAGCTCGTGCGCGCCGAGGTGCCGCTCGCCGAGATGTTCGGCTACTCGACGTCGCTGCGTTCGGCGACCCAGGGCCGCGCCACGTACTCGATGGAGTTCAAGCACTACGCGGAGACGCCGACGAACGTGTCGGAGGCGGTGATCAACGCGAAGCGCACCGACACGCGGTAACGTCGGCCAACGCCGCACCCGAAGCCCGTCCGTTTGCGGACGGGCTTTTTTTGTGCCTCACGCCAATCCGTGAAGGACCTTTTTTGGGGCGCGCACCGGACCGGCCGACGCCGTGCACGCGCACCGGCCGGCCGGCTTCGTCGCGCGCCTGCTGCGTCCGCTGTTCCGGTTCGTGTCGAAAAAGCTGGCACATGTATCCGGTCGGCGTGCTGTTCGGGCTCGGTTTCGATACCGCAACCGAAATCGGCCTGCTCGCGATCGCCGCTGCCCAGGCGAGCCAGGGCCTGCCGCTCTACGCGATCCTGCTGTTCCCCGCGCTGTTCATGGCCGGCATGACGTTGATCGACTCGACGGACAACGTGCTGATGATCCACGCATACGGCTGGACGATGGACGATCCGCAGCGCAAGCTTCTTTACAACGCGAGCATCACGTTCGTGTCCGCGGCCGTCGCGCTTGCGATCGGCGGCATCGAAGCAGCCGGGCTGCTCGCCGACAAGCTTGCGCTGACCGGCCCCGTGCGCAATGCGCTCGATGCCGTCGGCGACCGGTTCGGCGCGATCGGATACGGGATCGTCGCACTGTTCCTGACCTGCTGGATCGCATCGATCCTGTTCCACCGCTGGCAGCGTGCGGCCGGCGCACCGGCGCGCTGATCTTCCTCCTGATGTTTCAGTTCAGAAACAAAAAGCCTGCATCAACGTTTCGGCATCGCTCGCGCGCCACGCTCACGCCTTGCGCGGTGGGCGTCAGCGGCCGATGGCACGGATATCGCAGAGAAGGGTTCGCACGGCGGGCCCGCGTGCCGATCGACGTTTGCGGCTGGTCATGCGCCAGCCCTGAAGGAATCGGCCGCCGAAACGACAACGCATCTTCTGGCCCCTGGGCATCACACGCGTACAGCCGCGCGGCAACGGGGACCGCGCGCGCTTTGGGAGGCCAAAGATGCACAAGACGAAAAAGCCGTTCCGCGCGGCGGGACGATGCTATCGCGCGACCTTGCTGGCAGCAGCCGCGTTCGCATGCTGCTGCGGGACATATGCGCTCGCGCAAGAGACCACGCCCACAGCACTCGCCGGCGGGCAGTCGCTCAACATGGCGCCGATCGCCGCGCCGTTGCAGGTCGCGCAGAATGCGATGCCCGACGCGATGGCCGATGCGTCCGCCAATACGGACGTCACGCAGTTGCTCGCCGAACTGGCGTCGCCGTGTCCTGCCGATTCGATGGCGTGCGGACCCGGATCTCATCTTGCAGGCGGCGTGGGAGGCAACGGCGGGAGCGGAATCGGAAGTGGCGGCAACCCGGGCAGCGGCAGCGGAAGCAGCAGCAGCGGGAACAACGGGAATGGCACCGTTGGGCCCGCCGGTACCGCGGTCGGCGGGACGACAGGTTCGACTTCCGGCGGCACGACCGGCAATGGCCGGGGCGGCAACTCTGCCGGTAACGCGTCGGGCAACGGTGGCTCCGGCGGCGGAACGTCGGGTGGCGGCACTTCCGGTGGCGGCACTTCCGGTGGTGGCACTTCGGGCGGCGGCACTTCGGGCGGCGGCACTTCGGGTGGCGGCACTTCGGGCGGCGGCACTTCGGGTGGCGGCACTTCGGGTGGCGGCACTTCGGGCGGCGGCACTTCGGGCGGCGGCACTTCGGGCGGCGGCACTTCGGGTGGCGGCACTTCGGGCGGCGGCACTTCGGGTGGCGGCACTTCGGGCGGCGGCACTTCGGGCGGCGGCACTTCGGGCGGCGGCACTTCGGGCGGCGGCACTTGGGGCGGCGGCGGGGGGGGCGGCGGGGGCTGGGGCGGCGGGGGGGGCGGCGGCGCGGGCGGGGGTGGCGGGGGCGGCGGCGCGGGCGGTGGGGGCGGCTGTGGTGATG
>NZ_QTQP01000029.1 GCF_003854275.1 Burkholderia sp. Bp8963
GCGCGCAAAGGCGACGGCGAACCTGGCGTCAAAACCATCTGGCTAGGCATGCAGCGAATAGTGGACTTCGTTGCTGGCATCAGGTACATGCGCGAGATTGAGCATCAGACTTGTGTGTAATGGAATGCAGTAAGCGCCCCACGCGCCCGTTGCGGGCGCCGCGCATCGCGCATGAAGTGTCCGGACGAGCCCCTCAGACGGGCTCGTCTTTTTTTGTAAGCCGCATACCTCCGCCGCTCCCGCAAGGGGCGGCTTCGCCCGGGCGCCTCGCGTCCGGGCGCTTTTTCGCCGGCCACGGCGAATGCGTCGACGTCACCGGTTCGCGCGTGCGAACGCCCGCTGTTGCACGCGGCGAATCACGCGTGTGGCGCGACCACGAACGCCGCGATCTCGCGATGCATCCGCGCCGCCTGCGGACTCGTATCGAGCGCACGCCAGCAGCCGTGCACGAGCCCTTCCCCAAGCCAGAAACGCGCGGCGCCGCCCGCGTCGCGAATCCGTTCGACGTAGACCCGCGCATCGTCGCGCAGCGGATCGTGCTCCGCGCCGATTGCGAGCACCGGCGGCAAGCCGTCGAAGCGCGCGGCATCGAGCGGCACCGTCGCGCGCGGCGGCGGCCCGTTTCCCCAGTACAGCGCGCGATAGCGATGGACATCGTCGAGCGTCAGCATCGGCGCGTGCGCTTCGGTGTCACGCGCCGGCCGTTGCGGCTCGCTGCCCAGCATCGGATAGACGAGCGCGATCCCGTCGATCCCGCCCTCCGCTGCGTCGCGCAGCGACGTCGCGACAGCCGCCGCAAGCATGCCGCCCGCGCTGTCGCCCGCGAGCGTCAGCGGCCGCGCGCAAGGCCCGAACGGCAGACGCGCCGCGAGTGCCGCGCGGGCGACGGCCAGGCAGTCGTCGAGCGCGGCGGGCGCCGGATGCTCGGGCGCGAGCCGGTAATCGACCGCGATCACGTCGGCCCCGGCATCGGCCGCGACACGCGCGGTGATCAGCGCATGGCTGTCGAGCGAGCCGACGACGAAGCCGCCGCCATGGAAGAACAGCACGGTACCGCGCGGCGCCGCGTGCGCGGGCCGGTAGCGGCGCAACGCGATCGCGGGGCCGTGCGGCGCGCGCCACGTCGCATCGTGCTGCACGATCCCCGGCGGCAAGCCGGCCGGTGTCCACGCCGCCGCGAAGCGCTCGTACAGGCGACGCTGGTCCTCCGGCGAACGCGTCGCCGCGTCCGCCGGATACCACGCGTCGACCGCCGCGACGAACGTCGCGATTTCCGCTTCGAGCATCGTTCGCGCGCTGCGCTAGCGGCGTGACGGCAAGCCGATCACGCGCCCCGCAAACGCCGGCGGCGGGCAGTCGCACTGCAACGCATGCAGCGCCGCGACCCGTTCCGCGACATCGGCATCGAACGGCGCCGACTTCGCGCCGTCGCGCGTATCGACGTGCAGCAACATCTGCTCGCTCGCCGACACCGGCTCGTCGAGCCCGTCCGCGAACAGTTCCAGATACAGATGCAGCCGCTTCGCGTCGTGCGCGAGCACACGCGCATCGACACGCACGCGCCGGCCTTCCTTGATCTCGTGCAGGTAGTTGATGTGCGCCTCGAGCGTGTAGGCCGAGCGCCCCCGCGACCTGCGGGTCGCGTCGTCGAGGCCGATGCGGTCCAGCAGCGCATCGGTCGCGAAGCTGAAGATCAGCAGGTAGAACGCATCGCGCAGGTGTCCATTGTAGTCGACCCATTCGGGCCGCACGACGTCGCGGTATATCGTCAGCGGGGTATCGCCCGTCATCGCCAAGTCCTCGCCTAGTCCTCGAAACGCATGCCATGCCGCGCCTTCACCGCGGCGATCGCGCGCAGCACCTCGGTAATGCACTCGTCGCGATAGCGCTCGAGCTCCTTGATGCTGCGCGTGCCCTGCTGCTCGGCCGTGCCGTCGACGACGCTGTCGATCAATGCGTCGGTCAACTGCGGCGCAACGAGCTTCGTCCACGGCAGTTCGAGCGCCGGGCCGAACTGCTGCATGAAGTGTCGCATGCCCGCATCGCCGCCGGCGAGCGTGTAGGTCAGGAACGTGCCCATGAACGACCAGCGGATGCCTGCGCCGAACCGGATCGCGTCGTCGATCTCGCCCGTCGTCGCGACGCCTTCGTTGACGAGATGCAGCGCCTCGCGCCACAGCGCCTCGAGCAGCCGGTCCGCGATGAAGCCCGGCACTTCCTTGCGCACGTGCAGCGGCCGCATGCCGAGACGGCGATAGATCCCGATCGCCGCTTCCACCGCTTCGGGCGAAGTGCGCGCGCCGCCGAGCACCTCGACGAGCGGCAGCAGGTACACGGGGTTGAACGGATGACCGACCACGCAGCGCTCCGGATGCGTCGCGCGCGCATAGAAATCCGTCGGCAACAGCCCCGACGTCGACGACGCGATGATCGCGCCCGGCTTCGCCGCGCGGCTGATCTGCTCGTGCAGCTCCAGCTTCAGCGCTTCGCGCTCGGGCGCGCTTTCCTGGATAAAGTCCGCGTCGGCGACGCATTCGTCGATCGTCGCGACGAAGCGCAGGCGCGCCGGATCGGCACCCGGCGCCAGGCCGACGCGTTCGAGCGCGGGCCACGCGTTCGCGACGTTCGCGCGCAATTGCTTCTCCGCGCCGGGAGCGGGATCCCATACCACCACGTCGAGACCGTGGGCGAGCGCGCGGGCAACCCAGCCGCTGCCGATCACGCCGGTGCCGATTGCGGCGAACGTCTTGATGTCGGTAATCAAAGCCATGACAAACGCATCCTTCTAATCGAGTGGAATCGGGTGGCGGCCGCTCACGCGCGCGCCGCCGTGACGCATCGTGATTTCAGGCAAATTCGGCAATCGCGCGGCGTTCGAGCGGACGCTCGCCGCGCGGCGGCAGGCCAAGCTTGCGGCGCCCTTCGGCCGGCGTCAGCACGCGGCCGCCGAGACGCTCGACGATTTCGCGCGCACGCTCGACGAGCGAGCCGTTCGACGCAGGCACGCCGCGATCGAGCCACAGGTTGTCCTCGAGGCCGACGCGCACATGGCCGCCGAGCAGCATCGCCTGCGCGACCATCGGCATCTGCATCCGGCCGATGCCGAAGCCGGCCCAGTGCGCGCCCGGCGGCAGGTTGTCGACCATCGCCTTCATCGTGCCGGTATCGGCCGGCGCGCCCCACGGAATGCCGAGGCACAGCTGGAACAGCGGCGGATCGTCGAGCAGCCCCTCCTTCAGCAGCTGCTTCGCGAACCACAGATGCCCCGTGTCGAAGATCTCCAGCTCAGGCTTCACGCCAAGCGCCTGGATGCGCTTCGCGCCCGCGCGCAGCTGCGCGGGCGTCGACACGTAGATGTAGTCGCCGTCGCCGAAATTCAGCGTGCCGCAATCGAGCGTGCAGATTTCCGGCAGCAGCTCCTCGACGTGCACGAGCCGCGTGAGCCCGCCGACGAGGTCGGTGCCGCGGCCGAAGCGCATCGGATCCTCGCCCGGGCCGATCTCGAGATCGCCGCCCATGCCGGCCGTCAGATTGATGATCACGTCGACGTCGGCCGAGCGGATCCGGTCGACCACTTCGCGATACAGGTTCGGATCGCGGCTGCCGCGCCCCGTCTGCGGATCGCGCACGTGGCAGTGCGCGACCGTCGCGCCGGCCTTCGCCGCCTCGATCGCGGCGGCCGCGATCTCCTTCGGCGTGACCGGAATCGCCGGGTGCTTGCCGACCGTATCGCCCGCGCCGGTCACGGCGCACGTCACGATGACTTCGTGGTTCATGCTGATTGCCTCGTTGGGTTCTGGTTGCTTCGTGGATCGTCGCGGCGCAGGGCCGCGCGCGGGGCCGTCACTGGCCGAGTCACTGGCCTGGTCACAGGCCGAGATACGCCTTCACCGCCGGCAGGCCGTCCTTGCCGTCGTACGTCTTCACGCCCGCGAGCCACGGATCGAGCACCTGCGGGTTCTTCTTCAGATAGGCCTTCGCGGCCTCGGCCGGCTTCGTCTTGTTCATCACCGCCTGCATCAGCTGGTTCTCGAGCTGCGTCGTGAAGCGCAGGTTCGTGACCAGCTTGCCGGCGTTCGGGCAGCGTGCGATGAAGTCGGGTGCGGTCAGCGTGTACACGCGCGCTTCGCCGTAGTTCGGCCCGAACGACGCGTCGCCGCCCGACAGATAGTTCATGCCGATCTGGATGTTCATCGGATGCGGCTCCCACCCGAGGAACACGACCCACTTCTTGTCGCGGATCGCGCGCTCGACCGTGACGAGCATCCCCGCCTCGCTCGATTCGACGAGCTTGAAGCCGCCGAGCCCGTACTGGTTCGTGTCGATCATCTTCTGTATCGTCGCGTTCGCGCTGCTGCCCGGCTCGATCCCGTAGATCTTGCCGTCGAGTTCCGCGCGATGCTTCGCGATGTCGTCGAAGGTCTTCAGGCCGGCCTGGTATTCGAAGCTCGGCACCGCGAGCGTCGCCTTCGCGCCGGACAGGTTCGGCGTCTCGACGACGTTGATCGACTTGCTGTCGAGGAACGGCTGCAGCTGCTTCTGCTGCACGGGCCACCAGTAGCCGAGCGACACGTCGAGCTGCTTGCTCTTGAGCCCCGCGAACGAGATCGGCACCGACGAAATCGTCGTGGACGGCTTGTAGCCGAGCGCCTCGAACACCGTCGACGCCATCGCGGTGGTCGACGTGATGTCGGTCCAGCCAATGTCGGCGAAGCGCACGTTGCGGCAGCTTTCCGGATCCTGCCCGGCCAGCGACGCGGTCGACCACACGCACGCCGCCAGCCACGCCGCGCCCAGCGCGGCAAACTTTCTCGACTTCATGGTTCCTCCCGGTTCGACGGAGCGAGCAGGCGGTTGGCGGGATGCGTCCCGGCCTGCATCGTGGCCTCAAAAGTAACGAGCCATATTCGCGGCAAAGCGACCGCTGGCGACCTGTTCTTGACCAGGAGCGACTATGCGTAAAAACCACTAGATCGGGCAGATCCCTTGCCGGACGGGGATCTGCGGGAGATTGAACACGGTTCGTGCTTGTCTTGTTGCGCCGCGGACGATGGTGCGCTGCTCCGATCCGTCTCGGGCCGCTCGTCGGCATCAAGCGATGCGGATCGGCGCTGCGACGTGTGGGATGCGCGGTCGAGCGCGCACATGAAACTTTTGCGCGGCTTCGGCGGTAGCGCGTTCGGTTCGATGAGCGCGCTCGGCGGCCTCGCCGGCCCCGTCGCATCGGGCGTTGCGGGATACCTCGGCCCGCTCGCGTACGCCTATGACGCGCGCGGACAGGGCGCCAGCGTGCGGGATGGGCAGCTCGAACACGATACGAACGCGACCCGCTCGGTCGGCTGACCGCCAAGGAAGCCGCTCGCGAGCGATGCGAGTATCTGTATGACAAGGCTGGGCGGATTGCGTCGGCCGAACTGCATGCGCTGGCAGCGCGCGGGCCGTCACTGAAGAATCGGGTCAGCCTGAAGTATGGCTCGCGCGGCGAAGTGCTCGAGGAATACACGCCGACCGGTTGGCTCTCGCATACGCATGACGAACTCGGCAACCGGGTCAGCACGACGATTTCGGGCGAGCGCAAGATCGACTGGCTGCATTACGGGTCGGGGCACGCGCACCAGATCCGGTTCGACGGCGCGGCCGTCATGCACGGCCAAAGCCCCCCGCCAGAACCGCGCATCCCACGAAGCAAACTCACCCCACCCAAGCCGAAGCCCGAATCACACTGCAGAAATTCCCGGCATGAAAATGCGGATCCTTGTCCGCCAGCACATCCGCCTTCACATTACCAAACGTCGACCCCGGCTTGTGTTTGATCCCGTCGTAGAACGCCTGGATGATGTCCTCCTTGAAATGAGGCGTACGCGGATGTGCACGAACGACAGCCTCCCGTTCGACGTCGCTGTATTCCGAATACGTAAGCCCCAGCACATCCATCTCGACACCGGCCGTCACGAGTGCAATAACGGGATGCATGTGCTGCGGAATCCCCGGCGTCGTGTGCAGCGCAATCGCCGTCCACACGACGTCGATGTCGTGCTGGGCAATGCCCTTGCTCCTGAGGAAATCTTGCGCGGCATTGGCGCCGTCCACCTCGAAGCGCTCGCACTCGCTGCTGTGCGTGTGCGTCAGCCCCATGTCATGAAACATGCACCCGCAGTAGAGCAGTTCGGGATCGTACTTGAGCCCGCGACGCTGGCCTGCCAGCGCGGCAAAGTAGTAGACGCGACTCGAGTGGTGGAACAGCAAAGGCGACGCCGTATCGCGAACCAGCTCCGTGATCTCGCGAGTCAGCTGGCTATCGGGAATGGTGATGCCGGCAACGTTCACAGTCATGATCGACCTCCATGGAAAACATCTTCGATTCTCCGGATTCGATAGCTATCTTCAACAGACGTGTCACGACAAATCCTGCCATTTTGCGTGACTGACGGACACGGCGCCGGAATCGCCAGACAAGCAGTATGTGCCCGGTTCGCACACCGATCGCGCGGCCAATCAGGATCGAATGGCTGCAGCGTGACGCGCAGCACAGGACGTCTATACTGCTACGCGTCGCATTCGTCGCCACACCTCTCAAGTCCGGTCATGCCGAAAGTCGTGGGTATCTTCGCCGTACCTGGCGTCCAGTTGCTCGATGTGTCCGCTCCGCTCGACGTGTTCGCGCAAGCGAACGCCGAGCTCGGCAAGGCGTTCTATACGCTGCGGATCATCGCCAGCGAACCGGGCCCGATCCGCAGTTCTTCCGGCGCGCAAATTCTGGCGGATTGGGTGACCCCCAATATCCCCGAACGCATCGACACGCTGCTCGTCGCCGGCGCGCCAAGCGCCGGCCGCGTCGCGCTTCGCGCCGACGTGCTCGCGTGGCTGCGATCGGCGGCTGTTCATAGCAAACGGTACGGTTCGATCTGCACTGGCGCTTTCATACTTGCGGCAACCGGCCTGCTGAAAGGGCGTCGCCTGACCACGCATTGGGCCGCGGCCGACGCGTTGGCTCAGGCCTATCCATCGCTTTCGGTCGACGAAGATGCGCTGTACGTGCGCGACGGCAAGCTGCGGACGGGCGCCGGCGTGACGGCCGGCCTGGATCTCGCGCTGGCCCTGGTGGAAGAGGATCTCGGCCGCGACATTGCAAGGCGCGTCGCGGCGCAACTGGTGATGTTCTTCAAGCGCCCTGGCGGGCAGCTCCAGTTCAGTCGCAAGGGCGAAGCGCGTCCGGTCGGTCGCTCCGTGCTGCAGGAAGTCCAGCGATGGATCGCGGCCAATCCGGAGCTTGATCACTCCGTCACGGAAATGGCAAAGCACGCAGGAATGAGCGCCCGGCACTTCGCCCGGCTGTTCCGCGCGGAAGTCGGCATGACGCCCGCCGTATGGGTCGAGACAACCCGCATAGCCGCGGCCCGCAAACTGCTGGAAAATGGACACGACACGCCGAAGCAGGTCGCCGCGAAATGCGGCTTCGCAAACGTCGACACGCTGAGGCGGAGTTTCGCAAAACATGTCGGCATCACCCCTGCCGAATATCGAAAGCGCCAGTCCTTCACGTCGGAACAACCCTGATACGACGCCGCGGAAACGGCGTGCGGCCTCGTAGCCGCAGCGAAGCACAAACCCTGTCCGCATCTGATCCAGACCTGCCCTCCATGCCCGAGGATTTCCATTTCCTGCTGCTGCCCGGCTTCTCCGCACTCGGCTTCATGTCCGCGCTCGAACCGTTGCGCGTCGCGAACCGCTTTCGCACCGAGCTCTATCGCTGGCACGTGCTCAGCGCGGACGGCGCGCCGGTGCCCGCGAGCAACGGCATTCCGCTCGCCGCGGAAGCCGCGTACGCGGATGTCGAGCGCGTCGACACGGTATTCGTCGTCGCGGGTTTCGATCCGCTCGTCTGCTACACGCGCGCGCTCGGCGACTGGCTGCGGCGTCAGCATCGGCACGGTGCAACGCTCGGCGGGATCGACACCGGCAGCTTCGTGCTCGCAGAAGCCGGGCTGTTCGGTCGGTCGGATACGCTCACGCTGCATTGGGAAGCGCTCGCCGCGTTCCGCGAGCGCTATCCGGACCTGAAGGCGACGCAGGAACTGTTCGAGATCGGCGAGCGGCGCATCACGTGCGCGGGCGGCACCGCATCGATCGACCTGATGCTCGACCTGATCGGCCGGCGGCACGGCGCGGATCTCGCGGCCACGATTTCGGAGCAGTTCGTCGTCAGCCGGATCCGCCAGCGCTCGGACAGCCAGCGGCTCGAGATCGCCGCCCGCTATGGCGTGCACAACCGCAAGCTGATCCAGGTGATCGGCACGATGCAGCGGCATATGGAGAATCCGCTCGGGCCCGACGCGCTCGCCGACGAAGTCTCGATCACGCGCCGCCAGCTCGAGCGGCTGTTCAGCGCGACGCTGAACGACACGCCGACACGCTTCTACCTGAACCTGCGGCTCGACCGCGCGCGCGAACTGCTACAGCAGACCGACATGACGATCACCGCGATCTGCGTCGCGTGCGGCTTCGAATCGCCGTCGCATTTCTCGCGCACTTACCGCACCCGCTTTGACATCAGCCCTCGCAGTGACCGTCGCGCGCTGCGTTGATGCACGTTCGCATCAGGCTAGAATCATCGCTCGATCACCTCGCGCAACCACGCGCCTTCCCGTCATGCAAGACACCCACCGCTCCATCGACGAACTCACCCCGGCACGCGTCACGACTGCGTTCGACCTGCCTGGCCACACGACGGTCCGTTCGCTCGGCGTCGCGCAGGGCATCATCGTGCGCTCGCGCTCGATCGTCGGTTCGTTCGGCGCATCGCTGCAGACGCTGTTCGGCGGCAACATCACGCTCTATACGTCGCTCTGCGAAAAAGCTCGCCAGCACGCGTTCGAGAAGATGCTCGACGACGCGCGCAAGCTCGGCGCGAACGCGGTCGTCGCGATGCGCTACGACTCGACGGAAATCGGCACGGGCGTCACCGAAGTGATCTGCTACGGCACGGCCGTCATCGTCAGATCGGCGTGATGCACGGCGCGTTTCGCGCATACACGCAGATCGATCGCAGGTGCGGTGCGTATCGCAGACTCGACGCCGCCGGGCCTGCCGACCGCACACTACACCCCTATCTCAAATTTGTTCGTTTTACTTGACAAGTGGCATCGTGCGGCTGCGCGCTCCTGCCATCGGCGCAATCGGATCCAACGGATTTCGACGCCGGCGAAGCCCTTGCGCACCGGAACGAAAATCCGCAGGAATCTTCAACGACGCGCGCGAAGTTTTTGATTGACGCACCGTGCGATTCCCTCTTACCATTGCGCTCGTTTCAACACATGGAGGCTGCTGTGCCTACCGATGCGAGTTGTAGTTGGTCCTGCACCAACCTGACTGCCGACTGAGGAAGCTTCGCAGAGCCTTGTCTTCTGCCGCATCCTCGTAAAGCAGGATGCGGTGTCTTTCCGGTTCGGCCGTCCCGCCGATCCGAAATTCCCGTACTCGACATTTCAGTTGCCGTTCGACCCTTCGAGCGGCGTCCGTGCGTGACCCGCGTCACGTGCGCGCCTTCGGCCGCATGCCTGCGCATGCGCGGCGCAGGCGCGCACGCGTGCCGTTCCGATCGACAGGAGTTCGAAATGGACGACGACAGTAGCCGATTACCGCTCGCCGGGGCGCGCACGCGCGCCATGCCGGCGAGCGCCCCCCTTCCTTGCCTTCATCAGCCAATCGCGCCGGACTCGGCGCGGCGGGAAGCGCTCATCCGTCGTTGACGCCGTGACGCTCCTGCCGCGCGCTGCCAGGCGCCAGGAGCATCACATGACAAGACGCAACACTTCCGGGCACCCGCTCGGGCCCATCCTCTTCCGCCGCTACGACGTCCGGCCGCTCCACGCGCGCGCGCATCGCCGCGACGATCGCTATCCACCGCGAACCACCGCGGGTTCATTGCACGTTTCACGTTGAGGCCATCCGACTCGCATCCGCCGCGACGCGGCGGCCTGTTGCGACCCAGCGAGGCGAATACGCCTGCCTGCCAGGTTCGCCGCTGACCGGGCCTCCACCGATCAACATCCGATGTGCCGGGAGAACACCATGCAGACCAGTATGAAGCTCTATGCAAGCCGTCTGATCCGGGATAGCTACGTCTACTTCAAGATGCCTTACGCGATGCTCATGCATTTCAACCGGATCGTCGCGTCCTATGAAAGCCTGGATCGCCGGCAGAAGCGCGCTTTCTCGTTTCCGGAAGAGACCGACGGATTCCTGCCGTTCGGGCTCGAGTATTCGAACACGCCTGAACGGCCTGACCTGTGCGAACGATTCTGCTATTGGGCCGCGCGGCGCAACGCCCATCAAGGCTTTCCGCTGGTCAAATCCGAGTTCTATCGCACGATGGCCGCGTACGAAACCTGCATCAACGTGGTCGCGCAAAACCTGCTCGATGCGGTATGCGAGAACCTGGGCGGCACGCCACAGTTGCCGGTCAGAAACAGTTCGTACCTGCAGTTCTGCGAATACAACCCGGATTACTGCCGCTACGACCGCGAATACCTGCAGGATCCGCACGAGGACGGCCATCTGCTGTCGTTCATCAAGCCGACCGCGCCGGGCCTGGTGCTGTTTCCCGATTCGGCGCCGGTATCCGCGACGCCCCGGCCCGACGAAATGATCGTGCTGGCCGGCTCGCTCCTCGAAGCGCTCACCGACGGAGAAATCCCGGCGATGCAGCATGCGGTCGAGCGGCCTCGCACACCGGCGCAGCGCAAGTCGCTGATGTATTTCGTCAATCCCGACCTGTCGGCGCAGCACGCCAGTTCGATCGTCAATCGGCAGCCGCTCGACCTGCAGGTGCTGGCGGATCGCCGGCACACCGCATTCGGCAACAACACGCTGCGCAACCCGCGCGCGGCCGAACTCGAATAACCCACTCACCCTTTCCCGGAGAAACCATGCTTGGCCGACTTCTTCCCGTCGAAAACAAGTTTTTCGACATCTTCAATACGCACGCGCAACACATCGTATCGGCAGCCGGCGAGCTTCAGATGCTCATCGACAATCTCGCCGACACCGAGATGCGCATGACCAACGTCGAAGCAGCCGAACGGGCCGGCGACAAGCTGGCGCACGACGCGCTGGAAGCGTTGCACCGGACCTTCATCACGCCGATCGACCGTGACGAGATCCACAAGCTGATCACGACGCTCGACGACATCCTCGACCTGATGGAAGACGTCGTCACGACCGTCGCGGTCTACGACCTGAAATCCGTGACCGCGGAAGCCAGCGAGCTCGCGCATATCGTCACGCAATCGGCGCTGCAGACGCAGCAGGCGGTCAAGCTGCTGTCGGACATGAAACAGTCCGCGCTGATTCTCAAGGCCTGCGAAGAGATCGACGCGCTGGAAACCCGCGCCGATCGAGTGCTGCGCTCCGCGATATCGAAGCTCTTCCGAGAAGAGGACGACGTGAAGACGCTGATCAAGCTGAAGGGCGTGTATGACCTGCTCGAACGCATCACCGACAAATTCGAGGATGTCGCGAACATCGTCGAAGGCATCGTGCTGGAAAACGCCTGAGTGAGACGCGATGCATTCAATACAACTCGCCCTATGGATGGTCGCGGCGCTCGTGCTCGTCGCGCTCGTATTCGATTTCATGAACGGCTTCCACGACGCGGCGAACTCGATCGCCACCGTCGTGTCCACCGGGGTGCTGAAGCCCCAGCAGGCGGTGGCATTTGCCGCCGTGTTCAACGTCATCGCGTATTTCATCTTCCACCTGAAGGTCGCGCAGACCGTCGGCAAAGGCACGATCGACCCTGAGATCGTCGACCACTACGTCGTGTTCGGCGCGCTGATCGGCGCGATCGGCTGGAACGTGATCACCTGGTACTACGGGATCCCGTCGAGCTCGTCGCATGCACTGATCGGCGGTCTCGTCGGTGCGGCACTCGCGAAGTCGGGCTGGGGATCGCTGAATATCGACGGCCTGATGAAGACGATTGCATTCATCTTCATCTCGCCGCTACTCGGCTTCATCCTCGGTTCGCTGTTCATGCTCGGCGTGTCGTGGCTGTATTTCCGCTCGCCGCCGAGCAGGGTCGACCGCCGCTTCCGCCGCCTGCAGCTGCTGTCGGCCGGGCTGTACAGCCTCGGTCACGGCGGCAACGATGCGCAGAAGACGATCGGCATCATCTGGATGCTGCTGATCGCGAGCGGCTATGCCGCGGCGAACTCCGATGCGCCGCCGGCGTGGGTGATCGGCGCGTGCTACCTGTCGATGGGTCTCGGCACGCTGTTCGGTGGCTGGCGGATCGTGCGCACGATGGGCCAGAAGATCACGAAGCTGAAGCCGGTCGGCGGGTTCTGTGCGGAGACGGGCGGCGCGATGACGCTGTTCATCGCATCGTGGCTCGGCATCCCGGTGTCGACGACGCACACGATTACCGGTGCGATCGTCGGGGTCGGTGCCACGCGCAAATTGTCAGCGGTGCGCTGGGGCGTCGCCGGCAACATCGTCTGGGCGTGGGTGCTGACGATCCCGGCATCCGCGTTGCTTGCCGCCGGCGGGTGGTGGCTCGCCCAACGCGTGTTCTGACACGCGCTCGACATGCTCGACACGCGCGATTTTTCCGGCAGTGGCTGCTGGATGCGGCGGGTGGTCCATCGGATGCGTCGGCGCGCTGAACGCGCGCCACGCGTCAGGCGTCCGCGTGATGCGCGACCTCGGCATGCGCGTGCCCGAGCCGAGCCGCGCCGCTGCGCGTCGCAAGCCAGTAATACAGCGGCGACGTCAGAAGCAGCCCGATGACCCAGGAGAGATCGGCGCCGCCAAGATATTTGGGCACCGGGCCCGCGTACATCGGCGTATTCATGAACGGAATCTGCACGATGATGCCGATCGCGTAAGCGACCAGCGCCTGCGGATTGAAGCGTCCATAGATGCCGCCATCCACCCGGAAAATCGACTGGATGTCGTACTTTCCCTTATGGATCACGTAGAAGTCGATCAGGTTGATCGCGGTCCACGGCACCAGAACCACCAGCAGCGCGAGCACCAGATCGACCAGGTTTGCAACGAAGTTCGTCGACGCGCCGATCGCCCCGTAGCAGCATGCGACGAGAATGACGATCGACAGCACGGCCCGCGACTTCGCCGTCGGAATCCACCGATAGGCGAACGTCTGCAGTGAAGTGATGACCGCCAGCACCGCGCCGTACAGATTCAGCGCGTTATGGCTGATCACGCTCAGCAGGAACAGCACGAGCATCGGCAGCCCGAGCGGACCGGTGGCCTGCTTGACCGCGTCCATCGCGTCGACGCCGGACGGCACCGCCAGCACCGCGACGGCGCCGAACACGAACGCGAGCGTCGAGCCGATCGTGCAGCCGAGGTAGGTCGCCCAGAACGTCGACGCGACCCGGACGTTCGCCGGCAGATAGCGCGAGTAGTCGGAAACGTAGGGCGCGAAGGCAATCTGCCAGAGCGCCGACAGCGAGACGGTGGCGAGCCAGCCGGCGAAATCGAAGCCGCCGCGCGTCAGGAAATCGCCGGTCGCGACATGCGTGAGGATGTATGCGAAGCCGATGACGATGCCGATGCCGAGCACCCAGGTGCCGACACGGTTCAGGATATGGATGACCCGGTAACCGACGATGCCGATCAGCCCCGATCCCAGCGCGCCGATCACGATGCCGATGGGGACCGGTACGGACGTTGCGATGCCGTGAAGCGATTTTCCGGCAAGCACGATATTGGACGCGAAAAATCCCACGTACATCACGCCCGCGATCACGGTGACGAGCAGCGCGCCCCACGAGCCGAATTGCGCGCGGCTCTGGATCATCTGCGGAATGCCCATCTGCGGCCCCTGCGCCGAATGCAAGGCCATCAGCACGCCACCGACGGCCTGACCGACGACGATCGCCACGATCCCCCACATCAGGTTCAGGTGGAAGATCTGCACGCCCAGCGCGCCGGTCACGATCGGCAATGGCGCGATGTTCCCGCCGAACCAGAGGGTAAACAGGTCGCGCACCTTGCCGTGACGATCCTCCGGCGGCACGTAGCCGATGGTGTGCTTCTCGATCAATGGCACTGCGTTTTGTTCCGGTGTGTTCACGTTCGTCTCCTGTCTCGCGCGACGACGCGCGCTTGAAATACAGTGGAAATCGATCCGTTGCGCTCGCGGCGGTCGGGATCGTGTTGCCCGGCATTCACGGCAGACGAGCTCAACGCGCGGTCGCAAGCTCGTCTGCGAGGCGCGCCAGCATCGCGTCGCAGCCGCTCAGTTGCTCGACGGTCACGAATTCGTCGGGTTTGTGCCCCTGATCCATGCTTCCCGGCCCGCAGATCACGGTCGGAATCCCGGCCTGACTGAACAGCCCGCCCTCGGTGCCGAACGCCACCGTACCGAACGAGACGGAACCGCATAGCCGTGTCAGCAGGCGCGCCGCATCGCTGTCGGGCGGCGTGGCGAGCCCTGGGTACGCGGAGAGCGGCTGCATGCGAATGCCCGTATCCGGCTTCACCGCGCGCATCTTCGGCAGCAGCTCGGCTTCCGCAAACGTCTGCAACGCATCGGTCACACGATGTGCGTCATATCCCGGCAGCGCGCGTACTTCGAAATCGAATGCGCATTCGGCCGGCACGATGTTGAGCGCGCGGCCGCCTTCGATGACGCCGGCCTGCACGGTCGAGAACGGCGGGTCGAAGCGCGCGTCGTGCAGTGCGGGCTGCGCCAGTTGCTCGCCGATCTCTTCGTCATCACGCGAGCGGCCTGTCGCTGACCCAGGCGGGCCGCGACCTGCTTGGACAGGCGCGCAACCTGCTCAAGATCGCCGAGGAACTGCAGACGGCCGCCAAGGAAATGGACGGCGGGATGACCGGCGCGATCGCGCTCGGCTGCCTCGTGTCGCTCGCGCCGCCGCTGATGCCCGGGCTCATCAGCCGGTTCGCGGGCGAGCATGCGGGCATTTCGTTTCGCACCGTCGAGGCGCACCAGGATGTGCTGTTGAGCGGACTGCACGACGGCTCGCTCGATATCGCGCTGACTTACAGCCTCGACCTGACGGAAGACATCGCGTTCACGCCGCTGCTGTCGCTGCCGCCGTATGCGATTCTGCCGAGCACGCACCGGCTGGCCCGCGCGCGCAAGGTTTCGCTGGCCGACTTGCTGCCCGAACCGTATGTGATGCTCGATCTGCCGCATAGCCGCGAATACTTCGCGACGCTCTTCGATGCGGCGGGCGGTCGCCCCGTTCCCGCGTTCCGTTCGTCGCAGCCGGAGGTCGTGCGCGGGATGGTGGCCAACGGGCTCGGCTACAGCATCCTCAACTTTCCGCTCAAGTCGACGCGCACCGTGGATGGCGGGGAATTCGTGATCAAGCGCTTCAAGGAGCCCGTCAACGCGACGACGCTCGGCATCGCGCAGTCGCGCGCGATGAAGCCGAGGCAAGTCGTGCGTCGCTTCGCGGCGTTCTGCGAGACCTATATCCGGCGGCTGCATCTCGATACGTGACCGAGGCCAAGGCCGGGCCGGGAAGCCGTTTCATGCTCATGCGTGTCGCATGACCGCGCCACACTTTCTCAGCCGACAGCCGCGCCGCCAAGCGGCCGCATCTCGAACTCGTCCCGAATCGTCTGCGCAAGTTCGCGCACGACCGCCCCGCCGGCATCGTGCATCAGCACGTATTCGACGCTCGGAAGCGGCGGCAGGCCATCCGCCGACGTCAGTTCCCGCAACCCGTCATCAATCGCGCTGCGCGGCAGCGGCGTCACCGCGAACCCGGCCCGCGCCGCCGCCTTCACGCCGGCCATGCTCGGGCTGACGCACGCGATGCGCGACGCGACCTCGGCGCGGGCGAGCGCCGTGAGCGCCGCGTCGCGGAACGGGCATGGCTCGGGAATGCACGCGAGCGGCAGCGCGCCGTCCGGCAACGGCTCATGGCGCGCGAACGCCCACACGAGCGGCTCGGCGCCGAGGCGGATGCCCCGCTCGTCGTGCTCGCAGCGGCTGCCGACCACCAGATCGAAGCGGCCCGCATCGAACGCCTGAACCAGATTGCCCGGCACGTCGACGGCGAGTTCGAGCGCCAGCCCGCGATGGCGCGCGCCGAAGCGGCGCAGGATGTCAGGCAGCCAGCCGCACGCGAACTCGTCCGACGCGCCGATGCGCAGCCGCCCCGGTGCGCCCGCGCCGCCCAGGCACGCCCTGGCCTCGGCACTGAGATTGAGCATCGCGCGCGCATAGCCGAGCAGCAGCAGGCCCTGATCGGTCAGCGACACGGTGCGGGTATTGCGCATCAGCAGCATGCATCCGGCCTGCTCCTCGAGCCGCGCGACCTGCGCACTGACCGCCGACTGGCTCAGATGCAGCCGGCGCCCCGCGCCGGTAAAGCTGCGCGCGTCCGCGACCGTCACGAACGTGTGGAGCAGCGCGGTATCGAGTGGCGTGTTCATTCATCACCAAATCGGGTAAGTGACACGAATTAATATCGTTTCCGGATGATACGCCGTCCCGTTAGCCTTGTGGCTGTGTTCGCGGGCATCCGCTCGCGCCTTCCCTCTCTCTTGCACAGGAATGACCGACATGGCTCGACTGCTCTACATCGAATGCTCGCCGCGCAAGCGCGATTCCGCTTCCATCGACATCTGCCGCGCGTTTCTCGACGCATACCGCGAAGTCCACCCGGCGGATACCGTCGACACGCTCGACGTCTGGAATCTCGCGCTGCCGGAATTCGACGGCGACGCGCTGGCGGCCAAGTACGCGGGGCTCGCCGGCGTCGCGCGGACGCCGGAACAGGCGTCGGCGTGGGCGCGCATCGAGGCGCTCGCAGCGCCCTTTCACGCGGCCGACAAGCTGCTGTTCGGCATCCCGCTGTGGAATTTCGGCATCCCGTACAAGCTCAAGCACCTGATCGACGTGATTTCGCAGAAGGACGTGCTGTTCACGTTCGACGGCACGGGGTTTACCGGCAAGCTAGCAGGCAGAAAGGCGGCGGTCGTCTATGCGCGCGGGCTCGATTACGCTTCGCCGGGGTCGTTTACGCCGGCGCGTGAATACGATCTGCAGCGGCCTTATGTCGAGGCGTGGCTGAAGTTCGTCGGGGTGACCGATGTGCAGGGGATCGTGGTCGAGAAGACGCTGCTCGGCGATGACGGGCGGTCAGGTCGGCGTGCGGCGGTGGACGCGGCGCGCGCGCTGGCGCGGGATTTCTGACGCGGCGGCGCTGCGATGTCGCTGGCTTGGGATTCGGATTCGGAAAACGCAGCGAATCATAAACGCAATGCCGCACAAAAAAAAAGCGCGAACCCAAGTTCGCGCCAAAGAGAGACCTCGCTGAAGACGGAATGCCGAGTCGCCGCCGCAACCCTCAGAACGAATGCCGCATGCCGATCCGCACGTCGGCCTGCGTTTGCGTCGTCGACGGCGTGAAGCTGTAGCCGATCACCGCATCGACGCCTTGCGACGCGCGCAGGTAATCGCCGGAGATATAGACGTCGGTGCGCTTCGACAGCAGGTAGTGAAGGCCCGCGCTGCCCATGTTCCAGTGGTGGCCTTCGAAGCGCGTGTGCTGATAACCCGCGATCAGGCTCAGCGCTGGCGTGAACTGGTACAAGCCGCCGCCTTCGTACGACTGCATGTGCGACGACTGGCCGAAGCCCTTGATCGTCGTGTACGAGTAGTTGGCGTCCAGCGTCAGCTTGCCGATCGTGTAGCTCGACCCGACGCCGAACGTGCCCTGGCTGTCGACGTTCATCGGCGTGTTCGCGAACAGGTCGGTGCGCTCGCCGGTCGCCGGATCGACGGTAACGGTCTGCTGGCCGAGGAACGTGTGCGTGCCGATCATCGCGTACGGATCGAACGCGTAGATGCCGTTCGGGTTGTTCAGCCGCGTGTACGCGGCGCCGATCGAGAAGTCGCCCTTCGTGAAGCTCGCGCCCGCGCTCCACGCGCTGTTGCGGTGGAAGTTGCCGGCGACGTTGCCGAACGAATACATCGCGCCGAACTTGAAGCCGCTGAGGTCGCTCGACAGGAACTTCACGGAGTTCGGCAGGCGGTCGCCATTGAAGCGGTCGAAGTCGCCCTGGTGGATCGCGTAGCCGCTGCCCCACGCCGAGATGTTGTAGATCGACACGAGTTCGTTGGTGATGTCGAGCTGGTTGCCGAACGACAGCGTGCCCCAGTCGTTCTGCAATCCGACATATGCCTGCCGCCCGAATTCGGCGCCGCCGAAGCCGAGCTGGCCGTTGCCGAGATGGAAGCCGCTCTCGAGCGTGAAGACGGCTTTCAGGCCGCCGCCGAGATCCTCGGTGCCCTTGAGCCCGAAGCGGTTGCCGTAAGAGACGCCGTCGTCGAACTTGACCACGTGCGCGCCGCCCGTGTTGTTCACCCACGTCACGCCCGCATCGAGGATCCCGTACAGCGTCACGCTGCTCTGCGCATGGCTGATTGCGGGAACACACGCCGCGCATGCAAGCGCGGCTGCCACGGCAACTTTCGATTTCTGCATTGTCGACTACCCTCCCTGACCGTTCGATGGAAAGAACCCCAGACTTCGTTCGCGGCACTGCCTGCCGCTTGATTCGAATTCAGTACGTCTGATGGACTCGCCATTGCGCTTTTCGCAATAGCGACGCCATGGATCAAAAATACGAACCCATATTTCGCGTCACCCGTCTGAAGGCGACATCAAATGGTCTGGTTACGACCCATCGGGAAAACACGGATGGCGGGCGACCCGCCCCCGTAGCGCGTCAACGGCCGTCCAGCGTCGCGCGCACGGCTGGCAGACCGGGCGCGCCGGTGGCCGTCGTCACGCCATCCAGCCAGCCGGCGACGAGCGACGGCTCGGCCTGCAACAGATGCTGCGCGGCGAGCGCGGGCGGCGTCTTGTTGTCCAGCATGTCGGCGATCATCCGGTTCTCGATGCCGACCGTGAACGTCATCTGCCTGAACAGGCGCGCAAGGTTCGCGCACTGGTCGGCAAAGCCCGCGCGGGCGACCGTGTTGACCGTCGCGCCGCCGTAGTTCGGGCCGAAGTACGTGTCGCCGCCCGCGAGATAGGCCAGGTGGAACTTCGTGTTCATCAGGTGCGGCTCCCACGCCAGAAACACGATCCAGCGCTTGTCGCGCACCGCGCGCTCGACCTGCGTCAGCATCCCGGTCTCGCTCGATTCGACGAGCGACCAGTTCGCCGGGCCGAGCGCATGGTCGGCCAGCATCCGCTTGATGTTCTGGTTCGCCGGCGCGCCGGGCTCGATCCCGTAGATCTTCCCGTCGAAGCGGTCCGCGTAGCGTTCGAGATCGGCGAACGTGCGTACGCCAGCCGCGGCGACATAGTCCGGCACCGCCAGCGTAAACTTCGCGCCGGTCAGGTTCGCGTGCAGCACGTCGATCGCGCGCGCATCGACGAACGGCTTCACGAGCGGCCCCTGCGCGGGCATCCAGTTGCCGAGGAACACGTCGACCTGCCCTTTCTTGAGCCCCTGGTAGGTGATCGGCACCGACAGGTTCGACACGTCCTGCCGGTAGCCGAGCGCCTTCAGCACGACGCCCGCCATCGCGTTGGTCGCATCGATGTCGGTCCAGCCAGGCCCGGCCATCCGCACGTCGCGGCAGGCCTGCGGCTCGGCCGCGCGGGCCGCCGTCATGCAGAGTACGGCGGCGCACATGGCGCCGGCGATCGTTCGTGCTGCGTTGCGATATCGCTTCATCGTCCGCTCCTCTTCTGTGATCGGAATCAGTGACCAAATACGCGCCGCTCAGCGTGCGACGCGCGGAAAGCGCGCCATCGCCTCGAGCGTGTCGAGTTCAATGTGGTTGCGCATGTAGCGCTGGCTCGCATCGGCAAATGGCTGCCAGTCCCATGCGTGGATCCGCCCCTGTGTCGTCGCCGCGAAATGGAAACGCCGCCGGCGCTGGCTCGCGAGCACCTGACGATGCAGTTCGGGCAGGTTCCAGCGCGCTGCTGCTTCGGCGCGGAACGCCGCGAGCACGTCTGCCGCGTGCGGCGCGCCGGCGAGGTTGTCCAGCTCGCGCGGGTCGTCCTTCAGGTGATAGAGCTGGTCGGGATCGGCCGGGCAATGCACGTATTTCCAGTCGCCGCGCCGGATCATCACGATCGGCGCGATCGCACCCTCGGCCAGGTATTCGCCGAACGCGACGTCGTGCGCCGGCGCCCCGCTCAGGTGCGGCACGAGGCTCGCGCCGTCGACCGGGTCCGGCCAGCCGCCGTCCGGCACGCCGCCCGCGAGCTCGACGAGCGTCGGCAGCAAGTCGAGGTGCGACACGGGCCCGGCCACGCGCGCCGCGTCGAAGCGGTTCGGCGCATGCACGATCAGCGGCACGCGGCAGCCGCCTTCGAAGAACGTCATCTTGTACCAGAGCCCACGCTCGCCGAGCATGTCGCCGTGATCCGACGTGACGATCACGATCGTGTCGTCCGCGAAGCCGCATTGCTCGAGCGCCGACAGCACGTTGCCGAACTGCGTGTCCACGTAGGACGTCGCGCCGTAGTACGCATGGCGCGCGGCGCGGATCTGCGCGTCCGTCGGCGGCGTGCGGTCGTTCTCGCAGACGGCGCGCAGCCGCTGCGAATGCGGATCGCTGTCGGCGAGCCCGAGCCGCACGGCCGGCATGTCGATCTCGTCGTCGCGGTACAGATCCCAATAATCGCGCGTGATCGCGTAAGGGTCGTGCGGATGGGTGAGCGACACGACCATGCAGAACGGCCGCGCGTCGTGCCCCGCGGCCCGTTCGCGCGCGAGGTCGAACAGCTTCTGGCGCGCGGCGAACGCGACTTCGTCGTCGAAATCGAGCTGGTTGGTGCGCACGCACGGCCCGGCATCCAGCACGGAGCTCATGTTGTGATACCAGCTCGGCCGCTCGGCCGGATGGTCCCAGTCGGGCACCCAGCCGAAGTCGGCCGGATAGATGTCGGTCGTCAGCCGTTCCTCGAAGCCGTGCAGCTGGTCCGGACCGCAGAAGTGCATCTTGCCGGACAGCACGGTCCGGTAGCCGGAGGCGCGCAGGTAGTGCGCGAACGTCAGCGATTGCGCGGGCAATTCGGCGGCGTTATCGTACGCGCCGATCGCGGACGGCAGCTTGCCCGTCAGCAGCGAGAAGCGCGACGGCGCGCACAGCGGGCTCGCGCAGTACGCGGCGTCGAACACGACGCCTTGCGCCGCAAGCCGGTCGAGCGTCGGCGTGCGGGCGACACGGTTTCCATAAGCCGGCAGCGCAAACGGCGTCAGCTGGTCGGCCATCAGGATCAGGAGGTTGGGGGTCGGCTTCGTCATAGGCGATCGGGGTCAAGGTCGGTTCATGTCGGAAGCGTGCGCGCCGCTTCGGCACCGGTTCGTCTGCAACGACGGAGCCGGCCGGCGGAAATCGTGCGGGACACCGCCACGACTCGCTAGAATGGCCGCAAGCCTGGTGCACGGTGCCGCGCATCGCGCCGCCCGACTGCACTATTGCCCGCCGAAATCCGCCCGGGAAGGCGGCCGGCCCTTATGGGCCCATTAGAGATGCTTATGTCGAAACCTGACCCGTTGCCGTCGATGCAGGCGCTGCGCGCGTTCGAATCGGCCGCGCGCCTCGCGAGCTTCACCGCCGCCGCGCGCGAACTCGGCTCGACGCAGCCCGCCGTCAGCCAGCAGGTATTCCAGCTCGAGGCCGAACTCGGCGTGCCGCTGTTCGAGCGCAGCCCGCGCGGCGTCACGCTGACCGACGACGGCCAATGCCTGTACGAAGCCGTACGCGCGAGCCTCGACACGCTGCGCACCGCGACCGCGAACCTGCGCGCGCGGCGCGAGCACGGAAGGCTCACGCTCGTCACCGATTTCGGCTTCGCGACCTACTGGCTGATGCCGCGCCTCGCGGGGCTGAAGCGCGTGATGCCGAATGTCGACGTGCGGGTCGTCACGTCGCAGGATTTCGACGCGCAGCGCGACCACGCCGACATCGCGATCCTGTTCGGCGACGGTCACTGGCCGTCGTGCACCGCGGCGCGGCTGTTTCCGGAGACGGTCACGCCGGTCTGCTCGCCCGCGTTCCGCGCCGCGCATCAACAGGTCGCGCAGCCGGCCGACCTGCTCGATTTGCCGCTGCTGCACGTGCAGCCGACCCGGCCCGAGCGCTGGCTGTCGTGGCGCGGCTGGTTCGACGCGCACGGCCTCGCCACGCCGGCAGCCGCGCACGGCGTGACCTTCAACAGCTATGCGCTCGTGATCCACGCGGCGCTGATCGGCGAAGGCGTCGCGCTCGGCTGGACGCCGCTCGTCGACGAACTCGTCGCATCGGGACAGCTCGTGAAGCTCGTCGACGCGCCCGTCGTCACGTCGCGCGGGTATTTCCTGGTGCGCCCGCCATCGCGGCCGGAGCCGAGCGCGGCGCCCGTGTTTCGCCGCTGGCTGCTCGACGCGTGCGCGGGTGCGTGACAGACGCGCGCGTCGTGCGTCGTGCGTCGCGCGCCGGGGCGGGCTGGCGCCGGTGCCCGTGCCCGTGCCGCCTTTCCTTGACTTGCGCCGCCCTCGCACTGACGCGCCGATACCAGCCACACGGCGGGTAAGTTCTATCCGCTCCGAATCTGGCCTGATTTACTTCAGCATCGCGCTTTGCAGCATGCGGCACGCCATGTGCCGCCGCAGAGCGCTCACCGAGACCAGAGGAGCCCCATGAGCGACGTCCAACGCCCCGAACAATTCGTCCTGACGCTGTCGTGCCCGAGCGCGGCCGGCCAGGTCGCCGCCGTCGTCGGCTTTCTCGACCGCCATCGCTGCTACGTCGATGCGCTGAACGTGTTCGACGACGATCTCAGCAACCGCTTCTTCGTGCGCTGCGTGTTTCATCCGACCGACGAAACGCTCAGCGTCGACGCGCTGCGGCAGGAGTTCGCGCCGATCGCCAGCGGCTTCGACATGCAGTGGGCGATCCACGACGTCAACGCGCGGCCGAAGGTGCTGATCATGGTGTCGAAGCTCGAGCACTGCCTCGCGGACCTGCTGTTCCGCTGGCGGATGGGCGAGCTGAAGATGGATATCGTCGGCATCGTGTCGAACCATCCGGACTTCGAACCGCTCGCGGCGCAGCACGGATTGCCGTTCCGCCATTTCCCGATCACCGCCGACACGAAGGCGCAGCAGGAAGCGCAATGGCTCGACGTGTTCGAAACGAGCGGCGCGGAGCTCGTGATCCTCGCGCGCTACATGCAGGTGCTGTCGCAGGAAACGAGCGCGAAGCTCGCGAACCGCGCGATCAACATCCATCACTCGTTCCTGCCCGGCTTCAAGGGCGCGAAGCCGTATCACCAGGCGCATGCGCGCGGCGTGAAGCTGATCGGCGCGACCGCGCACTTCGTCACCGACGATCTCGACGAAGGCCCGATCATCGAGCAGGTCGTCGAGCGCGTCGATCACGCGTATCGCCCGGAGCAGTTGCTCGCGGTCGGTCGCGACGTCGAATGCATCACGCTCGCGCGCGCGGTGAAGGCGTTCATCGAGCGACGGGTGTTTCTGAATGGGGATCGGACGGTGGTGTTTCAGTAACCACAGATCTGCGCAATAACGACAAAGGCCCGACCGGTGGCAAGCCGGTCGGGCCTTCTTCGCTTACTTCACGCTTACTTCACCCACGCAAAGTAATACGACAACCAGATCGTCAGCGCAGCCCCGACCAGCGCCGCATACGGCGCAAGACTGAGCCACGCGCTGCGCTTCGGCACTTCGAGTTCCATGTCGCGCTGCATCTGCGCGGGGAAGCGACCGCGGTCCTGCCAGTAATGCCGATAGAGAAACACCGGCACGATCAGCAGCATCGCGATCAGCCCGTTACGCAGCGTGCCTTCGCCCTGCAGGTTTGCACCCGCCCCGACGTACACGAGGTTCGCGTAGCCGCACAGCGAGCCCGCGACGAGCAGCCACGTCGGGCAGCGGAACGGACGCTCCCAGTTGCCGCGATCCATCCGGTGGATCCAGCCGGACTGAAGATTCAGGAATACGAACAGCATGTAGCAGACGTTCGAGATCGACAGCACCGTCATGTAGTCCGACATCATCAGCAACACGAGGTTGAAGCCGAGATCGGTCCACATCGCACGCGTCGGCGAGCCGTGCTCGTTCACGTGGGACAGGTACTTCGGCAGCCAGCCGTCCACCGACGCCTGGTACAGCGTGCGCGACGAGCCCATCATCGACGTCATCACGATCAGCAGGATCGACAGCATCAGCATCACGACGACCGCGTTCGCAACCCACGCGCCACCGCCGACGATCTTCGCCATTGCCGCGGCCACACCGGTGCCGTCGCCGATCGCCGGGTCGAGCATCGCCTTCGTGCCGAGCGCGCCCTGGAACGCCATCGGCACGAGCGTCATCACGACGAGGCACAGTGCGCCCGACCAGAAGATCGCCTTCGCGGTGTCGCGGCGCGGATCGCGGAATTCGCGCGTATAGCAGACGGCCGTCTCGAAGCCGTACGACGCCCAGCCCGCCATGAACATCGCGCCGAGCGCCATCACGACGCCCTGGCCGTTCCACGAGCCGAACGTCGCGGTGGTCAGGTTGCCTTGCGCATCGTGGCCGAGCGGCAGCAGCGGCAGCAGGTTCGACATCGGCACGTCGCCGGTCACGAACGGCACGATGCCGACGATCAGCAGCGGCGTGAGCGACGCAATGCCGAGAATGCGCTGCGTGCGCGCGGCCTTCGACGCACCGCTGTGCTGCAGCCTGAACGTGATGAGAAGCAGGATCGTCGCGATGATGAACGTCGCGTTGATCCGCAGGGACAGGCCCGGCTTGATGAAGCTCAGGTCTGCAAGCTTGAGCTGCCAGTGCAGCACCGCCGCATCGGCGGGAAAGAGGCTCGTCAGCGCGTAGCTCGCCGCGAGACCGCATCCGAGTGCGAGCATCGGCGACCACGCGAGCCAGTTGCACCACACGGATACCGGGGCAATCAGTTTGCTGTAACGCACCCAGCCGATCGCGCCGTACACCGACGCGCCGCCCGATTTATGAGGAAACAGCCCGGAAATTTCCGCATAAGTCGCGCTTTGAATCAGCCCCATCGTGATCGCGGCGATCCAGATCGCCCACGCGGGCTGGCCGATCGTCGCGCATACGCCGCCGATCGTGAACAGCACGCCCGCCGGCACGCCGCTCGTTACCCAGAATGCATCTTTCCAAGTCAGGCCACGTTGCAGCGTGTGGCCCGTCGAATCATGTGAGATGGTTGCCCCAACATCACTGGTGCTATTCGCACGCAGTCCTGCCTGACTCATCCAAATCCTCCTGTGATGACTCCGCACAAGCGACGCAGTGTAACAACTTTTTCGCTTTCTTGCAGAATCAGCAAAATAATTCCGGGATATGGCCGATCAGAAAAACCGTTGATTCGGTTTCCTGACGACCATTCCCGGATGTCTCTTTTCGTTGTTTATTGTGACGACTTACTGCGCGCCTTCCGTCCACGCATTCACGCGGTCCGCGTGCGCCGCAATCCACGCATCGGCGGCCGCATCCGGCTTCGAGCCGTTCTGGATCGCCAGCATCACGCTGTCGATTTCACCCGGCTTCCACTGGAATTTCTTCAGGAACGCTGCCACCGGCTTCGCCTTCGTTTCGAGGCCTGGGTTCGCCACGCTATCGACGTGCTCCGCGCCGCCGAAGACCTTCTTCGGATCCTCGAGGAAGCGCAGCTTCCATTTTGCGAACATCCAGTGCGGTGCCCAGCCCGTGACGATCACAGGCTTGTTCGCGTGCATCGAACGGGCCAGTTCGGCTGTCATCGCGCTACCGGAACTCGGCATCAGCGTGTAGCTGAGGCCGTAGCTCTTGATCGCTTCGTCGGTCTTGCGCATCACGCCCGCGCCTGCGTCGATGCCGACGATCCGGCCGCCAAACTCGCTCTTCTCCGCGTTCAGGTCGTCGATGCTCTTCGCCTTCACGCTGTCCGGCACGATCAGCCCGATCTTCGCGTCGTTGAAGTTCGCGCCAAGGTCGACAACCTTGGTCTTGTACTGATCCCAGTACGCGCCATGCGTGACCGGCAGCCACGCGGACAGCGTCGCGTCGAGATCGCCGCGCGCGACGCCCTGCCACATCACGCCCGCCGCGACCGGCACGAGCTGCACCTGATAGCCGAGCTTCTTCTCGATGATGCGCGCGGCGACGTTCGACGTCGCGACGCTGTCATCCCAGCCTTCGACGTAGCCGATCTTCAGCGTTGGCTTGGTGTCCGCGAGCGCCGATACGCTCAATGCCACCATTGCCGACAGCGCGCCGGTCCACAACAATTTTCCGAACAACTTCATGGCCGATCTCCTTGATATGCGCCAAAGCGCGTTGCCTCTCTAGGTTCTTCAACCACAATTCCGCGTTATCGTTGTTTTCCGACGCGCGTTTGTCTCTCTGCGACGCCGGGGCTACTTGTCGATCACGAGATCCGTCAGCGGCTTGCTGCAGCAGAGCAGCACCATCCCCTGATCGATCTCGCGCTGGCGGATCCCGCCGTTGTGCTTCATCTCCACCTGGCCGGACACGAGCTTCACCTTGCAGGTGCCGCACATGCCCTGCGTGCACGACGCCGGCAGCCGCACGCCCGACTGGCGGGCCGCGTCGAGCACGTGCTGCGCCGATCCGCAGACGATCTCGCGGTTGCTCTTCGCGAAGCTGACCGTGAACTGCGTCGCCGTGGCGTCGCCGTCCGCAGCAGGCGCGAGATCAGCGGCCAGTTCGGCGCTCGCGGTCTCCGCAAGCGTCTCGAACGAGAAGCTCTCCTCGTGATACTGCTCGCGGTCGAAGCCGGCTTCGTCGAGCAGGTCCCGCACGGCCTTCATGTACGGCGCCGGGCCGCACGTGAAGACCTCGCGCTCCATGAAATCCGGCGCGATCAGCTTCAGCAGCGGCAGCGTCAGGAAGCCCGTGACACCCGGCCAGTTGGTGCGCGCACCGAGCCGCTCGACGACGAACGACGTGCGGAAATTCGTGTGATTCGACGCGATCAGGTCGAGCTCGCGCGCGAAGATGATGTCGTCCGGCGTGCGTGCGCTGTGCACGAACACGATGTCGCGATCCTCGGCGAGATCGTGGTGCGCGCGGCTCATCGACATCAGCGGCGTGACGCCGGAGCCGGCGGACAGGAACAGGTACTTGCGCGCCGGATGCCGCGCGCAGGTGAATTCGCCCGCCGGGCCGAGCACGCGGATCGACGCGCCCGGCTGCAGGTTGTCGTGCAGCCAGTTCGACACCTTGCCGCCCGGCACGCGCTTGACGGTGATCGAGATCGTGTGCGGCCGCGCGGGCGACGACGAGATCGTGTAGCACCGGTTGATCGTCTCGCCGTCGATGTCGAGCTCGAGCGTGATGAACTGCCCGGGCTCGAACGAGAACGCACGGCCCTGCGGCGAACGGAAGAAGAAGCTCTTCACGTCGTGCGTCTCCTGCCGCACCTGGCAGCACACCAGCGTTTCCTCGACGTCGCTCGTCCAGCGCTCGGGGAGCGCGTTCCAGAACGACGGGCGCGTCACCCGGCTGTCGGCCGGCTCGAAATTCGCCGCATCTCGCATCATGTCTTGCTCCGCTTTTACGCTTTACGCTTTTACGCCTTACGCTTTCTGCGCCGTGCCGACCTTCTCGGCGAGCCGCTCGATGTACCACGCCGAGAACTTCTCGACGAGGCCCTCGGTGTACGGCGAGTACGGGCCCGGCTCGTACGCGCTGCTCGTCGCACCGCGCTGCGAGAACTCGACGAGCGCGCGGTCCTGGTCGTTGGTCGCGTTCCACACGGCCGTGAGGTTCTTCACGTCGTAGTCGACGCCTTCCTTTGCATCCTTGTGCACGAGCCACTTGGTGCGCACGAGCGTCTTGCCGGCCGACAGCGGAATCACCGAAAACGTGACGATGTGATCGCTCATGAAGTGATGCCACGAGTTCGGCTGCGTCCAGAACGACAGCCCGCCGAGATCGGCCTGGCTGAATTCGCCGAGCAGCTTCTTCGACGCGACCTTCGCGTCGAGCGTCTGCGATTCGCCGCTACGGTCGAGCGGCAGGCGCTGCGTGCGGAAGCCCGTCACGTCGAGCAGCTTCTCGATCTCGGCCGACGGCAAGCCCATCTCGGCCCACTCCTTCCCGCGCCTGACGCAGGTCTCCGCGAACGCGTCCATGCCCTCGGCGTTGGCGTCGGAGCGCTGGTAGCCGAACCCGTATTCGTACAACGAAATCGTCAGCTCCGGATGGTTCGCGACGCAGTGATAGCACTCGCGATTGTTCTCCATGGTCAGCTTCCAGTTGCCTTCCTCGATGATGTCGATCTGCGCGGCGATCTTCGCGTTCGGCAGGTCGTGCGGCAGCAGGTACGGCTCCATCGCTGCGCGCAGCTGCTCGAAGTCGGCCGGCGGCTCGTCCGCGAGGCAGACGAAGATCAGGCCCGCGAGGTTCTGCACGTGCACCGATTTCAGGCTGTGCTTGCAGCGGTCGAACTGCTCGCCCATGTGCTCGGCGAACATCAGCTGGCCGGTGAGGTTGTAGGTCCAGCTGTGGTACGGGCACACGATATTGCCGACCGAGCCCTTGTCCTCGTTGCACAGCCGCGCGCCGCGATGGCGGCACACGTTGTGGAACGCGCGGATCTGCATGTCGTCGTCACGCACGATCAGGATCGAATCGTGCCCCAGTTCCACCGTCACGTAGTCGCCCGGTTCGGGCACGTCAGGCTCGATCGCCACCTGGATCCAGTGCTGGCGGAAGATCGCCTCCATGTCCAGCGCGAAAACCTCGTCGCTCGTGTAGAACGGCGCCTCGAGGCTGTACCCTGCCTTGCGTCGTTCGATCAGTGCACGAATGTCTGCCGATACTTTCATCGTTTGCTCCGGATTCCTTGCGTCCCAGTGTGGTTGCCGACAGGCATCAAAATCAGTAGTCGATGAGCTGATGCTCGCGCAAATACGCGAGGATCACTTGTGCTTTTTCGACCGAACTCCCTTCATTTACGACGTTCCCGCCACGGCTTTCGGTGGTCGTCGCCGACAGCATCCGGGCATGCCCGGAGCGCTTCTCGGCGGCAACCAGCTTTACCGGCTTGCGCTCGATCGCGCCGACCGTCCACGCGGCCGCGTCGGCGTCCCGGCCGGGCGCTACGCGCACGGGGCGAACCGTGCCCGCCTTCAGCCGCGCATACGCATAGCGCGGCTGCGCATTCGCGAGCGGATGCACCGCGACGACGGCCGGCAGCGCTGCGTCCACGCGCCTGCGCAATCCTTTCGGCAAGAATTGCCGGACCACCGCGCGGCCCGCATCGATCGTCACGTCGACGGCCGAGCCGACGAGCGGATAGCCGAGCGCCGCGGCGACGCGATACGGCAGCATCCCGGTGTCGTACGCGCCTTCGGCGCGCGTGCCGGTCAGCACGAGGTCGTAGCCCTCCACTCGCGCGGCGAGCGCATGTGCGGCGTCGTCGCCGTCGCGGCAGGTCAGCACCTCGACCTCGCGCGCGCCGAGCGCCAGGTATTCGGCGAGCGCCGGCGTGATCGGGTCGCCCGCGTGAATCACGTCGAGCTGCGAGTGATGGCGCTCGGCCAGCGTGCGGCCGAGCTCGAGCGCGGCCGCGTCGTTGCGGCTGTAGCGCGGCACGCCGCTGACCGGATGCCGGCCGACCGACACCAGCACCGCGATGCGTTTCAACAGTCGGGGGGCATTCATGCTGCGGCTCCTTCGGGTTCACGGGCGCCGGCCGAAGCCGGCGATGTGCCGCGCGCGGCCCGCGCGGCCTGGACCTGCTCGATCAGCGCGGCGATCGTCGCCTGCGCATCGCCGACCACCGTCAGGTTCGCGCGCTTCGCGATCGGCGCACTGCCGTCGAGGTTCACCGCGATCACGTGGCGGCAGTCCTTGATCCCCTGCAGGTGCTGCACCGCGCCCGAGATGCCGAACGCAATGTAGATGCTCGCGTCGACCGTCTTGCCGGTCGCGCCAACCTGCTTGTCGCGCGTGAAGTGGCCGTTGTCGACTGCGACGCGGCTCGCGCCGATCGCCGCGCCGAACGCGCCGGCGAGCCGCTCGAACGCGCCGATGTCGGTCACGCCATTGCCGGCCGACACGATGAAATCCGCTTCCTCGAGCGCGACCTGCGCGGCGTCGAGTTCCTCGAGGCCGAGATCGCGCGTCGCGCGTTCGACCTGATCCGTCGGACGAATGAAGTCGCTCGCCAGGCGCTCGCCCGCGCCGACGAACGGCAGCTTCGGTTCCACCGCGTTCGGCGCAAGCAGGATCACGTCCGGCAGCGCGCGGGTCGCGAATGCGCGTTTCGCCTGTGCATACATGCCGACGTGCCGCGCATCGAGCTCGACCACATGGGTCGCGACGCTCGCGCCGGCCGCCGCCGCATGGCGCCGGCCGAGATCGCCGTCGCCGGTCGCGTTGTCGGGCACGAACACGTGCTTCGGCGCGAGCGCCGCGACGCACGCCTGCAATGCCTGCAATTCGCTTTCGGGCGCGAACGTGCGGCGGTCGAAGCCGGTCAGCTCGATCAGCTTGTCGACGCCGAGTTCGGCCGCGTCGTCCTTCAGTTCACCGAACACCAGCAGCGCGACTTCGGTGTGTTCGTCGGCGAGCAGCGCGGCGGCGGCGATCGCCTGGCGCGCATGGTCGTCGAGCGCGCCGCGCTCGCTGTGCGCGACCGCAAGCAGCACGTGTTTCGGATCCTGCACCGCGCGGCGCGGCTTCGCTGCCGCGGCGCCGTGTGCATGGGCGGACCAGTGCGCGGCGCTCGCGTCCGCACTGCCGGTCTCGCCGAGCGTGATGCGCTTCAGCCCTGCCGCCGTGATGATGAACGGCCGGCGCGGATCGATTCGTTTGATCGTGTTCATCGATTCACTCACTCCAGCGAAGCGGCGACGAGTTCGGCCACGTCGAGCACATCGGGGCGCGGGCCCACGACGCCTTCGAGCATCGCCGTGCAGTTCGGGCAGGCAACCGCGACCACTTCCGCGCCGATCGTGCGCGCGTCGGCAATGCGGATGTCCGGAATGCGCTGCTTGCCGGGGATGTCGGTCAGCGGCGCGCCGCCGCCACCGCCGCAGCAGCGGCCGCGCATCCCGTTGCGTTCCATCTCGACGATCGGAATGCCGATCGTCTTCAGCAGCTTGCGCGGCGCGTCCGTCTCGCCGTTGTAGCGGCCGAGGTAGCACGGATCGTGATAGGTGGTGCGCTTCTCGCGCAGCGCTTCGACGGCCTTCGGCGCGATCTTGCCGCTCTCGGCCAGCTCGGCGAGATAGGTCGTGTGATGCTTGACCGTCACGCGCAGGCCGAGCGCGCGGTATTCGTTGCGCAGGCTGTGCATCACGTGCGGGTCGGCCGTCACGATCTGCTTGTACGACAGCGTCGACAGCGTGCCGATCAGGCGCTTCGCGAGCTGCTGGAACGTCGCCTCGTCGCCGAGACGGCGCGCGACGTCGCCGGTGTCCGTCTCGCCGCTGCCGAGCACCGCGTAGTCGACGCCCGCCTTGTTCAGCACCTTGACGAGCGCGCGCAGCGTGCGCTGGTAGCGCATGTCGAACGCGCCCTCACCTGCGACGAACAGCACGTCGACCGGCCGGCCCGGCTGCGCGACTGGCGCGCTCAGGTCCACCGACCAGTCGTAGCGCGCGGCGGTGTCGTAGCCGCCCATCGTGCCCGTCTCGCGCAGGTTCGCGAGCACTTCGGCGCCCTTGCCCGGCACCGTGCCGTGCACGAGCGTCTGGTTGCGGCGCATGTCGACGATCGCATCGACGTGCTCGATCAGCATCGGGCATTCCTGCACGCATGCGCGGCAGGTCGTGCACGACCACAGCGTCTGCGCTTCGATCAGGCCCGACACGATCGGGCCGTTCGGCTCGCCGCGATGCTGGCCGACCGCGATGCCCGGCGTCGGGCTGCCCGCGTAGGCGGCATCGCTGCCGCCCGCCATCCCGACGACGAGATCCTGGATCAGCTTCTTCGGGTTCAGCGGCTGGCCCGATGCGAACGCGGGGCACGCGGCTTCGCACTTGCCGCACTGCACGCATGCGTCGAAGCTCAGCAACTGGTTCCAGCGGAACTCGACCGGCTTCGCGACGCCGTACTCCTGCTGCTCGATGTCGGGCAGCTTCAGCGCGGTCGGCGGCGTGGCGGTGCCGTTGCCGGTGAACGATTCGCGCGTCGCCTCGAAACGCTCCTGGCGCGGGTGGAACGCGAGATGCAGCAGGCCCGCGATCGCGTGCTTCATCGGGCCGCCCTTCGCGGCGCCGAACGTCATCGCGAATGCGCCGATGCCGATCAGCGCCGCGCAGAGCACCGCGAACGCGCCGGACATCGCGCCGGCCGGCACGACCGTGTACAACGTGAGACCGAGCGCGAACGAACCGAGCAGCCACGGCAGCGTATTCCACGGGCCGCGCGACAACCGGGCCGGCACGTTCCGCGCGGCGCGACGGCGCCACACGAACACCGCGCCGACCAGCATCGCGAGCGCCGCGAGAAAGATCAGCTTGTCGAGCCACGGCGAATAGATCGCGAGGCCATAGTTGACGAACACCAGCGCGAGCGCAGCGATTGCGCCGCCCGCGGTCGCGACGTGCGTCTTCGCGATGTACGGGTCGCGCGCGACCACGTGGTGCAGGTCGACGAAGTAGCGCTTGGGAATCGCGAACAGGTTCGCGACGCCGAACGCGCCGGGTGCAGTGGCCCGCCCGAGCCGCCAGTACGACGAGCGCTTCGCAACCGCGAACGCGAGCCCCGCCACCGACAGCCACAGCAATGCGGTAATCAGGAAGGAGGGATTCATGGCGTTAAAAATCCTTCACGAGACGCAGCGAGTCGTAGATCGCGCCGTGGACGTTGTGCATCGAAATGCAGTCGCCGACACGGAACAGCAGGAAGCGGCCGTTGCCAAGTTCTTCCGACAGGCACGGCTGCGGCTCGGCCGCAAACAGCGTGTGCGGATCGATCTGGCCGCGGTTCAGCGATTCAGGCTTGAGCTTCCAGTACAGCTCGTCGTTCGGCGACGAACCGTTCTCGATCACCACCTGGTCGACGGCGCGCTCTTCCAGTTCCTCGGTGTACTCGTTGCGCAGCACGGCGATCATCTTGCCGTCCTCTTCATAGACGCGGTCGAGCATGGTGTTCGGCGTCGGGATCACGCCGAGCGCATACAGGCGGCGATAGAAGATCGGGAACGTCGTGCCGCCGCAATCGTCGGCCACCTTCACGTCCGGCGTGACGACCTCGACCTTCGAGCCGCGGCTCGCCATGAAGTCGGCCACGCCCGCGCCCGCATGCGTGCTCACGCCGTCGAACAGCAGCACGTTCTGCTTCGGCTCGACCTTGCCGGTCAGGATGTCCCACGAGCTGACGGCCAGGCCCTCGGCCACACCCCAGCCCGGCACCTGCCACGTGAAGCTCGAGCCGCCGGTCGCGAGCACGACGATGTCCGGCTTCTCGGCCATGATCATCTTCTCGTCGGCGGCCACGCCGAGGCGGCGGTCGACGCCCAGACGCTTGGTTTCCATGTCGAACCAGCGGATGATCCCCGACATCTGTTCGCGCTGCGGCGCCTTCGCCGCGATCATTACCTGCCCGCCCACTTCGGCATTCTTCTCGAACAGCACCACGTCGTGGCCACGCAGCTTCGCGACGCGTGCCGCCTCGAGGCCCGCCGGGCCGGCGCCCACCACCACCACCTTGCGCTTCGGGCCGCGCGACTTCTCGATGATGTGCGGCATCGTCGCTTCGCGCGAGGTGGCCGCGTTCTGGATGCACAGCACGTCGAGGCCGTTGTACTGGCGGTCGATGCAGTAGTTCGCGCCGACGCACTGCTTGATTTCGTCCTCGCGGCCGTCGCGGATCTTGATCACCATGTGCGGATCGGCGATCTGCGCACGCGTCATGCCGACCAGGTCGATCATGCCGTTGGCGAGCAGGCGCTCGGCCTGGCCCGCATCGCGGATGCTCTGCGCGTGCATCACGGGAATCTTCACCACCGACTTGATGCCGGCCGCGAGGTGCACGAACGGCTCCGGCGGCAACGCCATCGGCGGCATGCAGTTGGCGATCGTGTTGTGCGTATCGCCGCCCGAGCCGACCACGCTCAGGTAGTCGATCAGGCCCGTCTCCGACATCGCCTGCGCGATTTCCTTCAGCGCTTCGTGATCGAGGCCGTCCTCATGGAATTCGTCACCGCACATCCGCAGGCCGACGCAGAAATCCTTGCCGACCGCCTCGCGCACCGCCGTCAGCACTTCGATGCCGAAGCGCAGGCGGTTTTCGAGGCTGCCGCCCCATTCGTCGGTGCGATGGTTCGAGCGCTTGCTCCAGAACTGGTCGATCAGGTGCTGGTGGGCAGCCGAGATTTCGATGCCGTCCATGCCGGCGGCCTGCACGCGCTTCGCTGCCGCCGCGAAATCGCCGATGATGCGGCGGATTTCCTCGATCTCGATGATCTTCGCGTTGCCGCGGTGCACGGGTTCGCGCACGCCCGACGGCGACATCAGATGCGGCCAGTGCTCGCCGTGGAACGACGAGCGGCGGCCCATGTGCGTCGCCTGGATCATGATCTTCGCGCCGTGCTTGTGCATCGTGTCGGCCAGGCGCGTGAGCGGGTCGATGATCCTGTCGTTCGACAGGTTCACCGATTTCCACCAGCCCTGCGGGCTGTCGATCGACACGGGGCTCGACCCGCCGCAGATCGCGAGGCCGACGCCGCCCTTCGCCTTTTCTTCGTAGTAGCGGATATAGCGGTCGCCCGGCAGGCCGCCCGGCTCGGCATACACCTCCGCATGCGCGGTGCTGACGATCCGGTTGCGCAGCGTCAACTGGTTCAGCTGCATGGGTTTGAACAGGTGGGGATAACGCATCGCAGGCGACCTCTGGCGTTCGTATGTCTCGTGTTGCGGGTGTTGTTCTGCTTCAGTGTTTCAGTGCATCAGTGCGAGAGCGGCGACACTTCGAACACGCAGTGGTCGTGGCCCTCGGCCGCACATTGCACTTCCTTCGATTGCGAGCGCGGCGCGCCCTTGCCTTCCGGCGTCGTGTCGTTCACCCAGTCCATCGCACCGGCGAACCAGCCGGCGAACATGTAGCAGAGCTTGCCTTCCTTGCCAGGCTGCTGGAGCACGAACGACGAGTGGCGCAGTTCGATCTTCGCGCGCGCGCTCGCCGGGTCGACCTCGACGATCGAGAACAGGCCCCAGCCGCGTTGCGACAGGCGCTTCAGGTAGTGCTCGAACACGGCCATGCCGGTCAGGCCGTGCAGCTTCGCTTCCTTGTCGCACCAGTGGTACGCGGACTTGTAGCCGGCCTTGTAGAGGATCTCGGCATACGCTTGAACGCCGAGCGCTTCCTCGACGGCGACGTGATTGTTCGTGAAGAAGTGACGCGGCACGTACAGCATCGGCAGCGCGTCGGTGGTCCAGACGCCGGTATCGGGATCGACGTTGATCGGCAGTTGCGGTTGCATCGTGGTGACTCCGTGAGGAAATATCGCCGCGCGGCTCGGGCGCAGGCATGTCATCGTCCGCGTGCCCGCGCGGCTTGCGCGGGCACGTCCCGATCTTCTCTATGTTGAATCGCTGGCGGTTCGGCTTGCGGCGCTTACGCGCCCCACACGTCCTTGAACACGCGCACCCAGTTCTCGCCCATCAGCTTGCGGATCTTCGACTCCTTCCAGCCCGCGCGCTCCATCGCCGCGGTCAGGTTCGGGAATTCGCCGATCGTGCGGATGCCGTCAGGGTTGATCACCTTGCCGAAGTTCGTCAGCTGGCGGTAGCGGCCCTTGTCGTGCGTCAGCATGTCGAAGAATTCCTTCGCGAAATCCTGCGTGAAATCCGTGCCGATGCCGACCGCGTCCTCGCCGATCAGGTTCACGACATAATCGATCGCCTCGATGTAGTCGTCGATCGTCGCTTCGATTCCGCGCTTCAGGAACGGCGCGAACATCGTCACGCCGACGAAGCCGCCTGCATCGGCGATTTCCTTCAGCTGTGCGTCGCTCTTGTTGCGCGGATGCTCCTTCAGGCCCGACGGCAGGCAGTGCGAATAGCACACCGGCTTCTTCGAGAACGCGATCGCTTCCGACGACGTGTTGCCGCCCACATGCGACAGGTCGACCATGATGCCGACGCGGTTCATCTCGGTAATCACTTCGCGGCCGAAGTCCGACAGCCCGCCGTCACGCTCGTAGCAGCCGGTGCCGACCAGGTTCTGCGTGTTGTAGCAAAGCTGCACGACGCGCACGCCCATGTCGGCAAACGCCTCGATGTAGCCGAGGTTGTCCTCGAACGCGTGCGCGTTCTGGAAGCCGAGGATCACGCCGGTCTTGCCTTCCTTCTTCGCGCGGAAGATGTCGTCGGTCGTGCGCACCAGCGTCAGCAGCTCGCTGTTGTCGCGGATCTTCTTCTTCATCACGCCGATGTTGTCGACGGTCTTCGTGAAGTTCTCCCACACCGACACCGTGCAGTTCGCGGCCGTGATGCCGCCCTTGCGCATGTCTTCGAACACCGGCTTCTCGAACTTCGAGATGTTCAAGCCGTCGATGATGATGCTGTCCTGATGCAGCGTGCTCATATCTGTCTCTCGCTCAAGTCTTGTCGGTGTCGGTCAGTAAATCGGGAAGCGCTCGCAGAGCGCGAAGATTTCGCGGCGCACGCGCTGTTCGGTCGCATGGTCGCCTTCCGGGTTCGCGCGCAGCGCGTCGAACACTTCGAGAATCAGGCGGCCGATCTCGCGGAATTCCGCGACACCGAAGCCGCGCGTCGTGCCGGCCGGGGTGCCGAGGCGGATGCCCGACGTGACGGTCGGCTTCTCCGTGTCGAACGGGATGCCGTTCTTGTTGCAGGTGATGCCCGCGCGTTCGAGCGCCTGCTCGACCGGCGCGCCCTTCAGGCCCTTCGGCCGCAGGTCGACGAGCAGCAGGTGGTTGTCGGTGCCGCCGGTGACGAGATCGACGCCGCCCGCCTTCAGCACTTCGCCGAGCGCCTGCGCGTTCGCGAGCACCTGGTCGATGTAGGTCTTGAAGTCCGCGTGCAGCACTTCGCCGAACGCGACCGCCTTGCCGGCGATCACGTGCATCAGCGGGCCGCCCTGCAGGCCGGGGAACACGGCCGAGTTGATCTTCTTCGCGATGTCTTCGTCGTTGGTCAGCACGAAGCCGCCGCGCGGGCCGCGCAGCGTCTTGTGGGTGGTCGACGTGACCACGTGCGCGTGCTCGACCGGGTTCGCGTGGCGGCCCGCGGCGATCACGCCCGCGATGTGCGCCATGTCGACCATCAGCTTCGCGCCGACGCTGTCGGCGATCGCACGGAAGCGCGCGAAGTCGAGCTGGCGCGGATAAGCCGAGAAGCCCGCGATGATCAGGTTCGGCTTGTGCTCGTGCGCGAGCGCCTCGACCTGGTCGTAGTCGATCAGCATCGTGTCGCGGTTCACGCCGTACTGCACCGCGTTGAACCACTTGCCCGACAGCGCCGGCTTCGCGCCGTGCGTCAGGTGGCCGCCCGCGTCGAGCGACATGCCGAGCACCGTGTCGCCCGGCTTCGCGAGCGCGAGCATCACCGAGCCGTTCGCCTGCGCGCCCGAGTGCGGCTGCACGTTCGCATAGCCGGCGTTGAAGATCTGCTTCACGCGTTCGATCGCGAGCGCCTCGACTTCATCGGCGAATTCGCAGCCGCCGTAATAGCGCTTGCCCGGATACCCTTCCGCGTACTTGTTGGTCAGCACCGAGCCCTGCGCTTCGAGCACCGCACGCGACACGATGTTTTCCGACGCGATCAGCTCGACCTGCGACTGCTGTCGCTCGAGTTCCTTCAGGATGGCGCTGCGGACCGGCGCGTCGCGCTCGGCGAGGGGCTGCGAGAAGAAAGGCTGGGTGTTCGACATAGAGCATCCGTGACGAAGAATAAGGGGCGGCAATCAACGCTTGAGGCCCGCCGCGTCTGGGTTTCCAGCATGTCCAGAACATGGCTGCCGACGGCTCTATTCTTGTCGTTCGGATTTTCGGTCGATTGATGAATTTAGACGCGTTCTTTGCCTTTTCCGCCATTCGCGTCCAATTTATACAAGTGACCGGTCGTGCTTTTTCGGATGCCCAATGAAACGCACGAGCCGCGTTCACCTGTGAACAGGCACTCGGGCGGTGCCGGCGCTGCCCGGTGCGGGTGCAGCACGTCACGGATACGGTGCAGTGCAGCATCGCCGCTGCGTGCAGGCAACGTATGGAGCTAGGGTTTAGCCGTATGGCACGCTTGTTGCACTCGCTCACACAATACCGCAGCCCGACTCGTGTCCCGGGCCAATAGCTATTAGTAGAGATTCAAGGAACGCTCCCCATGTCGCCCGACCGCACAGCGTCGCTGTCCCACTTCGCGTTCATGCCGTTGCCCAACTTCACGATGATCGCGTTCACGAACGCGATCGAGGTGCTTCGGATGGCGAACTACCTGAGCGGCCAACCGCTCTACCGCTGGTCGGTGATCAGCCCGGACGGCGGCCCGGTCACGGCGAGCAACGGCCTGACGGTCGACACGGGCCCTGCCGAATGCGCGGGGCAGCCGGACATCGTATTCGTGTGCGGCGGCGTCGACGTGCAGCGCGCGACGACGGCGGACCACCTGTCGACGCTGCGCCGCTTCGCGCGCGCGGGCATTCCGCTCGGCAGCCTGTGCACGGGCACCTACGCGCTCGCGAAATCGGGCCTGCTCGCCGGCTATGCGTGCGCGATCCACTGGGAGAACATGTCCGCGCTGAAGGAGGAGTTTCCGGACACGCGCTTCCTGAAGGAGCTGTTCGTGATCGACCGCGACCGCATCACGTGCACGGGCGGCGTCGCGCCGCTCGACATGATGCTGAACCTGATCGCCGCGCGCGTCGGCACCGCGCGCGTCACGCAGATCGCCGAGCAGTTCATCGTCGAACACGTGCGCGACACGAGCGCGCAGCAGCGGATGCCGCTCGTCGCGCGGCTCGGCTCGGCGAACAAGTCGCTGTTCGAAGTGATCTCGCTGATGGAGAACAACATCGAGGAACCGCTGTCCCGCGAGGAGCTCGCGCGGCTTGCGAACATGTCGCAGCGGCAACTGCAGCGGCTGTTCCGCGAACATCTCGGGATGACGCCGACGCACTACTACCTGACGTTGCGGCTGCGCCGTGCGCGCGAGCTGCTGCTGCAGACCGACATGTCGATCATGCACATCACGATGGCGTGCGGCTTCCAGTCTGCATGCCATTTCAGCAAGAGTTATCGCGACGCGTTCGGCGTCGCGCCGACGCGCGAGCGGCGCAAGCAGGTTGCACCGCTGGCGCAGCCGGCTGGGTCAGGCGGTGCGGCGTTTCCGACGCATGTGATGCACGCCTGATCGTTCGCGTCGGGCATACCGCTTGCCATAAGCATCGCCCCGGTCGCCCGCCCGGGGCGTTTTGCTTTCACCGAGAACCCGTAACCCGTTGTCGCGCGCGTCGATTCATTTTTTTAAACCGGGGTCTCACAAAACCTCGTTTGTGTCGCGACAGCTTCGTGGCGTTCAATGGTGCGATCGGCCGCGTCGACGCGCATCGCGTTCCGGCGCATGGCCCACTCCAACGCGCGGAGTTCGCACATGAATGCATTACAGCTCGTCATCCTCGCCGCCATCTGGGGCGCGTCCTTCCTGTTCATGCGCATGGGCGCGCCGGAGTTCGGCGTCGTCCCGCTGATCGCGCTGCGGGTCGCGATCGCGGCCGTGCTGCTGTCGCCGGTGCTGCGCAACGCGGACGCACGGCGCGAGTTCCGCTCGCATCTCGTGCCGCTATTCGTCGTCGGCATCGCCAACTCGGCGCTCCCGTTCTGCCTGCTGACCTACGCGGCGCTTTTCGTGACGGCCGGCACCGACTCGATCCTGAACGCGACGACGCCGCTCTGGACCGCGATCGTCGCGTACCTGTGGCTACGCATGCCGTTGACGAAGCCGCAGGCGATCGGTCTCGCAGTCGGCTTCGTCGGCGTCGTCGTGCTGGCGGGCGCGGAAGTCGGCGGCGGCACGGCCGGCGCAACCGGCGCCATCGCCGCCGCGATGGTCGCGACGCTGTCGTACGGGTTCGCCGCCCATTATTCGAAGCGGAAACTGGCCAACGTCAGGCCGTTCGTGTCCGCGTTCGGCAGCCAGCTGTTCGCGGCACTCGCCCTCGCGCCGCTCGCACTGCACATGTGGCCGGGCAGCCCGGTTCACGCATCCGCCTGGATCGCCGTCGTGCTGCTGGGCGCGGTGTGCACGGCCGTCGCGTACCTGCTGTACTTCGGGTTGATTCGCAACGCGGGTGCGCAGTACGCCGCGTCGGTCACGTTCCTGATCCCGATCTTCGGCGTCGTCTGGGGCGCGATCTTCCTGCACGAGACGATTACCGCACAAACCGTCGCGGGGTGCGCGATCATCCTGCTCGGCACGGCGCTCGCGACCGGCAAGATCAAGGGGTTCGGCGCGGCCGTCGCGCGCGGGTCACGGCAGTAGTCCGGGCGGTAGTCCGGCCACAAATCCGCCCTGCCCGTCGCCTTCGGCGATTTCCCGTACGAGCCAGTCGCGGAACGCCGCGATCTTCCATTCGTCCTGCCGGGCTTCGCTGCATACGACGTAGTAGCAGAACTCGGTCGGCCACGGCCGCGTCAGCACGCGAACCAGCCGCCCGGCCGCGATCTCGTCCTTCGCATAGATGTCACGGACGAGCGCGATCCCCTGCGCCGCAACGGCGGCCTTGATCAGCAGCGGATCCTCGCCGAAGCTCGCTCCGCGCTGCGCACGGGGATCCTCGATCCCTTGCGCGCGCAGCCAAAGCGCCCAGTCCGCGCGATCCGCGTCCTGCAGCAGCGGATACAGCAGGCAGTCGGCCGGATTGTCGATGGGCCTGGCCGGATCGAGCAGTCGCGGGCTGCATATGGGCCACAGCTCCGGCGTCCAGATGCGGAGCGACGCGTGTCCCGGATAGTCGCCCAAACCGTGCCGGATCGCGACGTCGACGTAGTCGCGGCGCAGGTCGACCAGCTGCGCGCGCGTCTCGATGGTGATTTCGATTTCGGGGTAGGCGGCGTTGAACGAGCCGAGGCGATGCACGAGCCACGTGTTCGCGAACGACGCAGTCGTCGTCACCGTCAGGCGGACCACGCGCCGGTTCGCGCCGTGTATGTTCGACCACGCGGCTTCGATTTCCTTGAAGCCGCCCGCAAGCTGATCGAACAGCGCACGACCGGTGCCCGTCAGTTCGATCTCCCGGCCGTTTCGCTCGAACAGGCGCACGGCCAGCCGATCCTCGAGATTGCGGATGTGCTGGCTGACAGCGCCAGGCGACAGGCAGAGCACGTCGGCGGCCTGCTTCATGCTGCCGCATCGCGCCACTTCGACGAACGTGTGCAACGCTGCGAGGGGTAGGGACTTGGCCATCGCTGGGTGTGGGTTGTCGATCCGTGCAGGAAGGTCAGGGAGACGGTTGCCGATTATCCCAACATATCCATGGGCCGGGAATCAGTGCCGGGGCGCCTCTGCTCGCGTCGACCGCAACGAAAACGGGCGGCCCGGAACCCGGACCGCCCGCGCCTCGTACCTTTGTTCGCAAACGGTGGCGCGACGGCAAGCAGCCTTGCCGTTACCAGTGCCAGACCTGATCGAACTGGTCGAACAGTGCGGGGATCTCGTCCCATCCGACCTGCGTCAAGCCCCCGATCACGTCTTCCTTCGACAATCCGCGATCGCGCATGTCCTCGCTGACGGCATAGACGGCGACACCGGCGCCGATCATTTTTTCCAGATCCTTGTCGAGCGCCGCCGGATGAGCATGCCGGCGCGCGCCGAACGTGAGCCCGGTGGCGTCCTGGCCGCGCACCGCGTAATTCACTGCGCTGCCGCGCAGCAGCAAGCCGACATCCGCACCGGCGTTTTTCAGCACATGATTCAGCCACAGGATGGTGTCGTCCTGCTCTTCAAGCGTCGCCCGGTACGCTGTCTCGACAATGCTCAGGATTTTCATGGCGTGCCCCCTATTTCGTCGGGATGACGAGCACGGCGTCGCTCTGCGTCACGGACTCGAGAAAATCCTTCGGGCTGCCGCGGCGTGGCCCATCGATCCAGTCACCCGCGCCGCGTTCGTCCGCGCACAGCCCGCAGTTGATCCAGTCGAGCTTGACACCCTGCTGCGCCGCGAGCTCAAACAGCGCCGCAATCCAGCTCCTGGTGGTCGGGTGATCCTCTTCCTCCACCGATGTGCCCTTGACCGGATTGGCGTGCGGGGCCTGCGCTTTCATCGTCAGATTGACCGCGCCTTCATAGGCGAACACCGTGACGTCGTGGCCTCGACGTAACGCCGCATCGACCAGCCGCAGCGCCGTGGTGCTCGCGGCCTTCTCATACGGCGGATCCATCAGTGCCAGGGTCAGTTTCTTGCCGGTAGCCATCACGTTCTCCTTGCTTCAATACCAAATGGCCTTTGTGTCGGCCACGAACAGGAGATCGACGAGCTGATCGATACCGGCTTGCTGGACACCGTCCGCCAGCCGCTCGATCGCCCGCTCACGCAGCGAGAATTCGTCTGCAAGAACCGTGATGCCGCTGCGCGTCAGCTCCGCATACCGCTCGCTGAACTTTGCCCCCGGGCGTGTCGACAGCACGCCGTTTTGAACCAGGAACAACGTGACTGCGTGGTTTCGCCCGCGCAGGCCTTTGGCGAGTTCGTCAAACTGCTGGGTGTCCCGGGCACCATACGGATCGCGCGATTCCACGAACAGGTAATTCGCCATCTCAGCCTCCTGACGGCTTGCGGTCCGAACAACCGGTTGCCGCCGAAGCGTTGCCCCCGCATCGCGCTCATCGCAATGCGCGCCAATTGACCGTGTGGCGTGTGCGCCGCGCCAGCCCTTGAATTGGGTATAGCAGAACGGGGAAACAGTCCAAATAACCACGCGTCATATCGTGCAAACTTCCGGTCACGAACTGGCGCTGCGCTCAAGAATCGTAGTCGCCGCGAACCCGGGCCTTTCGTGGACGTCAGGAATGGCGCACCGGATACCGGAATTCCCGACACCCCCAAACGAAAACGGGCGGCCCGTTACCGGACCGCCCGCTCATGACGCCAGCACTGCGTCGCGCGTTACGCCGCCAGCAAACCGTGCGGATCGATGACGAATTTGCGCGGCGCGCCGCCGTCGAACTTCTTGTAGCCTTCCGGCGCATCGTCGAGCGAGATCACCGACACGTTGACGATCTTCGCGATCGGCAGCCGGTCGAACAGGATCGCCTGCATCAGGTTGCGGTTGTACTTCAGCACCGGCGTCTGGCCCGTGAAGAACGAATGCGACTTCGCCCAGCCGAGGCCGAAGCGGATGCTCAGGCTGCCGTGCTGCGCGGCCTTGTCCTTCGCGCCCGGATCGTCGGTCACGTACAGGCCCGGGATGCCGATCGCGCCGGCCGGCCGCGTGATTTCCATCAGCGAGTTCAGCACCGTGGCCGGCGCTTCTTCCGAGTGGCCCGACGAGCCGTGGCCATGCGCCTCGAAGCCGACGCAATCCACCGCGCAATCGATCTCCGGCGTGCCGAGGATCTCGGCGATCTGCTCGCCGAGCGTCGCGTCCTTCGACAGGTCGACCGTCTCGAAACCCATCGCCTTCGCGTGTGCGAGACGCTCCGCATTCATGTCGCCGACGATCGTCACGGCCGCGCCGAGCAGGCGCGCCGACGCGGCGGCCGCCATCCCGACCGGGCCCGCGCCGGCGATATACACCGTCGAGCCGGGCTTCACGCCCGCGCTGACCGCGCCGTGATAGCCGGTCGGCAGAATATCGGACAGGCAGGTGAGATCGCGGATCTTCGCCATCGCCTGGTCGCGGTCGGGGAACTTCAGCAGGTTGAAGTCTGCGTACGGCACCAGCACGTATTCGGCCTGCCCGCCGATCCAGCCGCCCATGTCGACGTAGCCGTAGGCGCCGCCCGCGCGCGACGGGTTCACGTTCAGGCACACGCCCGTATGCGTTTCCTTGCACATCGCGCAGCGGCCGCATGCGACGTTGAACGGCACCGACACGAGATCGCCGATCTTCAGCGTCTCGACGTCGCGGCCGACCTCGACCACCTCGCCGGTGATCTCGTGGCCGAGCACGAGCCCGACCGGCGCGGTCGTGCGGCCGCGCACCATGTGCTGGTCGGAACCGCAGATGTTCGTGCTCACCACCTTCAGGATCACGCCGTGACCGATCGCGCGGCCACTCGGATCGACCATCTTCGGATAATCGATCTTCTGCACCTCGACCTTGCCCGGCCCAAGATAGACGACACCTCGATTGCTGCTCATCGTATTGTCTCCATGTCTCGTTGGATAGCGCCGCCGCGCGCCGGCGAATGCGACGCACGCGCAACGTGCTGTTCGAGAGTAGTCCGGGACACGGGGGCGCCGATGTCTCAAACGCGACACCGGTTTGAACCGTGCCGACATCGCTGGCGGAAAGACGAAAGTCCGGCGGGAACAAGGCGGAACGACGGCAGCGGCAAGCGGCCTCCGGGGGCCGGTTCGGCGGGTGCTACCCGCCCTGATTCTCGCGGACGACTGCCGCGGCCGCCGCGTCGGCCTCGCTCGCAACGCCGTCGTGCACGCGCGTGCCGACTGCCGGCGTCGGCGGCTCGCTGTCGAGCGCGTGTCCCGCGCGGTCGTGCGTGTCGACCGTCACGCGCATCGACAGCCCGACGCGCAGCGGATGCGCGGCGAGATCGGCAGGCTCGATCGCGATCACGACAGGCACGCGCTGCACGACCTTGATCCAGTTGCCGGCCGCATTCTGCGACGGCAACATCGAGAACGCGCTGCCCGTGCCGGCCGAGAAGCCCTGCACGCGGCCACGATAGACGACACGCGAGCCGTAGATGTCCGACACGACCTCGACCGGCTGCCCGACACGCATGTGGCGGATCTGCCCTTCCTTGAAATTCGCTTCGATCCACAGCCGGTTCAATTGCACGATCGACATCAGCGGCACGCCGGGGCCGACTTGCTGGCCGACCTGCACCGCGCGCTGGCCGATCGTGCCGTCGACCGGCGCGACGATCGTCGTGCGCTTCAGGTTGCGGTACGCAAGCTTGAACTGCGCGGCCGCCTGCATCACGGCGGGATTCTCGTCGACCGGCAGCTTGCTGCCGAGCGCGCGCGCCGCGTCGAGCTGCGCCTGCGCGGCCGCGAGACTGGCCTGCGCACCCGCGGCCGCCGCGCGCGCCCGCGCGAGCTCCTCGGGCGCGACGATCTCGACCGATGCACCCTCGCGCGCCGCCAGTGCGCGCTGCGCGAGCGCAAGATCCGCGCGCCGCGCGTTCACTGCCTCGACGTACATCGTGTTCGAGATCTTCGCGTTCGCGACCTGCCGCACGGCCTGCGCGAGTTGCGCGTTCGCCTGCGCGAATGCGACGGACGCCTCGGTGTCGTCGAGCCTCGCGAGCGTCTGCCCCGCGCGCACGGCCTGCGTGTCGGCGACGAGCACGTCGGTCACGGTGCCCGCGGTCTGCGCGGCGACCTGCACGATGCTGCCCGCCACGTACGCGTCGTCGGTGTCCTCGTAGTAGCGCTCGCGCAGCAGCCAGAGCGCGAGCCAGGCGAGCGCGGCCAGCAGCACGGCCGCGGCGAGGATCGTGAAGCGCTTGCGGCGGGTCGCCCGGCGCGTGTCGGGTGCGGCTTCGTCGGCAAGCGACGCGGGCTGCGTGGCGGTATGTAGGTTGGTATGAAGGTTGTCGTGGTGCATCAGTCGCTTTGCGTAACGATCAGGCGGTCATGCTGGAAGGTCGGTATTGCCGGGGCGGTGGACAGGCGTGCGCCGGCCGGGCTTGCGGACGTCGGGCGCGCACCGGCGGGTGAGGCAGCGGTCGCCGTGGCACCACGTTTCGCATGCCCGCCGCGCGCCGCGCGTGTCGAAGGCGCCAATGCAGCCGCCGGCCCTGCATCGAATCCGCCGCCAAGCGCGCCGATCAGCCCGACGCGCAGGGTCCGCTGCCGCCCGAGCAGGCCGATGAGTTGCGAGCGCTCGTCGACCAGCGTCAGGTCCGCGACGTCGACGTCCTTTTGCATCAGCACGCCGCGCCGATGACGGTCCGTCGCGATCTGCACGATCTTCTGCGCGGCGGCCACCGCGTCCTGCTGCTGCGCGACGAGCGTCTGCGCGGTCTGCAGCGACGTGACGAGCTGCGCGACCTGCCCGAGCGCGTCGTCGACCGTCTTGTTGTACAGGCCGATCGCGACGTCCGCCTGCGCGACGTCCGCGCCGAGCTTCGCCTTCAGCCGGCCGCGATCGAACACCGGCAACGAAATCGCGGGGCCGACCGAGCCGGCCAGCGCGTCGCGCGAGAACAGCGACGCAGGCGTGAGCGCGAACACGCCGCCGAGCGCGACGAGGTTCACGTCCGGATAGAACTGCGCGCGCGTCGCATCGGCGTTCGCGAACGCGGCTTCGACGCGCAGCCGCGCGGCGACGATGTCGGGCCGCCGGCCGAGCAGGTCGGCCGGCAGCCGCGCGGGCAGCGCCGCATCACCGGACTTGCCGAACTGGCCGGACTGGCCGAACGGGCCAACGCGTGGCCGCTGCAGCGCGAGCCCGCGCTCGGGCCCCGACAGCACGCCGAGCTGAAGCTGCGCGAGCTTGATCTGCTCGTCGTTCAGCGCGATCTGCGCGAGCAGCCGGGTGCGCTTGATCGTCGCGTCGCTCGCATCGTACGCATTGTCGAGGCCGCGCGCGGTGCGCTCGCGCAGCACGGCCGTCACGCGCTGGCTGATCGCCAGCTTCTGCTGCAGCAGCTCGCGCACCGCGTACGCCTCGTCGAGCTGGCAATAGACGGTGACGATCGCGACCGTCAGCGTGAGCCGCACCTGCTCGGCCTCGATCCGCGCCGCGTCGCGCAGCGACATCAGGCTCTTCGTCGCGGCCTGGTTCTTCCCCCACAGGTCGAGCTGGTAGTTCAGCCCGACGAACACCGACGACGGCGACACGACGGGGTCGCCGAAGATCTCGACCGGCACGCGATAGCCGCCCACCGATACGTCGGCGACGTTGTCGCCCGGCTTCGGCATCCGCGCACGGCTGACGGTCGCGCCGGCGGTGCCCGTCAGCCCCGTCAGCGAATCGAACTGCTGCAACTGCGCCTGCGCGATCCGCAGCCGCGCCTGCGCGACCTGCAGGTCCGGGTTGTTCCGCGACGCGTCGGCAACCAGTTCGTCGAGCTGCGGGTCCTTCAGCTGCTTCACCCAGTCGGGCGCGGGCCACGCACCGTCCGCGCCGGCGCCTGCCGTGCGCGCGAGCGCGTCGTCGGCCGGCTTGTGCAGCGACAGCGACGGCAGGAACCCCGACGGCGCGCAGCCGCCGAGCGCAAGCAGCGCCGCCATCGCCAATACCGTCCAGCGGCCTTTCCCGCCACCGCTGCAACCGGTCACCTTCTTCAACCCTCGCATCGCGCGCCTCACCCCTGCTGAACGTGCTGTACGCGTTGGGCGCGCGCGGCGAGGCGCGGCCGCGTGCGCTCGAGCGGGCCGAGCCGGCCGAACAGGCCGTCCGCGATGCCGAACAGGATGCCCGCGAGCTTCGCGCGCTTGTCGCGCTCGACGAGCGCGATCTGCACGATCTGCCACAGCGTCAGCAGGTTCGGCACGATCGCCACCGGAAAGCGCAACCCGTACTGCATGCCGAGCTGTACCGCATTGCGCGCGCTGTAATAGCGCCGTTGCCACGGATGATTCATCGACGTCATTTCGAAAGGGCCGAACGCATGGCGTTGCTTTGCGCCGATCCGGTGCGGCAGCACCAGCGACGGCACGACATAGAGCGGCACGTTGCGCGCGAGCGCGCGGAAGCTGTATTCGGTGTCGACGTGATCGATGAACAGCGTCTCGTCGAAACAGCCGAGCACGTCGAACGCGGCGCGCGACACGACGCAGCCCGACGAGATCAGGAATGCGCAGCGCTGCAGCACGGCGCCTTGCTCGATGCGCAGCCGGCGCAACATCAGGCCGTTGGTCGATAGTTCCGGCAGAAAACTGCGCGCGTTCTCGTCGAAGATGCGCGGCCCCACGAGAAACGCGCGCGGCGCGAGGCCCGCGCACACGTCACGCATCGCCGGGAAGAACGCCGCCGGAATCGACGAATCCTGGTCGAACAGCGCGACCGCGTCGACATGCTCGCGAAACAACGCGGCGAGCCCAGCGTTGTAGGCGCCCGCAACGCCGCCGCGATTGCCGTGATGCAACAGCGCGATGCCGTCGCGCGCGCATACGTCGCACGCACGCGGGTCCGGCTGCGGCGTGTTGTCGACGACGAGCAGCGCGTCGCACGCGTGCCGCAACGCGCCGAGCGCCGCGAGCTGCGCGTCGGTCGGGTGGTAGAGAATCACGAGCGCGCCGAGTGCCGCCATGTTGCCTCCGGGGAAACTGCCGTCTAATGACCGAAGGACGCCGCGGCGCCCCGCTTCGGCCGCGTGAGCCACATCATCGCGGCGAGCACGACGCACGTCAGGCTCGCCATCCGGAACATGTCGCCGGTCGCCATCATGTATGCCTGCTGCATCACGATCTGGTGCAGCGTCGTCAGTTCGCGCGTGCCGTCGATGCCCATCGCGTTGAGCGTGTGCACGACGCGCTGCGTGTTCGCCGACGCGTGCGTGACCGATTGCGACACGACGTCGTAGTGACAGGTCGCGCGGTTGTCCCACAGCGTCACGCTCATCGCGGTGCCGAACGCGGCCGACAGCGTGCGCAGGAAGTTCGACAGGCTCGATGCGGCGGCCAGCTTGTCGTCGGGAATGCGCGACAGCGTCGCCGCGGTCAGCGGAATGAAGAAGCACGGCAGCCCGATCCCCTGGATCAGCCCCGGCGTGACGATCTGTGCGAACGTCATCTTCAGCGTGAAGTGCGCGTCCCAGGCGAGCACGCCGGCAAACACGAGAAAGCCGAAGGTCGCGAGCACGCGCGCATCGAAGCGGTGCGCATGCAGCCCGACGAGGATCGAGAACACGAGCGCGAGGATGCCGAGCGGCGCAGTTGCGAGCCCCGCATGGAATGCGTTGTAGCCCATCACCGCCTGCAGCCACAGCGGGAACACCACGCCGACCACCGAGAAGCTCATCATTCCGAGCGAGATGATCAGCACGCAGAACGAAAACGTGCGATCGCCAAACAGGCTCAGCTCGACGACAGGATGCGCTTCGCCCGCCTCCCAGATCAGCAGCGACACGATGGACAGCCCCGCGACGACCGCGAGCGTGACGATCAGCGGCGAGCCGAACCAGCCTTCGTCGTGGCCGAGGTCGAGCATCGCCTGCAGCGCGCCGACGCCGATCACGAGCAGCACGATGCCCGGCACGTCGATCGGGCCGGCCGCGCCGCGCTGCGCGTCGGGCCGCAGCATCGCGGCGCAGACCGCGAACGAGAAGATGCCGATCGGCAGGTTGATCAGGAAGATCCACGGCCACGAGAAACGGTCGATGATCCAGCCGCCGACCACCGGCCCGAAGATCGGCGCGAGCAGCACCGTCATCGCCCACAGCGCGAGCGCGACCGTGCGCTTGGCCGGCGGGAACGTGCGCAGCAGGATCGTCTGCGACAGCGGCACCATCGGCCCGGAGAACAATCCCTGCAGCGCGCGGCAGACGACCAGCGCGTGCAGGTCGCGCGCGAGCCCGCACAGCAGCGACGTCAGCGTGAACAGCAGCACCGCGCCGACGAACAGCCGCCGCTCGCCGATCCGGCGCGCGAGCCAGCCGGTCAGTGGCACCGCGATCGCGGCCGCGACCGAGTACGAGCTGATCACCCACGTGCCCTGGCTGTTCGATACGCCGAGGCTGCCCGAGATCGCCGGCACTGCGACGTTCGTCACCGTCGAGTCGAGCACCTCGATGAACGTCGCGAGCGACAGCGCGAACGTTAGTAGCGCGAGCCGTGCACCGCGTACGGCCGGCGCGGCGGTAGCGGTAGCGGAGGAGGCATCACCGGAGGCATCACGGGCGGCGTCGTCGGCGTCGTCGTCGGCGGCGGCGGCGGCGGCTGTAGCGGCTGTAGCGGCTGTAGCGGCTGTAGCGGCTGTAGCGGCGGCGGCATCGGTGGCATCGGCGGCATCGGCGACACTGGCGACACTGGCGACATCAGCGACCCCGGCGACAGCGGGCAATGGCGCCTGTGCCGCGCGTTCGTCGCGTGCCGGTGCGATGGTGCTCGTGCTCATGCGTTCGCCAGCGCGACAGCGGCCCGCGCGGCCGGCATCGCCGTGCGCCCCGATGCCGGCACGAACCGCTCGATGAAATCCGCCGCGCGTTCGCAGCCGTCCGGCGCGGCCGCGATCAACGCACGCGCGCGCTTGCCGTACACGGCGAACGCCGGCTCGTCGAGCACACGCTGCAATGCCGCGCCGAGGCGCGCGCCGTCGACCGGACCGTCGATGCGCACGCCGCAGCCGCTCGCCGCGACGCGCTGCGCGTTGTCGAACTGGTCGTGCGCGAACGGCGTGACGACCTGCGGAATGCCGGCCTCGCATGCGAGTGCCGCCGTGCCGATGCCGCCGTGATGCACGAGCGCGCGGCAGCGCGGCAGCAGCGTGCGCATCGGCACGAAACGTCGCGCCAGCAGGCGCACGAGCAGGCGGTCGGGGTCCGGCGCCACGTCGGCGGGCGTCAGCAGGATCCCGCGCGCGCCGGTCGCGTGCAGCGCCTGCGCGACCGCGCGCGCATACGCCGCGTGATCGACGAGTGTCGAACCGGCTGTGAACACGACCGGCGGCTCGCCGGTTGCGAGAAACGCGTCGAGCGCGGCATCGTCCGCGTGCTCCCCGACGTCGTTGAACAACGGAAAGCCGCTTTGCAGGTGCTGCGCCGGCCAGTCCGGCTGCGGCGGCGCGAACCAGTCCGGAAACAGGCACAGCACGCCGTCGGTCGAATGCAGCCAGCGGCCGAGCACGCGCTGCGCGGGCGGCAGCCCGAGATCCGCCCGCACCGCGTTCAGCGCGGGTCCGCATGTGCGGTCGAGCACGTGGCGCTCGATCAGCGTCATCAGCGCCGACTTGACCGGCAGCGGCCAGCGCGCGGGAATCGTCAGCCGCTTGTGCGTCGGCGGCGCATGCGCGGACAGCAGCGTCGACGGCGACACCTGCACCGACACGTACGGCGTGCCGTGCAGCTCCTGCATGAAGCGTGCGGAAAACGCCCACAGCGTGCCGACGAGCACCGTGTCGCGGTCGGTCAGCGCGCGCAGCGCGTCGTAATGCGGCCGCAGCACCGGCGCGATCACCTGCCACAGCGTGCGGAACGACGTGCGCGGATGCCAGAGCGCGGGGTTCGCCATCGCCGTGTCGTATTCGGCGGCGGTGCCGACCGGCACGAACGCGAAGCCGCAGCGGCGCACCGCCGCCTCGAACGGCGGGTGCGTGCAGAACACGATCGTGTGGCCGCGCGCGGCGAGCGTGCGCGCGACGCCGAGCAGCGGATGCACGTCGCCCGCCGAACCGATCGCGGTCACGATCACTTTCGCCATCGCGTGCCTCGCGGGAATCAGTAGAAACCGGGGATCAGCGCCGCCACTTCGCGGCGGTACTGCGTGTACGCCGGACCGAAATAACCGGTCAGCCAGCTTTCCTCCACACGCACCTTGTATGCGAGCGACGCGAACACGAGCAGCACGCCGAGCACGCCGCGCCATTCGCCGCCGATCAGCGCGGCTCCGACGAGCGCAAGCAGGCAGCCTGTGTAGATCGGATGCCGAACGAGTGCGTACGGGCCGCTGCGGACGAGCTCGTGGTTTTCCTTCAGCGTGACCGACACGCTCCAGTTCGTGCCGAGGTGCAGCCGCGCCCACACGGAGAACAGCAGGCCCGCGACGAGCAGCGCGAGCCCGCCTTGCGCCTGCAGCCCGAACGTGTGCCATGCGGGCGTGAGCGCCTGCCACGCCGGATCGGGCAGGATGATCAGCGCGCCGCCGATGATCAGCGGAATCGACTGCAGCGTGCGCGAGCGCGACGCCTCCTTGCGCACGGTCGCCTTCGCGCGCTGCGACGTGGCGATCCAGTACGCGAGCCATGCGGCCCATGGAATGACGATGGCGATGCTCTGAACGATATTCACGGCTGGCCTGCCTCGGGTGGTGTGGAAATCGGATGCGCGGCGCGGCGGCCGCGCGGCGTCACGACGACAGCGCGGGGATCGGCACGGAGATCGATGCCGGGATCGACGCAGACAGGCAGGCCGGCGCGATGCCGAGCGGCGCGCTGGCGGCGACCGGCGCGGGCTCGCAGAAGAAGCCGAGCAGTTCGTTGCGCGTGCTGTCGCGCTGTGCGCGGCCTTCGATGTCGAGGAAATGCCCGGCCGCGGGAATCGTCGCGAACTGCGCGCGCGGCACGTGCGCGGCAAGCTTGCGCACGTCGGCCGGCGTCGTGTATTCGTCGAGCGCGCCGTTGATGAACTTGAGCTCGCAGCGGATGTTCGAGAACTCGCTGAGATAGCGCTCGGGCTGCAGCGACAGGATCTGGTCGACATGGAACGCGACCTGGTTCTGCTCGTCGCGCGGCAGGCGCGTCAGGTAGCGGTAGTTGTACAGCTTCATGATGCGCGGCAGGTAGCGGCCGACCGTGTCGTTGAGCAGTTGCGCAGCCTTCAGGTTCTCGCCGGCGGCGATGTGGTCGCGCGCGCGGGTCACGTAGTCGACCATCGCGTCGTTGAGGAACGGCGAGAACGAGCAGATCGCCGCGCGCCGCACGCTCGGGCAGCCGCGCGCGAGCGCGAACAGCGAAGCGACGCCGCCCCACGACACCGACACGAGGTATTCGGGCGCGAACCGATCGGCGAGATGCTGCAGGATCGCGACCTCGTCGTCCTTCGTCAGCACCGCGCAGCGCGGGTTGTGCTGGCGCGACTGCCCGGCGTACGGCAGGTCGAAGCAGATCGAGTTCAGCCGTTCGCCGAGATACTGGACGGTCTGCCCGAACGACGCGGTCGTCGCGAGCGCACCGTTGACGAGGATCGCCGTGTCGAACGCCGGGTCGAACACGTTCCGTTCGACGTAAATCTTCAGACCATTCGGCAGCGGGACCACGTGTTTTTCGGTCAGCATGTCGTTCTCCCGGTGGATGCGGCGTTTCGGCGTCGGCTCACGTTGGTGGCGCTGCACGGTCGCGCGCGGGCGTGCAACGGCAACACGCCGGCCGGTGGCGCAACCCCGCTCGCGTCCGCAGCCGGCACATCGCCGCGCATTTCGGCGGCGTCGATTGATTCCTCGTAGTGCGGCGCAATACTAATACGACGAATATTCATCGCTCAAGCCGTCTCAAAGATCCCCTCTACTCGAACGGGAATTACGCCGGATTCAAATTTTTTCAGCATTTTTTATGGTAGGCAGAATTCACTTTGCTTCCGCATCAATCGTTTGCGATGACTGGCTCGATGCATATCGAGTTCGACAAAACAACATATGATATCAATGCCTTAACGCGTTTAAATCGCACCACGCCTTCACATTTTCCACATCATTTCAGGCATTCGGATACGTCGATTTTTCTTGCGGCGCAGCGAAATTCAAACATCTCCACATTCTTTCACCCGGAAAGACATTTAAAATCGACAGCCATCCGTTGATTACGTCGATCACTCTTGAATTCGTTTTAAACAAACTTCAATTTATTTAACCTTCTTACAGTCCTGTTTTCCGCATCCGCACATCACGCGATTCACGGGTAGCCGTCGATGCTCGCGCAGCCTGACGACCGCCCTGCTTCGCATCGTTTCCACCCGCTCGGTCGCCGCATCTGTCGTCTGACCCCGGTTTTTTGTTGATTGAACGATCAATAAAAAACCGCTAAGCTCTCGACTTCCATCCATCAGCCGTCCGGGCACAGGGAGTCGCGATGCCGAAAGTCGGAATGCGGGAAGTCCGCCGTGCGCAGTTGATCGACGCGACGCTGCGCTCGATCGACGAAGCCGGCCTGCCCGGCACGACGCTCGCGTCGGTCGCGCAGCGCGCGAATATCTCGACGGGCATCGTCAGTCACTACTTCGGCGACAAGGACGGCCTGCTCGAAGCGACGATGCGGCACGTGCTGCGCGATCTGTGGTCGGCCACCACCCGCCGCCGCATCGCCGCGCGCAAGGATCCGCGCGCCAGGCTGCGCGCGATCGTCGCCGCGAACTTCGACGATTCGCAGATCAGCGCGCCCGTGATGAAGACATGGCTCGCATTCTGGTCGCAGAGCATGCACGAGCCGACACTGCGGCGCCTGCAGCACGTGAACACGCGGCGCCTCTATTCGAACCTGTGCGCCGAGTTCGCGAAGGCGCTGCCGCGCACGAAAGCGCGCGAAGCGGCGAGCGGCCTCGCCGCACTGATCGACGGCCTGTGGCTGCGCGGCGCGCTCGCCGGCGGCCCGTTCGACACCCGGGCCGCGCTGCGGCTCGCCCACGATTACATCGATCTGCTGCTCGCGTCGGCGTGACGCGGCGCATGGTCGCCACCCAGGAGATCTTCATGTCCGTATACGGTTTGCAGCGCCTCTACATCGGCGGCGGCTATGTCGACGCCACGAGCGGCAAGACTTTCGACACCTTCGATCCGGCCACCGGCGAACTGCTCGCGCAGGTGCAGCAGGCGAGCGCCGCCGACGTCGACCGCGCGGTCGCGTCCGCACGCGAAGGCCAGCGTGAATGGGCGGCGCTGACCGCGATGCAGCGCTCGCGCATCCTGCGCCGCGCGGTCGAGCTGCTGCGCGAGCGCAACGACGAACTCGCCGCGATCGAGACGCGCGACACCGGCAAGCCGATCGCCGAGACGCTCGCGGTCGACATCGTCACCGGTGCGGACGTGATCGAGTACTACGCGGGCCTCGCGACCGCGATCGAAGGGCTGCAGGTGCCGCTGCGCGCCGAGTCGTTCGTCTATACGCGCCGCGAGCCGCTCGGCGTGTGCGCGGGCATCGGCGCATGGAACTACCCGATCCAGATCGCGTGCTGGAAGACGGCCCCCGCGCTCGCGGCCGGCAACGCGATGGTGTTCAAGCCGAGCGAAGTCACGCCGCTGACGGCGCTGAAGCTCGCGGAGATCTACACGGAAGCCGGCGTGCCGGCCGGCGTGTTCAACGTCGTGCAGGGAGACGGCTCGGTCGGTGCGCTGCTGTCGGGCCATCCGGACATCGCGAAGGTGTCGTTCACCGGCGGCGTCGAGACCGGCAAGAAGGTGATGTCGCTCGCGGGCGCGTCGTCGCTGAAGGAAGTGACGATGGAGCTCGGCGGCAAGTCGCCGCTGATCGTGTTCGACGATGCCGATCTCGACCGCGCCGCCGACATCGCGGTCACCGCCAACTTCTTCAGCTCGGGCCAGGTCTGCACGAACGGCACGCGCGTGTTCGTGCACCGCTCGATCAAGGACGCATTCACGCAGCGCGTGCTCGAGCGCGTGAAGCGCATCCGCGTCGGCAAGCCGACCGATGCCGATACCAACTTCGGCCCGCTCGTGTCCGCCGCGCAGCTCGACAAGGTGCTCGGCTTCATCGACAGCGGCAAGGCCGAAGGCGCGAAGCTGCTCGCGGGCGGCACGCGCCTGACCGACGGCCACTTCGCGAACGGCCAGTACGTCGCGCCGACCGTGTTTGGCGACTGCTGCGACGACATGAAGATCGTCCGCGAGGAAATCTTCGGGCCCGTGATGAGCATCCTCGAATTCGAATCGGAGGACGAAGTAATCGCCCGTGCGAACGACACGCACTACGGGCTCGCGGCCGGCGTCGTGACCGAGAACCTGTCGCGCGCGCACCGCGCGATCCACCGCCTCGAAGCGGGCATCTGCTGGATTAACACGTGGGGCGAATCGCCGGCCGAAATGCCGGTTGGCGGATACAAGCAATCCGGTGTCGGACGCGAGAACGGCATCACGACGCTCGAGCACTACACTCGGATCAAGTCGGTGCAGGTCGAGCTCGGCCGCTACAACCCGGTGTTTTGAGTCCTAAAGGAGATCAACCGTCATGACGACACGCGAATACGATTACATCATCTGCGGCGCAGGCTCCGCGGGCAACGTGCTCGCGACGCGCCTGACGGAAGATCCGGACGTCACGGTGCTGCTGCTCGAAGCGGGCGGCCCCGACTACCGCTTCGACTTCCGCACGCAGATGCCGGCGGCGCTCGCCTATCCGCTGCAGGGCCGCCGCTACAACTGGGCGTACGAGACCGACCCCGAGCCGCACATGGACAACCGCCGGATGGAATGCGGGCGCGGCAAGGGGCTCGGCGGCTCGTCGCTGATCAACGGGATGTGCTACATCCGCGGCAATGCGCTCGACTACGACAACTGGTCGACGCACAAGGGCCTCGACAACTGGACGTATCTCGACTGCCTGCCGTACTTCAGGAAGGCGGAGACCCGCGACGTCGGCCCGAACGACTATCACGGCGGCGACGGCCCCGTGTCGGTCACGACCAGCAAGCCGGGCGCGAACCCGCTGTTCGAGGCGATGGTCGACGCCGGCGTGCAGGCCGGCTACCCGCGCACCGACGACCTGAACGGCTATCAGCAGGAAGGCTTCGGCCCGATGGATCGCACGGTCACGCCGCGCGGCCGCCGTGCGAGCACCGCGCGCGGCTATCTCGACCAGGCGCGTGCACGGCCGAACCTCGAGATCGTCACGCATGCGCTCGCCGACCGCGTCCTGTTCGACGGTAAGCGCGCGTCGGGCGTCACTTACCTGCGCGGCAGCGAGCGCGCGAGCGCGCATGCGCGCCGCGAAGTGCTCGTGTGCAGCGGCGCGATCGCGTCGCCGCAGTTGCTGCAGCGTTCGGGCGTCGGCCCCGGCGCGTGGCTGAAGGAGCTCGACATCCCCGTCGTGCTCGACCTGCCTGGCGTCGGCCAGAACCTGCAGGACCATCTGGAGATGTACATCCAGTACGAGTGCAAGGAGCCCGTGTCGCTGTACCCGGCGCTCAAGTGGTGGAACCAGCCGAAGATCGGCCTCGAATGGATGCTGAACGGCACGGGCCTCGGCGCGAGCAACCACTTCGAGGCGGGCGGCTTCATCCGCACGCGCGACGACGACCTGTGGCCGAACATCCAGTATCACTTCCTGCCGGTCGCGATCAACTACAACGGCTCGAACGCGATCGAGATGCATGGCTTCCAGGCACACGTCGGCTCGATGCGCTCGCCGAGCCGCGGCCGCGTGAAGCTGCGCTCGCGCGATCCGAACCAGCATCCGAGCATCCTGTTCAACTACATGGCCGAGGCGCTCGACTGGCGCGAGTTCCGCGACGCGATCCGCGCGACGCGCGAGATCATGCGGCAGCCCGCGCTCGACCGCTATCGCGGCCGCGAGTTGAACCCGGGCGCCGATTGCAAGACCGACAAGGAACTCGACGCCTTCGTGCGGGCCCGCGCGGAGACCGCGTTCCATCCGTCGTGCTCGTGCAAGATGGGTTACGACGACATGGCCGTGGTCGATGAAGAAGGCCGCGTGCACGGGCTCGAGGGGCTGCGCGTGGTCGATGCGTCGATCATGCCGATCATCACGACCGGCAACCTCAATGCGCCGACGATCATGATCGCCGAGAAGATCGCGGACAAGATCCGCGGCCGGCAGGCGCTCGCGCGTGTGGATGTGCCGTACTTCGTCGCGAATGGTGCGCTGGCGCGGAACGTCGCGAAGGCTGCACGTCAGCCGGAGAAGGTCTGACGGCGGGTCTGACGGCGGGTCTGACTGCGAGTCTGACGGAAGGTCTGACCGCGCGGGCGCCCTGCCCGTCCTTCGCTATGCCGAACGCCGCTGACGGTCATTGTCAGCGGCGTTTGCATTTCTGTCCGGCTTATCCGTTCACCTGCTGCCGCAGACGCTCGACGTCGACGTGCTTCAGGTAGTACGTGATGTTCTGCCAGATCGAATGGAACCCATATCCGCCATGCTGCAGTTCATCGAGTGCCTGTTCCTTGGTCCACCCCTGATACACGACCCGATACAACGCCGACACGAGGCCCGTGCGATCCGCTCCGTGCTGGCAATGGATCAGCACCGGGCCATCGCGGTCCGCGTCACGCAGCGCCTTGAGCGCCGTGACCATGTCTTCGTCGCGGATATACCAGGTATTGATCGGAATGCGCTGCATCGTGATCTGCGAGCCGGCCAGGACGCTGTCGTCCGAGTGAAAGGCACGGAAGCTGATGACCTTGCGAATGCCGAGCTTCTGCAATTGCGGCACATCCTCTTTCGATAGCTGCGCACTGCGATACAGCGACGGCGTGATCCGATGCAGGTTGTTCACGCGCGCATCGGCAACGCTTTGCGCCCATTGAAGCGGCCGGGCGTAGGCAACGGAATCCGGCTGCGCGCCGGCCGGCTGCACGAGTCCGGCGAGCGTGACGGCGATCACGGCAATGACGGCGATTTTCATGGCAAATCAGTTGTGGGTTTGCTCCCGCTCGCGGGAAAGGAAGAACAGGACGATCGCAGCGGCGCTCATGGTCCAGTAGTCGGTCGGAGCAACGCCCAGCCAGTGGATATGCCACGGCACGTTGGCCGGGTTGAACCGCGCGAGACCATAGGCCGGGTTCAGCACGAACCACAGAAAATCCTCGGTCAGCCAGAACAGCATGATGCACGCGATGAGGCGGGCTTCGATGCGCCACGACCACTGTCCGGTGAAAACGGGCGGCAGGTGGAAGAACAGCGCGACGAACGGGAACACCCACGCGTGGTATCCGGTCATCGGACGCCCGCCCCAGAACAGGTCGAGCAGCCAGTGCTTCTGGATGCGCCAGGTCGGCAGGCTGGCGGCCCAGCCCGCGCTGCCTTCGATCTGAATCTCGACGTTGGCGAAAAAGAAGCCCAGCAAGATCACCCAGGCGACGACAAAAAGCGTACGGCGCGCCGGCAGAAAGCGGCACACGCTCATGCGGCGGGCTCCAGCCCCAGCACGCGATCGAGCACGAAGCGTCCGGCATGCGGGCGCCCGAGCGGCGCGAGACGGCGGCGCATGTCGGCAAGACGCTCGGGTGCCTGCAGCAACGCGCGGATCCGATAGACGAGCGCATCGTCGTCGATGGCCTTCAACGCCACGCCCTGTTCGAGCAGGAAATCCGCATTGCGCTCTTCCTGGCCCGGAATCGGCGAGTTGACGATCATCGGCAACTGCATCGCCAGACATTCAGAGGTCGTCAGGCCGCCCGGCTTGGTGATCACGAGGTCCGCACAGGCCATCAGGCGCTCGACCTGTTGCGTGAAGCCCTGCGGAAAGAGCCGCCCCGGATGTTGCGCGGCGAGCGCCTGCAACGATGCGAGCATCGCCTCGTTCCTGCCCGCCAGCGCGATCAGCTGGAAGTCGGCGTCCATCTCGAGCAGACGCGTCGCGAGCACGTCGAGCCCGCCGAGGCCCGCACCGCCGGACATCATCAGGAAGGTCGGTCGCGCGGGGTCCAGGCCGAATTCGGCCGCGCACGCGGCGCGATCGAGCGGCTGGCCGAACGCCGGCATGATCGGGATGCCGCTGACGTGCACGGTGTCGGGCGCCATGCCACGCGCATGCATGCGCCACGCGATCTCGTCGTTGGCGGCGAAGTAGCCGCGCATGTTGGGCACGACCCACATGCTGTGCAGGTCGAAGTCGGTCACCTGCACCCACACCGGCGCGTCGACGCGCCCCTTGCGAATCTCGCGCGACAGCAGCTCCGCCGGCAGGAAGTGCGTGCAGATGATCGCGTCCGGGCGCTGCCGCTCGATCTCCGCGAGCAGCTGCCGGCAATTGAGCCGCTCGATCGAACGCCGGATCTTCTGCGACGGCGCGCTGGGCAGCACCTCGTCGGTCTTCTGGTACAGGTAGCCCCACAGCGCCGGCTGGCTGCTGACGAGCTTGATGTAGAGGTCCGTGTACAGCTTGCGGAAGCCGGCGGACACGAAATCCATCACGTCCAGATGCGTGGCCTCGATTCCCGCGGGATGACTGTCCGCGAACGCACGGATCGCTTCGGCGGCGCGGGTATGACCGGCTCCTGCGCTGACGCTCAGAAGGAGAATTCTCTTGCGTTGCTTTGACATCGGATTGACCGTTTCGATTTGCGTGACTTGAATGCGGTTGCGGTTGCGGTAGCGGCGGGCTCGCGCGCCTGCGTCGAGCAGGCTCGATTGTCGCATCGCGAAAAATCCCGGAGCGGACAAGCGTATCGCGGCTTCCTTCCATGCCGGACACTGCAAATATACGGCATGACGTACCGTACCTCGCCGCAAACGGCACGCAGCACGCGGCGCGTGCGCCGGAGACGGTCTCGCCGGCGCGCGCGCTGCCCGTCGTCGATCGAACCAATGACACGCACTGCTGCGTTCGCGCGCACAGCCGCGCGTCATCGCGTCATCCCGTCTTTGTCCGCCGGCCGCCGAACGGGGCCGGCGTCGCGGCCCGCGGCCGCGTGCGCTTCGTGCGCTTCGTGCGCACGATCGGGTTGTGGCGCGACGTGAAGCTCATCGCGTCGCGCAGCCGCTCGAACGCGGCATCTTCCCTGCGCCCGAAGTTGCTGCGTGCCGGCCACGCGAGCACGGATTCGAGCCACGTCCACCAGATGCCGCCGCTGAAGCGGCCGCCGATGTCGCGCACGACGTCCGGCGCGGCGATCACGATCCCTGCCAGCAGGTAGTAGGCCCAGAAACTCCCCGCCCCGACAAGCTGATCGAGCCGGCACACGGACAGCGCGGCAAGCAGGCCGTCCGCGGTCGCGAGATCGGGCCGGTCGCGGCGGATCGCCAGCGCGATGCCGTTGTGTGCGCCGCCGTAGGCGGACAGCGGCACGACGTCAGGCCGGATCGCGAGCGCCGCGCTGAATTCCGCGAGGGCCGCCATTTCGTCGAGGTGGCGCACATCGTCCCGTGGCTGCAGGATGCGGGTGACGACGGCGTCGATCAGCTCGCCGGGCCGCGACGCATCGATGTCTGCCGACGACAGCGTGCCCTTCTCGCCCTTCTCGCCCGACCAGCATGCAGCCCGGTCGACGCCCGAAGATATCCGCCCGAGCGCGGCCCAGCCGACACCCGGATCGTCGAACATGCCGGCATCGATCACGCCATGCGCGGACTCGAACACGACCCGCGATCCCGGGAAATAGCGTTCGGCCTGCGCGAGCTCGCGCGCATTCGGCACGCGCGCGCACGCATCGGGCCCATCCGGCAGCCAGCGTTCCACGCCGCAGCCGAGCGCCGTCAGCCACGGCGCGAGCAAGCATGCGTCGAGCTCCGCGTCATCGCGCGGGCCGCCGGCGAGCCGCGCGAGCATCGCACGCGCGACCGCGGCAATCCGCGCGTCGGGATCCGCCGCCGCGGTGGCGACGGCATCTTCCCGCCGGTCCATCAGGTATTGCAGCCACGCGGCCGTGCGCAACCGGTCGGGCGTCGCACCGCGCGCGGCACCATACTGCGCTTCGTGAGTGAGCATGGGTCATCCGTAAGAATCGGCGCGAACCGGGAGGCGGCCATACGCACTGGTCGCTCTGCCGCCCCCCCGGTCAACGACGTTTACTGCACGTGGAATTTCGGCGAAGTGGCAACCGTGCCGCTCACCTTGCAGTCAGGCGTCAGCACGGCCCCGTTGAACGTCAGCGACGAGTTCGCCTCGCTCCATGCCGTCACCACCTTGCTCGGGCCGCAGGTGCCGAGCAGCGACACCGTCACCTTCGCGTTGTTGATCGACAGCTGCGTCGCGCTGTCGGCCTGGCCGGTCCAGGGCGCCACGCTGCTCGCACTGCCGGCGATCAGCCCGCAGGTGCCGCCGCCCGCGAACTGCGTCGACGTGATGTTGAGAATGCCGGTCGACGTGATCGTGCCATTGAAGGTGGCGGTGCAATTCGCGCTGATCGCGCCCTTGCTGAGGGTCGTGATGCCCGACGCGGAAAACGGCTCGCCGTTCGGATTCATCGGCTGGCCGTCGGCGCGGGTGACGGTGACCGCGAACGCGGGCACGGCCGACGCGGCGGAGATGGCGAGTGCGGCAACAAGCGATGCGATTTGACGATGGCTCATCTGAACTGCCCTCACTTGACGTATGGCGGCAAGCCGCCGGGAATGCGACCTCACGGACGGAATGCCCCCGCCGGTCGCAGGAAGCCGCGGCGCCAAAGCGGCGCACGCGGCTCAGAACTTGTAGGAAATCCCGACGAACGTGATCAGCGGATCGGCCTTCAACCGCGTGCGCGTGGTCCCGAGCGTCGAGCCGTCGGCGGCCTTGATCACGAGCGACGAGTACGTCTTGAGCGGCATGTACGTGAGCGTCGCCGTCACGCCCCAGTGCTTGTCGAACGCGTAGCTCGCGCCGACGTTGTAGACCGGCGTGAACGACGACGACGCCTTGCCCTCGACCGACGTCGGCCCCGCCTTGCCGGCGCCGGCCGCCAGCACGCTGCCGAGGTTCTCGTTGATGTCCTTCGCGAAGTTGCCGTTCAGCTCGATGTTGCTGAACCAGCTGTAGGCCACGCCGATCCCGACGAACGGCCGGAATCTCGCCGTCGACGAATTGAAGTAGTACTGCAGAATGATCGTGGGGCTCCACTGCCGCGCGTTCTTCACGGCCGGCTGATTCGATGCCTTGTCCATGTCGACGTTGCCGAGCGAGCCGGCCGGGCCGAACGGCCTGATCACCCCGTGGCCCGTCAGCGTGAACTCGGGCGGCACCCCGAGCACCGACGTGACCGCGATGTGGTCCGTGAAGAAGTGCGTCAGCGTGAGGCCGACCGTATCGGCGTTGTTGACCGTCAGGCTCGTGCCCGGCGACGTAAACGAACCGGGCAGCCGCAGCGGCCCGTTGATCGGCATGCCCGTGAGATTCGTCGTCAGCCCGTTGGTCGAATCCTGCGGCATGATGTGCAGCCAGCCCAGCGTCGCGACGTTGTCGCCCGCCTGCTGAGCCGACGCGAGCGTCGATACGCCTGCCACGACGCCTGCGGCAATCAGCTTTTTCATCGTGTCTCCTCGATTCTGTTCGGGCGCCGCGCGCTGTCCGCCGCGCGGCGCCGCTGGTCACGCATTCGCGGTCATCGCTTACTGCACGAACGCGCCCACGGTGAAATACGGGGTGCTCGTGTCGCTCATGTCGAGGAAGCCGAATACGCCGCCCGAGAACACGAACTTGCCGGTTGCCGGCCCCGACGCCACATCCGCGTGCACCGTCGTGACGACGCCCGGCACCTTCTGCGTGTAGTCGAGGTTCAGCGCGCGCGTCAGCGCGGCCTGCGACGCGTCGAACGGATCGAGCAGCGTCGCCTGCGTGCCCATCAGCGCCGTCGCGCGGTAGCCGAGCGCGCTGTCGACGCCCGTGTACTCGCCGTTCTGCGAACCCTGCGCGATCGCTGCCTGCGGGCTCAGCATCGAGATGCCCGATTCGTCGTCCGCGCTCGGCGTGCCCTGGGGCAGGGCGGCGTTCGCGGCCCCCGTGCGGATGAAGATCGGCACGAGCTGGTTGCGCAGCTTGCCGACGATCAGGATCCCCTTGCCGGCCTTCGACGGATCGACCGCCGCCAGCGTCGGCGGGATCTGCGGCTGGTAATTGAGCGACTGGAACACCGGCGCGTCCTTGCGCAGCGTGAACGCCTGGTTGACGGTCGCGCCCGACGCGAGCGGCTGCCCGCCGTTCTTCTTGCCGAAGTTGTCGGTCTCCACGTAGCTGCCGTCGCTGTGGATCGACACCTGCGCATCGATCCCCACCGGCGCGAAACTCTGCGACGGCACCTGGTGATAGCCGAGCTGGTTGTAGGTTCCGGCGATCTTCGAGAGATCGGTCTCCAGCGACGAGAAGCTGATGAACGGGTAATACGGATACGTCGTCTTCGGAATCCTGCCGACGCCGATCACGCCGTCGAACTGGATCGTCGAGCCCGGAATCGAGCCGCCCAGCACGCCTTCGCCGAGGAACAGGCGCGCGGGCCGGGTCGGGTCGAGGCTCGCGTTCTGCATCCGGAACGTGCACTGGTTGAGTTTCACCGTCGGCAGGCCCGTTTCGGCGGTCAGCGTGCCGTTCACGACATTGGCGGGCGCCGCGTCGCGCGTCGGCTGCACGGTGCCGGTCGTAACCGGCACGGGCGAGGCCAGGTAGGTGATCCGGTACGTCATCTGCGTCGTGTCGAGCTGCACCTTCACGAGCTCGCCCGACCCCGATCCGCCGACGAACACCGTGTTGTAGTCGATGGTCTGCGGGCACAGCCGGACCACCTGTGCGGGCGGCGGGTCACCATCGCCACCGCACGCGGCGAGCACGGGCGCGAACGCCGCCGCGGCCATCCAATGCTTCAAATTCATAGGAATCCTCTTTAATGTCGATTCTCCGGCGGCGATGCGTGCGCCGCCGGTGCAACATGTTTCGTGAGCCGTTACTGGACGAACGCGCCGATCGTGAAGAACGGGTTGACCTTGCTGTTGTTGACGACCATCGCGTAGACGTTGCCGTCCATCACGATCCAGCCCGCATCGCCCTTGCTGAAGATCGCCGTCTTGCCGGCGGCGCCCTGCGCGTTGAAGTCGTTGCTGGCCGTGACCTTGATCTTGCCGGGCGTGGCCTGCGTGTAGTCGAGCGCGAAATTCGCGCTCACCCGCGACGTCAGCGGATCGATGAACGCCGCGGTGTCGCCCTGGAACAGCGTCGACGTGTAGTTCGCGGCTTGCGTCGACACCGCGGTGCCATCGTTGCAGCTCCCGGCCTTCGCCCTGAAGAAGGTGCCGTCGAACGTGCCGGGCAGATCCGGGTGCGGCACGTTGTGGTTGAAGTCCGGGGAATTCGGGATCACTCCCGCAGTGTTGTCGAACGTCACGATGCCGCACGCGGACGCGCTCGTCGCGCCGATGAAGCCGCCTTTCAGCGAATTCGCCGCGATCGCGGTGGTCGGCGACAGCATCGAGATCCCGACTTCGGCATCGGCGACCGATGCGAGCAAATTGCCCGGATCGACGTGCGTGTAGCCGACGCGAATCACGATCGGCACCCGCACGCCGTTCAGCTTGCCGACGATCATGATGCCCTTCGCCTGGCTCGGCGTGGTCGGGAGCACGATGCCCGGCGCCTGCGCCGCCACCGGATACGCGACTACGCCGGCCGCCTGGTTCAGCACCGCGTTGCTCACGAACACATTGTCGGCCGAGCCGTCCGCGTTCTTGCGCAGCGTCCACGGCGACCCGGTGGTCTGGCACGAGTAGTCGCTGCCCGGCGTGATCGTGCACGAGCCGTCCGCATTGAACGTCTGGTTCCAGTTGATCACGTCCGGCTCCCAGCCGACCGGCCCGTTCATGCTCTGCGCGAGGCCGCCGACGGGCGACAAATGGATGCCGAGTTCGTTGTAGTTGCCCGCGACCTTCGAGAAATCGGTCTCGGTGTCGGTGAAGCCGATGAACGGATAGAAGTCGAAGGTGCGCGACGGCACGAAGCCGAACACGATACCCGGGAACGGCTCCATGCCGGCGAACGCGATCGTCGCGCCCGGAATCCCGCCGCCGACGACGCCGTTGCCGACGAACAGCTTCGGCGGATCGGCGCGGTTGATCGTCACCGCATACGCGCCGTCGCTCGTCGCGCCGCTGTCGAGCACGAATGCGCAGCGGTTCTGCTCGGCGGTCGGCAGGTCGGTCGGATGATGGAACGCGCCGTTGATGGTCAGGCCGCGGCGCGTGTTGTTGACCTGCCCGGCCGAGGTCGGCACCGACGATTCGATGAACTGCATCTGGTAGGTGAGCTTCGTCGTGTCGAACCGCACCTTCACGTATTCGCCGCTGCCCGAGCCGCCCGTATAGGTCGTCGTGTAGTCGAGCGCGTCCGGACACAGTTTCGTCACCACGGGCGGCGTCGTGGACGGGCCGCTCGGCCCGCACGTGCTGCCCGAGCATTGCGGCACGTTGATCGGGCCGGGGTCGTCTGCGCCGCCGCCGCACCCCGCGAAGAACGGCATGGCCAGCACCGCGCACGCCAGGACGGTCGCGCGCCAATCAGGAATGCAAGACATCAACCCCTCCATTTTTCGAACATCAGGTCTCGTCCGGACGGGCTGCATGGCCCGCCGGTTGGTATCTCGCCGCGTGATGCGAAGGTGCGGCGCACGGAGCCGCCCGCCACGCGCACCACATCGCGACACCGCGACGGACGATCCGGCGGTGCACGACGGCGGCGCGAGCGCGCGCGTTTCCGGAGGCGCCGTCGTGCGGCACGGCGCCTTCGGACAATCGAAGCGGAACGAGAAACCGCGGCTAAGCGGCCAGGCGGCTAAGCGGCAGGACGGGCGTGCAACTCGCGTCGCGCCCGCATGCGATGGATGAATCGGAAACGGCAGTGCAACTGGCCCTCGGCGGTACGTGTCATCTTGGTCTCCGTACGTACGCGTGAATCGTTATCGTGTCGCGTCGTTTCGAAAGACTATGATCTGACGAATCACGCAAGTAAATGGATACAGAGTTCCAAACGGCCGCACCGGCGGGATCCCAGCGCGCGCACCATGTTTGACATTTTTTCAAACAGCCTTCGGCGCAATAGATCAGACAAATAAAAACGCTGCGCTGAAACGACCGGCGCCGTGTGTTACACGTCGGCAATCGCCTGCGTGCTGGGTCGCCGCCGTGCCAGACCGCCCGACACGTACCGGCGATTTCGCCGAAATCGACCCGAATTATTTGCCGACGACGAACAAATCGACGCCAGTCGCGAAAATCCCGCAGCTTTTGCGCCGAATCGCACGTGCTCGCCACGCCGCCTTTCCACCAAAATGCATTTCGATCTGCCGGTTGCTAAGATGGCGGTCCCGCGATTCCACGGCTTTTGCGCGATCCGTGAGCATGCAACCTATCCTCTCCGTCACCAATCTGTCCAAGACTTACGCGTCCGGTTTCCAGGCGCTGAAACACGTGAACCTCGACATCCGCCCCGGCGAGATCTTCGCGCTGCTGGGCCCGAACGGCGCCGGCAAGACGACGCTGATCGGCTCGATCTGCGGAATCGTCACGCCGACCGAAGGCCGCGTGACGGTTGGCGGCCACGACATCCGCGACGCGTACCGCGCGGCCCGCGAGATGATCGGCCTCGTGCCGCAGGAGCTGACCACCGACGCGTTCGAGACGGTGTGGGCGACCGTGTCGTTCAGCCGCGGCCTGTTCGGCAAGGCGCCGAACCCCGCGCACATCGAGAAGACGCTGAAGGCGCTGTCGCTGTGGGACAAGCGCGACAACAAGCTGATGACGCTGTCGGGCGGCATGAAGCGCCGCGTGATGATCGCGAAGGCGCTGTCGCACGAGCCGCGCATCCTGTTCCTCGACGAACCGACCGCGGGCGTCGACGTCGAGCTGCGCCGCGACATGTGGAAGCTCGTCGACACGCTGCGCGAAAGCGGCGTGACGATCGTGCTGACCACGCACTACATCGAGGAAGCGGAGGAAATGGCCGACCGGATCGGCATCATCCTCGGCGGCGAACTCGTGCTCGTCGAGGAAAAGCGCGAGCTGATGCGCAAGCTCGGCAAGAAGCAGCTCACCGTGCAGCTCGACCAGTCGCTCGCGGCGGTGCCGCCCGCGCTCGCGCCGTTCGGGCTCGAGCTCGCGGATGCCGGCAGCGCGCTCGTCTACACGTACGACTCGCATCGCGACGACGCAAGCATCGCGACGCTGATCAACGCGCTGGGCGCGGCCGACATCGGCTTTCGCGACCTGCACACGACGCAGAGTTCGCTCGAGGACATCTTCGTCAGTCTGATCGACAACCGCCGAAACGGCGCACGAGAGGCGTAACGCACCATGAATTTCCACGCGATCCGCGCGATCTACCGCGCAGAAATGGCCCGCACGCGGCGCACGCTGATGCAGAGCATCATCGCGCCGGTGATCTCGACGTCGCTCTATTTCGTCGTGTTCGGCTCCGCGATCGGCTCGCGGATCAGCGACGTGAACGGGATCGGCTACGGGTCGTTCATCGTGCCGGGCCTCGTGATGCTGTCGCTGCTGTCGCAGAGCATCTCGAACGCGTCGTTCGGCATCTACTTCCCGCGCTTTACCGGCACGATCTACGAGATCCTGTCGGCGCCCGTGTCGTACTGGGAGGTTGTCGTCGCGTACGTCGGCGCGGCCGCGTCGAAATCGATGCTGCTCGGGCTCATCATCCTCGGGACCGCCGGGCTGTTCGTGCCGCTGCACATCCTGCATCCGTTCTGGATGGTGCTGTTCCTCGTGCTGACGTCGGTCACGTTCAGCCTGTTCGGCTTCGTGATCGGCATCTGGGCCGACAGCTTCGAGAAGCTGCAGCTCGTGCCGCTGTTGATCATCACACCGCTGACGTTCCTCGGCGGCAGCTTCTATTCGGTCGACATGCTGCCGCCCGTGTGGCGCATCGTCACGCTATTCAATCCGATCGTCTACCTGATCAGCGGCTTTCGCTGGTCGTTCTACGGGCTCGCGGACGTGCACGTCGGCATCAGCCTCGCCGCGACCTCGCTGTTCCTCATCGTGCTGCTCGCCATCGTCGCGTGGATTTTCCGCACGGGGTACCGGTTGAAGAACTGACGGGCGGCGGCGCGGCGATGGCAAGGCGATGGCGCATTTGTGCAAGCCGGCGGCGCTTTTCCTCTGATGCGGCCTTTTGTGGTCAAGTCTACTGAAAGCTCGGAGCCTTGAAGCCTGTCGCTTCGAGGCTCCTTTTCTTTCAGAGGACGCCATGCCCGCCGCCACCGCCTCCATCACGCGCGCCAGCGCCGCCGCCCGGCTCGAACGCCTGCCGTTTTCCGGGTATCACAAACTGATCTTCTTCATCATCGCGATCGCGTTCTTCTTCGATTCGGTCGATCTCGGCACGATGACGTTCGTGCTTGGCTCGATCAAGAAGGAGTTCGGGCTGTCGACCGCGGCGGCCGGCCTCGTCGCAAGCGCGAGCTTCTTCGGGATGGTGCTCGGCGCGGCGGTCGCGGGCCTGCTCGCGGACCGCTTCGGCCGCCGGCCGGTCTTTCAGTGGAGCATGGTGCTGTGGGGCGCCGCGTCGTACCTGTGCTCGACCGCGCAGAGCGTCGACGCGCTGATCGTCTATCGCGTGCTGCTCGGCATCGGCATGGGCATGGAGTTTCCGGTCGCGCAGACGCTGCTGTCCGAGTTCGTGCCGACCGCGAACCGCGGCCGCCTGATCGCGCTGATGGACGGCTTCTGGCCGCTCGGCTTCATCACCGCGGGCGTCGTGTCGTACTTCGTGCTGCCGCAGTTCGGCTGGCGCACCGTGTTCGCGCTGCTTGCGATTCCGGCCGTGTTCGTGCTGATCGTGCGCCGCATCGTGCCCGAATCGCCGCGCTGGCTCGAACACGCGGGCCGGCTCGGCGACGCCGACGCGGTGATGCACGACATCGAGGCGAAAGTGATGCGCTCGGCCCGCGTCGCGACGCTGCCGCCGCCCGCGCGTATCGCGGAAGTGCCGGCCCGGCGCGGCCACGGCGCGCTGCGCGAGATCTGGAGCGGCGCGTACCGCCGCCGCACGACGATGGTATGGCTGCTGTGGTTCTTCGCGCTGCTCGGCTTTTACGGGCTCACGTCGTGGCTCGGCGCGCTGCTGCAGCAGGCCGGCTTCGAAGTCACGAAATCGGTGTTCTATACGGTGCTGATCTCGCTCGGCGGCGTGCCGGGCTTCCTGTGCGCGGCCTGGCTCGTCGAGCGCTGGGGCCGCAAGCCGACCTGCATCGCGTCGCTGCTCGGCGGCGGCGCGATGGCGTATGCGTACGGACAGAGCGCGCTGTACGGCGGCAGCATGACGCTGCTGATCGGCACGGGCCTCGCGATGCAGTTCTTCCTGTTCGGGATGTGGGCCGCGCTGTATACGTACACGCCGGAGCTGTATGGCACCGGTGCGCGCGCGACGGGGTCCGGGTTCGCGTCGGCGATCGGGCGCGTCGGGTCGCTGATCGGGCCGTACGTGGTCGGCGTCGTGCTGCCGGTGTTCGGGCAAGGCGGCGTGTTCACGCTCGGCGCGCTGTCGTTCGCGGCGGCGGCGCTCGCGGTGTGGACGCTCGGGATCGAGACGAAGGGGCTTGCGCTGGAGGCGCTGGCGTCGGGCGACGACGAGGGCAGTGGCGCTCGGTATACGGCGGCCGTGGACAAGGCGTCCTGACCGCCGCCGCATACCGCACATACCGCACATACCGCCACGTTAAGCGACGCGGCGCGCCGCGCGCTCCCACTCCGCCACCGCATCGAGCGGATACACGGGCCGCGCGAGCCGCTCGTAGCGAAACAGCGCATAGTCGGAACTCGTCACGCCCCGGCTGTCGCATTCGACGAGCGCCGCCGCGATCGGCACGAACACCGGACGGCAATACATCCGCGACTTCAGCAGCAGGAACCGCGCGCGGCGCGGATCGACGCCGACGCTCTCGAACACGCCGAGATCCCAAGGCTCCTGCGTGCGTTCGGTGACGACGAGCGTTGCCGCGCCAAGATCGAGCACCGCCGCGCGGCCCATGTACGCGCGCTGGCCCGTATAGGTCGGCCCGGTGATCACGTACTCGCCGTCGGTGATCGCCCGCACGACGCCGGTCGCGCGCAACGGCTCGCGCCGCGCGCCGCCGGGCTGCGGCAGCTTGTTGCCGACCGGCACGGTGACGGTCGCGCCGACGCCCGCCGCGATCAGTTGCGCGACCGCCTCCGGATCGCACAGCGGACCGCTGACGATGCCGTCGAGGCCCTGCGCAAGCGCTTCCTCCAGCAGATCCATCGTGTCGCACGTGCCGCCCGACATGCAGTTGTCGCCGTGATCGAGCATCAGCACCGGTTTGTCGGCGCCGCGCGCGAGCGCGGCCGCCTGCGCGACCGATTCCGCGAGCGGCAGGCTGCGGAACACGAAATCGTCGCGCGCGTCCCAGATCTGCCGCGCGATGCGCTCGGCGGCCGCGTCGGCCGCCGCCGCGTCGCCATCCCCGACCACGACGACGCTGATGCACGGTGCCGGGATATCCGCGAGCGAAAAGCCGGACAGCACCGACACCGCGAGCATCCCGCCGGCCTCGGCCGCGCGCGCCGCGTCGACCGCGCGCCGCATCGCGCCTTCCGCGGTCGCGCTGCGCAGCGTCGAGGTCAGCAGCGGCGGCTGCCGCCACGCGAGCACCGGGCGCGCACGGCCGTGGACCCGATCGAGCAGCAGCCGCGCCGCCTGCGCGCCGGTCTCGTACATGTCGACGTGCGGATAGGTCTTGAAGCTGACGATCACGTCGGCGTGATCGATCATCTTCTGCGTGACGTTCGCGTGCAGGTCGAGCGCGACCGCGATCGGCGCGCCGGGCAGCGCCGCGCGCACGCGCGCGAGCAGGTCGCCTTCGCCGTCGGGCGTCTGCTCGGCGACCATCGCGCCGTGCAGGTCGAGCATCACCGCATCGCAGCCCGGCGCCGCCGCGACGATCGCGTCGCAGATCGCGTCGTAGGCTGCAGCCGAGACGGGCCCGCTCGGATTCGCGGCCGCCGACACGGGCGTCACGAGTTCGGCGCCGTCGCGTTCGGCCGCGTCGATGAAGGCGGCCATCGCGGTGCGCATCCCCTTGTTCGCGCGGTACGCGTCCTCGCCCCAGTCGGGGCCGTGGCGGCCGAACGCCGCGAGCGGCGTCGCGACCGGCGAGAACGTGTTGGTCTCGTGATTCATCCGGGCGATCAGGATCCTCATTGCGCGCCCTCTCCGGCTACATCGGTCACATCGGTCACATCGGCCACATCGGCCACGCCAGCCGCGCCGAGCATCGCGTGCAGCAGCACGTTGCAGCCCGCTTCGAGATGGGCCGGGTCGGCATCCTCGATCTCGTTGTGGCTGATGCCGTCCTTGCACGGCACGAAGATCATCGCGGCCGGCGCGACGCGCGCGAGATACACGGCGTCATGGCCCGCGCCGCTGATCACGTTCATCGACGACAGGCCGAGCGCGGCCGCGCTCGCACGCACCGTCTCGACGAGCGCCGTGTCGAACGGCTGCGGCGGGAAATACACGACCTGCTCGACGTCGATCCGCATGCCGGCCTGCGCGGCCGCTTCCTCACATGCCGCGCGCAATTCGGCATCCATCGCGGCCAGCGACGCGTCGTCGGCCGCGCGCAGGTCGACGGTCAGCGTCACGCGGCCCGGAATCACGTTGCGCGAATTCGGATGCACGTCGATCCAGCCGACCGTGCCGCGTCCGTGCGGCGCATACGCGTGCGCGATCGCGTTCACCGCGCGCACCAGGTCGGCCGCGACGAGCAACGCGTCGCGACGCAGGTCCATCGGCGTCGGGCCCGCGTGCGCTTCCATCCCGTGCACGGTCACGTCGTACCAGCGCTGGCCGAGCGCCCCTTCGACCACGCCGATCGTCGTGCCGTGCGCCTCCAGCACGGGCCCCTGCTCGATATGCGCCTCGAAGTACGCGCCGATCCGGTGCGCGTCGCCCCCATCGCCCCCATCATTCGCATGGCCCGCATAGCCGATCGCCGCCAGCGCGTCGCGCACCGCGACGCCGTCGCGATCGCGCTGCGCAAGCGCATGCTCGAGCGTAAACGCGCCCGCGAACACGCCCGAGCCCATCATCACCGGCACGAAGCGCGAGCCTTCCTCGTTGGTCCACACCGCAACCTCGAGCGGCGCCAGCGTCCGCACGCCCGCATCATCGAGCGTGCGCAGCACTTCGAGGCCCGCGAGCACGCCGTAGTTGCCGTCGAACTTGCCACCGGTCGGCTGCGTGTCGATGTGGCTGCCGGTCGTCACGGGCGGCAGGTCGTCACGCACGCCCGCGCGCCGCGCGAACAGGTTGCCGATCGCATCGACGCGCACCGTGCAGCCGATCGCATTCGCCCACGCGACGAACAGGTCGCGTGCTTCGCGGTCGAGCTCGGTCAGCGCGAGCCGGCACACGCCGCCCTTGGGCGTGGCGCCGATCCGCGCGAGACGCATCAGGCTGTCCCACAGCCGTGCGCCGTCGACGCGCAGGCCGGATGCCGCGACGCCAATTGTCGAATCCTGAACTTGCATCGATGAAATCCCTCGCAATGAGAAGACGCGGCGCTCACGCGACGCCGACGCCCAGGTAACGGTCCTTCACTTCGCGGTCCGCGGCGAACGCCGCATTGCCGCCTTCGTAGACGATCACGCCCTGCTCGATGATGTAGTGCCGGTCGGCGAGCTGCGTGCAGACTTCGAGGTTCTGCTCGACGAGCAGGATCGCGACACCGGCCGCCTTGATCTGCCTGAGCTGCGCGACGATCTCCTCGACGATCACCGGCGCGAGCCCTTCGACCGGCTCGTCGAGCATCAGCAGGCGCGGATGGTTCATCAGCGCGCGGCCGATCGCGAGCATCTGCTGTTCGCCGCCGGACAGCTGCGCGCCGCCGTTGCGCCGGCGCTCCTTCAGGCGCGGAAAGATCCGGTAGATGTCGTCGAGCTGCCACGGCGAATCGCGGCGCGCGCCGAGCCGCAGGTTCTCCTCGACCGACAGCAGCCGGAAGATGCCGCGATGCTCGGGCACGAAACACAGCCCGCGTGCGGCGATCCGGTGCGCGGGCTTGCCCGCGATCGCCGCGCCGGCGAATGTCACCTCGCCGCCGGTCGCCGCGACGACGCCCGCGATCGTCTTCAGCGTCGTCGACTTGCCCGCGCCGTTGCGGCCGAGCAGCGTCACCGTCTCGCCGTCGCGCACCGACAGCGACACGCCCTGCAGGATGTGGCTCTTGCCGTAACAGGCGTGTATGTCCCGCACGTCGAGGATCATGCGCGGCCTCCCGTGATCATGTTGCCGAGATAGGCGGCGCGCACGCGCTCGTCGCCGCGGATCGCGTCCGGCTTGCCTTCGACCAGCACACGGCCCTGCTGCATCACCGTGATCGTGTCGGAGATGTCCATCACGATGCCCATGTTGTGTTCGATCAGCACGACCGTGTAGTCGTCGCGCAGCCCGCGGATCAGCGTCTTCATGTCGTCGAGATCGTCGATCCCCATCCCCGACGTCGGCTCGTCGAGAAAGATCGCACGCGGCCGCGCGGCAATCGCCATCCCGACTTCGAGCCGGCGCTGCTGGCCGTGCGACAGCGCGCCCGCGGCCGTCGCCGCGAAACGCTGCAGGCCGAGGCGTTCGATCACCGCGTCGACCGTCTCGCCGTGCGCGAGCGCGCCGTGCGGCGGCGTCCACGCATTCAGCGCGCGGCGTGCATCGACGCCCTGCGCGGCAACCCGCAGGTTCTCGCGCACGCTCAGGCTCGCGAACAGGCTCGTCACCTGGAACGAGCGTGCGATGCCGCGCCGCACGCGCTTGTAGTCGGGTTCGCGCGTGACGTCGTGACCGTCGAACACGATCGAGCCGGACGTGATCGGCAGCGTGCCGGTCAGCGTATGGAACAGCGTCGTCTTGCCCGCGCCGTTCGGGCCGATCACCGAATGCACGGTGCGCGGCAGGATGCGCAGGTCGACACCGCCGAGCGCCGTGAACTTGCCATAGCGCTTGACGACGCCGCGCGCCTCGAGAATCGCTTCGCTCATTGATGCCCCCTGGCCGTATCAGCCGTATCGGCCGTGCGTTCGGTGCGCCGCAGCGACGCTGCGACACGCTCACCCAGTCCCCACAACCCGCGCTGCATGAACAGGCTGACCGCGATCAGCACGAGGCCGAGCAGCAGCAGCCAGCGCGGCCACAACGTCGACAGCCAGTCGGCGAACAGCACGTAGAACGCGGCGCCAAGCACCGACGCGAACAGGTTGCCGGTGCCGCCGATCACCGTCATCACGAGGATCATCTCGCTCGTGTGGTAGTCGATGTTCGACAGCGGCGCGATGCCCGTCATCAGCGCATGCAGCGCGCCCGCGAGCCCCGTCGCCGCGCCCGAGATCACGAACGCCGCGAGCTTGAAGCGCTTCACGTCGTAACCGGCGGCCGCCGCGCGCGCCTCGTTGTCCCGGATCGCGAGCAGCGTGCGGCCGAACACCGATTGCGACACACGCAGCAGCAGCCAGAACACCGCGATGAACAGCACCGCGACGAAGCCGTAGTAGCGCCACGGCGAATCGAGCACGACGAACGGATGCCCGAACAGCGACAGCGCGGGACGCGGGATGTCGAGCAGCCCGTTGTCGCCGCCCGTCAGGTCCGGCGTCGTGTACGCGAGGAAGTAGAACAGCTGGCCGAACGCGAGCGTCAGCATCACGAAGTAAGTGCCGCGCTGCCGGATCGAGAACCAGCCGACCAGCAGCGCCGCGAGCGCGCCGAGCGCGGTGGCCGCCGCCAGCGCGGCCGGCGTCGACGCAACGCCGTGCGTGAGCACGACGCCGGCCGCATAGCTGCCGAGCCCGAAGAAGATCCCCTGCCCGAACGACAGCAGCCCCGTAAAGCCGAGCAGCAGGTTGCAGCCGAGCGCGGCGAGCGCGAACACGAGCACCTCGGTCGCGAGCGAGCCCGAGCGCAACGCGAGCGGCAGCGCGCACACGACCGCGAGCGCGAGCCAGCCCTCGGGCCGGCGCAACAGCGCGCCGCGCGACGGCCGCGCGGCCTGCGGCGCGGGCGCGCCGGCCGGCAGCGATTTCGACGATTCGATCATGCAGCCCTCCCGAGCAATCCATTCGGACGCACCAGCAGCACAACGGCCATCGCGACGTAGATCATCAGCCGCGCGCCTTCCGGCCACAGCGTGCTCATCACGCTCTGCACGATGCCGACCAGCAGCCCGCCGACGAGCGCCCCCAGAAAATTCCCCATCCCGCCGACGACGACCACGACGAACGCGACGCCGAGCGCCTCGATGCCCATGAACGGATCGACGCCGCGGATCGGCGCGGCGAGCACGCCGGCGAGCGCCGCCGTCGCCGCGCCGAGCGCGAACACGAGGCTGAACACGCGCGTCACGTTGATGCCGAGCAGCGACACCATCTCCGACGATTCGCTGCCCGCGCGCACCGTGCTGCCGAGCCGCGTGCCGTCGAGCACCCACCACAGCAGCGCGGCGAGCACCGCGGTGAACGCGATCACGAACAGCCGGTATTTCGGGTAGACGAAGCTGCCCCACATCACGACGCCGCTGAGCGCGTCGGGTGGCGGCACGTTGTCGCCGAGCGGGCCCCACGCGAGAATCGCGCACTCCTGCAGCACGAGCGCGAGGCCGACCGTCGCGAGAATGTGGAATTCGTGCTGCTGCGCGTACACATGACGCAGCACGAGCTTTTCGACGACCCACGCGAATGCGCCGACCACGAGCGGCACGACGGCGAGCGCGACCCAGAAATTCGCCGACCATTGCAGCGCCTGATAGCACAGGTACGCACCGAGCAGATAGAACGCGCCGTGCGCGAAATTCACGAAGCGCAGCAGGCCGAACACGATCGACAGGCCGACAGCGAGCAGGAAATACAGCATTCCCACGCCGATGCCGTTGACGATCTGCAGCAGATAGACGTTCATGGCTTCCGTGTCAGAAAGGAAGGTAACGGACGTCCGCGGCGCACGACGGCCGCGGGCACATGCACAGCGTCACGCGAGCTTGCAGCCCGTCTTGTCGACCGGCAGGAACGACTGGCCGGCGCTGACGATGTCGGCGTAGTCGTCCGCGCTCTTCATCCGGCTCTTCGGCTTGCCCTTCAGCAGGTAGTAGTTCTTCAGCACCTGGTGGTCGCCCTTGCGGATTTCCTCGGGGCCCGTCAGGCCGTCGTACTTCATCCCTTCCATCGCCGCGACGACCTTCTTCGGATCCGCGCTGCCGGCCTTCACCATCGCGTCGATCAGGATCTTCGAGCAGATGTACGAGCCCGCGAGGCTGTAGTTCGGGTTCGCCTTGAATGCGGCGTTGGTGCGCTTCACGAGATCGCGGTTCAGCGGCGAATCGATGCCGTGCCAGTACTGCGCGCCGAAATACACGCCGTCGCAGATGTCGGGCCCAAGCGCCTCGAACTGCTCGAGGCCCGACGCCCACGCGACCAGGATCGTGCAGTTGCGCTTCATCCCGAAGCTGACGGCCTGGCGCAGCGTGTCCGACGATTGCGAGCCGAAGTTCAGGATCAGCAGCACGTCCGGCTGCGCGGCCGCCGCGTTCGTCAGGTAGCCGCTGAACTCCTTCTCGGCGAGCGAGTGGTAGCTGTTGCCGACGTGCTCGATCCCCTTCTCCTTGAAGATCGCCTTCGCGGCCGACAGCAGGCCGTCGCCGAACACGTATTGCGGCGTGATCGTGTACCAGCGCTTCGCCTTCGGCAGCATCCCGATCAGCGGGCGCACCGTCTGCTCGATCGCGCCGAAGGTCGGCACCGACCAGCGGAACGTCGCGTCGTTGCAGTCCTTGCCGGTGATCTCGTCCGCGCCGGCCGTCGTGATGAACACGCCGCCCGCCTTCTGGACTTCCTTGCCCATCGCGAGCGATTCGGACGACAGGATCCCGCCCGCGAAATAGCGCACGCCCTTCTGCTGCGCGATCTCCTGCACGCGGCGCACCGCGGTGGCGGGCTTGCCTTCGGTGTCGAGGGCCGAATAGGCGAGCGGCGCGCCGAGCACCTTGCCGTACTGCTTGACGACGAGCTGCATGCCGAGATCGGCGTACTTCCCGTTGGCGGCGAACGGGCCCGACATCGGCACCGGGCACGCGAGCTGGATGGGCGCGCCCTGCGCAAACGCGGCGCGGGACGACAAGCTGCCGAGCGCGCCCGGCACGGCCGACAGCGCGGCCAGTTTCAACAGTTCTCGGCGATTCAAGTTGACGCTCCTTGCTGGGATGGACACACGCGATACGACCGACTGCCAAACCGTGCCAACGCGCACCGGAAAGGATGCGCCGCCGGTTCATTCTATTTATCATGATAAATAGGATGATCCTGATCCTAGGGATGATCAAAATTGGTGTCAATCAGGCAAAATTCCCTACCCTGCGCGGGCACGGATCGACGACGATGTACGATGCGATGCGCGCGCAGTCAGACAAAGGAGTCTTGAAGATGGTCATGGACCGAGCCCGGGCGGGCATCGCGGTCGAAATCAAGCAGCCGAAGCGCGCGGATCTCGTCGCGGAGGAAATCAAGCGGCTCATCACGGAAAAGAACCTGAAGCCCGGCGACCGCCTGCCGCGCGAAGCCGAGCTGCAGCAGCTGTACGCGGTCAGCAAGAGCACGATCCGCGAGGCGCTGAAGTCGCTCGAGGTGCAGGGCCTGATCAAGGTCACGACCGGGCCGACAGGCGGCGGGATGGTGGTCGAGGTGCCGCTCGACCGCACGCTGCAGTTGCTGCAGAACTACCTGTTCTTCAAGGACGTGACGATCGACGACATCTATACCGTGCGCAAGTTGCTCGAACCCGAGCTGGCCGCGGGCGCGGTGCCGCACCTGACCGAGCGCGACTTCGCGGCGCTCGACGCGAACATCGCGTGCTGCGACGGCTCGTCCGGCGCGCTCGAGCGCGGCCATCTGGTGCGGCAGCGCCAGGAGGACACGACATTCCACGACATCCTCGCGGCCGCGAACCCGAATCCGTTCCTGCGCTTCAGCTGCGAACTGATCAACGAGATGATCCGGCAACTGATCGAGTTCCGGAACGACACGCCGCTCGCGGAGCACAAGCGCTTCGGCGAAGCGAACGTCGCGATTCACCGCGCGATCCTGCAGGCCGCGCGCGAACGCGACGTCGAGCGCGTGCGCGCGCTGATGGTCGAACACATGACCGAAGCGCCGAAACACGTGAAGCGGATGAAGGGCAAGCTGCGCGGGCGGTTGATTCTCGACTCGGAGATCCGCAAGCGGGTGCGCACGAGCCAATCCTGAGCCCGACAAAGATTTTCCGGGTGCGATGTCGATTTCCGGTGCCGTGGTTCGTCGTAGTGTCGTAAGCGTTCGTCGCCTGCCCGCGCGGCCGGCGGACGCCAAACCGTTTCCCGTTCAAGGAGATATGACAATGCGTGTGATGGTGATCGTGAAGGCAACCCGCGAATCCGAGGCCGGCGAGATGCCGGACACCGAACTGCTGGCCGCGATGGGCCGCTACAACGAGGAACTCGTGAAAGCGGGCGTGATGCAAGCCGGCGAAGGGCTGCACCCGAGTTCGCGCGGCAAGCGCGTGCGCTTTTCGGGGCCGGGCCGGACCGTGATCGACGGGCCGTTCGCCGAGACCAAGGAGCTGATCGCCGGCTTCTGGCTCTGGCAGGTGAAATCGATGGACGAAGCCGTCGAATGGGTGAAGCGCTGCCCGAATCCGATGAAAAGCGAATCCGAGATCGAGATCCGGCAGGTGTTCGAAGCGGAAGATTTCGGCGCGGAATTCACGCCGGAACTGCAGGAGCAAGAGGCCCAGCTGCGCGCGGAGATCGCTGCCGCGCAGCAGAAACACTGACACAGGCACTGACGGCGGCGGCGGCGCGTGACGGCGCAACGCGGCGGCGGACGCGAGACCCGCGCGCCGCCGCGCACGCGCTCACCCGCCGCCCGCCTTCACCGGGAGCCTCGTCTGCAGCCCCTGCGGCACCGGCGCTACCGGCGGCTGCGGCAACTGCTGCACGAGCGCGAAGCTCACGTTGACCGTCCCGCCTTGACTGGACATCCTCGCGACATCCCCACGGCTCGTCGCGAAGCAGCCGAGGAAGGACGGCGACGTCGCATCGATGCCGAGCCGGCACGACCAGCCGATGGTGGCCTCGCTCCTGCCCGTATCGCTGAATCCGACGAGCGCGCTCCATCCCCCCGGCCCGGCGCCGACGCCGGGAACGAACTCCGCGTGGCGCACCAGCACCGGCTGCCAGCCGCAGCGGCCCGGCTCGTAGCGATCGAGAAGAAAGCGGATGTCGAAGCGGTCCTGGCCGGCCGGCAACCGGACATTGTCCCCGATGACCTGCGTCGTCTCCGGCGCGCCCATGATGCGACCGAACCAGGTCCGCGACCGGCACTGCGGATTGGTGGACGCGTAATCGATGCCGAGCCACAGCTCGACCTTCGGATCCTTCCGGCCGTGAATGACGAGCGCGTGCTGCGGCTCGTCCGTTTCCATCGGGCGATCCGACAGTTCGTTCTGCGGCGCCTCGACGTGGGCATCGAAGTGCATGACGCGGTCCTCAGCCAGCCCGCGGCCCGGCGCAGCGGCGAGCCACCCGATCGCAAGAACGAGAACGACGTGAGCGTGCGGAGACATGGCTCCCCCCTGCATTGCATTTCCCCGACCGGCGTCGCTCGTTGTTCCGGACCCGCCCGACGCGCCGCGCATGCACGCGGTCAATCGGGCATGTATCGCCGTTGGTGCATTGTGAGCGGCGGCGACCGGCTGCGTAACTTGGGAGGAACCCCTGAGACCGTGCCGCGCGCGCCTGTCGGCTCACGCTGCCCCGATCCTGCTGCCCAGCTTCTGTTGCCCTACCGCTTCCCGAGGCCGTGCATATGTCGGCACCGTCGAGTTGACGTGCCCCTCTTTTATAACGTATCGTTTTGCGACGTTATTGACCAAGATCGCCTGCGATGCATTCCCGTTTCGACCGCTTCCGCGCGACGCCGCTAGGCGCGCAGCTCGAAGCGCTGATCGAGCAGCCCGAGCGCTACGTCGAATTCGCGGCGCTGTCGCGCGTCGGCGTCGCCGCGATCGGCGCGATCCAGCACGACATCGCGCGGAAATTCCCGGAAATCGCCGCCGACACGACAGCCCGCCAGTTCTGCGGCGCGCTGGTCGCCGACGTGATGCGGCGGCGCGGCCATGAAGTCGTGCAGGCGCGTGGCCGGATCGGCGGCGCGCTGTTCAGCTACGGCGCGGTGTTCAGCCCGCATCCGCAGCAGTTGCCGTTCGCGGACGTTGTCGCCGCGCTCGCACGCATGCCCGACACGCTCGCCGCCGCCGTCGCGCGCGTGCCTGCGGCGCAGTGGACGCAGCGCCCGGACGGCACGGGCTTCTCGCTCGTCGAACACGCATGCCACCTGCGCGACCTCGACGCGGTGTTCGCCGACCGCATCGACGCGGTGCGCACCGCCGAGCTGCCGGTGATCCTGTCTGTCGACGGCACCGCGCTTGCCGAAGCGCGCGACTACCTGCATCAGGACCTCGCAACGGCACTCGACGCCTTCCGCGCCGCGCGGCGGCGGCTGGGCGCGACGCTCGCGACGCTGGACGCCGCGCAGCTGGCCCGCTGCGGGCTGCGCGACGGCATCCGGCGCATGTCGCTCGACGAACTCGTGCGCGAAGTGCTCGACCACGACCGCACGCACGGCCTCGAACTCGACGAACTGGTCGCGGAACTGCTCAAGTAGCTGCTCAACTCACTGCTCGCCGCGCCGAACCTGCCGCACGCCACCGACTAAACGGACCGCTCCACATGACACCGCACACACCTGTCGTCTTCATCCACGGCTTCATCGGCACGTTCGACGTGCGTGACTGGCGCGGCCCGCATATCGCGCCGGACCTGCTCGGCTACGGCGCGCATCGCGCAGCGCCATTCGACACGATCACGCTCGCCGCGCAGGCCGAACACGTGCGGCAAGCCGTCGAAGCACGCTTCGGCGCGACGCCGGTCGACGTCGTCGGGCATTCGGTCGGCGGCGCGATCGCGATGCTGTTCGCGCATGCGCATCCCGCGCGCGTGCGCCGGATCGTCAATGTCGAAGGCAACTTCACGCTCGACGATGCGTTCTGGTCCGCGTCGGTCGGGCGCATGTCGCCCGCCGACGCCGACGCGATGCTCGACGGGTTCCGCGCCGATCCGCTAGCGTGGCTGCGCGGCGCGATCCGCGACCCGGGGCCGGACCTGACCGCCACCGCGGCCCGCTGGCTGGCGCACCAGCCGGCGTCGACGCTGCGCGCGATGGGCCGCTCGGTCGTCGCGACGACGGGCGACGCCGGTTATCTCGCGGCGCTCGCGCAGGTATTCGAACGTCATCCCGTGTACCTGATCGCGGGCGAACGCTCGCGCGACGGCTGGCATGCGCCCGGCTGGGCGCTCGCGCGCTGCGCCGGCAGCGAGATCGTCGGCGGCTGCGGGCACCTGATGATGACCGAGCAGCCCGACGCGTTCCGCGCGGCGGTCGAGCGCTGCGTCGCGTGAACTGTCGGCGCCTGCCCGCATCGCGCAGGTTGAAGCCCCCGCAGCCTGACAACCCGTATGCTGCGTCGAAATTTGGCTGAAAGGCGCCGTTGCTAGAGTCGATCCGGATAGGGTTTCCGAGGAGGCCCGCCCGCAGGCGGACACGACATATGCGACGATCGACGACCATGACGCGCGCCCTCCGGCTGTTCCTGCTGCTTGCCGTCGCGAGCCCCGCGTGGGCGTTCCAGGCGCGGGTCGTGACGATTCCCAGCGACGCGATGCGCGAGACGCTCGCTGCGACGGTCGTGCTGCCCGACGCGTACCTGCACGGCAATCGCGCCGAGCACTTCCCGGTCGTCTATGCACTGCACGGCTCGGGCGGCGACCATACCGACTGGACATCGAATACGCAGATCGGCGAGCTGGCCGACCGCTACCACGTGATCCTCGTGATGCCCGACGGCGGCCACGAGAGCTGGTACATCGACAGCCCGTACGATTCCGGCAGCCGCTACGAGACTTTCGTCGGCAAGGAAGTCGTGTCGTTCGTCGACGCGCATTTCCGCACCATCGCGACGAAACGCGCGCGCGCGATCACGGGGCTCAGCATGGGCGGCTTCGGCGCGCTGCGCATCGCGCTCGACGAGCCGGACACGTTCGGCGCGGTCGGCAGCATCAGCGGCGCGGTCGATCCGCGCACGTGCGAGGACGAGCCAGGCATCGACCACGTGTTCGGCGATCCGGAGCGACATCCGTCGTTCTGGAACCGCAACGTGATCGTCGAAAGCGCCCGCGCGTTCATCCACGCGCACATCGACCTGACGATCGACTGCGGCCGCGACGATTCCTTCGTCGGGTCGAACCGCACGCTGCATGAGCGGCTCGTCGCGCTCGGCGTGCCTCACGATTACGCGGAGCGGCCCGGCGGTCATACGTGGGATTACTGGGCGAACGCGATCCGCTATCAGGTGCGGTTCTTCGCGACGTCGTTCCAGCGCAACGGCTTTGCGTTCCACCCGCTTGCCGACGTCGCGAATCATCCGACGGATGTGGCGCACGCGGGCTGATCGCGACACATCGTGCAGTCGTGATGAATGCGACGCGTGACACGGTGCCGTGTCGTGTCAGATGCGTGAAGTGCCGGTTCAATCCGGTCAGCACAATGAGATGAACGCGTCGACCGTCGCGATCGACGCCGGAGCGGGATCCGTTGCGCTACTGTGCGTCCGCGCTCACCACCCGATCAAAGCATTCCTGCGCGCGCGCAAGTTCGTCTAGCGCGCTATCGAGCCGGGACATCGCCATTGCATACGCGGCCGACGACGTGTCGTCGTCGGCCTCGCCGCGCACCGCGCGAAACGCCTGATCGACGTTGCGCGTCGCCTCGACGAAGCGTTGTGCGGCCCGGGCTTCTCGCGAACAGATGTGGGTCGGCATCGACACTTCTCCCTCAGGTTGCCGTGTGAAGCAAGCCGACGCTCAGTGTGCGTGGTGCGCATGGCGACGGCATGAACGACTGCCAACTGCCTGTCGACGCATCGGCCGCCGCGCAGCGCGCTTCGGGCCAATTGTCGCTCTGCGCTCGTCGATCCGACGCGACGAGATGCAACATTTTCTTGCGCGAACCGATACGACCGTCGCGCACGCGCGTCTGAATCGCGCGCCCCTACCTCTGCTTCTTCGCCTGCTTCTTCGCCTTCCTTCAGCCGTAGAACACCATTTCGTCAGGCGCGGCCGACGTGCGGATGCGTCAGACCGCCGAATGCCGCCGGCTCGCCCGGCGACAGGTCGAACAGATCCTGCGTGGCGCCGCGCGCGTGCTCGGCCGAAGGACGGCTGCGCAGCCGCGTCGCATGCGACGGCGGGACATATGCGGCCGCGGTTTCGATCGGCGACGCGTCGAACAGGTCGCGCGTAAAACCACGCACGTCTTCCGCCGACGAGCGGCCGCGCAGGCGCGCGACCAGGTCGACGAAGCGGTCGAAATCGCCGTCGCGGGTCGCCTTGTTCACGCCGGCGAGGTCGCGTGCCTTCAGCACGCTCGGCTGCGCGAGCCGCACGAAATACGGCGCCTCGAGCTCGACCGACAGCGCGAGCGGATAGCCCTTGCCGGCGTGCTCCGCGGGCCTGCCGACGCAGTCGACGACGACCGCGCCCTGTGCCGCACCGAGCGTCTTGCCGGTGCTCACGCTGCGCAGCTGCTCCGGATACACGCGCAGGCGCGTGCCGATCGTCAGCGCGGTGGACGACGCGCACACGAGCGCGTAGTGATGCTCGCGCGGGCGGCCGGACGGCAGCTTCGCGCGGCTCGTGATGAACGTGTGCGGCGGCAACTGCCGCACCTGGCCGCCCGCATCGACCCACGCATTCCACAGCAGCAGGTTGCCGCGCCCACGCTCGGCCGCGCGCGTGCGCGCGGCAACCGGCGAGAACAGCGCGAGCAGCGAGCCCGTGCGATGTGCGGCGACCTGCGCGCTGCTGCCGAGCGGCTGGTTGATCCCCCACAGAAACCGCCCGCCCCCCAGCCGGCGCTCCCATTCCTTGCGGAGCACCACAGTGGCCAGTTCTTCGCCGGACTCGGCGCCGATCTTGGTCCAGCAAAACGTACGAGGGAGGTGTTTCAGTGTCATCAACATTCTCGGGGCGCAGCAGCCTGCCAGCTTCAGCAAGCCATTCAACAGCCGTAACTGTATAGGTATAATGCAGCACATGGAAGCCCCAGACACTGATTTTCCCGTCGAAGACCTGTTGCGCCGCTTGATGGCCGATACCCGCTCGTCCAGCGAAATAGCGCGACTTTCGGGAGTCAGCCAGCCGACCGTGTCGCGCCTTCGGCAGTCGAACGGGCACCGGGTGCGTCGCAGCACGCCATTCAATAAGCTATGCACTTTCTATGGCGTCGACGTGCATCCGTCGCGGCGTCGCTATAACGAATTGCTGCGCGACGCGATCGTCGACGCGTGGGACGGCTCGGACGAGCACGGGCGCGCGCTGCTGGTCGTGATCAAGGGATTGAAGGATTTGCAGGGCCGTGCCGACGACGGCTGACGTGGCGGGTCGGCCCGCCGGGTGCGGTGGTCAGCAAGGCCGGGCATGACGTGGCAGTCCGCCCCGCTGGTGCGGCGGCTTGCGGGCAGCCGCGCACGAAGCAGGTGCGGAACGACATTACGCGGGCGGTGACGGCCGAGGTCGTCACCGCCCGCGTCGCATGTCGGCGGGAAAATATGTGCGCGTTCGCTGGCGGCGAGCGCGCAGCGGGAGAGATCCGCGGTCGCTGCCGACGAGCGCACGGCGGCAGGTGTCGGCGCCCGTTCACGCCCGTGACGAGCTTGAGCTGCCGCCGGGACTAACGCGTCACGTTACGGGTGCGCAGGTTGCTTGGGCGAGCCGGGATCGGTGACGAAGCCGATCTTCGTGAAGCCGGCCGCTTGTGCCGCGGACAGCAGTTTCGCGACATCCACGTGCGGCGTGCGCAAGTCCTCGCGCTGGCTGCTCGCGTGCAGAACATGTGCACTGCCACGCCAGCATGAAGAGGACTACGTATCGATTGTCCCGGTGTTCATCGCTTCGCCTCGTTCGCTCCCGCTTTCTTCGCCGCCAACTTTCCTCGGCGACCGCTCACCGCCTACTCACCGCCTACCGACCGCGCCAGCGAATTCTCCTTGCTGCGAAAGATCATCGTCTGTTCGTCGCGCCGCGCAGGTTGCCGCGCGAACTTCACCGCCTGCTCGACCTTACCGTGATGCGCGGACTTCGCACACACCGGGTCGGCTTCCGCCGGGTCGCCTGCCAGCAGGTACGCCTGGCACCGGCAACCACCGTGATCCACATGGCGCTCGTCGCACGTGCGGCACGGCTCGCGCATCCAGCCGTCGCCGCGAAACGCGTTGAACGCGTCGCTGTCGTACCAGATCTCCTTCAACGACCGGTCGCGCACGTTCGGCAGCGCGAGCCCCGGCAGCGAACGCGCGGCGTGGCACGGCAGCGCGGTGCCGTCCGGCGCGACGCCGAGAAACACCGAGCCCCAGCCGTTCATGCACGCCTTCGGCCGCTGCTCGAAATAGTCGGGCACGACGAACAGAATCCGGCAGCGCTCGCCGACGAGCTTCCGATAGCGGTTGACCGTGTCCTCGGCCTCGCGCAACTGTTCGGCGGTCGGCATCAGCTGGTCGCGGTTCAGCAGCGCCCAGCCGTAGTACTGCGTATTCGCGAGCTCCAGGTAATCGGCGCCGAGATCGAGCGCCATCTCGATGATCTGGCTCACGTGCGGCAGGTTGTAGCGATGCAGCACGCAGTTGAGCACCATCGGATAGCCGTACGCCTTGACGAGCCGCGCGACGCTGCGCTTCAGCTCGAACGTGCGCGTGCTGGTCAGGAAATCGTTCAGCTCGCGCGTCGAGTCCTGCAGCGACACCTGGATATGATCGAGCCCGGCCGCCTTGAGCCGTTCGATGCGCGCCGCGTTCAGCCCGATGCCCGACGTGATCAGGTTCGTGTAGAAGCCGAGCCCGCGCGCATGCGCGACGAGCGTCTCGAGGTCGCCGCGCTGCAGCGGCTCGCCGCCCGAGAAGCCGATCTGCGCGGCGCCGAGCGCGCGCGCGTCGCTGATCACCGCGCGCCACGCATCGGTGTCGAGTTCCGCGCCGTGCGTCGCGAAGTCGACCGGGTTGTAGCAGAACGCGCAATGCAGCGGGCAGCGGTACGTGAGCTCCGCGAGCAGCCACAGCGGCGCGGACGGACGGGATGTATCGGGTGCCATGTTAGTCGAGCCAGCCGCGCAGCCGCGCGTGATCGAGGAAGCGGTACACGTCGGCGGCGAGATCCGACTGGCTGAACAGCCGCTCGAGCTCGCCGATGATGTCGTCCAGCTCGCGCGTACCGTCGCAGCGCGCGAGTATCTCGCCCGCGCTCGGGTTGAGCTTGACCATTCCTTCCGGATAGAGGAGCACGTAGGCATCCTGGGCCGCCTCCCACTGCAGGCGGAACATGCCCCTCAGGCAGGGGCGCAGCGGCACGCCGCTGGCGACATCGATCGCGTTCATACCGGGTAGGCCTTTTCGACTGCGTCGAGGATCGACCAGAGGATGTCGAGCTTGAATTGCAGAATGCCGAGCGCGCGCTGCTGCGCGTCCGGCGTCGTGAAATGCTGCAGCGTGACCGCGAGCCCGTGCTCGACGTCGCGCTGCGCGAGCGGCACGCGGCTGCGGAAGTAATGCAGCCCTTCCGGCTCGATCCACGGGTAATGCGACGGCCAGCCCGCGAGCCGGTCGAGGTGGATCTGCGGCGCGAACATCTCGGTCAGCGACGAGCACACGGCTTCCTGCCACGGCGCGCGCCGCGCGAAATTCACATACGCGTCGACCGCGAAGCGCACGCCGGGCAGCACGTGCTCGAGCGACCACAGCTCGGCGCGCTCGAGGCCGACCGCTTCGCCCAGCCGCACCCACGCCTCGATCCCGCCTGCGTTGTCGCCCTGGCCGTCGTGGTCGATCAGGCGCTGGATCCACAGGCGCCGCGTGTCGCGGTCCGGGCAGTTCGACAGGATCGCCGCATCCTTGAGCGGGATGTTGATCTGGTAGTAGAAGCGGTTCGCGACCCAGCCGCGGATCTGCGCGGGCGAGCACGCGCCGCTGTTGAGCCGCCGGTTGAACGGATGATGGATGTGGTAGCGCGATTCGAGCGCGCGCAGTTGCGCCTCGAATTCGGTCGCGGTCCAGGGCGTCGCGTGCAACGCCGTAGCGGGGATCGGTGCGTTCATGATCAAACCTCGAATTGCATGCAGTCGTGCGCGACATCGATGCCATGCGCGCGCAGGTGTGCGTGCTCGGCGGAATGCGGGTCGAGAATCGGGTTGGTGTTGTTGATGTGCGTAAGCACCTTGCGCGTGCGCGCGGGCAGCATGTCGAGCCAGTCGATCATGCCCGGCTGCCCGTTCGCCGCGCACTGCGCGAGATGCCCCATGTCGGCTGCGTGCTTGCTCGACAGGCCGAGATCGATCATCTCGGTCCCGGTCCAGAACGTGCCGTCCACCAGCACGAGGTCGGCGTCGTGCATCGCCGCGCGAACGTCGTCGGTCACTGCCGCGAGCCCCGGCGCATAGAACGCGCGCCGGCCGCTCGCGACAGCTTCGATCGACAGCGCGACGTTGTCGCCGGGCGCGGCCGACGCGCGTCGCGGCGAATAAGGCGGCGCCTTGCTGTCGACGGGGATCGCGGTGATGCGGATGCCGGCGGCCGCGGGCACCGAGAACGGCTCGCCGAGCGCGATCGTGTGCGCATCGACGCCGCAGTAATGGCCGAGCAGCGGCACGAGCGGCAAGCCGGTCGACAGGTCGTCGAGCACCGGCGCGGTTGCGTAAAGCGGCAGCGGCGTCGAGCGCTCGCGCAGCATCAGCAGGCCCGTCACGTGGTCGATTTGCGCATCGCACAGCACGACGGCGGCGATGCCGCTGTCGCGGATCGCGCGCGCCGGCTGCATGTCCGGATTCGCGCGCAACTGGGAAAGGATGTCGGGCGACGCGTTGACGAGGATCCAGTCGATGCCGTTCTCGCTGACCGCGATCGACGACTGCGTGCGCGGCAGCACGTCGCCGGCGCCGCTGCGCGCGCGGCGGCAATTCACGCAGTTGCAGTTCCATTGCGGCAGACCGCCGCCGGCTCCCGAGCCGAGTATCTTGATCTTCATGGGCGTCAGCTCCCGAGGTTGCCCGCGCCGCGCAAGGCGACACGGGCAGCGCATCGCGCGGCGATCAGCGGTTGGCGATGTACATCGTGATTTCGAAGCCGAAGCGCAGGTCGGTGTAAGACGGGGTCGTCCACTGCATGATGTGTCTCCTTGTTGAGTTGGTGAGTCGAGGAACCGCGCCAATCGAGCGGTCGTTACCTCTTCAGCAAGGAGCGTGCCGAAGCCGCGCAAAGCGCGCGCGAACGCGGCATAGGCCCGTCGCCCGGGCGTCTGGACGGAATCCTTACGATTTGCCGACAGGAACGGCGCGGACGCGCTCCGCCACCCCGGCGGCATGACGCACGGGGGCGGTGACAGGTGTTGAATCGTTGAACACCGGTGTTGCAACTTGACACACCGGCTGTGACAGGTGGCACGCGACCGGCGGCCGTCGGACGGCCAGCGCGTCAGCGTTCTTCCGACGGATGGCGGCCCGCGTCGGCGGCCGGCATCTTCCGGTAGATCGTGTTACGCGACACGCCGAGCGCGCGCGCCGCCGCTGACACGTTGCCGCCATGACGGGCCAGCGCCGCAGCGATCGCGGACGCGGCGACGTCCTGCAGGCGCGCGTCGGCGGGCGGGAGCGCGTCCGCGGCGCACGGTGCGACACCCGACGCAACACCCGACGCAACACCCGACGTAACGCCCGACACAACACCCGACACAACACCCGGCGCGGCACACGCGTCGGGCGCGGCCTGCGCGTCGCCGCGGCGCAGGTCGTCGAAGAAGTCGTCCGGCAGGTGCTCGCGCCGGATCTCGCCGTCGTCGTCGACCATCGCCGCCGCCGTGCGCAGCAGGTTGCCGAGCTGGCGGAAGTTGCCGGGCCACGTGCAGCGCACGAACAGCGCCATCACGTCCGGCGCGACGGTGAGCGGCGGGCGGTCGACGCCCGCGAACGCTTCCCGCTGCAGCATCTTCTGCACGACGACCGCGAGATCGGTGCGGTCGCGCAACGGCGGCAGGCGCACCACAAGGCCGTTCAGACGGTAATAGAGATCTTCGCGGAAGCGGTTCTGCGCGATCATCTCGCGCAGGTCGCGGTGCGTCGCGCAGATGATCGAGATATCCACGGCGATCGTCTTCGTCGAGCCGAGCGGGTTGACGAGGCGCTCCTGCAGCACGCGCAGCAGCCGCACCTGCAGCGGATACGGCATGTCGCCGATCTCGTCGAGGAACAGCGTGCCGCCGTTCGCCTGCAGCAGCTTGCCGATCGCGCCCTTGCGGCGCGCGCCGGTGAACGCGCCCTCCTCGTACCCGAACAGCTCGGATTCGATCAGCGTCTCCGGAATCGACGCGCAGTTGACCGCGACGAACGGCGCGTCGCGCCGCGGCGAGTCGTTGTGGATCGCCTGCGCGAGCAGTTCCTTGCCGGTGCCGGTCTCGCCGGTGATCAGGATCGGAATGTCCTTGCCGATCACCTTGCGCACCTTCGTGATCACCGACGCGACCTGCGGATCGCCGGTGTCGAGATAGCTGAGCCGCGACAGGCCCGCCGAGTTTCCCGCCGCCGCAGCAGCGGCCGCCGTCGCGGCGCACGCGCGCGCGGCCGGTGCGGCCGCGTCATGGACATCCGTCGGCCGGCTGCCTTCGGCGAGCGTCGCGCGGCGGAAGTGCACGCGCGCACAGACCACCGTGCCGTTGCCGAGATTCAGCATCAGGTGCTGGTCGGTGCTCGCGCGCATCCGGTCGATCAGTTGCGCGGTCGTGACGTCGAACAGCGACGACAGCGTGTGCGCGCGCAGCGCGGCGAGCGGCATCCCGAGCTGAAACTGCGCGCTGCGGTTGGCCGACAGGAAGCGGCCATCGGCGGTGAACGCGACGATCCCCTCCATCAGCGTGCCGAGGAACTCGGGGCGGCCGTGGAACGACACCTGCAGCGTTTCCTGAAAGGTCGTCGTAAACAGGTGATTCTCGATCATCTGCACCGACATCTTCGCGAGCGCCATCGTGTGCTGGTGATAGCTGCGGTGGTCGCCCGTCACGTCGAGCACGCCGATCGCGTCGCCGTACGGGTCGAGGATCGGCACGCTCGAGCAGGTCAGGAAGCGGTTCGCGGCCAGGAAGTGCTGGTCGCCGTGGACGACCATCGGGCACAGCTCGGCGAGCGCCGTGCCGATCGCGTTGGTGCCCTGCCGGTTCTCCGCCCAGTTCGCGCCCGGGCGCAGCGCGACCTTTTCCGCGCGGCGCAGGAAGTCGTCGTCGCCGATCGAATGCAGGATCAGGCCTTCCGCGTCGGTCAGCACGATCATGCTCTGCGTATTGACGATCTGCTCGTGCAGCGTCTCCATCACCGGCATCGCGTGCACGCACAGCACGCGGTTCTGCTCGCGCTTCAGCACGAGCCCCGCATTCGACAGCACGTCGTAGTCGGGCCGCGCCGCCACCTGCAGGCCGAATGTCTCGGACCGCTCGTGGGCTTTCTGGATCGACGGGGCGGGCCAGCCAGCGGACTGCGTGGCCCGTGACCCGGCCGCCTGAGGTACGTCATTGCGCATTGTCTCCTCCGGGGATCCTTCCGGTCATTTGCCGGACTCTATGCCGTCATTGCAAGCAAGCATCGGGCCACGCGATCGTCGCGGCGCAGGCGGACGATCCTGCGCCGGATGTGCGGCCCGGATTGAAAGCTTATTGCAAGACAACGACCGGTCGTACCCGCGCGCGTCGGATCACCGGACGGCTCAGCGATCCTGATACCGTGATTGCCGGGCTCGCGGCTACCCGTGCGAATCCCGATCTTCGCGGCTGGCGCGTTTCTGGCTTTGCTTCACATCAAACGACGCGATCGTTCGGCTGCGTACAAACCCGAACGACGGTTGCCCGATATCCCGCCCGAGCCACGACGACATGATGCCTGCCCCGATTCGATCTGTCCCGCCCGACCGTCGGCGCCTGCATCGCGATGCGCAGTCGATCGCCTTTGCGGTCGCCGGCAATCCGCGCGGCCACCCGGTCGTCGTGCTGCACGGCGGGCCAGGCAGCGGCAGCCAGGCCGGCATCCTGCGCCTGTTCGACCTGACGCGGATGCGCGTCGTGCTCGTCGACCAGCGCGGCGCGGGCGCATCGTCGCCGCGCGGCGGCACGCGCCACAACAGCACCGCGCGGCTGATCGGCGATCTCGAAGCGATCCGCGAGCAGCTCGGCATCGCGCGCTGGGGCGTCGTCGGCGGATCGTGGGGCGCCGCGCTCGCACTCGCGTACGCGGGCACGCATCCGGGGCAGGTGACCGGCGTCGTGCTGCGTGGCCTGTTCCTGACATCGGCACGCGAGGTCCGCCGCCTGTTCACGACGTCGCGCACGCGCGCGCCGCGCGCATGGCAGCGCCTGTGCCGGGCGGCCCGCTGCAGCCAGCCGGACCGCCTGCTGTCGTGCTGCGCGCGGCGCCTGCATCCCGGCGCGGGCGCGGCCGGGCAACGCGCGGTGGCGCTCGCGTGGCGCGCTTACGAAGACGCGGTGCTCGCGTCGACGCAGACGCGCCGCCGTTCGCATGCGCGAGTGACCCGCTCGCACCCGGCCGTCCTCCGGCTGATCGACAAGTACCGGATCCAGGCGCATTACCTGCAGCACGACTGCTGGCTCGGCGAACGCCGGCTGCTCGCGCTCGCGCGTCGCGCGGCTGACGCAGGCGTGCCGCTGTTCGCCGCGCACGGATTGCGCGATCCCGTCTGCCCGATCGACAACGTCGACCGGCTCATGCGTGCGGTGCCCGCCGCCGACGTCGAACGGGTGCCGGCCGGGCATCTGGCGAGCGACCCGGCGCTAGCGCGCAGCATCGCCCGCGCGGTGCATGCGATGTTCGCGGCCAGCGACAGCATGGTGTCCGCATCGGTGTAGCGCAGCTTGCCGAACAGCGCGACCGTACCGAGTGTCGCACCGACACACCGCACGCGCCGATGGTCCCGCTTCCCGCCGCCGGCGCCGATTGCCTTTGGTCTCCTGATCATTCCCCTCCGTCTCCCTGTTCATGTTCTTCCGTGCGGCGTTGCTCGCTGCGCCGCGATGTCTCCCCGCGATCCAGAACAGCGAGAACCATGCCAGCGCCGCATGCGCGATCACCTGCCAGCGTCGCCAGCAACATCGCCCCCAACGCCGAACGCCCGTCCGGCACGGCATCCGTCAACGGCGCGGCACGCTGTCACAGGCGCACCGCCAGCTGTGATGTTTGGCAACACCTCGCGCACGGCGGTGTACCTGAATGCAACACCTTCGTCGACGCCCCCGCCATGCACCGCCAGCACCGCATCACCCGCGATGGCCCGGTCCGCCGCGTCGCGCGGGCATCGCGGCGCGATGGCATGCGACTTGCGTGAACGGCAGCGCACTCGGCCCGGAACCCCACCCGTGCCGGCGCGACGGAACATTCGCGGCGGTGCGACCACAATGACTCAGGAGACAACCATGAAGAAATTCTCGGCTTCAGCGAGCCGGCTGGCCACGATCGGAATCGCGGCGGCAGCCGCCGTCGCGCTGAACCCCGGCCTCGTCGAAGCGGCCGCGGACTACCCGGCCGTGACCTACCAGCGGCTGACCGATGCGCAGCGCGATCCGGGCTGGCTGACCTACTACCGCACCTACAACGGCCGGTCGCATTCGCCGCTCAAGCAGATCGACCCGTCGAACGCGAAGAACCTCAAGCAGGTGTGGGCCTACAAGTTCCCGGCCGAGCTGAAGCAGGGCTTCGAAGCCACGCCGATCATCAACGGCAATTACCTGTTCGTGACGACGCCGAAGGACAACGTCTACGCGTTCGATGCGAAGACGGGCAAGCAGCTCTGGAAATACGAACCGAAGCTCGGCGCCGCATCGTTCAAGACCGCGTGCTGTGACGTCGTCAACCGCGGCGTCGCGCTGTACGGCAAGAATGTCTATGTCGCGATGCTGGGCGGTGAAGTCGCGGCACTCGATGCGCAGACCGGCAATCTCGTCTGGAAGAAGCAGATGTTCGAGCCGGGCCTCGGCTACTCGTTCTCGCTCGCGCCGCTCGCGCTCGACGGTGCGATCATCGTCGGCACGTCCGGCGGCGAATACGGGATTCGCGGCTACATCGTCGCGCTGAATCCGGACGACGGCTCGGAGGTCTGGAAGCGCTACACGATCCCGGGTTCCGGAGAAAAGGGTTCGGAGACCTGGCCCGACGGCATGCAGGATCACGGCGGCGGCGCCGCATGGCTCACCGGCACGTACGACGCCGCGTCGCGCACCCTGTATTGGGGTGTCGGCAACCCCGGCCCGTGGCTCGCGGCGCTGCGCCCCGGCGACAACCTGTATTCCGACTCGCTGCTCGCGCTCGATGCGAAGAACGGCGACCTGAAATGGCACTATCAGTACACGAACCACGACACGTGGGACTACGACGGCGTGAACGCGGCGGTCCTTGCAGACATCAAGTACAAAGGCAAGGACTACGACGCGATCATCCATGCGGACCGCAACGGCTTCTTCCACGCGATCGACCGCACGACCGGCAAGCTGATCTACGCGACACCGTTCGTGAAGGCGACGTCGGTCACCGGCTACACGGACGATGGCAAGCCGATCCAGGACGAATCGAAGTTCCCGAAGGCCGGCACGACGATCGAAACGTGCCCGAGCTTCCTCGGCGGCAAGAACTGGTGGTCGATCTCGTACGACCAGGAACGCCGCATCGCGGTCGTGCCCGCGCTGCACGCGTGCATGAGCCTGACCGGCAAGTCGGTCAGCTATCAGGAAGGCCTGCCGTATCTCGGCGAAGGTTTCGAGATCAAGCCTGAACCGGGCAGCGAGGGCTACGGCGAACTGACCGCAATCGACGTGAACACCGGCAAGAAGCTGTGGAGCCATTGGACGAAGAAGCCGTGGAACGGTGGCGTCGCGACCACCGCGAGCGGCCTCGCGTTCAGCGGCTCGCTCGACGGTCACCTGTATGCATTCGATACGGCCACCGGCAAGGTGCTCTGGGAGAGCCCGCAGCTCGCGAGCGGCATCATCTCGCAACCGTCGGTGTATGAGGTCGACGGCAAGGAATACGTCGCCGTGCTCGCCGGCTACGGCGGCGCGAACCCGATCTGGGGCGGCCCGATGGCCGACATCGCGAAGGACGTTCCGCGCGGCGGCACCCTGTACGTCTTCGCGCTCGACTGATCGGGCTCGAGCCCCGGTCGCGCCCGCATGCGCCCGATGCGGGCGCGACACCCCAACCGCTTCAACCGGACACACGATCATGACTACTCGCCTCACTCCCCTCACTGTCGCCAGTCTGCTCGCCGTGGGCGTGGCGCTCGCACCGGCATCCGCGTCGGCCGGCGTACGCATCTGCACGCTGCCCGGCAGCCCGACCACGGCGCTCGACCAATCCATTGCGCGCGAAGTGTTCCGCACCGCCGGCATCGCCGCATCGATGAACAAACGCGGTGTCGACGACGATGGCGGCGACGACGGCATCTCCGCCAGCGAACTGAAGAAATCGCTCGAACGCGACTGCGATGTGATCGCCGGCTTCCCGCGCTCGGAGATCGCCGATGCGTCGGGATCCAGAATGAGTTTCTCGCAGGGCTATCTGCGCTCCGGCTACGTCAGCGTTTCGCTGCGCGACCCGCATGCACCGTCCGGCGCCAAGGAAGCGATCGCGGCCACGTACGGGAGCCCTTCGCAGCTGATCGCCGCGCAGCAGGCCAACGCCCGTTTCGTTCTGGAAAACACGAGCGAGAAAACGATCGCCGCACTCGCCGACGGCCGCGCGCAGCGCGCAATCGTCTGGTATCCGAGCGTCGTCGCATATGAACGCGCACACCCGCAGCAGCGCTTCCAGGTGGCGGCGACGTCGTCGCCGTACTCGGAATGGCAGCTTTCGTTCGCCTTCGGACCGGGCAAGGAAGCGCTGCAGAAGCGCATCGACGCAACGTTGTCCCGGATGAACGACAATGGCCGTCTTGCTGCGCTCACGCGCGGCTGGACACTCCCGGACGCAGTCGCGCACACGGCCGGCACGCGCACGCCCGGCCGGTTCCTCGACGGCGCGGTCGCATCCGCCCAACAGCAGCCGGCGAAGAGCGGCTTCATCAAGGTGTCGACCAATGAAGGCAACGCCGTACCGTCGTTCGACCAGGCGCAGGTGCAGCATGGCAAGACGATCTATGCGGACGCCTGTGCGAAATGCCACGGTGACCAGCTCGAGGGCAACACCGCGCCCGCGCTGATCGGGGAAGCCTTCGCGCCCGAAGGCAAGTCGCATATCACCGTCGGCGGGGTGTACCAGTACATGTCGAACAACATGCCGGCCGATCGCCCCGGCAAGATGACGCCGCAGGAATACGAGGATCTGATGGCGTTCCTGCTTTATTCGAACGGCTACGACGCGTCGAAGACCAAGCTGACGACCGATATCGCCAACGCGTCGAAAGCGCCGCTCATCGCCGGGCCGCGCAAGTAAGTTCCCGCCTCATCGCCGCTTCGCCGCCTCTTCGTTTTGGTCTACCCGCCGCGCCGGGAAGCATTCCCGGCGCGTGCGACCGCCTTTTTCTTTTCATTTCATTCAGGAAAACGACATGATCTCCCGCAATCGCAGAACCTTCATCATTCAGACGGCCGGCCTGTGCGCCACGCTCGCGGCCGGAACCCGGGCATTCGCGGCAGCACCGCTCGTCGACGAAAACGACGCGACCGCGAAGACGCTCGGCTATCGCGCGAAAGCATCGACCGTCGACACGAGCAAGTTCCCGAAGTATCAGGCTGGCCAGACGTGCGCGGATTGCCGCTTCTACAAGGGCGCCGCAGGCGAATCGTCCGGCACGTGCCCGATGTTCGCGGGCAAGTCGGTTGCCGCTGAAGGCTGGTGCAACGTCTATGCGAAGCGTGCTTGATCGCGCACACGACAGCGCGCCGCGCGGCGGTGCGGACGCCGAACGTGCGGAGCATCTGCATGCGCTGATCGCGCTGGGCATCGATCGCGGCTACGTGACGCGCGGCGAAATCGTCGATGCGCTGCCCGACGATGCGGCCGAAGGCACGGATTTCGATGCGGCCGCGTCGATGCTCCGCGAGCTCGGCATCGAGGTGCGCGAGCATGCCGACTCGCGCACCGCGTGGACGCTCGATCGTCATTTCGCGCAAGCGACGGAAGTGACGTCGCCGCTTGCCGATGCGTCGGCGCCGCTCGCGGCCGCCGATCTGCTTGCGGGCCGCACGAACGATCCTGTCCGGATCTATCTGCGGGAAATGAGCGCGACACCGCTGCTCGAGCGCGCAGAGGAGGTCGCGCTCGCGCTTCGTCTCGAAAGCGGTCGCGCCGCGTGCATCGAGGCGTTGAGCCGCGATCCGGCCGCGCTTGAGGTCATCGCATCGATCGCCGACGACATCCGCGCGGGAAAGGCGGCAGCTTCGGTCTACGTGACGGGGTTCGTCGACGGCGCCGAATCGCACGCCGAATCGCACGCCGAAGCGCTCACCGAATCGCTCACGGAATCGCACGCCGGATCGCTCACGGATTCGCCCGCGCACCCGCTTGCGGGATCGCCTGCGGATTCGCCCGGGAACGAAACCACGCCCGATTCGGAGACGGAATCACCGGCGCCGGAAGGCGAAGCCGAGCGCGCGCTGGACAGCCCGGCGTGGCGCGATGCCGTCGTCGATTCGCTCGACCGTGCCGGTGCGCTTGCATCGGCGATGCATCACGCGTTGCGCTCCGACGGCTTCGCTTCGGCCGGTTACCGGTTGCTGATGCGCGAGGCCGCTGCGCTGACCGGCAGGATCCGCTTCACCGCGCGCGCGATCGAACGTATCGGCAGCACGATTTGCGAACGCGCGACGCAAGCACGCAAGTTCGAAAAACGCATCGTGGAATCGTTGACCGAATCGGGCATGCGCGCCGATACGCCGCGTCGCGTTCTCTTCACACCCTGCAACGACGTTCGCGCGTGGCTTCACGAACGCATCGCCGCGCATCCCGGATGCGGCACGGCCCTCGCCCGCCGCGCACCGGCGCTGATCGAAGCGCGAACCGCGCTCGCGCATCTCGCGAGCGAGTCGATCCTGCCGCTCGATATCACGATCGCGATCGACGCGCGCCTGTCGCGCATCGATCGTGCGATGCAGCCCGCGAGAAAGAAGCTGTTCCAGAGCAATCTGCGGCTCGTCGTGTCGATCGCCAAACGGTATCCCGATCGCGGATTGCAGCTTCTCGACCTGATCCAGGAAGGCAATATCGGCCTGATGAAGGCCGTCGATCGCTACGACCATCGGCGCGGCTTCAAATTCGCGACGTATGCGACCTGGTGGGTCCGGCAGGCGATCACGCATGCGATCGCCGATCAGGGCCGCACGATACGCGTGCCCACGCATACGGTCGACGCGATCAACAAGCTGTCGCGCATCAAGCGCGACCACGCGCAGCACACGGGCGACGCCGCGGCGCCTGCCGAGCTGGCCGCGCGGATGGGGCTGCCGGTCGCGAAGGTGCTCGACCTGCTGGCGATCGTCAAGGAGCCCGTGTCGACCGACGTGCCCGTATCGCCGGACGGCGACATGACGCTCGGCGACGTCGTGCCGGACAGCGCGATGCCGTCGCCGGAAGACGCGGCCAGCGCGGCGCAGTTGCGCGACGCGATGGCAGCCGCGATCGACCGGCTGCCGGCCCGCGAAGCGACGATCCTGCGGCTGCGTTACGGGATCGGCGCGGACGACGGGTATTCGCTGCGCGACATCGGCCGCCAGCTCAACCTGTCGGCCGAGCGCGTGCGGCAGATCGAGGCATCGGCGCTCGAGCGTATCCGCGCATCCGACGCGCTGCCTGGCCTCCGCTCATTCATCGGATGACGCCGGGGGCAGCCGTTCCGCCTGTTGATGCCTGCAACAGAGACTGATGCGTTTCGGCGCAATGATGCAGCGGGTTGCACGCCGTTGATTGTCTCGTCTGACTCTTCTTTCATCGATTCGTATTCCTCTGTTTTTTGATTCGCATGATGCCGGCTGCGCAGTCGCTGAGCCATGCCGCGCGCCGCCAGCCCTGCTCCAGCGGGCATCGCCGATTGCGATCGCCCGGTTCCGCAGGCGCCTGCACGGTGCACGCAACCGCTTGCGGCGAGCGCGAGCGTCGGTCATCGCGCATCTGGCATGCAAGTTGCCTTTTGTCCTGCCACAGCTTCACCGCACGATTTACATGGAGACTCCAGTGACCGCCCTCGTATCGATCCTTCACGAACACCGGACTTTCGATCCGCCCGCCGACTTGCGCGACCGCGCGGCCATTTCCGGCATGGAAGCCTATCGCGCGCTCGCCGCCGAGGCCGAAAGCGACTACGAAGGATTCTGGGCACGCCACGCGCGCGAGACGCTCGCGTGGCACAAGCCGTTCACGAACGTGCTCGACGAATCCGACGCGCCGTTCTGCAAGTGGTTCGACGACGGCGAGCTGAACGCGTCGT
>NZ_QTQP01000030.1 GCF_003854275.1 Burkholderia sp. Bp8963
CTCCGGCGGCAACAACCGCGCCACTGCTCTGTCCTTGAATGTCTGTCCGTATCGCGCCAATTCATTCTCTCTTTACTGCCCCCAGGTTCCAATTCTATCCGGGCGGCATCTATTCTGACGCGGGGGGGAAGGAGTACGGCATCACGGAGTTGGAATTGCTCCGCGCGGCCGGCTTTGTGAAGGACAAGCCGAAGAAGTTGCCGGCCAAATACTACGATCCGTCATCGGGCAAATCGTGGACGGGGCGCGGCGCGTGCCCGAAGTGGCTGGCTGGCAAAAACCTGGATGACTATCTGATCCGCCCGGCTGCGAAGCCCTGGTGGCCAGGGGAAAATTGATAGGCCCGACGAATCTTTGCGCGTGCACGGTGTGACCACCTGTCCGCGACGGACAACGCTCCGCGACGTCGAGCGACGCGATCACCAACGGCGGTGACGAGGACTTCGTGGCAGTGCGTCTGCATGTGTTCGACGGCGGCACCAACGACACGTTCGGCCTCGCGCGGGGGAATTTCGCCTCCTCCTGTACCAATACGAGCGTGACTCAGCCGCAGTCGACGCCGTACGTCTCCGATTCCATGCAGGATTCTGGGCAGGGGCGCAACGCAGGCTCCCCGAACTGCGAGTTCACCCTTGCCGCGTTAAATACTCTGATAAACTAAAAACTTCCCCCGAAGATTACCGAATAAACCACGCGATTTGAGGTTGTATGGCTAGCAAGACGCTTCAGCGCCTGATGGAGGAGGCACCGCGCGGGCAACCGCTCGACACGGAAATGCTGAAGGATATGGGTGTCAGCCCGGCACTCGCGACTTACATGGTCAAGGCGGGATGGCTGCAGCGACTGTCCAAGGGGGCCTACCTGCTCACGGGAGACAGCCCAAGCCGGGAAGGAATCGTCGCGTACCTGAGTCGACGAGTGCCAGGCCTGCATGTGGGGGGCAAGGCCGCACTCGACTGGCAAGCCGGACGTGACAACATCGACTTCCGTGCGAAGGTCATCTTATGGGCACAGAAATCCTGCGAGATTCCGGCGTGGGTTGACGAGCACATGTGCTACGCGTTCCAGACCACCCAGATCTTCAACGACGAGCTGCCGTATGACGCGGGCCTCGAGCCACTGCCGAACGGCAATCCGCATGTGCTCGCTTCCGTTCCGGAACGCGCACTGCTCGAACTCGCCAGCGATATCGGCAAAGGGCAATCGATGGCGGAAGCGATCAATCTGATGGCGTCGCTGAGAAACATTCGGCCTTCCGTCCTCGAGCGATTCATGATGCACTGCAAGCGCGTCAAGGTTCTTCGGCTGGTTCGGGATCTGGGTAGGAGCAGCGACTATGCGTGGGGGGCAGACTTGCAGCGGTATGTCGACCGGATTGGCGCCGGGACGCGGTGGTCCAACGTCAACAAAGACGGCGAACGTCTGACGCTCAACCCAAAATGAACGAACCCTACCTCGCTATGATCCGGTTGCGCCTCGCGATCGCCCCCGACGTCTTGCCGCTCTCGCATGCTGCTTGCTGCGCCCCACACTGACCTTTGATCGGACATCGGGGCCTCTGTCTGGTCCTCTGAAAACGCTGTGACGACTTGATTGAAGCCACACAACGCTTGCCTCTTGGAACTACCTCTATGTCGGACACTTTCGAGCTGATTGCCATCTCCTTGCCGCCCGACATGGCGCCCGAGGCGTTGCCGGCTGCGGTGAAGTCGATGGTCGCCGACTGCTGGCCCGGCATGAGCCGGGGGCAACTCATTGCTCGCGCGCGTCGCCATGCACTTCGACTCTCGTTACGTGCACGCGAAGCCTGCGCCCCGGGTGAGATCGGGCGGTTCTGTCTGTACCTGACAGCAGACGGCGAAACCGTGCGTCTTGTAGCTCACCTGCGACGTGTCCTTCGTCGTCGCAAGCTGATGCGGTCCGGGAAACCCGTGAGAAATTCCGGCACACCCCCACGGGATCCGCGTCAGGCCTCGCTGTTTTGATAACGATGCCGTGGTGAGTGCCGATGCGATACTTAAGGATACCTACATGATGATCTTGACTGCGAAAGGCTTGTAGGGCTTGGGCTGCGGGGGCCGAGGGCTGTTTCGCTCAGGCATGAGCCGGATGACATTGGCGGCACGATGACGAAGCAAGCGGGCAAGGTGATCGATTGCGAGCATCCGAATGCAGGTAGGTGACGAACTCAGACAGGATAGGGATAACCCGCGTTCATATTGGGGAATACTCCGATGACGACGGACCGTCGTCATGGCCGCTCGGCCCTTTGTTTACAGGGGCCAGCGGCCTAAGTCGCGAGAGTTTCCCCTATTACCCGAGGCTGCCTATAATCGCTATCAACTTGTCCAAGAAATCGCGGTTACCAAGGTGAGGGGTGTCCAAATGGGACAGTGCCGTCGCATCCATTCGCGCTTCGTCCTCGCAAGCGCGATCGCCGGTCTGGCAAGTCTGGCAGGCGCAGGCCTCGCGCACGCCGAGGACAGCCCATCGAGCTTGCCGAGCGGGTTCAAGCCATCGGAAAGAACGATCAACGTCTATGCAGTGTACGGTGACGGACGTGCGACCGAGGGTGGCGATATGCATTGGCGTGCCTACGAAGTCGGCTTCGGCGATGTCTTGAATGACTACCTTTCGGTCTACCTCGCGTATGTGAACGAGGGGCATCCCGCCGATCACCACCGTGACGGCTTCGCCGCCCTGGGTTCGTTTCGTTGGCCGGTCGGCGATCGCTTGGCGCTCGAGTTGTCGGCGGGGCCGTATTTCAGCATGGACACGACACATGTCGACAACCAGCCGCGTAACGAAAAGCGATGGGGCGTGCGCGCGTCAGCAGCGGTGCGGTATTACGTCGTTCCCAACCGCTTCTTCCTCAAGGTGCAGTACAACCACGTTCAGATGATCGACGGATTCAACTCCGACGTGGTGCTCTTCGGCATCGGCTCGGATTTTGGCGGCGATCCTGGCCCGGCGCTTTCGGACGGCAAGACGCAGGTGAGCGTTTGGGCCGGGACGTCGCAGACGAACCGTCCCCAAGTGCCGATCGAAAAGGGGTATATGGTCGAAGTCAAGCGGCCGCTCGGCAATGCGTGGGCCTATTCGGCGAGCTTCGTCTATGAAGGCAATAACGGCGTCGCCGGCCGAAGAGGTGTGGCAGCGCAATTCTGGTACGTCGCGCCGATCAGGAGCAAATGGACGCTTTCGGCAGGTGTAGGCCCGTATCTCTCGCATGATCGGGACGAGGTCTCGAGCAAGACGAGACTCAATGCCTTGCTCAGCGCGCAGGTGACCTATCAGGTCACGAACGATTGGGCGGGGAGCTTGCGCTTCAATCGTGTCGCAACCGGCAACAACAAGGACCAGGACATGTTCATGGTCGGCCTGGCGCGCAATTTCTAGCGTCTCATTCCGACTTCGCTCGCGCAAACGGACTGGATTGACTGCGATACGTGAGCGAATTCGCAATCCCCGCTCGTCGACGAGAAGAAGCGACGCACCCGAAGACCGAACACCTCCGCCCTCTCGATTCAATAAAACTCGTTCCGATTAGGAAACAGCTCGCCCAAGGTGATCGCACGATCGCCCCGATCGGATATCTCACCGAGTGCTCCCGGTGCCTGACCTTCCCGATAAGCGCTCGGCGACACCCCGCGGCGGCCTGGACTCGACTGTGCATCGAGGCTGCGCTGGTTCAGCCGCGCGGCGATCAGCACGAGTCCGGCGAGCAACGCGGTCGCGCCCGACGTCGCGATCAGCACGTTGAACACCTGCTCCGGCACCACGTAGTTCGCAATCACGGTCAGAAAGCCGAACGCGGTCGACGCGAGCACGGCGGCTTTCGGCGTGCCGGTCGAGTCGGTGCGCTGCAGGAACGCAGGCGCGTCCTTGCGCTTTGCGAGCGAGAAGAGCATCCGCGACGCCGTATACAGTGCCGAGTTCAGGCAGCTCGCGACCGAGACGAGCACGATGACGTCGATGATCGCCTTCGCATGCGGCACGCCGAGCAGTTCCATCACGCGCTGGTAGGAGCCGTGCACCGGCAGCAGCGGGTCGTTCCACGGCACGATCGCGGTGACGAACAGGATCGAGCCGAGATAGAACAGCGAGATGCGCCAGATCACCGAATTCGTCGCGCGCACGATCTGGCGCTCCGGATGTTCGGATTCGGCCGCGGCGATCGTCACGATTTCGGTGCCGACGAACGAGAACATCGTCATCAGCATGCCGGCGAACACCGCGCCGATCCCGTTCGGCATGAACCCGCCGTGCGTGACCAGGTTCGCGAAGCCCGACACTGGGCCGCCCGGCAGCAGTCCGAAAACGGCCGCGCCGCCGATCGCGATGAACAGCGCGATCGCGACGACCTTGATCAGCGCGAACCAGAATTCGAATTCGCCGTAGTTCTTGACCGAGAAGAGGTTGGTGACCGTCAGCAGCAGCGTGATGCCGAGCGCGCCCGTCAGCGCATAGGCGAGCAGCGCCGCTGGTCCGGCTGCCGCGATGGCGTGTCCGGAGCCGACGAACAGGCCCGCGCCGATCACGCCCGCGATCGACAGCATCGTGACGTGGCGTTGCTTCAGGCCTGTCGCGAGGCCCGTGTGACTATTATTCATGTCATCCTCCAATCCATATTTTTGATTTCTGGCCTGCTGTCCAATGAACTGCGCCTTCCAGGACGGCGATGCGGCGCCTCGGCACGCAATTGCCCACCTGGCGACGTGTATCTTCTCGGCACAAAGCCATGGGATCTAGAAAATATCCGACCGCGACCCATAACAAATGCGACGCGCTGTTGATCGGCTGCGACACTTTTCGTCCCGTCGTGAAGCCGGGGCAGTTAGTTTCCTTGAGCGCCGCTTTTGATCTTTGCCCCGGCCGGCTTCGGCAAATATGAATTCGCTTGCCGTGCGACATCCCGGAAAGGGTTGCCGACGGAACGACGGGAGTCAGAAGCGGTGCTGGATACCCAACATCACACCGGTCTGGTTCTCGCCCGGCTCGACCGTTCCGCCCGCCGCCACGGACACCGCGCTGGTCCGGCTATTTACCATGTAGCCCGCCAATGCATAGATGAACGTGCTTTTCGACAGCAGGTAGGTCGCGCGGGCCGCAACCAGCGTCGCATTCGAGATCCCGTGTGCGATGTAGTGGGAGGCTTGGGCATCAAGCGACCATTGAGGCGCGGGCATATAGTTGATACCCCCGAAATACAGATCGGAGCGCATCGATGCGGCCGCGGCCTCGACGATGCGATGCACCCAGCCCAGCCCCACTTTTGCTTGCGCGAACCGGTAATAGGCGTCGACCACCGTATGCGTATCCGTGAAGGCGCTGCTCGTGAGCGGTGCAGACGCACCCTTTCCGCCGCGCATCTGGTCGTATGATCCTGCAACGCCGAAATTGGCCCCCTCGTATGCAAGCATGCCGGTGAACTGCTTGCACGCCAGATAGTCACCCGGCACCTGTCCACCACAATTCGTTGCGGACGGACCGGCGGGACCGGCGGCATCGCGGCCGAAGCTGTAGGTTGCGCCGACCGTCAGTCCACCAAATTTCCCCGTATACGCGATCGAGTTATCGCTTCTCGCATTCGCCAGATACGGATCGAAGTTCGCGAATGAGTGCAGCGATGGCCCGATGATATCGGCATAACCCAGTGTGTTGTAGGTCATGTTGAACTGGCGGCCAAGCAATACGGTGCCGTACGCCGAGCTCATGCCGACGGTTGCGGTGCGCCCCATCAATCGTCCGCCGTATCCGAGCACGCCCGTGTCCGGCGCAAAGCCGCTTTCGAGGTTGAACAATGCCTTGAGACCGCCGCCAAGGTCCTCGCTTCCTTTCAATCCAAAGCGCGACGGCAATTCGCCGGTAATCGACGGCATGCCAAAGGACGAGCCGCCGCCTGCCGCGTGGTTGTAATAGGCGACGCCCGTATCCATGATGCCGTACAACGTCACGCTGCTTTGCGCGTGCGCAGTCGCCGCAACCAGGGCCAAGCCCGCCAATGCATGCTTTTTCACAGATCTCCTCCCGTTATTGAAAGAACTCGGATCAGACGAAATCGCGTCATCAGACCTGCGATTGCGGCGACTCCGCTCACGCGAGGCAAGACGAACGAATCTGCTCGAACGTTTCGCACGCTTTTGCTATTTGGATTGCCCCAAGACGTCGAGCAGGATCTTGCCCGCGACATCACCTCGTTCCAGAGCGTCGTGTGCTGCGCTGGCCAGTTCCAGCGGAAGACGCTGCGTGATCATCGGTTTGACCGTGGTGCCGATGAGAGGCCATACGTTCGCGTGCAGCCAGCGCGCAATGCCGTTTTTCTCTTCGTTCGGCAGCGGCCTCAACAAGGAGCCGGTCACTACCGCCTCTTTGCGCATCAGTTCACGCAGCGGGAAGGCCAGGTCGGCATTTCCGCCCGGCGACAGATGCACCACGCGGCCTCGGTGGGCGAGCGCCTCGATGTTCTGGCGACCGTAGGCGGCACCGGCCATGTCCAGGATGACGTCCACGCCTTTCCCGCCAGTAGCCGCCTGCACCGCATCAGTGAATGCGATGGTTCGGTAGTTGAATGCCTTAACCGCACCGAGCGCTTCCGCCATCGCGCACTTCTCATCGGTGCCGCATGTCGCATACACTGCGTGGCCGCGTGCCGTCAGCATTTGGGTCGCCAGGGTGCCGACGCCGCTCGTGCCGCCGTGGATCAGCACGGATTCGCCCGGAGCGAGTTTCGCCACATTGAAGAAGTTGTGCACGGTGGTGAACAGGGCTTCCGGCAGTGCCGCCGCGTCGCGCAGCGAGATTGCCGGCGGAACAGGCAAGACCTGTCCCGCGTCGGCAATCGCATATTCCGCGTAGCCGCCGCCATTGACGAGTGCGCATACCTCGTCACCCATCTCGACGCTCGTGACGTGCGCGCCGACACGCGCCACGACACCGGAAACCTCAAGCCCTGGCACGGGGCTATGCTCCGTGTCAGGGCCGCGGCGGCGTTGATTGACGTCATGCCGGTTCACGCCGGCGGATACGACCCGGATCAGCACGTCCGACGAGCCACATTTCGGCACGGGCATTTCGACCGGAACAAGGACTTCGGGGCCGCCGGCAGCAGTAATCTGGATGCCGATCTGATGATTCGGGATGGGTTCGAAGTGGTTTTCTTGCATTTTTATTAGCATTGCGAAGTGATATGTAGGCAACCGATCCCCGGAGAGAGGCGCTTGGGAATATTCAGGAGATCAACCTCGCCAGTGGCGGGATCGATCAGAGGATACGGTTACGCACTTGCAAATCGGACGGACCGGGTGCGGAAGACAGCATCGCGGATATTGGCCACGGTGCTCGATCAAGTCGGCATCGACGTCGAGTTCATCCCGCCCGCTTATCGGCGGTTCCGTACATTCCGGAATCGGCTGTCTGCGCGGTGTTCGCACGGTCGAGAAGCAGCACGAACACGGCGGCGGTCCCCAGCACTGCGCCGAACACGCGGTACAGCATCGACGGTGTCCAGCCGAGGGTCAGCATGTAGCCCGTCCAAATCGGGACGACGACCGAGACGGCTCGTCCGAATCCGATCATCAGGCCAACAGCCGTACCTCGCACGATCGCGGGATAAATGGGCGGACTGATTGCATAGAAGGCACAAACACCACCACTCGCGCAGACGCCGACGAGCATGGCAAGCGGTATAGCCAGTGCGACATTTCGGAAGTACACGGCATACAGCGTGTACACGACAGCACCACCAATCAGAATCAGGGCGGTTACCATGACCGGACGGATCCTGAGCGACAGGCTGGCGAACAGCAACGACCCAATGACGCCGCCGATCATGATGAGCGTGCCGACGTGCACACCATACCCGAGGCTTCCGGTCGCGTCCGCGATCAGTTTGGTGGTCCAGGTATTGGCGAAATAGAAGGCGGCGATGAGTCCCGCGTAGCCGAGCCAAAGGCAGACGGTGCGGAGCAGCATGATGCCACCAAATATCGATTTCGCCGCGACCGCAAACGCAGGACCGTCGCTTTTGCGGGAAGCGTCAGGAAGCACCACGGATTGGGGGTGGCCGAGCCAGGCGGCGATCTTGTTGTATTTTTCCAGCGCGCGCTTGGGCCGACGCTCAATCAGGTATTCGGCCGACTCCGGCAGCATCAGGGTAACGAGGGCAGTCATCGCCAAAGTCAGCAACCCACCGAACGCGAACGGTCCACACCATCCGTATCTCGCAACGAGAGGCTCCACGACGCTACCCGCGAGCGCGGAACCCAACGGCAGTCCAATGCCGTATAGGCCCATGACGACGCCACGGCGCTTGTCGGAGCTGTACTCGGAGACAAGGACATTGATACTGGCGATCAAGCCGCCAATGAACAAGCCTGCAAACGCCCGGACAACGAGCAATTCCTGGATATTCTCGGCTCTGGCGGACAACAGCATCCCGACGGTGACCAGCACGAGACACAGCAGAATGTGGGCGCGACGCCCGATCCGGTCTGCGAGTGGAGAAATGATGGCCGCACCAAGCGCCATTCCAAACACGCTCGCGCTGAGCAGATAGCCGGCTTCGACCGGGCTCAGCTTCCATGCCTTCGCCAGATGCGGCATCACGAATGGCAGCACAATGATCTCGTAACCGTCGATCATCGTAAGCAGAATGCAAATGACAATCACGACGATCTGCTGCCATTGCATCGGCCGGTTCTTTATCGCTTCACGGATGTCCATGGTCCGGATGTCCATAAAGTTGTCTCCTGGTGTTTGTCTAGGCTTCGCATTGATGACCCCAGCGTACGTGCGGTCATCCCTCGCTATTCGAATACTTCCTCAGTGCAAGCAACACTTCATGTCGGGTTTGCCTTTCAGCCACCCGTAGTTTCGAGCCAGCCGCTCCATCTAGCGCCATGAATGGAGTCGACCCGTCCTTTCGCCAGGTTCAGAAGCGCCGGCGCGCGATGCCTCGATCCAGCCGAGGACAGCGCACCGGCAGAGCCTTATTCAGCACGGATGTGGTTCCGGAGTACGCCGAGCTTGCTCACTTCGACCTCCACGACGTCGCCGTTCTTCATGAAAACCGGCGGGTTGCGCTTGGCGCCGACGCCACCCGGCGTGCCGGTCACGATCACGTCGCCAGGCGTGAGCGTAATGAAGCTGGAGCAGTAAGCGATCAGCGTCGGGATTGAGAAGATCAGCATGTCCGTTGTCGCGTGCTGCATGATTTGGCCGTTGAGGCGCGTCTCGAGCGTCAGCGCTTCGTTTTCGCCGATTTCATCGGACGTGACGAGCGCCGGGCCGAATGCCCCGGTTGCCTCGAAGTTCTTGCCCGGCCCCCATTGCGCCGTATGCAGTTGCCAGTCACGAACGCTTCCATCGTTGTAGCAGGAGAAGCCGGCGATGTACTCGTGCGCTTTGTCTTCGCAGATGCGGCGACCGCCCTTGCCGATGACAACGGCGATCTCGCCTTCGTAATCGAGACGATCCGATTCAGGCGGCAAGAGGATCGCTTGCTCGTGACCGATCTGCGATTCGGCAACTCGCATGAAGATGGTCGGGTGCTCGGTGCGTTGCCGGTTGGTTTCCTGCACGTGCTCGTCGTAGTTGAGCCCTGCGCACAGGATCTTGTTGGGGTCGGCGACGACGGGGCGATACGCGTCGATTTCCGACAGCGCGAAGTCGGCTTCCGACTTCGCGCCCAGTTCCTTGACTGCATCGATGCCGACCTGGCGCAATGCCGCGCCCAAATCGGAAAGATTCAGACGCGCGCCGATGTCGACGACGCCCTGATCGGTGACTGCGCCAATGCTGTTGGTGCCGTTACGGGAAAAGCTGACCAGCTTCATGAATGAATCTCCAGGTTTCTACTGATACTTGATAAAAGAGACGCTCGTGACGCAACACGATGCGGCCAGTGCGTCTCGGGTTGACGATTGGCCCGATCAGGACGCCAGGGCAGGCGATTTTTCCGCCTCGAGAATGTGACCGAGACCACTGACGAGGGCCTGCAACTGTTGCAGGTCTGATGCTGTGCCAAAGATGTAGCGGTCCGGTCGAATCACGATCGCTGCCGCATCGAACTCCTTCAAGCAGTCCATCGCTTCGGCGCTTCCGGCGTCGATCACCGTGAGCGGACAACGCATTCCCTCGCGCAGCGCTTCGGCGGATGCAGTGTCCAGCAGGCCCGGCTTTGCGAGGATGGCGAACGTCTGACCGGCGTTCGCGTCGAGGCGCTGTCCACCCGCAAGCATCGGCTGTGGCGCGACGAGGCCGCTTGCCGTCTGCGCCAGGCGCAGATCGCTCTCGCCCAGACGAGGACTCAGGCTGCGCAGCATCCGCGGTGCGACTGCCAATGTGCGGTCACGTTCGGCGACCTCTTCCGGATCTCGTGCCTGGATGATGCGACCGAGCTCAACGGCCAGCTTGATGTACTCGCTGGCGTGCGGAGCACGTTCGCCCTGGTAAGTGTCGAGCAGCGTATCGACGGCCCCGTGGCGGCACACGGCCATGAGCTTCCAAGCCAAGTTCGCGGCATCGCGAATACCCGCACACAGGCCCTGACCGAGGAATGGTGGCGTTTGGTGGGCGGAATCGCCCGCCAGAATCAGCCTCCCGCGGCGCCAGCGTTGCGCAACCAGGGCATGGAAGGTGTACACCACCGCGCGTTCGAGTTCAGCATCGTCGGGGGTCATCCAGCGCTCGATCAGCGACCAGACGGTGTCCGGCCGCGCCATCTCGGCTGCGTCTTCGCTGGCGTGCAGCATGATTTCGAAGCGACGGCGATTGCCGATGCCGCGCACGTAAGTAGCGGGTCGGGCGGGATCACAAAACTGGACGCTGTAGTCGCCCAGCACGGACCAAGGGCGCTTCAACACGGCGTCAAAGACCAGCCAGCGCTCATGAAGCCCCAGATCGGTCATCTCGGTGCCGATCAATCGGCGCACCAGCGAGCGAGCGCCGTCGGCCCCTACCACATATGCCGCTTCGAGGGTCTTGAGCTTGCCGCAGCTGAGGTCTTCAAATTTGACCGTGACATGGTTGGCTGACTCGTCGATTGCGTACACCTCGCTGCGCAGATGCACTGACACGTCGGCATGCTCGGCCAGTCGTGCACGCAGCACGCGCTCGAGGTCAGGCTGATGGAAGCGATAGCTCGAATGCCAGCCCTGCGCGCCGATTTCCTGAGGCCGCGGCCAATCCACCAGCAGCTGCCCGTTCGCGTTGACAAATTTCATGCCCGGCGAAATGTGGCAAGACGCGGCGACTTCCTGCGCGATGCCGATCGCGTCAAACACCCGCATGCATTCCGCATCGAAGTGAACCGCACGAGGCAGGGCGTACGGGGCTGACTCTCGCTCCAGCACGGCTACGGTCAATCCACATCTCGCCAGCAAATTGGCGAGCGTTGCGCCGACTGGGCCCAGCCCGATGACTGCGACGTCGTACATGATCTGCTGTCTCCAGTTGTGCTATCACATTGTGATAGAAGTATAGGCGTGATGGCTTGAACGTCAAGAGATAAGTTGATAAATTATCGTATAGTGATACTTAAAAGGAGGTGGAGATGCGTAAGGGACTGAGCTTCAGCCATGTCGGGATGTACGTCAGAGAGCTGCCTACCATGGTCCGGTTCTACACGGACCTCCTGGACTTCACGATCACCGACGCCGGCACGCTGGCCGGGCCGAACGGGCCGGTTGATCTGGTATTCCTGAGCCGTGACCCGAAGGAGCATCACCAGATCGTGCTTGCCACCGGCCGCCCCGAACATGTGCCTTTCAACGTGATCAACCAGATTTCGCTCCGGGCCGATAGTCTCGCCACGCTGAGGGAATTGTTCGGGCGTCTTGCCGAAGCCGGTGCGACTGACATCCAGCCCACCACTCACGGCAACGCGATATCGGTGTACACGCGCGACCCGGAAGGCAATCGACTTGAGTTGTTCGTTGACACGCCGTGGTATGTGAGTCAGCCGATGAAGGTGCCGGTTGATTTTTCACTCACCGATGATGTGCTGATGGACGCAGTCGCAAATCATGCGCGCTCGCTGCCGGGATTTGAGCCGCGAGAGACTTGGCAGGCGCGAATGGCTGAGAAGATGGGGATTGCCTGAAGGGCAATTGGCGGGTAGGGGGCGACGCGGCCTTCGCTACAATAGCGGCTACTCCAGCCCCACTTTCGCTACATTTGCTCCGATGTCAAGCTCGTCCAAAATGCTCTCGATTCTCGATCTCTTCTCGATCGAGAAACCCGTGTGGCCAATGGAGACCATATGCGCCACGATCGGCTGCTCGGCCCCGACGGCTTATCGCTACCTGCGTGACCTTGTCGATGCCGGCTTGCTTGCCCGGCTGGGCAATGGTAGCTACACGTTGGGCCCCAGAGTCATGACGCTGGACTACCAATTGCGGACGGTTGACCCGTTTTTTTCGATGGGGCATTCCCTGATGCGCGAGCTATCGGAGCAGACGGGCTGCGATTGCGTCATGACAAGGATGTTCGACGAAGAGATTGTTGATACTCACCGGGAAAGTGCCAGCGGGGGGCTGGATCTTGCCTACGGAAGGGGCCGTCCCCGGCCGCTGTTTTTGGGATCCGCGCCAAAAGTGATTCTGGCGACGCTGCCGCGGGCGCGGCTCAAGCGATTGTTCGAAAAGCGCGCTATCGAGATTCGTGATGCGGGCATGGGCGAAACTTTTGAGGAATTCTGGCGCGGCCTGCAGAAGATCAGCAAGGAAGGCTATTACGTGTCGCGGGGCGAACTGGAGGCACAAATGGCTTCGATTGGCGTGCCGCTTTTTTCCAGCGGCCCGCAGGCGACTGCCGCGCTTGCGCTGGTCACGTCACTGCAACGTTTCGAGTTCATGGATCACGGCAAGTTGCTCAAGCAACTGCAAGCAACTGCCCAGCAGATTGCAGCCGCGGTCGCGGATCACACAATAGGCGCGCATTGACCCTCGTGCTGTACGGTTCGCGCATGCCCGCGTTCGGCGAATGGCTGGCCCATTTCGCGCTGCCGTCCGTGGCATCGATCGCGCGCACGTTCGTGATGCTTCGGATCACTCAGCGACATGCGCTTCGCGGCCATTGCGTGTCGGGTTTACAGGTGCGGCCGCTCACCGGCGGCGGGCGCATTGCGATGGCCGGCATTGCGATGGCCGGCATTGCGGTCACGGCCGTTGCGCTGATGGCGGCGTCGATGACGGATTGTCCGCTCGGGTTGCCGACCGCGGTCGCGGGATTCGTCACCGCCGCGTGCGTCCTGTACCGGGATCGCACGGCGTGCGTGCCGATCGTTCGCGAAATTTCATGGAGCGTGCTGCCACTCGTCGCGGGATTGTTCGTGCTCGTTGAGGCGCTCGATCGGAACGGTGCGGTGCGCGCACTGGCCCGGCTGCTGCGCGAGTGGACGGCAAGCGGCGAGCAACGGGCGTGTCGATCACGCTGTCGGCGATACGATGCCGAGAATGGAGACGAGGAGAACCACGCACGTCAGGAGACCGAAAGACAGGATCAGCTTCGTGCGGACCGTTAACCGTTGATCATTCGCCGGTCACTCCAGGCGCGCGAATTGCTCCGTTTCCGCGCAACACACGCGGTTTCTGCCTTCGCGCTTTGCACGATAAAGTGCCATGTCCGCCTGATGCGACAGCGCGTGCACGGACGCGGGGCGCGCGCGATGGCCGGTTGCGCAGCCGATGCTGATGGTGAAGGCCGGAACGGTTTCCGCAAACCCGTCGAGCCGGTTGCGTTCGACTTCGCGGCGAATCGCCTCCGCGACCTGCCAGGCACCGCTTTCATTCGTATCCGGCAACACCGCGACGAACTCCTCGCCGCCGTAGCGCGCGGCGAGATCGCCGCGCCGCCGCGTGTTCGTGCGGATGCATTCTGCGAGAAAGCGCAGCGCCGTGTCGCCTTCCGCATGGCCGTGCCGGTCGTTGTACTGCTTGAAGTGGTCGGCATCGATGAACAGAATCGACAGACTGCCGTTGCTGCCCCGCTGCAGCCGTTCCCATTCGTCGGCCAGTGCGATATCGAGCGCGCGGCGGTTGCACAGGCCCGTCAGCGGATCGGTCCGCGTGAGGTCCATGAGCAGCGTCTGCTTGCGCAGGTTGTCCCGCAGCGCAAACGTAAGCAGCCATACCACCGCGCAGAACAGTGCGCTGATCACGGTTGCGGATACGCCGACCGTCCACGACAGGCGCGTAATGCCCGCCAGGACGGCGTGCTCGGCCGGCGCGACGACGGCGATCAGCGGCGTGCCCGGCACCCGCTGGTATGTATACAGCCGCATGATGCCGTCGATGCTCGAACGCGCGGGATAGAAGCCTGATTCACTGTTCACCATCCGCTCGAAGGCTTTCGAGCGACGCAGGTGGTTCATCTGGTTGTCGTTCAACGACGGATTTCTCGCGAGGATCGTGCCGTCCGCGCGCAGGATCGCGCTGACACCGTTCGGGCCGACATCGAGGCCGGACAGGAGTTGATCGAAATAGGCGAGGTCGATGGCGACCACCGCGATTCCGTTGAACGTAAGATCCGGCCGGTCGATGCGCCGCGACAGCGCGATGGATTCCTTGCCGCCGCGCGAGCGTGCGCGATAGGCCTCGGACACGTAGAGGCCGACGTTGTCCGCATCGCGATGGACCTTGAAGTAGTCGCGATCGCTGAAATCCCAATGATGGGTTGCGCTGCAGCATCCGTCGATCAACTGGCCGCGCTTGTCGGTCACGCCCATGCCGGTGACATATTGCGCGGTAGTGCGCTCGAACAGCAGGTCGTGCCGCAGCCCTGCATTCATACGCTGCACCGCGGGCTTGCCGAGATCGGACGCGAGTGCGACCAGTGCGTTGTTCGACGTTTCGACGGTGCGCGCGATCTGGCTCACCAGCACGGCTGCGACGTTGCGCGACGTCTCATGTGCGTGCTCGACCACTTCGCTCCGTCCGGCCCACAGTGTCGCCGCGCTGATCCCGAGCGCGGCAAGCGACATCAGCGTGCCCAAGGCCCCGACGGCAAGATAGTTGCGTCCGGCCCAGTCGGCAATTTTCTCGATCGAAGTGAATGCGGGCATGCGCGCGCTCGTATGGAAAGCCGGCTGCAATTGCTCCGGCGCAGGTCAAATCCCTGTTAACGGCACGGTTAACCGAAAATCGAGGCCGGCACGGCACTCAGTTGAAGGCTGCGGCCGCGCCCGCATGCCAACTTGCCGCAATGCGCGCTATTCCTTTCTCCACTTTAGACAGCCGCTGCGGTGACTGGTCGTCGTCTTTGGCCTCGGAACGTGCCTAAACGGAACGACGCGGAACGACGCGCAGCAAAATAGCGACGTATCGGCCAAACGCGGCAAGCCTGTTCGTCAGTCGTGCGCGTTGGCGCAGGCAGCCGATGCATCGGCCGGCGCCGCATCGCGGCGCGAGGCGAACTTCGCGATACGCCAGCCGAACACGATGGCCGGCCCGAGCGTTGTGCCGGGGCCGGGGTAGGTGCCGCGAAAGATCGATGCGAGATCGTTGCCGCACGCGAACAGGCCGGGAATCACGCGCCCGTCGACATCGAGTACCTCGCCGTTCGCGGTGCCGCTCAGGCCAGCGCTGCACGCGAGATCGGCGGGCCACACGGTCACCGCATAGTATGGCCCCGCGCCGATCGGCCGGATGCATGGATTCGGCTGTTGCGCCGCGTCGCCGTTGAAGCGGCTCATCGGGTTGCTCCCGCGCTGGAACGCCGGATCCTTGCCGTCGGCGGCGTCGAGGTTGTAGGTCGCGACGGTGCGCGCGAGACCGGCGGCGTCCACCTGCAGCTTCGCCGCCAGTTCGGCCAGCGTCGCGCCCTTCACCAGATAGCCGGCGCGTTCGAATTCGGCGATGCGGGCCGCGCTGCGTGCCGGCATCAGCAGGCCGAGGCCATACGTGTGGATGAACGCCGCATCGACGATCAGGTGGGCCGGCACGCTCGGCCCGTTGCCGTCGTCGCGCAGCATCCCCATCACGAAGTCGTGGTACGAATTCGACTCGTTGACGAAGCGCTCGCCGCAACGGTTGACCGCGATCAGGCCGGGCTTCGCGCGGTCGAGAATGATATGCGGCCATACGCTGTCGTCGCCTTTTTCTGCGCCCGGTGCGCGGCGGATCGAGCACGGCATCCACAGCCCAGGGCTGTCGCCGCCATTTTCGACACGCGCGTTGACGCGCTGCGCGCGATCGACGCCGTCGCCGGTATGGGTGTCCGGTGACAGCGACAACGGCTGCGCGGCAGAGGGGAAGAACTGCCGGCGCAGCGCCGGATGGCGCGTGATGCCGCCTGTTGCGAGCACCACGCCGCGACGCGCACCGATTCGCCGGCGGCCGCCGTCCGGCGTCGCGACGATCGCGCCGGCAACGCGGCCGTTCTCGCGCACGAGTTCGAGCAGCGGCGTGTCGAAGCGCACCTCCACGTTGCGCTTGAGCAGGCTGTAATAAAGCCGCGCGGCGAGCGCGTTGCCCATTACGAGCTGCGTGCCGCGCGGAAAACGCAGCCGGTCCATCGCATAGCGACCGACGACCGCGATCGTGCGCGTGAAGTGCGCGACCGATGCGAACGGCGCGAGCAGCGCATTGAGGTCATTGCGCGCGACCATCATTCCGCCGAGCCCCATGAATTCCTTGCGCGGCGGCCGCACGCGCGCGAATGCGCGGCCGAGCACGCGCGCATCGAACGGCGCGGGCACGAGCGCGCGGCCGCCGTATGCGGCGCCGGGCCCGTTTACGTAGTCGGGGTGCGCGGCGGCGGCGATGAACTTCACATCGCTGATGCGCGCGAGTTCGTCGATGGCCTCGGGGCCGCTTTGCAGAAACGCTTCGCGCGCATCGTCGCCGCCACGCGCGCCGACCACCGACTGCAGAAAGCGCCGTGCATCGTCGACGCTGTCGGGCACGCCCGCGTTGACGCTCAGGCGTGTGCCCGGCACCCACGTCGTGCCGCCAGACGTGGACGTGATGCCGCCCACCGCGCCGGTTTTTTCGCATACAAGGACGGCCAGACCCTCGTGATCGGCGACCAGCGCGGCGGTCATGCCCGCCGCGCCCGCGCCGAATACCAGCAGGTCCACTTGTTCGTCCCAGCCCTGATCGATGACCGCACCCATGTCCACGTCTCCTTCGTTCCGTCCCGCCATGCGTGCCGATTCGGCGCACGGTAGACGATGTCTTGATGATTGTGGAATATTATTCCAATAAATTTAAAAGTGGAATGGTGTTCTGGAAATTGACGTGTCTGCACAGGCCGATCGACCGCATCCCGATCGGCACGTTCGCATGTTCGCGCGATAGATCGTATCGAGCCCGTCGATGTCGCCCGGGTGAGCGCCGAAGAAGCCGGTCAGCCAGTTGGTCGGGCTGTACTCGTGGTGATGCGGGGGGAACGGCGGCGCGGTGCGCCGCCGTTTTGCATCGAAAGCGGTTCAGCGGGTGCGCGGCGTTCGGACAATGCGACGCGCGCGGCCCCCGGGCTCGCGCTTAGGCGGCGGCATCCGTCAGGAACGCGACCATCCGGTCGCACACGCGCGCGAACATCTGCGTGCCGGTGACGGTTCGGCAGCCGCGTGCGCGCGCCGCCTCGATGAACGGCGTGAGCGGCGGCTTCGTGACGACGTCGCCGACGAAGGTGGTGGCCGGCACGCGCGACACGTCGACCGGCAACGGATCGTCCGCGCGCATGCCCATCGGCGACGCGTTGACGAGCACATCGAACGATTCGGGCGCGACGTCCGCGGCGGCGACGCGCGCCGTCCCGCGCTGCAGCGTCGCGAGCCGCTCGACTAGCGCGCCGGCGCGCACCGCGTCGTTGTCGCGCACGTCGACGGACGCGGCGCCTGCCGTGACCAGCGCGTGGCCGATCGCCGAGCCCGCGCCGCCCGCGCCAATCAGCAGCGCGCGCTTGCCGCGCAGGTCGCAGCCTGCGTCGGCGAGCGCGGCGACGAAGCCGGTGCCGTCGAACATGCCGCCGTGCCAGCCGGCGTCGGCCGTGCGGCGCAGCGTATTCACCGCGCCGAGGAACGCGGCTTCGTCGGACAGGCTCGTGCAGAACGCGGCGGCGCTGAACTTGTGCGGCACGGTGATGATCACGCCGTCGACATTGCGCATCGGCGACACGCCCGCGAAGAACGCCGCGAGATCGTCGGGCGCGACGTGCGCGGGGACGACGAGCGCATCGAGCCCGGCCTCGCGCAGCGCGGCCGTCACGCCTTTCGGCGAGCGTACCTGCGCGATCGGATCGCCGACGATGAAATGGATGCGCGTCGCGCCGCTCAGGCCTTCGTCGAGCGAAACGGGAATGGTCACGGTCAGGGTGGAAGTCATGCTGTTTTCATCTCCGGGGTAGAACCGGCATCGTCGTGCACGATGCCGAGCAGTCTTGCCTGCGTGGCCGCGTCCTGTTCGAGCGCGGCCGCGCTGCTTTCATGTGCGACGCGGCCGTTGACGAGCACGTACGCGCGGTCGGCGATCGGCAGCACCATGTCGGCCTGGTGCTCGACGATCACGACGCTCGCGCGCTCGCGCAGCTTCACGACGGCGTCGAGCACTTCCTGCACGACGGCGGGCGCGAGCCCTTCGAACGGCTCGTCGAGCAGGATCGCCTTCGCGGGCGCCATCAGCGCGCGCGCGATCGCGACCATCTGCCGTTCGCCGCCCGACAGATGTTCGGCGCGCGCGTCCTTGCGCGTCGCGAGGCGCGGGAACAGCACGAACATCTCGTCGACGCTCGCGCCGCCCTTGCGCGCGGCGAGCCGCAGGTTTTCGGCGACGGTGAGGTTCGGGAACAGCCGGCGCCCTTCGGGCGCCATCGCGAGGCCGAGGCGGTTGATCTCGTGCGCGGGGCGGCCGGTGATGTCGTGGCCGTCGAACGTGATGCGGCCGGCCGTGATGTCGGTGACGCCGGTTGCGGCGCGCAGTGTCGTCGTCTTGCCGACGCCGTTGCGGCCGAGGATCGCGATCACTTCGCCTTCGTACAGCGTGATGTCGATGCCGTCGAGGATCGTGTTGCCGGTGTAGCCGGCCTTCACGCGTTCGAGCAGCAGCAGCGGGCGGCGCGCTGCCGCTGCCGAGCCGTCGCGTTCGCGATGTTCGTCGTCGCGCCCGGCCAGCCGCGCGTCGACCGGCCGTTCGCCGTTCGCATGGCCGAGGTACGCTTCGATCACTTCCGGGTGGCGCGCGACTTCGGCCGGCGAGCCGTCTGCGATCAACCGGCCGCGATGCAGCACGCTGACGCGATCGGAGATCGTCAGCACGCGGTCGATGTCGTGCTCGATCAGCAGTACCGCATGATGGTTCGCGAGTTCGCGGATGATCGCGGCCACGCGCGCGCGATCGGCTTCGGCGAGACCGGCGAGCGGCTCGTCGAGCAGCAGCAGGCGCGCGCGCGTCGCGAGCGACAGCGCGATTTCGAGCAGGCGCTGTTCGCCATGCGAGAGGCTTTCGCATGCGTGCGCCGCGCGCTCGACGAGCCCGACCGCCGCGAGCAGCGACCAAGTCTGCGCATTCTGTTCGTCGAGCGCGTGCGCATCGCGCCAGAGGCCGAGGCGATCGTGCTGCGAGGCCTGCACCGCGACGCGCACGTTCTCGAACACGGACAGGTTGCGGAACACGCTGAGAATCTGGAACGAGCGGCTCATGCCGAGCCGCACGCGGCGGAACATCGCGAGCTTCGTCACGTCCCGGCCGTCGAACGTGATCGTGCCGGCCGTCGGCGACAGCACGCCCGTCAGCATATTGAAGAACGTGGTCTTGCCCGCGCCGTTCGGGCCGATGAAGCTGTGCAGCCGGTACGGATAAACGTCGAGGTCGATCTGGTCGGCCGTCACGAGCGAGCCGAAGCGCTTCGACAGAACGCGCACGCTCAGCACCGGCGTGTCGGGATCCGAGTCGATGCGGCTCGCGCGATATGGCGCGATGACGTCGGGGCGCGCGGGAATCGTGTCGCGCACGAGCGTCCAGCGCGGGCGCCGCAGCATGCGCTGCACGATGCCGTGAATGCCTTCGGGCGAGAAGAACGCGAACGCGATGATGATCGGCGCGAAGATCAGCCACCAGTGTTCGGTCAGGCTGCTCAGCTTGTCCTCGAGCAGGATGAACGCGATCGCGCCCCACAGCGGCCCCAGGAACTGGTGGACGCCGCCGAGCACCGTCATCAGCAGGCTGTCGCCCGCGTGTTCCCAGCTCAGGTTGTTCGCATACGCGCCCTGTAGCATCAGGCACAGCAGGCCGCCCGCGTAGCCGATCACGGCCGCCGAGATCACGAACGCGCGCAGCTTGAGCCGGTAGGTGTCGTAGCCGAGGCTCGCCGCGCGCTGCTCGTTGTCGCGCAGCGCCTGCAGCGCGCGCCCGAACGGCGCGTGCACGATGCGCCACAGCACCCATGCGACGGCGATCACCGTCACGCACGCGAACACGTGGAAGCCGACGGTCGTGGGGAAGGTCGGGCGCGGCACGTTCTGCAGGCCGTTTTCGCCGCCGGTCAAGTCGGTCCACTTGAACGCGATCTCGAACGCGATCTGCGAGCACGCGAGCGTGAGCAGCGAGAAATACAGCCCGCGCCGGCGTAACACGATCGCGCCGATCAGCGCTGCCAGCACGGTCGTCACGATCACGCTGGCCGCGAGCGCGAGCATTTCATTGCCGAGCACGCGCAGCAGCGACACCGCGACGAGGTAGGTGGTCGTGCCGAAGAACACCGATGCGCCGAACGGCACGAGCCCCGTATACGCGACGAGCAGGTTCACGCCCATCCCGTACAGCGTGTAGATTGCGATCTGCGTCGCGCGTTCGAGCGGCGTGCCGGTCGCGGTGAGCGCGAGCGACACGACGATCAGCGAGGTGGTGAGCACCACGACCGGGTGCCGGGTCAGTTGGCCGAGTTTCATTCGAAGCGCTCCCAGCGTTCACCAAACAGCCCGCGAGGGCGCACGAGAAGGACGACGGCCATCAGCACGTACATCGCGACCGACGAGCCTTCGGGAAAGAACTGCACGGCCAGCGCGGTCACGATGCCGACCAGCAGGCCTGCGACCACGGCGCCCGCGAACGAGCCGAGGCCGCCGATCGTCACGATCACGAACGCGGGCATCACCGCGGCGGTCGCCATGCCGGGCGTGACCGTGAGCAGCGGCGCGGCCAGCACGCCGGCGGCGCCTGCGAGCAGCGCGCCGAGCGCGAACGCGCCGGTCAGCACGCGCGGCAGGTTGATGCCGAGCAGGCCGACCATTTCCGGATCGCGGCTGCCCGCGCGCAGGATCCGCCCGTACGGCGTGTAGTTCATGAACCACCACAGCGCGACGAGGATCGCGACCGTCGCGACCAGCACGAACAGCCGGTACTTCGTGATCAGCAGTGGCCCGTAGACGAGAAAGCCGGTGAGTGCGTCGGGCGGGCTGAACGGAAGGCCGCCGGCACCCCACACGAGACGCGTCAGCGCGGTGATCAGCAGCGACAGCGCGAACGTGACGATCAGGCTGAGCAGCGGCTCCTTGCCGTATAGCCGCCGGATGAAGACCACCTCGATCAGCACGCCGACCGCAGCGACGAGCAGCGGCGCCAGCACGACAGCCGCCCACCCGAACTGCGTCGACAGCGCGATCGCGAAATACGCGCCGAGCGCGAACAGCGCGCCATGCGCGAAATTGACGATGCCGAGCAGCCCGCAGATGATCGACAGTCCGATCGCGAGCAGCACGTAGAGGAATCCCAGCACCAGTCCGTTGGCGACCTGGGACAACACCATTTCTGCCATGCCCTTACTCCAGTGTGCGGCCCGCCGGGCCCGCGCCGCACCCCGTCGGAACGGGGCGGGCAGCGAGCCGCGGCGTGCGCGGGATACGCGTGGGGCTTGCCGGCGCATGTGCCGGCGGTGCGGCGGCGCGCGGCGTCAGCGCGCGGCCATCGTGCAGCCGATCTCCTGGCGCGTGCCGTACAGGCGGTCGAGCTCGGCCGGGTTCTGCGGCACGACGGAGATCTGGTCGAGCCAGTCCCATTTGTCGGTGATCCCGTCCTTCACCTTGAACACGGTCCAGCGCCGCAGCAGCTGGTGATCCCACGGCCGGAAGTGTGCGGGGCCGCTGCCGTCGGCGAACTGCACGGTCTCCAGGCTCTGCACGATGTCCACGCCGGACGTGCTTTTCGCCTGGTTGATCGCCTGCAGCAGTGCGCGGGTCGTGAACCAGCCGATCCAGGCCTTGTCGGCGGGCGGCTTGCCGTACTTCGCGGCGTAGCGCTTGACGAATGCGACTTCGTCCGGCGAATGGCCGGGCGAGCTGAAGTGCCACGGCTTGCCGTAGTAGCCGGTCGCCGCATCGACGCTGATCGACCACAGATCCGAATCGCCGATGATCGGGCACGCGACCGGAATCCGGCCTTTCATGCCCATTTCCGCGTACTGCTTCAGGAACGTCGACAGGTCGCCGCCCGGCAGCCCGAGCAGCACGACGTCGGGCTTCGACTGGCGGATCTTCAGGATGAACGAGCTGAAATCGGTCGTGTTCAGCGGCGTGACGTCGGCGCCGCTGATCGTGCCGCCGGCCTGTTTCAGCAAGTCGGACATCGAACGCTGGATGTCCTGCCCGTACGCATAGTTCGCGACGAGGAAATGCCACTTCTTGCCGATCGCGAACAGCGACGGCGCGAGCGCGCGGCAGGTGACGGGCGTCGGGCTCAGCACGCGGAACGTATACGGGTTGCAGCTGCTGCCGGTCAGCTCGCGCGCGGCGGCGTTCGGCGCGATATAGGGGGTCTTGGTGCGCCACGCGACCGACGACATCGCGAGCGACGTGCCGCTGTTCGTGCCGCCGATCACCGCGATCGCCTTGTCCTGCTCGACGAGCTTCTGCATGTTCTGCTGCGCCGACTGCGGATTGGGTTCGTCGTACCACACGAGGTCGACGCGGCGGCCGCGCGCCTGGTTGCCCGCGTCGTCGAGCGCGAGCTTCACGCCGTTCGCGATCACCTCGCCCTGTTCGGTCCACACGCCCTGCTTGGCCATCAGCAGGCCGAGCTTCAGCGGCTGTTCGCCCTGTGCGCGCACGATCGCGGGCGCGGCCAGCGCCGCCGCGCCGCCTGCGAGCGCCTTGCCCGCGGTCACGAGCCACGCGCGGCGCGACAGCGCCGGGCTGTCGGGCGCGTCTGCCCGATGGCTGGAAAGGGTGTCGTCCTGCTGGTGCTGGTCCGTCATCTGTCTGCGCTCCTGTTCCCGGTGAGTGGTCGATTCCGTGCCATCGCGACGCGTGGCGAAATTTTTTGATGAACTCTAGTTCAAACTGGAATAGTATTCAACAATCAAAGAAGATTTCAAGAAATCGGGGTATTCACCCGGTTGGTCGCGGATACGCGTCGTACAACCCGAACAAGGAGATGAAGCGATGGCAAGGAGACGGCTGGCGGTGATCGGTGCAGGCGCGATCGGGCGAATGCACGTGGAGCGCGCGCGTGTGCATCCGCACGTGGAAGTGGTGGCGATCGCGGACCCGTCACCGGCGGCGGAGCAGTTCGCGCGCGCCGAAGGGCTGCGCTGGCTCGCCGACTACGCGGCGATGCTCGATGACGTACGTCCGGACGGCGCGATCGTCGCGACGCCGAACGCGACGCATGTGGCGGTCGGTCTCGCGTGCATCGAGCGCGGCGTGCCCGCGCTGATCGAGAAGCCCGTGTCGGACAGCGTCGAGGAGGCGGCCGGCATGAGCCGCGCCGCGCGTGAAGCCGGCGTGCCGCTGCTGGTCGGGCACCATCGCCGCCACAATCCGATCCTGCGGCGTGCGCGGGAGATCGTGCGCGCCGGACGGCTCGGCCGGCCGGTCGCGGCCAATGCGCTCGCGACGTTCTACAAGCCCGACGCGTATTTCGACGTCGAGTGGCGCCGGCAGGCGGGCGGCGGCCCCGTGCTGATCAACCTCATTCACGACATCGACATCATGCGTTTCCTGCTCGGCGAGATCGTCGAGGTCCACGCGCAGACGTCGAACGGCGTGCGCGGTTTCGACGTCGAGGACACGGCCGCGGTGCTGCTGCGTTTCGACAGCGGCGCGCTCGGCACGCTGGCGGTGTCGGACTGCGCGGTGTCGCCGTGGAACTGGGATCTCGCAGCGGGCGAGGCCGCGCACTATCCGCGCCAGCAGGTGAACACGCATTTCCTGATCGGCACCGATGCGTCGCTCACGCTGCCGCAGCTCGATCTGTGGGAGTACCGCGGCGGGAAGGGCTGGCACGAGCCGCTGACGGTCGAGCGCTGCACGCCGCACGGCGCGGACCCTTACCACGAGCAGTTGCGCCACTTCGCGGCGGTGATCGCCGGCGACGAATCGCCGCTGTGTTCGGCGGACGACGCCGCGCGCACGCTCGCGGCGACGCTCGCCGTGCATCGCGCGGTGGCAGCGCGCACCGCAGTGGCGCCCGCCGCCGTCGCCGCCTAGTCGTCTAGCGGCCGGTTGCGGCGAGTGCCGGCAGGTGATGGCGGTAGAACGCGATGGTCTGCCGCAGCCCGTCGTCGAGCGCGGTGCGCGGCAGGCCGGGCAGCAGGCGCGCGAGCGCGGGATCGTCGGGGAAGGCCGTCGCGATCGGCAGCGGCGGCCCGTCGGCGTCGATGCGCGCTTCCGGCGCGAGAGCCGCGATCCGCTCGATCAGCGTGGCCACCGGCGTGATCTCGCCCGCCAGCGTGAACGCGTGCGCGCCGTCGACGTCGCGCAGCAGCGCGGCTTCGTACGCGGCGGCGACATCGTCCGCGTATATGAGACCCGTCGCGCCGCTGAACGGGATCGTGTAGCGCTCGCCGCGCGCGGCCGCGCGGCATGCGAGGCTCGGCCCGGCGCTCGATCCCGTCTCGCGTCCGGCGCCGTAGACCACCAGCGGACGGAAACCGACGCTCGCGATCCCGTGATCGTGCCAATACGCGCGCGCCGAGCCCTCGCACGCGAGCTTGAACGCGCCGTAGTGCGTCTGCGGCAACGGCACGGCGCCGTCGTCCGGGCCGAATACGCCGGCACTGCTCGCATAGAGCACGCGCCGCAGCCCGGCCGCGCGCGCGGCCTCGAACACGTTCAGCGTGCCGATCAGGTTGACCTGCGCGCCGCGCACCGGATCGGCCGCGCAGCCGGGCGTGAGGATGCCCGCGAGATGGATTATCGCGTCGCAGCCGTCGAGCGCGCGTGCGGTGGCCGCGGCATCGGCGACGTCGCCTGTGCGCCATTGCACCGCCGCGGCGCGTGCGGGCGCGAGCGCGTCGACCAGGCCCGGGTTCGCACTCAGGTCGAAACTCACGCATTCGATGCCGCGCGCCAGCAGCCTCCTGATGATCCACGCGCCGAGAAAACCGCTACCACCCGTTACCAGTACCCGCATTGTCGTGCCTCCCTGTCGTCACAAAGTCTTTGCGAAACTCGAATTAGTGGAATAGTATTCCACATCGAAAGAACATTCCACAAACGTCGCGGCGACATCGCATCCGGCGTTGGAGACATTGAACGGGCGATACCGAACATGAAGCGTGAACCGATACTCGATTGCGACGTGCTGGTGCTGGGTTCCGGCGCGGGCGGGCTCGCGGCTGCGGTGACGGCGGCCGCGCAGGGGCTGCGCGTGATCGTCGCGGAGAAGGAGGCCGTGTTCGGCGGCACGACCGCGTGGTCGGGGGGCTGGATGTGGATTCCGCGCAATCCGCTCGCGACGCGCGCGGGGATTCGCGAGGACGTCGATGCGCCGCGCACCTATCTGAAGAACGAACTGGGCGCGCAGTTCGATGCCAGGAAGGTCGATGCGCTGCTCGAGCGCGGCCCCGAGATGGTCGCGTTCTTCGAGCGGCACACGGCGGTGCGCTTCGTCGACGGCAACCGCATTCCCGATTTCCACACGACGCCGGGCGCGGGCACTGGCGGGCGCTCGATCTGCGCGATGCCGTACGACGGCCGCGAGCTGGGCTCGCTGATCGACAAGCTGCGCGAGCCGTTGTCGGTCACGACGATCAAGGGGATGGCGATCGCGTCCGGGCAGGATCTCGCGCATTTCTATCGCGCGACGCGCTCGCCGAAATCGGCGCTGCACGCGAGCCGCCGGCTGGCCGCGTTCGCCTGGCACAAGCTGCGCTACGGGCGCTCGATGTATCTCGTCAACGGCAATGCGCTCGTCGCGCGACTGCTGAAATCGGCGGCCGATCGCGGCGTCGACCTGCGCACGCACGCGAAAGCGATCGGCCTGATGCGCGACGCCGAACGCGTAACCGGCGCGCGAGTCGAGGTCGACGGCGTCGTGCACGAGGTGCGCGCGGCGCGCGGCGTCGTGCTCGCATGTGGCGGCTTTCCGCACGATCCGGCGCGGCGCGCGCAGACCTTCGCGTATACGCCGTCCGGGCGCGAGCATTGGTCGGCGGCGCCGCTCTGCAATAGCGGCGACGGGATCCGGCTCGGCGAATCGATCGGCGCGCATTTCGATCACGCGCTCGACGCGCCGGCCGCGTGGGCGCCCGTGTCGCTGGTGCCGCAATCCGCCGCCGCCGCCGTCGCGTTTCCGCACCTGATCGAGCGTGCGAAGCCGGGCGTGATCGCGGTGACGCGGGCAGGCAGGCGCTTCGTGAACGAGGCGTCGTCGTATCACGACTTCATCTCGGCGCTGCTGGATACGACGCCCGCCGGCGACGAAGTCTGCGCGTGGCTGATTTGCGACCATCGCTTCCAGCGTCGCTACGGGCTCGGCTTCTCGAAGCCGTTTCCGTTTCCGACCGGCCCGTACCGGCGCTCCGGCTACCTGAAGCGCGGTGCGACGCTCGATGCGCTCGCGCGCGCGTGCGGGATCGATGCGCATGCGCTCGCTGACACGGTCTGCGCATACAACCAGTATGCAAAGCAGGGCTCCGATCCTGCGTTTCACAAGGGCTCGACGCCGTACAACCGCGTGCAGGGCGATGCCGGCCATCAGCCGAACCCGTGTCTCGCGCCGATCGAAGCGGGGCCGTTCTATGCGGTGAAGCTGTTGCCGGGCAGCCTCGGCACGTTCGCGGGCCTCGCGACCGACCGAGACGCGCGCGTGCTCGATCGCGCCGGCGCGCCGATTGCCGGCCTCTACGCGGTCGGCAACGATGCGGCCAGCATGATGGGAGGCTGCTATCCGAGCGGCGGCATTACGCTCGGGCCCGCGATGACCTTCGGTTATCTCGCCGCGCTTTCTCTTGCCGACGCTGCGCCGGATGCCGCGCATGCGCCGACATCGATTCATCCTCGAGGAAAATGCAATGACACTGTATGACGTAGTGACGCTCACGGTGAAGATCGGCGCGAACGCGCAGGTCTTCGAAGGAATCAAGGCCAGCGGCGATCCGCAGGGCGGCAGGCTGCTCGGCTGCTGGTACTCGGACATCGGCACGCTCGGCCAGGCGCTGGTGTTGCGCGGCTATGCATCGGAAGCCGCGCTCGTCGCCGAACGCAAGCGGATGCTGCTCGAAGGCAACCCGTTCGGCTGCGGCGAATATATCGTCGACGTGAAGACGGCCAGCTACGCGCTGTTCCCGTTCCTGCCGCCGATCGAGCCGGCCGTGTACGGCGGTATCTACGAGATGCGCGTGTACGGCACGAAGCTCGGCAGCCTGCAGCATACGATCGACGTGTGGGAGCAGGCGGTGCCGGAGCGCACGAAGCGCTCGCCGCTGGTTGGCGCAATGTATGCGCTCGACGGCGACGTGCCGCGCTTTCTGAACATCTGGCCGTATGCGGGCGTGGATGAGCGTTCGCGCATTCGCGCGGAAGCGGTCAAGGACGGCATCTGGCCGCCGAAGGGCGGCCCTGCGCATCTGACGACGATGGAATCGACGATCTGCGTGCCCGCGCCGTTCTCGCCGCTGCGCTGAACGTGACGCGATGACGATCAAGGAGACGACATGACCCAGCCTCAATCCCGCGCGCTGTCGCTGTCGGCGCTGACCGTGCTCGAACTGAACCCGCCGCAGATGGTGCAATGCGCGGTCGACGCGGGCTACGACTACGTCGGCCTGCGCCTGCTGCCGGCCACCGACACCGAGATCCGCCACGCGATCGTCGGCGACACGCCGCTCCGGCGCGAAACGCTGGCGATCCTGCGCGACACGGGCATGCGCGTGCTCGACGTCGAGATCGCGCGCCTGAAGCCCGACACCGACGTGACGGACTATCTGCCGATGCTCGAAACGGCCGCCGAACTTGGCGCGCGCTACGTGCTCGTCGCGGGCAACGACCCTGATGAAGCGCGTACCGTCGACCGGCTCGGCCGGCTATGCGATCTCGCCGCGCCGCTCGGGTTGTCGCCGTCGCTGGAGCCGATGCCGTGGACCGACGTGAAGGATCTCGACGCAGGCGCGCGCATCGTCGACGCTTGCGGCCGTCACAACACCGGGCTGATCATCGATCCGATCCACTTCGACCGCGCAGGCTCGTCGCTCGACGCGCTATGCGCGTTGCCGCGCGACTACTTCGGCTACGTGCAGTTCTGCGACGCGCCGGCCGAGCGTCCGACCGATGTCGACACATTGCTGTTCCAGGCGCGCTGCGCGCGGCTGGTGCCGGGTGACGGCGGCCTCGACCTTGCGGGCATCCTGCGCGCGCTGCCCGCGCACCTGCCGGTGAGCGTCGAGGTGCCGAACGAGCAGTGGGCGAAGACGACGCCCGCGGTGGCGCGCGCGCGGCGCCTGCGCGAAGCGTCGCTCGCGGTGATCGACGCGGCGGCCGTGCCGGCCTGAGCGCGCGGCGGTCGCGATGGCGACATGACGGGCCCGGGTTTCGCGTCCGATATGACACCGGCGTGAGACTCGGGCATTCAGCACGACAACAAGAACAACACTTTGGAGACATACTGATGACTTCCTCGCAAATGGCCCGACGGCCGGGACGTAATACTCAGGATCACGAAGCTGATCGGAAAAAGCCGATCGATGTCCAGCATTTCCTCGACGCGCAGCCGGTCGGCCGCTTCCATTGGCTCGTGCTGCTGCTCTGCATGCTGATCGTAATGCTCGACGGGCTCGATACGGTGATGATCGGCTTTATCGCGCCGTCGATCTCGAGTGCGTGGGCGATCCCGCGCGACGCGCTCGGCCCGGTGATGAGCGGCGGCCTGCTCGGTCTCGCGTTCGGCGCGCTCGGCGCCGGCCCGATGTCCGACCGCTTCGGCCGCAAGACCGTGATGGTCAGCGCGGTGCTGTTCTTCGGGATATGGAGCGTGGCGTCGGCGTTTGCGACCGGTATCGCATCGCTGACGGTGCTGCGCTTCCTGACCGGCATCGGCCTCGGCGCATCGATGCCGAACGCGGCCACGCTGATGGCCGAATACGCGCCGCCGCGCCGCCGTGCGCTGATGGTGACGGCCGTATTCTGTGGCTTCACGTTCGGCGCGGCGGGCGGTGGTTTCGTGAGCGCATGGCTGATCGAGACGTGGGGTTGGCATTCGGTGCTGTTGCTCGGCGGCGTGCTGCCGGTCGCCTACGTGCCGGTGCTCGTGAAGTGGCTGCCCGAGTCCGCGCGCTACCTCGCGCTGAAGGAGAGCCGGCGCGTGCGCCTCGTCGGCGTGCTGAACTGCGTGCAGCCCGGCATCGCCGACGAGCGCACGCGCTTCGTGTCACACGAACCGGCGCGCGACGCGCGCAGCCCCGTGCGCGCGATCCTGTCGCGCGAGCACGCGTTCGGCACGGTGATGCTGTGGATCTGCTATTTCGCGGGCCTGCTCACCGTCTACCTGCTCGGCAACTGGCTGCCGACGCTGATTCGGGGCCTCGGTTTTTCGCTGGGCGAGGCGGCGGTCGTCGGCGCGCTGTTCCAGGCGGGCGGCACGGTGGGCTCGGTGCTGATCGGCTGGCAGATGGACCGCTTCAATCCGCATCGCGCGCTCGGCGCGACCGTGCTCGCGGGCGGCGCGCTCGCGTGGTACATGGGCGCATCGGCCCATCCGTTCGGCGTGATCTGCGTGCTGGCGCTCGGCATCGGCTATTGCATGAACGGCTCGAATACCGGCTTTTGCGCGCTCGCGGCCGGCTCCTATCCGACCGAGATGCGTGCGACCGGCACGAGCTGGATGCTTGGCGTCGGCCGCTTCGGCGGCATTGCGGGCGCGATGCTGGGCGCGGCGATGCTTCATGCGAACTGGAGCTTCGGGCAGGTTTTCGCGGCGCTCGCGGTGCCGGCGGCGGTGGGCGGCGCGGCGGTGCTCGTCAAGGGCGCGCGTCATCGCGGAACGTTCGTGCCGGTGAGCGTGAGCGCCGGACACTGAAAGTGCGCGGTGCGGCAGGCCGCGTGCGGGATCGCGGCAACGCGGATTCGAGCGCCGGCGCACCGCGTGAATCTGCTTGAGTTCCAGTGTGGAATTGTGTTCTCATTTGCCATCACGATAAGGATGAGAAGGCGCCATGGCAGGAAATCTCGAGCGCGCGCTCGCAGTGCTGGAATTGCTGGCAAAGAACGGCGGCCGCATGCCGCTGGCCACCATTGCCGATACGCTCAACATTCCGCGCAGCGGCACGCACCGGCTGCTGTCGATGCTGATCGACGAAGGATTCGTGCGGCAGGACCAGGAGCACGGCGAGTACATGCTCGCGCTGAAGCTGGTGTCGCTCGCGCTGATCTACCTGTCGACGAGCGGGATGTTCGACATTTCGCAGCCGGTGCTCGACCGGCTGGCCGAGGCGTCCGGCGAGCTGGCGCGGCTCGGTGTGGTCGAGGACGACCACATCACGTTCGTTGGCAAGGCGCAGGGCGCGAAATCGGGGCTGCGCTACGACCCGGACATGGGCAGCCAGCCGCCGCTGCATTGCACCGCGAGCGGCCAGGCGTGGCTCTCGACGCTGCCCGACGAGCGCGCGATCGAGCTGGTGTCGAAGCAGGGCGGGCTCAGCGCGAAGGCACAGAACGTACCGCGCGCGCCGAAGACGATCCAGCAGTTCCTGAAGGACCTGAACGGCGCACGCGAACGCGGCTACGGGATGGCGATCGAGACGTACGAGGTCGGCATGACGTCGATTGCGGCGCCGGTACGCAATCCGGTGACGAGCGAGGTGGTCGGGATCGTGAGCCTTGCTGGCCCGACGAGCCGCCTGCCGGAGTCGCGGCTCAAGGAACTGGCGCCGTTGCTGCTCGAGGCGGCGTCCGACATGAGCGCGGCCACGCTGGGTTCGCCGTGGTTCAAGCGGGTGGGCGCGGCCGGCGTGCCGGCGGAAGCGGCGCCGCCCGCCGCATCGAAAACGACGACGCGCGTGCGGCCTCCGAAGCGCTAACTGTGTAGCGTCAAGAGGTTGTTTCTCGACGCGAGAAATCCGGGTCGCAGGCCAGTACCGGATCGGGCTGCGCTGACCGGCATCCTGTGCGTGCTGAAGATCGGTATCCGCTGGCGAGATTTGCCAGCGGAGACGGGATGCGGTTCCGGCGTCAGTTGCTGGCGCAGGCTACGCGATTGGCAGCAAGCCGGCTTATGGGATCGATTGCACGCAGCGCCCGTCTGCAAGATCATGAGCAGCGGCGTCCTGGTCTTCGGCCCAATCGACCACCAGATGGAGCGTCGCGCCGACGCCAGCATCGTCAAAGTGAGTAGCTGGACGACTCAACTCTGGTCGCCTTTCGAAAGCGCGTGGAAACTGATCCATCAGCATTCGACGTGGCGTGCGGAACAGACCATTTGCGTTTGAAGTGGCCAACTGATGAGGTGAGCCGCGATTATGTGGCGCGGTCATCGAGTGTGCGGCTGGGAATCAGCGGGCGCGCGAGTGGCCTGCAGTGGTTCCCGGGCACGCTCGCGGTCTGGCGGGTCGTCAGCGGCGATAGGGCGTCGAAGCGCCCCGGCCGTTTCTCGTGCCAGGCCGAAATCGCCTCGGCGAGATCCTGGGTGTCGAAGATGGCGCTTTGCAGCAAGGCCATGTGTCGCAGGGATTCGGACGACGTATGGTCGCGCGCGAAGTTGATCGCAGTCTTGCAACCGGCAACGGCAAGCGGTGACTTCGATGCGAGGGGGCGGTGAGCCGCGGCGATGCGATGCAGCTGGTCGGCTTCGTGGCGTTCTCGCAGGGGCAGCGCGCGGCGCGGACCGGTCGCAATCCGACGACTGGCGCGGAGATCACCATCGCCGCGGCGACCATCGAACGATAAGCTGTCGCGGCGACCGCAGACTTCATGTCAAGCGCTTCGGTAGACCGAGTGATGTGGAGCGGGACGTCGAGGCGCGACTCGCGCCTGCGCTGACCGCGTACGAGCGTTGATCTTTCGCTATCGATGTAGTTGCAGTTTCCCGTCGACTCGCCGGTTGATCGAGAGGGGGTTTGCAATTTTGAACCTGGATCATGATCGGAATGTCGATTGCATTCGACACGGCGGTGAAGAACTCGTAAATGCCGCGTTCGCCCACGCGGATGGTTGCGCCGTGATAGGGAGGCATGATCATGACCATCGCCGCGCCTGCATCCTGCGCACGGCGACTCCGTTGCGCGCAGACCTGCAAACTGAAATGTGTGGTCGTGACGATCATAGGAACGCGTCCGGCGACGTGATCGAGCACGACGCCGGTGAGCATGCTGCGCTCATCATCGGATAGGGCGAATTGCTCGGAGAAATTCGCGAGTATGCACAGACCGTCGGCGCCGGCATCAATCATGAAATCGATGCAGCGCTTCTGGCCAGCGAGATCGAGACGTCCGTCATCGTCGAAAATGGTCGGCACGACGGGGAAAACCCCGCGATAGCGGGGGCGGTAGATTGGCTGGCTCATGACCGGGTCATCGCGCTTGATTACCACCTGTGCCGCATGCCGATCACGGCAGAGACCTGCGTTTTCGTGGTTGACGGCGACAGTGAATAGATCTGTGCGTATTTCGCGTCGCCCGCCGCTCTCTGATAAATCCCGACGGCGAAGAGGTCCGTACGCTTGCTGATGAAGTAATCGAGTCCGGCGTTCACCTGATGCCATTTCGGCTTGTTGTCTTGCGGATGATAGGCCCCCGTCGTGAAGATATATGCGGCACCGACCATGAGGTCCGGGCGCAGGTAATCGGTCAGTGACAGCTCGACGTTTTGCACCAACAACCGGGACGTGTCGAGATACTGGAACTGGACGTTTGTATATAGCAGCGACACGTTCGCGTGGCCGATTCCATAGGAGCCGCCCGCACCGTACATCCGTTGCTTGCTCACACCAGACCCTGTCGCGGGATTGGTGACGAATGGCGACGTGAAGCCGTAATCGTTATATACCGCGCCATTGGTATTGGCAGGGTCGTTGGGCATATTGACCTGGAGATACGCCGCGCCAAGCCTCAGCGGGCCGTTCGTGTACTGTACGGCTGCACTGTAGGCGTTGTTGTCAGAGAAGCCTCCCGCCTTGTTCGAGAATCCATACAGACCTTCGAACTGAAGCCCTCGGTAATTGATGCTCTTGTATTGGACCGCGGAAATTTTCAAGCTAGTTGTCGCCTCAACGAATAAATTTCAGGCGGCCTTTCTCTCCTGGCTACGGCGTTGCGGGGCGACGCCTTGGTTGTCGACGCGATCCGGGTTTAGGTGCACAGCATCTACGCGCTGCCAGTTGCGTGTACGGCCTTTCCACCGGAGCGGATTGCGCTGCCTTGCAGTCTCGTAGAGCGCCGTGCGTCGATCCAGAATGTCCTGATCGAGGTTGGCATGACGCTGCGCCGGCGTCACGAACCGGATCGCACTGTGACGATGTTCATGGTTGTACCAGCGCACCAGTGCGCCCACCCAGGTGCGCGCGGCGAACAGGGTATCGAACGCCTTGAGCGGATAAGCAGGCCGGTACTTCAGGGTCTTGAACAGCGACTCGGAATACGGGTTGTCGTTGCTCACGCCCGGGCGACTCAACGACGGCATGACACCCAGCGCCTGGAGGGTGGCGAGCATCGTCGCGCCTTTCATCGGGCCGCCGTTATCCGAATGCAGAATCACCTGATCCGGCCGTATCGCTTCGCGTGCGCAAAGGTCCCGGAGGACTTCGCTGGCCAGCGCGCTGCTTTCCTCCGCATAGACCTGCCAGCCGACGATCTTGCGACTGAATACATCCAGAAACAGGTACAGATAAAAATACTGTCCACGGATCGTCGTCGGCAGGTACGTGATGTCCCAGGAATACAACTGGTTCGGCGCGTCGGCGCAAACCGAACGGGGTTTGCTGCGTGCGTGGGCCGGCCGTTCGCTGCGCCGGTGGGCGAGTTGTTTCTCGGCCTTCAGTACCCGGTAGAACGTCGATTCGGAGGCGATATAGCGTTGCTGGTCTGCCAGTCGCGGCACGATCTGGCTTGGCGGCAGATGACCGAATTCGGGCGAGTTCGCGACCGCCAGCAGCTCGGCGCGTTCGTCGGCAGAAAGCTTGTGGCGCGGCTCATGGTGCCGTAACGAGCGCCTGTCCACCGCGTCAGGTTCGCCGCGTTGCCAGCGTTGAACGGTCCGGGCACTGAGCCCCAGAATGTTGCACGCGCGTGCCTGGCGAGCCCCGGCCAGGGTCGCCTCGTTGATCAGGCTGATCAAGGCCTTGCGCTCTTCAGGGGCCGTCATTCGGCCTCGCCCTCGAACAGCGCGCGGTAGTTTTTTTGCAGCACCAGTAGCGCCGCAGCTTCAGCCAGCGCCTTCTCCTTGCGTTTCAACTCGCGCTGCAGCTGGACATTGGCCTGCTTCAGATCCCGCACCTCCTGGGCGCTCTCGCGCCGGCTACCACCGATTCCACCAGCGGCGCAGAAGTCCGCTCGCCACTGCGCGAGATGATGCGCAAACAGGCCGCGCTCCCGACACCAGCCGTTCAATGCTTCGTCGACCAGCCCGTGGCTCTCCTGCAAGGCCATCAGCCGTTCTTCCAGCGACCAGTCTTCCGGACGTCTTGCGTCTCCGGAGCCCGAGCTCCGGTTCGCGGCGGCGGCGCCTCTCATCCATTTCCTTAATGTCAGTACGTTCACGTTCAATTCATCGGCCACTGCTCCAACCGTGCGGCTCCCGCGCTGCAGGACCTTCGACAGCGCCTGCTCCTTGAACTCAACAGAATACGTTTGTTTCGCCTTCAACCTGCACCTCTGACTCTTCTTGATAAGAAAGTTCAGAGGCGACAACTACTATGACGCCGGGGGGACCGCGTTGTTGATACGAAAGGAGTCGAACACGTTGTCGCTATCACCGATATGCGAGCCATATGCTGCAAACTGACATGCCGATTCGAAGATGCAAAGCGTCACGGCTTCATCGTATTGGCGCCCCAACGTCACTGTGCCGTAGGTATTCGACGAAAGTCCGACGAAGGCTTGCCGACCGAATTCACGACCGCCCTGCGAAAGCGTTCCGGTGCCGATGCTGTAACCATTTTCCAGAGTAAAAATGGCCGATAGCCCGCCGCCAAGATCTTCAGTGCCTCGCATCCCCCAGCGAGGCGTTTGCATGGGCCCGCTCGCGAATTGCCACGTCGAGTGGCCTTGGTGGTCGGCGCCTTTCTGGCTGTTCGCGTAGACGATACCGCTCGAGATCAACCCGTAGAGGGTCACGCTGGATTGGGCAGATGCGGTTTGGCATGCGAGGGCGGCCGCTGCAAGAACGAAGAGACGTCGGTTCATGGTTCCCTTGAATATTTGTTTTGCAAAGTGAATGTCTGATTCGAAGCTATGTACGTAGGAATGCGAAACGATTGCCATGTAAAACAAAACTTCGTTGCTTTCTTCCGACTTCGGATGTTTTCCCGCAGCGACTGCACATCGACCCTGACCGCACAAAAGACAATGCCGCCAGTCGATTTGTGAGCGGTGTGCAACGAGCGTTTGGTCGCGCAGTTCCGAATTGCGCCGGGCTCTTCTTTGGTCAACCCCGTCGGCGAACTGATTCTTGCGGAACAAAATTCGCGTCGCCTAGCACCGATTTTGGCCACCAGTGAGCTAATTTTTCGAGCGAACTCCCGCTATCGGTGCGCGAATCGCGCACAGGGATATGCATGACGCACCATCCATGTGCAGACCTGGTGAGCGAATTGTGGCATCACGCAGCGTCAAAATTGATGCTTGCGGGGACACTTTCGGCTGCTGAGAATGCATTCGGCCGGCAACACTTGAACTGAGCCGGACCGGCGCCCTGAACCCCCAGACGGATCACTGGAGATGGAGATGACAACAATCGATAATGTCGAACGCCGACGGTTACTGCGAATGACGCTGGCGGCGGGCGGCATGGCTGCGGCAGGTTCGTTGCTTTCAGTGCGCGCCTTCGCAGGCACCAAGGTCACAGTCAACATGCAGCTCGGATGGATCCCGGGCGGTAACCAGGTTGCCGAGATCGCGGCGAAGAGGCTCGGCTTTTACGAGCAGGAAGGCATCGATTTTCACATTCAGCCAGGTGGCCCTAATATCGATGGCGTCGCCATCGTCGCCTCCGGGCGCTTCGAGGCCGGCGAGATCTCGTCGAGCCCGTCGATCATGCTCGCAGTCTCCGAAGGCCTGCCGATCAAGTGCATCGCCGCCGGGCTCCAGCAGCATCCGTATACGTTCTTTTCGCTCAAGAAAAAACCGATCCGCACGCCGCATGACATGATCGGCAAGCGCATCGGCATTCAGTCGACCGGTATGGTGTTGCTCAAGGCGCTCCTTGCCAAAAATAAGATTCCGGAGTCCCAGGTCGACATCGTGCCGATCGGCGCCGACATGATGCCGCTTCTGAGCGGGCAGGTCGATGCGGTGACGGGCTGGCAAACCAACACGACGGCGCTGAAGCAGCTCGGCGCGGATCGCGTCGAGCTGCGCTTGTGGGACGCCGGCGTGCGCCTCTACGCGCTGCCGTACTACACCACGAGCACGACGCTCAAGGATCACCCCGACATCGTCACTCGCTTCCTGAGGGCAACGGCCCGTGGTTGGCTCTATGCCAACGCGCATCGCGACGAAGCGGTTGACCTGCTCGTCAAGGAATATCCGAACCTGAACCGCGCCGACGAGCGCGTCGCCATCGATGCGCTGATGGGCTATGCGTTCAACCAGTCCACGCAAGCCCAGGGCTGGGGGACGATGGACGCGAAAGTTTGGGAGGAGCAGATCTCGACGTACGGGCAGCTCGGGCAATTCCGCGCGCGCCAGCCAAAGGTCGAGGACGTCATGACGATGGACGTTCTCAACGCTACCCGGACCTCTCGCCTTCTGGTGTAACCCATGCACACTGCCACTCTCCATTCGACACGGACGGAGCAACCCGGCTCGTCCCTGGCGAAACCGCTGGCCGGCACTCGGTCGATCAGCTGTCGCGACATCAATGTGCGTTTCTTCACGGATCGGCGCAGCGTCACGGCGATCGAGGGCTTGAGTCTCGATGTCGCCGCAGGCGAATTCCTCACGCTGCTGGGCCCCTCGGGCTGTGGAAAGTCGACGTTGCTGCGGGTCGTCGCGGACCTCATCAAGCCCAGCCGCGGCGAGATCCGTGTGCTCGGCGCGGCGCCGCAAGTCGCACGCGAACGCCGCGACATCGGCTTCGTGTTCCAGGACGCCGCACTGCTGCCTTGGCGCACCGCCATCCAGAACGTGGAGTTGCCACTCGAAATCGGCGGTGGCAAGGCTCGAGCCGGTCGCGCAACACCGCGCGAGCTTCTCGAGCTCGTGGGCCTGAAGGGGCGCGAGGATGCATACCCGCATGAGATGTCCGGCGGGATGCGCCAGCGCGTCGCGATCGCGCGCGCCCTGGTCAGCGATCCAAAGGTGCTGCTGATGGACGAGCCTTTCGGCGCGCTCGACGAAATTACGCGCGACCGCCTCAACGAGGAACTGCGCAGGGTCTGGAAGGAGTTGAACCTGACCACGCTGTTCGTCACGCATAGCATCTATGAAGCCGCTTTCCTCGGCCAGCGCGTGCTGATGCTGGCCGCCAATCCCGGCCGCGTGAAGGAGATCGTGCCGGTAACGCTGCCAGAAGACCGGACCCTCGACATTCGGGAGACCCGGGAGTTCGTCGAACTTGCCGCGCATTTGCGCCGTGTACTGGAGACTTGCTGATGGCGACGTCCGAGATCCAACTGAATTTGACATCCCAGGCCGCGGATTCCGAGGCACAGGCCTTCCTGGCGCGACGCCGCCGGCAATGGTGGCGGTCCCGCAGTCTGCCGGCGCTCGGCGTAGCGGGGCTCCTGTTCGTGTGGTGGGCCGTGGTCGCTGGCTTTCACGTGAAGCCGTTCATCGCACCATCGCCATTGCTCGTGGTGCAGACGCTGTTCAGCAAGAGCGACCTGCTTTTGCAGAACATGTTGCCGACCGCCATCGAAGCGGCGGGAGGCTTCGTGCTCGGCAATGCTGTCGCGATCCTGCTTGCGACACTTTTTGTACACAACAAGACTATGCGGGAGATTTGCTATCCCGTGGCCGTGATGATCAACTCGATTCCGGTCGTCGCGAAGGCGCCGATTCTCGTCCTGATCATGGGCAATGGCCTCGAGCCGAAGATCACGATTGCCGCGATCGTCTGCTTTTTCCCGACGCTGGTGAACATGGTTCGCGGCCTCGAAGCGGTCAATCCGCAGGCAATGGAACTCATGCAGATCCTGTCGGCGAGCAAGCGAGAAATCTTCTTCAAGCTTCGCCTGTATGCGTCGCTGCCGTATTTGTTCTCCGCTCTGCGCATCGCCGCGTCAATGTCGGTGATCGGCGCGGTAGTCGGCGAATGGATCGGCGCAACGCAAGGCATCGGCGCGATGATCATCCAGGCCACCTACAGCTTCGATTCGGCACTGTTGTATACAGCGATCATCATGAGCGCCGTCCTGTCGGGCCTGTTCTTTCTCGTGATTGCGGCGTTCGAACGCTGGCTCGTCAAATGGCAGCCTGAAAACGCACATTGAGTCCGATCGAAACAACCCAAATTTGCAAGGAGACGAAATGAACGCAGTCAGTGACTGGTTGCAAGAGCCCGCGCGCGACGTGCGCGTAGTGGCAAAGGCAAACGTTGTGGTGGTCGGTGGCGGGCCGGCAGGCCTGTCGGCGGCGATCGGCGCGGCGCGCAATGGTGCACATGTGATTCTGCTCGAGCGATACAACCACCTCGGCGGCCTTGCTTCGGGCGGCATGGTGCTCGTGCTCGACGACATGTGGGACAACCACCTGCAGGAAATTTCGGTACGCGGCACCTGCATCACGTTCATCGAGCGCATGGCAGCGCGCAAGCTCGCGGTGTTCCCGCGCTCGCACGAATGGGGCGAAGATCCCGCTGTCTATCGGCAGTGGGGCCGTTGGGGTACCTTCGACTTTCACACGCAGAAGACGCCGCATCCCGTCTGCTTCGCGGCGGCGTTCGATCCCGATGCGATGAAGCGCGTGGCGCTCGAGATGGTCGAAGAGCTTGGCATCGAGCTGCGACTGCACTCGTGGTTTTCACGCACGCTGGTCGAGGACGGGAAGGTTAAGGGCGTGATCTGCGATACGAAGAGCGGCCGTGAAGCGATTCTCGCGGACATCGTGATCGATACGACCGGTGACCTCGATGTCGCGGCGTCGGCAGGCGTGCCGCATGTCGGTGGCAGCTACATCACGACAACGGTGTTTCGTCTCGGCGGCGTGGATACCGATGCGGCCGAGCGTTTCGAGGCTGAAGAACCGGAAGCATTCGCGTTGCTCGATCGCCAGATCAAGCGCATTCTCGGCGGATCGTGGGGCTACTGGTGGCTCAAGACGCCGCTACCCGGTGTCGTCTGGTGCAACTGCCCGCACATGCCCGGCCTCGACGGCCTCAAGCCGGAGGAGCTCACGCGTGCGGAAGTGCAGGGGCGCAAACACATTCACGCAGTCGTCGATTTCGTGCGCGAGAAGCTGCCGGGCTTCGAGAACTGCTTTGTGATCGACGTCGCTCCGCAAACGGGCGTGCGCCAGACCCGTCTGCTGGAAGGCGAATACGTGATGACCAAGGAGGACCTCGCGCAGCGCACGCGCTTCGAGGACAGCGTCGCGCGCGGGCGCGACTACTACATGCCATATCGCGTGCTGCTGCCAAAGCAGGTCGACAACCTGCTCGTCGCCGGGCGCCACTATTCGGCGACGTCCCAAGCGCAGAAGATGTCGCGTGAAATTCCGCCGTGCATGGCGATGGGTGAAGCGGCTGGTGTCGCGGCCGCCCTCGCGTTGGGTGCGGGCGTTTCGGTGCGGGATGTCGATGTGCGCACGTTGCAGAAGAAGTTGCGCGAACAAGGTGCGGACCCGGGCGACCAACCGGGGCGCAATGCCGACATTCCGGCGCTGGCCGTTCCTATCGAAGCACGGGAGGCCGCATGACAAGCGCGCACGACACGGTCGAACTGCACGACATGCCCCTTGCGGGCGTGCGCGTGATCGACCTCACGCAGGTCATGATGGGTCCGGTCTGCACGCAGACGCTCGCCGACTACGGCGCGGACGTGATCAAGGTCGAGCGCAAGGGGGCGGGCGATCTGAGTCGCTCGACGTTCGAGCCGGTCGCCGGCGCCGACAACCCGATCTTCTGCAGTCTGAACCGCAACAAGCGCAGCGTGGCGCTCGACTTGCGCGACGGGCAGCAGATGGCAGCCTTGAAGGCGCTGATTGCGGATGCGGACGTCGTGGTCAGCAACTTCCGCGCGGGCGTGATGGACCGCATGGGCCTTGGCTACGAAGCGTGCCTCAAGATCAATCCACGCATTGTCTACGCAATCGGGACAGGTTTCGGCGAAACCGGGCCGTATGCGCACAAAGGTGGACAGGACGTGCTCGCTCAGGCGATGAGCGGCGTGATGGCTCGCCGCGCTGACGAGTCGGTGCCGATCTCGGTTTATCCGACTGCGTTGGCGGACTATTCGGCTGGGATGCACCTCGTGCAGGGCATCCTGCTTGCGTTGCTGCATCGGGAGCGAACTGGCGAGGGGCAAAAGGTCAATGTGTCGCTGTACAACTCCATGCTTGCGATGCAGATGCAAGAAGCAGCGATGATCATGATGCAGGACTCGGAGGTGAACTGGGCCGCAATGCCGCTTTCCGGGGTATTCGATACGCAGGACGGCCCGCTCGTGCTGGTTGGGGCGTTCAAGCAGAACCCGTTGCGCGACATCTGCGCCGCGCTGCAAATCGAGGATCTGTCGCTGGATCCGCGCTTTGCCACCCTGACCGAGCAGTTCCGTCACAAAGCCGAATTGCACCGCATCTTCCGTGAGCGCTTTGCAACCAACACGCGCGATTTCTGGCTCGCCCGGCTCGAAGAGCAGGATCTCTTGTGCGCGCCCGTACGGGACCTGCGCGAGGCGCTCGTCGATCCGCAAACGCTGCATAACAAGCTGATCATCGAAGGCGAGGGCGAAGGCCAGCCGGTGCGCTTCATCGGCAGTCCGATCCAGCTGTCGCGCGCACCGGTCAGCTTGCGGCGCGCGCCGCCGCGGCTTGGACAACATACCGAGGAAGTGCTCCGCACACTCACGAACGGCATTTCCACGGAGGCACTGTGACTGTACGACTTTCAATCGATCAGCACGTTGCACGTGTGACGCTCGCGCGTCCCGAGGCGCTCAACGCGGTCGATCTCGAGACCGAAAGCGAACTCCAGCGCATCTGGACGGAGCTCGAGCGCAACCGCGATGTGCGCGTCGTCGTCCTGACCGGCGAGGGCGAGCGGGCGTTCTGCGTCGGCGCCGACCTGAAGAATCCTTCTGTGAGCGGCCTCGAATACTGGGCTGCGCCGCGGCCCGGCGGCTTCGGCGGCATTGCGCTGCGCGAGACGCTCAACGTGCCTGTGATCGCGCGGGTCAATGGCTACGCGCTTGGCGGCGGTTTCGAAATGGTACTGGGTTGCGATCTCGTGGTCGCGTGCGAAGAAGCGAGCTTTGGCCTGCCCGAGGCGCTTGTCGGGCGCATGCCGCTCGACGGCGGGATGACGCTGCTGCAACGGCAGATCCCGTATCGTCAGGCAATGGCGATGTTGCTGACCGGCCGCCGTGTGTCCGCACGAGAGGGCCGCGAGATGGGCCTCGTCAACGAGGTCGTGCCGCGCGCAGAACTGGACGCGGCCGTCGATCGCTGGGTTGAGGCGGTGCTCGCATGCGCGCCGCTGTCGGTTCAGGCGATCAAGCAGGTCGTGAAATGCACGTCCACGCTCTCTCCGGCCGAAGCACAGGCGCTGCGGCTGCCTGCGCTCGTCGAGGCGCTGCAATCTGAGGATGCAAACGAGGGTGTGCGCGCGTTCCAGGAGAAGCGCAAACCCCGCTGGAGCGGACTCTGATGGCCTATGTGATCACATCGCCGTGTATCGACGTGAAGGACGGAGCGTGCGTGAAATGCTGTCCTGTCGACTGCATCTATGAAGGCGGGCGCACGCTCTATATCCATCCTGACGAATGCGTCAATTGCGGGATATGCGTGTCGGTATGCCCGACCGAGGCGATTTTTCACGAGGAGGAGCTCCCGGCGACCGAGGCGCCCTTTGCCTTAGCGAACCGCGAGTTCTTCGATGCGAGCGTGAGTGGGCTCGGCCTGCCTGGCGGCGCATGTGACGTTGGCAAAACGGCGTGTGATCATCCACTGGTCGCCGCATGGCCGGCTATCACATCCTAAGAGACCAAGATGCATGCGAATGTCCTGAAGTATTTCGTCGAGGTGGCTCGGTGCAGTTCGATCCGCAAGGCCGCGCAGAATCTCTACGTGGCGTCGAGCGCTGTCAACCGGCAGATCCTGAAGCTGGAAGCCGAGATGGGCACCGAGCTATTCGACCGGCTGCCGAACGGCATTCGCCTGAACGCAGCCGGCGAGCGCGTGTTGCTGCATATCCGCGCAACGCTGAACGATTTCCACCTGATGCGCAGCGAACTTGACGATCTGAAGGGCGAGCGTAAGGGACACGTCTCTGTTGTTGCGATGGATTCGCTCTTCGTTGATTTGCTGCCTGCCACGGTCGAGGAATTCTCCGACGTTTATCCCGCGGTGACCTACTCGATTGCCGCAGTTCCGCCACACGACGTGCCGGCACGACTCCTCAGCGGCGAGAACGACATCGGCATTTCTTATATCACGAAGCTGCCCGCAGGCCTCGACGTCGCGGCTGAAGTGTCGCTGCCGCCGGGCGTGGTGATGGCTGCGTCGCATCCGTTCGCAAAGCGAGAGCGGATCAGTTTCGAGGACTGCCGCTCGCACGCGTTCCTGCGGCTGGAGGGGCGGTCGCCGATCCAGGGCGTCGTGACGACCGACTTCGCCGAGTTCTGGGAATCGCTGCAACCCAGCGTCACCTGCAACTCGACGACGCTGCTAAAGCGGCTGATCGCGGCCGGGCGCGGCATTTCTTTCTTTTCCAAACTGGCTTTCCTTGATGAGCTCGCGCGCGGCGAGGTGGTATGGCGACCGCTCGACGACGACAACGTCAACGCGCTTACGGTTGGCGTGATTGTGCCGAATCAACGTGCGTTGCCGCACGTCACGGTCGAGTTCCTCGACCGCGTCGTGCGGCGTCTGAGGCATGTCGAGTTGTCGCTTCAGGAAGCCTGACCGATCACGGGGCATATATGCAGGATCTGAAGAACAAGGTTGTGTTAATTACTGGCGCGAGTTCGGGCATTGGGGCCGCGGTCGCGCGCGCGTTTGGCGCACGTGGTGCGCGCGTTGCCGTGCACTACCGAGGCGGCATCGCTGAAGCGAACGCGGTCGTGGCTCAGGTGAAAGAGTGCGGTGGCGACGCGTTCGCCGTGCAGGCCGATGTGACGCAATCGGCGCAGGTGGACGGCATGGTTGACGAGGTGCGCGAACGCTACGGACGCATCGACGTGCTGGTCAACAATGCAGGCGGGTTCGTTCGGCGTGCGCCGATCGTGGAAGCCGACGACGATTACATCGACGAGGTGTTTAAACTCAATGCCCGTTCGGTCGTTGCAGTCAGTCGGCGAGTGATTCCACTGATGGCGCGCGACGGTGGCGGAAACATCATCAACGTGACGACGCAGGCCGCGCGTACCGGCGGTGGCCCGGGCGCGGGCCTCTATGCTGCGTGCAAGGGGTTTGTCTCTACAATCACGCGGACGATGGCGAAGGAACTTGTGAATGACAGGATTCGCGTCAATGCCATCGCGCCGGGGGTAATCGAGACGCCATTTCATGACGGTCATTCGAGCCCAGAGATACTCGCGCGTTTCGCGGCGGCCATTCCGATGGGACGTCTCGGCACGGCCGATGAGTGCACGGGGGCATTCCTCTTTCTTGCAAGCGACGAAGCGAGCAGTTACGTCACTGGGCAGATCATCGAAGTGAACGGTGGGCAAGTGATGCCTTGATTTCACTATAGTGTTGGCAGGTTCCGTTAGAGCGGATCGCTTGAAGCTGGCACGCTGCTTTGCGCGTCCGTTGTCGCTGCAATTGGTGTCAAACCATGCGGATGCATGGCTTTTCGAATGACGGCCGTCGGTATCGACACGGTATCGGCGGCGACGAGTTATCTATCGATGCAGTCCCGCAAAAATTCGACGGGCCTCCCGTAATCGACACATTGCCGAACTGATGAATCAAATTCGTTGAAAGCCGAAACGCACTGCATTGGTCTGATGTCCGTCAAACAGACGATAGGCGGCCCGCATACCACGCGCGCAGCGCCGCGAGCGCGTCGGCATAGGGAAACCCGGGGGGGCGTAGAGGCGGCCGGGGCGAGAGGGGAGGCAGCGAAATAGTTCGACTACACCCTGTCTCTTACTCCACTCCGCACGGCCCGGGGCTGGCGTTATCTGGCAGTTGGGGTGTGCCAAGAACGCGAGCGTCAGCTTGCCCCATCGCTCACATATAATTCGAATATTGGTTAATTAGGATTTATATGACGTCGGATGAGCGACCCATGGGGACCGAGCGGTCGGAGCTGCCGGCCGAGCGCGGTGTTGCGCAATATCAGCGGCTGGCGTCCCTGCTGCGGCACCGAATAGCGAAGGGCGAATACCCGCTCGGCGCGCAGCTGCCGCCGATCACGCAACTCGCGGACGACTTGGGCGTCGCCGTCGTCACCGTCCGGCAAGCATACGAGCTGCTTTCCAAGGAAGGGCTGATCCGCAGCCAGCGGGGCGTTGGAACCCACGTTGCAGCGCTGCCCGCCGCCACGGGCGACCTCGAACAGGTGATCAACAACCCCTTCGCCACGCCGCAGGCGCTTGCCTTCGAGATACTCGAAGTCCGGCGCTGCACCCAGGTGCCGCAGGAGCTGCTCGGACCGGATGACCGGTCGGCCGACGAATACGTGTGTGTCCGCAAGCTTCACTCCTATTCTGGCGAGCCGTTCTGCTACGCCGAAATCTATGTGCCCACGCCGGTTTTCGAATCACTGCCCAAGGACATCGCCAGGAAGCGCAAGCTGCTTGCAGCGGTGCTCGACGAACTGGGCTCGCGCTGCAAACGCTTGAGGCAACGCGTGACCGTAATACCCGCGGATTTTCCCCTATGCGACATGCTGAAGATCCCGTTTGCCTCGCCCGTCGCGAAGATGTCGCGGCGCCTGGTTGACGGTAAGGGCAACGTGCTTTACGTGGGAGCTGCCTGGTATCGGGGCGACCGCTACGTCTCCGAGATCGACCTCCCCGCGTCCGCCCTGAAAACCGTGCCCGGGATCACAGAGCCCCAGCGACGGACTGTCGGGTAAGCCCGTATTTGACGCCACTTTGCGCACGCCTAAACTTCTAACATTAGGAGTTTAGGTTTAACTCTCCGAAGTTCAGTCTTCATTGGAGTTCGATGCGCATGCGGAATCTTCTCTTTCTCCTGGCTGCCCCCCTGCTCGCGTCGCAAGCAATGGCGGCGGCCCCTTATCCGACCGATCCCATCAAGATCATCGTTCCCTTTCCGGTCGGAAGCGGAACAGACGCCGGGGCGCGCGTTCTCGACCAATCGCTGCCCGCCGGGAAGGGCCAGCACGTCATCTTAGAAAACCGTCCCAATGCCTCCGGTTTCATGGCGGCGCAGGCAGCCGCCCCGGCGGTCAAGACCGCATGGAGCCAGCCCGAATGAAGTCCGTACCTACCGTGATTCGGGCGGCAGACCTAGCCGCCTACGCGCCGGCCAACCACACCGGCACCTCCAATGTGCGCGTGATTGGCCCCGAGACCGTCGGCGCGACGGCGCTCGAAGTGCTGGTCGGCACGATCGTGAAATCGCACGGCGCGCGGCCGCACGCGCATCCCCACTTGGAGCAATGCGCCTACATGATCGAGGGAACCGGCGAGTCGGGGGAGGGGGGCCGCGTTGAAGCGATGGAGCCCGGGACCTGGGCCTACGTGCCGGCAGGCGTGTTCCATTCGTTTCGCGTGACCAGCGACCAACCCGGGCGCGTGCTGGTCGTCTATACGCCGCCTTATGGCGAGAACCCGGCGCACACGATCACGGAACCCGACGGCGCTGTTGCCGCGCCCGCTCACGGCAAGGTGTGCGTGCTTGCCGCCGGCGACGCCGCCACCGGCACGGTTCCCCTCATCGACCGCGAGACCGCTGGCGCGCGCTGGGTCGACATTGCGGCGCTGCGCATGCCTGCCGGCAGCGCATCGGTCTGCACCACGGAGCCTGACGCCGAGCAGGTTCTCTACGTCGAACGCGGACGGATCGACGCACGCGCCGACGGGCAGGACTTCGGTCTCACGCCGGGCGACTTCCTGTTTCTTCCGCGCGGGGCCGCCGCCTCCCTGCGCTCGTTGCCGGAGCAGCCTGCGTCCGGCTTCCTTATCAAAGGGCGGCTTCCAGCCACTGCTTGACATCCACTCACAACGGAAGACAACTCATGAACGCAAGAATTCTCGCGCAGCCCACCACGTCCACTGGCGCACCGCTGCCGCTGCCCGCTCTGCCGCAAGACAAGCTCCTGACCGTCAACATCGAGCAGATTCCGCTGATCAAGGATGTCTTTCCGGGTATCCACATCAAGCCGCTGCGCCTGGACCTGGAGCGCGGCGAGTGGGTCTTCATGGCCATCGTGGAACCCGGCCGCTCCCTGCCGATTCACTACCACACCGGTACGGCGCAGGTTTGGACGATCCAGGGCTGCTGGATGTATCGCGAGTACCCCGACCAGCCGCAGACGGCGGGCTCCTATCTGTACGAGCCCGGCGGCTCGGTGCACACCTTCTACACCCCCGAGGACAACACCGAGGACACCATCACTATTGCCTGGATCGAAGGCGCGCAAGTCAGTTTCAACGAGGACGGCACGTTCCACTCGCTCAATGATGCGGTCTCGATCCGGTACGCGATCGAGGCCCTCGCGGCGGCACGGGACATCGGGCCGGTGCCCTACATCCGCGGCAATGGTGCCGACGTAGCCGGTTCCTGACCGAAAAGAGGAGCACGGGCCAGATGAAAAACGACTCCAACCCGGGCGGACCGCTCGCGGGCTTGCGCATTGTCGATATCACCGAGGTCGTCATGGGACCTTCGGCCACACAGATGCTGGCCGACCTTGGCGCCGATGTGATCAAGGTCGAGCCACCCGGCGGCGACATGCTGCGCGCCACCGGTCCTGGCGGGCGCACGGGTGCCGGCCCGCTGTTCCTCAACCTGAACCGCAACAAGCGCAGCATCGTGCTGGACCTGAAGCGCCCCGAAGGCAAGGAGGCGCTGCTTAAGCTGGCGCAGGCGGCCGACGCACTGGTCTACAACGTGCGGCCGCAGGCGATGACGCGCCTCGGGCTCGACTACGACGTGCTGCGGCAGGTGAACCCGCGACTGATTTATGTTGGCACGTTCGGTTTCAGCCAGCGCGGCCGCTATGCGGACATGCGCGCCTTCGACGACCTGATCCAGGCGGCAGTCGCCATCCCCGAAGCCAGCGTACGGGCCGGTTCGGACATGCCGCGCTATGCTCCGCTCAATCTCTCCGACCGGGCGACGGGCCTGTACGCGTTCGGTGTGATCTGCGCGGCGCTGTTCGCGCGCGAACGCACCGGCCGCGGCCAGGCGGTCGACGTGCCGATGTTCGAAACGACCGCGCAGATGATGCTGGGCGACCATCTCTACGGCCACACGTTCGTCCCGCCGCGCGGCGGCTTCGGGTATCCGCGGCTGCTCAACCCACAGCGCAGGCCGTACGCCACGCAGGATGGCCTGGTGTGCCTCGTCGTCTACACCGACGAACAGTGGAAGGCCTTCATGCGCGTGGTCGGCGAGGCCGAACGGTTCGAGAGCGACCCGCGGTTTGCCGATGGTGAATCGCGCACGCAGCATGTCGAGGCGCTGTACCAGATCCTCTCCGACCAGCTGAAAACGAAGACCACGCAGCAATGGAGCGAGCTGCTGGAGCCGCTCGGCATCCCGGTGCTGTCGGCGCACACCTTCGAGTCGCTGCTCGACGATCCGCACCTGCAGGACATCGGGTTCTTTCAGCAACTCGAACATCCCACCGAAGGCGTGCTGCGAACCCTGGCGGTGCCCAGCGAATGGCCGCAAACGCCGCTGCCGCCGCTGCGCCCGCCGCCGTTGCTGGGCGAGCACAGCGCGCAAGTGCTGGCCGAAGCTGGCTACTCGCCGCAGCAGATCCAAGAGATGGTGCAAGCGGGCGTGACGCAAGTGGCGGCGTGCAGCGAGTCAACGGGAGTCGAAGCATGAGCGAGGTCGTACGCGCCAGCCGGCAGGACGGGCGGCTAATTCTCACCATTGACCGCCCGGAGCGCCGGAATGCGCTCAACGCGGAAGTGATACACGCGCTTCAGCAGGCGCTGGATCGCGCCCGGGTCGACGAGACCATTCGCGCCGTGGTGCTTAGCGGCGCAGGCGACGACGCGTTCTGTGCCGGCGCCGACCTCGGCGGGGATGCGTTCGCGTTCGACTACGCCATGCCGACCAGCGCCTATGCCGACCTGCTGCGAACGGCCCGCACGCTGAACGTGCCGCTCGTCGCGCGCGTCAACGGCGCCTGCATGGCCGGCGGCATGGGCCTGCTTGCCATGTGCGATCTCGCGATCACCGCCCGGCATGCCACATTCGGCCTGCCGGAGGCGAAGGTAGGCGTGTTCCCGATGCAGGTGCTCGCCGTGCTGCAGGCTCAGCTGCCGCAACGCTGCCTGGCGCAGCTGTGTCTGACGGGCGAGCCCATCGACGCGGCGCGGGCACGCGAGATCGGTCTGGTGAATGAGGTGGCCGACGACCTCGATGCTGCGCTCGAGCGCCTGCTGTCGCGGCTGCTCGCCAGCTCGCCCACCGCGCTGCGGCGCGGCATGTATGCGATGAAGGCGATGCGTTCGATGTCCTTCGAAGAGGCGATCGCGTTCGGCGAAGGGCAGCTCGGCCTGCTGGCACTAACCCGGGACGCGCGCGAGGGCGTGGCTGCATTCAAGGAAAAAAGGAAACCGCAATGGACGGGCAAATGACATTCTCGACGCCGGGCAAGGTCGTGCGCATTGGCGGCGCCTCGGGCTTCTGGGGCGATAGCAGTCTCGGGCCGGCGCAACTGGTGCGCTGCGGGGGCATCGATTACCTGGTGTTCGACTATCTCGCCGAGCTCACCATGTCGATCCTCGCCGGCGCGCGGGCGAAGCGACCGGAGGAAGGCTACGCCATCGACTTCGTCACAGTGGCGCTGCGCTCGGTGCTGAAGCAGGCGGTCGAGCAGGGCATTCGCATCGTCAGCAACGCGGGCGGCGTGAACCCGAAGGGCTGCGCGACAGCGGTGCAGGCGCTGGCCGACGAACTTGGCGTCCCGGTGCGCGTCGCGATCGTCGAAGGCGACGACGTACTCCCGTTCACCGCCGCGATGCGAGCGGCCGGCACGGTCGAAATGTCCAGCGGCGAACCGATGCCGGAGCGGCTGGTGTCGGCCAATGCCTATCTTGGGGCACTGCCCGTCGCGCAGGCCCTGGCCGCGGGCGCCGACATCGTGATCACCGGGCGCTGCGTCGATAGCGCCGTCACCCTCGGCGTGCTGATGCATGAGTTCGGCTGGGCGGCCGACGACTTCGACCGGCTCGCCGCCGGCAGTCTGGCCGGCCACATCATCGAATGCGGCTGCCAGGCGACGGGCGGCCTGCACACCGACTGGGCCAGCGTGCCGGACTGGGCGAACATCGGCTATCCGATCGTCGAGTGCCACGAAGACGGCACCTTTGAGGTTACCAAGCCCGCGGACACCGGCGGCCTCGTGACGCCCGCAACCGTCGGGGAGCAACTGCTGTACGAGATCGGCGATCCGGCCAGTTATCTGCTTCCGGACGTGACCTGCGACTTTCGACAGGTGCGCATCGAACAGACCGGGCCGCATCGCGTGCTCGTGACCGGCGCGCGCGGCCGGCCGCCGACCGGCACCTACAAGGTCAGCGCCACTGCGTCGGCGGGCTTCAAGGTGTCAGGACAACTTACCATCGTCGGAATCGACGCTGCAGCCAAGGCGAGGCGCACGGGCGAGGCGCTGCTCGAGCGAGGCCGGTTGCTGCTGCGTGAGTGTGGGTTCACGGATTTCCTGGGCACCCATATCGAGCTGCTCGGCACGGAGTCGGCCTACGGGCCCCATGCGCGCCCGTTGCCGACGCGCGAAGTCGTGTTGCGCCTGACGGTGACGCATGCCGACCGGCGTGCACTGCAGATGTTCAGCCGCGAGTTGGCCGCACCAGGCACATCCTGGTCACCCGGCACGACCGGTGCGGGTGGCCGTCCCTCGGTGTCGCCGGTGCTGCGGCAGTTCGCCTGGCTCATGCCGAAGGAGCAGGTGACGCCGTCGGTCACGCTCGGCGACACGACATTCACCGTGACGCTGCCGCCACCGCAACCGCAGGTCGCGCCGGAACCGCTGGCGCCTATCGAAGGTGCGCTGCCTGCCGGCCCACGCCAGACCGTGCCGCTGTTGAGAATCGCGCTCGGACGCAGCGGCGACAAGGGCGACATTTCCAACATTGGTCTCATCGCGCGGCATCCGGCCCTGCTGCCGGTGCTAAGAGACCAGGTGACGTCAGAGCGGGTCGCGGCGTACCTCGGCCATCTGGTGCAGGGGCCGGTCCAACGTTACGAACTGCCCGGCATCCATGCCATCAATCTCGTCTGCGAGCGGGCATTGGGCGGCGGCGGCATGGCATCGATGCGTAACGACCCGCTCGGCAAGGGCATGGCGCAGATGCTGCTCGACATGCCGGTCGACGTTCCCACAGGCATGTTGCAGGAGTTCACCGCGTGAATTTCGATTTTTCCGACGACCAGCTTGCGATTCGCGACGCCGTCGACGCGCTTTGCGCCGACTTCGGCGCCGATTATTGGCTCCAGCGCGACCGCGATGGACGCTGGCCCAGCGAATTCTGCGATGCCGTTGCCCGCGGCGGGTGGTTTGGCGTGACCATGCCAAGGGAACATGGCGGCGCCGGCCTCGGCATCTCGGCGGCCGCGATGGTGATGCGTACGGTCGGCAAGCTCGGTTCGGCGGCGGTGTCGTCAGTCCACCTGAACCTGTTCGGCCCGCAGCCGGTGGTCGTGTTCGGCAGCGAGGCGCAAAAGCGGCGCATGCTGCCGCCGCTGATCGACGGTTCGGATCGCGCCTGCTTCGCCGTGACCGAACCCAACGTCGGGTCCGACACCACACGCGTCAGAACCTCCGCCCGCCGCGCGGGCGACCGCTACATCGTCCACGGCCAGAAAGTCTGGACTTCGACCGCCCAGCAAGCGAACAAGATACTGCTCGTGGCCCGCACGACGCCGATCGAGGCATGCGCGCGGCCGATGGACGGCGTGACGCTGTTCTACACCGACATCGACCGTTCGCATTTGCGTATCTGCGAGATCGAGAAGATGGCGCGCAAGGCGGTGGACTCGAATGAACTGTTTATCGACGGGCTGGAAATCCCGGTCGAGGATCGCATCGGAGAGGAAGGCCAGGGTTTCAGGTACCTCCTGCACGGGCTGAACCCGGAGCGCATCCTCGTCGCGGCTGCCGCGCTCGGCGCCGCCGAGACAGCGTTGGCGCGGGCGACCGACTACGCGAAGGAACGCGTCGTGTTCGGCCACCCGATCGGCAAGAACCAGGCGATTCAGCATCCACTGGCGGAATGCTGGATGCGCCTTCAATCGGCCGAACTGCTGATGTGGAAGGCGGCGGCTCTCTATGACGCCGGCAAGCCCTGCGGTGTCGAGGCCACGGCGGCCAAGTACCTGGCGGCGGAGGCCAGTTTCGAGACGTCGTTGCGCGCGGTGCGTACGCACGGCGGATATGGCTACGCGAAGGAGTACCACGTCGAGCGCGGCTTGCGCGAAAGCGTGCTGTCGCTGCTCGCACCGGTGACGCAGGAGCTCGCGCTGTGCTACGTGGCCGAGCAGGCGCTCGGGCTGCCGAAGTCGTATTGACGCGCACGGCGCGAGGCAAACGGAATCCAGGGGGGCAGGACCTGCAGGTCAATGGCGGACCGACGCTGCGCCGCAATCCGGCAGAAATGGGCGACGCCTGTGCCCGGGTTATTGCCGACCGTCCGCATGACGGAAACATCGCGATAGATGGAAACGTGTCATCGTCAGCGGCCGAGCGTGTCGCGTGGCGAGATAAACGTTTAGGCATCCGAATTGTAAAACCGAGTTATTCAAAGGAAATGGCGTGAAGAACTTCACAGTAATATCGCCTGAATTCAAGGATCTGGAACGGCTGCAACGGGTGCATGAGTTCAATGGCTTCGATGGCAGCGGTCAGAACCATTCACCCGCCCTGCAATGGCACGGCTCGCCGGAAGAAACCAGGAGTTTCGCGCTGACGCTGTACGACCCGGACGCACCCACCGGCAGCGGCTTCTGGCACTGGATACTGTTCGATATCGATTCGTCCGTCACGCAGCTTGCCGCCGGTGCAGGCTCCACCGACGCCGCTGACCTCGGCGCCAGTGGCACTCAGGCCACCAACGACTACGGTACCGCCGGCTACGGCGGCCCCTGCCCACCCAAGGGCTTGCCGGCGCACCGCTATATCTTCACCGTGCACGCGCTGCGTGTGCCGAAGCTTGATTTGCCAGCCAACGCGCCCAACGCGGTGGTGCGCTTCGTGATCCACCAGAACACGCTCGCCGTGGCCACCCTGACCGGCCTCTACAGCCGATGAGGGTGCTCGCATGAATGGGGCGGACACGATCGAATAATCCGATGCATTACAGCTTCCCCAACTTTGGAGACTGCAAGATGAGAACGGGCATGGTCAAAACGGTACTGATACTGCTGGCGTTGTTGACGACGCCGCTCGCCGCGAAGGCCTGGGAGCGCGGCAAGGTCGAGACATTTGCCACGTTGCCCCCTGGCGAGGCGCATCCTGAGGGGATCGCCCTGGACCATGACGGCAACGTCTACGTCGTGACGGTCGCGGCGAACAAGCCTTTGACGAGTGAGGGAACGCTCATTGTGTTCGACCCACAGGGCGAGCACCTACGGACTGTCCGCATCAAGGGCTCAAGCAGGCTATTGCTCGATGTGGGTTTCAATCCGCAGACCGGCAAGTTGCTCGTCATCGATTATCAGTATGGGAAGGTTTTGAGCGTCGATCCCGATACGGGTGTCTCATCGGTATTCATGACGGTCACGGGCAAGAATCCCGGCCTTGACGGGATGACGTTCGATGCCGCCGGCAACGTGTACGTCACCGACTCCCACCAGGGCATCATCTGGAAAACCGGACCAGGCGGCGGCGAAGGGTTGGCATGGGTCAAAAGCCCACTGCTCAGTCCGACAAGGCCAGCGCCGCACATCGGCGCGAATGGTCTCGCGTTCAACAAGGAGCGGACGGCGCTGTTCGTCGCCAACACATCGAACGACACGATCGTGAAAATACCGGTGACCGGCTCGGCGCTTGAACCTGGCACGCCCGAGGTCTTCGTCAATCGCGTCGGCGGCGGGCCCGACGGCCTGATCATCGACGAGCACGACAACATCTGGATTGCATGCAACCAGTCCAACGAGATTGTCGTGCTCGAGCCGACACAGGGGCGAGTGATTGCAAAGCTCGGCGATTTCGGCGGAATCGATCGCAAGGGGGCGCCCATAGGTCTCCTTTGGTCGAATAGCCTGGTCTTCCGCGATGACGACGTGCTTGTCACCAACTTGTCTCTCGATTACGCCGCGGCACTTTCGAGGCTTAGCGATGAGCTTGGCTTCGCGCATCCCGTGGCCGCGGATCTGCGGACAATCGATGGGCCATGGGCAGGCCAGGTGAAGGTCCACACGATCTCGAAAATCAAGAGGCGGATACCGCAAGGCCAGGACCTCACCGCACGGCAATAAGATTCTGCTGCTCCACTGCACTGCGTTCGACCGCTGGCGTGCGCATCTCACGCGATCGAACACATGCAGCGCAAGACCGAGATGAATCGGCGAATGGTCGGTATGTACCGTCAATGCAAGCAGTGGGAATAAGGATCGTATCGAGGTCCTCATTGCCGCTCGATATCCACCGTGGAAGGAAGAAAGGAGACGAACGTGCAATTTTCTGCGAAGACCATTTGCGGGGCTACATTCCTGTTAGCGGCCGGGAGTGCGGCCGCAGAGTCGAACGTCACACTGTACGGCGTGGTCGATACATTCATGCAGTATCTTAATAATGGCGGTCACACTTCGTACTCCGAACGAAGCGGTGGTGAATCGGGTTCGCGCTTCGGATTATTGGGGCGGGAGGATCTGGGCGGAGGGCTTCAGGCAAAGTTCGATATTGAAACAGGCTACAACGTCAACAACGGGACGCTCTTCACCGATACGACGGCATTGTTCTACCGTCAGGGATGGGTCGGGCTCTCCGATAACAAATACGGTTCGCTGACGTTCGGACGGCAGTATCAGCCCTCATTCAATACCGCCTATGGCGCCGATCCGTTTGCACTCGACGAAGTCCTGTCGCCGCTTGTCGCGGCGGTCCTTGCCGTAGACAGGAACACGCTGTCGACACAATCGATCGCCGGGCGCACGAGCAATGCCGTGCTCTATCAATCGCCGGACTTCGGTGGCGTGCGGCTGGCCGCGATGTACGCGTTCGCCGCGACGGTCACGCAACCCGTGCCAGCTTCGACGGGCAACCTCCTTGACGTGTCCGCAACCTACACCGGGTATGGGCTGTATGCGTCTGTCGCTTATCAATCGCAGCGTCCGGGAACGCAGGCGATCACCGTCGGGCCGCTTGCTTCGCTAAACCTGGTCGCCACCGAACACTTCACCGGTGCACTCGCATATCGCTTCGGGATTGCGAACATCCAGTTCCTTTATACGTACGCGCGACCGCACGACGCACCAGCGGGCTCGGCGGCCGCGCTCGCCGGCACTGCGCACCCGGTAGGCATCGCGGGCATCGGCGTAACCATTCAGGCGTCGCCGCAAGACGTTGTCGAGATCTCGGGAATTGAACGTAACGTGCGCGGCTCACACGACAATACGCTTGGCATCCAACTGGGTTACGACCATCTCCTTTCGAAACGGACAAGCTTGTACGTACGGGCCGGCCATATGAAGAACAACGGTACCGCAACGACGAGCTGGGCCGGGATACGGGTTGCCACGCCGACGGGTGCGCCGGATTTTGGTGCGTCTCAGACACTGGTCGCTGTAGGCGTCTCGCATCGCTTCTGATTTGGCTGTCAGCAGCCGCGCCATCATGGCGATAGGCCAGGTGGCGTGATTCGCTTTCATGAACTCGAACCCTTGTCGGGCAGCGTTGTGGCGGCGACGTTCAATTCTCTCGATGCGCCTCGCATGGCTCGCTTGCCTCGCCTTTCTGAACTGGAATGGCGGGTTTCGCGTCGTTCAGGACTGAATCGAACCGCGCGCGAAACGCGGGGTCCCGCCTTGCGAGAAGGCTTGCCTCGACCCAGAGGGTAAAGCAATCGTCGCTTTGCAAGTAATCACGGAGTTTCAACAACGCGGAGTGCAGGTTGCACGTCCGCTCGTCCTGCTTCCAGTGCAATGATTCGATCAATAAGTCGGACTTGTCGTAAAAGTTGCAATAGAACGCGCCGCGCGTGTAGCCCGCCGCTTCGGCGACATCGGCCACGCTGGTCGCCGGAAATCCCTTTTCGATAAAGAGCTCCCGAGCGGCTTCCACCATTTGCTCGCGCGTCTGCGCTCTTCGTTCCGCGTGCGTCAGCCTTTTGCGTTTCATTGGATGTCCATGAGAAGTCCAGTGTCCCAATGGGCGGGTCGGAGCAGGCTGCCGGCTGACGCCTGAGCAAAGACGAGGCCAATCCCGCAATTGTAAATGATATTACGCTCAATAGTGACTGGTTTGTCGGTTGAGACGTTTGAATCTATACTGCGGTTCTGATCGAGATCGGAATCGTCATGTCGAAGACAACAAATCGCCCGATACAAAAGCGCGCCGCTCCGCGAACGCCTGCCGTCACTTTGGAGGCCGCTGACGCGCGGGAGCCGCGCGGCGCACGCCGCAAGAGAGAGACGCGGGCGCGCCTGCTTGAGGCAGCGCTCAAGCTCATGGCCGAAAAAGGCATGGAAGGTGTGGCCATCAACGAAATCACCGAGGCGGCCGACGTCGGCTTCGGGTCGTTCTACAACCACTTCGAGTCCAAGGAGGCGATCTACGCGACTCTGGTTGAGTCCGTGTTCGAGGAGTTCGCCGACTGGCTCGACCGTCTCGCGACCGGCGTGTCCGACCCGGCCGAGGTGATCGCCGTCTCCGTGCGCTATACGTTGATGCGCGCGCATCGCGAGCCTCTTTGGGGCCAGTTCCTGGTCAGGGAGGGCTTTTCCTCGCGCATGCTTACCCGCGGACTGGGTCAGCGTTTGTTGCGGGATGTGCAAAGGGGCATCGATGCAAAGCGTTTCGCCGTCGCGGATCCATTCGTCGCGTTCTTGTCCGTGGGCGGCACCGTGCTTGCCGCGGTGACAGCCGAACTCGGCGTCGTCGTGCCGGAGGCGCCGAATGCCGACGCGTTGAACGCGTTCGATTTCAGCAGCGAGCATCTCGCCGAGCGCGTGGCCGCCGTTCTGCTGCAAAGCCTGGGTCTCAAACGGGCGGAAGCCGAAAAGGTTGCGACGCGTCCGTTGCCGATCGTGGAACCCGCTGTCGAAGCCGACTGAAAACCATGACGGCATACCGCTCGGCTGACCGTCGGCAAGGCGGGTAGCCAAGCGGTATTCACTCATTGCGCGAACCCCGAACGGGCCGCATACGATCCCGAAATCGATATGGCGTCGTTTGCGATGTGGGTGGCCGGGGACGGACACTGCACCGTCGGCGCCCAATTCGCTGAACGGCTTGTCGTCGACATTGGCGGGCCGCCCGCGCCGGCGTCGAGAGCGCGAACGGTCGCCGCCAGTTGCCCGGCGATGGTCGTCAGCGCGCGGCGATGACCGTCCGCCAGCGCATCGTAACCGGCGGCTACAGGCTCGAACACCGTGCTGCGGCAAGTCAGCTTTTCACCGGGCGCGCCCGGCGAGCGAATACTCCAGATCGCATCGACGACCACCCGCGCACCGGGCCACGACTCGAAACGCTGCATGTCGACGGCAACGCGATAGACGTGCGCATCGCCTTTCTGCTTCGGACGGGGAGCGCTGACGTCGCTCAACTGTTGTGTCGCTGCCATCGACAGGGCCATGCGTATTTCGTCGCTCAATGGCGACGCCCAGCGTTCGTTTTCGAGCACTTCAACCTGCGTCTCGCTGATCCTGACGACGAGCTGATTGCGCGCAACCTGGTCCGGTACGCTGACAGATTGAATGTCGATCAAGGCCGCGGGACCGGAAACGCTCGAAGCGGCCCCGGCTCGCGCCTCCGGCGCCAGCGTATAGAACCGACTGGGCGGCGACGACGCACAGGCGGACAGCGCGAGCGCACTCGCCGCTGCGAGTACTCGAATGACGGCGGCGCGTCTTTGAAATACGTTGACCATCATTGACGATCCCCCTTCTTGCCGAACACGAGTGCTTCGGGATGGCGTTCCAGGTAGTCCGTGAGCGCGTTCAGCGACTGCAACGTGCGGGTCAATTCCTGCATCGCCCCATGAACGTCCGCTTGCATCGGCGAATCCTGTCCAAGAGTCGCTTGTGCCGCGTCGAACGTTTTCTGGGCGGATGCCAGTGTGGATCGCGCTTGCGGAACGACTTCCGTGTTGAGCTGACCGAAGAGGCGGTTCGCGCTTTCGAGTGTGCCGTTCAGATTCGCCCCGATCTTGTCGAACGGAACCTGATTGAGCTTCTTGGCGATTTCGGCAATCTGAACTTGCAGTTCATCGAGCGTGTTCGGCACGGTGGGCAGCTCGATCGGCGTGTTGCGCAGATCGACCGTCGCGTGCGGTGCATGCGGGAACATGTCGAGTGCCACATAAAGCTGGCCTGTGAGCAGGTTGCCGGTTCGCAATTGGCCGCGCAGCCCCTGCATGACGAGGTGTTGCAGCATGTCGTGGCCGCCCTGGCTATTCGGCGCGGGCAGCGACGTGTTCGAACGGCGGCTGAGCCGGTCGGGATAGAGCGCCATGGTCACTTCCATGCTGAAATTCTCGGCCTTCTCGTCGTACTCGAGACCGATCTTCGTCACTTGACCAAGCGTGATGCCGCGCAGATCCACCGGTGCGCCGACCGACAGTCCGCGCAGCGACTGGTTGAAATGCATGGCGACATAGAGCGGTGCGCCGTCCGGCTCCCGCATGGCGTCGGTTTGGTCCGACGCGAGCCTGAACGCCGCGCCGTCGGCGGCTTGCGGGCCGGCATCTTGTCCCGGCGGTGCTTCGAAGGCCAGCCCGCCCATGATGACGGTGGCAAGCGATTGCGTGTTGAGCTTGAGCCCGCCGGAGTCGAGACGCAGATCCACGCCGCTCGCGTGCCACCAGCGCGTGTCGGTCCCGACGTACTTGTCGTACGGCGCATTGACGAACACGTTGACGATCACGCCCGATCCCTTGGGGTCGAGCGAAAAACCGACGACCTGGCCGACTTGAATCCTGCGGTAGAAGATGGGGGCACCGATATCAAGCGAGCCGAGCGAATCTCCTCGCAGCGTGTATTGATGCCCCTGCTGGTCGGCGGTCACGATCGGAGGATTCTCGAGACCGGTGAAGTCTGTTTTGCGCACGGTCGAGCGGCCGATATCGGCGCCGATGTACGCGCCGGACAGCAACGTGCCAAGGCCGGATATGCCGCTCGCGCCGACGCGCGGACGCACCACCCAGAATCGCGACCCCTCGGTGGCGAACTTTCCGGCTTCCTTATCGAGCTGGATCTTGACGCGGACATGCTGAAGATCGTCCGACAGCGCGATAGTGCGCACGGTGCCGATCTCGACATCCTTGTATTTGACCTTCGTTTTGCCCGCCTCCAACCCTTCGGCGTTATTGAAGGTCACGGTGACGGTCGGCCCTTCATCGGTGATGGATTTCGCGAGAAGCGCGATACCGATCAGCGCCGAGATCAAGGGAATCAGCCATACCAGAGAAGGAAGCCAGCGGCTGCGAGGCTTGATCTCCGGATGCGGTAAGTCAGAAATTTGCATCGCTGAAAGGAATCGAATGAAGGGTTGTCGAAGCCGGACGGTACGCGGCGATTACGATCGTGCGGAAGAGCGTGCCGGCCGGCGCCGGACGTTGTCCCAGATCAGGCGCGGATCGAACTCGTTCGAGGCGAGCATGGTCAGCACCACGACCGAGCCGAAGGCCAAAGCCCCCGGTCCCGCGGTGATCTGCGCCAGCGATCCGAAATGCACGAGTGCCACAGTGAGCGACACGACGAATATGTCGAGCATCGACCAGCGCCCGACGCGCTCCACCATGCGGTAGAGCTTGGCGCGCTCGAGCGGCTGCCAGTCGGAACCGCGATAGGCGGCGACGGTTTGCAGCGTGAGAATGGCGAGCTTGAGCATCGGCACCAGGACGCTGGCGACGAACACGATGACCGCGAGCGGCCAATCGCCCGACCGCCAGAAGTAAGAGATGCCGCCAAGAATCGTGTCGTCCTCGGCGCGTCCAAGCGAAGAGGTATGCATGATCGGCAAAAGATTGGCCGGGATATAAAGCAAAGCAGCGGCAAGCAGCAGCCCGAAAGTCCGCGTGATGCTTTCGGGGCGGCGCGCGTGCAGCGGTGAGCGGCATCGAACACAGTGCGAATCGGCTACGTGCGCGCTGCGCGAGTGAACGAGCCCGCAGCAGTGGCAGGCGATGAACCCGGCGTGCCTCGCGGTGACCGAAGCCGTTGCCGACTTGGCGGCCGGCGCAGCACCGCCATGCATATCACGCTGCTTGTTGTGCCGCCGCGTCAGCCCGGCGGGAGCGCCACCATGCATTACTTCGTCGCGAATTTCCCATAGCATGCTGGGGTCGAAAGCGGCGATCACGCAAAACATCAGCGTCAACGCGCCGAACGCGAACAGCGACGTTCCCGGGATGACTCGCGCGAGACTCACCATCTTCACGATCGTAATGAGCACCCCGAGCATGAAGACTTCCGTCATGCCCCACGGACGCACGAATTGAACGAGGCGCAGTACAGCGTCGAAAGCGCGTGGCACACGGCCCGCACGCAGAGGCAGCAAGAGATAGAGCAGGGCGACGAGTTCGAACGACGGGAACAGCATCGTCGTGCAAAAGACCATGGCTGCAACAATATGCATATGGCCTTTCCATAGCGCCTGCACGGCTTCAAACAGCGTGGCGTGCGACGTCAGGCCATTGGTTTCCAGCGCGAGTACCGGGAACGCCTGCGCGATCAAGAACGTGATCAGTGCGGCGACCGTGACCGCGCAGACCTTCTCGAGCGTCAAACCGGCGTGACGCACCCCTTTGATGCTTGCGCCGCAAGACGAGCAGTGCGCAACCAGACCGCGCAGACGCGGCGGCTTGCGAAAGAGAGCGTCGCACTCGTGACAGGCAATCAGATCTCGATGTTCCATATGGAAGAAAATAGAACGGACGAACATGGACGACCGATCGTGGCGGGGCGGCCTGCTTCTCGCGTGCCGGCCCGCCCGAACGCAAATGAACCGAACGAGCGCGAATCAGTCGCGCGACGCCAACTTCCCTGGCTCGGGCGGCAATTCGCCCATCGCCTGGAAGAGCGCGGCGGTATCGCCGAGCCGTTGGCTCTGTGCGCGAACCGCGTCGAGCTGTGCAGTCAGGAACTGCTGTTCGCTCGCTTGCGCCGCCGATACCGGCAAGGACCCGAGTCGATAACGCGACGTCGTTTCGTCGAACAGTTCATGTGCCGAGCGCACCTCGCTTTCGGTCGATGCGAGCGTCTGCGCATCGTTATCGAGCGCGGCGAGCGAATCGGCGACGTTCTCGAAGGCGGACAAGACGGTCGATTTGTAGTGCAGAACCGCTGCCTCATACGACTCCTTCGTTGCACGCCGATGCGCCAGCAACGCGCCGCCATGGAAGATCGGTTGCGCCGCACTTGCACCGATTGCCCATATGCCGCCGGCGCCGGTGAGCAGGGCCGGCCAACTGAAGCCGGCGCGGCCCATCGAGGCCGTCAGCGACAGGCTCGGGAAAAGCTGCGCCGTCGCTTGGCCGACATCGGCCGCGGCCGCTTGCACAGCGGCTTCGGCAGCTTGAATATCCGGACGCGAGCGAAGCAGCTGCGCCGGTACGGCGACCGGTACGCGCTCGGGCAGCGCAAGGCTATCCAGATCGGGGACGACAGGCGCCGCATCCGGCGTTCGACCCAACAGCACGGCCAGCGCGTGGACGGCGCTCGCGCGCTGCTGGCGCAGCGGCGGGAGGGTAGCGGCGAGCGCGGCGGCCTGCCGGGCCGACGCCAGTGCCTGCGCATGCGAGATCGAGCCGAGCGCTTGACGCAGCGCATCGTCGCGCGCCGTATCGCCGGCGAGCGTCACGAGACGTTCGGTGAGCGCGATCTGACGATCGAGCGCCGCGGCATTGATGGCGGCGCCGACGATATTCGCGGCGAGCGCGCGGCGCGCCGCCGCCAGTTCATACGCCTGCACGTCGACGCGAGCCGCGCTGGCCTTGTTCCCGTAGCGAACGGCGCCGAACAGATCGAAGTTGTACTGCGCCTGCAACTGACCGACGAAGACGTTGTAGCGTTCGGTGCTTGGACCGATGCCGGGGACGACGGGCGAGCGCGTACGCTCGACCTGCGCATTCGCGTCGATCGACGGCAACGTCGAAGCGCCGATCTGGGCCCGCAGTTCCTGCTGCGCGGCATTCAGCGAGCGCTGCGTGGCGGCGAGCGTCGGGTTGTTGCGCAGCCCTTCTTCGACAAGCGCATCGAGCGCGTCGGAGCGGTACAGCTTCCACCATTGCGGGACTGGCGCTGCACCGACATCGAAATGTTGCGCTGTACCGCCCGCCGCGACCGTCTCCTGAGGTTGCGGCTGCGCCCCATAATGCGCGGGCGACGGCATCGCGGGCGGCGTACCGCTCGGGCCCAACGAACAGGCGCTCGCGGCAAGTGCCGCGAACACGGCGATAACGGATGTCTTAATGGCAAGTTGCATGATCAGATCTCCGCGTGTTCGACGACGCTCTGTTGCGGTGCGCGCTCGTCGCGGCGAACACGGAAGGAAGTTGCATAAAGGGCCGGCAGGAAGAACAGCGTGAGCACCGTGGCGATCGTGATGCCGCCCATGAGCGAGGTAGCCATCGGGCCGAAGAAGCCGGAACGAAGGAGCGGAATCAAGGCCAGCACCGCGGCGGCGGCCGTGAGCATGATCGGACGGAAGCGCCTGACGGTCGCGCCGACGATTGCATCGAAACGGGGTTGGCCGGACGCGATGTCCTGCTCGATCTGATCGACGAGGATCACCGAATTGCGCATGATGATGCCGAACATCGCGATCACGCCGAGCATCGCGACGAACCCGAACGGTTCGCCGAGCAGCAACAGCGCGGCGACGACACCGATCAAGCCGAGCGGTGCGGTCAGCACCACGATCAGCATGCGCGCGAAGCTCTGCAGCTGGATCATGAGCAGGGTCAGCACTGCGATGATGAGGATCGGCATTTCGGCATTGATCGACGTCTGGCCCTTCATGCTTTCCTCGACCGAGCCGCCCACCACGATGCGATAGCCGATCGGCAGTTGCGCGCGAAGCTGGCTCAGTTGCTGGTCGACGTCGTGCGTGACGTCGATACCTTGCGCGTCGCCGCGAACGTCGGCTTGCACCTTGATGGTCGGCTGCCGATCGCGTTCCCAAATCACGCCGTACTCGAGCGCCGTGCGCACATGGCCGAGCGTGCTGAGCGGCACGGGGCCGCCGGGTGTCGGGATGGCCAGGCTCGTGAGTTGCGACGGATCGACGCGCTCGCTCTTGGGTGCGCGCAGATCGACGTCGATCAGCTTGTCGCGCTCGCGGTACTGCGTCACCGTGTAGCCGGAAAGCGTCATGGCGAGGAAGTTCGACACATCCTGCGAGGTCACGCCGAGTTGACGAGCCCGGTTCTGGTCGATCTGGAACGACAGGGAGCGCTCTTCCGGCTCATCCCAGTCGAACTGCACATTGCGCGTGCGCGCGTCGGCACGTACCTTGTCCGCCACCTTTTGTGCGATCTCATGCACTGTCGCGATGTCGTCGCCGCTTACGCGGAATTGAATCGGATAACCGACGGGCGGCCCGTTCTCGAGTCGCGCCACACGTGTTCGTACGCCGGGGAATTGCTTCTCGAGCGACGCGTCGAGCCATTTCATGAGCTTTTCCCGTTCCTTGACGTCCTTTGCCGTGATGACGAATTGCGCGAAGTTCGGCTGCTGCAATTGCTGGTCGAGCGGCAGATAGAAGCGGGGCGCGCCGGTGCCGACGAAGTCGACGACGCGATCAATTTCGGGGCGGCCGTGCAGGGCCTGCTCGAGGCGTTGCGCTTCACGCAGCGTCGCGGCGAATGAAGCTCCCTCGGGCAGACGCATATCGACGAGCAACTCGGGGCGCTCGGAGTTCGGGAAGAACTGCTTCGGCACGCGAGTGAAGGCCGCCATGGCAACGGCGAATGCGATCGCCGTTGCGCCCAGCACCAGCCAACGGTGCTCGATGCACCAGGCCACCCAGCCGCCCATGCGGCGATAGAAACCCGTGTTGTAGATATCGTCGTCGTGGCCGTGGCCACCGTGCTCGCCCGCCTTGCGTTCGGGGAGCAGGTGATAACCGAGCAGCGGAACGAGCACCACGGCGGCGAACCACGAAACGATGAGCGCGATCGCCGACACTTCGAAGATCGAGCGCGTGTATTCGCCGGTGCTCGACTTGGCGAGCGCGATCGGCAGGAAGCCCGATACGGTGACGAGCGTACCCGTCAACATCGGAAAGGCCGTGCTCGTATAGGCGAATGCCGCCGACCGCGTGCGGCTCCAGCCTTGCTCGAGTTTCACGGCCATCATCTCGACGGCGATGATGGCGTCGTCCACGAGCAACCCCAGCGCGAGCACGAGGGTGCCGAGCGAGACCTTGTTCAGGCCGATGCCGAACAGATACATGCACAGCGACGTCACGGCGAGCACGATCGGGATCGAGATCACGACGACCATGCCCGTGCGCAGGCCCAGCGAGACGAGGCTGACCACCAGCACGATCGCGACGGCCTCGGCCACGGCCTCGACGAAATCGTCGACCGAATGCTTGACGGTGTCGGGCATGCTCGAGATCTGGACGAGCTTGAGCCCCGCGGGCAGGCGTGCTTGCAGTTCGGCGCGCTCGCCATCGAGCGCCTTGCCGAGCCGGATTACGTCGCCGCCTGTCTGCATCGTGACGCCGATCCCGAGCACGGCATGGCCGTTCGTGCGCATCTGCGTGACGGGCGGATCGTCATAGCCGCGGTGGATCTTTGCGATGTCGCCGAGGCGGAACGTACGGTGATTCACCGAAATCAGCGTGTCTTCGAGCGCATGCACGTCTTTGAACGCTCCGCTCGTGCGCACGAATACGCGATCGTCGGCCGTGGTGAACGTGCCGACCGGCGCCACGGCGTTCTGCGCATCGATGGCGTGAGCGAGTTCCGCCGGCGTGATCGCGAGCTTCGTCAACTGCGTGTTCGAAATTTCGATGAAGATGTGCTGGCCAGGGTCGCCAAAGTAATCGACCTTCGCGACGCCAGGCACGCGCAGGAGCACCGTGCGCAATTGGTCCGCATAGTCGTGCAGTTGGGCGGCCGAAAAGCCGTCGCCTTCAAGCGCATAGATGTTCGTATAGACGTCGCCGAACTCGTCGTTGAAGAACGGGCCGACGATGCCCTGCGGCAGCGTTGCCCGGATGTCGCCGACCTTCTTGCGCACCTGATACCAGGTTTCAGGCACTTCCTTGACGGGTGCCGAGTCCTTCATCGCAAAGAAGATCATCGACTCGCCGGGGCGCGAATAGCTCTTGATGTTGTCGACGTAGGGCGCGGCTTGAAGCTGGCGCGCGATGCGATCCGTGACCTGCTCCTGCACTTCACGTGCACTCGCGCCGGGCCAATACGTTTGAATGACCATCGTTCTGAACGTGAACGGCGGATCTTCGGATTGCGAAAGATGGGTGTAGCCGATGACGCCGAACAGCGTCATCAGACCGATCAGGTAAATGACGAGCTGCTGATGGCGCAGCGCCCATTCGGAAAGATTGAAGCCGCCTTTGCCTTTGCTTTCGGCCTGCGGAGCGGCGGCGAGCGTCGTGTCGCCCGCCTTTTCATGATCGACGATGCTCATGATGCGAAGTCCTCGGGATGCAACGGGGCGACGACTTGCACATGCTCGCCGGCGCTCACGGTATGGACGCCCTGCACGACGACGCGTTCACCGTCGTGCAGGCCGGTGGCGACTTCAACCATTCGCTCGCCGTAGTTCGTGACGGTGACGGGACGCAGCACGAGCTTGTCGGTGCCCGGTTGAACGACCCAGACGGCGGGCTTGTCGCCATCGTGAAAGAGCGCCGTGGCTGGCAGCGCGAAGGGGGAAGCGCCGTTGTTCGCGTGGGAGATATCGAACTGCACCTGAGCCGTCATGCCGAGCCGAATCTCGGGAGTCGGCGCAATGAGTGTCAGCTTCACGCGCCAGGTGCGGCTTTGCTGATCGGCGCTCGGCGCGACCTCGCGCACGCGTGCTTCGAATGTCTTGCCGGGCAAAGCCGACAACGTGACCTTCGCAGTCTGGCCGACGCTGAGCGAATTCAGTGCGCTCTCGGGGGCGTCGCAGGCGATATCGACATCGCCGCTCCAGTCGAGGTGATAGACGGCCTGTCCTTGCTCGACGTTCTGGCCGGTATCGGCATCCTCGGACTTGATCACGCCGTCGTGGTCCGCGACCAAAGTGGTATAGCGCAGGTGGTCCTCGGCCAGCGCCATCTGGGCCAACGCCGAATCGCGCTGCGCGAGCGCCGTTGCATAGGCGTTCTGCGTTTGCTCCAGCTGCGCCGGGGCAATCAGATTGGCCTGCGCCTGCGCTTGATCCCGAGCGAGCTGCTGCTTCTGATAGGCGAGCTGGTGCGTTGCCGCATCGAGTTGAGCGCGTGCGTTCGCTGCATTGTTGCGCAGGTCGGTAGGGTCGAGCAGGGCGAGCACTTGCCCGGCCTTTACCGTATCGCCCAGATGTACGCGACGCTCGGCGATTTTGCCGCCGACGCGGAACGAAAGCGCCGTCGAGTAGCGCGCCTCGACTTGAGCTGGCAAGGAGGTGGCGTCCGGCATACCGTCGGCATGCACGGCAAGCGCGACGACGGGCTTCACTTCGGGGGCGGCGGGTTCGCGCGTGTGGCAAGCCGCTAGCAGGACCGCGCCGCAAACGGCGAGGCAAAGGCCCGCCCGACGGGGCAGCGCAGTGGAAGACGGGCGCGAGGACGACCGCGCTTCAAGACCGGGGAATTTCACGATGTTTCCAAAGCAAGGGTTAGCAAGAGGAAAGGGGATCGCTCATTTGTCAGGGTTTTCACTGACGAGCATCGATCGCTGGTGACATTAGAGTCGAAGATGATAAACTTGTCAATTATGACTTGTGGATCTGAAGCGATGAGCGATAAAAAAGAGACGAGCACGCGGGTGAACGGTGGCCCCCCCGGTTCGCGACGGCCCCGCCAAGGGGCCATGGAAGCCGGCGATGCTCATGCGGTGGACGGTGCGGGCCAGGGCGGGGGCGACCGGCGCGAACCTCGCGGTGCGCGGCGCAAGCGCGAGACGCGCGCTCGCCTGCTCGAGGCGGCGCTCGCCCTGGTGGCGACGAAAGGTTTCGAGTACGTGACCATCAACGAGATCACGGAAGCGGCGGACGTGGGTTTCGGCTCGTTCTACAACCACTTCGAATCAAAGGATGCGCTGCATGCGGCGCTCGTCGATTGGGTGATCGAGGAGTTCGGCGACCGGCTCGATGCGCTTGTGAGCGGTCTATCCGATCCGGCGGAGGTGGTTGCGGTGTGCGTGCGACACACCTTGATTCGCGCGCGGCGCGAACCGGTTTGGGGTCGTTTCCTGATTCGCGAGGGATTTTCGGATCGCGCACTGCACCTCGGTATGAGTCGGCGGCTGAGGCGCGATAGCGAGACGGGTATTGCAGCCGGACGCTTCGCCGCGGCCGATCCCTTCATGAGCCATGTCTCGGTGACCGGCATCGTTCTCGCGGCGATTGCCGCGGAACTCAAAGTTGTCGCCCCGGGCCGATCCCCGGCCGAAGGGGATCGGGACCGGGACGTTGCGCAAGAGCACCTTGCGGAGCGCGCCGCCGTGGCTGTATTGCAGGCGTTGGGTTTGGGGCGTGCCGAGGCGGAGGGTGTCGCACGGCGGCCGTTGCCGGTAGCGCCGCGTTGACGGCGAGCGCGGACATCGATGGTGTGTTGATTCGCGGTGCGCAGGGCGTCCGATCGCTGACGATCGTGCCGGTTCCGAGACCCGGCGCCGGGCGGCACGGAGCGTGACCGGTTCGTGTGGCTTACTGAAGAGCAATTTTCGAAGGCGATGCGTTGGCGGGGGGAACCTACTCCCGCCAATTCGCATAAAGCGCGCTCGCCAGATAGCGCCGACGCACCTCGCGCAGTGCCGTCGCAAGGATGGCGCTGACAGGAAGCGCGAGCAGTACGCCGAAAAAGCCGAACAGTTGGCCGAACGCCAGCAGCGCAAAAATCACCGCGAGCGGATGCAGACCGATGCGCTCACCGATGAGCCGAGGCGTAAGAAACGCCGTCTCGAGCACTTGCCCAATCCCATAGATCAAGGCCACCGCACCGAAACCGTACCAGTCGCCGAATTGGAGCAGCGCGGCGAGCAGCGCGAGTACGAGCCCCGTCGCGAAGCCGACATAAGGGATGAAGACCGCAAGCCCGGTAAATAGACCGACAGGCAATGCGACGCCGAAGCCGGCGAGGCCCAGCGCGATCGGGTAGAACGTTGCCAGCACAACCATGACGAGCAATTGGCCGCGCAGATATTGCGACAGAATCTGATCCATCTCGGTGACGAGCGCGCGCGTTTTGCCGAGCCACGGGCGAGGCACGAGGCTTTCGATCCGGGCGAAGACCTTACACCTGTCGTAGAGCAGGTAGTACAGCACGAGCGGTACCACGACGACATTGCCCACCACGGTAACCAATGCGCTGCCGCCCGTGCGCACATAGCGCCATGCTGCAAGCTGTACCGATTGCCCGCCGCCTTCGAGCCGGCTCGTCAGTACGTTGCGCAAGCTCGACAGATCGAACGACCCGTCCAGGCCGAACATGGCGAGCTTCGGCTGAAGCCACGCATTGATCTTTGCCGTGAATCCTGGAATGTGCGCGGCGAGCGCCGGCAGCTCTTTCTGGATCACGGCGAACACGAGCAGCGCAAGCGACACGATGACCGACGCAAACAAAAGCATCATGACGAGCGCAGCGAGAGAGCGTGGAATGCGCTGACGGACGAGCCATTCGACACCGGGCTGGAGCATGTAGGCAATCAAGCCGCCAAGCAGGAACGGCGCCAGCACCGGACGCAGGATCCAGATCAGAGCGCCGAGCCCGACTGCGAGGGCACCCCAGAGCACTGCCTGCCGCTGGTAGGAGTTGGGTCGCGCACGCTCTTGCTGCAGCTCGCGCGTTGCGGGTGGATTCGTCGACATCTTGGGGCTCGTGATCGGCTGCCGGGGCTGATTCTCGGGATCGGTAGACGACGACTACCCGGCTCGACGTCGGCTCCAGATGCGATATAGTGCACAACAATGATAAAAAAATCAACTATGACGGTGTAATTTAACTAAGTGCATACCGGCATCAAAGGATAAGGCCACACCAGGCAGAGCCGCTGCACAAGTATTGGCTCGTTTGCACCAGTTGACAAAAGTATCAGCAATGACTTTAATGTCATCAGCGGGCCGAGCAATTGATCGGACGAGCAACCATAGAGACGATAGGAGCTGAGCGTGGAGACAAGCGCGCATATTGGCGTTCCCAGATTGACTACTGCACAACCGTCGCGTCATCCTCATCCCACGACCAAGGCGTCGGCGTTGTCGTACTTGATCTTCGACCGTCCGGACCTCGGACAGGCCGAGCGGTTTCTCAACGACTTCGGACTGCGAACGGTCTTTCGAAACGAAGCGTTGTTGCTGTTGCGAGGCACCGGCCCGGCGCCGTTCTGTTATGTCGTTCGCCACGCGGCGAAGGCACGGTTTGCCGGCTTTGGATTGCAGGTCGACAGCAAGTCGGACCTGCATGCCCTGACCAAGCTCCCCGGCGCCTCGGGAGTGGAATCGTCGGACTGGCCCGGCGGCGGATATCGCGTGACGTTGACCGACCCGTCGGGCTTTCGCGTCGATGCAGTCTGGGGCCGTCGCGAAGTCGAACCGTTGCCCCATCGAAACGCGCTTCAATTCAATTCCGTGGACGCGGCAGTACGAATCAACGACACGCAGCGCCCGCCGGCGGACGCGCCTGAAGTCATCAAGCTGGGGCATGTCGTGCTCGAGTTGGCCGACTTCCAGGAAACGTGCGCGTGGTACACCCAGCACTTCGGTTTTATCGCGAGCGATGTGCAGACACTCCCGGACGGCTCACCCGCCGTCGCATTCATGCGTCTGGATCTGGGCGAGCGGCCAGCCGACCATCACACGCTCGCATTGGCACAAGGCTTCATTCCGAAGTACAGCCATAGTGCCTTTGAATTGGTCGATGCGGACGCGGTCGGCATGGGGCAACGCGTGCTGCGCGAAAAAGGTTGGACGCACGCCTGGGGTATCGGACGTCATATTCTGGGCAGCCAGATATTCGACTACTGGCAAGACCCCTGGGGCGACAAGCACGAACACTACTGCGACGGCGACCTCTTCACGTCGGACGTACCTACCGGCCTGCATACGATCAGCCGTGAAGCGATGGCCCAATGGGGGCCGGCAATGCCACGCAGTTTCACCAAGCCCAAGCTGTCGCTGTCGAGCCTGGCCGCCCTCATCCGCAACCTCCGGCGCAGTCCGGATCTGACGATGAGCAAGCTGCTGACGCTCGCCAAGATATTCGCCTGACACCCCCGCATTTCCGAACAACGGAGACTCGAAACCATGTCACTGCATGTTTTGCATTATCGGCACGAAGGCCACGCTCGTTGGGGCGTGGTACGAAACGGCGCCATCACGCCTATTCCCGGCGAATTCGCAACGACGGCGGAATTTATCGCCGCGAATCCGATTGAGCGCCTGCTCGAACTCGACGGTCCGACGATTCCCGAGTCGACCGTGCAATGGCTCTCGCCTGTCACGGCGAATCAGCAGTTCATCTGCCAGGGTGCGAATTATCGCCAGCACATGATCGAATCCGGCATGGACCCGGATGTCAAGAAGTTCAACATGATCTTCACGAAGGCCGCGAGCTGCATCGTCGCTGCTGACTCGAAACTGGTGAAGCCACATGAGGTACGGTTTCTCGACTATGAGATCGAGCTCGGTCTTGTCCTCAAACGCGACATCACGTCCCGCGAAGCGGTTACTGACGAGAACCTGCACGATTTCATTGCCGGCGCCGTGATCGTCAACGACTACTCTGCGCGCGACATCCAGATTCCACAGATGCAGTTCTACAAGGGCAAGAGCTATCGTACGTTTGGCCCTGTCGGTCCGTACCTTTGCCTGCTCGAAAAGCATGACATGCCGAAGCTGAAAGACCTCGTGCTGACGCTGACCGTCAACGGAAAGGTTCGACAGAACGATTCCACTTCGGGTCTTGTCTACGGCCCGGCAGAGACATTGACCGAGTTGTCCGGCGTTCACGACCTGCATGCCGGTGACTTGCTCGCAACGGGTACGCCGTCCGGTTGCGCGCTGATCATTCCGTCGCCGGAAAAGCAACGCGCCGCGGCACACCTGCCCGAAGCGGAGAAATGGCGTCTTTTCCTCGCCTTGCAAGCGGATCGACCGCAGTACCTTCAGGATGGCGATGTGGTCGAAGCACGTATCGTCAGCCAGGATGGCTCGATCGATCTTGGCACCCAGCGCAACGTCGTCGTCGCAGAGGCCGCATGAAAGGCGTCGCAAACGAGCAGGATGTCCTCGCTATCGAATCGCAGGGGCAACGGGCGGATCTTCCGTCGAGCACCTACGAAATGATCTGCCGGGGCGCCGCCATCAATCCATCGGCACCCGCGCTTTCGTTCTTCGCAACCACGGACGACTACGCGAACCCGGAGCGCTGGACTTACAGCGAACTGGTGCGCGACATCACGCGCACTGCGAACATGTTGTCGCGACTGGATGTACAGCGAGACACGGTCATCGCCTATGTATTGCCGAATCTACCCGAAACGCACTTTGTGATCTGGGGAGGCGAGGCGGTCGGCATTGTCTGCGCGATCAATCCACTGCTCGAAAGCGACGCGATCGGCGAGCTGCTCAATGCCTCAGGCGCCAGCGTGATTGTCACACTGGCGCCGTATCCCGGCACGGATCTGTGGCCGAAAGTGCAGGCGGTCTTGCACAAGGTTGCGTCGCTCAAGCATGTCGTGCTGGTAAACCTCGCCGACCATGTGCCGGGCGAACAGCGATTTGCGGCCCGAATGCTCCAGCGCGGCGAATGCTCGAGGTTGCACGGCGAGGAAGGGGTGCGAGGCGCGGTTCCTTCGCACGTCGCCATCCACGACTTCGGCGAGGCAGTCGCACGGGAGCCGGGCACGGTGCTCTGCACCCCACACCGGATGAACAGGGACGACGTATCGTCCTGCTTCGGCACGGGCGGCACCACAGGCCTGCCAAAGATCGCGATGCGCCGGCACGGCAACGAGGTGGCCAATGCATGGAGCGCCGGACAATTCCTCGGTGAAAGCGTTGGCCCGGGCAAGACGATCTTCTGCGGATTGCCGCTTTTCCACGTCAATGCCGTGATGGTGACGGGACTGCTGCCGTTTTCACGCGGTGCGCATGTCGTGGTGGGCACGCCGCAAGGTTATCGCGGAGAAGGCGTCGTCAAACGCTTCTGGGACATCGTCGCGCATTACCGGATCAACTTTTTCAGCGGCGTGCCGACCCTCTATGGCTCGCTGCTGGACGTGCCCGTTGACGGCCGAGACATCAGTTCGCTCGAATACGGGTTGTGCGGTGCTGCGCCGATGCCGGTGGAATTGCTGCGTGCTTTCCAGGCGCGAACCGGAATCAGGATCCTCGAAGGCTACGGCCTCACGGAAGGTACCTGCATCAGCAGCGTCAATCCGCCGCTCGGCGAGCGGCGGGCCGGCTCGATTGGCCTTCGTCTTCCGGGCCAGGCCATGAAAGCCGTGATGGTCGATGAAACGGGCCGTTATGTGCGGGACTGTGTTGAGGACGAGGTTGGCCAACTGGTGATCTCCGGTCCGAACGTGTTCATCGGCTATGTGCGGCCGGAGCAAAACAGCGGCATCTGGATGGATCTGGCTGATGGCGGCAGATGGCTCAATACAGGCGATCTCGGACGCTGCGACGCAGACGGTTACTTCTGGCTCACGGGCCGAAAGAAGGAGCTGATCATTCGTGGCGGACACAACATCGATCCAGCAGCGATCGAAGAAGCGCTGCACCGACATCCCGCAGTGCAGATTGCTGCGGCAGTAGGGCGGCCTGACATGCATGCAGGCGAACTGCCGGTCGCCTATGTCCAGCTGAAGCCGGGCATAACGGCAAATGAAGCAGAAATGGCAGCGTTCCTGCGTGACGAGATCAGCGAGCGAGCTGCGTTCCCCAAAGGCATACGGATCGTTGAAACGATGCCGTTGACGGGGGTCGGCAAGATCTTCAAACCCGCGCTGAAGCGGATCGAAACCGTAGATGCCCTGCGGTCGGCGCTCGCGGAAGCTGGCGTCGAGGGCGCAACCGTCAGCATCGTTGAAGACGCCTTGCGCGGGATTTCAGTTCACGTCGAACTTCCCGACGCTGAACTCGAATCATCGGCGACTTCCGCGCTTGGACGCTTTCCGTTCGCGTTCTCGATCGCTGTCATGGCGAGTTCCGGGAGCAGGACTGCGCAGAAAGGCAAAACGAAGTAACAGACGTTCGAGGTTGAGGGCTCGATACACGGTGGAGGCCGGAAGCAAAGCAGGGATCCGGATAAGCCATATCGTTGAATTTAGTACGACTACATAAGATAAGGAGATGATTTCTGGAATCGGTCCAAAGATACGAGGGCCGATCCGACGATCCATATCAATGGACAGATCGTTAAAGCGGTGCACACGATAAAAAGTTATTTAGCCGATGAGGCAGGAGAAGACGCGTGAGGAATTACAGGAGAAATGTTCGGCCTGTCGTTATGGCGGGTTTTATCTGTTCGGCTGCGCTTGCTGGAAATGCGAATGCCCAGTCGGCCGGAAGCTTTACCCTGTCGACGGGGTGGCTTCACGTAGCACCACAGGGTAATGCCACGCCGCTCACCGTGGAGAGCGCGGGTGGTGTTGCGGTCAATCAGCAGTTACCGGGCACTGGTGCACACGCGTCGTCAACGGATACGCTCGGCATCAACACCGAGTACTACGTGACTGACAACCTCGGGATCGCCACACTCATTGGCCTGCCACTAACAGTCAATCTGAACGGCGAGGGGACGCTCGCGAAGTATGGCACCCTCGGCACGACGAGGCCAATGCCGCCCGCCGTCGAGCTTCGATATCACCTGTTTGACGCTCAGTCGAAATTTCGTCCTTTCATCGGATTGGGCGTGACCTATACGTGGTTCACCCAGGTTCGCGCCACCAACCGCCAGTTCATCACCGATAGCGTTGGTCCTGGCGGATCGATACGCGCTACGCTCAGTGCATCGTGGAACCCGGTGTTCGATGTCGGGGCAAGTTACGCGATTTCCAAACATTGGTCGGTCGGAGCGTCTGTCGGCTACATCCCGCTCAAGACGCACATGACCATATACGGACAGACCGCAACCGGAACGCAGATCGTTTCCAGGTCGACGCTCCGGATCGAACCCATTAACGTCTTTCTGAACGTCGGCTATACGTTCTAGCGCGGACGACCAGCGTTTCCTGACGCTAATTCCGGCGCCGGATCGTGCCGCCAACGCTTCATTCGCCAGGTTTTTTTATGCTCATCGAAGACATCGAATACGTTATTTTTCGCCACCCGGACCTGGCTGCCGTCCGCAACTTCATGGTCGACTACGGTTTGCTGGATCTGCAACAAGGCGCCGACACGCTTTATCTGCGCAGCTACGGGGACGCGCCTTTCTCCTACGTCTCGACGCAAGGCGAGGCCGCGTTTGTTGGTGTCGGGTTCCGCGTGAGCTCGCGCGAGGCGCTCGATACGTTGGCGGCACGCTTTGACTCGCCCGTGACCGATTGCCCGCATCCGGGCGGAGGCCTGTACACGGTGGGGGCCGATCCCGATGGCCGTCGGCTGGAGTTCGTGTTCGGCGCCGAACGTCTCCCAGTCGTTCCGTCGGGCGGCGCTCCGATCGTGTGGAATGACGCCCATGCGAGGAACCGGCTGGGCCATTTCCAGCGCCCGGCCTTCGGCCCGTCGCACATTCAGCGGCTTGGCCATGTGGCCGTCTTCTCGCCGGACCCGCAGGGATTGATCTCGTGGTATGGCGAAACCCTCGGCATGCAGCCGTCGGAACTGATCTACCAGGGTGACGAGAATCGTGTCGTGGCCGCCTTCATGCACCTGGAAACAGGCGCGACATGGACCGATCACCACACACTGGCCATTGTCGGCGGCAAGGCGGTGGGCCTGGACCACGCCTCCTTCGAATGTCGCGATATCGATGACGTGGGCATCGGTCACATGGTCATGGCCGATAAAGGCTACACGCACCGCTGGGGCATCGGCCGGCATTTCCACGGCAGCCAGATTTTCGATTACTGGACCGATCCCGCCGGCTTCCACATGGAGCATTACGTGGACGGCGACCTCGTCAACAGCGACTCGCCGCCCCTGAGCTATCCGTTCGGACGAGAAACATTGTTGCAATGGGGCCCGGCTTTCCCGGGTCTTTGAACCACCACCAGACATGACCGCGCCCGCCTGAGCGGCTTGCCCGCTCGGGGGAGGCGGTCCGTAATGCCCTGATGCTTGCACCTGCGCAGCCTTCTGATTGGATCAAAAAGTGAAACGACAGATCCTCAAGACCATTCTCTTTGCGATGCCCAAGGTCCTCGACCTGACGGCACGCCGCTTCCCTGCCTATCGCGATCGGCTAAAGGAGCGCGATCTCGTCGCGTGGATCGGGCTCATGGATCAAAGCATTGGTCGCGTCATCAAGTTCAAGAACGGCCGCATCCGGTCGTGTGCCGGCAGGCATCCGAAGCCCGACGTGCGCATGCTGTTCAAGGACGTGGCCACCGCCCTGAAATTTCTCTCCGCCAGTCCGGACTACCTGGAAATCATCCATGCGGCGAAAAATTTCAAGGTGGTTACTGAAGGCGACGATGCGTTGCTGGTGTGGTTCATGCAAACGCTGAGCATGATGCAAACCATCAGCCTGCCGATGGGTACGCCCATGCGCGACGGCACGCAGCGCTACACCACGTGCACCAACGGCGGCCCTTTATTCGTGTACGTGAAAAATGGACGCATCATTCGCGTGACGCCTGTCGATCTCGACGGCAAGGACGCCCCGAGCTGGGAGATCGAGGCGCGCGGGCGCCGTTTCAGCCCGCCACGGCGCGGCCTCGTCGCGCCGCACGCATTGGCGATCAAGTCGCTCGTCTATTCGGACAAGCGCATCCTTCACCCGATGAAGCGAGTCGATTTCGACCCGGACGGCGAGCGCAATCCGCAAAACCGTGGCAAGTCTGCCTATGTGCCGATCAGCTGGGACGAGGCGTTGGACATCGTCGCGAAAGAGATCAACCGGCAAAAGCGTGTTCACGGCCCGGGCTCCATAACGTTCCCCATGTCGTCGCACCACCAGTGGGGCAATATCGGCTACTACCTCAGCGCGTTGACGCGTTTTGCCAACCTGATCGGCTTCACACGGGTGGCCGCCAATCCGGACAGCTGGGAAGGTTGGTACTGGGGCGCCATGCATCACTTCGGCAACTCGATGCGCGTTGGCGTGCCGTCCGGCTATGGCGGAATCGAGGATTGCCTGAAGGAGGCCGAAATGATCGTTTTCTGGTCTAGCGACCCGGAAAGCACGAATGGCGCCTATGCCGGATTCGAAGGTACGCCGCGGCGTCTTTGGGCAAAGGAACTGGGAATCGAGTTCGTCCATATCGATCCGCACTGCAATCCGACTGCCCAGTTGCTGGGTGGGCGATGGGTTCCGGTCCGACCGCAAACGGACGCGGCCCTCGCCACTGCCATCATGTATGTATGGCTGATGGAGGACCTGTACGACAAGGATTACGTCGCTAACCGGACGACCGGGTTCGACGAATGGCGGGCCTACCTGACGGGCGAGACGGATGGCGTGCCCAAAACACCCGAATGGCAGGCGCTGGAAACCGGCGTGCCGGCCAAGGACGTCCGAGCCCTGGCGCGGCGGTGGGGGAAGAAGAAGGTGTATCTCGCCGTCGGAATGACGGGCGCGGGATTTGGCGGGGCGGGACGCGGTGCGACGGGGGCCCAATGGGCGCGTTGCATGATCATGATGATGGCGATGCAGGGTTGGGGCAAGCCGGGCGTCAATTTCGGCTGCCTCGAAATCGGCGTTCCGCACGATCTGAACTTCTACTTTCCAGGCTACGCGGACGGTGGGATGTCGGGCGAGCTCGCGTGGACCGCGAACGCCGTGAACAACTATCAACGCATGCCGCACATCCTGACGATGAATCCGGTCAAGCAGATGGTTCCGCGGCAGCAGTTGCCCGATGCAATCATCAACGGCCACGCGACAGGCTACCTCTGGGACGGCATGTCCCAGGAAGCGCAGTTCGCGCCGTTCAGTTATCCGATGCCCGGTTACTCGCCGATCCGCATGATCTATCGCTATGGCGGCTCTGCCTTCAGCACGGTCACGAAAGCGGGGCGCTGGGCCGATGCTTACCGTCACCCGAGCATCGAGTTCGTGGTCAATCAGTCGATCTGGATGGAAGGCGAGGCGACGTTCGCCGACATCATTCTGCCTGCATGCACGTCGCTGGAGCGGTGGGACATCGGCGAATGGTCGAATTCCGGTGGCTACGCGCATCACGGCTTCAATACGGTCAATCACCGCATGATTACGCTGCAGCATAAGTGCATCGAACCTTTGGGCGAGTCCCGCTCCGACTATGACATCTTCACCGCTATTCTGACCCGTCTGGGACTTGGCAGCGTGTTCACCGAGGGCTGCGGGGAGCTGGACTGGGTCAAGCGGGTTTTCGACTCGTCAGATTTGACCGATCACATTTCGTGGCGTGAGTTCTGCCGTAAAGGCTACTTTGTTGTACCGACCGAAAAACCGGAATTGCGACATCCAGTGGATATGCGCTGGTTCGCGGAAGGCCGGCGCAAGGATCTGCAGGAGCCGCATCCGATGCCGTCGCAATATGCCGAAAAATTCGGCATGGGCCTGCAGACGCCCAGCGGCAAGCTCGAGTTCGTACCCGAGTTGCTGAAGCGGCACACAGCGGACAACCCGGAGCGGCCGGCGGTGAACCGATACATCCCGTCCTGGGAGGGCATGCGCTCTCCACTGGCACAGCGATATCCGCTGCAACTGATCGCCACGCATAGCCGTTACAGTTTTCACACCCACTGCGACGGCAAGAACTCCTCGGTCAACAGCATCGAAGATCATCGTGCGTTGATTGGCGGACATCGCTTCTGGCTGCTGCGGCTCGGCGCCGTCGACGCTGCGGCCCGCGGCATTGCCCATCGCGATCTCGTCAAGGTCTACAACGACCGCGGTGCGGTTATCTGCGCGGCTGATGTATCGCCGCTGGTCACTGCCGGGGTAGTCAAGTCATACGAGGCGAGCGCTGAATTCCAGTTGATCGAAATGGACGGGGAGTGCGTCGAAATTGGCGGTTGCATGAACCTGCTGACCCCGGATCGGCCCCAGACGGCAGGTACCAGCAGCATGAGTCCGAATTCATGTCTTGTGCAGGTGGAAAAGTGGAAAAGCGCGGATGCTTTCCTGATCCGTCGCGCAGCGTGAGGAGCACACGATGAGCAAATGGAATCTGGTTATCAAGGTCGGGCAATGCGAGAACTGCCAGAACTGCGTCATCGCGGCGCGCGATGAGCATGTCGGCAATGATTTTCCTGGGTACGCCGCGCCTGCCGCGGCCAGCGCCGAAAGCCCCATTCGCATCCTGCGCCGCGTGCAGGGCGAGTCCCACATGGTCGAAACGACGTACTTGCCGGTGATGTGCAATCACTGCGACGACGCACCCTGCATGCGCGTCGGCGGCGACGCGATCCACAAGCGATCCGACGGCATCGTCATCATCGATCCGGACAAGGCGCGAGGGCGCATGGACATCGTCAAGTCCTGCCCGTACAAGGCAATCGTCTGGAACGAGGAACTGCAACTGCCGCAGACCTGGATCTTCGACGCGCATCTGCTCGATCAAGGTTGGTCACACCCGCGTTGTCAGCAGTCGTGCCCGACCGAGGTGTTCGAAGCGGTCAAGCTCGATGACGAGTCGATGGCCGAGAAGGCTCGGCGCGAGGGCCTCAGGGTGCTGCATCCCGACTTTGGGACGAAGCCGCGCGTGTGGTACAGCGCGCTGGAGCGATGGGACACCTGCTTCATCGGAGGAAGCGTGAGCGCGCAGATTGGCGATGTGGTCGAATGCGTCGCGGGTGCGGAAGTGACCCTTTACGGCGGCGATCGCATGGTGGCCAAAACCGTGTCCGACGGCTTCGGCGATTTCCGGCTTGGCGGCTTGGCGAAGGGCAGCGGCGTCTACACAGTCGAAATCCGTCATGCACACGGGGAGGCTTCGCGCCAGTGCGAATTAGGCGAAAGCGTCTACCTTGGCGAAATCAGCCTTGCTGGGTCTTCACGAAATATCGCAAATGACGGACTTCATCAGGCTGTGTTATCCGAGAGCCGCAGTTCCGTCACATCGTGACGGACTCGTCTCGCCTCAATGCGTAAGGGCGTTCGTGCGCTAGCTGCGAACGCGCGCCTTTTGAGGATCGTAAAAAACGGGCGCAGTCACCCGCGCGTCGATGCGTTTCTGCTGGCCGTCAAGCTTGCCGACGTGGAGCACGTCGCCAGGCTGCGCGTGGTACACGTCGATTCGCGCGAGTGCGATGTTCATGCCGAGGATCGGCGAGCGCATGCCGCTCGTGACGACACCAACCTGCGCCCGCCCGTCGTGCACGCAATCGCCGTGATGGGCCGGTTCGTTGCCGGCGAGTTCCAGCCCGACCAGCCGGCGATGCGGATGCGCGCTACGGCGCAGCAGCGCGTCCCGCCCGACGAAGTCGTCGGTCTTCGTGTTGAGCGGAACGCTGAATCCGATGCCGGCCTCGAACGGATCGGTTTCGTCGGTGAATTCGTATCCGGCGAACACGAGCCCGGCTTCGATCCGCAACAGGTCGAGCGCCTCGAGTCCGAGCGGCACGAGCCCGTGCGGTTGACCTTCTGCCCAGATCGCATCCCATACGGCCTGCGTATCGCGCGGATGACACCAGACCTCATAGCCGAGCTCGCCGGTGTAGCCGGTCCTGCTGACGATGACGGGGCAGCCGTCGTCGCCGCCGAGGCGGCCGATCAGGAAGCGGAACCAGCCGAGGCTGTCGAGCGACGGTTGCGTCGCGGGCGTCCGGATCAGCGCGCGCAGGATCTCGCGGCTGCGCGGCCCTTGCACCGCGACATTGTGGATCTGGTCGGACGACGACTTGATCCATGCCTTCATGCCGAGCCTGTTCGCCTGCTCCCGCAGCCAGATACCCGCGAAATCGTCGCCGCAGATCCAGCGGAACGTGTCGGGGCCGAGCCGCATCAGCGTGCCATCGTCGAGCATTCCGCCGTGCGGATGGCACATCGCCGAGTAGACGACCTGGCCGACCGCGAGCCTGCGCACGTCGCGCGTCAGGCAGTATTGCAGCAGGGCCTCGGCGTCGGGACCGACGACATCGAACTTGCGCAACGCGGACAGATCGATGATCGCCGCGCGCTCGCGGCAGCCGTAGTACTCGTCGATCGCGCCATAGCCGTCGAACCGCGCCGGCAGGTGCCAGCCGCGGTAGTCGACGAAGTGTCGCGTGAGCGCCGACGTGCGCGCGTGGAAGCCCGATTGGCGCGTCAGCACGGGCAGGGCGTCGGGTGTGGATCGGATAGCGGTGGACATGGTGAAGCGCGCTTCGCTTGAGTAGGTTCGGATCCGGATGTCGGTCGGTTGCCACGCGTTTGCGAGATCGATGTCGTCGGGGCACGACGTGCTGACGCAGAGCAGCGGCTTCAACGCGCGCATCAGCACGTAGTCGCCCGGGCGCGACCACGGTTCATCGATCGTCATCTGCCCGTGCGCGTCGATCGCGGTATTGAAGAAGAAATTGATCGCCGGCCAGCCGGGACGCGCGGCCACGCCGTAATCGGCGAGCGCCGCGCTGATGTTGTCGCTGCAGTTCGGATGACCCGGGTAGCCCTGCGTTTCGTAATAGCGCGCCGTGCACGCGAGCGCGAACGTGTCGTGCCGGCCGACGGTGTCGTGCACGACTTCCAGCATCGGCTGCATGAGCTGGTCGAAGAATCGTGCATACAGACCGGGCAGCGGATACGCATGGCCATTCAGCGTGCGCGTGACAGTCGGATCGATGCCGACTTCCTGATGGCGGCCGAGCGCGTCGAGATCGAATGCGACGAAATCGGAGCATTGCCTGCCATCGACGTCGACGATCTGGATGTACTCGCCGGCCGCCACCGTGTAAGCGACGGCGGTGCCTGGACGGATCACAAAATCGGCGAGCGGATCGGCGAGCGGCACACTCGTCTCCGTGGCAGCGGACTTTCGTGCGCGGACGACGGACAGGTGCAGTTCCGTCGCCGGCCGGCCGGCCCGGTCGACGGGCACGGGGCCGCCGGGTGCCGCGACAATCGCGACGAGCGGCTCCGTCGCGACGAACGTGCGTGCGCAGCCGGCATGGGTGTCGCCGGACCAGAGGATTGCTCCGGCCGGCAACGGCGCGCCCGTCAGTCCGTGTCGTTCGAACAGGGTCGTGATATCCCGTTGTGCGGCGAAACCGCCGTTCAGGCATTCGGCGATGAAGCGCGCGCCATCGTCGGGCGTCAGGTCGAGCGCGGCAAGCGCGCTGCCGCCGTCATGCACGCGCAATGCGAGCAGTTCGGCCCGCTGCCGGCCCTCGACATCGATCACCTGCAGCGTGTCGCCGGCATCGAGCATGACGGCGGCGAGCCCCGAACCGGCGACGCGATGGCGTTCGCGGCCGGCCGCATGGCCGGACAACGCGGGTTCGTGCGGCCGCGATACGGACGGCGGACGAATAAGCATGGACGTTCCTTGCATGGATGGACGGGCGCGGCTCGCGATGCGCGTGGCCGCGAATGACACGGCTTGTGTCGCGGCGCCCGGAGCACAGCCGGGCGCCGCAACTCGGCGCGACGGTCAGCCTGCGCGCACGCGCGGCTCGGGCGCCCGCTCGCCGAGGTACGCGTCCATCGAATCGTCGAGCGCGTCGAGCCAGGGCGTGTGATGCGGCGGCGACTGGGTGCCGGTCATCAGCGAGCGATAGGACTTGTCGCGATAGCCCATGATGTCCTCGTGCTTGTCGTGCTTCCACGCGAGGAACGTGCGATTGACGCCGGCGATGTCGAAGTTCGGATAGTCGGTCGCATCGATCAGGTCCTGGATATAGCTGCCTTGGTACTCGAACATCTGCTGGTTGGTGACCAGCGATTCCTCGCGCGCACGCCACGCGAGGCTGTCTGCGTGCATCGCGTCGAAACCGGGCAGCGCGATGCGGCCGAGGATCACGTCGCGTGCGTACCAGGCTTGCGCGTCGAACATGTTGAACGAGTACCAGAGGTCCTGCATGCCGAGATAGATCAGTTTCGGATTGCGCTCCCAGAAGATGCCCTTGTACAGGTCGAGCGGCCAGAGCCGGTTGTTCGTCTTCAGCCGCAGGCTGTCGGGCAGGAACGGGAAATGGTGCTGGTATCCGGTGCAGAGGATGATCGCGTCGATCTTCTTGCTGGTGCCGTCGGCAAAAAACGCGACGTTGCCGCGAACGCGCTCGAGCAACGGCTTTTCTTCCCAGTTCGCCGGCCAGTGATAACCCATCGGCGCGGTGCGATAGCAGCTCGTGATGCTGCGCGCGCCGTACTTGTAGCATTGCGACCCGATGTCCTCGGCCGAATAGCTGCTGCCGACGAGCAGGATGTCCTTGTCCTTGAATTCGAGCGCATCGCGAAAATCGTGCGCGTGCAGGATGCGTCCGCCGAAACTGTCGAAGCCGGGAAAGCTCGGCAGGTTCGGCGTCGAGAAATGGCCGCATGCGTTCACGACATAGTCGAAGTCTTCCGCATACACGACGTCCTTGTCGAGATCGTGCACGGTCACGGTGAAGCGGCCGCTGGCGTCGTCGAACGCGATCTGGCGCACGACGGTGCCGAACCGGATGTATGGACGGACGCCGGCCTTCTCGACGCGTCCCTTGATGTAGTCCCACAGCACTTCGCGCGGCGGATAGGACGCGATCGGCTTGCCGAAGTGCTCCTCGAACGTGTAGTCGGCGAACTCCAGGCATTCCTTCGGGCCGTTCGACCACAGATAGCGGTACATGCTGCCGTGGACGGGCTCGCCGAATTCGTCGGTGCCGGTGCGCCACGTATAGTTCCACATGCCGCCCCAGTCGCGCTGCTTTTCGAAGCAGACGAGTTGCGGGATGTCCGCGCCCTTCGCCTGGGCCGACTGGAAGGCGCGAAGCTGGGCCATGCCCGACGGGCCCGCACCGATGATTGCAACACGTTGTGTCATCGCGTTCTACCTCGTTGGAAGTGATTAGCCATTCGGGCGCGGACGTACGTCACGTCGCGCGTTGCCGCCGCGCCGCGCGCGCGGTGTTCTTCATCAGGAAGGCGATCGTCATCGGCCCGACGCCGCCCGGAACGGGCGTCAATGCACCGGCGACGCGCGACACGCTGTCGTGGTCCACATCGCCGACGAGCCGCGTCGCGCCACCGGATTCGATCCGGTTGATGCCGACGTCCACGACGACCGCGCCCGGCTTGATCCAGCCCGCATCGACGAGCCCCGGCTTGCCTGCCGCCGCGACGACGATGTCCGCCTGGCGGCACAGTTCCGCGGCATTCGCGCTGCGCGAGTGGACGGTCGTCACCGAGCAGTCGCACTGGAGCAGTAGCGCCGCCATCGGCTTGCCGACGATGTTCGAGCGCCCGACGACGACCGCATGCTTGCCGCGCAGATCGCCGACGATCTCCCGCAGCAGGTGCAGGCAGCCCGACGGCGTGCACGGCACGAGCACGTCCTGGCCGAGCGCGAGCCCGCCGACGTTCTCGCGATGGAAACCATCGACGTCCTTGCGCGGATCGATCGCATCGATCACGGCCGCGGCGTCGAGCTGCGCGGGCAGCGGCATCTGCACGAGAATCCCGTGTACGTCGGGGTCGGCGTTCAGTTCGGCGACGAGCGCGAGCAAGGTGGGCGCTGCGCTGTCGGCGGGCAGTCGGTGCTCGATCGAACGGATCCCGACCTGCTGCGCGCGCAGGATCTTGTTGCGCACGTAGATGTGGCTTGCCGGATCGTCGCCGACGAGCACGACCGCGAGGCCGGGCATCACGCCTTCCGCGCGCAGCCGCGCGACGTCCTGCCTGACGGATTCCAGCAGCGCGTCGGCGATCGCCTTGCCGTTGATGAGCGTCGCGCCGCTCATTTGAAGATCACCGTGCGGCTCTGGTTCAGGAACACACGGTGCTCGGTGTGGTACTTGACCGCGCGCGACAGCGCGACCGTCTCGGTGTCGCGTCCGATCGACACGAGATCGTCCGGTTGCAGCACGTGGTCGACGCGCTGCACCTCCTGCTCGATGATCGGCCCTTCGTCGAGGTCGGACGTCACGTAGTGCGCGGTCGCGCCGATCAGCTTCACGCCGCGCTCGAATGCCTGGTGGTACGGCTTCGCGCCCTTGAACCCCGGCAGGAACGAGTGGTGGATATTGATCGCACGGCCGGAAAGCCGCTCGCACAGGTCGTTCGACAGGATCTGCATGTAGCGGGCCAGCACGACGAGCTCGGTGTCGGTTTCGTCGACGATGCGCAGCAGCTCCGCCTCCTGCCGCGCCTTGGTGTCCGGCGTGATCGGCAGGTAGATGAAGCGGATGCCCTCGCGCTCGGCCATCGGCCGCAGGTCGAGATGGTTCGACACGACCGCGGTGATCTGCATGCGCAGCTCGCCCTTGCGGAAGCGGTACAGCAGGTCGGACAGGCAGTGGTCGAACTTGCTCACCATCAGCAGGACCTTCATCGGATCGCCGGCGCTTTTCAGTTGCCACTGCATCGAGAAGTCGCGGGCGACGCTGCCGAAATCGCGCTGCAGCTGCTCGACGTTGCCGCTCGCACCGGCGTTGAAGCGGAACACGGCACGCATGAAGAACGTGCCGCTGACCTCGTCGTCGTACTGCGCCAGTTCGCTGATGTAGCAGTTCGATGCGGCGAGCTGAGAGGTGACGGCAGCGACGATGCCGGACGTGGCCGGGCAGCTGATCGTCAGGATGTAGTTCGAATTCACGTCGTGTGTCCTCGAAACGGATCGGAATGCGGGAAAGGCCGGCCGCCACCGTGGCGTGTGGTCACGCGCGGTCGTCATGGCATCAGCCGATGGCGGTGCGCTTCGTCTTCTCGGGATCGTCGAACGGCAGCAGCGCGGCGGTCGCGCGCGTCTCGATGCTGCCCTTCACGACGAGCGGCGCGCCAGCGTGGGCATGTTCGACGTCGAGGCGGGCGATCGCGAGCGAGCGCCCCGTCAGCCGCGAGACCATCGCGCACGTGATCACGCCGACCTGTTTGCCGTCGCGCCATAGCGTGTCGGCAGCCTGCGCGGCCTTCGTGGCCTCGAGCTCGACGCCGAAGATCCGGAACCGCTCCTTGCCAGCCAGCCGGACATGCTCGGCAGCGCCGCAGAATTCGGTCTTGCCGGGCGACACCGTGAAATCGAGGCCGAGCTCCCACAGCGTGTCGCCTGCGCGTTCGTCGGCAAACGGGTACATCTCGGAGTTGTCGTACGGGTAGAACAGCAGGGAGCTCTCGACGCGCAGCCAGTCGAGCGCGGTGAACGCGCATGGGACGATGCCCATCGCCCGGCCTTTCTCGAGGATCGCGTCCCAGATCAGCGGCGCGTCGGCGGCCTTGCAGAAGATCTCGTAGCCGCGCTCGCCGGTGTAGCCGGTACGCGAGATCATCACCGGCCGCCCGAACAGGCGCGTCTGAATGTGGTGGAAGTAAGGCAGGTTGCGGATGTCCGGCACGTATTCGGCGAGGAAATCGACCGCGACGGGCCCTTGCAGCGACAGGTCGTGCAGGTCGTCGTCGAACAGCACGGCGACCTGCCGGCCGTACGCGGAGCGCACGAGGCGCTCGTACCCCGCGCCCGCGCCGTGGACGACCATGAACGCGTTGGGGCCCGTCCGGTAGACGATGCAGTCGTCGATGAACTTGCCGCGCTCGTCGAGCATCGTCGCGTACACCGACTTGCCCGGATACAGCTTGCCGATGTCGCGCGTCGTCGCCCAGTTCAGCAGGCTTTCGGCGTGCGGGCCGACGTAGTGCACCTTCTTCAGCCCCGATACGTCCATCAGGCCGGCGCGGGTGCGAATGGCCTCGTGGTGGTCGGCGAGGTCGGTCGAATAGGTCCATGCGGTGCCCATGCCGTTCCAGTCCTCGAGATTCGAGCCGAGTGCGCGATGCCGGTCCGCCAGGGCGGAGATGCGCCAGGAGTTCGCCATCTTGAATGCTCCATACGAAAGTGAAGGTCGATCACGAAAAAAGCGCCGGGTCAGGCGTCGACGTCGAACTGGCTGAGCCACTCGACGAGCGTGTGCCGGTAGCGGGACATGCCCTTGTATTCGGCGATCGGCTCGGGCAGGTCGCGCAGCACGCGGTGCAGCCGGCGCGCCCAGACCGGATTGCCGACGAGGTCGGCCATGCTGCAGAGGTAGGTGCGGATGCCGAACATCAGCGCGTTGCTGCGCGGCAGCCGCGCCATCAATTGCAGCTCGACGCGCAGATGCACAGCCTCGCCGACGTTGTCGGGCGTCACGCGCCCGCGGTCCGCGCCCCACAGGTGATAGGTTTCGGGCGACGTGTCGAGGCGCGGATGGATGGTCAGCGTCCAGTTCAGGCGGCGCACGGGTTGCCCGACCTGCACGGCGAGCAGGTATTTCAGCGCGCGGTCGAATACGCCCGCCTGGTGCGCGAGCGGCACCGGCGCATGCCATTGCCTGAAGCTCATCCCGGCATCGAATGCGAGCGACCAGTCGGCCGGGCCCGTGACGACGCCGGCGTCCATGTACAGGTCGCCGTCGCGCTGGTCGAGCAGCGCGATGTCGCCTTGCGTCTGCCGCATGATGTATTCCAGCGGGCCGTACGGCAGCGTGCGCGCGTCGCCGAACACGAAGGTCTGTTCGAGGTCGAGCGCGCGGTTTTGCCATCGCCAGCGATCGTCGTCGCGCTCGAGCGCGAACCACTCCGGATAGTCGTGCGCCAGATGCGTCATGACCAACTCCAGCGTGTCCCACGACGCGGTCTCCATGTGCGGCATCACGATCGCACGGCGCGGCTCGGCGTCGAGCACGCGCGCACGTTCGGCGATCTCGGAACGGTAGTGCTCGTCGATGTCGAAGCAGTGCGCGTAGACCGAGCCGGGATCGCGCGGCGTCGCGGGTTCGAGGTTGACCGAATACATGTACCGGTCCTCGGCGAACGGAAACGGAAAGCGCGCGATCGCCGCCGGGCTGTTGCGGAACGAGAAGTCGTCGCGATACGTCTGCGCGGGCTTGATGAATACGCTCATGACACGGGTCTCACAGGTCGAGGGTCAATGCGCCGCCGCACGCGCGCGACACGCAGGGCATCAGATGGGTCGCGCGCGCGTCGGCGTCGAGGAACGCGTCGCGATGCTCGACCGCGCCGTCGAGATAGCGCGTCGCGCACTGGCCGCATGCGCCGCCGCGGCACAGATTGGGCACGTCGATGCCGGCCGATTCGAGTGCCTCCAGCAGGCTCTGGTCGGCACCGACCGCGATGCGGCGGCCGCTGCGCCGCAGCTCGGCCGTGAACGGCTGGCCCGGCGCCGGCGCCACGAAGGCTTCCCAGTGCACGCGGCCGGCAGGCCAGCCGAGCGCGGCGGCCGCGTCGCGCACCGCGCGCAGCAGGCGTTCGGGGCCACACACATAGACGTGCGTGCCAAGCGGCTGCCTCTCGAGCATCGCGATCGCATCGAAGCGGGCCTGCACGCCGTCATAGCCGTGAAAGCGCGCGCCGAGCCGCGCGTCGAGTGCCGCGCGATAGGCATCCGTCTGGCCCATGCGGTACGCATAGTGCAACTCGAGGCTCGCTTGCCGGCGTTCCAGCTCCGCGAGATGCGCGATGAACGGCGTGATGCCGATGCCGCCCGCGACGAGAACGTGATGGCGCGCAGTGGCGTTCAATGCGAACAGGTTCGCCGGAGCAGTGATGCGCAAGCGCGCGCCGGGGTCCAGACGGTCGTGCACGAATGCGGAGCCACCGCGTGACGACGCCTGCCGCCGGACCGCGATCCGATAGACATTCCGTTCGGCCGGATCGCCCGCCAGCGAGTAGGCGTTGCGATAGGTGCGGGCGCCATCGTTCAGCACGACCTGCACGTGGCTGCCGGACGAGAAGACCGGAAGGGCGCCGTCGACCGCCGTCAGCGCCAGTTCGCGCACGACGGGCGTGAGCATGCGGGCCTCGGCCACGCGAACGTCGAGCAGGCTCATGCTTGGTCTCCCGCGTAGGGCCGGTCGGCATCCGCGCAGACGCCGAGATAGGCGCCGAGCCGCGCGGAGAAATGCTGGCGGACACTCAGGCGGACATCGCATGACGGGCAGGTGACCTCGTCGCGTGCATCGTGCCCGTCATGCGCATGCGAGGTCCCGCAATGCACGCAGTACACGGTGCGCCGCATGCCGGACACGGTCGCGACCACCTCGTCCGGCCGCATGCCGGCCGCCTGCGCGACGCGCCGGATCTGCCACACGAACGCCTCGTCGCCACACACATACAGACGCACGCCGACGGCGCTTTCATTCAGCCTGCGGCATACGTCGTCCTCGAGCGCGTCGAGTGATGCGTGGAACACGGTCGGCAGGCCGGTTGCCTGCAGATTGCCGAGCGTGACGAGCAGCGCGGCGCCCGGCAGCCCGGCGAGGCCATCGACGAGCGCACGCACCGCGTCGAGCGCCTTGCCTTGCGCGACCACGATATGCGAGCGGGCGACGGAGCAGGGCTGCAACGGCGCGTATTGCGGTAGGCTCGGCGGCACGAACGGCGTGTGCGCCGCTTGTGGTTCGCGCGTTCGGCTACTGGTTGCGAGCGGTTCAATTGAGTGCATCGATCGACTCCCAAAATGGGGCGTTTGCATCACGAATGGGCGTACGCCCGGCGACAGTCGCTGCGTCATGTTGCGTTCCTGCTGTTCAACATAGTTTCTTGCCAGTAATTGCCGTTCAATCCTGAAGAGGAGGTATGACCTAAGAGGTAGCGCACACGAAAGCGCCGAGAGGCATGGAACTTGCGTCGTATTTCGATCCTGGTTTGCCTGCACCGAACGATCGTGACTCCCGACGACAGCCTGACCGACAGATGCATGCCGCCCTCGGGCGGCGCGTCGTTGCCGACGCGCTTTCGCGATGCGCTGCTCGCGTTGCTGACTGGATGCGTCACCGGTGCGCCGCGCCACGCTGTGTTTCATGCGTTCTATACGGGGCTCGCGCGCGAACTGCCGGACGCACGCGTCGTGCTCGCGCTCGATGGCGCCGCGGGCTACGAATCCACGCCGGACACGCTGGTGCGATGCACGCAGGGGCATCGCTGCAAGCTCAGGCACGCGGCAAGCGACGGTGCGTGCGAGCTGTGTCCGGACTGCGTTGGGACCGGCCACGGGCGCGCGGTGCGTGCGATCGGCGACGCGGTGCTGGTGCTGGACATCGCATTGCCGGCCGAGCCGACGCTGCTAGCGGACCTCGACGTCATCGCGGGCACGATCCGCGCGGCGCTGACGCGTCGCGAGCCGGCCGATGCGCACGGGCCAGACTCCGCGAACCCGTCGGAGGCATTGACACGCGAGTTGCACGACTCGGTCGCGCAGCAGCTGGGCTTCATGTCGTTTCTGGTGGCTCGCCTGCAGCAGCAGGACGTCACCGGCAATCCGCTGCTGACCGAACTGCGCACGATGACGACGCGCCTGCAGCGCCAGGTGCGCGAGCTCATCACCAGCGCGCGGCTCACGCTCGACGGACGCTCGCTGCAGCAGGCGCTGGCCGATTCGGTCGCGGAGTTCTCGCGCCGGTGCGATGTCGTGTTCGAGCTCGACAATCGCGTGCCCGACCTGCGGGTCGATCCGCGCATCGCGCTGCATATCCTGCAAATCGTGCGCGAGGCGCTGTCGAACGTCGTGCGTCATGCGCAGGCGGGGCATGCGTGGATCGCGCTACGGACCGACCGCGAAGGTTTGCAGGTCTCCGTCGTCGACGACGGAATCGGGCTCGGCGAGGGAGCGACCGACGTGAATCACTATGGCCTCGACATCCTGCGCGAACGCGCGGCGGCGATCGGCGGGCGCATCGCGATCGAGCGCGGCGCGTTCGGCGGGACGAGCGTGGCGCTGTTCGTGCCGGAAGGCGCGATATTCGGAGAAACGATCTGATGGAACCGACGACGCTGCTGTTGATCGACGACCACCCGCTGTTTCGCCGCGGCGTGGCCGAATTTTTCAGTGCGACCGGGGAATTTCGCGTGGTCGGCGAATCGTCGAACGGCGCACAGGGGATTTCGCTCGTGGGCATGCTGCGGCCTGAGCTGGTGCTGATCGACCTGCACATGCCGGGGCTCGGCGGGCTCCAGGTGCTCGACGGCCTCAGGCGCAAGGAAGCCGATTGCGTGAAGGTGCTGCTGACGGCATCGATGGATCGCGAGGAGCTGCGCGCGGCGGTGCGGCTCGGCGCCGACGGCTACGTGCTGAAGGATTCGGAGCCGCAAGCGCTGCTCGCCTACGTGCGCAGTTGCATGCGGGGGCTCGTGGTGCTCGACGACGAGCTCGCCGACGAAGACGGCGTCGCGGTGGCGCATGCCGACGCACGGCCGGCCGACCTGACCGCACGCGAAACGCAGACGCTGACGCTCATCGCCGACGGCATGAGCAACAAGCAGATCGCGCGCGTGCTCGGCATCAGCGAGGGCACGGTGAAGGTCTACGTGAAGAACCTGCTGCGGAAACTGGACGCGCGAACGCGGCTCGAGCTGGCGGCATCGGTGCACCGGCGCGCGATCGGCGCGTCGAACCGCGAACGGGCGGCGTGATGACCGACGACACGCTCGTGACGCACCGATTGGGCAGCGCGTTCGACGCGGACGATTGCCCGCTCGCGCTGCTGAAGCTCGACGGCGCGGGACGGATCGCCGCCTTCAACGTCGCGTGGACCGACGCGATGGAAAGGCCCGCGGCCGGCCGGTGCTTCATCGACTACGTGCATCCGGAAGACCGGGACATCTGGATCGGCATGCTGCAGCGTTCGTTGGCGATCTCGCGCGGCGGGGTCCGCGAGCGTCTGCGCTGCGTGCGCCCGGATGGCGAACTGCGCTGGTTCGAGGTTTCGTTGAAAAGAAATGCCGACGGATCATCCGTCGCGCTGTCCGACGTGACGCTCGACCGGCGGCGCGAGACGGCGACGCAGGCTCACCTGAGAAGCGTCGAGGGGCTGGTCGACAGCATTCCCGGCCTCGTCTACCGTGGCCGCAACAACCGGCTGTGGACGATGGAGTACGTGAGTGCCGGATGCGAGGGATTGACCGGCTATCCGCGACAGTGGTTTCTCGACGGGCACGCGCATGCGTTCGGGCAACTCATCGTGCCCGACGATACCGATTACGTGTGGATGGGCGTTCAGCAGGCGTTGGCGGTGCGCGGCGTATTCGATCTGCAGTATCGGATCCGGTGCGCCGACGGACGGATCAAGCCGGTGTGGGAAACCGGCGTCGGGATCTATTCGGCAAGCGGCGAGGTGCTGGGTGTCGAGGGCGCGATCTTCGAAGCGCGGCCTGGCGATCGACCTGGCGTCTGAGTCGGCCGCACGCTCGCGCGGCGGGCGGCGGGCGGCGGGCGGCGTCGCGCGCGGAATGCCTGAGAGAAAACGCGACGCCCGGCCGCGAATCGGGCGTCGCTTCAAGCTGCGCGCGACCGCGATCGCGCTTACGGCGCGATCCAGTGCGTCGCGATGACGACCGCCACGCCGAGCAGCAGCGTCAGGTACGGCAGGTAGCCCGCCTTGCGCGGCTGTTCGCCGCCGGACAGCGCCATGTCGTCCAGCATCTGGTCCGGGAAGCGGCCCTTGTCGGTCACGTAGTGCCGCCAGACGAACACCGGCAGGATCAGCGCGGCGAACACGAGGCCCGAGACCAGCGTGCCCTTGCCCCAAACATCGGCGCCGAATCCCATCAGCGCGAGGTTGACGAACGACAGCAGCGCGCCGAGCGCGAGCAGCCAGCGCGGCGCCCGGAACGGGCGTGTCCAGTTCGCCCGGTCGAGGCGGTGGATCCAGGCCGCGTTCAGGTTGAGGAAGTTGAAGATGATGTACCCGACGTTCGACATCGCGAGCACGACGGTGTAGTCGGACATCAGCAGCAGAAACAGGTTGAAGCCGAGATCGGTCCACATCGCGCGGGTCGGCGCGCCGTTCTCGTTCACGTGCGACAGGTATTTCGGCAGCCAGCCGTCGACCGATGCCTGGTACAGCGTGCGCGACGATCCGGCCATCGACGTCATGATCGCGAGCACCAGCGCGAACACCAGCATCGGTTTCAGGATGTACTCGCCCCAGTTGCCGACGTGGACGATCTGCGTCATCGCTTCGGCGACGCCCATGCCGCTGAAGATGCCCGGCGACAGCACGCCGTCGTACACCGCGGCCTGCGTGACGTTGCCGGCCGCATCCTTCACTTCGGGCGTGACGAGCTGGCCGAGGCCCAGCGCGCCCTGGAACGCGAGCGGGACCATCGTGAAGAACACGAGGCACAGCAGGCCGGAATAGACGATGGCCTTCACCGTGTCGCGGCGCGGATCGCGAAACTCGCGCGTGTAGCAGACTGCCGTCTCGAAGCCGTAGGTCGACCAGGCGGCGATGAAGAGGCCGCCCGCCATCAGCTGCAGGCCCGCAAGATTCCACGTGCCGTCGATCACGCGGCCGGCTGCGTCCTTCGCGAGCGGGTAGAGCGGCAGCAAGTGCGACTTGGGCAGGTCGCCGCTCAGGATCGGATACAGGCCGACGAGCAGCAACGGCAGCAGCGCGGCGATCGCGAGAATCATCTGGAGCTTCGCGGCCTGCAGGATCCCGCGATGCTGGACCGCGAAGGTGGTGAGCAGGATGATCGCGCCGATCACGAAGGTTGCGTTGATACGCAGCGACAGGCCGCTCGCGAGCCAGCCGAGATCGAACAGCGTGATCTGCCAGGTGTTGATCGCGGCCGTCGCCGGGAACAGCATGTTCAGCACGTAGCCCGCGCCCATGCCCGAGCCGATCGCAAGCACCGGCGACCACGCGAACCAGTTGCACCACACGGATAGCGGGGCGAGCAGCTTGCTGTACCGCACCCACGCGATCGCGCCGTAGACCGATGCACCGCCCGACTTGTGCGGAAAGAGTCCTGCAATCTCCGCGTAAGAAAACGCCTGGACGAAACCGAACATGATCGAGATCATCCATACGATCCACGATGGCTTGCCGACGGTGGCCGCGATGGAGCCGATCGAGAAGAGCACGAGCGCGGGCACGCCGCTCGCGACCCAGAAGGCGCCGGTCCAGCTGATCTTGCGCTGAAGTCCGGCCGTATCGGCATGCGCGGCGGGGAAATCCGCCTGTGCGCTGTCAGGGAGGGAACTCATCGGGATCTCCGTCAAGTCGGGTTGAGTACGATGCGATCAACGATCGTCGGCCAATAACGCGCCAGCAACTCTCATGAAGAGGTACTCCTTCGGAGAGAGAGTCGGCAGGACGCAGCGACGGAGGCGAGATGTCAGCGCGCGATGCGGCGCATGCGCGGACCTTGCACATGTGCAGACGAAGCGGCGCGCGCTTGGTTTGGTCGACGAAGAAAATGAATCGAGGAGCGTGGCGGGTGATGCATGGCGCGCGAGCCTGCGAAACGTTCGTCGCCTACGCGCCATCACATGTTCGGATAATTCGGCCCGCCACCGCCTTCCGGCGTGACCCACACGATGTTCTGCGTCGGGTCCTTGATGCCGCAGGTCTTGCAGTGCACGCAGTTCTGCGCGTTGATCTGCAAGCGGTCTTCGTTGCAGTCGTCGCGCGCAGCCATCTGGCGGGCCGGCCGACGCTCGACTGGCGCGCGCTTGCTGGCGAGCTGCCGCTGATCCGCTACACGGCGCGGTCGGTGATCGGCCAGCAGGTGGAGCGCTTCGCGCGTCACCTCGGCATCGACAGTCCGAGACGCTTCGAATTCGATGCGACGGACCCGCTGCTGAGTCTCGTGACCGCGCGCCTCGGCTTTGCGATCTCGACACCGCTGTGTCTGTGGCAGGCGCGCCATTACCTCGGCGAGATCGCCGTGATCCCGTTGCCGTCCGGGCGGCTCGGCCGGCGGGATTTCTTCCTGTTGCACCGGCAGGGCGAGTGGGAAGACTTCGTCGGCGAGATCGTCGCGCTGACGCGAACCGTGGTCGAGCGCTCGATCCGGCCCGCGCTCGCGCGCAGCCCGCCGCAACTGCCTGACGACGCATTGCTTTGATTCAAATGGAGCCCTGAGTGAGCGACTTCAATACGCTGCAATGCGGTGACGCGCCGCTGATGATCTCGATTCCGCACCTCGGCACGGAGATTCCCGAATCGCTGCGCGACATGTATCGCGACGACGCACTGACGCTCGCCGATACCGACTGGCATCCCACTCGTTCGACTACGACGCGGTGCGCGCAGCCGCCGCTGCGCCGGATGATCGACGGCGCGCTGGACGCGCTCGCGTCGCTGCCGGCAGCAGCATAAGCATGACTGATAGATCTTCGTAACCGCGGTTCCCGTTTCAGTGCGACGCTGCACCGCATTCGGCACGGAACCGCACCGTCGACAGGCAGGCACCACGCATGACACCGCTGAACAACCGGCCCGACTCCGCCACAAGTGTTTATCTATGGGAATCTTTGATTCCTGCAGATAAACATGGCACGAAGTTTGCGTTATCTGTGGCGACGCTGCGCTCATTCTTCGGCGGTCTGTCCGTAGACGAAGATCGACAGGAACTGGATCGGCGTCTTGATCAGGCGTTCGGGGCCGTGCGGGATATCGGCGCGGAACGTCAGCGTGTCGCCCGGATGCAGCACGTAGGTTTGCTGGCCGTGCCGGTACTCGATCACGCCTTTGAGCATGTGGATGAACTCGGTGCCGGGATGTTCGAACACGGGAAAGCGCTCGGCTTCGTCCTCCATCGTGATCAGGAACGGTTCGAAGAGCTTGCGCGGCCCCTGGTCGTAGGCGAGCAGATGGTAGGTGTGGCCGCTCTTCGTGCCCTTGCGGACGACCTCCATGCCGGCGCCTTTCTTCACGAGCTGGGCGCCGCCTTGCGGGACGTCGAAGTTGCGGAACAGCGTCGAGATGGATACGCCGAGCGCCTGCGCGATCCGGTGGAGCACGTCGAGACCGGTTGACGTCTGCGCGTTCTCGATCTTCGAGAGCATGCCGCGGCTGATGCCGGCCTGTTGCGCGACCTGCGCGATGGTCAGGCCGTGGTGCTGGCGAAGCTCGCGGATCGTCGCGCCGAGGTAGCGTTCGAGCGGTGTCTTGCTGTCGTCTGCGGGGTGCATCGTCGACCTCGTAAAAGGGCAAGGGTAGCAGATTGCAGTGCGCACACCGGCATGGCGGGACGCGCCGGTGCGCGGGCAACGAGTTTCATGACAGGAATTATTGTTGCACGTTAATAAATTCCGCCATGTACTGCGGACACGGTCGCAGCTCACCCCGGGCTGTGCGTGCCGATGAATCGCAGCCGGGTCCCTCGCGCGTCGAGCGGATTTCTCAAACCAGCAAACGATGCAGTTGCAAGGAGTGACGATGAACCTGAACGATGCGAGCAAGTTGCCGGTCAACGCGCTCGGAAGCGTGCCGCGCTTCGCCTCCGCGGCGGAGGCGCAGGCGTATCTCACGCAGCAGGGCGTGAAGTACGTGCTCGCGCAATTCGTCGACATCCACGGTGTGGCCAAGGCGAAGTCGGTGCCGGTCGCCCACCTGGAGAGCGTGTTGACGGCAGGCGCGGGCTTTGCCGGCTTTGCGATCTGGGGTGTCGGCATCGAGCCGAACGGGCCCGACTACATGGCGGTCGGCGAACTCGCGACGTTGACGCCGGTGCCCTGGCAACCGGGGCTCGCGCGGATCGTCTGCGACGGCCACGTGGGCGGCGCGCCGTGGGCCTTCGATTCGCGCGTGACGCTGAAGAAGCAGGTCGCGCGCATGACGGAGCGCGGCTGGACGCTCTTTACCGGCCTCGAACCCGAGTTCTCGCTGCTCAAGCGCTCGGCGTCCGGCACGCTCGAGCCGTGCGACCCGAGCGACACGCTCGCGAAGCCGTGCTACGACTACAAGGGCCTGTCGCGCACGCGCGTGTTCCTGGAAAAGCTCACCGAATCGCTGCGCGCGGTCGGCATCGACGTCTACCAGATCGACCACGAGGATGCGAACGGGCAGTTCGAGATCAACTACACGTACACCGATTGCCTGACGTCGTGCGATCACTACGTGTTCTTCAAAATGGCCGCGTCGGAGATCGCGAACGAACTCGGGATGATCTGCTCGTTCATGCCGAAGCCGTTCGCGAACCGCCCGGGCAACGGCATGCACATGCACATGTCGATCGGCGACGGCAAGCGCAACCTGTTCGCCGACGACGCCG
>NZ_QTQP01000031.1 GCF_003854275.1 Burkholderia sp. Bp8963
ATGTCGCGGCCGCGCACAGCGACATTGCCCACCGCCATTCGGACGAGGCGACGCGTGCGCATCATCAGGCAATCTACGAGTATCTGGTGCCGGTCGTGAAGGGCTGGAGCACCGAGATGGTGAACGACGTCGCGAGCCTCGGCGTGCAGGTGCACGGCGGGATGGGCTTCATCGAGGAGACGGGCGCCGCGCAGTACTACCGTGACGCGCGGATCCTGGCGATCTACGAAGGCACGACGGCGATCCAGGCGAACGACCTGGTCGGCCGCAAGACGGTGCGCGACGGCGGTGCGGTCGCGAAGGCGCTGATCGGCGAGATCGGGCAGACGGTCGACGCGCTGGGCAAGCTCGACGGCGCAGCGGCGGCGTCGATGAAGGCGCAGCTCGAGCAGGGCGCGCGTGCGCTGTCGGCGGTGGTCGATTACGTGGTCGCGAACACGAAGCAGGACCCGAACGCGGTGTTCGCGGGCAGCGTGCCGTACCTGAAGCTGGCGGGCGTGGTGCTGTGCGGGTGGCAGATGGCGCGCGCGCTGGTGGCGGCACACGCGAACCGCGCGAGCGATCCGGCGTTCTATGATGCGAAGATCGCGATCGCGCAGTTCTACGCGGAACACATCCTCGTGCAGGCGGGCGGGCTCGAAGCGTCGATCGTCAGCGCGAAGGGCGGCGCGGGCGTGCTCGCGTTGACCGAAGACCAGTTCTGATCTGGAACTGCAGCAGGAGGAGACCCAGCTTTGACTAAAGATGATCTGATCGCGCAATACGGTCCGCGCGAATCGATGGAATACGACGTCGTGATCGTCGGCGGCGGCCCTGCCGGGCTGTCCGCGGCGATCCGGCTCAAGCAGCTCGCCGCCGAGAAAGGCGCCGAGATCGGCGTGTGCGTGCTCGAGAAGGGTTCCGAGATCGGCGCGCACATCCTGTCGGGCGCGGTGATGGACCCGCGCGCGATCACCGAGCTGTTCCCCGACTGGAAGGAGCAAGGCGCACCGCTGACCGTCGAGGTGACGGAAGACCGCTTCCTGTTCCTGTCCGAGAAGAGCGCGGTCACGACGCCGAACTGGGCGCTGCCCGACAACTTCAAGAACCACGGCAACTACGTCATTTCGCTGGGCAACGTCACGCGCTGGCTCGGCCAGCAGGCCGAGGCGCTCGGCGTCGAGATCTTCCCGGGCTTCCCGGCCGCCGAGATCCTGTACAACGACGACGGCTCGGTGAAGGGCGTCGCGACCGGCAACATGGGCGTCGGCAAGGACAGCGAGCCGACCGAGAACTTCCAGCTCGGCATGGAGCTGCACGCGAAGTACACGCTGTTCGCCGAAGGCTGCCGCGGCCACCTGGGCCGCCAGCTGATCTCGAAGTTCAAGCTGGACGCGAACGCCGATCCGCAGGCCTACGGGATCGGCATCAAGGAGCTGTGGGAAATCGACCCGGCCAAGCACAAGCCGGGCCTCGTGATCCACACCGCCGGCTGGCCGCTGAAGTCGGACACCTACGGCGGCTCGTTCCTGTACCACATGGACAACAACCAGGTCGTGGTCGGCTTCGTGGTCGGCCTTGGCTACACGAACCCGTACCTGTCGCCGTTCGAGGAATTCCAGCGCTACAAGACGCACCCGTCGATCCGCGCATTCCTCGAAGGCGGCAAACGCGTGTCGTACGGTGCGCGCGCGATCACCGCGGGCGGGCTGCTGTCGCTGCCGAAGACGGTGTTCCCGGGCGGCGCGCTGATCGGCGACGATGCGGGCTTCCTGAACGCGTCGCGCATCAAGGGCAGCCACGCGGCGATCAAGACCGGCATGCTGGCGGCGGACGCCGCGTTCGACGCGGTGCAGGCCGGCCGCCAGAGCGACGAGCTCAACGCGTACCCGGATGCGTTCAAGCAATCGTGGCTGCACACGGAGTTGCACCGCGCGCGCAACTTCAAGCAGTGGATGGCGAAGGGGCTGTACCTCGGCACGCTGATGGTCGGGCTGGAGCAGAAAGTGATGGGCGGCAACGTGCCGTGGACGCTGCATCACAAGCACGCGGACCACGAGATGCTGAAGCCGGCGTCGCAATGCCAGCCGATCGAGTATCCGAAGCCGGACGGCAAGCTGACGTTCGACCGGCTGTCGTCGGTGTTCATCTCGAACACGAACCACGAGGAGAACCAGCCGGCGCACCTGACACTGAAGGATGCGAACGTGCCGGTGAACGTGAACCTGCGCACGTACGCGGGGCCCGAAGGCCGGTTCTGCCCGGCGGCCGTCTATGAATTCGTGAAGAACGACGACGGCAGCGATCGCCTGGTGATCAACGCGCAGAACTGCGTGCACTGCAAGACCTGCGACATCAAGGACCCGACGCAGAACATCGTGTGGGTCACGCCGGAAGGCGGTGGCGGGCCGAATTACCCGAACATGTAATGCGGACGCGCACTGACGCGCGGACGAACAGGAGCGAGACGATGAGCAATGCAGCGAAAGAAGTCGTGGTGGTGAGCGGTGTCCGTACCGCAATTGGCGATTTCGGCGGAAGCCTGAAGGATTTCGCGCCGACCGAACTGGGTGCGAAGGTCGTGCGCGAAGTGCTGGCGCGTGCGAACGTGCCCGGCGAAGCGGTCGGCCATGTCGTGTTCGGCCACGTTGTGAACACCGAACCGAAGGACATGTATCTGTCGCGCGTCGCGGCGATCGACGGCGGCGTCGCGCAGCACACGCCCGCGCTGAACGTGAACCGGCTGTGCGGCTCGGGCCTGCAGGCGATCGTGTCGGCCGCGCAGACGATCCTGCTCGGCGACGCCGACGTCGCGATCGGCGGCGGCGCGGAGAACATGAGCCGCGCGCCGTACACGGTGCCGGCCGCGCGCTTCGGCCAGCGGATGGGTGACGGCAAGCTCGTCGACATGATGCTCGGCGCGCTGCACGACCCGTTCCAGACGATCCACATGGGCGTGACCGCCGAAAACGTCGCGCGCAAGTACGGCATCACGCGCGACGAACAGGACGCACTCGCGCTCGAATCGCATCGTCGCGCGGCGCGCGCGATCGCGGAAGGGCGCTTCAAGGACCAGATCCTGCCGATCGCGATCCGCACGCGCAAGGGCGAAGTGCAGTTCGATACCGACGAGCACGTGCGCAACGACGCGAGCGCTGACGATTTCACGAAGCTCAAGCCGGTGTTCGCGAAGGAAAACGGCACGGTGACGGCCGGCAATGCGTCGGGCATCAACGACGCAGCGGCAGCCGTGCTGATGATGAGCGCAGACGCGGCACGCGCGCAGGGCGTGAAGCCGCTCGCGCGGCTCGTGGCGTATGCGCACGCGGGCGTCGATCCGGCGTACATGGGCATCGGCCCCGTGCCGGCCACACAGAAGGCGCTCGAGCGCGCGGGGCTGACGATCGCCGATCTCGACGTGATCGAGGCGAATGAAGCGTTTGCCGCGCAGGCGTGCGCGGTCACGAAGGAACTTGGTCTCGATCCGGCGAAGGTGAACCCGAACGGCTCGGGCATCTCGCTCGGCCACCCGATCGGCGCGACGGGCGCATTGATCACGGTCAAGGCGCTGTACGAGCTGAAGCGCATCGGCGGCCGCTACGCGCTCGTGACGATGTGTATCGGCGGCGGGCAGGGGATTGCGGCGATCTTCGAAAACCTTCAATAATCGACCGCTCAGCACCCGACCACAGGAATCGTCATGGCAATCGAAACCGTAGGCGTCGTAGGCGCCGGAACCATGGGCAACGGCATTGCGCAGACCGCCGCCGTTGCAGGACTCAACGTCGTGATGATCGACGTCAACGACGCGGCGCTCGCGAAGGGCGTCGCGACGCTGAAGGGCAGCCTCGACCGGCTCGTGTCGAAGGACAAGCTCGACGCTGCGACGCGCGACGCCGCGCTCGCGCGCATCGAGACGTCGACCGACTACGAGCGTCTCGCGACGGCCGACATCGTGATCGAAGCGGCGACCGAGAACGTCGAGCTGAAGGCACGCATCCTGAAGCAGATCGAAGCGGTCGTGCGCGCGGACGCGATCATCGCGACGAATACGTCGTCGATCTCGATCACCGCGCTCGCTGCGCCGCTCGCCGATCCGTCGCGCTTCGTCGGCATGCACTTCTTCAATCCGGTGCCGCTGATGCCGCTCGTCGAGATCATCCGCGGGCTGCAGACGAGCGACGCGGCGGCTACCGCGGTACGCGAGCTGACCGAGCGCTTCGGCAAGTCGCCGATCGGCGTGCGCAACTCGCCGGGCTTCGTCGTCAACCGCATCCTGGTGCCGATGATCAACGAGGCGTTCTTCCTGCTCGCCGAAGGCGTTGCGTCGGCCGAGGAGATTGACCAGGGGATGAAGCTGGGTGCGAACCATCCGATCGGGCCGCTCGCGCTCGCGGATCTGGTCGGGCTCGACGTGTGCGTCGCGGTGATGGACGTGTTCCTGAAGGACTTCGGGGATCCGAAGTACCGTGCGTGCCCGCTGCTGCGCGAGATGGTGTCGGCCGGGCGCCTTGGGCGCAAGACGGGCCGCGGCGTTTACGACTACAGCGCTTAACTTGCGGGAATGCGCGGGAACGCGGGCGCGTTCGGCGCGCCCGCGATTTCAGCGGAATGAGACGGCTGCCACTCGGCAGCCGTTTTTGCATTTCAGGTTCGTCACGAATATCGCTCGTCAGTTCTATGGCAGAGACGGCCTGCATTTGGAGCGTTCTCAAAAACAGAACACTCTCGACGAGTCGATGCTATTGGCGGGCAAATTTGGCGCGTGGACACTGAATTTGCGCGCCGGGATATGCGATCGGGATCTGCCGGGATCATATCCGTCGGGGGAGTAGATCAATTTCGACTGGACGCGCTCGGTCCGGAATCTTTTGAATATGGATTCCTCACTATAAAAACCTTCGCATTACACGTTTCGGTTGGAGAGAGGCAATGAATCTTTCGAAATCGGTTGCATTGATCGGCGGCGCCGTCCTTGCCTGCGCGTCCGGCGTCGCGAGCGCCCAGGAGGACACGGTGAAGCTCGGGTTTGCCGGCCCGCTGACTGGCCAGAATGCGAACCTCGGCAAGGATGTCGAACGTGGTGCGCGAATGGCCGTTGACGATCTGAACGCCAATCCGCCGGTGATCGGCGGCAGGAAGGTCAGGATCGAGCTTCAGGTGGAAGATGATGGCGGCGATCCGCGGCAGGCCACCCAGGTCGCGCAGCGGCTCGTCGACGCGAAGGTCAGGGGTGTGGTCGGGCACTTCAACTCCGGTGCGACGATTCCGGCTTCGAAGATCTACTTTGACGCGCATGTTCCGGAGATCTCGCAGTCGTCAACCAACCCGAAGTACACGCAGCAAGGCTTCGATACGGCCTTTCGGCTGGTCGCGAACGATGGCCAGCTCGGCTCGGTCCTGGGCAAGTACGCGGTGCAGAAATGGAACGCGAAATCCGTGGCGGTCATCGACGATCGGACAGCGTATGGACAAGGCATTGCCGACGAATTTCTGAAGGCGGCAACGGCCGCGGGCGCGAAACTGGTCTCACGGCAATACACGACCGACAAGGCAACCGATTTTCGTGGTGTGTTGACTGCGGTGAAAGGCGAAAATCCCGATATCGTCTTCTATGGCGGCATGGATGCGCAGGGCGGCCCGATGATCAAGCAGATGCAGCAGCTCGGCATGGCGTCGAAGTTCATGGGCGGCGACGGCATCTGTACCGGCGAGTTGCCGAACCTCGCCGGTGCGGCGCTCAACGGCCGGCAGGTCATATGTGCGGAAGCGGGCGGCATCACACAGGAGTATGAGCCGGGGATGGAGAACTTCAGGGCGCGCTTCAAGCAGAAATACGGTCAGGACGTGGTGATCTATGCGCCGTATGCGTACGACGCCATCATGATTCTGGTCGACGCGATGAAGCGCGCCGGTTCGTCCGATCCTGCGAAGTATCTGCCATATCTGAAGAAGACGGACTACAAGGGCGTGATCGGCGAGACGCGTTTCGATCCGAAGGGCGATCTGCAGAACGCAACGCTGACCCTGTATACGTTCAAGGACGGCAAGCGCGAAAGCCTCGGCGTTCAACACTGAGGACGGGGCGCGACGAGCATCGTGCTTGTCGCGCGCCGCCTCCTTTCATGCAATCAGTGCGCTTGCGTCCTCGCCTTCGCTATCAAGACAACGGCGAGGACGCATGTCTTTGAGCGTGTGCCTGATCGAAGCAGAAGCGGATCTCGCCCTTCGTGCCAGGCTCACGAACCGACGAACCGGATTGCGAAAGCGTCCGGCGTTCTGTCCTCAGCCGAACGTCTCGAACGCTACTACTGCACGAATTCGATGATCGTATTGCCTGCCGAATCAGGCGACACGGCAATGCCTTTCGACGTTCTTCCGAATTCGACCGCGTTCTCCGCCAGAACCTTCCCGGTGTGTTCGATATCCCGCACACGGAGCTGCAGCGCAATACCGTGAGGTTTATCGGTGTAGCTGATCGGCAGACCGACCGCGGCAAAGCGATCTTCAGCCTGCGCTGGCGTAAGCGCAACCACGCGCCCGCAGCCGGTATCGGCTTCGACGTGACCGTCTTTACGCGACGTACGGTCAGTACCGAAAAGTCTGGACCACCGTTCTTCGAGGAGACCGAGCTCAGGCGTCACGTACACCACCTCATCAACGGCAATCGCGCCATTCGCGTGGTTTTGCCAATCCTTCCGCCAGATGAACTCCGGGCGATGTTGCTGGCAGAGGAAGTTGGACGCGTCGCCCAGTTCCGTATCCATCACCATGCCGAGCGACACAACCGCTTCGTCCGGCTTGCCGTCCGGCGTCGTGATCTTGCGGCGAAACTCGACGCGTTGCTGAACCGGCAGCCCCGTTGCCTTGATCGCCGCAAAATCGGCATCGATATCCTTGCTGTGCAGCGCGAGCAGCCCGAGGCCTTCCGACCGGTCGAGGAATTCACCGAGCGTGCGGCCGTAGCAGAACCCGTTGACCTCGCCCGTGCCGAATTTCGACCGGTCGTCAATCCCGATCACCTCGATGAAGTTGTTCTCGAACATCATCAGCGTGAGAACCGAGCCCCACGGATGATAGGAAATCGGGCTCGGCGAAAAGCCGAGGCGCTTGTACTTTTCCACCGCCTGTGGGTGATTTCTCACCGAGACGACAGGGTGGTCGATGCCGAGGCGATGCTGGTTCGGAGGAAGCATCCACATACCTCTAGTTGTCTGACGGAGCAGCAATCGCAGCGTACGTGGCGGCGACCGGTTTGATGACCTTGGCCGGCACACCCGCGGCAACCATGTTCGCCGGAATCGATTGCCGTACGACGCTGCCGGCGGCGATGACCGCGTTCTCGCCGATTTCGATATTGCCGAGGATCAGCGCATGAGCGGCGAGCGTCGCGCCGCGCCGGACTTTCGGATGCCGGTCGCCCGATTCGCTGAACGTGCTGCCCAGCGTAACGCCGTGCCAGATGCTGACGTCGTCTTCGATCACGGCCGTCTCGCCGATCACGATGCCCATCGCGTGATCCACGAACAGGCCCTTGCCGATCCGCGCGGCCGGGTGGATGTCGACGTTGTAGATCCGGGCGCCCCAGTTCTGCAGCAGCACGGCGAACGTGCGCTCGCCATTGCCCCAGTACGCGTGCGCGATGCGATGGAGCTGGACGGCGAGGATGCCGCGGAAGGCCAGGAACGCGGACAGCGCATTCGGGCACGCGGGATTCGCACTTGCAATCTTGTGGATGTCCGCGGCCGCCTGTTCGCTGATCGCAGCCGACGCGATCGTCCGTTCGAACTCGGCCGAGAAGTCCGGAAGCGAACTGTCCATCGTCACGAGTTCGGATGCAAGCAACGTGGCCAACGCCTGACAAAGCGACTCGTGGCGGAGAACGGTTTTCCGGTAGTACGCGCGCATCGCCGGCCGGGCGGTTGCCTCCCGCTCGGCTTCGAGCAGGATCGTCCGCCAGACGGCGTCGTCATTGAACATGTCCAAAGTCGCTCTCCTTTAGCGCAAGTGTGGGCGTGTCAAAAACGATCGCAAATGCCGCGGATGCGCATCTTTGTTCTAAAAATCAGATCGCAGCGGCCTGCGGGATCGTCGTGTGCTGGTCGGCTCGGCTCGGCTCGGCGCGCATGCCGCCGGCGTGCCGCATTACCGGAACGCGCGCATTTGAGCGTTCATCAGCTGAAGCATCTTGTTCGACGCAACGGACAGCTTCCGCCCGACGCGCGTCACCAGATGCGCTTCGGCATTGGCCAGGATCGGATGATCGATCGGGATTGCAAACAGCTCACCGGCATCGATTTCGGTCGAAACGGCGAATGCGGGAAGGCAGACGATGCCCAGCCCGGATTTCACGAACTGCTTGAGGATCGTGATGGAGTTCGTCGTCACGACCGGATCGAAGCGGATTTTCTCGGCGAATTCGACCGCTTCCAGCATTTGCCGCGTGCCGTACGACGCGTGGGTCGCGGCAAGCGGATAGGACGCCAGCTCTGCGACCGTCATCGCTTTGCCCCGGCCTCGCAGCGGGAAATCCGGCCCGACGATGGCCATCATCGGCTGCAACTTCGACGCTCTCGACACGATCTTCGCATCGGGCGGCGGATTGTAGACGAGCCCGATTTCGCCTTCGTCCTCGGTGACCTTGCGCACCACTTCGTTGGTGCCCGCGAGATCGAGGTTGATATGGATTCCCGGATATTGCTTGCAGAAGGTCTGCATCGGGCCTGCGAGCATGTCCGACACGAAGCCTTCACCGAGGACGATATTGACGTGGCCGGTTCGCAGCCCCCTCAATTCCTGCAGCCGTGACAGCAGGTCGTCCTTGTGCGCCAACTGCTCGCGGAAGTACTCGATCACACACTGGCCGGCCTCGGTCGGCGTGACCCCTCGCGCGTGACGCTCGATCAGCACGGCGCCGAGTTCCCCTTCGAGCAGGCCGATCTGTCTGCTGACCGCGGACGGCGCGACGTTCAGCCAGTCGGCGGCGGCACGGATGGTGCCGCACCGCACGGCCTCGAAGAAGTACACGATCCTGCTGTCCGTCAGATTCTCGACCATATGTCCCCGTTCTAATTTTTGGAACACTTTTGATATTGGAGTGGATTGATTATAGGTCTCCAAAAGTCCAGTATGGAACCCCGAACAGTCACGGCGCGAGGCACTTCCCGGTGCGCGGGCTGCAAAACCAAATACGGAGCACAGCATATGAAGACGGTGGGTGTGATCGGTCTGGGCAACATGGGACGCGGCATGGCGTTGTCGCTCAAGCGTGGCGGGTACGACGTCCTCGGGTTCGATGCGTCACCGGGCGTGGTCGGTGCGCTGCAAGCCGAAGGCGTGAACGCATGCGAATCGATCGCCCACATCACGCGCCGCTCGGATGTCCTCATTCTGTCGCTGCCGACCTCCGACATCGTCGAAAAGGTCGTGCTGGGCGAAGGTGGCGTTGCCGCGAATGCACGGCCGGGCCTGATCGTCGTCGACACCACGACGGCCGATCCGGCCAGCACGCGGAAAGTGGCCGCAGCGCTCGCTGAGATGAAAGTCGGGCTGGTCGATGGCCCCGTCAGCGGCGGTCCTAAAGGCGCGGCGACCGCGACGATGACGATGGTGCTCGGCGGCTCGGATGCCGATGTCGCTGCGGTCGAACCGGTGCTTGCGGTGATGAGCGCGAAGCGCGTGCATGTCGGCCCCGTTGGCGCGGGGCATGTGACGAAGATCATCAACAACCTGCTGACCGGTGTGCATCTGCTCGCGACCAGCGAAGCCGTGCGCGCGGCCGAGGCCGCGGGCGTGAACCCGGAGAAGCTCGTCGACGCACTGAACGGCGGCTCGGGCCGCAACAGCGCGACGCTGACGAACTATCCGACATGGATCTTCAACGGCAAGTTCGACTCGGGGTTCACGATGAAGCTGATGCGCAAGGACGTGCGCCTCGCGATGGACCTGCTGCGCAACCTCGGCGTTGGCGCGCCGATGGCGGCCGAAGCCGGACGCCTGTGGGCCGCGAGCGTCGAATCGATCGGCGATCAGGAAGACTTCAACCGGATCGTGCAATTTACCGAGAAGCACTGACTGAATACAGGAGCATGGAAATGGACAACCAGGCAGCACACGAGCTTCTGGCAGCTTTCGCGCATTTTTTCCCGAATGCACGGACCATCGGTTCGTACGTCGGTGGCCAGCTGGTTGAAGGCGCCGGCGAACCGGTTCAGCTGTACGATGCGGCGACCGGCAAGCCGAGCCTCGCGTACAACGATGGCGGCGCGGCCGTCGTCGAGCTGGCCGCCCAGGCCGCCGCCATCGCGCAGAAGCAGTGGTGGTCGCTGACGCACGCGGCGCGCGGCCGCGTGATGTTCGACATCGCCCGCGAGTTGCGCAAGGAGGCCGAGCCCATTGCGCGCCTCGAATCGCTTGGCTCCGGCAAGCCGATTCGCGATTGCCGCGGCGAGGTGGCGAAGGTCGCCGAGATGTTCGAATACTACGGCGGCTGGGCCGACAAGTTCTACGGCGATGTCATTCCCGTGCCGACCTCGCATCTGAACTACACGCGTCGCGAGCCTGCGGGCACGGTCTTGCAGATCACGCCGTGGAATGCGCCGGTGTTCACCTGCGGATGGCAGGTCGCGCCGGCCATCGCGATGGGCAACGCGGTGTTGCTCAAACCGTCCGAGCTGACGCCGTTCACGTCGCTGGTCGTGGGCTTCATCGCCGAGCGAGCAGGCGCGCCGAAAGGCCTGATCAACGTGCTGTCGGGCTACGGGCATACCGTTGCGCAAGCGGCCATCGCGCATAAGGTCGTCAAGAAGGTGGTGTTCGTCGGCTCGCCGGCCACCGGTGCGAGGATCGCGGAATCGGCCGCGAAGCGTGTGCTGCCGTGTGTGCTCGAACTGGGCGGCAAGTCCGCGAACATCGTGTTCGGCGACTCGGACCTGAAGCGCGCGGCACTGACGGCGCAGGCGGCGATTTTTGCGGGCGCGGGTCAAAGCTGCGTCGCCGGTTCGCGTTTGCTCGTCCAGCGTTCGATCTATGAGGAGTTCGTGTCGATGGTCGCGACCGGTGCGAAGAAGATCAAGGTCGGCAACCCGCTCGACGACAGCACCGAGGTCGGCCCCATCAACAACCGCAAGCAGTACGAGCATGTGATGTCGATGATCGCACGTGGCGTCGAAGCCGGGGCGACGCTCGCCGCGGGATCGACCGACGTGTCGGACGGCGGTTACTTCGTTTCCCCGACCGTTCTCGCCAACGTCACCAACGAAATGGACGTCGCGCGGACCGAAATTTTCGGCCCGGTCGTGGCGGCCATTCCGTTCGATACGGAAGACGAAGCGATTGCGATCGCCAACGATACCGAGTTCGGTCTCGCCGGCGCCGTGTGGACGACCGATGTCGGCCGTGCGCACCGGGTGGCGGCGCAGGTGAACGCCGGTACGTTCTGGGTGAACGGATACAAGACGATCAGCGTCGCGTCTCCGTTCGGCGGGTACGGCCAGAGCGGCTATGGACGATCCAGTGGCGTCGAGGCGCTGTACGAGTACACGCAGACGAAGAGCGTATGGGTGGAAACGGCCAGCGAGCCGTCGACCGCATTCGGTTATCTGTAACGCGGAATCGGCTCCGTCCCGATCGGGCCGGAGACAGCGGGGAGGAAGGAGACATGGAAACGGTGTTCAATACGCGCGAACAACAGGGTACGGCGCAAATCGCGGTCAAGCTGTTCATTTACGCGGCGGTGATCGTGGTCATCGCCGAAGCGATCGGTTCGTTTGCGTTCAGGATCGGTCCCGGCAAGGTCGTTCTGTTGCCGATGATCTGGGCGCTGTTGATGGGAGCCGCACTTGGCCTGCTGAGTCAACGCTCGAGAAGCGGCGTCGCCCTCGATGTTCCGACGCAATTCCGTGCAGCCGCGATCCTGCAACCGGCGCTTCTGCTTTTCATTGCCAAGCTCGGCCTGATGATCGGGAGTGCGCTTCCGAAGCTCGCTTCGGCGGGCTGGGCGCTTGTGTTTCAGGAGTTCGGCCATTTTGTCGGCACGATTCTGCTCGGCCTGCCGCTGGCGCTGGTGCTCGGCATCAAGCGCGAGGCCATCGGCGCGACATTTTCGGTCGGGCGCGAGCCCAGCCTGGCGATCATCGGCGAGAAATACGGGATGGATTCGGCCGAGGGGCGCGGGGTGCTCGCCGAGTATCTGACCGGTACGATCTTCGGCGCGGTGTTCATTGCGATTTTCGCGGGTTTCATCGCGAGCCTGAACATCTTCGATCCGCTCGCGCTTGCGATGGGATCGGGTGTCGGCTCCGGCAGCATGATGGCCGCGGCGTCGGGCGCGATCGCCGCGCAGCAGTCGCCGGAGGTCGCGAAGTCGGTCCTGACGTTCGCTGCGGCGAGCAACCTGATCACGACGACGGTCGGAACCTACTTCACGCTGTTCATTTCGTTGCCGATGGCGGTCTGGGGATATCGTCTGTTCGAACCGGTGATCGGTCGGACGACTCGCGCTTCCAGCACGTCCGACGCGTCGACGGATGCGCGCCCGAAGCTTGGCGACGTGGAAACCGAAGCGCCGACGCTGCACTACGGCGGCAAGGCATTGGCATGGGGCGTCACTGCCGTGCTGTCGCTGGTCTGCGACTGGATCGCGCATGGCACGACGCCGGCCGAAGGCTTGCCCGGCATGGCACTGATGATCGTGGCGGTGGTGGCCGGCGACGCGTTGTGTACGCTGACCCGTCGCAAGATTCCCGCCGTGTGCTGGGTATCGTTCATCGCGATGTTCTTGACGTCGCCGTGGTGCCCGCTTGGCGCGCATTTCGCCGAGCTGAGCGCGAAGAACGATTTTCTCGGTGTGACCACGCCGATGCTGACGTTTGCCGGACTGTCGATTGCGAAAGACGTTCCCGCGTTCCGCCGCCTTGGCTGGCGCATCGTGCTCGTGTCGTTCGTCGCAAACGCCGGGACGTTCCTGGGCGCGACGCTGGTGGCGCAGCTCTTTCATATCTGACACGTCGTGCAGGATGCCTGACCCGAGTTCAGTTGACGCTGAATAAATTCAGCCGATAATCGACGGAAAACAATAAATAAAACTGCGGTGAGTTGATTAGTATCGGCGGTTGAACCGGAAGCTGCGGCACCACGCACAGCGCCGGCGCAGCGTGAATGTGCTTCTGGGCGCGAGGAGAAACAGCATGCGAGTCGTTGTGTTGGGAAGCGGCGTCGTTGGCGTGACTTGTGCCTACTATCTGGCACGCGCGGGTCACGAGGTGACCGTGATCGATCGCGAAACCGGTCCAGCGCTCGAAACCAGCTTTGCAAACGCGGGCCAGATTTCTCCCGGCTACGCTGCGCCATGGGCTGCACCCGGCGTGCCGCTCAAAGCGGTCAAATGGATGTTCCAGAAGCATGCGCCGCTTGCGATCCGGCCTGACGACGCGGACAAGCAGTTCCAGCTGCAGTGGATGTGGCAGATGCTGCAGAACTGCACGGCCGAACGCTACGCGGTGAACAAGGCCCGCATGGTGCGCCTCGCCGAGTACAGCCGCGACTGTTTGCAGGCGCTGCGCGCCGACACCGGGATCGAATACGAAGGCCGCACCGGCGGGACGCTGCAGTTGTTCCGCACGCAGCAGCAGCTCGAAGGCGCCGCGAAGGACATCGCGGTGCTGAAAGAAGCGAACGTCGCCTATGAGCTTTTGATGCCGGCGGATCTCGCGCGGGTCGAACCGGCGCTTGCCGCGACGTCGCACAAGCTGACCGGCGGGCTGCGCCTGCCGGGAGACGAAACCGGCGACTGCCAGCTGTTCACGACCCGTCTTGCCGCGCTGGCGGAACAGCTCGGCGTGACGTTCCGCTACAACACCGTGATCGATGGCCTGGTCGTCGAAGGCGGCCGTGTGATCGGCGCGCGGCATGGCGGCAAGCTCGTGCATGCCGATGCGTTCGTGGTTGCGTTCGGTTCGTACTCGACGAAATTCCTGGCGGATATCGTGAAGATTCCCGTGTACCCGCTCAAGGGCTACTCGATCACCGCGCCGATCGTGAACGAAGCGGCCGCGCCGGTGTCGACCGTGCTCGACGAGACGTACAAGATCGCGATCACGCGATTCGAGAAACGCATCCGTGTCGGCGGCATGGCCGAAATCGTCGGTTTCGACAAGAAGCTGCGCGAGGCCCGTCGCGAGACGCTCGAGATGTGCGTGAACGATCTGTTTCCCGGTGGTGGTGACACGTCGAAAGCGACGTTCTGGACGGGCCTGCGCCCGATGACGCCGGACGGCACGCCGATCGTCGGCCGGACAGCGATGCCGAACCTGTTCCTCAACACGGGCCACGGCACGCTCGGCTGGACGATGTCGTGCGGCTCGGGGCAACTGCTCGCCGATCTCGTGTCCGGCAAGCGGCCGGCCATCCAGCACGACGATCTCGATGTGTTCCGCTACGCGGACGAGCCTGCAGCGCCGGCCGACTTCGAACTCAGTTGAAGCCGTGCTCGACGGGCACCGCGTATGACGTCGACGAAGCGCTCGGCCGGCCCGCGCGCGATTTTACGGACCATGCGCGCGCGGCTGCCGCGGCCTGCGCGTGGGGAGGCTGAGCGATGCGACCACTCGTCATGGCGATCCTGCTGTGGTTTTCCGCAATCGGTTGCGGTGTGCTGGCCGGCGTCTACTTCGCGTTCTCGGCGTTCGTGATGACGTCGCTCGGCCGCATCGCACCGGCTGCCGGCGTCGCCGCAATGAACGCGATCAACGTCGATATCGTCCGGTCGCTGTTCATGCCGGCGTTCCTCGGCACGACGCTGACGTCGCTCGCGCTCGCGATCCTCGTGCTGTTTCATCGCGATGAACCGGGCGTGGTCTGGATCGTCGCGGCAGGCGCGATCTACGTGCTCGGCATGTTCGTCGTCACGATGATCTTCAACGTGCCGCTCAACGATGCGCTCGCTACGACCGATCCGGCGACGGCCGACGGGACGGCGTTCTGGACGCGCTACCTGCGCGACTGGACCGCCTGGAACCATGTGAGGACCGTGGCGTCTGCGTTGGCCTGTGTTTTCTTTGTCGTGGCGATTGCGGCGAGGTAGCGCCGCACGACACATCAATCATCGCCGCGCATCGGTCCATCGACGTCTTCGCCATCCTCACCAGACCCGCGGCGAAGCCCCGCCCGATCCGCGCGAAACCCGCCGGGCGACTCTCCCGTCCATTTCCGGAATGCGCGATGAAACGCGCTTGGTTCCGAGAAGCCCAGGTCGCCCGCAATATCGGCCACGCTGCGCGTGCCTTCGCGCAGCAGCGACTGGGCCATCACGCTGCGCAGTTCGTCCTTGATCGCGGCGAAGCTTTGTCCTTCGCTGCGCAGGCGCCGCCGCAGCGTCGCCGGCGGCATGTCGAGCTGAGCGGCCAGCGTGTCGAAGCACGGCCAGTCCGCCGCCGGCATCGCTTTCAGGTGCGTGCGGATTTTCGCGACCCAGCCCGTGTCGTGCCGATAACGCACGAGGATGTTCGCGGGCGCGCCACGCAGGAAGGTCTTCAGCGCCTGCTCGGAGCGGATCGTCGGCAGGCTCAGATACGCGGCGTCGAACGTCAGCCGGCTGTCGGGCTGGCCGAAATGCACAGGCGCGCCGAAGAACTGGCTGTAATCGGCGCGATGCTCGGGGCTCGGGCACGAGAAATCGATGCGCCGCAGCGGAATGCGCCGCCCGACGAGCCAGCACGCGAGCCCGAGCAGGACCAGCCAGAAGGTCCGGTACGCAAACGCGGGGCGCGGCTCCCCGACGTCGGCGAGCACGATCCGCGCGTCGCCGCCCGCCATCTGCAGCCGGCCGTGCGGATGGTCGAGCACCACGCGCAGAAACCTCAGCGAGCGCCGCAGCGCCTGCTCGAGCGTGTTCGTGTGCAGCACCGCATGGCAGAGCAGTGCAAAGCTGCCGACCCGCATCGGGCGGGCGGCCAAGCCGAAGAACTCGTCGTCGAGCGCGTCCGCCATCGCGAGCCACAGCCGCCCGTATTGCTGCGCCGTGACCGGCGCGTCGACCTCGGCCGGCAGGCCGGCCGCGCGCAGGATCGGCGCGACGTCGACGCCCTGCCGGCGCAGGCTCGCCAGCGCATCTTCGACAAACGCCGGCGCAATCATCTGCCGCTCCACCGCAGCTCCTCCCGACATGGTATTTCCGATCAAGATCCTAGACCTGATTTGTCATTGTTTGCAATGTCGGTGATTACTACCATCAGGTACGGATCTGCCGTGCCATCCAACGAGGCGGCAGCCATACAACGGGAGGAGACACCCATGTCAGACCAATCCGTCGCCCCAGCGACGCCCGCTTACGCCGACGCGGTGGCCCGATTCAGCATCGAGGCGGCCGCCGCACAACTGCACGGCGACCTCGCGCACGGGCTGAACGCGTGCGTCGAATGCTGCGACCGGCACGTGGCGGCCGGCGGGACGGCGCTCGACTGGATCGACGCGAGCGGCCGGCACCACAGCTTCAGCTTTGCGCAGATGCAGGCGCTGTCCGCGCGGGTCGCGCATCTCCTCGTCGCGCAAGGCGTGCGGCCCGGCGACGTGGTCGCCGGCCTGTTGCCGCGCACGCCCGAACTGCTCGCGACGGTGCTCGGCACCTGGCGCGCGGGCGCGGTCTACCAGCCGCTGTTTACCGCGTTCGGGCCGAAGGCGATCGAGCACCGGCTGCGGATGAGCGAAGCGAAGCTCGTCGTGACCAACGTCGCGAACCGCGCCAAGCTCGACGACGTCGCGGATTGCCCGCCGGTGGCGACCGTGCGCGAACCGGGCGCGTCGCTGCCGGACGGCGACATCGATTTCCTCGCCGCGCTCGACGCGCAGCCCGACACCTTCGACCCGGTGCTGCGCACGGGGACGGACCTGCTGATGATGATGTCGACGTCCGGCACGACCGGGCTGCCGAAAGGCGTGCCCGTGCCGTTGCACGCGCTGCTCGCGTTCGGCGCGTACATGCGCGACGCGGTGGACCTGCGTCCGGACGACCGCTTCTGGAACATCGCCGATCCGGGCTGGGCGTACGGCCTCTATTACGCGATCACCGGCCCGCTGCTGCTCGGCCATGCGACGACGCTGTGCGAGAGCAGCTTCACGGTCGATGGCGTCTACGACGTGATCGAGCGGCTCGGCATTACGAGTCTCGCGGGTTCGCCGACTGCCTACCGGCTGCTGATGGCGGCCGGCTCCGGGCCGGCCAGCCGCATCAAGGGCCAACTGCGCGTCGTGAGCAGCGCGGGCGAGCCGCTGAATCCGGAAGTGATCCGCTGGTTCGAGGCCGAGCTCGGCGCGCCGATCCACGATCACTACGGGCAAACCGAGCTCGGCATGGTCGTGAACAACCATCACGGGCTCGCGCATCCGGTTCATCCGGGCTCGGCCGGCCTCGCGATGCCCGGTTATCGGGTCGCGGTGCTCGACGACGCGGGCCGCGAACTCGCGCCGAACCAGCCGGGCGTGCTCGCGATCGACCTCGCGCGCTCGCCGCTGTTGTGGTTCAGCGGCTACTGGCGCCAGGAAACGCCCGCGATCGCCGGCGGCTATTACCGCACCGGCGACAGCGTCGAGCTCGAGCCGGACGGCAGCATCAGCTTCATCGGCCGCGCCGACGACGTGATCACGTCGGCCGGCTACCGGATCGGTCCGTTCGACGTCGAAAGCGCGCTCATCGAGCATCCGGCCGTGATGGAGGCTGCCGTGATCGGCGTGCCCGATCCGGAGCGGACGGAGATCGTCAAGGCGTACGTCGTGCTGTCGGCGGGCCATGCGCCGTCGCCGGCGCTCGCCGACGAACTGAGCCTGCACGTGAAGAAACGCCTGTCCGCGCATGCGTATCCGCGCGCGGTCGAATTCGTCGATGCGCTGCCGAAGACGCCGAGCGGCAAGATCCAGCGCTTCGTGCTGCGCAAGATGGCAGTCGAAGCCAGTACCCCTTCCTGAACGGAGCAACACAAATGAACATCGATAACCGGGTATTTGTCGTCACGGGGGCGGGCTCGGGCCTCGGCGCCGCGGTGGCGCGCATGGTCGTCGCGCAGGGCGGCCGCGCGATGCTGCTCGACATCAACGCGGATGCCGTCGCCGGCGTCGCGCGCGAACTCGGCGCGGCGGCGCGCAGTGCGGCGGCCGACGTGACGAGCGAGGCGGACGGACAGGCCGCGATCGCGGCCACGCTCGACGCATTCGGGCGGATCGACGGCCTCGTGAACTGCGCGGGCGTCGCGCCGGGCGAGAAGGTCGTCGGACGCGACGGCCCGCACCGGCTCGACAGCTTCGCGCGCGCAGTGTCCATCAACCTCGTCGGTACGTTCAACATGATGCGGCTCGCGGCTGACGCAATGTCGAAGCAGGACGCCGACGCGAACGGCGAGCGCGGCGTGATCGTCAACACCGCGTCGGTCGCGGCGTTCGACGGGCAGATCGGCCAGGCCGCGTATGCGGCGTCGAAGGCCGGCGTGGTCGGGATGACGCTGCCGGTCGCGCGCGAGCTCGCGCGCTTCGGCATCCGTGTCGTGACGATCGCGCCGGGCATCTTCGAGACGCCGATGCTGACCGGGATGCCGCAGGAAGTGCAGGACTCGCTGGGCAAGAGCGTGCCGTTCCCGTCGCGTCTCGGGCGGCCCGACGAATTCGCGGCGCTGGTGCGCCATATCGCCGAAAACCCGATGCTGAACGGCGAGGTGATTCGGCTCGATGGCGCGTTGCGCATGGCGCCGCGCTGATACTGAAGGAGAGGGAACCATGACGACACAGGATCCGATCGTTATCGTCGGTGCGGCACGCACCCCGATGGGCGGTTTTCAGGGCGAGCTGGCCGCGGCCGGCGCGAGCGACCTCGGCGCGGTGGCGATTCGCGCCGCGCTCGAGCGTGCGGGCCTGCCGGCCGAACAGATCGACGAGATCGTGTTCGGCTGCGTGCTGCCTGCCGGGCAAGGGCAGGCGCCGGCGCGGCAGGCGGCGCTGAAGGCGGGGCTGCCGCTGGCGGCGGGCGCGACCACGGTCAACAAGATGTGCGGCTCCGGGATGAAGGCCGCGATGTTCGCCCACGACCTGCTGGTCGCGGGCAGTGCGAGCGCGATGGTCGCGGGCGGGATGGAGAGCATGAGCAATGCGCCGTACCTGCTGCCGAAGGCGCGCGGCGGCTATCGGATGGGGCACGGGCAGGTGCTCGACCACATGTTCCTCGACGGCCTCGAGGATGCGTACGACAAGGGCCGCCTGATGGGCACCTTCGCCGAGGATTGTGCGGAATCCTACGGTTTCACGCGCGAAGCGCAGGATGCATTCGCGATCGCGTCGCTCACGCGCGCGCAGAAGGCGATCGCGGCAGGCCACTTCGCTGCCGAAGTCGCGCCGGTGCGCGTGAGCGCGGGCAAGACGGAAACCGTGGTGAGCATCGACGAACAGCCGGGCAAGGCGAAGCTCGACAAGATCCCGACGCTGAAGCCGGCGTTCCGCGCGGGCGGCACGGTGACGGCCGCGAACTCGTCGTCGATCTCGGACGGCGCCGCGGCGCTCGTGATGATGCCCCGCTCGGAAGCGGAGCGGCGCGGCCTCACGCCGAAGGCCGTGATCGTCGGGCATGCGACGTACGCGGACAAGCCGAGCCTGTTCCCGACGGCGCCGGTCGGCGCGCTGCGCAAGCTGTCGGAGAAGACCGGCTGGCAGCTGCGCGACGTCGACCTGTTCGAAATCAACGAGGCATTCGCGGTGGTCGCGATGGCGGCGATGCGCGATCTCGACCTGTCGCACGACAAGGTCAACGTGCATGGCGGCGCATGCGCGCTCGGTCACCCGATCGGCGCGTCGGGCGCACGTGTGATGGTCACGTTGCTCGCGGCGCTCGAGACGTATGGCCTCTCGCGCGGCGTGGCGTCGCTGTGCATCGGCGGCGGCGAGGCGACGGCGATCGCGATCGAACGGATCGTCTGACGAAGTCGCGCGGATCCGGTGACGTCCGGGTCCGCGATGAGATCAAAGGCGGCGCGCTCGCATCTGACGGGCTCGCTGCACCTGCACGATCCGCCCGAGCGCGGATCATTCGTGAGCATTCGGCCGACTGCTCAATCGTTCCTCGAGATAGCTTCCCAGCGCCCGCTGCATTTCCCGACGCAGCGATGCGCGTTCGCGCGCGTCGACCAGCCGGATGCCCTGAGCCGCGGCACGAATCATCAGCGACGCGGTGATCGACACCCTCGACAGTTCGCGTTCCTTCATCGAACGCGCATACGACGCCATCATGCCGCCGAGAACCGCGGACAAGCGATCGAGCGCATATTGATGCGGCATCAGCGCGGGCACGTCGGACAAAATCGCCCATACCGGACGCTGTGCCACAAAGTCGAGAATGATCGAAATCAAACGATGCGCAAATTCTTTTGGCGTATCCGGTAAATCTTTTTCGAATTCATCGAGCTGCCCGGACAACTCGTCCATATACCGGAGCAGCAACGCCAGGCCGATGTTCTCCTTGCTCGGAAAGAACTGATAGAGCGAGCCGACGGACGCGCCGGCCCGGTTCGCGATGCCGCTCATCGTCGTCCCGTCGTATCCGTCCGTTTCGAAGAAATATTCGGCTGATTGCAGAAGGTCGGCCACGCGACGTTCGCCGCGCTCTTGCGTCGGGGATTTCGACGCTCTTGACAAAATGTGACGCTCATTCATATGATGATTTTAAAATATGAGGCATATTCATATTTTAATTGCCTGAGATCAAATCGTAATCATCGCGTTTTCCCGATTGCGTGCCGGTCTTGCGTATTGTCTGTCTGCCGGCATCCGTGTTCGACGGTTTCGCCATCCTGCGTGCGACGCCACGGGGCAGTCTTGCCTGCTGATCTTGCGAAGCGTCGTTTGCGCTGTCCGAAGTTCCTCTAACAGGAGTTCCAGCATGTCCGATGTCGATCACGCCATTCCGTCCCTGGTTCGATGCGCACAAGACGCCGTCGAATACGGGATCGATGCATGGCAACGCAGCGTACTGTTTCTCGACGTGCTGCGCGAGCGCGGAAACGTCTATCTCGATCACGCGCAGTCCGGCAAGCCGCCGGTGCTCGCTTTCGAATACGAAGTCGTCGCTGATGGCCGGGAGCTGCCGGAGCCGGCGAACTATGCGCTCGCGCGCATCGTGCCGCCGGCGGGGTCTCCCGAAACCGATCCGGCGAAGCGGCCGTTCGTCGTCATCGATCCGCGCGCCGGCCACGGGCCGGGGATCGGCGGTTTCAAGATGGATAGCGAAATCGGCATCGCGCTGAAGCAGGGGCATCCGTGCTATTTCGTGTTCTTCTATCCGCAGCCGGAGCCGGGCCAGACGATCGAATCGGTGACGCGCGCGGAGATCGCCTTTCTCGAACGCGTCGCGGCATTGCACCCCGATGCGCAAGACAAGCCGTTCCTGATCGGCAATTGCCAGGGCGGATGGGCGGCGTTGATCCTCGCGGCCGCCGTTCCCGAGAAGGCCGGCCCGCTGCTGCTCGCGGGCTCGCCGGTGTCGTACTGGGCCGGCGTCGCAGGCAAAAATCCGATGCGCTACTCGGGCGGCTTGCTTGGCGGCACATGGCTGGCGTCGTTCGCGGGCGATTGCGGGAACGGCACCTTCGATGGCGCCTATCTGGTCAACAACTTCGAGCAGATGAACCCCGCGAACACGTACTGGACGAAGCTCTACAACGTCTATGCGAACGTCGACACGGAGCGGGCCCGCTTCCTGGAATTCGAGCGCTGGTGGGGCGGCCATTTCCTGATGAACAAGAAGGAAATGGAATGGATCACGCAAAACCTCTTCGTCGGCAATCGCCTGTCCGCCGGCGAGGTGGTGTCGGCCGACGGCAACGCGCGCATCGATCTGCGCAACATCCGTTCACCGATCGTCGTGTTCGCGTCGTGGGGCGACAACATCACGCCGCCGCAACAGGCGCTCTACTGGATTCCCGATCTCTACGACAGCGTCGACGCGATTCGCTACAACGAGCAGACGATCGTTTATTGCCTGAACGACAAGATCGGGCATCTGGGAATCTTCGTGTCGGCCGGCGTCGCGAAGAAGGAGCACACGGAGCTCATCAGCGCGCTCGACCTGATCGATGTGCTGCCGCCCGGCTTGTACGAAGCGGTGATCGAGGATACGCAGCCCGACCTGCCGGGCCGCGAGTTTGTCGCGGGGCGTTATCTGATCCGTTTCGAGGCCCGTGAGATCGCCGACATCCTCGCGCTCGGGGACGGGCGCGATGGGGAGCGCGCGTTCGAAGTCGTCAAGCGCGTCGCCGAAGTCAACCAGGGCGCCTACGACACCTTCGTTGCGCCGTGGGTGAGGGCGGCATCGAATCCGTGGACGGCGGCCTGGGCTCGGCTGATGAACCCCGCGCGCGTCGAGCGGTGGGCGATGTCGAACCTGAATCCGGCGGCATGGGCCATCGGGCTGGCGGCGGACATGGTGCGGGCGGCACGGCAACCCGCGTCGTCCGGGAACGCGCTGCACGCAGGCGAGGCGCAGGTGTCGCAGGCGATCGTGTGCGGTCTCGACAGCTATCAGGCATGGCGCGACGGCGCCGTCGAAATCCTGTTCAGGACGATCTACGAGTCGCCATGGCTCGCATCGCTGGTCGGCCTGAAGGAGGGCTCCGTGCAGCGTCGCACGCATGAAACGGAGAGCTGGTTCGAAGAGGAGTTCAAGCGGCTCAAGCGGCGCGAACTGGAAGCCGCGTTCGACAGCGGAACGCTGCTGGATGGCGCGATGCGCCTGATCATCTATTGCGGCCGCGAGCTCCAGGTGGTCGACGAGCGCCCGTTCAATGCGATGCGCGAGCTGATGCGCGAATCCGGGCTCGACGCGCAGATCAGCATCGCCGACCTCAAGCAAGTGGTGAAGCGTCAGGCCTTCCTCGTGCTGCTCGACGAAGAACGCTCGCTCGCGGGGCTGCCGCGCTTGCTGCCGGGCGAACCCGAGCGCCGACGCGCGCTCGAGGTGGCGCGCATGCTGGCAGCCACGCGCGGCGAAATCACTCAGGCGGAGCAGGCGCGATTCGCGCGGGTTGCCGAGGTGTTGGGCGTGGCGTCGCGCGAGCGCCGCGCGAAATCGACGGAATCGAAATCGACGGAATCTGCGTGAGGGATACGATGGAACACAAACGCGAAAAATACGAGCGCCTGATCGCGTTCGCGAAGACGTTGCCGGCCACGCCGACTGCCGTCGCGCATCCGTGCGATCTCAACGCGCTCGGCGCCGCGGTCGAGGCGGCGCAGCTCGGCCTGATCGCACCGATTCTGGTCGGGCCGCAGGCGAAGATCGGCGCGATCGCGGACGAAGGCGGGCTCGACATCTCGAACCTGCCGCTCGTCGACGCGCCGCACAGCCATGCGGCCGCCGACGCCGCGGTGCGCCTCGTGCACGAGGGGCGGGCGCAGGCGCTGATGAAAGGTTCGCTGCATACCGACGAACTGATGGGCGCCGTCGTCGCGCGCGACACCGGCTTGCGCACCGCGCGCCGCGTCAGCCACTGCTTCGTGATGGACGTGCCGGGCCACGACGATCCGCTGATCATCACGGACGCCGCGGTGAATATCGCACCCACGCTCGAAGAAAAGGTCGACATCGTGCAGAACGCGATCGATCTCGCGCACGCGTTGCGCTTTCCCGCTGCGCGGGTCGCGATCCTGTCCGCGATGGAAACGGTCAACCCGAAAGTGCCGTCGACGCTCGACGCGGCGGCGTTGTGCAAGATGGCGGACCGCCGCCAGATCGAAGGCGGCGCGCTCGACGGTCCGCTCGCGCTCGACAATGCGATCGACGTCGCTGCCGCAGGGCTCAAGCATATCGACTCGCCCGTCGCGGGGCGCGCGAACGTGCTCGTCGTGCCGAATCTCGAGGCCGGCAACATGCTCGCGAAAAGCCTGACGTTTCTCGCGGGCGCGGATGCGGCCGGCATCGTGCTCGGCGCGCGCGTGCCGGTCATCCTCACGAGCCGTGCCGATTCGGTGGTCGCCCGGCTCGCGTCGTGCGCGGTCGCCGCGATGGTCGCGCTTTGGCGGCGCACGCCGTCGCGCGTCATCGCCAACTGAGCGGGTGGACCATGGACGTCATTCTGGTCATCAACGCAGGTTCGTCGAGCGTCAAATTCTCAGTCTTCGCGGTGGCCGACCACGCGCTCGAACCGGTTTGCCACGGCAACTTCGAGGAGATCAATACGGAGCCGCGCCTGCACGTCAGCGACGCGCACCGCGAGACGCTCGACGAGAAGCGCTGGCCCCGCGATACGCGGCTCGGCCATGAAGGCGCGATCGGTTTCATGTTCGACTGGCTGCGCAGCCATTCCGCCGGCTATACGCCGATCGGCGTCGGCCATCGCATCGTGCACGGCGGGAGCCTGTATGCGAATCCGGTTCGCGTCGACGACGAAGTCATTGCGAACCTCGACACGCTGGTGCCGCTGGCGCCCTTGCACCAGCCGCACAACCTGGCCGCACTGAAGCTTGTCGCCGAGCGGCAGGCGGGTCTTCCGCAGATCGCCTGTTTCGACACGGCGTTTCACCATGGGCAACCTGCGGTCGCGACGCAATTTGCGCTGCCGCGCGAGATCACGCGGCAAGGGGTGCGGCGCTACGGCTTTCATGGCTTGTCGTACGAGTACATCGCTTCGGTATTGGAGCGTTACGACGAACGGGCGGCGCGCGGCAAGACGGTGGTCATGCACCTCGGAAACGGCGCGAGCATGGCGGCGCTGGCGAACGGCAGGAGCGTCGCGAGCACGATGGGATTCACGGCCGTCGAGGGATTGCCGATGGGCACACGCTCGGGAACCGTCGATCCGGGCGTGCTCGTGTGGCTGATGGATCATCACCATATGGGCGCCCGCGACATCGAGGCGCTGCTGTATCGGCAGTCCGGGTTGCTCGGCGTGTCCGGCATTTCCAGCGACATGCGCACGCTGCTCGACAGCGACGATCCGGCGGCGGTGGAGGCGGTGGAGCTGTTCTGCTACCGGGTTTCGCGCGAGCTCGGGTCGCTCGCGGCCGCGCTTGGCGGCCTGGACAGCATCGTGTTCACGGCGGGCATCGGCGAGCACGCGGCGGCGATACGCGAACGCGTCTGTCGCGCGGCCGCATGGCTCGGCGTATCGATCGATCCGGACGCGAACGCACACCACGGGCCGCGCATCAGCTCGCCCGGCAGCGCGGTGTCGGCCTGGGTCATTCCGACCGACGAAGAGTTGATGATCGCGTCGCACACGCTTGATCTGCTTGAGACCTGACTCGAGGTTTGAATGGACGACAACCGGAATACGCCGCTAGCGGGCCGCAAGGTGCTGATCGCCGGAATCGCGAACGAACATTCGATCGCATATGGATGCGCGCGCGCGTTCCGCGAGCTGGGCGCGGAACTGGCAATTACCTACGTGAACGAGAAATCGAAACCATACGTCGAGCCGCTCGCGCGGGAGCTCGGCGCCGCGCTTCTGATGCCGCTCGACGTGTCGAAGCCGGACGAGTTGCAGGCACTGTTCGACGGAATCCGCGCGACCTGGGGCCGGCTCGACGTCGCCGTGCATTCGATCGCGTTCGCTCCGAAGGCGGATCTGCAGGGCGGATTGATCAACAGCTCGGCAGAAGGCTTCGCCATGGCCATGGACGTGTCGTGCCACTCGTTCATCCGGATGGCACGGCTGGCCGTGCCGTTGATGGATCGTGGCGGGACGCTGTTCGCGATGAGTTATCTGGGCGCGACCAGGGTCGTGCCGAACTACGATCTGATGGGGCCGGTCAAGGCGGCCCTCGAGGCGACGTGCCGCTATCTGGCGCACGAACTCGGTCCGCGTGGCATTCGCGTCCATCCGATCTCGCCGGGGCCGCTCAAGACGCGTGCGGCATCGGGGCTGAAGGATTTCGATCTGCTGCTCAACGAGGCGGTCGAGCGTGCGCCGCTCGGCGAGCTGGTCGACATCATGGATGTCGGGTTCGCGTGCGCGTATCTGGCAACGCCGTATGCGCGGCGCATTACCGGCAACACGATGTTCGTCGACGGTGGCGTCAGCATCATGGGATAGGTGTCGGACCAAACCATGCCCGGCGTGCCGGGCATGGTTTCAATTGGAAGGAATACTGCAATGAGACTCATGATCGGCAATTTGCCGCCCGATACGAGCGATGAAGATCTGCGCGAATTCGTGAACAAGTACATGCCGGTCGAATTCGCCAGCATCACGCATATCGACGTCGAGGGCGAACATCCGAGCGTGCTGCTCGAAGTCTGCGGCGCGGAACATGTGCTGCTGGCCGAGATGCAGCGCCGTTTTCATCACCTGTACTGGAAAGGGTGCGAGCTTACCGCGCACGTGATGCTTTTTTCCGAATGAGGCTGTTGTGGAGGGCCGTGCTAACGCGCCTTGAACAGCGCGGCTAGCACGTCTTCCTTGGGAATCCCGCGTTGCGACGACGGGCGTTTCCGTCGCGACCGGTTCGTTCCCGAACCGGTGGTGGTATCCGGATCGGTTTCGGCCGGCCTCGCGCCCGTATAGATCGCGCGCGGCCGGATCAGCCCCGGATGCTGACGTTGCTCGAGCCCGTGTGCGATCCAGCCGACGGTGCGGCCGAGCGCGAACAGCCCGAACGCGGCGCCCACCGGAAGCCGCAGATGCCGGCGCACGGCCACGAGCGCGAAATCCACGGACGGTTTCTGCCCGACGAGCGACGTCCCCAGATCGACGAGGGTCCGCCATTTCGGATGACTCGGCAGCACGCGCGACAGTAGCGCGACGGCCCGCACGTCGCCATCGGGATAGAGCGGGTGGCCGAACCCCGGCAAATCGTCGCCGCGCGACAGGCGCTCGCGCATCCTGCGCTCGATGTCGTCGTCGCCGAGCTCGTCCCACATCGCTTCACCGCGCGCCGTGGTCGCGCCATGTCGCCCGCCCGTCAATCCCGCGAGCCCGCCGATGACGGCCGCGCGCAGGCTCGCGTCCGTCGACGCGATGCAGCGGGCCGTGAAGCTCGATGCGTTCAGTTCGTGGTCCGCGCAGAGCACGAGCGCCATCCGGATCAATTCGGCACCGCGCCGGTCGACGCCCCATGCACGTGCGCATTGCAGGTGTATCGGCGCCGTGTCGGGCCGGGTGCCGAGCAGGCACGCGGCCATGATGCGCACGAGGTCCGCGCAGCCCTGCGCCTGCCGTTGCGCGGATTGCTGCCAGATGGCCGTCGGTGCGTCTTCGCTAGCGACGGTGAACAGCGGAAGCAAGGATTCCTCAGCACGTCGGCCTGCATAGCGCTTCAGCAACGCAGGCAGCGCAGCGGACGACGGTGGCGCGCAATCGCCGAAAGCGGTCGCTTCATCGCATTGCCACAGCAGCGCGGCGACCGCTTCGAAGCTCGCGGACGCGGCGAGGCTCAGTGCATCAACGCCGCGATAGGACAGCCGGCCGCCTTCGATCAGCGTGATCGACGATTCGAGCACGGGCGTGCCCCAGTCGAGCGCCGCCCGCGCGACTTCCTTCGGCTTGCGGCCGCGCGCACGCTGCCCGGCGAGACGTTCGACGTCGCTCGCGAGATACCGGCTCTCGCGCTGGTTACCGCTGCCTTCGGCGCGTAGCAGGCCGCGACTGACGTACGCATAGAGCGTCTGACGCGACACGCCGAGGCGGGCCGCTGCTTCGGTCGAGTTCAGGTAATCCGGCATGGTGCGCACCGATCGAGCGACGGGTTGATCAGGATAATCAACGTTGACAACTAAAGCGAGCAAAACGATCTTTGACGTACTCAACCGACCCGAGGGCATCATGTACGCCGAAGAACAGACTCCAACGATTCTTGCCGATGGCGGCGATGCGGTATTCCGTATCCTGTCGGAATTCTGGCATGCCGTGGACGGTGACCCGCAATACCTGCGGGCGATCGAACTGACCGGTTCCGGTGATCTCGTTTCCGCGTTTCGCGTGACTGACCTCGCGACCGCCGCGATCAGTGTCGCGGGCGTTGCGGCCGCCGAGTTGCTGTCTACGCGAACGGGGCGCGTGCCCGCGGTGCGTGTCGATCGACGCATGGCGTCGCTCTGGTTCGGCACGTCGCTGCGCCCGGATGGATGGACACTTCCGCCGCAATGGGATCCGATCGCGGGAAACTATCGCGCGCGGGATCGCTGGATCCGGCTGCACACCAACGCGCCACACCATCGTGACGCTGCGTTGAGCGTGCTCGGCTGTCGCGCGGACGCGCAGTCGGTCGCGGCCGCGATTACGCACTGGGATGCCGGCGCGCTCGAAACGGCGATCGTCGAGCACGGCGGTTGCGCGGCCGCGATGCATACGATGGACGAATGGTTCGCGCATCCGCAAGGGCAGGCCGTCGCCTCCGAGCCGCTGCTGTATCGAACGGTGCGCACGGACGTCGTCGACAGCGGCTGGCAGCCGGACGCGGATCGGCCGCTCGCCGGCATTCGCGTGCTCGACCTGACGCGCATACTCGCGGGGCCCGTCGCGACCCGCTTCCTGGCCGGCCTCGGCGCCGACGTGTTGCGGATCGATCCGTATGGCTGGGAAGAGCCGAACCTCATACCGGAAGTCGTGCTCGGCAAACGCTGCGCGCGGCTCGACCTGAAGGACGACGCGGGGCGCGCGACGCTGGAGCACTTGCTGCGCGACGCGGATGTCGTCGTTCACGGCTATCGTTCCGACGCGCTGGCGCGTCTCGGTTTCGACGCGGAGACGAGAAGACGGTTGAATCCGGCGATCGTGGACGTGTCGCTCGATGCGTACGGCTGGCAGGGCCCTTGGGCCGGGCGGCGCGGGTTCGACAGCATCGTCCAGATGAGCGCGGGCATTGCGGAATTCGGGATGCGCGCGATGGGCACCGATCAACCGGTGCAGTTGCCGGTGCAGGCCGTTGACCACGCAACGGGCTACCTGATGGCCGCGGCAGTCATCCGCGGGTTGACCGAGCGCCTGCGGTACGGCGTCGGATCGGTGGCTCGCGCGTCGCTCGCGCGGACGGCGCGCTTGCTCGCTGCGTACCCGGCAACGGCGTGCGCTCCGCTCGTGCCGGACGGGCCCGCCGACCTTGCCGCGCACGTCGAACACACTTCATGGGGGCCGGCGCACCGGCTCGTGCCGCCGGTGCAGATCGACGGCGCGCCGGTGTGGTGGCAACGCCCGGCGAGCGCGCTTGGATCGTCGGCCGCGCAGTGGCAGGTTTCTTCACGCAATCGATCGGGAGAGTGAAATGGAGCAAGTCGTCGTCGTGAGCGGCGGCGGGACGGGCATCGGTCTCGCCACTGCAAAGCATTTCGCCGCGCAGCGTGCGCAGGTGGTCGTGATCGGGCGGCGTGCGAGCGTGCTCGCACAGGCCGTGGACGCGATTGGACGCGCATATCCGGATGCACTGGCAGCGCTCGCGCTATCGGCGGATCTGAGCGCGCCCGACCAGGTCGAGCGCGTGCGTGCGTCGCTGGTCGAACGGTTCGACGCGATCGACGTGGTCGTCAATGCGGCCGGCGGGAACGTGCAGCGGCTGTTTCCGGAAGCGCACAACGCGGACGGGCTCGCCGGCGTCGCACGCAGATGGTCCGACAATTTCGGCCTCAATACTCTGTCGGCCGTGCTGCTGACCGAGGCGCTGGTCGATCGGCTGCGCGCGCCGGGCGGCCGCATCGTGTTCATCAGCTCGATTGCCGCGTATCGCGGGTCGGGGCACGGATGCTACGGCGCGTCGAAGGCGGCGCTTCATCCGTATTGCTACGATCTCGCGAAGCGCCTTGGGCCGCGTGGCATCACGGTCAACGCGGTCGCGCCCGGCTATGTCGAGGACACCGAGTTCTTCGGCACGGCGCTGTCGCCGGATCAGCGGGCCGGCAAGGTCGCGGAGGCGATGAACCGCCGCGCGGGCACGCCTGACGATATCGCGGGCACGATCGGCTGGCTCGCGTCGCCCGCCGCCGCGCATGTGACCGCGCAGATCCTGCAGGTCAACGGCGGGGCCGAGCGCGGGCGGTAGCGCGTCGGGTGCGGCGAGCGGATCGGCTGGCGGCGTGCCGTGACCGGTGTTGCAGCTCGCGTGTGGTTCGCGTGCGGCGAGTTGCGTCGATCAGTCCAGCCGTTCGACGAACTGCGAGCGGTCGAACGGCGCGTCGTACGGTTCGGGCCAGAATTCGACGATCTTCGTGATCGTCCGGTTTTCAACGGTAAAGAACGTGATGGCCCGAGCCTGGACGACGCCGTCCGTGACCGAGACGTCCGACGTGGCATCCCGTTCGCCGGCGACGATCCGGTTGATCGTGAACGACCACGGCCCGTCGGCCGGATACGCGGCGTTCAGTCGCGCAAAATTGTCGCCGCCGCGGATGCGCTCGTTCGACTGCGGCCATTCGAGCACGAAGTCTTCGGCAAGCACGGCCTTCACCGCGTGGAAATCGTTCGTTGCCATCAGGCGCCAGAATTCCCGAACCACGGTGGCCGTGTCGTCGGTCGTTTTTGTCATCGGGTTCTCGAGTGTTGAATCGGGTGACGGCAATCCGCATGCGATTGCGCTTCGTCCGATGTCGTCCAATTGCCGGTCGTGTTTGCCGTTCCGATCAGGCGGGCTCGCCCGGATTCTGCCGGGCCAGCCCGCCGTCGCCGTATTCCCGAATCACCTTCGCGATGACGACCCGGTAGCCGTCCAGCCAGCGGGCCTGCTTCGATTTCGCGTCGAGGTGCGACGGATGCCGGATCAGTTGCGTCAGCGCTTCCTCGGATTCCCAGTAGTAGATGTTCTGGATCAATCCGCTGCCGGCGTTCTCCCAGGTTTCCTCGCCGAGATACCCGGGAATCGCGCGTGCCGCTTCGGCGATCTGCTGGTCGAGACGATGGAATTCGTCGTCGTATTGACCGGCCTTGAAGATGAAGGTGGACGAGTACACGGGGCTTTCCTTGGAGCGATCGGGAGAACGCGCAGTGTAAGGCATGCTGCCGCTCAACGCCCCGTCTTCAGTTGCGCCCACAAGCGGTTCTGCAGGCGGCGAATCTCGGGCGACACGGGTTTCAGCAGAGTCATCCTGCTCAGCACATCGTCGGACGGATACACGGCCGGGTCGCGTGCAATCGCCGGTTTCACATACTGGCGCGCAGCCTTGTTCGCGGTCGGATAGAACACCGAGTTCGTGATCGCCGCATTGACCTTCGGATCCTGGCTGTAGTTGATCCACTTCAGCGCGGCGTCCTGATTCGGCGCATCCTTCGGGATCACCATCATGTCGAACCACAGCAGGCCGCCTTCCTTCGGATTCGCGAACCGGACCTCGTACGGGCGTTTCGCTTCAGCAGCACGGCGGTGCGCGATGCCGACGTCGCCCGAGTAACCGAACGCGACACAAAGGTCGTTGTTGGCGAGATCGTTGATGTAGCCCGACGAGTTGAACTGCGTGATGTACGGACGCACCTTCTTGAGCACGTCGTACGCGGCGCGATAGTCGGCCGGGTTCGTGCTGTTCGGGTCCTTGCCCATGTATTGCAGCGTCGCGGCGAACACGTCGACGGCCTGATCGAGGAACGACACGCCGCAGCTCTTCAGCTTCGCCATGTTGGCCGGATCGAAGACCAGCGACCAGCTGTCGACGGGCGCCTTGTCGCCGAGCGCCTTCTTCACGGCCTGCACGTTGTAGCCGATGCCGTCGGTGCCGTATGCCCACGGCACGCCGTACTGGTTGCCCGGATCGGCGTCGGCAACCATCTTCATCAGCAGCGGATCGAGGTTCGACAGATTCGACAGCTTCGTCTTGTCCAGCTTCCGGAATACGTCGGCCTGGATCTGCTTGGCCATGTAGTTCGACGTCGGCACGACGATGTCGTAGCCCGAATTGCCCGACATCAGTTTCGCCTGCAGCGTGTCGTCGCTGTCGTAGTTGTCGTAGCGGACGTGGATGCCGGTTTGCTTCTGGAAGTTCGGGATCGTGTCCGGCGCGATGTAGTCGGACCAGTTGTAGATGTTCAGCTCGCCGGCCGCGTGGGCCGGCATGCAGGAGAGGGATGCGGCGCCGGAGAATGACACGAATGCGGCGGTTGAGATGGCGCGGCGAAGCGTTCGAATACGCATGATGGGAATTTCCGTATTGGATGCGGGTGGCGGCATGGTTTCGATGTGCCGCCACGCGCCCGTGATTTGGCGCAGTGCGCGGCAATGCACGCGCGAACGCAATCCGTCACCGGTCACCGGTCAAACGGTGCGCGGCAGACGTGATGCGGCTAAATGGATGCCGTAAAGGGACGCCGTAAAGAGAAACGAGGCGCTACGGCAGCAGCGAAGCCACGTCGTCGGTATGGATCGCGACGAACGCGCGCGCTGAGACGGCGTTGTGACGTCGAACGGAACGACGGGACAGGATGGTGTAGATCGACAGATGCAGGCGAGGACGATGCCGGCCGTAACTGCCGTCGGAAGGGGATGCCGCGCTGCGCAGGCTTCGCGCATCGCCACGATCCCACCTCACCATAGGGCCACGGACTTTCACGATTACACTCGACTGGATTGTTGAAAGTATTGAACACCCGTTGATACGAACAGGACACGCATTTCGATCTTCGACATGACGGCTGCATCCGGCAAATGCATATTGCTGCGCAGCAATAAAGGCGTCGTCACGCGAATTGAAAGATTTACGTTAGCCTGAAACGTCAGGATATACAGGTTTTTGACATCATCAAAAAAATTATTGTAAGGATGAGTCGGTATTTTCCCTAGTGAGCGAATCGCGTCGGCACTCGATTGGTCACGCAGTCGAATGCGAATGGGTGATGCCGGGCAAAGGTTTCCATCTGATCAATGCGCCCGGAAAGTGATGAGAATATTCAACGCGATTTACGCGCTGTCCGCGCCGGAATCGAACGATGACATGACATCATCGCGCTCGGCTTTCAGAAGGTCGATGAAGCGTTCCGTGAGGCTATCGGGCGGCATGCCGCCCGGTCGGATCAGCACCGTCTCGATGGGCAGTCGAGGCCGGAAGGGCCGCAGCACGACGGGCAAACCGTTCAGTTCGCGAGCGGCAAGCGGGTCGACGATCGCGACGCCCAACCCTTCCGCCACCAGGCCGCACCGCGCTGCCGTGTACTGCGCCATCAGGGAAAAGCGTGGCTCGATACCGGCGCTTGCAAATGACGCGTCGACCGCCTGCTGAAAAGCCCCGGGGGCACCCGCGATCAAAGGGACGTCCGCAAGATCGGATACGCTGATCGTCCGTTTGCGAGCCAATGCGTGCCGACGCGGAAGCGCGCAAACCGCATCGACCGTGAGGAATGCTTCGCACGCGACGCCCGCGTAGCCGGAGCGCGGCCGGACGAGGCCAAGGTCGCATTGTCCGGTCGAAACCAGTGACCAGATCGTGTCGGGGTTGGGCACGTGAAGCGAGACGCGCACGCCGGGATGTGCGCAACCCAATTGCCGGATGGCGCGTGGCACGAGCCTGGAGGCCAACGATGGCTGGCATGCCACACGTAACGAGCCGGTTCCTATTTCACGTATCTGGCGCGCAGCGTGCCGAAGCTGATCGAGCCCGGCATAGGTCCGGTCGACTTCGCGCGAGAAAGCAATGCCCTCTTTTGTCGGCAATGCGGCTCCATGCCGACGTATGAACAGTGGAAAGCCAAGATCCGCTTCGAGCTGCGCAATCGCTCGACTGACATGGGGCTGGCCCATGCCGAGCGCTTCCGCTGCCCTCGTCATTCCACCGTGGCGCATGACGGCACGAAACAGGTCGATATGGGCTGGATTCATGATGCCTGATTTGCATGGATAACGTGATTTACGGCATTTGACGACATGGATAGCCGTGTCGTCAAATCTCCGCATTGATTCTGGAAACCGAAAACGTCAATGCAAAGCGCGCTCTTCTTTCTGATTCTTGCCGTTCTGGCCGGGGCCAGCGTCACCGTCCAGCAGGTGTTGAATGCCAACCTCCGTGCGGCACTGAGTTCGGCCGCATGGTCGGGCTTCGTCAGCTATATCGTCGGCGTGGCCTGCATGGCGCTGCTGGCGCTGGCCTTGCGCAATCCCGTTCCTTCGATGGCTGTAGCGGGACGTATTCCACTGTGGGCATACAGCGGCGGGATGTTTGGCGCGATTTTCATCGCGCTTGCCATCTATCTTGTTCCACAGCTCGGGGCTGCGACGTTCATGGTCCTGCTCGTGACCGGCCAGATGCTTACGTCGGTGGCGATCGACCATTTCGGATTGTTGGGGATCCCCGCACGACCGATCGATCTTTCTCGGCTCATCGGGGCAGCGCTTCTGATCGGAGGATGCGTTCTCATCCGCCGATAAACATTTAAATTTAATGGCAGCAGAAAAGGAGAAATGCAAGTGACCGGAATCGCCTATGTAAATGGCTCGTTTCTTCCATACGCGGAAGCCCAGGTATCAATTTTTGATCGAGGCTTTCTGTTTGCGGATGGCAGTTACGAAGTTTGCGCCGTGCTCGATGGCAAGATCATCGATAGCGAGATCCATCTGGCTCGTCTGCAACGCTCGACACGTGAAATCGAGCTGGAGTTGCCGGAGACGCCAGAGTGCATTGCCGCGCTGATGAAGGAAGCGATCTCTCGTAATGCATTGGTCGAGGGTTCAGTTTATCTGCAGGTCACTCGCGGGGTCGCGCCTGAGCGTAACTTTGCCTATCCCGAAGGCATACAGGCGTCGCTGATCATTTTCACGACGGCGAAGAAACTGATCGATACGCGGGAGGCGAGAACGGGGATCGCAGCGAAGACAGTGCGCGATATCCGCTGGTTGCGCCGTGACATCAAGAGCATCTCGCTTCTCGCCCAAGTGCTTGTCAGGCAGGAGGCCGCCAAGGCCGGCTGTCAGGAAGCGATCATGGTGGACGATGATGGCTATATCACCGAGGGTGCGTCGTCATCGGTATTTATTTTGAATACCGAAGGTGTTTTGGTCACGCGACCAAATTTCAGCGCGATCTTGCAGGGCTGCACGCGCAAGGCAGTCGTTCAACTTGCCGCCGAGCGGGACATTCGTATCGAAGAACGCCTGTTCAGCGTAGCCGAGGCACTTGAGGCAAAAGAAGTATTCGTTACCAGCGCGGGGGTGCTGGTGCAGTCTGTCGTTACGATTGATGGCAACGCAATTGGCGATGGCCGGGTAGGGCCGGTGGCTCGACGCTTGCGGGAGATTTATATCGACGTTTCCCGTGCGAGGGCGAGCTAGGGTCTGTTTACATGCGGAACGCACATGCGAATGCCCGAAATCGCTCGTAGGTCAAGAAGCGAGGGCGCCGTTTGGCCGAGCCAAACAAATGTCGTCATACAGCGCCTGGACGCGGCCTCAGGGTCCTGCGCGAGCAGGAATGCCTCAAGAGTTTGCAGGCGTGCGCCAGAGGCCCTGGCTAGGGTGCCGTGGCCGGCTGGCGTTGTGAAAGGAGCCGGTTGACGCGGATAATGAAGCGCCAGTGCAGCGCCCAGAGGAGCAGCGCGACCAGGGTTGCCAGTTCGCCAAGCCAGTTGGGCACGAAGGCGACCAGTTGGGCCGCGCACCAGCCGTGCCCGGAGCGCATGCCGAAATTCTCCAGGCCTCGCAGGCGCGGGTTGTACCGGGCCTCCGCACGCAGGGAGTTCGAGACATTGGCGACGATGAAGAAATCTTCGATGAAGTTGTAGGGGATGAGGAACATCAGCCACACCGAACCCGGTTCGGCGGTGCGGGACTGCGCCTGGAGCAGGCTCAGGCAGCGTTGCAGGCTCCGACAGTAAAGCGCCACCGCCAAGAGAAAGCCTGCGACCAGCAGTGACAGCAACGGCAAGCCTCGGGCTAGCAACTGCGCGAACAGGCCCTCGCGCAGTTCGGGATCGAGCAGCGGGTAGATCGCTCCGGCGCAGATCGCGCCGGTAGCCAGCAGCTTGAACAAGAGCAAGCGCATGTCGTTCATTCGTGACGCCGGGAAAGGGCATCCAGTATAGACGAGGCGGCATGGCTGGCGATGGGGCGGATTGTCGAGACCGCTTCCGGGCTGCCTCTGCTTTCGAATCGCGCAGCTGTGGTCTCGCGCGCAAGCTCGATGAATGGTTTCGGCCGGTTGCCTGTTCTTTGAGCAAGGCGATCGGACCCTTGTGCGGCAAGGAACGCGGCGGGTTTTCCACACGGTTGTCCAGTGAAATTGTGGATAGTGTGGCGGGCGGCGATTCCGGATATCGCCGAGCTCGCATGCCGCAGCACAAGCTCGGGAAAGCGAGGATAGGCGGTGAGTCCGACGATGGACATGCAGCGTCACTGCAGGACGACGCAACACGAATTCTGTCTTCATTCAAATCGATCGTCATCCGCCGACGACCGATACGACAGCCTGATTGCAGTTCGATGGCAGACACGTTTCCGGCGTTCGCATCGCTCATGTGAGCGCCGGATGCAAGGCGTCAACTGTTAAACAAGGTGAGTCATTCGTCAGCATTTGCAACGAGCGTAACAGTCCTCAAGAATCGCGGATTTCCGGTGCGAGGCCCGCTACAGTGGCTCCACCTGCCGCACGGTGCGGCGAGGAACGCGACAGGCCGCCGATGCGGCCGGTACCAACAATGTCTTTGGGGAGAAAACCATGAACAAGATTCGTACGATGCTGCTCGGTGCCGCGCTGACGGCGTTTGCTACGTCGGCTGCTTTTGCGCAGACGGCCCAGACGGGTGCGCAGGGTTCGGCCGGTCTCAACGTCCAGACGCCGGTTCTCGGCGTCAGCACGCAGGCAGGTGCCGGCGCGAACGCCGCGGGTACGGGCACGGGCGCAGGCAATCTCGTCGGCGGCGCGGTGAACGGCGTCGGCAAGGCGGTCGGTGGTGTCGGCGCAGCGGCCGGCAACGTGGTCGGCGGCGCGACGAACGCGGTGGGTTCGGCCGCGGAATCCGCGAAGGACACGACGAAGTCGGCCGTCCATTCGGCGAAGCAGCACGTGAAGCACGTCGCGGGCGCGGCGAAGAACCACGCGGAAGGCGCGATGTCGACGGCAGGCGATGTGGTCGGCGGCGCGAAGGCGAAGGCCGGCGAAGCGCTCGACGGCACCGCTGCGGCAGTTCAGGGCGGCGCGTCGGTCGGCGTGAAGGGCTCGGCTTCGGCTCAAAGCGGCGCGATGTAAGCAGCGGCGATTTTGCCGGCGCGGCGTTCGACTCGATCGAGCCGCCGCGCAGGCACTTGCCGGACGACGGCCCGGTTCGCTTCGATGCGAACCGGGCCGTCTTGCCTGTGAGGCCGGCAGAAGACGATCAGAACCGGTGGCGCAGGCCCAGATTCACCATGGTCTGGGACTTCGTGCCGTTGTAACCGTACGAACCGATCGATGCCTGTGCCGGCGCCTTGCCGCCTTCGCCGTCGGCAGTGTCCCCGCTCGCGTGCTGATACGTGGCCGTCATGTAGACGTCGGTGCGCTTCGAGAGGTTATAGTCGGCGCCGAGCGACACCTGGTGGTAGTCCGCAGCGCTATCCCCGCCCGACTTCGTGTAGCTGTAGCCGACACCCACCAGCAGCGCCTGTGATGCCTGGTAGTTCAAAAAGCCTTGCGCGGTGTTGTAGTGCTCGTTCTTCGCAAACACCGAAGCGCCATCGCGGCGGTATTGCGCATTGCTGTAGCCGGCACCTACAGTGAATGCGCCGAACACATACTGACCCGCGGCGCGCGCGATACCGATCGAATGCGCGGTCTGGTAGCCCGTGTTGATCGCGCCGTTGAACGTGCCGTCAGACGTGCTCGACCACGTCGTGCGGTCACCGGCCGTCGGGTTCGCGTTCGCTGCGTAGAAGTAGCCGCCTGCGAGGCTCAGCGGGCCGTTGTTGTACGCCACCGCCGCCGAATACGACTGCTTCGAGCCGGTGCTGCCCGCCACGCCGCCAAGCGAGTACATGGCGGCGAACTGCAGGCCGGCAAACACGGGCGATGTGTACTTGACCGCGTTGTCGACGCGGAAGCTGTTGTCGTAGTTGTCGACATCACCGGCGGTCGCGAACGCACTGCCGAAGTAGTTGTCGGCGGTGATCGGCTGCACGAGGTCGATCAGCGGATCGTACTGACGCCCCAGCGTAACCGTACCGTACTGGTTGCTGGCGAGGCCGACGAAGGCTTGCCGCCCGAACATGCGGTTACCCTGGCCGAGGGCGCCGGTGCTCGGATTGAAGCCGTTCTCCAACTGGAAGATTGCTTGCAGGCCGCCGCCGAGATCCTCGGCGCCCTTGATGCCCCAGCGGCTGCCGGACAGGTTGCCCGCGCTGCTGTTGCCGAGTGCCCACAGGTTCTTCGCGCCGTCGGCGTGATTCACGTACGTGAGCGAGGTATCGATCGTGCCGTACAGCGTCACGCTCGTCTGGGCGTGCGCGATACCCGCCACCGCGAACGACGCGAGCGAGAGGATCGATAGAGTCGTGCGTTTCATGTCATCTCCTTTTTTACACAGTTGCATGTGGTTGCGCGAACTGAGGGAGATTACCTAGACACATTTCCATTGCAAAAAGCGGAAATCTGTTTTGTGTCGAAAAGGACACAGCCTTCCGCACAAAAGGGTGCACGAGGATGGTGCGCATCGTCACGTGGATGGTGCACATTGTCTTTTTCAATATGACAATCCCCATTGAAAATAGACTAATTACGAGTTTTGAAGGATGGCACGAGAAAATCGTGAATACGCTCAGGCCTATTCCGCCACATTTCTTTGTCTTTTCTGCCACCCGTTGCGATTATTCCGATATCCAAAAATAATTGTTGATGGATTGAGTTTTGGAGATGGAGCGTGGAACTGTTATGGTTTGCGCGTGCGTCTCGCACATTATGTGTTGGCAGATGTACCCACGCTTGAGCGGCTTCGGCCGCTCTTTTTTCTTTGTTGTGCGGTCCTTTACCGGCGTCGTCAAATCCGTCCTGAACCCGTGAACGGTGCGCAGGCGACGATCAGGCCCATCACGGCCCTCACGCCGTCCAACGAGCGTGGTCTTGCTGACTCGCAGGCTAAAGCGGAAACCCTTGCGCGAAGCACTCGCGCAGATGGCTCACGAACAGGCCGACCGCGCGTGGCACATGCGTTGCGTAAGGCCTCAGCACATAGAGCTGCTCGGCAAACGTGCCGGTGATGCGCCAGTCCGGCAACAGCTGCACAAGCTTGCCGGCCTGCACCGCGGCTTGCGCGGTGAAGTCGGGCAGCAGCGCGATGCCGAGGCTGTCGAGCGCCGCGTCGCGTAGCGCTTCGCTGTTGTTCGCGGAAAACGGACCGTTCACCGGCAGCACGACGCGCTCCTGCGCCGCGCCGGATGGGGTCTTGCGCGCCGCCTTGCGCTCGAACGACCACGCCGCTGCGCCGGCCGAGCGCGGATAGGACAGGCAATCGTGGCCGGCGAGATCCTCCGGTCTGGCCGGCGTGCCGCGCCGGCGCAGGTACGCGCGCGTCGCGACGATCACCGAACGCGTTTCGCACAGCTTCCACGCGACGCATGTGTCGGGCGCCTCCGCGCTGTGGCGGATCGCGAGATCGAAGCCCTCGGCCGCGAGCGACACGAGCCGGTCGGACACCTCGAGCTGCACGCGCACGGCCGGATGGGCCTTCAGGAACGCGGGCAGTTTCGGCACGAGCTGCTGCCGCGCGAACGCGACGGGTGCCGTGACGCGCAGTTGCCCGCGCACGACGCCCGCGAGCTCGCGAACGTTCGCGAAGCTGGCCGCGATCTGCGCGTAATGGCTGCGCGTATCCTCGACGAGCTGCTGCCCGGCCTCCGTCAGCCGGACGCTGCGCGTCGTGCGCTGCACGAGGGAAATGCCGGCGGCGCGCTCCAGTTCCGCGATCCGCTGGCTCACGGCCGCCTTGCTGACGCCGAGCCGCGCGGCCGTCGCGGTGTAGCTGCCCTGTTCGGCGAGCATCGTGAGCCAGTGCAGATGCGTCCACAGGTTTTCGGCGTTCTGGATATCCATAGACTGATTGTTCACGTTTGAAAACAATGAATTCAACGATAGCATCTTTGCAGGCCGTCGCGCGCTGCCTACACTGCCTCCATCGCAAACCATCAACAGGAGGACGACATGCAGGCTTACCAGGACAGCGCGAACGTCGGTCATTTCATTCACGGTGAACGCACGGACGGCACGGGTACGCGTACCCAGCCGATCTTCAATCCGGCGACGGGCGCAGCGACGCGCACGCTGCTGCTCGGCGAGGTGGCGGACGTCGACGCGGCCGTCGCGAGCGCGAAGGCGGCGTTCCCGGCCTGGAGCAACACGCCGCCGATTCGCCGCGCACGCGTGATGCTGCGCTTTCTCGAACTGATGAACCGGCATTGCAACGAGCTCGCTGCGATCATCACCGCGGAGCACGGCAAGGTTTTCTCCGATGCGCAGGGCGAGGTGGCACGCGGCATCGACGTGATCGAGTTCGCGTGCGGCATTCCGCAACTGCTGAAGGGCGACTATACGGAGCAGGTGTCGACGGGCATGGACAACTGGACGACGCGTCAGCCGCTCGGCGTGGTCGCGGGCATCACGCCGTTCAATTTCCCGTGCATGGTGCCGTGCTGGATGTTCCCGGTCGCGATTGCCGCGGGCAATACGTTCGTGCTGAAGCCGAGCGAGCGCGATCCGTCGGCGGCGCTATTCATCGCGGATCTGCTGAAGCAGGCCGGCCTGCCCAATGGCGTGTTCAACGTCGTGCAGGGCGACAAGACCGTCGTGGATGTGCTGATCACCCATCGCGACGTGAAGGCGGTGAGCTTCGTCGGCTCGACGCCGATCGCGAGCTACATCTACGAGACGGGCGCGCGGCACGGCAAGCGCGTGCAGGCGCTCGGCGGCGCGAAGAACCATCTGGTCGTGATGCCGGACGCGGACCTCGACCAGGCCGTGGACGCGTTGATCGGCGCCGCGTACGGATCGGCCGGCGAGCGCTGCATGGCGATCTCGGTTGCGGTGCTGGTCGGCGACGTCGCCGACCGGATCGTTCCGATCCTCGCCGAGCGTGCCCGCGCACTGCGCGTGAAGGACGGCATGGAAGCCGATGCGGAAATGGGGCCCGTCGTGACGCGCCAGGCGCTGGAGCGCATCGAAGGCTACATCGCGACCGGCGTGGAAGAGGGCGCGCAACTCGTGGTGGACGGCCGTGGCCTGAAGGTGCCGGGACGCGAGGAAGGCTTCTTCACGGGCGGCACGCTGTTCGATCACGTCACGCCCGACATGCGCATCTATAAGGAAGAGATCTTCGGCCCGGTGCTCGCATGCGTGCGCGTGAAGGACTTCGCCGACGCGGTCGAGCTGATCAATGCGCATGAATTCGGCAACGGCGTTGCATGCTTCACGCGCGACGGCCACGTGGCGCGCGAATTCGGCCGCCTGATCGACGTGGGGATGGTCGGCATCAACGTGCCGATTCCGGTGCCGATGGCATGGCACGGCTTCGGCGGCTGGAAGCGCAGCCTGTTCGGCGACATGCACGCGTACGGCGAGGAAGGCGTGCGTTTCTATACGAAGCAGAAGTCGATCATGCAGCGCTGGCCCGAGAGCATCGAGAAGGGCGCCGAGTTCGCGATGCCGACGGCGAAGTGATGGAAAAGACGTGTTGCCGGGGACGGGGCACGGTTTTCATGTAACGGGATTGCCGCCGGTTCGCCGGCGGTTTTCTTATGGTTCTTCAACATCCCTTCGGGCTCTTGACTATTGACTACGGGCGCGAAAGGGGGGACCGTATCGGCTTCGCATTGGGTTCGCTGTTGTCTCGATCAGACTAACAATCCGAGGTAACCATGTGGATCTTCCGTGTCGATGAGCCTCGTCTCGGGGTCATCCGTGTTCGAGAATGGCGCCGCCGCGCGCGCCACACGATCGGCCTTCTCGTCCTGCTGCTGGGCTGCGCCGTCACCGGGCTGATCAGCCTCGACCAGTCCAAAACATCTGTCCCCAACAAAATGTTTACGGCCCTCTGGGATGGGGTCAACCTCGTCACGACAATCGGTGCCTTCAGCGAGTTCAATCAGCCTCAGAAGGTCTTCATGCTTGTGGCCATGGTCGCGACACTGCTGATCGGCGGATTCGCGGTGTCGAAGCTCACCGGCATGCTATCGGGCGACGACGTGATGGCTTATCGGGAGAACCGGCTCATGGAACGCAAGCTCGAACAACTCGTCAACCATGTCGTGGTGGTCGGATTCCATTCGCTCGGAGAACTGGTTGCGAACCGCCTGCAAGGTGCGGGAGAGACGGTGCTCGTCCTCGTGGGCGATCAGGAACAGGCCGACCGGGCCGCGGATAGCGGCCACATGGTCGTGCTCGGCTCGCCTGGCGCGTTCGACGACGTGCTCAAGCATGCGCGGCTGGACAGCGCCAAGGCCATGGTCGTGACGACACCCGACAGCAACAATAATCTGGCGATCACGCTGGTGGCCCATACGCTGAACGATTCGCTCGCGATTTCAGTACCCGGCGAAAACCCGTTGAGAAAAGGGCTCTTCACGAGCGCAGGCGCATCCAACGTGGTCATAGCCGATGACCTCATCGCCAATGCACTGATCAGCTCACTCACGACAGCAGTGGAGGCAGCGAAATGAAACCCGCAGCGCCGACGCCTTCTCATCTGCATCATTTGCCGTTCCTGCAGGGGCTGTTGCCCTTCAATCCTGCCCAGCTGCCGCACGACATCATCGCCGGGATCACGCTGGCGGCACTCGGTATTCCCGAGGTGATGGGGTACACGAAGATTGCCGGCACGCCGACAGTCACGGGGCTTTATACGATCCTGCTGCCGCTCGTGGCGTTCGGGGTCTTTGGTGCGTCGCGTCAACTGGTCGTCGCTGCGGACTCCGCGACCGCCGCCATTCTCGCGGGTACGCTGACGGCCGTCGCCGCGTTGGGCAGCAAGGAATATATCGGCCTGACGAGTACCGTTGCGTTGACCGTTGCCGTGATGCTGGTGATTGCGCGCATCTTTCGTCTGGGGTTTCTGGCCGACTTTCTTTCTCGCAGCGCATTGATCGGATTTCTGACCGGCGTGGGCGTCCAGGTCGCGGCGGGCGAGCTTGCCGGGCTGATCGGACTCGAGAAGCAGGGGCATGGCCCATTGATGCAGATCGCATCCGTGGTGCAGCGCGTCGCCGCGGCGAACTATCCGACAACGGTGCTTTCGATTGCCGTCCTCGTCGTGATCATCGGTGGCAAGCGTATTGCGCCACGCGCTCCGGGTGCGCTGATTGCGGTGATCGGTTCGATCGTGGCAAGTGGCGTGTTCAATTTCGCCGGACATGGCATCGCGGTAACGGGTGAAGTGCCTGGCGGGCTCCCGTCGCTGTTCCTGCCGCCGTTGCACATGGCTGCGATCGACCAGGTGCTGGTGACGGCCGCCTCGTGCTTCATCGTCATCATCGCCCAGAGCGCTGCGACGGCGCGCGCGTATGCAAACCGCTACAACGAGAAGGGCGACGACAATGCCGACATCATCGGGCTTGCTGCCGCAAACGCAGCAGCGGCGTTCACAGGCACCTTCGTCGTGAACGGCAGTCCGACCAAGACCGAGATGGTCGACGATGCGGGAGGACGCACCCAGGTCGCGCATCTGACGACGGCGGTTATCGTGCTGCTGGTGCTGCTGTTTCTCACAAAGCCGCTGAGTCTTCTGCCTGCCCCCGTATTGTCGGCCATCGTCTTCATGATCGGCGTGAAGCTGATCGACGTGAAGGGCATGAGGGAGCTGTTTCGCATGCAGAAGGACGAGTTCGTCGTCGCGTTGCTGACGGCATGCGTGGTCGTATTCGTCGATGTGATGCATGGCATTCTCGCTGCCGTCGTGCTGTCGCTGATCGCGCATGCGCGGCATAGCTACCGCCTGCGCACGCGCGTGTTGACGCGCAGCCCCGCCGGCCACTGGTTTCCGCATCGTGTCGAGCCGAATCTGCTCGCGGCGCCCGGCATCGTCGTCTACCGGTTCGAGGCGGACCTGTTCTATGCGAACACGGGGCGCTTCACGGAGGAGGTGCTGAAACTCGTCAACGAGGCGAGCGTGCCGTTGCGCTGGCTGGTGATCGACGCATCGGAGATCAACAACATCGACTACACGGCGGGCAAGAAGTTGACCGAACTGGGTGCGGAGCTTGACAGGCGTGGCGTGGGCATCGCGGCGGTTGCGCTTCCGACGGGCGTGCGGCATGAGATCGAACGGTATAAGGCATTGCGTGTGGGCGGCACGCATCGCGAAATCTTTGAGACAGTCGATGCCGCGATTGAAGCGCTACGCGATCGTTCGCCACCTGCGTCCGCACCTTCGCCGGGCACCAGGCCGGAATGAAGCAACGCGAAATGATGGAAGTCCGCTTCGACCATGAATCGAGAAAGGAGTGATGCGTGCCTGATTCCACTGCCGCAAAGCGCGCCGAAACCGCCACGGACCGCGCAGATCCCCAGACTCTGGCGGCGCAGGAAGATCCGTCGATGCTGTTTGCGGGGCGTGGCTCGTTGGCGGCGCGCGTCAAGCAGGGCAAGGCGGCGCGCAGTAACGTGCCGCGCGAGACCCTGGCGGACTGCAAGATTGCAGATCGCGATCCCATCGCACTGCTCGACGCTTCCAATGTGGGCCGGGTGAAGGAACTGATACCGATCCGCTATGGGCGGATGGTTGCGGGGCCGTTCGCGTTCTATCGCGGTGCTGCGCCGTTGATGGCGCACGATCTGTCGAAGCTGCCGCATTCGAACGTGATCGTGCAATTGGGGGGCGATGCGCATCTCGCCAATTTCGGCCTGTTCGCCAGCCCGGAGCGGCGCATACTCTTCGGTCCCAATGATTTCGACGAAACGCTGCCTGGTCCGTTCGACTGGGATGTGCGCAGGCTTGCCACATCATTCGTGATCGCTGCGCGCGAACGCGGATTCGCGCTGCGTGACCAGCGCGGCGTGGTGCGTCGGCTATGCGAGACCTTTCGGCAACGGATCGCCGAGTTCAGCAGCATGGACACGCTGGACGTCTGGTACTGCCAGTTCAAGGCGGCGAGCATGCTGGCCATTGCCGATTCGATCGAGGAAAGGAGGAAAGAACTGGCCGTGATCGAAAAGGCGAGACAACAGTCGTCACGTTCCGTGATGACTCATGCAACCGAACTGGTCAACGGCAAGCTGCGCATCAAGGACGCACCGCCTCTCGTGTACCACATCCCGCTGGAGAGCCCGCACGATCATAAGCAATACGATGCGCTGGTGCGGCGCTTCTTCGCCGACTACCGGCTAACGCTTCCCGATGACAGGCGCGCACTGTTCGATCGCTACGAACTGGTGGACGTCGCCATTCGCGTCGTGGGCATCGGGTCGGTGGGAACGCGTTGTTACGAGGCGCTATTCATGGCCGACGGACAGTGCCCACTGTTCCTTCAACTCAAGGAGGCGCGGGCATCCGTGCTCGAGGGTTACCTGCCGCCGAGTCGCTACCCCAATCACGGCCAGCGTGTCGTGAACGGGCAGCGTCTGCTGCAATCGGCCAGCGACATTTTTCTCGGATGGTCGAAGATGCGCCACACGGGCAACGACTTCTATGTTCGGCAGTTGCGCGACATGAAGGGCGCGTTCGACTTTACGACCTTCGACGTTGAAGATCTCGGCGAGTATGCGGTTTCGTGCGCTCATGCGCTGGCTCATTCGATGGCGAAAGCGGGCGATCCCGCATTGCTCAGCGGATATGTCGGCAAGTCGGACGCATTCGACGAAGCGATCGTCCGATTCGCACTCGCTTACGCAGAACAAAATGAGGCGGACTGGTCGGTTTTGAAAGCAGCGGTCAAAGCGGGACGTATCGAGGTCATTCGTGAGTGAGATTCGAGCTGGGCGGGCCGTGATCGTTCTTCTGCCGTCGGTCATCACCGATCGCGCGTTCGCGCGAATCGACGGTCGCTCAAGCGACCGTTTCACTTGTCCGTCGATGGCGGCTTCGGTCAGGGCTTCATATTCCCTTGCCTGGAGCCCACGGACGCAGCAATGCGGCTTTGTGCAGCGACGAGTTGGTCATCTGTGGTCGCCACCAGCCACAGGCGTGCCTGCTCCTCGATCTGGCGGTTGTGGTCCTTCAACGGACCCATCGCGGCAGCAGCCTTCCAGACCACCGGGCCGATTCGGCTTTTCCTGCCCGACGGCGCGCCTACGAGCAGGCAGTATGGTCCCAACGGGAGCGATACAAACGGAAGTGCCGGACTGGCGCGCGTGCGCCAGTCGATGAAGGGCGTGTCGCCGATGAGCAGCGGCGCGGGCAAGCCGTGGAGCACACTAAAATCGTACAGCGCCAGTTGCTCCCGCATGCCGGCGTAGATACGCCGGATGTCGTCGACAACCGCCGCGCGGATCTCGTCGTCGAACATGGGCTCCTGAGCATATCGGGCAAACGCCTTTCGAGCCTCCCATTGGTATGCGCTGAACAGGCCGATCTCCACACAGTCGTGCACTGCGCGCTGAACATCCGCTACAGAACCGGCGTCCTCTGGCGTACCCAGCTGCGCAGCCCGCAAGAACCGGGCAAGTCCGGCCTCCTGGATCGCAGGCCCATCCGCAGAGGCATCATCTTCCGTGTCCTTGCCAAGGGGCACGTAGATATATTTCTCGGCTGCGAAATGCGACTTCTTGCCTTCGTCGAACTTGATTTCGCCATCAACGCGGTCCAGATAGCGAGTCCCGATTCGACCATGCTCCCAAACCCAGTTTTTCAGGAGCGGACGTAGTGGATGCGGTCTGTCTTGATCGGTCATGGAAACCTCCAGATTGCCCAGTATAGTTCCAAGTTATCGATTGTTTCGTGGAGTAAACGGAGGCATACGATGGCACGAGTTCGCGTTGACGGCTTCACCATCTCGCATCCGTAGCGTCGGAGAAGGCCACGCATGTGGTCCTGTGGCGCCAGGGGCACAAGGACGCCTAACTACACGATGAAGGCCGACGTCCCTGACGGGCCGTGGCCTCCAACGATGCGTCGCGACTGTAGCCGTCGGTCCGGGTTCGGTGTGTCCTTGACGGAAGCAAACACTCACCGGGATACCCCAGCGGTTAAGCCGGTGCCTTGTGCGCAAGAAGCTTCGCAATAGCCGTATATGCTTCGGGAAATTGCTCGAAACCCTCGTGTTCCAGAAAATGTCCGCCGCCACTAACGACTTCTTGCTCGGCGTTGAGGTTTCGGGAAAGTTCGATTGATGCGGCCGGCTCGACAATGGAATCGTTGTCGGAGAATAGCGAGATGATTTTCTGTGCGCGACGGCAAATTTCCGCGTGGTCTAGCGGCGCATCTGTGAAGGAGCGCAGCTCTGGCAACGTAGACACCGTCCGATCGAAGCCGGAGACCAGCAATACTCCGCGTGCCTGAGTGTGTGCGGGTAACGACAGCAAATGCCGTAGAACAGCGATGCATCCGAGGCTATGCCCGACGAGGATCGTGTCTGTGTCTGCTGCCGGGAGCGATTGCTGCAATGTCGATGCCCACTTCACCGGATCAGGATTGAGCGAGTCAGGCATGGCCGGGATGCTGACTCGCGCGCCTTCCGCCCGTAGCACCTCCGCCAACCAAGGGAACCAGTTCGCGTCAGGCGACGCGGTGTAGCCATGCACAATCACAATGTGCTTGCCCGTATAGCGGTTCGATGCGCGCTCGACTGTATTCATATTGGGTATCGTAAATCAACGGATCGGTCGGCCCCGGATTGAGACGTTCAGCAGCTGCAATTTGCGGAGGACATGAATCGATAAATTCAAAACGGGTTCCGGGCACCACCACCAGCTTCGGCGGCACCGGCAATCCAGATGCCACTGCGAGCACGTTCCAGGTCGCATCGAGATAGGCATCGCTGATTGACCGCTTACAGTGTTTCACCGAAGGACGGCTCGCCCTCGTAAGGGATTTTCCGACTGGCAGTCTGGCGAATCTCCCGCACGTTTTCCGAGATCCCCTCGACTGATGAGGCGGGGCCATTCCATGTTTCCGGAACGGCCGCCGGGCGCGCAAACCCTCTTTGCACAGTCGATCGACGAAGGGGCACACGTGGTATCGTGCAACGCATCAAGTAGCGAGAATGCACTTTCAACGTGACACTCATGCGCCAATACTGACAACGTTACAACAGAATGTTCAGGCCTAACATCGCGACGTGCGACCAGCCAACCGGCAATCAGGAACATCCCCGTGAACTTTCGAAAGCCGTCGTCGCAGCATCACTTGTGACGGGCCTCGAAATGTTCGATTTCACCGTTTTCGGATTTTTCGCGGCGGTGATCGGAGACCGGTTCTTCCCGGCGAACGATCCGATGACGTCGTTGCTGTGGGCCGTCGGTACATTTGGCATCGGTTTTTTCATGCGGCCTGTTGGTGCAATGGTCATCGGCACTTATGCGGACCGCGTGGGACGCCGCGCAGCGATGGCGACGACGACCTGGATGATGGCGCTGGGAACCGCCTCGCTCGCCCTGTGTCCGTCGTTTGCCAGCATAGGCGTGATTGCGCCGCTCGTTGTCATCGCCGGTCGATCGTTGCAGGGCTTTGCTGTCGGCGGCGACATTGGCGTTGGCGCTGCCTTCGTCATGGAGGCAGGGCCCGTGTCGCGCCGGGGCTATCTGGTCAGCTGGCAGCTCGCTAGTCAGGGCGCGGCCGCGTTGCTGGGGGCGACCCTCGGCGTGCTGATCACCAGCACGGTGTCGCCGGCGGCGCTTGCCTTATGGGGCTGGCGAATCCCGTTCCTGATCGGTCTGTTGATCGCGCCAGTCGGCCTCTACGTTCGCCACCGGCTTCGCGATGACGCGATTCTCACCAACGCCGCCGGACGCGCGCGCGCACCCCTGACCGAACTGTTCCACCAACATGGGACGACGATCGTGCTGGCGGTGCTGCTGATGATGGGGCAAACCACACCGGTCTACGCGATCGTCTACTTCATGCCGAGCTATGCGACTCGCGTGATGCACATGCCCGCGGTCACCGGATTCCAGGCTTCCGCGTTGTCCGCGCTGCTGCTGGTCGTCATTCCCCCGCTGGCCGGCCGTCTCATAGACAGTCTGCCGCGCCGCAAGCCATTGGCCCTTGTGGCCTCGGGATGCTCGGCGCTGCTGGTCTATCCGGTTTTTCTGATGATCGCCCGTGCGACGAGCGTGCTGCCGATCCTGTGCGGCGTCGCGGTCTGCAGCATCATGGTGGCGTTCAGCGCCGTCGCGGTCGCCCTGCTCGTGCTCGAAGCGCTGCCCGCGCGGGTGCGCGCGAGCGGCATGGCCGTTTCGCATGCGTTGAACGTCGCGTTGTTCGGCGGCACCGCTCAATTCATCGTGACCGGTTTGATCAAAGGGACCGGCGATCCGCTGTCCGCCGCCTGGTATGTCGCGCCCGCATGTGGAGTGAGCTTCTGCGCGCTGATGTTTTTCAAGGAACGGCGCGCCGAAGGTTGAGCTCGCCACGCACGCATTGACGCCTCGCTCACGGCGTTCGAACCATTTTGCTGCTCACCAGTGCCCGAAAATCCTGCGGCGCCATGTCGTGGGCTCGCCGGAACGCGCGCGTGAAATCAGACGCGCTTTTGAAGCCGAATCCGTAAGCAATCTCCGACACCGCGACGTGCGGATAACGGATCAGTTCGTCGGCCGCATGGCGCAGCCTCAGATGGCGGATATACGCGTCAACGCCGCCCTCGTGCTGAAACAGGCGATAAAGCGTCGGGCGGGGAAATTGAAACGCAGCCACCACGCTTTCGGGGGAGAGGTCGTCCTCAGTCAAGTGCGCCCGAATATAGCGCCGAATCTGACCGAACATGGCCGCCCGCGCTGCCGCGCGCGTGTCGCCGATCAGGCGTGCCTGCCGTCCGAACGCGGCAACCAGGAGCCTGCCCGCCGCGCGGATTGCGTTGTCCGCCTCAGGGGCTTCCATGCAGGCAATTGTCTGACTAAGCGCCGTGACGTGTTCGACGATCAGTCGTTCGAGTGGCATCGTCCCGTCGAGCACACGACCGTGGATCGCCTCCGGATCAGGAAAGACTTCCTGCACCAACGTGCCCGGCACGAAAAACGTGATTACCCTGCATGCGTGGCGTTGCATGCGATAGGGCTGATTCATATCCAGTGCGAGGATGCGTGCAGGAGCGGGCGTGGGACTGCGACGAGAGGTGCGTACGGCGACGTTGTCGACGCCGCCCTCCAAAAACACATGAAAGAGGAAGTCGCGTACCCGGTCTGTCGAGATCCGGGCCAGCGAGCGATCGAGAACCATCAGGTCGGACCGGCAATCCGTCAACACCAGCTCGCCAACCTGAAAGCGGTCAATTGAAGCCTGAAACGGCCTCTCGAGGTCAGACCGCGAGGGCAGCACGTCGACCAGATGACCGACCCGATCGCGCCAGGCCAGCAGGCGAAGTCGTGGCGGTTCGTCCCGCACGCTGAAATGACTATGCGCAATGCCGTGTTCAAGCGGACGGCCGACATCAACTGTGGGTGCGCGGGAGCTCATGCGAGGAAGCGCTTGACTGAAATGTGCCAGAAAGTCTTGTGGAGTATACGCGTTGGGAATCTAACCGAAAACGTGTCCGGAGCGGATTTTTCGAAAAACGGGCGTGGAATTTCTCGTGAGCTGACATGCAGGAGACATTCGGCCGTAGCCGAACGCATTTGGGTCACTCGTTCAAGAGTGGCGAACGACCACTCCTGGCCGGTTCCGCGCGAACAGGGCCGTGCCAGAAAGCAGCCGCACGAACTCAAATGCCGCTTCGTTAACGAGCAACATATTGGTCCGAGTACGCCGATTCCCACCCACCTCCGAGTGCCTTACAAAGCGTGACGAGATTCGTATCGGCGGCCGCCTTGCTTCGCTCGAGATTGCTCTGCGCTTCGAGCAGTTGTTTCTGCACAATCAGCACGTCGAGATAATCGACCGCTCCAGCCTTGTACCGTTGCTGCGCGATCGCGAGCGCGCGCTGGTTCAGGGACACCACCGCTATGAGCCGATCGCGCCGGCGCTGTTCGGCATCGTAGACGACGAGCGCATCGTCAACCTCCCGCCACGCCTCGAGTACGGTATGTTGGTAGTTGATCGCGGCTTCCTGTTGTTGCGCCTCGCGCAGATGGAGCATGCCCTTGAGACGTCCCCCCTCGAAAATCGGAAGCGTGATCGACGGTCCCACGACAAACTGGCCGGATGCCCAGTTGGCGAGGCTCGAGAGCTGAAGACTCTGGAACCCCGCGCTGCCATTCAACGAAATGCGCGGATAAAAGTCGGCCTTCGCCATGCCGATCGACGCCGTGGCAGCGTGCAACTGCGCCTCCGCTCTTCTGATGTCCGGTCTGCGCTGCACGAGTTCAGACGGAAAGCCGACCGGCACCTGTCCAGGAAGTTGCGGAACGTCACGTGGCGCGCCGAGCGCCTGCCGCAGCGCACCTGGTTCCTTCGCGAGCAACACGCCAATCGCGTTGATTGCCGTCTCGCGCTTCGACTCGAGCGTCGGAATCAGACTTTCAATCGACTCGACCTGTGCAGAGGCATTGGCGACGTCCAGGTCCGTCGTCACGCCCTCGCGTACGCGAACCTGCGTAAGCTTCACCGCGTCACGAGCAATCTCGAGGTTCTGTCTTGCGATCTGAAGCTGCGACTGCGTGTCGCGTAACTCGATATAGTCGCGCGCGAGCTCGGCACGGGAAGACAGCAAAATCGCACTGCGATCCTCATATGACGCGTTCGTCAAGGCGGTTGCAGCTTCCACACCGCGTCGAACCCGGCCCCAGATGTCGATCTCCCACGATGCGTCGAAACCGAACTGGTACAGGTTGTATGCCGGCGAACCCTTGGATCCCGGCATGGATGCCACACCGAGCGGCGTGCTGCCCGCAGCCGACTGCGGCTGTGTCTGCGTCGGCGTCACCCCAAGGAGCGACAGGATGCCGTTCTCGCTTCCACGCTCGCGGTTATACGACGCGGCGCCATCGAGCGTCGGATACTCCGCGGCGCCCGCTACGCGCTGTTCGGCCCGACTCTGCCGTAAGCGCGCCGAGGCTGCGGCTACGTCGAGGTTCGCATCGGCGAGCTGCTTTTCCAGCGTGTTCAACATCGGATCGTCGAACAGGGTCCACCAGTCGGAGCTGAATGGCGATTCGACGGGCCTGCTCGATGCTTGCGCCGTTTCCGTGCGCTTGAATACGTCGGGTGTGGACGTCTTCGGACGTTCGAAATCCGGGCCCAAGGTACAACCCGTCATCGCAAGACATGCCAGTATCGCCAGCACCGCCTCACGGAAAGAGATTTCGCTCGCGTTCATTTCCTGTTCCCTTCCTGTGCGGATGCATCGCGATACTCGCCGACAGCCACTTCCGCTTCGACCGAAAGCCCCACGCTCAATGCAGATGCTGCCTGCTGCCCGCGGTCGATCGTGATCTTGACGGGCACACGCTGCACGACCTTCGTGAAGTTGCCCGTTGCGTTGTCAGGTGCGATAGGCGCAAAGCTCACGCCGGTGGCCGGCGCAAGACCATCGACATGGCCGCGAATCACGACGCCCGGAAAACTGTCGACCTTGATGCGTACACCTGCGCCTCGCCGCATGCTGGTGATCTGGTTTTCCTGGAAGTTGGCAACGACATAGGCGTCCGACAGCGGGACAATCGCGAGAATCGCTGCGCCGGGCGTCACGAAGGCACCGATCCGCGCCGAACGTCGCCCGACCTTGCCGTCGACCGGCGCGCGTATCTCGGTGTAAGACAGGTTGAGCGTGGCCTGCTCGAGCGCCGCCTCGGCACGTGCCAGTGCGCCTGCCGCCTTGTCACGCTGGGCGCGCAGGACGTCGAGGTTCTGCTCGGTCGCCGTCAACGCGGCCCGATCGTGGGCCTGCTGCGCGAGTTGCTCGGCGAGGGTGCTCGAAGCGTGTTGCTGCTCCTGCGCCGTTCCCGCGCCGGCTTCCGAAAGACTCTGGTAACGCGACGCGTTTGCTCGCGCAAACGCGATACTGGCTTCGTCGGAGCGAAGCGTCGCACGCGCCTGTTCGACGAGCGAGGGCTGCCGCGCAATCTCGGCGTCGTAATTGGCAACGGCCGCCCTGGCTGATGCCACATCCGCCTGCGCACTCAGCAGTGCAGCACGGAAGTCGCGATCATCGATGCGCACCAGCAACTGGCCGGCCTTCACCGACTCGTTATCGCCCACCAGAACGTCCGAAATCTGCCCGGCGACGCGCGGCGCCACAAGCGTGAAGTCCGCCTGTACATAAGCATCGTTCGTGGATTCGGTATCCGGTGTGGAGAAATGCTGTGTGCAGCCCCATACGGCCATGCCGACCGCGACGATCGATGCGGCAACGTAAGCGGTCTTGAACGGAAAGCGGGTGACGGTTGACATGGTATCGTCCCTCAATGGGAAGGAGGCGGCGTAATGGTCCACGGCGGATAAATTCGCATGGGCAACACCGGAACAAGGAAAAGAAGCGCAACGGCGACGCCCGCCATGACGCGATAGAGATCCGCGGACGTCAGTACCAGCGCCTGCTCGTGGATCCGCTGCGCGAGCTCGCCCAGGCCGTGAGCGGCGTCGATACTCTGGCTTGTCACCAGTGCGTTGTTGCCCAGATGGTCCACCAGCACGTTCGAATGAAAGCGCTCACGGTCCGTACCGAATCCTTCGATCAGGCTCGTCGCAGCGGCCGCGAAGAACGTCTTCAGCGAGTTGAACATCGCCGATGCGAAGGGGCCTTCCGTTGGCGGCAAGCCGGTCGTGACCCCCATCAGGATCGACAGGATCACCATCGGTTGTGCCGCGATTTGCAACGACTGAAGCAAGTAGAAGTTGTCGCGAATCCACTCGGAGGTCATGAAGCTCCCCATCACGCATGTCGCTACCATGAGAGAAAGCCCGATACCCAGCACCCATCGGCGGTCGACTTGCCGAAGGTTCAGCGCGGCCGCCGTCAAAGGAAGCGTAACCAGGAGCGGGAGCGCGACCAGCAACGACAGCGGTGCCGTCTGCAGGGCCCGGTAGGTGTGAACCCGCGCGAGATACTGGCCCGGTATGGCAGCAACGCCGACCAGCAGCACCACGGCGCCCGCGAGGGTCAGGAGGCCGTGCGCAAAGTTCCGGCGGCCAAGCATCTGGAGCTTGAAAAAGGGAAGCGGGTGAAACCACTCGTTGACGAGGAACACCACGAACAACAGTGTTCCCCCGGAAAACATCGCGCAGATGAATCCGGAATTCAGCCAGTCGAGACGATCGCCTTGCAAAAGCCCGATCACAAGCATGGCAATTGCCGGAAATCCGGTGAGGAATCCGATCCAGTTGAATGAGCCAAGCCGTTCGAGTTTGAGCGGATCCGACGGAAGCCCGAGCTGGATCGCAATACAGCTCGCCACGCCGAGCGGCACGATCTGAAGAAAGGCCATGCGCCAGCTGACATACTCGGTCCACAACGCCGCGAGCGGGGTACCGAGCGCCGGCCCGACGGTTGCGGTGAGTGCGTATCCGGCGAGCCCGTACAGCTTGACCTTGGGCGGCAGATAGCGCAGCGCCACGATGATCAGCATCGGCGGCAGGCATCCGCCAGCGATCCCCTGCAGAACACGCAGCACATAAAGGGCAAGCAGGTTCGGTGCGAATGGGCAAAGAACCCCGAGCAGCAGCGTGGCAAGCACGGCGCCGATCGTGAATCGCTTCAGCGTGAAGGTCATCCCGAACCATGGAGCAAACACCATCGTGGCGACGTTGGTCGCTTCGAACAGTGCGGTCAGCCACGTCCCGTCGTCATGTCCGATCGACAGTGCGCCCTGAATATCGGCCATCGCGGACGCGGTGACCTGTTCGTTGAGTATCGCCAGCAAGGACGCAAACAGCATCCCGATCAGGCCGACAGCGACGCGTAGCGACAGTGCGGCCTGTTTGGGGCCTGGCTGTCCCGGCATCTCTGTCTCCTGCAACGGAACGGGCGCCGGAGCTCGTGCGAGCGTTGGCTCGCCTGTTCCGGTTGTCAAAGGGTTGGCGGTGCTCATAAGGGGCCACTGGCTACTCGGGTTCGAGAAGGGGATTGCATTTGCAAGCTGATTCAATCAATCACGAACGACGGATCGAATCGGCATCGAGATACGGCTGCCTCACGCGTTGGAACGCACGTCCTCAAAATATTGAGGGGCTTCCCGACGATCGAACATGCCGTACTCCCGGACAATGCGGATATGCCGAAGGCGTGTACCCTGTGGCAAGTTCGCGTTGCGTTCGAACGATTCGGCCGCAGCCTGGTCGCGCCACGTCGCCACCACGATCACGTCTCCGGGCGTCATCAGCGCGTCGAACGCGTCCCATGCGACGAGGCCGGGTGCTTCCCTGTCGAGTCCCAGCAATCCGGCGACTGCTTCCGCGCCTGCCTGCCTGGGCCAGTCCGACGCGCACTTCGTATCGAGCAGCGTTACCGCCGTGCCTGCACCCACCTCCGTGACGTCCAGACGCTGTTCCTGCAGGACCTGTCCTGCGGGCACGCACGTATCCGTGACGACCTGCCCGATGCGCAGGTGGTAGTCGGCAAATACCCGATCGCGCGCGGCTTGTTGTATGGTGTGGTGCTTTGTCGACGTGCGCCACCGCACCAGCGACTTCTCATCGCGCCAGCTCGACAGCGACAGAAGCCATCCATCGCGCGTCAGGCTTGCATAGCGGGTGTTGTCGACGAACCCGTCGATCTTTTCGAGTTCAGGCCGAAGCATCTTCGCCATGCCGAGGTAGGCATCGAATTGTTCGGGTATCGGCTTCACTTCAAGCATTGCGGAAAACATGGCGGGCTCTCTCGTTCGGTTAGCTGTACGACGTGATGTGGAAAATGCGCGACGCCAGCGGCACGGATCTGTATTCCTGTGTGTCGCGGCCACGTGGTGACGGAATTCATTGTCGGAGATGGACCGGCTTTCCCAAAGCGTGAGCGAGTCAGGTTTTGGGCCAATGAGTGAGCGAAATTTGCCACGGCAACTGCTGTTACTTTCACAACCGTCGTGATCTGAAAGAGTCTTTTTCCGTTAGGCCGATCCGGCGCGAATCTCGCCAACGACGAGCGGCACAAATGGCCGCGTCATGCCGACTCGAAATAGATCGATAGCGGCCAACCTGCGGCACTTTTGGGCCACTCGAAGATACGAATGATCATCGGGCCGGACGCCACACATACAATCGTGGCGTAGGGATTCAGTCGATCAGGTTGGGAGCCGGAATGGACAAGTTGCGCGAGATGGAAGTCTTTGTAGCCGTCGTCGATCGAGGCAGCTTTACTGCCGCGTCAGAGAAGCTTGGATTGTCGACCGCCGCGGTCTCGCGGGCGGTCCATTCGCTGGAAGCCCGCATTGGCACGCAGTTGCTTGCACGCACCACGCGCTCCGTCCGGGCGACGGATGCTGGCACGGCATACGCGGATGCCTGCCGTAAGGTGCTCGACGTGATCACGGACGCCGAGGTGAATATTGCCGCAGATCACCAAAACCCCGTGGGTACGTTGACTGTTTCGGCCCCGGTGCTGTTCGGCCAGCGATTCATTGCGCCGCTCGTGAATGCATTTGTACTGCGCTACCCGGATGTCAGCGTCAATGCCGTGTATATCGACCGCACCACACGACTGCTCGAGGAGGGTGTCGACATCGCCATCCGGATCGGCCACCTCGGAGACTCTTCGATATTCGCCCTTCCGTTGGGCGTCGTGCAGCGGCGAACGTACGCGGCGCCCGCCTATCTCGCCGCACACGGAGAACCGGTTCATCCTCGAGACCTGATCCATCACGACTGCGTGTCATGCACGGGTGTCTCGCTTCCGCTCGAGTGGGTGTTCAACGACAACGGTTCGAGGGTGCCTGTCCGACTTCGGCCGCGGATGATCGTCGATTTGGTTCCTGCTGCCGTTCTGGCTGCCGTCGACTGCGTGGGGATAACCCAGCTGTTGTCATATCAGGCGGCTCCCGAGGTGCTCGACGGCAGACTTCAGCCTGTGCTGACGGCATTCGAGCCCGAGCCAATTCCGGTGAACCTGCTTCATGTCGAGCGGCGAGGCGCCAGCGGCAAGGTTCGGGCCTTCGTGGATTTCGTGACCGAGACGCTGCGCAACAATGCACAACTTCAAGGCGTGGACGCCACGGCAACGCGCAATTCCCGGTAGGCGGCCACCAGCAAATCGAGGTCGAACGCCCTGTTGAGGCCGCTTGGATTTGGCAGGACCCACGCGCGTGCATCGCCGAACGCATCGGGTTGCAGTCCCCACCGGATATCGCGCTTGCCAGACATTGCAGCAAGCGCGATTTTGCCGAGAAAGGCGATGTACCGGGGCGCATAGTGTTCGATCTTCCGTTCGAATTGGGATGCGGCCGCTGCGATCTCCGACCGCGATAATTCGTCGGCCCGCGCCGTCGGACGTGAAACCGCCGTGGTGAGCCCGCAACCATGTCGAAGGAGCGTGCGATCATCTTCCGGGCGAATCTGTTCGGGAGAAAACCCCGCCAGGTGAATGACACGCCAGAACCGATTGCTTCCGTTTGCGAAGTGGTGGCCTCTCGATGCCGAACGAAGTCCCGGATTGATTCCGCAAAATATCACCGACAAACCCGGCTCGAGAATATCCGGTAGAGATTGAACCGTATCAGCGCAATTCACGGATGCAAGAGCCCTTGCTGACGGATCTGCTCGTCGGCATCGCGATGACTCCACTGCTGTGAGTCTGCCGTACCCCGGAACCGTTGCCGGTATTGTTGCGGCGTGACATTGAGCCGCCGGGAGAATGTCATCCGCATGTGTGTGGCGCTGTGAAAGCCGCATCTGAATGCGACGGTCTTGAGTGGCGCATCCGACGTCTCGAGCAACGTCCTCGCCGTGTCGACGCGAATCTGCTCGACAAACGCGGACGGTGTCACCTTTGCATGCTTCGCAAACAGCCTCGAGAAGGTCCGGCGGCTCACTGACACGGCGCTCGCGAGCTGTTCGATCGACAGCGTATCGGTAATGTGCTCGGTCACGAACTCGTGTACTTTGCCGATGATCGGATCCTCCTCCTTGCCTGCCGAGATGAACGGGCTGTACTGGGACTGCCCGCCCTCGCGCTGGATGTAGACGACCAGTTGCTTCGCAATGCGTACCGCCATCTCGTGTCCCCAATCTTCCGACACGAACGACAGGCACAGATCAATGCCGGCCGTCACGCCGGCGGAGGTAAACAGGCGCCCGTGACGGATGAAGATACGGTCGGGCTGCACGCTTGCCAGCGGGAACTCGTCGGCCAGGCGGGCTGCAACTGCCCAGTGGGTTGTCACTTCCTTGCCGTCGATCAAGCCTGCGTGTCCGAGCAGAAAGGTTCCGTTGCAAACGGAGCCAAACCGCGTCGCACCCTGTGCCTGATGTTGCAGCCATTCCAGGACGTCGCTCGATGGTCGGGAGTCAGGCAATTGCGGCCCCCCCGCGACCAACACCAGGTCATATTGAATGCCGAGCTCCGCAAAGCCAACCGGGACGGACAGTTGCATCCCGTTCGAGCAGGTTACGGCGCCGGCCCGGCTTCCTACGAGGGAGACCTCATATCTCTGATGATCAGGAAGATATGTGTTGGCTTCCGCAAATACGTCCAGTGGGCCTGCGACATCCAACGCCTGCACACCATCGAAGATGACAATGGCGACTTTCATTCCTGACCTTCACAAGTATGGGCACGCTCCCATTGGCACCATGGCTCGACGCCTCATCGTAGCGTTTCGCTCCGGCACGACAGGGCGTGGTTGCGAGCGTTGCGCCAGCTTACCGCAACAGTTGCATCGCAGGGGCGCGCTACCCGGTAAAGGACTTTTGCGGCTGTGTAAGAAGACGGCGGGCAACCATCTCCGATCGGTGGTGTGGCCAGGTAGCGGACGCGATGCGGCCATGGCCAGTCGCCAACGTGTTTCAGTGCGTCAGCGGCTGGCTGCCCGCGAATCTCGGTTACTTCATTATGGCGCGATGTTCTACGAACAGCATCTCGTCGGGCCGGCGCCCGGGCCGGTCGTCTGCTCGAACGGGACGGCGGTAGGCACGACAGCGTGCCTGACGGACGCGCGCACTTCGTTCGACATCGTCGTGATACCCGGTTCGCCGGCCGCCAGTTAAGCGTAGTCGAGCAGATCGCCAAAACGTTGTTGATGCACCGCTATTGAAGCGCGAGGCGAACCTGCCCAATCGACTGCTCGCACTTCTTCCCGGATGTCGGCCCGATGGGCCGCGCCGCGACATCAAGATCCGTCGTGGCCCGGATGCCGCTCATTTTGGCCTGCAAATGCGCTTCATCGATGGGGGGACAGATTCGATCGTTGGCAGAATGATTTTCAAGAAATCGTCCTTTGATATTGGTTGTTGACAGCGTCAGCACCGGTTTCCATGCGAGCCAGCCATGACCCAAAACCCAAGCATTATCTCGCAAGTCTTCCAGCAACCGAGCCACGCCGGCGAATTGATGTCGGGCGCCGACATCATCCTGCGAGTGCTCGCGGAACAGGGCGTCGATACGCTGTTCGGATACAGCGGTGGCGCGATCCTGCCCACGTACGACGCTGTGTTTCGTTTCAACGAACTGCACAACGCAAGCCCCGAGCGCCAGATCAGGTTCGTCGTGCCTGCCAACGAACAGGCAGCAGGCTTCATGGCTGCCGGTTACGCACGCGCCAGCGGAAAAGTCGGCGTATTCATGGTGACGTCCGGCCCGGGCGCGACGAATGCGGTGACCCCGATCGCTGACTGCAACGGTGATTCGGTTCCCGTCGTCTTGATATGCGGACAGGTGCCTCGCGCCATGGTTGGCACCGATGCGTTCCAGGAGGCACCCGTCTTCAACATCATGTCGGCGTGCGCAAAGCAGGTATTTCTGGTGACCGATCCAGCGAAACTCGAACAGACCCTGCGAAGCGCATTTGAAATCGCTCGCACCGGACGTCCGGGGCCGGTTGTCGTGGACGTGCCCAAGGACATCCAGAACTGGACGGGGCCCTATCTTGGACACGGTACCTTGCAGTTTCGCGGGTACTCGGATCGGCTTCGAATGGTGGCAAAAGGCGCTCGTCTCGACGACGAAAAGCGCGCCGAATTCTTCGATCTTCTGGCGCAGAGCAGGCGACCGCTGCTGTACGTGGGGGGCGGCACTGTCGCGGCCGGCGCAACGGCTGAGCTGCGTCAGTTTTCGGAGCGCTACAGGGTTCCTGTCGTGACCACGCTCATGGGCCTTGGCGCGATACCGGCAAAACACGAACTGTCGCTTGGCATGCTGGGAATGCATGGCGCCGCCTGCGCGAACTACGCGGTCGAAGACTGCGACTTCCTGATCGCGGTGGGTGCCCGATTCGATGATCGGGTTGTCGGTGGCCGTCCTGCACGATTCGCACCGGGCGCGCGGCACGTTGCTCACATCGACATCGACGAGGCGGAGATCAACAAGGTCAAGCGAGCACAGTGGAGTCACGTGGGTAGTGCGAAGGACACCTTGCTGTCGTTGATGAATCATGACCGGGTTGTACAGACTCCCTCGGACTGGCTTGACCGGGTGGCGGAACTCAAGTGTCGCTACGGCATGAATTACGACCGGTACAACGCCGCGATTCAGCCGCAGTTCGTGATCGAGAAGCTCAGCGAGATGACTGGCGGGCGCGCCATCATCACGACGGGTGTCGGCCAGCACCAGATGTGGGCGGCGCAGTATTTCGATTTCGTCGAGCCTCACAGCTTTCTGACGTCGGGCAGCATGGGAACGATGGGTTTTGGGCTGCCCGCGGCAATCGGCGCCCAGTTGGCGCGGCCGGACGCCCTGGTGATCGACATCGACGGTGACGGCAGCATCCGGATGAATGTCGGCGAACTGGAAACGGCGAGCACGTATGGCGTTCCCGTGAAGGTGCTGCTCCTCAACAATTGCGGTGACGGGATGATCCGGCAGTGGCAGCGTCTCTTTTTTGATGGGCGGATGTTTGTGAGTGACAAGGCGCTTCATCGCAAGGATTTTGTGATGGCGGCACGGGCCGACGGGTTTGAATTTGCCTGTCGCGTTGAAGCGATGAGCGAACTCGAGGACAGACTCCAGGCATTCGTTGAATTTGACGGACCCGCCTTTCTCGAAGTGATGATTGACCCGAACGCCGACGTGTTTCCGATGGTGGGTCCGGGTCAGAGCTACTCGAGGATGGTCACGGGGCCCTTTATCCCGTCTCGGCCTGACCAAGAAGGAGGCATTCAGGACGCAGGGAGCCAGCACAGCACGGACATGTTCTGACGATGTTGCGTTCTGGCGCAGCGGCGCTTGATGCGGGCGTTGGCGTGGAATAGTTCAATCAGCGTCATGCATTTCATTTGCCACCGTGTGTTTTGCGCCGTTTCGCCAACGTCCATTCCGATCCTTGGTCGCACATCATGATTGACACGAATTTGATTCATAAGGCCCTTGCGAACCCCTTTCGGCGTGAAATCCTGGCGTGGCTGAAGACGCCGAATGAGGAGTTCGTGCGGGGGCCTATCGACTCTCGTCATGGCGTCCCATCAAATGCGATTCATGCGCGTAGCGGTCTGTCACAGTCGACCGTATCGGCACATATCGCGACGTTGATCGACGCCGGGCTTCTCGTTTCGACTCGAGTGGGTCAGTGGATTTTTTTGTCTCGGAATGAAGAAGTGATACGAGCATTTGGCAAGCACGTTTACTTGCACCTGTGACATGCGGTTGAGTCAATCGATATGTAGGGCACGAGCGGCCTACTTCTACGCATCAACGCGGCACGATCTCCGGGCTGTTCCCGAACCGCTTGTGTTTTCCGGACAGAGTTGAGCGTCAGTGTCCTTCTTTGTTCGTCTTCGGTTGTCGGGGTTGCTGCTGCGGGTCGGATCCGGTTTGCGTCGGCACCCTCGTACACCGGTCCGGCGGCGCTATATAAGGCACGTCGTGGCAGCAGCACGCATAAACCGGAAACCCGTACGCGTTCGTGCCGATGATGGTCGTGGGCCCGTGCAGCGGGCAAACTGCTTTCACGGCGTCTAGTGAAACTCATTGGTCAACTGGTCATATCGTACACGTGGACCTTCAGCTCGTCAGCTCTGCTGGGTGATCGACCGTCCAGGACACACGACCATGCCCCGCTTGTTCTTCAAAATGATCGATTCGATCAATTAAGGGGGTAAACCCGTGATTGATTCGAGCGAAGCTTGCGCGTAGCATGATCGAAACAGTCATAGATCAGCTCTTTTCGACGTCCAGGTGATTGAATCGATCACTCGGCATGTGACGCAAGGGGCAAACGTGACGAGGCGGCCCGTTACCGTGTCGAGCAATGCGCATCGGATCGTCGCGGCGGCCGGTGTACGGCACAAGGTCTGAGCCGGAATACGGCGTTGCGGAATAGCGCCGGGCGACATGCGTCGGCCCGGCAAGACACTGGAGCTTGAGGATGGCAATCACTTTCAAGGGAATCGTCCCGGCACTTATCACGCCGATGACGCGGGATGAGGAAATCGACGAGCCAGGACTGCGCACGCTTGTCGACCGCCTGATCGATGCAGGCGTTCATGGCCTGTTCGTGCTCGGCACGAACGGCGAGTTCATCGCGCTTTCCGACGAAGAGAAGGTGCGGATCGCGCGCATCGCGGTCGATCAGGCGCGCGGCCGCGTGCCCGTGATCGCAGGCACCGGCGCCTATGCGACGCGTGACGTGATCGCACTCAACGGCAGGATGCAGGACGCGGGCGTCGACGCGGTGTCGGTCATCACGCCGTACTTCAACGGCGCGACGCAGCAGGAGCTGTTCGCGCACTACGAGCGGATCGCGCGCGCCACGTCGCTGCCGGTGATGCTCTATACGATTCCCGCGAAGGCCGGCGTCACGCTGTCCGTCGAGACGGTGCGCCGTCTCGCGGAGATTCCGAACATTCGCGGGATCAAGGACAGCGGCGGCGATTTCGATCGACTGTTGCAACTGATCAACCTGCGCCGCGACGATTTCGCCGTGTTCACGGGCACGGACTCGATGATCCTGTGGACGCTGATCGCCGGTGGCGATGGCGCGGTGGCCGCGACGACCAACGCGGTGCCGAGCGTCGTCATGTCGATCTGGAACAACTTCCAGGCCGGCGACCTTGCCGCGGCGCGGCGTGCGCAGGAATCGCTTCGCCCGCTGCGCGACGCGTTCGCGCTCGGCACGCTGCCGGTCGTGCTCAAGGAAGCGGCCGACATCCTCGGCATGCCCGCCGGACCGGCGCGCGCGCCGGCGCAGCCGCTCGACGCCGCGGCCCGCGACCGCCTGCTGAAGGCACTCGCGATCTATCCGCGCGTGTCCTGAGCGCGCCGACACACCGCCGCATCCATTGTGCAATCGACCGAAACAGAGAACCCCGCCATGCATCCCGTGTACCACTTCCAGACCGTCAAGCACATCGTGCACGGCCCCAACAGTCTCGAACAACTCCCCGACAAGCTCGCGCTGCTCGACCGGCCCGTGCGCCGCATCGCGTTCATCACGCAGCCGTTCATCGAGGCCAGCGGCATCGCGGCGCGCGTCGTGGCGTCGCTCGCGAGCCGGGACATCGAGACGCTGATCGTGCACGACGTGCAACCCGAACCGACCATCGAGAACGTCGAGACCGTGTTCCGCGACCAGATCGAGCCGTTCGCGCCGGACGCCGTGCTGTCGATCGGCGGCGGGAGCGTGCTCGATGCGGCGAAACTCTTCGCGGTGCGCCTGACCAACCGGCAGCCGCTGCGCGAATGGCTCGGCATTGACCTGATCGCGTCGCCGGGCGTGCCGTTGATCCTCGTGCCGACGACGTCCGGCACGGGCTCCGAAGTCACGCCTAACGCGATCGTCACGCTGCCCGACGAAGCGTTGAAGGTCGGTATCGTGAGCCGCCACCTGTTGCCGCAACTCGTGATCCTCGACGCGACGCTGACGCTCGACCTGCCGAGGCCGATTACCGCGGCGACCGGCATGGACGCGTTCATCCATGCGCTCGAATCGTACATCTCGACCAAGGCGAACCCGATCAGCGACATGTTCGCGATGGAGTCGATGCGGCTGATCGGCGCGAACCTGCTCGACGCCTATGAAAACGGCCACTCGCTGAAGGCGCGCGAGGCAATGTTGCTGGGATCGATGTACGGCGGCCTCGCGTTGACGGCCGCAGGCACGGCGGCCGTGCATGCGCTCGCCTACCCGCTCGGCGGCATGTTCAACATCTCGCACGGCGTCGCCAATTCGATGCTGCTGCCGCACGTGATGGCATTCAACCTGGACGCGATCGTCGACCGCCTCGCGAACGTCGCGCACGCGCTCGACATCGCGCAGCACGACGACAGCGACGAAACGGCGGCGAACAAGCTGCTCGAACGGATCCGCGAATGGACGGCTGCGATGGCGATTCCGCAGGACCTGCGCGCGTTCGGCGTGGCGGACGAGCACGTCGATGCACTCGCCGTCGCCGCGTCGAAGGTGAAGCGGCTGCTCGGCAACAATCCGAAGCCGCTGAGCATCGACGACATCAAGTCCATCTATCGCCGGTTGCTGCCATGACTTCGCAGCCTAACGGCCCTGTGCGGCTGCTCATCATCGGCGACGACCTGTCGGGAACGGCAGACTGCGCAGTGACGTGCACGCGCTACGGTCTCGACAGCGCGGTCGGTCTCGGGCCGAACGTCGACGCCGCGGTGTCCGGCGTCGACGTGCTCGCAATCGATACCGACACGCGCCGGCACGACCGCGACAGCGCGGCGCGACTGAACCGCGACGCGTGGAGCCGGTACGCGGACGGCCGCAAGCTGGTCAAGAAGATCGATTCGACGCTGCGCGGCAACGTGGCGGCCGAGATCGCCGCGCTGACGCAGGCCGGCATGGCGATCGTCGCGCCCGCGTTCCCCGCGGCCGGCAGGACGACCGCCGGTGGGCGACAGTTCGTGCACGGCGTACCGGTCGAGCAAGCCGAGGTGTGGCGCAACGAGCACATCGAAGGCAAGGCCGATCTGGTCGCGATGCTGTCGGACGCGGGCCTGCGTGTCGCGCACGTCGATCTGGCGTGCGTGCGGGCCGGTGTCGCAGCGCTGCGCGCGCGGCTCGCCGCGTGTCAGGCCGAATCGTGCGAGGCGGTCGTGTGCGACAGCGAAACGGACGACGACCTCGCGAACGTCGCGGCGGCATCGGCTGCGCTCGACCGCGTGTTCTGGGTCGGGTCGGCCGGGCTCGCCGCGCCGCTCGTTGCAGTGCTCGCCGGCGGCACGCAGCCCGAGGTCGCGCGCGGCGCCACGGTGCACGGTCTGCCGGACTTCGGCGCATCGCATCCGCGCGGCATCCTGGTGGTGGTCGGCAGCATGTCGAGCACGTCGCACCGGCAGGTCGCCGAGCTGCGCGCGGCCGCGGCCGAGTCGATCGACACGTTCGACGTCGATGCGCGCGAACTGCTCGATCCGGTCAGCTCCGCCGCGCTGACGCTCGCCGCACGCGTGTCGGGCGCGCTGATGCGAGGCCGTCACGCGGTCGTCGCGCTCGGTCAGGCCGAACGGTTGCAGCCGGACGACGGGCCGCTGCTCGCGCGCCGGCTGGCCGAGCATCTGGCGCCGGCTGCCGGCCATGCCGCCGGATTGATCGCGACCGGCGGCGAGACCGCGCGCGCGCTGCTATCGACGATGGGCGTCAGCACGCTGAAGGTCCTGACGGAAATCGAGATCGGCGTGCCGCTGCTGGCCGCCGAACATGCCGGCCGCACGCTACCGGTCGTCACGAAGGCGGGCGGCTTCGGCCAGCCCGACACGCTTTATCGCGCATGGCAACGGCTCGTCGCCATGCAGCAAGCGGATGCGCATGCATCGCATCAATTCAGCGGAGAGGAAAACATGACATATCGTCCGGTAATCGGAATCACGATGGGCGATGCCGCCGGCGTGGGACCTGAAATCATCATGAAGAGCCTCGCGCACCGGTCGGTCTACGACGGCTGCCGGCCGCTCGTGATCGGCGACGCGAAGCGTCTCGTCGATGCGGCACGCCGAACCGGCGTCTCGCTGACGGTGCGCCCGATCGCGACGCCCGCCGATGCGCGGTTCCAGTACGGCGAAGTCGATTGCATCGATCTCGGCCTGATTCCGGAAGACCTGCCGTACGGCAAGCTGTCGCCCGTCGCCGGCGACGCGGCCTACCAGTACATCGCGCGCACGGTCGAGCTGACGTCCTCCGGCGAGCTCGACGCGATCTGCACGGCACCGCTGAACAAGGAAGCGCTGCACGCGGGCGGGCACATTTTCCCGGGGCATACGGAGATGCTCGCGCATCTCACCGGCATTCCCGAAGTGTCGATGATGCTCGTCGCGCCGAAGCTGCGTGTGATCCACGTGACCACCCACATCGGCCTGCTCGACGCGATTCGCCGCATCGAGCCCGGGCTCGTCCAGCGCACGATCGAACGCGCGCACGAAACGCTCGTGCGCGCGGGCATCGAATCGCCGCGCATCGGCGTCTGCGGGATCAATCCGCATGCGGGCGAGAACGGCCTGTTCGGCTACGGCGAGGAAGAGGAAAAGATCATCCCAGCCGTCGAAGTGCTGCGCGAGCGCGGCTGGGACGTGGAAGGGCCGCTGCCGGCCGATACGCTGTTCTTCCGGGCCGGGCGCGGTGATTTCGACGTGGTCGTCGCGATGTACCACGACCAGGGGCATGGTCCGGTCAAGGTGATGGGCCTCGAAGCCGGCGTCAACGTCACCGTCGGTCTTCCGGTGATCCGGACCTCGGTCGATCACGGTACGGCGTTCGATATCGCCGGCAAGGGCATCGCGGACGAAGGCAGCATGCTCGAGGCGCTCAAGCAGGCCCAGGACCTCGCGACGCGCCGCGCGGTGCAGGCCGCTTAGCGACAATCGGCAATCGACCGCAGGCTGCGCACACGCAGCCTGCCGATCCAGGGCGCGCCGTCCACCGAGCGCGACCGGAACTTCCAACACACGGAGACATCGATGAATCAGTTCACGGCATGGGACACGACCATCATCGTCGCGATGGTGTGCGTGTATGTCGCGGTCACGGCATGGGTCAGCATTCGCCTGCGCAGCAAGACGCCCGAGCAGTTCATGGTGGCCGGGCGCTCGACGCCCGCGATCGTGATCGCCGTCCTGCTGATGTCCGAGTTCATCGGCGCGAAGTCGACGATCGGCACGTCGCAGGAAGCATTCAAGGTGGGCATCGCCGCATCGTGGTCGGTGCTGGCCGCATCGATCGGATTCCTGCTGTTTGGCCTCTTCATGGCCAAGCGCTTGTACCAGTCGGGCGAGTTCACCATTTCCGGATTCATTGCGCAGAAATACGGCAACAAGGCGAAACTCGCGGTGTCCGCGGTGATGATCTATGCGCTGTTCGTCGTGAACGTCGGCAACTACGTGAGCGGGGCGGCCGCGATTTCCACGGTGCTGCGCGTCAACCTGCCGACGGCGGCGCTGATCACCGCGATCGTCAGCACGATCTACTTCGCGTATGGCGGGCTGAAGAGCGTCGCGTACGTGACGATCTTCCACAGCGCTGTCAAGCTGCTCGGCATCGGGATTCTCGTGTGGGTCGCGCTGTCGATGACAGGCGGCATCGCACCGATGGTGCACGCGATGCCGCAGCATTACTTCACCTGGAACGGCCTGTTGAGCGGCGGCACGATCGGTGCGTGGGTGATCGGCACGGCCGGCGCGATTTTCTCGACGCAGTTCATCATCCAGGCGATCTGTGGCGCGAAATCCGCGAACGACGCGCGCAACTCGACGCTCATCGCGAGTGCGCTCTGCGTGCCGCTCGCCGTCGCACTGGGCCTGCTGGGTGTCGCGGCGCGATACCTGTTCCCGAACATCAAGAGCCTCTACGCGCTGCCGGTGTTTCTCCAGCACATGCATCCAATGCTGTCGGGCATCGTGACGGTGTCGCTCGTCGCGTCGATCTTCGTCAGCGTCAGTACGGTCGCGCTCGCGATCGCGTCGCTGGTCGTGAAGGATTTCTACGTGCCGCGTTACCGGCCGACGCCGGAGCGCGAACTCCGCGCGACACGTGTCATCTCGCTCGTCGTCGGGTTCCTGCCGCTGATTTTCGTGCTGTTCGTGCCGCAGATCCTCGCCCTGTCGTTCTTCACGCGCGCGCTGCGCCTGACGGTGACCGTGGTTGCGCTGATGGGCATCTACCTGCCGTTCTTCAACAGCAGCCGTGGCGCGATTTCCGCGCTGGTCATCGCGACGCTCGCGACCACGGTCTGGTACCTGCTCGGCAACCCGTTAGGGATCGACAACATGTACATATCGCTCGCGGTGCCGGCTGTCGTGATGGTGGTCGAGAGGCTGCTGTTTCCGCCGTCGCACCCGTCGCGCCGTGTCGACCACGGGCGCGTCGCGCACAACGACCTTTGACGCGGGGCCGAACGATCCATCACGCCATGACTGAACGTAACGGAAATTCAACGATGACGAGTACCTCCACCTTGCCCGAGCAGGCCACGGCGATGCCGGGGCGTCTCCATCATCCGGCCGGCGACGACGCGCGAACCGATGCCTACTTGCCGGCCGCGACCGTGCAGAATCACGCGGCCAACCTGATTGCGCTCGCGAACGGCGACCTGCTGTGCGCATGGTTCGGCGGCACGCAGGAAGGCGTGCCGGACATCTCGATCTATCTGTCGCGACTCGCCGCGGGCAGCACGACGTGGACCGACCCCGTGCGGCTGTCCGATGATCCGACGCGTTCCGAGCAGAACCCCGTGCTGTTCGCGGCGCCGGACGGAACTCTGTGGCTGATCTACACGGCGCAGTTGTCCGGGCACCAGAATACGGCGATCGTGCGGCGCCGGATCTCCGGCGACAACGGGCACACTTGGGGGCCGGTCGAGACGCTGTTCGACCGCCCGGGCACCTTCGTGCGCCAGCCGATCGTCGTGGCGCCGGACGGCGCGTGGCTGTGCCCGGCGTTCCTGTGCCGCGTCGCGCCGGGCGAACGCTGGTCGGGCAACGACGACGTCAGCGTCGTGATGCGGTCGACCGATGGCGGCGCGAGCTGGACGGCGCATGACGTGCCGGCGAGCGTCGGGTGTGTGCACATGAACATCCAGCCGCTGAAGGATGGCACGCTCGTCGCGCTGTTTCGCAGCCGCTGGGCCGATCACGTGTACGTGAGCCGCTCGACGGACGGCTGCACCTGGAGCGCGCCGCAGGCGCTCGACCTGCCGAACAACAACTCGTCGATCCAGTTCGTCGCGCTCGCCAACGGCCATCTCGGCCTCGTGTTCAACGCGAGCAGCGCCGCGCAGAGCACGGAGCGCCGCGCATCGCTGTACGACGACATCGAGGATTCGGAGGACAGCGGCACGCTCGTCACGCAGGCGGCGTCGACGCGCGGCACGGCTTTCTGGGGGGCGCCGCGCGCGCCGATGACGCTCGCGATCTCGCTGGACGGCGGCCGCACCTGGCCGCTGATGCGCAACCTCGAGACCGGTGACGGCTACTGCATGACGAACAACTCGACCGACAGGCTGAACCGCGAGTTCTCGTATCCGTCGATCGTGCAGTCGGCAGACGGCCGGCTCCATATCGCGTACACGTACTTCCGCCAGCGCATCAAGTACGTCGGCGTGACGGAGGACTGGGTATCGGCCGGCGCGCGTGCGGCTGCGTAGGCGGCGCGCCCGGCATCCGCATCGGCATTGGCCGGCAACGGGCGTCGGGGCGGGAAAAGTGGATACACTACGTCGGCGCGAGCGCACTCGCGCGGATGCCCGCGATGCGAGCGGGCGATGTTTCCAACCTTTTCCCGATCAGAACATGAAAGTTGCTCGCCGCCGGGAGGCCATGCTCCAGGCCGTCCTGTCCGGAATGACCGAAGTCGCCGCGTTGTGCGACCACTTCGGGATGTCAGAGGCCACCGTGCGCCGCGATCTGCGCGCGCTTGCCGACGAAGGCCTGATCCTGCGGACTTACGGCGGCGCGGCATCGGTCGGCGCGCACGCGCCGGAAGAGTCGCTCGAGCAGCGCAGCCACAGCTTCCAGGCGGAGAAGGAGGCGATCGGGCTCGCGGCTGCACGGCACATTGCCGCGGGCGACACGGTATTCCTCGACGGCGGCACGACGACGGCCGCGCTCGCAAGGGCGCTGGTGACCCGCCAGGACGTTCGGGTCGTGACGAACAACCTGCTGGCGGTGCAGATCCTCGCCGGAAGCAACGTTCCGTTGACGCTGCTCGGCGGGGACGTGCGCGAATCGAGCATGAGCACGCTCGGCTCGATCGCGCAGCTCGCGCTGACCCGGATCAGCTTCGACAAGGCGTTTCTCGGTGCGGACGGCGTGGTGCCGGGGCGCGGGCTGTGCGAGGCGACGGCCGAGCAGGCGTACCTGAAAGAATGCGTGATGCGTCAGGCCGCGGAAGTCTTCGTGCTGGTGACGGCGGACAAGCTGAATCGCGACAGCCAGCAGCACTGGGCGCCGATCGAGAAGACGTGGACGTTGATCACCGACGCGACGGCGCTGCACGACGGGCTGCGCGCATTCGACAACCTCGCGGGCGTGAAGATCGAATCGGTTGCGACGGAGCCGTAACCCCCTCGAATCACCCCCGCATGTTTGAAGCGGGAACTCACATGACCAAGCGGATCGTAGTGACGGGGGCGAGCTCGGGTATCGGACGCGCAATTGCGGCGCGATTGCTCGATGACGGTCATGTCGTCGTTGGCCTGAGTCGCACCGAGCCGGATCTGAATCATGACCGGTTTCACCATGAGCGCGCCGATCTGGCGGATCTGGATTCGATCGGCCCGCTTGCGCGGCAACTGGGCGCCGTCGACGGGTTCGTTCATTCGGCCGGTTTCATGAAGACCGCTCGGCTCGGCGAGCTCGACGCCGCAAGCGGCGAAGCGATGTGGCGGATTCATGTGGGCGCGGCCTCCGCACTTGCCGACGCACTGGTTCCGGCGATGCGCGACGGCGGACGTATCGTCCTCATTGGCAGCCGTACTTCGGGCGGGGCGGCCGGCCGAAGTCAGTATGCGGCCGCGAAGGCTGCCGTCGTCGGCATGGCGCGATCGTGGGCGATCGAGCTGGCGCCGCGCGGCATCACGGTCAATGTGGTGTCGCCGGCCGCAACCGAAACGCCGATGTTGAAGGACCCTGCGCGCACGTCGAGCGCACCCGTGATGCCGCCTATCGGCCGATACATCCGCACGGAGGAAGTTGCCGCGCTCGTCGCGTTCCTGATCGGCCCGGATGCGGGCGCGATCACCGGTCAGCAAATCATGGTCTGCGGCGGGAGTTCGCTCGCGCACGCGTAGCGCGTGACGACGTTATTGTCCGGCCGATCCGCGCACGCGCACGCGATACGTCGCGTTGCACGTGCGCTTTTCCTTCGTGTACCTGTTCAGAACCGCGCATTGCCAGGTATGGCGCAATCCAGCGTGCCACTCGAGACTATGCCTTTCGCTCCAGCAGGTCTGTTGCGAAAGTCTTCGCATGCGCTATGGCTTCTTGCGCGTCGAGGAATACACCGAGTTGCTCCCAGTGCTCTTCGACCGCGTACGTTCCTTTCACGGCGAGTGCCCTCTGAACGCGTAATTGCGCTGCGTATCTGCCGTCCTCCAATGGTCGAGCAGTTGCTATTACCTTGTGCGGAAGGCCGGATCGTTCCGGCTGAACCAACTCGACAGGACCGCCAGGTACGCCGATATCTTTCAACTCGTTCCTGGCTTTGCAGTCCGGGCAGTAAAAGCACCAACCCGCGTCCTCGTGATTGGACCTGACCTGCCCGCGTGCCAGCACGGCACGACATTCAACGTTTTCGCAGATGAACGGCATAGCAGTCTCCGGAGTTGTTTGGAAGAAATCCTAGCATGTCCGCCGACGGCCAACCACCTATCTCCTCAAAGGGAGGAGACAAGGGCCCGCGCTGGAACTGATCTCGCGCGAGGCGGACGTTTGTCAGGCCTTATACCCCGCTTTGGCGGAAAGACAACGCGCCCGAGCGACGCCGACATACGATTGCAATTGCAATTATGTCGGGGCGATCATGCCGAAATATCGTTGCGATTGCGACTCAATGTGCGCACGTGCGCGGTCGCCCGAGGATGGTCGAGGCCTATGTCGCGATCACAGACGTCCACTCAACCGTTCCCCGGAAGAATATCTTCCGTAATACGTGGATTCTCTCCATTCCCGGTTCAATCTAGACTGACTTCCAATATGACGGCTGCCGCCCCGGCGCCTGTTCAGCGGATGGAGGTCACCATGCAGCAAGCGATCCTGGATCGGCCGGCGCCGCCCGCGTTCAACGTGGGGCTGGGCACGATGTACGCGCAGCGCAATGAGCACTACTGGCGGCGCAATCTCGCCGTCTGCGTGTTCGGTTCGTTCACGACGCTGGTCAGCCTGAGCATGCTGCTGCCATTCCTGCCGCTGTACGTGCGGCAGCTCGGCATCGAATCGCAGTCGGCCGTGATCCAGTGGTCGGGCGTCGCGTTCGGCGCGACGTTCCTCGGCACCGCGGTGACCGCGCCGTTGTGGGGGCGCCTCGCGGATCGCTTCGGTCGCAAGCCGATGCTCGTGCGGGCCGCGGTCGGGATGGCGGTCGTGATGTCGCTGATCGGCGTCGCGCACAACGTCTACGAACTCGTCGCGCTGCGGCTCATGGCCGGCCTCGTCGGCGGATATGCGTCGGCGTCCACGGTGATGGTCGGCACACAGGCGCCGCGCGAGCGCGCGGGCTGGGCGCTCGGCATCCTGTCGACCGGCGCGCTCGCCGGCAATCTCGTCGGGCCGCTGGTGGGCGGGCTGCTGCCCGGCTGGCTCGGGATTCGCGGCACGTTCTTCGCCGGCGGCGCGATGATCGCGGTCGCGGCGCTGTTGACGATGTTCGTCGTGAAGGAAGATTTCCACCCCGGCACCGACGCGCGGCGCGACGCGGCCGGCCCTGCGACGGACACCGCGCGCCGCACGCGTTTCGCGGTCGTTGCCGCGCTGCTCGTGACCGCGATGATGGTACTGCTCGCGAACATGTCGATCGAGCCGATCATTACCGTCTACATCGGCGGCCTCGGCGTCGGCGCCGATCACCTCGCGCGCGTCGCGGGTGTGGTGATGGCCTGCTCGGCGCTCGGCAGCATGCTGACGGCGGCGCGGCTCGGCGCGCTGGCCGATCGCATCGGCAGCTGGAATGTGATCGTCGGCTGCCTGCTGCTGACCGCGCTCGCGATGCTGCCGCAGGCGTTTGTCACGCACTGGTGGCAACTTGCGGGGTTGCGCGTGCTGATGGGGATGACGCTTGCGGGGCTGCTGCCGTCGATCGGCAAGCTCGTCAGGCAGTCGGTCGACGAGCGCGCGACCGGACAGATGCTCGGTTACCTGCAGTCCGCGCAATTCAGCGGGCAAGTGATCGGGCCCGTGATCGGCGGCCAGATCGGCGTGAGCGTCGGCCTGCATTCGGTGTTCTTCGTCACCGGCGCGCTGCTGGCAGCGTGTGCGGGGCTGGTTCACTGGGCGCGCGGGCGCTAGCATGTGCGCAGCTTCGACAGGCGGGACGGGGCGGATCGGAGTTCGGGCGTAGCGGGAAGCCGACACGCGCGACGCGCTTCCCTCCGCCCGGGTTGCCGCGCCAATGTTCGCCGCGTGTTGCCAATCGGGATTCCGGCAGGCGAAACGATGCGCGCCCGCGCGCGCTGATGATGACATCCGATTTCGTAACAGGAGCAGACGACATGAGCAATTCTTCCGACAAGCGAACTCTGCTGCGCACGCTCGGAATTCGCGCGCCGATCGTTCAGGCGCCGATGGCGGGCGTCAGCACGCCGGCGCTCGCCGCAGCAGTGTCGAATGCGGGCGGGCTCGGCTCGCTCGGCGTCGGCGCGACGAACGCCGAGGGCGCCCGCAAGATGATCCGCGACACGCGCGCGCTCACCGACCGGCCTTTCAACGTCAACGTGTTCTGCCATCAACCGGCGACGGCCAATGCGGCGGTCGAGCGCGCATGGCTCGACTGGCTCGCGCCGGAATTCGCGAAGTATGGTGCGATGCCGCCGGCTTCGCTGGCCGAGATCTACACGAGCTTCGTCGCGGACCCTGCGCTGCAGGCGATGCTCGTCGACGAAAAGCCGGCAGTCGTCAGCTTCCATTTCGGGCTGCCGTCCGCTGACGTGATCGCCGCGCTGAAGCGCGCCGGCATCACGCTGTTCGCGAGTGCGACGAACCTCGACGAAGCGCGGCAAGCGGCCGCGGCGGGCGTCGACGCGATCGTCGCGCAAGGCATCGAGGCCGGCGGACATCGCGGTGTATTCGATTCGACCGCGACCGACGACCGCCTCGGCACGTTCGCGCTGACCCGACTGCTGGCCAGCGAGTTCGCGCTGCCCGTGATCGCGGCAGGCGGCATCATGGACGGTGCGGGGATCGCGGCCGCGCTCGCGCTCGGCGCGCAGGCCGCGCAGCTCGGCACCGCGTTCGTCGCATGCGCGGAAACGTCGATCGACGACGGCTATCGCCGCACGCTGCTCAGCGACGCGGCACGCCGCACGACGTTCACGTCGGCGATTTCGGGGCGGGTCGCGCGGAGCATCGTGAATCGCATGACGGAACTCGGCAACGACCCGCGCGCGCCGGCGACACCGGCCTACCCGATCGCGTACGACGCCGGCAAGGCGCTCCACGCGGCCGCGAAGGCGAAGGGCGAGTTCGGGTACGGCGCGCAGTGGGCAGGACAGGCCGCGCCGCTCGCGCGGGCGCTGCCGGCCGCGGAATTGTTCGCCGAGCTGGAGCGGGAATTGCGCGACAGCGTGCGGCAGATGCAGGCGGCGTGGGGTTGATGTCGCGCAATGGGCATGCGCGTGCAGCGGTCACGGCGCTTCGCACGTTCATCGATTGCGCGATGGTGGTTGCCCGTGCGCGCCCGGATCCAGCAGGCTCGTATTGAGGTCGAACGCACCGCGTATCCGACCGAAAGGCGCAAACTGACGGCCGGATGGCGCGCCTTCACCGTACTGTTTGCCCGCCACGCCCGAAGCGGAATTACGCGGCATTGCCGATATCCGATAGTGCATCCCGATTTGGCTTCGTACTGTCGTTCTGTCCTGGGAATCGCCGCGCAACCTGTCGTCCTCGTTGCGCTGCGGTTTGCTCCCGACCAGGGAGCCGCCATCACGCGACCAGCGATCGAGCGCATTGCAAATTCACTGCCCTGCAGGGCTTTCGCAACGGAGTACGCCATGGATGCTCATCGACGCTCGCCTGTCGAGCCGGATAGCGACGTCAGTCTGCTTCACAAAATGGGATACGCGCAGGAACTGTCGCGCCGAATGAACGCGTTCTCGAACTTTGCCGTGTCGTTCTCGGTCATCTGCATTCTGTCGGGCGGCATCACGGCCTTTCAACTGGCTTTCTCGGCGGCGGGCGGTGCGTCCGTCGGGCTTGGCTGGCCGCTGGGCGCGTTGTTCGCGCTGATCGTCGCAGTCTCGATGTCGCAGATCGCGTCGGCGTTTCCGACCGCTGGGGGCCTGTACCACTGGGGTTCGATTCTCGGCGGAAAGCTGTGCGGCTGGATGACCGCCTGGATCAATCTGCTCGGTCTCATTTTCGTCATTGGCGCGATCAATTTCGGCACCTATGATCCGTTTTTCAAGACGCTGATCGCGCCGATGTTCGGCATCAACCCCGACAGCCTGAATTGGTGGCATCAGACAGCCTTCGTCGCGATCATCACGCTTTCGCAAGCGCTGCTGAACGAGCGCGGGATCAAGGTCGCGAGCAAGGTGACCGATTTGTCGGGCTATCTGATTTTCGTCGTGACGATTGTGCTCGTCGGTGCGCTGCTCTGGTATTCGCCGGTGAAAATCGATCTGCACCGTCTGGTGACGTTCACGAATTTCACCGGAGCAGATGGCAGCGCGTGGCCGAAGCAGTCGATGGGGCTGGCGTTCCTGTCGGGATTGCTGCTCGTCACGTACACGATCACGGGCTTCGACGCGTCCGCGCACACGTCGGAAGAGACCCACGACGCCGCGCGAAACGTGCCGCGCGGGATCATCAGTTCGGTGTTCTGGTCGGCGGCGTTCGGGTTCGTGATGGTGTGTTCGTTCGTGCTCGTGATGCCGGACCTGACGGCCGCGATGAAGCAGGGAACCGGCTTTTTCAACGCGATTCTCGCACCGCTTCCTTCGGGCTTGAGGACCACGCTCGTCATTGCGATGTTCTTCATCAATTACGTCTGCGGCCTGGCGGCCATCATGTCGACGTCTCGCATGATGTACGCGTTTGCGCGCGATGGCGGCCTTCCCGCATCGAAGTGGCTTCGGAGCGTCAGCAAAAAGCACCGTACGCCGGGCCCCGCGATCTGGACGTGTTCGTTGCTTGCAATCGTCGTGACGCTTTACGGCGATGCCTTTTCGGTCCTGAGCGCGGGGAGTGCGGTCTTCCTGTTCATTTCGTATGCAGTCCCCATCGCAGCCGGATTTTTCGCGGAGGGCCGTAGCTGGACCGAAAAGGGGCCGTTCGAGCTCGGTATCTGGTCGAAGCCATGTGCGCTGCTGGCGATGGTCGGCGCAGGCATGCTCGCGTACGTCGGGATTCAGCCGCCGAACGAGAAAGTGCTGCATGTGCTGATCGGATTGGTGATCGTGTTGGCGGTCATCTGGTATGGCTTCGGCGTTCGCCATCGCTTCGCCGGGCCGCCGTTGTCCAAGGAAGCGGTTGACACCGACGATATCCGCAAACTCGAGGAGCAGATGGACGGGCTCGCATGAGCGCGCGATGATGGTTGGCCGATAAAGACGGGCTGCCGAGTGGCAGCCCGTTTTCATTTTGCCCGCGTTGCAACGCGGGCAAAGCGTGCTAGACAGCAGAGAAGCAGTTGTCGACGAACAGATGCGTGCCATTGACGAAGCTGGATTCGTCGGAGGCGAGAAAGAGCGCAGCCGCCGCGACTTCGGACGGTTCGCACAAGCGCCCTTGCTGCTCGGCGACGGCCTGCTCGGTCGCATTCACGCCCATCGCCTGCAGTTCTTGCAATTCACGCATGCCATGCGGGGTGCGAATGAAACCTGGGGCCAGTGCATTGCAGCGAATGCCCCGGTCGCGATATTCGACGGCGATTGCCCGCGCGAACATATGGCAGGCACCTTTTGTCGTGTCGTACAGCACTTCGCCCGGCGTTGCACAGACTGCGGAAATCGACGACGTGCAGATGATGCTGCCGCGGCCTTTCTCCAGCATCTGTGGCAGGACGGCCTTCGTCATCAGGAACATGCTCTTGACGTTGACGCTCATCAACCAGTCCCATTCCTGCTCCTCGATCTCGAGGAACGGTTTGACGATCAGCGTGCCTGCGTGATTGAAGAGAACGTCTGCGGCGCCCAGCCGTTCGCGTGCTTCGGCCACCGCACGTTCGACTTCAGCCCGATTCGACACGTCCGCACCGATGCCGATCGCGTGCAATCCGGCATCCCTGAGCCTGGCGGCGAGCGTGCCGGCTGCTTCGCCGCTCCTGTCGATGATCGCAACCCGTGCCCCCTGGGCCGCGAACAATTCGGATGCCGCTGCGCCGCATCCGCCGGCGCCGCCACTGACTATCGCCACTTTTCCGGCGAGCCGACCGTCGATCTTCGCAATCATGCCTTTCATCTCCCGGATGGAGTTCGCTTGCGGTTGGGAATCTTCCTTCAAGCAACGATATTTCGACGACGGGCATCCCGCTATCGGATTTCGGCAAGGACCGACGCCGCGGCGCGAACGGCGGCTTTTTTGACAGCCCGCCGTTGCGACTACAATGGTCCGCACGACTTCACGCTCGACGACGCGATCATGGAGACGCAGACCCTTACCGATTTCAATGCGCAGTCCGATCGTTCGTTGTCCGCATCCGGCGTGGCGTTCCACGCCTGTACGGACGTGGAGGAGCAGGCGCGCGCATTCGACGGCTGGAATCTGAACTACACGCAGATCTCGAAGGGCGCGTTCCACGGCGCTTCGTCGCTGGTGTCACTCGGTGGCATTCGTCTGCTGGTCGAACGTCTCGACAAGGTCATTCTTCAACGCGGCGCGGTGCCGGCCGATCGATTCGCCGTCGCGGTGCCGCTCGAGCTCGAAGGCCACGCCCGCATGTGCGGGGAGCGAAGCGAGCGCGACAGTCTTCACGTGTTTTCCTGCTTGCCCGAGTTCGAGTTCTATTCGCCGGATCGGCATCTGCTCGTGAATGTCGATATCGACGTCGATCGCCTGTCGGCCGAATCGCTGCGCAGCCTCGCCGCTTCGCTCCGCTCAGGCATGACGGCGCCTGTGATCCGGATGACGGCGGACGTGGCGGAAGGCCTTCGCCAACTGCTCAGGCGCATGCTTGCCGCTTCGACGAATCCGGCCGCGACGCCGCCCGAACGTGTCCGCGAATCGGTCGAACTGGTCGAGCGCACGATCCTGTTCGCGTTGGCGGAAGCGCTCGAAGCGCATTCGGAAACCGCTGTCGCAAGCCCGGCGCGCGGCGCGAGGCACTGGACACTGATCAACGCGATTCAGGAGCGTCTTCGCGATCCGTCGACGTGCCCGCTTTCGATTGCCGAGCTGTGCGTGGAACTCGGCCTGAGCCGCCGCACGATCCAGTATGCGTTTCGCGAAGTACTGGACCTGAACCCCGTCTCATACCTGCGCGCAGTGAGGCTAAACCACGTTCGACGAGATCTTCGGCTCGGCGATTCCGTCACGGTGGCGGCAACCCGGTGGGGCTTCCTGCATCTCGGCGATTTCTCCCGCGACTACCGCAGTATGTTCGGCGAGCTGCCGTCCGTGACGGCCAGAAGACGGCACAGCGCGTAGCGCTTGTCGAACCCTTGGCGTTAGGCGCACGTCAATGTTCACGGGCGCAGCAGATCGAATCCGGCGAAGACCACCACGCCGCTGAGCGCGATCAGCGCGACGGAGTGCTGGCCGAAATAGAGAATCGCGGCTGCAAGCCACGACGCGATGCAAAAGGCGCCAATGCGGGCCATCGTTGTACCTCAAAACTCGTCATGAAAATGGACTAGCGTCCGCCGGCGGCACTACGCACTACGCAGTGCGATGGGCCCGACTGGGGAATCGCGCATCCGGATGCAGGGTGCCGCCCGTTCCGCGACCGGCATGCAGGGGCACGGCCATTCATGCGTTCGCGAAGGTCTCGACCGGGGCCGGGCGTCGGGACGGGGACGGCAGCACGCGTGGCGTGCTGCGACCGAAAGAACGGTCGTGGGTGCCGGCGGCGATCGCCAGGGCGACTCCGTTCGGAAGCCGGATCGCAAGATCGGCCGCGACAGACTGAATTTTACCAGTGAACGCGGGGTCTGCCGCGCGGCGCGACGGCGGCGGAACGCGGACAGCCGGTCAGGAAGACTGTCGGCACCGCGCCCGACGTGGTGTCAAGGGCATGTGATCAGCCGGGCTCAAGTTTCATCCGATGAATGCCGTAATCCCGTTGCAAGGAAAACCTTGCATCCACGGCCGAGGATCCCGGCGTCAAACAACTGAAGGCGCTGATCAAGCTGCTGCAGCGCCGCCTCGCCGCGCTGGAAAGGCAGATCGCCAGCGCGGCCCAGCGCGCGAAGCGGAAATTATCCTGCGGTTGCCATGTCGATACCGCGCTGTTCCCGACTGAACAGGATGAGCACTGCTATGCAGACGGCCACGATCCCGGCCACGATCGCCAGCGCATGACCGTAGCTGCTGCCCTTCTGGATAGCGATCGAAGCTTGCAGCGGGGCGTTCACGGACGCAAGGAGGTTGCCCAACTGGTAGACAAGTCCGGGAAAGGTTGCCCGGATGTTTGCCGGCGAGATTTCATTCAAGTGCGCTGGTATGACGCCCCACGCACCTTGCACCGAGATCTGCATCAGAAATGCACCGGCGGCGAGCCATGCCGCATTCGTGGAAAATGCCCAAAGCGGCAGAACAGGCAGGGCAATCAGCGCGGCGGCACAGATCGTTTGTCGGCGCCCAAGGCGTTCAGACAGGATACCGAACGAAAGACCGCCGATCATTGCACCGACATTGAGGACGATCGTAATAAGCGACACGGTGTGGGTGTCGAAGTGATGCTGCTCGCGCAGGAAGGTCGGATAAAGGTCTTGCGTTCCGTGAGCGAAGAAATTGAAAGCGGTCATCAGTACGATCGCGTAGATCGACAGTGTCCAGTTTTGCTTCAGCGTGGCGATCAGTCCAGGACCCTGCCGATGCTCGATGGCTTTCCACGCGGGCGATTCCGGTACCCGTGCGCGAATGAACAACACGAGCAGGGCGGGCAGCACGCCGACGAAGAACATGCCGCGCCACCCGATCAACGGATAGAGGAGGCCGAATACCAGCGACGCGAGCAGGTAACCGCTGGGGTAGCCGGCCTGAAGCAGCCCCGATACGAAGCCGCGCGACTTTGCGGGTACCGTTTCCATTGTCAGCGCTGATCCCACGCCCCATTCGCCGCCCATCGCGATGCCGAATAATGCACGCAAGACGATCAACGTGGTGAGATTGGGCGAAAACCCGGAAAGCAGTTCGAGTATCGAGTAACAGACGATGTTGACCATCAACGTCGGTCTGCGCCCGAATCGGTCCGCGAGCCGTCCGAAGATGAGTGCTCCAAGAGGGCGCAGCGCGAGCGTGAATGTAATGGCGGCTGCAACGGCGGGAATGGTCGTGCTGAACTCCGCTGCGATGTCCTTGAGAACAAAGACCATTAAAAAGAAATCGAATGCGTCGAGCGTCCACCCTAGATAGGCAGCAATTGCAACGCTCTTTTGTTCGCGTGTCCAGTTCATCAGGAAGGGTCTCCAGTTTGTAGTGCAAATGAAATACGCGTGGTCATGTGTCGCTTCGACGGCGTCATGGCGATACACAACTGAAATTCAATGCGTCGTCGCTGCTTCCGGTTCCGTTGTAGCGCGCGACTTGCGGATAGGGGCATAGCGGACGGCTGCGGCTAACCGAGCCGTTGGCCACGACTGATGCGATGACGGATGCCGGTTTGGTTCCTTGGCTGACCCATTGATCGAGGGCCTGGACGATGTCATGACCGGCGTCGGCAACCGGTGGGGTGCCGGTGGATGCGCCGAAGTTCTGCGGGCCGGGGCCACCCGTGCAGTGCTGCATGCCGGGCACCATGAACAGTCTCATGAAGTCATCGGTTTTCGTCGTGCTGCCTTGCAACGCCGTGACCTGGTCGTAATACGCGATGCTGTTGAGTGCCGATATCTGCTGGTCGGCCCACCCGTGGTACACAATCAGTTTTCCGCCCCGTGCGCGGAATGCCTCCAGGTCGGGCGTCGCGTTGAAGATGGTGGATACAGTCTGTCCGTCGATGGTCGCTTGCTGCGCTCGCGTGAAGTCGGCGTCGAAGTCGAAGTTCCGGTTATCGAATGCCGGGTTTTGGAATACGGTGTAGCGGAAGAAGTCCCAACCGCTTCCGCCGGGCGTCTTGCCCGTATACAACGGCGCCCAGCCCGGCTCGCTGCCAGGCGTGTAACCAGGGAAGATCGATGAACCGTCCGATCGACGTGTTCCGCCGTAGATGTGCGTTGCCGCGGCAACCTGTGATGGCGTCAGGCAGTTCGTCGACGATCCGGGCCTGCACTGCAGAGTCGCCGGATCGAAATGGCAGGCGCGCGGATCGTTGACCACACCGTCTTTGACTCCATCATTGGCATCGCAGGCTGCGACGATCGCGGAATTGAGCAGCGCGATGCTGGCCGGGGTGAGGGCGGTTGGATCCTGCAACGCGGGTTCGCTGTTCCACAGTTCAGCTGCCATCAGGTTGACCCAATTCCATCCTGGCGCTCCCGCTACGATGCCATCGTAGTCGTCCGGGTAGCGCGATGCCTCCATCAACGCGTGATGCCCGCCCTGAGAGCAGCCGACGAAGTACGACTTGCTGGGCCCGATGCCGTAAAACTTCTGGAGAATTTCTTTGGCATGGAGCGTGGCGACGTGTTCGGCCCGGTATGCGAAGTCGATGATCTTTTCCGGGTGACCCAACGCCCAGGTCTGTTCGGCCGTTCCGTTGGGCAGATTCAAATTGCTGACGTGACCGTTATCGGTCGCCATCGCGACGTAGCCGGCTTCGAGGGCAGGCTTCATTCCCGAGTAGGCGATCGAGCCCGCTGACGAGCCGGAGCCGACACCCTGGAACTTGCCGTTCCAGCCGGATCGGTCAGGAAGCCAGGTTTCAAATCCGATTTGTGAATCGCCGGTAGGCCTGGCTATCGCGATGACACGACAAAACGACCCTTTGACCGATGTCGTGCCTATGGTCAGGCCGGTATTCACATGAGCGGTCGACGTGATGAGTGTGCCGTCGCCAAACCGGGCACCGGACAACGCCGCACACGCCGCCTCGTCGGCTGACACGACCGGCGGATCGGATTGGACATTCTGCCCGCAAGCGCAGAGGGCACCAGCCGTTGCACACGCAGCGATGCCTACCGCGCTGATTCTTCGGTATAACGACACGACCGTCTCCTTATTTATATCGTTGTCTGAAGCGAATGTGCGCTAGGCTAGTACGTTGCCGGTATTTCGATAAATACTATTGTTCTATGTATTGATAGACCATGCCTATAAATCTGACGTTGCACCAAATCGATGCGTTCCGGGCGGTGGCGCGCTACCGAAGCTTTAGTGCCGCAGCCAAGGCACTCTTCATTTCCCAGCCGAGCCTGACGCTGCTGATTCGCAATCTCGAGGAGGCGTTGGCGGCGCGTCTGTTTGATCGAACGACCCGCAAGGTCGAATTGACTGCCGCCGGGGAGGAGTTTCTTCCAGTATCGGAACGCATATTCGCGGAGCTCGAATTGGCCCGGGAAAACATCGCAAACCGATCGGCGTTGCGGCGCGGAAAGGTGTCGCTGGGCGCGTTGCCTTCGGCGTCGGCCTATGTCATTCCGAATTCGATCTACGAGTTCAGGCAGGCGTACCCCGAGATCGCCGTGAATGTAAAAGACGGTGTAGCGGGGGAACTGATCGATATGGTTCGTGCCGGCGAAGTGGACTTTGCCGTGGGCAGCTATACGAGCGTCGAGCCGGATCTGCAATTCAGGAGCGTCACGCGCGACGAGATGTATCTGGTCTGTCGTAGCGATCACCGACTCGCGGGAAGGCGGAAGGTCAAGTGGAGCGAGATCCTGGGTGAACCGTTCATAGCGATGTCGCCGGGTACGAGCGTTCGCTATGCAACTGACACGGCGTTCGCCAGCCTGAAGGCGGTCAAGGCGCCAACCTATGACGTCGCATTGCTATCGACCATGTTCGGACTCGCGCGCGCAGGCGTTGGCGTGACTGCCCTGCCGATGACGGTACTCGAAGTCTTCAACGTGCAGGACGTTTCGAAGATTCCGCTCGTCGAACCGGTCGTGCGGCGCGATATCGGTTTCGTTACCCGTCGAGGCAGGGATCCGTCGCCCGCCGCACGCAAATTGATGGAAACGATCGAACGGCGAGTGGCCAACTGCCATGCCGCAAAAGCGAAGTAATCAACGCGCTGTACTACGACGACTTACGATCGGCATCGATCGTCACTTCCTTGACGAACGCACGAACGGCAGGGGATGACTCCCGGCGTCGATGTGCCAAAGCCAGATGAACGGAGAAGGCGAAGTCCGTGACAGGCGGGTAGCAAAGACCGCGTGGGCTGATACTTTTCATCGACTCGGGTATGACTGCAACGCCATAGCCGGCGGAGGTCAGACTGATTGCGGACATGAAGTCCTTTACCCGATAGTCGAGGGAGGGCGTAAAGCCTCCGACCTTGCCAAGTGAAGACAGAACCTCGCTGAACGCGTCGTCTTCGTCGAATTGGGGAGAAATGAACGACTGGGCCTGCAAGTCTTGCGCGCGCAGCTTGCGTCGCGTCGCCAGCGGGTGGGACTCGGCCATTGCAACCACGAGGCGCTCGGTCTGGACGATCGTTGCAACGATTCCCGACGCATATCGCGGCCTGGGGCGCACAATGCCGACGTCAATTTCGCCGTTGTCCAGCGCTTCGAGTTGCCGAGGCGTGGCCATCTCGGCAATGTCGACCCGCACATCGGGATGCGACAGGCGAAACTGGCGCAGCATCCCGGGCAGCACGCCATTGGTCACGCTCGACGCGACGAAGCCGATCCGGACAATCCCGGCCAGCCCCCTTGCCGCCAACCGTCCGACTTGTTCCGCACGTTCGATATGCCGCAATGCCGTCATTGCTTCGGCATGGAACAGGCGTCCCGCATCGGTAAGCGTGACAGGCTGACGCTTGTTCCGGTTCAGCAGCCGCACGCCGATGTTTTGTTCGAGGCGCTGAATCTGGGTGCTGAGCGCCGATTGAGCGACGTTCAACCGATCCGCGGCCTTCGCGAAGTGCAACTCCTCTACCACGGTAGCGAAATATCTCAGCTGACGCGCGTCGATCATTTAATCTCCATTCCAGAACAAAGTTTCGAGATCGTGGTCTGGATGCTATCAGAGAAATCCGCTGAAATGAGGCGACTCGTCACCCTGGAGAACACCATGGAAGCGCCCGCCGACACCTTGCAACAGCCGTCGTTTCGTTTGTCGCCACACCCGGATCACCATCGGATCGTGCATGTCACTGCCGACCGACAGGCGCTCGCCGGCTTCTTGCAGGACGTTCGGTCTATCGATGTCCAGAATCTGGAATATGTACCGTTCATGCGCTTCGCCCTTGCCGACGCGCTGATCAAGCGGGTCGGCGACGAATTCGCGCGTAGGTTGATCCAGCTGGTCAAGGACCGTCGTCACGGCGGGTTCACCATCGGCCTGCAGGATCTTTCGCAGGATGCATCCGACTTCGTGAGGTTCGGTACGGCCGTCGCCCATATTCTCGGCACGAGCAACCACGACGCGATGTCGGGCACCTATTACGCACGCTTCGTCGTGAAACATACCGATGATAGCGATTCGTATCTTCGCCAGGCCTATCGCCTGTTCACGATGCACGCCGACGGGACATTCGTCAGCGAGGCAACGGACTGGCTGTTGATGATGAAGTTTGCCGAGCGGAACGCGATTGGCGGCGAGTCGCGCTTTCTTCACCTCGACGATTGGGAGGAACGCGATCGGTTTGCGAAACACCCGCTTGGAATCCATCCGTTCCTTTACAAGGCCCCGGGTTCGAAGAACGTGGCCGAGAAGGTCGAGCGCCCCCTCTTCTTCGAAAGCGAGTTCGGTTTATCGATATCCTTCATCGACCAGTTCGTGCAACCCACCAATCGCGAAGAAGCGGCATTTCTGCGCGCGCTGTCCGAATCGATGGAGGCGTCACCCGGTACGACGGAGGTGACGTTGCCGGTTGGCGACCTGGTTGTGTTGAACAACTATTTTTACGTGCACGGACGGGCGCCGTTCGAGAAGAATGAAGGGCTGTTCCGCGAACTGATGCGTCAACGAGGCACGTTCGAACGATGATGAAGGATCACTCCGGCGGTGCAGAAGCGCGGCCAACGATGCCCGTCGGACGGCCATCCCAGTCCGCCTACGGGGTCAAGCGCGACGTTCCAGCGCGTCTGCGCAAGATTCTCTCGCTGGCGGACTTCGAGGCAGCGGCACGCAGCCATTTACCGCGCCCGTTGTTCGGCTATATATCGGGGGCTGCCGAGGATGGGCTATCCGCTGCTGCGAATCGGGCGGCATTCGAACGACTGAAGTTCAGTCCGAAGGTTCTGGTGGATGTGTCGTGCCGGTCGCAGGAAACCACGCTGTTTGGCAACACATACGCGTCCCCGTTCGGAATAGCACCGATCGGTATCAGTGCGATCTCGGCTTATCGTGGTGATATCGTCCTGGCCAAGGCCGCGAAGGCGGAAAACATCCCGGCAATCATGAGCGGCTCGTCGCTCATCCCGATGGAAGCCGTTCATGCGTCTTCTCCGGGCACGTGGTTTCAGGTCTATCTGCCGGGCGATTCGTCGCGTATCGACGCACTCATCGACAGAGTCAAGGCGGCAGGGTTTTCGACGCTAGTCGTGACGGTCGACATCCCGGTGTGGGCGAATCGGGAGAACAACACGCGCGCGGGATTCTCGTTGCCGTTGCGTCCGTCGCTTCGTCTTGCAGTGGACGGGATTACAAGGCCGCGGTGGTTGATGGGTACGTTCCTTCGCACGTTGATCAATCATGGCATGCCGCATTTCGAAAACTCGTTTGCAACGCGAGGCGCACCGATGCTTTCCGCTTCGGCGATCCGTGACACGACCGGCCGCGATCATCTGTCGTGGACGGATATTGCCCGAATACGGGCGCGCTGGAGCGGCAACCTGGTCGTCAAGGGCATTCTTCGCGCGGACGATGCAGAGCGGGCGGTGTCGATCGGCGCGGACGGAATCATCGTGTCGAATCACGGTGGTCGCCAACTGGATGGAGCGGTTGAACCGCTGCACGTACTGCCGCGAATCTGCGAGGCGGTTGGCCACAGGACCATCGTGATGATGGATGGCGGGATCCGGCGAGGCGGGGATGTGCTCAAGGCGCTGGCGCTTGGCGCACGGTTCGTGTTCCTGGGGCGCCCGTTCATGTACGCCGCCGCCGTCGGCGGTGAGGTTGGCGTGCGACATGCGATCCGGCTCCTGCGAGATGAGGTCGACAGAAATATGGCGATGCTCGGTACGTGCGCCGTGACCGACATCGATGACGCGATTCTTGCACGGTTGGTGGATACGCAGTAATCGGCGGCCGGAGTTGCGACAGAAGCTGGATAAGTTGTGCTTATCGAAAATTTTGAAATGCGTGGTTGAACCCATTGCTCCGCTGCGTCACGATGCGCGGGCTTTGGCGTCACGCTGATCCCCGCGTCGATGACGCGCTTCGCTCAACCGGATGTCGCGTTCCGGCCCTTGCTGCAAAGCGACATAAGGTCGCATCTCGCGCTGGCGCACCGAAAAAACGTGCGTTCGCCGGTGGCGCAGCAATTGATCAGGCTCTGCCGGCAACGGTAAGGGTGCTCGCCGTAGCGGCGACGGACGGCCTTTCCGACGGAGTGGCCGGTGCCGCTGCCGGGACCGGCGCTCGGGCAGGTGGCGCTTTTGCGCTTACTAGACGACTGGTCTAATAGTGGAGTAGTATCGGCCTCACGAAGTCGACGCCGATAGTTGATGCCGGCAAAACCATCGCGTCCTGTGTGCTTGTACACGATGAGGTGCGAGATGACCCTTCGTGGCAGAAGAGGCGACCGCTCCGTGCACGGGTGCGTCTTTTTTTTGAATATCGAACTAGACGACTGGTCTACTATTTTTGGATGTAACCATGCAGAATTTCAGCTACTACAATCCGACCCGAATTGTTTTCGGCGAAGGCACCGTGTCTCGCCTGGATGACCTGATTCCGCGCGACGCGCGCGTCCTCGTCCTGTACGGCGGCGAGAGCGCGCGGAAAAACGGTACGCTCGACGAGGTCAGGGCCGCGCTCGGCGCGCGCGAGGTCCATGAGTTCGGCGGTATCGAGGCGAATCCGACCTATGAGACGCTGCTGAAAGCGGTCGCGCAGGTCAGCGCGAGCCGGATCGATTTCCTGCTCGCGGTGGGTGGCGGCTCGGTGATCGACGGCACGAAGTTCGTCGCGGCCGCCGCGCTGTTCGACGGCGAGCCGTGGAGCATGATGGAAACGCACGCCGCGAACGTGCATGCCGCGCTGCCGTTCGGCAGCGTACTGACGCTGCCGGCGACCGGATCCGAAATGAACAACGGCGGTGTCGTGACGCGTCGTGCGACGCGTGCGAAGCTCGCGTTCCGCAGTGAGCACGTATTCCCGGCATTCTCGATCCTCGATCCGACGAAGACCTACACGTTGCCGCCGCGGCAGATCGCCAACGGCGTGGTTGACGCGTTTACGCACATTGTCGAGCAATACCTGACCTATCCGGCCGATGGGCTCGCGCAGGATCGCTTCGCGGAAGGCCTGTTGCAGACGCTGATCGAGATCGGCCCGAAGGCGCTGGCCGAGCCGCACGACTATGCGGTGCGCGCGAACCTGATGTGGGTTGCGACGCTCGCGCTGAATGGCCTGATCGGCGCCGGCGTCCCGCAGGACTGGGCAACGCACATGGTCGGCCACGAACTGACGGCCCGCTACGACATCGATCATGCGCGCACGCTCGCGGTCGTGCTGCCGTCGATGCTGCAGGTTCGGCGCGACAGCAAGCGCGCGAAGCTTCTCCAATACGCGGCGCGCGTATGGAACATCACCGACGGCGCGGAAGACACACGTATCGACGTCGCGATTGCGCGCACCCGCGAGTTCTTTGAAAGCCTCGACGTAAAGACACGCCTGACCGATTACGGCGTCGGTGCGGACGCGATTGACCTGCTCGTCGCGCAGCTGGACGAACACGGGATGACGCAGCTCGGCGAGCAAAAGGACGTCACGCTCGACGTGAGCCGGCGTGTGCTCGAAGGCGCGCTGTAATTCGAGATGGACACGATTGAATCAACTCAACGGAAACCGACCATGAAAGTTCTTATCGTTTTGACTTCGCACGACACGCTGGGTAATACGGGGGAGAAGACGGGGTTCTGGCTGGAAGAACTCGCTGCGCCGTACTACGTGCTCAAGGATGCCGGGGTCGATATCACGCTGGCATCGATCAAGGGCGGCCAACCGCCGCTCGACCCGAAAAGCAACGACGCGGCATTCCAGACCGACGCGACCCGCCGCTTCGAGGGGGATGCCGCCGCGCGCGCGGCGCTGGCGACGACGCTCAAGCTCTCCGACGTATCCGCCGACGCATTCGATGCGGTGTTCTATCCGGGCGGACATGGTCCGCTGTGGGATCTCGCCGAGGACGCGAACTCGATCGCGCTGATCGAGCGCGCAATCGCGACCGGCAAGCCGGTGGCGGCGGTTTGCCATGCGCCGGGCGTGCTGCGCCATGCGAAGGCGGTGGACGGCAAGCCGCTCGTGCAGGGCAAGTCGGTCACGGGTTTCGCGAACACCGAGGAAGAGGCAGTTGGCCTGACCGACGTGGTGCCGTTCCTCGTCGAGGACATGCTCAAGGCAAACGGCGGCATATATACGAAGGCTGATGACTGGCAGCCGTATGCGGTCGTCGACGGCCTGCTGATCACGGGGCAGAACCCCGCTTCGTCGGAACACGTCGCGCACGCGCTGTTCGAACAACTGAAGCGGGGCTGAGCGATGGCGGTGGATGAAGAAAGCGCGCTTCGAGCGCTTTGGTCGGCGCGCTACCGGGACGAACAGACGCCACATGAGCAAGTCGCCACGAACGAAGTCGTGCGCAACCTGCTCGGCCATCGCTCGGTGCGTTCGTATCTTCAACGGGCGGTGCCCGACGATGTTCTCGTCGCCGCGATCGCGGCTGCGCAGTCCGCATCGACTTCGTCGAATCTGCAGGCGTGGAGCGTCGTTGCGGTGACCGATCCCGAGCGGAAAGCGCGGCTGGCCGCGCTCGCGGGCAAGCAGCGGCATGTCGAGGAAGCGCCGCTGTTTCTTGCATGGGTGCTGGATCTTTCACGGCTAAGACGGGCGGGGGAATCCAGGCGCAAGCGCACCGACGGCCTGGATTATCTGGAGAGCTTCGTCGTCGGCGCAGTCGATACGACCCTTGCGGCCCAGAATGCGGCTGTCGCGCTCGAGTCGTTTGGTCTTGGTCTCGTCTATATCGGCGGGATGCGCAACCGTCCCGAAGCAGTCGCGCAGGAGCTCGGCCTGCCCGAATCGAGCATGGTGCTGTTCGGCATGTGCGTCGGTTATCCCGATCCCGATCGACTGCCGGCCATCAAGCCGCGTCTCCCGCAGGCGGTCGTGCTGCACCGCGAGCAATACGATGTCGCGGACGAGCACGAATCGGTCGACGTCTATGATCGGCGCGTTTCCGATTACCTGAACGAACGCGGTGCTGTCGGCGGAACCTGGACTGACGCGGCGGTCGAGCGAGTCCGGGGCCCCGAATCGCTGAGCGGCCGCGATCGTTTGCGCGATGCGTTGTCGGCGTTGGCGTTCAAGCTGTTGTGAATGCCGGATGAAGGGTTTTCACGATCCATTGAATAATTGAACCGAGGTGAATCGATGAGCATTTACGTATTCGCGAGCCTGATCCCGAAGCCCGAGCATGCAGCGGCCGTCGAGGCGGAACTGCATCGGATGGTGGCGGCGACGCGTGCCGAACCAGGCAATCTCCGCTACGACCTGTTTCGGCAGACCGACGGCCAGCCGGGATTTCACCTGTTTGAAATCTACCGCGATGAGGCTGCGGTCGCAGCGCATCGAGCGAGCGAACACTATAACGCCTACCGTGCGAAAGCTGCCGACTGGTTGGCTGAGCCGCCGGTGGTGAAGGTGCTGGCGGCGGTCGACGTGGCAGTGGCGTAGGTCGGCATGTCGACCAGGCGGCACGGTGGTCCGGTCTTCGATCCGGCTCACCGTGCCGTTTCAATGAGGCGTGTTCATGCGATCTGCAACAGAACTTCCGCAAGCTTCTTGCCCAGCACGTGATGCTGATCGGCTGAAAAATGAACGCCGTCCACCGGGCTGAGTTCGATGACCTTGCCGACGTCCAGAAAGTGCGCGCCGGCATTTCGTGCGATTTGCTCGTACAGATTCGCGAGTTGACGTGACTTCACCGCGCCGCCCGCGAAGATTTCGCCAAGAAAGCCGACCTCGACAATGGGCGCTGGCGCCATGAGTAGCACCTTGGGTGCGTTGCCCGCCGGGCCTGCGTTGCACGCGGCCAGTTCGGCAAGCAACACGCCGACCGAGATCGCAATGTCGGCGGGCGTGACCGAGAAGCGCGTTTTCAGATCGTTCGTACCGAGCATCAGCACGACAATGTCGATTGGCAAATGGCTTTCGAGACACGGGCGCAGATACGACAAACCGTTCTTGTGCCGACCTTCGATCGGATCATCGTGCACGGTCGTGCGCGCGGGAAGCCCTTCTTCCACTATCCGCCAGCCTGCACCCAGCGTTTGCGCGAGGACGCCCGTCCAACGGTCCTCGCGATCGAAGCGCTCCAGCACGCCGGGGCGCGTCATCGGACGCGTGCCGTGGGTGTTCGAATCGCCATAGCACAGCACGGTTTTCTGCGTCATCGTCTTCTCCTGTGCGCCGGTCAAACCGGCAAAGTGTTGTGAATGAAAGTTTCATACGTTGAAGGCCTAGCCAGCCACGGCGGCCCCGAGTCATGCGCATGCACCTGTGAGGGGGTAGGCGAAGCGTTGACACCCATTAGCGGCCCCGTGTCAAGTGAGCAAACAACACCTTCGACTGCCTGAGCAGCCGTTTCCGATTTCAATGACCGAATGCAGCTGCCGAACGCACCCGTTTCTTCAATGTATGGCT
>NZ_QTQP01000032.1 GCF_003854275.1 Burkholderia sp. Bp8963
TGGCTCAAGTCGAAGCTCGGCTATGACGATTCGCTCGACGCGTTCGGCGTGCACGGCGTGGGCGGTATCCTCGGCGCGCTGCTGACGGGCGTGTTCGCGGTGAAGGACATCGGCGGCGCCGACGGCAGCCTGCTGCTGCAGGCGAAGGGCGTGTTGATCACGCTGGTCTACAGCGGCGTGCTGAGCTTCGTCCTGCTGAAGCTGATCGACCTGACGATCGGCCTGCGCGTGACGGAAGAGGAAGAGCGCGAAGGCCTCGACGTGATCCTGCACGGCGAGCATGTCGAGTAAGTCTGAATGAAACATGGCGGGCGGCCGCGGCGACACTGCCTCCGCCCGCGCGACGAATGAGCGCAGCGACTTCGGCCCGCCTTCCCGGCGGGTTTTTTTTCTCCTGCACTAGGGCCTGGCAGCGCATGACCCTGCGCACTATCGGGTCAATAGCCAGAAACTTCCTCCAAATCCTTGTGAACCCGGGAACAATCCCCAAATGGGCAATGCAATTGCTCTACAATCTTCATTCTCCCGCTCGCGAGTGATTCATGGTTCCCCACCTCGTTACGGCGTTAAACGGCCCGCTGCTCGAGCTCGAGCAGAAGATCCTCGACGCCACGCCTGCGATCGAACGCTGGTTCAGGCTCGAATGGCAGGAACACACGCCGCCGTTCTACTGTTCGGTCGACCTGCGTAACGCCGGCTTCAAGCTCGCGCCCGTCGACGCCAACCTGTTTCCCGGCGCGTTCAACAATCTGCCGTCCGAAGTGCTGCCGCTCGCCGTGCAGGCGGCGATGGCCGCCATCGAGAAGATCTGCCCGGACGCGAAGAACCTGCTCGTGATTCCCGAGCTGCCGACCCGCAACGCGTTCTATCTGGAGAACGTCGCGCGCCTCGCGGCGATCATGCGCCTCGCCGGCCTCAACGTGCGCTTCGGCTCGCTCGATCCTGGCATCACCGACATCACGCCGATCACGCTCGCGGACGGCCAGAAGATCGTGCTCGAACCGCTCGAGCGCACGCAGCGCCGCCTCGGCCTGAAGAATTTCGATCCGTGCTCGATCCTGCTGAACAATGACCTGTCGGCCGGCATCCCGGCCGTGCTCGAGAACCTGCACGAGCAGTACCTGCTGCCGCCGCTGCACGCGGGCTGGGCCGTGCGCCGCAAGTCGACGCACTTCTCGTGCTACGACGACGTCGCGAAGAAGTTCGCGAAGATGGTCGGTGTCGATCCGTGGATGGTGAATCCGTATTTCGCGCATGTCGAAGGCATCGACTGGCAGGCGCATGAAGGCGACGAGGCGCTCGCCGACGCGATCGACGGCGTGCTGAAGAAGATCGCGCGCAAGTATCGCGAATACGGGATCAGCGAGAAGCCGTACGTCGTCGTGAAGGCCGATGCCGGCACCGCCGGGCGCGGCGTGATGACGGTGCACGACGCGGCCGAGATCGGCCGGCTGTCGAAGGCCGAGCGCGCGCAGATGGCCGAGTCGAAGGCCGGGCTCGCGGTGCGCGACGTGATCGTGCAGGAAGGCGTGTACACGTTCGAGCGGGTCGGCGACGAAGTGGCCGAGCCGGTCGTCTACATGATCGACCGCTACGTGGTCGGCGGCTTCTACCGCACGCACGCCGGCCGCGAGCGCGACCAGAACCTGAACGCGCCGGGCATGCACTACGTGCCGCTCGGCTTCGAGCACACCGCGCTGCCGGATGCCGGCGCGAAGCCGGGCGCCGCGCCGCCGAACCGGTTCTACATGTACGGCGTCGTCGCGCGGCTGTCGCTGATCGCGTCGTCGATCGAACTGGAAAAGACCGATCCGGAAGCCATTCAGGTGTAACGGCCACGCTGCCGGCACCGCAAAGACAGGACCCGCATGGACATTCTCTTTATCGCCGACCCGCTCGAGCGCTTCAAGATCTACAAGGATTCGACCTACGCGATGATGGCGGAGGCCGCGCGGCGCGGGCATGCGGTCTACGCGTGCGAGCCGCGCCACCTCGCGTGGACCGGTTCCGCCGTCGAGGCCGACGTGCGGCGCATCGTGTTCGTCGGCGAGCTGGACGACCTGCATCGCGAGCAGTGGTACGAGGCCGGCGTCGTCGAGTCGCGCCGCGTCGAGTCGTTCGGCGCGGTGCTGATGCGCAAGGATCCGCCGTTCGACATGGAATACGTGACGTCGACGTGGCTGCTCGAACTGGCCGAGCGCGCGGGCGCACGCGTGTTCAACAACGCGCAGTCGATCCGCGATCACTCGGAGAAGCTCGCGATCGGCGAATTCCCGCAGTTCGTCGCGCCGACGCTCGTCACGCGCGACGCGAAGCGGCTGCGCGCGTTCCATACGGAGCACGGCGACGTGATCCTGAAGCCGCTCGACGGAATGGGCGGGATGGGCGTGTTCCGCGTGAAGCCGGATGGCATGAACCTCGGTTCGATCATCGAGATGCTGAGCCACGACGGCGCGCGCACGGTGATGGCGCAGAAGTACATCCCGGAAATCAAGGCCGGCGACAAGCGGATCCTGCTGATCGGCGGCGAGCCGGTGCCGTATTCGCTCGCGCGGATTCCGCAGGGCAACGAGGTGCGCGGCAATCTCGCCGCGGGCGGCCTTGGCGTCGCGCAGCCGCTGACCGCGCGCGACCGCGAGATCGCCGAAACGCTCGGGCCCGTGCTGGCCGCACGCGGGCTGCTGCTGGTCGGGCTCGATGCGATCGGCGACTGGTTGACCGAGGTGAACGTCACGAGTCCGACCTGCTTCCGCGAGATCATGGAGCAGACGGGTTTCGACGTCGCCGCAATGTTCATCGACGCGCTGGAGCGCGCGGCCGCGTAAGCCGCGTCTGTTGCGCGCAACACCGGCGGCGGCCGCGCAGGTCCCCCGCTGCCGGAATGAGGTGACCGGCCTGCTACAATGCCCGCTCGCCAGGCACCGGCATTCAGGTGCCGCAGGCCCGGCGGCCGGGCCGAACTTGTTGCCAGGTTGAAAATGAAACGACCCCCTCAATCGCTTTGTACGTTGCCCGGCTCGGGGCGGACAGGCGGGTGCTGACATGGCAGGGATTCTGATCATCGCGCACGCCCCGCTCGCCACCGCGCTGCGGGACTGCATCGCGCACATCTACGGCGGCGTGCCCGCGCGCATCGGCTGCATCGACGTGCAGGCGGACAGCGACCCCACCCAGGTGATGGCGTTCGCGCATGCCGAGCTCGCGCGGCTCAAGGAAGAAAACGGCGCGATCGTGCTGACCGACATGTACGGCGCGACGCCCGCGAACATCGCCGGGCAGTTGGCGAAAATCGACAACGTCAGGGTGCTGGCCGGCGTCAACCTGCCGATGCTGGTGCGCGCGGTCTGCTACCGCACGGTCCCGCTCGACAAGCTCGTCGACAAGGCGCTGTCCGGTGGCGCGAAAGGCGTCCACGAGGTCGCGGCGGGCACGCCGCCGCCGCCGTCCGAGATCGGCTGCGGCGAATGCGCGCCGATTCCGCCGGAACCGCGGCCGCGCACCGAATCGCCCTGACCGGGTTTCGCTCCCCGTTTCAGACCCATCCGCCGACGGGTGCCGCCGGCAACCTCGACCGAACGAGAACCATGCTTCAACAAGAAACCACCATCGTCAACAAATTGGGGCTGCATGCACGTGCATCGGCCAAGCTCACGCAACTGGCCGGCAATTTCCAGTCCGAAGTCTGGATGACGCGCAACGGGCGCAAGATCAACGCGAAAAGCATCATGGGCGTGATGATGCTGGCGGCGGGCATCGGCAGCACGATCACGATCGAGACCGAAGGGGCGGACGAGAAGGAGGCGATGGACGCGCTGCTGAAGCTGATTGCCGACAAGTTCGGCGAAGGCCAGTGACCGACGGCACAAGATCGTTGCCATTTCCAGTGAGAATGCCGCGGATACCGCGGCATTTTTTTCGCCGGCACGATTGATGCATTGCACGTAATGCTGCGGTGCATGCAGTCAGCCGCCATGTACGGAATTTATAATCGGGATCCAGGGTCATAAGCGCATCGCAGCAGTGTGCCGCGGCTTTACATGTACAGAGGAGGTGCGCGTGTCGTTCACGCTGCAGGGCATTCCCGTATCACGTGGTATCGCGATCGGACGCGCGTATCTGATCGCGCCGGCGGCGCTCGATGTCGCCCATTACCTGATCGAGACGACCCAGATCGACGCCGAGGTCGAGCGCTTCCGCACGGCGCTCGCGGCCGTGCATCGCGAGCTCGATGCGCTGCGCGCCGACCTGACCGAGGACACCCCGAGCGAAGTGGGCGCGTTCATCGACGTGCACGCGATGATCCTGAGCGACGCGATGCTCGTGCAGGAAACCATCGACCTGATCCGCACGCGGCGCTACAACGTCGAATGGGCGCTGACCGAGCAGCTCGACCTGCTCACGCGGCATTTCGACGACATCGAGGATGAATACCTGCGAGAACGCAAGGCCGACATCGAGCAGGTGGTCGAGCGCGTGCTGAAGGCGCTCGCGGGCGCGCCGTCCGCCGCGCAGGCGCTCAACGGCGCCGCGAAGTCCGGCACCGACGAGATGATCGTGGTCGCGCACGACATCGCGCCGGCCGACATGATGCAGTTCAAGACCCAGTCGTTCCAGGCGTTCGTCACCGATCTCGGCGGGCGCACGTCGCATACGGCGATCGTCGCGCGCAGCCTCGGCATTCCGGCCGCGGTCGGCGTGCAGCATGCGAGCACGCTGATCCGCCAGGACGACCTGATCATCGTCGACGGCGACCAGGGCATCGTGATCGTCGATCCGGCGCCGATCGTTCTCGAGGAGTATTCGTACCGGCAGTCCGAAAAGGCGCTCGAGCAACGCAAGCTGCAGCGTCTCAAGTTTTCGCCGACGCAAACGTTATGCGGCACGAAGATCGACCTGTGCGCGAACATCGAGCTGCCCGACGACGCGAAGGCGGCGGTCGAGGCGGGCGCCGTCGGTGTCGGCCTGTTCCGCTCCGAATTCCTGTTCATGCATCAGAAGGTGATGCCGGAGGAAGAGGAGCAGTTCGCCGCGTACAAGCGCGCGGTCGAATGGATGAAGGGCATGCCGGTGACGATCCGCACGATCGACGTCGGCGCCGACAAGCCGCTCGAGGCGCTCGACGAAGGCTACGAGACTGCGCCGAACCCGGCGCTCGGCCTGCGCGCGATCCGCTGGAGCCTGTCCGAGCCGCAGATGTTCCTCACGCAGTTGCGCGCGATCCTGCGCGCGTCCGCGTTCGGGCAGGTGAAGATCCTGATCCCGATGCTCGCGCACGCGCAGGAGATCGACCAGACGCTCGACCTGATCCGCGAGGCGAAGCACCAGCTCGACGATGCGGGGCTTGCATACGATCCGAACGTGCGGATCGGCGCGATGATCGAAATTCCGGCCGCGGCGATCGCGCTGCCGCTGTTCCTGAAGCGCTTCGATTTCCTGTCGATCGGCACCAACGACCTGATCCAGTACACGCTCGCGATCGACCGCGCGGATAACGCGGTCGCGCATTTGTACGACCCGCTGCATCCGGCGGTGCTGCACCTGATCGCGTACACGCTGCGCGAGGCGAAGCGCGCGGGCGTGCCGGTGTCGGTATGCGGGGAGATGGCCGGCGATCCGGCGCTCACGCGCCTGCTGCTCGGCATGGGGCTCACCGAATTCTCGATGCATCCGAGCCAGCTGCTCGTCGTCAAGCAGGAGATCCTGCGCGCGCACCTGAAGGCGCTCGAAAAGCCGACCGCGGACGTACTCGCGGCGTTCGAGCCAGAGGAAGTGCAGTCGGCGCTGCAGCGCCTGGCGGTCGCCGAGCCGCGCGCGGACGCAGTCGTATAAGCGTGCCTGCCGGTGCGGGCCGCGGGCCGGTCAAGCACACGCGCGACGCGGCGTGTGCCGCGCGGCCGGCATCAGTGCCGGCCGCCGCACACCGGGCAGTCGGCCTGGCGTGCGATCTTCATCGTCGTCCATTCCATTCGCAGCGCATCGAGCATCATCAGCCGGCCGTTCAGCGTCGTGCCGATGCCGCCGATCACGCGCAGCGCCTCGGCCGCCTGCATCGAGCCGATGATCCCGACCGTCGGCGCGAATACGCCCATCGTCGCGCACGCGACTTCCTCGAACGGCTGGTCTTCGGGGAACACGCACGCATAGCAGGGCGCCGCCGGATCGCGGAAGTCGAATGTGCTGATCTGGCCATCGAAGCGCAGCGCCGCGCCCGATACGAGCGGCACGCGATGCGCGACGCAGGCGCGGTTGATCGCATGGCGGGTCGCAAAGTTGTCGGTGCAGTCGAGCACGACGCCCGCATGCGGCACGTGCGCGTCGAGCCACGCGTCGTCGACACGCTCGGCGACCGCGTGCACGGTCACGTCCGGGTTGAGCTGCGCGAGCGCGTCGCGCCCCGATTCCACCTTCTTGCGCCCGACCGACGCGCTCACGTGCAGGATCTGCCGCTGCAGGTTGGTCAGATCGACGGTGTCCGCGTCGACGAGCGTGATCGTGCCGACGCCGGACGCCGCGAGATACATCGCCGCGGGCGAGCCGAGGCCGCCTGCGCCGACGACGATCGCATGCGCGTCGAGAAAGCGCTGCTGCGCCTCGATGCCGATTTCGTCGACGAGGATGTGGCGGGAATAGCGGAGGAGTTGGTCGTCGTTCATGAGTTGGTTGCGGGCGGGGCGCGGTGCGGACTTGCGTATCGAATTTGCGTTTCGAATGTGCGTATCGAATGTGCGTATTCTAAGCGCGCATGAAAAACGGGCCATCGCGGTCTTCCCGCGATGGCCCGTCGATTACCGGCCGTCGATTACCGGCCGTCGTTTATCGGCCGTCGTTTATCGGCCGGCGCTTACTGCGGCGCCGACGCGGGCGCCGGTTTCGCGGCCGGCTTCGATGCTGCCGCGGGCTTCGACGCGCCGGTCGTCTTGGCGGCCGGGCCCTGCGTGCTTTCCGCGAGCAGCGACTTCGACTGCTGCACCGGCTTGCCTTCGAGCTTCGCGAGCGCTTGCTGCATCATGAAGTCGTCCGTGCTGCCGAACTCGACCGGCTTGCGGTCGCGATCCTTCTGGCGCTGCTCGGGCGTCTTCTTGTCGTTCTGCTCTTCCAGGATGCGCAGCTGATCCATCCGGCGCTGCTCGCGCTCTTCCTGTTCCTTCTTCTCGTTCGGATCCTGCGTGTTCGCGAGGTGGTTCGTATAGTCGACCTCGCGCGTCACGAGCACGTCGTCCGGATCGCCGTCCGCGTACTGGTCGACCGGCACGTCCGGCGTGATGCCCTTGTTCTGGATCGAACGGCCGCTCGGCGTGTAGTAGTACGCGGTCGTCAGGCGCAGTGCGGTGTCGGCCGTCATCGGGCGGACCGTCTGCACCGAACCCTTGCCGAACGTCGTCTTGCCGAGGATCAGCGCGCGCTTCGAATCCTGCAGCGCGCCCGCGACGATTTCGGACGCCGACGCCGAATAGGCATTCGTCAGCACGACGATCGGCACGGTCTTGAAGACCGGCGGCAGGCCCTTCAGCGGATCGCCGTCGAACGACGGCAGGCGGTAATTGTCGTACGTGTCGCGGTAGACCTGCTTCGAATCGGGGATCTGACCGTTGGTCGACACGACGACGGAATCCGGCGGCAGGAACGCGCCCGCGACGCCGACGGCGCTCTGCAGAAGGCCGCCGCCGTTGTTGCGCAAATCGACGATCAGGCCCTTCACGTTCGGCTGCTGGCGCGCGATGTCCTGCAGCTTCGCGGCGAGATCGGGCGTCGTGCGTTCCTGGAAGCTCGTGATGCGGATATACGCGTAGCCCGGATCGAGCAGCTTCATCTTCACGCTCTGCACGCGGATCACCGCGCGCGTGACCGTGATCGGGAACGTGCGGTCGTCGCTCTTGCGGAAGATCGTCAGCGTGACCTTCGTGCCCGGCTCACCGCGCATCTGCTTGACGGCCTTGTCGAGCGTCATGCCGCGCACCGGCTTGTCGTTGATGCGGGTGATCAGGTCGCCCGGCCGGATGCCCGCGCGGAACGCGGGGGTATCTTCGATCGGCGAGATCACCTTGACGAGGCCGTCTTCCTGAGAGATCTCGATGCCGAGACCCGCGAAGCGGCCCTTCGTCTGCTCCTGCAGTTCCTCGTAGTCGGTCTTGTCGAGGAACGACGAGTGCGGGTCGAGGCTCGACACCATGCCCTTGATCGCCGCCGTCAGCAGCTTCTTGTCGTCGACCGGCTCGACGTACTCGCGCTTGATCTGGCCGAATACCTCAGCGAACAGGCGGAGCTGGTCGAGCGGAAGCGGCGCCGTGACGGTCTGCTCGGCCGACGCGGAAATTTGCAGCGTGGCAAACACGCCCGTGGCAAGGCCCGCGGCAATCAGGCCGATGTTCTTCAATTTCATACGCATAGAGATCTGGTGCGGTCGGGAAGCGCGTGGCGGTAGCGGGGATGTAGCGGACAAGTATAACTGTTCGTCCGACTTGCAAGTGGAATGGGTCGAAAGCGGTTCGACAGCGCCCGCGCGAGGAGGTTCGCGCGGCCCCTCCCGCGCCGGCGCGGGGCCGGAGCGGGAGAGCGGGGCGGGATCAGCCCGCCTTGCCCTGCTTCGCGACGGCGGCCTGCGCCTTCGCGATCGCGTCCTGGTCGCCGAGGTAGTAGTGCTGGATCGGCTTCAGGTTTTCGTCGAGTTCATACACGAGCGGCACGCCGTTCGGGATGTTCAGCCCGACGATGTCGCTGTCGGAGATCCCGTCGAGGTACTTGATCAGCGCGCGCAGCGAATTGCCGTGCGCGGCGACCAGCACCTGCTTGCCGGCCTTGACCGCGGGCGCGATCGACTCGTTCCACAGCGGCAGCACGCGCGCGACCGTGTCCTTCAGGCATTCGGTGAGCGGCAGCTGCTCGCGCGGCACCTTCGCGTAGCGCGGGTCGCCGTACGGCGCGCGCTCGTCGGTCGCGTCGAGCGCGGGCGGCGGCGTGTCGTAGCTGCGGCGCCACACGAGCACCTGCTCGTCGCCGAACTTCGCGGCCGTTTCCGCCTTGTTCAGGCCGGACAGCGCGCCGTAGTGGCGCTCGTTCAGGCGCCACGAGTGCACGACGGGCAGATACATCAGATCCATCCGGTCCTGCACGTGCCACAGCGTGCGGATCGCGCGCTTGAGCACGGACGTGTACGCGATGTCGAACGTGTAGCCGGCTTCCTTGAGCAGTTCGCCGGCCTGGTAGGCCTCGTTGCAGCCTTGCTCGGTCAGGTCGACGTCGACCCAGCCGGTGAAGCGGTTTTCCTTGTTCCACGTCGATTCGCCGTGGCGGATGAGGACGAGCTTGTACATAGGTGCTTGCGGTCGGTAGTGAAGGAAGCGGTGCGCCGGGCGTCACGCCCGCGCAAGTCGGTTATTTTATAATGCTCGGATTGTCCTTTCCCGATTTCTCTTTTTCCGGCGGAATTCCGTGACGTTCTTTACCGATTACACGAACCTGGCCCTCATCGCGATCCTGCTGGTGTCCGGCGGCCTGCTGGCCTGGCCCGCGCTGCGCCGCGGCCGCGGCGGCCTGTCGGCCGCAGAGGCGACTCAGCTCATCAATCGCCGCAACGCGGTCGTGATCGACGTGCGGCCCGCGTCCGAGTTCGCCGCCGGCCACCTGCCGTCGGCGCGCCAGGTCGAGGCGGGCGAAATCGGCGCGAAGATCGCGCAGGTCGCGAAGAACAAGAGCACCCCGGTGCTGCTCGTGTGCCAGAACGGCCAGCAGTCGCAGAAGGCGGCGCGCGCGGTCGAGGAGGCGGGCTATGCCGAGGTGCACGTGCTCGAAGGCGGCGTCGCCGCGTGGCAGCAGGCCGGGATGCCGGTCGTCAAACAAGGAGTGGCGAAGTGAACAAAGTGGTCATGTACAGCACCCAGGTGTGCCCGTATTGCATCCAGGCCGAGCGGCTCCTGAAGCTGCGCGGCGTCGAGCAGATCGAGAAGGTGCTGATCGACAAGGATCCGTCGCGCCGCGACGAAATGATGACGCGCACGGGCCGCCGCACGGTGCCGCAGATCTACATCGGCGACACGCACGTCGGCGGCTACGACGATCTGTCGAAGCTCGACCGCGCAGGCGGTCTCCTGCCGCTTCTGCAAGCGGCCTGATTAGGGCAGAATGGCCGCCGGCTGCGCAGCCAGGCGCGCAGGATCAACCGGAGCGGCCGGCCCGGGCCGGCCGCTCCGTCACCACTTTTAGGGAATCAACATGTCCGACGTCGAAAACCAACCGTTCTTCAACATCCAGCGCGTCTACCTGAAGGATATGTCGCTCGAGCAGCCGAATTCGCCGGCGATCTTCCTCGAGCAGGACATGCCGTCGGTTGAAGTCGAAGTCGACGTCAAGGCCGAGCGTCTCGCGGAAAGCGTGTTCGAAGTCGTCGTGTCGGGCACCGTAACGGCGAAGGTGAAGGACAAGGTCGCGTTCCTGATCGAGGCGAAGCAGGCCGGAATTTTCGACATTCGCAACATTCCTGACGAACAGCTCGACCCGCTCGTCGGCATCGCTTGCCCGACGATCCTGTTCCCGTACCTGCGCTCGAACATCGCCGACGCGATCACGCGCGCGGGCTTCCCGCCGATCCACCTCGCCGAGATCAACTTCCAGGCGCTCTACGAGCAGCGTCTCGCGCAGCTCCAGCAGCAGGCGGGTGCAGCAGGCGCGCCGAACGGCTCGACGCTGAACTGAGGAACGAGCAAGGACCGGTGCTGGGTATGAAAGTAGCCGTTCTCGGCGCCGGTGCCTGGGGCACCGCGCTCGCGGGCCATCTGGCCGCGCGGCACGACACGCTTCTCTGGGCGCGCGACGCCGCGCTCATCGCCGGGCTGCAGGCCCGGCACGAAAATTCCCGTTATCTCGACGGCATCGCATTGCCCGACGCATTGCGCTACGACGCGGATCTCGCCGCGGCGCTCGCGCATGGCGCCGCGGACGACGCGCTGTGCGTGATCGGCGCGCCCGTGGCCGGGCTGCGCGCGCTGTGCCGCGCGATGCGCGACGCGGGCTGCGTGCCCGCGCACGTCGTCTGGGTCTGCAAGGGCTTCGAGGCCGACACGCATCTGCTGCCGCATCAGGTGATCGCCGCCGAACTGCCGGAACAGCGCAGCAACGGCGTGCTGTCGGGGCCGAGCTTCGCACGCGAAGTCGGCCAGGGGCTGCCGGTCGCGCTGACGGTCGCGAGCGCGTCGGCCGCGTGCCGCGAACGCACGCTCGCGGCGTTCCATCATGGCGCGATGCGGATCTATACGGGCGACGACGTGGTCGGCGTCGAGGTCGGCGGCGCGGTGAAGAACGTGCTGGCGATCGCGACCGGCATTGCCGACGGGCTCGGCCTCGGCCTGAACGCACGCGCCGCGCTGATCACGCGCGGGCTTGCGGAAATGTCGCGACTCGGCGTCGCGCTCGGCGGCCGCGCGGAAACCTTCACGGGCCTCACGGGCCTCGGCGACCTGATCCTCACCGCGACGGGCGACCTGTCGCGCAATCGCACGGTCGGCTTGCAGCTGGCGGCCGGCCGTTCATTGAACGATATTCTCGGCGCGCTCGGCCATGTCGCCGAAGGCGTGCGCTGCGCGCAGGCGGTGCTCGCGATCGCGCGCGCGCAGTCGCTCGAGATGCCGATCACCGAAGCCGTGTGCGGCGTGCTGTTCGACGGCGTCGCGCCGCGCGACGCGGTCAGCGGCCTGCTGCGCCGGGACGCGCGCGCGGAGTAGCGAGCGCGGGGTAGCGGTCGCGTGGCCGCGCAAAGCGCACTACGCTTGAATCATCTCCTTCGTTCGCGGAGGTCGTCATGCTGCAGATCGGTTCCACCACGCTCGACGCGCAGGTCGTCGACATCACGACGCTCGCGGTCGATGCGATCGTCAACGCGGCAAACGGCTCGCTGCTCGGCGGCGGCGGTGTCGATGGCGCGATCCATCGCGCGGCCGGCCCGGGCTTGCTCGCCGAATGCCGCACGCTCGGCGGCTGCGAGACCGGCGACGCGAAACTCACGCGCGGCCACGGGTTGCCGGCGAAATACGTGATTCACGCGGTCGGCCCCGTGTGGCATGGCGGCGGGCAGCGGGAAGCCGAGCTGCTCGCGTCGTGCTACCGGCGCGCGATCGAGCTGGCCGAAGAGGTCGCGTGCGCGTCGATCGCGTTCCCGGCAATCAGCTGCGGAATCTACCGTTATCCGGCGGAGCAGGCGGTCGACATCGCGATCGGGGCGGTCGTCGAGATGCTGCCGCAGGCGCCGAACCTCACGCAGGTGATCTTCGCGTGTTTTTCGCCGGACATGCTCGAGCTGTACCGGGCACGGCTCGCGCGCGTCTAGTCTAGGCGCCGCCTTCGAAGCCGGCCTGCCGCCACGCCTCGAACACGACCACAGCGACCGTGTTCGACAGGTTCAGGCTGCGGTTGCCGGGCCGCATCGGCAGGCGCACGCGCTGTTCGTTCGGGAAGCGCTCGAGCAGCGGCGCGGGCAGGCCGCGCGTTTCCGAGCCGAACACGAACCAGTCGCCCGGCAGGAACGCGTGGTCGTGGAAGCGGCCCGAGCCGCGCGTCGTGAACGCGAACATCCGCGCGGGATCGGGCGATTCGGCGGCGACGAACGCGTCCCAGTCCGGATGCACACGCATTTCCGCATATTCGTGATAGTCGAGGCCCGCGCGGCGCATCTTCGCGTCGTCGAGCGGAAAGCCGAGCGGTTCGATCAGGTGCAGCCGCGCACCGGTATTCGCGCACAGGCGGATCACGTTGCCGGTGTTCGGCGGAATTTCGGGGGCGACGAGGACGACGTTGTACATGGTTCGGTTCGGCGGCCGCGCTCGGCGGGCCGCTCTCGGTGGGCCAGCCTCGCGGCCGGCCGGGTTCTGACTGGCGCGGCCGCCGGCGGGCAGCACGCGTCTCCATCCAATTAATCCCTGGCGGTGCGCAGCGCGACCAGATTCGTCACGCGTGCGGCGCCCGCCGCCTTGAGCACGTGTGCGGCGGCGGCCAGCGTCGCGCCCGACGTCATCACGTCGTCGACGAGCGCGACATGGCGGCCCGCGACGTCGCCTGCGACCGTGAACGCCGCTGCGACGTTGTCGCGCCGCGCGCGCCGGTCGAGCCGCGATTGCGGCGCGGTTTCCGCGACGCGTGCGAGCAGCGCCGCGTCCGCGCGCACACCGAGCCGGCGCGCGAGCGGCCGCGCGATCGCCCACGCCTGGTTGTAGCCGCGCGCGGCGAGCCGCCCGCGCGCGAGCGGTACCGGCGCGATCACGTCGAAGCGGCCGCTGGCGACGGGTGTGTCTGCGATCAGCCGCTCGAGCCGGCCCGCGAACTCGGCGCCAAGCGCGAGCCGCGCATGAAACTTCAGCCCGCGCGCGAGCTCGTCGAGCGGCGCCCGGTAATCGGCGAGCGCGAGTGTCGCATCGTACGGCGGCGGCGTGGCGCGGCACGCGTCGCACCGGTAGCCGGCCGCGCGTCGCGCGTGCCCCGGTGCGAGCGGCGCCGCGCAGACGGCGCAGCGCAGGCGCGTTTCATCCCAGTACGCGGCATCGCATCCGCCGCAGATCGCCGTGTGTGACAAATTGCCGCACAGTGCGCAGCGGTTCGGCAACGCAATCGCCGCCACTCGCGCCAAAGCCTGCGACATAACGACGCGGAACGACTGCGAAAACGGGCGGCGATTCATCGGCTAGGCGCCTCAATATGGCCTCAATGAAGCTTCCGGGGCGAGCGAGTATACTTCGGGCTCTTCGCCAGTGTGCCAGACATGTCCCCAGCTTCGACCTCATCCAGCCGTCCGGCCTATGACGCCCGGCGTCTGCGGCAGATCTTCGACCGCCGCGCGGCCGCGTTCGACGCAGTCGCGTTCCTGCCGCGCGAGATCGCGCAGCGGATGTGCGAGCGTCTCGAGTACATCAAGGTGAGCCCCGCGGCGGTGCTCGACGCCGGTTGCGGCGCGGGTGACGACCTGCCGGCGCTGCGCGCGCGCTTTCCGGAGGCGCCCGTGTTCGGCGTCGACCTGTCCGGCGCGATGCTCGCGCGGGCAGGGCAGCGCGAAACCGAGCAGACGAGCTGGCGCCGCTGGCTGCCCGCGTCGCTCGGCAAGGCGCTCGGCCAGCGCGGCCCCCGTGTCGCGCAGGCGGATTTCTCGGCGCTGCCGTTCGCGGCGGGCGCGTTCGACCTGCTCTGGTCGAACCTCGCGCTGCACTGGCATTCGCATCCCGACGCGGTGCTGCCCGAGTGGCAGCGGGTGCTGCGCGTCAACGGCCTGCTGATGTTCAGCACGCTCGGCCCCGATACGCTGCGCGAGCTGCGCGCGGCCTGCGCGGACGCCGAGGCCGCGCTCGGCCTCGCGCCGGCCGCGCCGCGCGTGATCGATTTCGTCGACATGCACGACCTCGGCGACATGCTCGTCGAGAGCGGCTTCGAGATTCCCGTGATGGACCAGGAAGTGCTGACCGTCACCTATAAATCCCCCGATTCATTGCTGGCCGACGTGCGCCGCTGGGGCGCGTATCCGTTCGAGCGCGCGGCGCCGCAGCGCGCGACGCGGCGCTTCCGTCAGGCGCTGGGCGATGCGCTCGACGCGCGCCGGCGCGCGGACGGCACGATCCCGCTGACCTTCGAGGTGATCTACGGGCACGCGTGGAAGGCCGTGCCGCGCACGACCGCGGAGGGGCACGGGATCGTGCGCATCGAGGACATCGGAAAGGGGCGCCCGAAGAATCGGTAAAGCGGTAAAGAGGGGTTTTGTTATGTCTGAAATTAGCGATGCAAAGCGGGGTCAAAATAACCGCTGAAATGGCCGGAAAGCTTGTCGTGCTTGGCTTGGCGGGCGATAGGCGCTTGCTTGTGGATGCCATTGAACCCGCCTATAATGCGTCAGCTTGTCGCCCCGGGGTCCCCGCAATACGGGGTGGCGAGTCCGATGCAGGCATGCATCGCATGCCATTCGCGTGAGGCGGCGATGGAGGCAGCGAGGGATTCGACGGAGGCAGCGGACGTTGAACCGGTCCTCGAGGACTGGCTCATGAAGCGCAACTGTTCGGTGTCGCCGCGCCAGTTCGTGCTGTTTTACGCGTCGCTCGCGAGTGTTTCGCTTGCGATCGCGGCATTGCTGATGTGGCAGGGGGCATGGCTCGTCATGCCTTTCACCGGAATCGAGCTGCTGGCGGTGGGTGTCGCGTTTGCGATCCATGCGCGCCATGCAGTCGACTACGAACGCATCAGGCTGTTTCCGCACCGGCTCGTGATCGAGCGGATGGATGCGGAACGGCTCACGCAGATCGAATTCAACCCGCGCTGGGTGCGGGTCGAGCCGGGCGCGACGCCACGCGATCCGATTCGGCTGGTGTCGCGCGGGCAGACCGTCGTGATTGGGCAGCATCTCGCGCAGTACCGGCGCGCGCAGTTCGCCGACGAGTTGCGCATGTCGCTCCGGCGCTGTGGATGACCGGGGCGGCGGGTGCGACGCAGGTGGCTTGCGACGGGGGAGGGTTTGAATGGAAATTTTGGGTAAGGAAGCTATGAAAACAATCAAGCGAGCCCTCACGGGCGTGCTGGCATGCGGCGGACTGCTCTTTGCCGGCGCGGCTCTGGCGGTCGGTGACAGCCCGGGCGGCCCCCGCGTCAACGAGATCAATTTTCAGCCGCCTGTCACGAAGATCGCCGAGGAGCTCTACGATCTCCACACGATGATGCTGATCCTGTGTACGGTGATCTTCGTCGGCGTGTTCGGCGTGATGTTCTATTCGATCTTCGCGCACCGCAAATCCAAAGGCCACAAGGCCGCCAATTTCCATGAAAGCACGACCGTCGAAATCATCTGGACGATCGTGCCGTTCGTCATCGTCGTGCTGATGGCGCTGCCGGCGACGAAGGCCGTCGTCGCGATGAAGGACACGACGAACGCCGATCTCACGGTCAAGGTCACCGGCTACCAGTGGAAGTGGGGCTACGACTACGTGAAGGGCCCAGGCGAAGGCATCAGCTTCCTGTCGACGCTGTCGACCCCGCGTGACGCAGTGATGGGCAAGCAGGCGATCACCGACACCTACCTGCAGGAAGTCGACAACCCGCTCGTCGTGCCGGTCAACAAGAAGATCCGCATCATCACGACCGCGAACGACGTCGTCCACTCGTGGTACGTGCCCGCGTTCGGCGTGAAGCAGGATGCGATCCCCGGCTTCGTGCGCGACACGTGGTTCAAGGCCGACAAGGTCGGCACCTTCCGCGGTTTCTGTACCGAGCTGTGCGGCAAGGAGCACGCGTACATGCCGGTCGTCGTCGAGGTGCTCTCGGATGACGACTACGCGAAGTGGGTCACCGCGCAGAAGGCCAAGCTGGCCGGTGCCGCAGTCGATCCGAACAAGGTTTACACGATGGCCGAACTGATGGCGCACGGCGAGGACGTCTACAAGGCGAACTGCGCAGCTTGTCACCAGGTGAACGGCAAGGGCCTCGGCGCGTTCCCGGCGATGGACGGCAGCCCGATCGCGAACGGCCCGATCTCGGCGCACGTCGAGCGCGTGCTGAAGGGCAAGGGCGCGATGCCGTCGTGGGCGTCGCTGTCGGACCTCGACATTGCCGCGGTCGTCACCTACGAGCGCAACTCGTGGGGCAACCACAAGAACGACGTGCTGCAACCGAAGCAGGTGGCGGACGCGCGTAACGGCAAGCTGCCTGAAGACACCGCGGACGCCGCAGGCGCAGCGCCGGCGGCAGCAGCTTCGGCGCCGGAGCAGGCAGCGTCGGGCGCAGCCGCGCCGGCGGCCGCGCTGTCGACGATCTATTTCGAAACGGGCAAGAGCACGCTGCCGGCCGACGCACAGTCGGCGATCGCGGCGGCGGCCGACTATGCGAAGGCACATCCGGACGCGAAGCTCGCGCTGTCGGGCTTCACCGACAAGACGGGCTCGGCCGACGCCAACGCCGAACTCGCCAAGCACCGCGCGCAAGCCGTGCGCGACGCGCTGAAGGCGGCAGGCGTGGCGGAAGACCACATCATTATGAAGAAGCCGGAAACGATCACGGGCGGGGCGGACGCGAAGGAAGCCCGGCGTGTCGAGATCGGCCCGGCGGCCTGACGTGTCGCTGTGTTTGTCGACGTATTCGCATTAGGAGATTCTCATGTCTAGCATCGGGCACGACGTAGCCGCGGGCCACGCGCACGACGACCACGCGCACGAAACACCGCATGGCTGGCGGCGCTGGCTGTTCGCCACCAACCACAAGGACATCGGTACGCTGTACCTGCTGTTCTCGTTCATCATGTTCCTGTCGGGCGGCGTGATGGCGCTCGGCATCCGTGCCGAGCTGTTCACGCCGGGCCTGCAGATCATGCGTCCGGAGTTCTTCAACGAACTCACGACGATGCACGGCCTGATCATGGTGTTCGGCGCGATCATGCCGGCATTCGTCGGCTTCGCGAACTGGATGATTCCGCTGCAGATCGGCGCGTCCGACATGGCGTTCGCGCGGATGAACAACTTCAGCTTCTGGCTGCTGCCGGTCGCGGCCGTGCTGCTGGTCGGCTCGTTCTTCGCGCCGGGCGGCGCGACGGCTGCCGGCTGGACGCTGTATGCGCCGCTGTCGACGCAGATGGGCCCGGGCATGGACTTCGCGATCTTCGCGGTCCACCTGATGGGCGCCTCGTCGATCATGGGCGGCATCAACATCGTCGTGACGATCCTGAACATGCGCGCACCGGGCATGACGCTGATGAAGATGCCGATGTTCGCGTGGACGTGGCTGATCACCGCGTACCTGCTGATCGCGGTGATGCCGGTTCTGGCAGGCGCGATCACGATGGTGCTGTTCGACCGCCACTTCGGCACGTCGTTCTTCAACGCGGCAGGCGGCGGCGACCCGGTGATGTACCAGCACATCTTCTGGTTCTTCGGCCACCCCGAGGTGTACATCATGATTCTGCCGGCGTTCGGGATCGTGTCGCAGGTGATCCCGGCGTTCGCACGCAAGACGCTGTTCGGCTATAGCTCGATGGTGTACGCGACGGCATCGATCGCGATCCTGTCGTTCATGGTCTGGGCGCACCACATGTTCGCAACGGGCATGCCGGTCACCGGCCAGCTGTTCTTCATGTACGCGACGATGCTGATCGCGGTGCCGACGGGCGTGAAGGTGTTCAACTGGCTCGCGACGATGTGGCGCGGTTCGATGACGTTCGAAACCCCGATGCTGTTCGCGATCGGCTTCCTGTTCGTGTTCACGTTCGGCGGCCTGACGGGCCTGATGCTGGCAATGGCGCCGCTCGACATCCAGTACCACGGCACCTACTTCGTGGTCGCGCACTTCCACTACGTGCTGGTGGCCGGTTCCCTGTTCGCGCTGTTCGCGGGCTGGTACTACTGGTCACCGAAGTGGACGGGCTGGATGTACAACGAGACGCGCGGCAAGATCCACTTCTGGGCGTCGATGATCTTCTTCAACCTGACGTTCTTCCCGATGCACTTCGTCGGTCTCGCGGGCATGCCGCGCCGCTATGCGGACTACCCGGCGCAGTTCACGGACTTCAACCAGGTCGCGACGATCGGCGCGTTCGGTTTCGGTCTCGCGCAGGTGTACTTCCTGTTCGCGGTCGTGCTGCCGGCGTACCGTGGCGGTGGCGAGCTGGAGAAGGCCGCCGACAAGCCGTGGGATGGCGCGATCGGTCTCGAGTGGACGGTGCCGAGCCCGGCTCCGTTCCACACGTTCGAGCAACCGCCGCACGTCGACTAATACGTTTCGAAGGATGTTCCGCCGACGCCTGCCGCTGCAGGCAGGCGTGGCGGAACGTTCCACCGCAGGTTTCAGATGAACCGGAATCCACAACAAAGACGCACGCCCGAGCAGATCCGCGCGGGCAACAAGCGGCTCGGCCTGATTCTGCTTGCGATCGCCGCCGTTTTTTTTGTGGGTGTCGTGATCAAGCAATGGTGGCTGTCCACTCACTGACGCAGTAGCGAGGACGTTGTCGTATGTCGAAGCCGGAAGCGGAGAACGCGGATCGCGCGTTCAACCGGTCGATGCTGATGAAGCTGTTTGTCGTGGCGGGACTGATGTTCGGCTTCGGCTTCGCGCTCGTGCCGATGTATCGGGCGATCTGCCAGATCACCGGCATCAACAACCTCGTGCAGCGCGACGTCAGCGAGCGCGAGGCGAAGAACACGCAGGTCGACACGAGTCGCACGGTGTCGGTCGAGTTCGATACGAACGCGCGCGGCCCGCTGGGTTTCAAGCCGGAACACAACAGCCTCGACGTGCATCCGGGCGAGCTGACGACGATCGTGTACGACGTGACGAACGGCCAGGGCCGTCCGGTCGTCGCGCAGGCGATCCCGAGCTATGCGCCGAAGCAGGCGACGGAGTTTTTCAAGAAGATCGAGTGCTTTTGCTTCACGCAGCAGACGCTGGCCGCGCACGAGTCGCGCAAGATGCCGGTGGTGTTCGTGATCGATCCGAAGCTGCCGAAGGACGTGAAGACGATCACGCTGTCGTACACGTTCTTCGAACTGAATACGCCGGCGCAGGCGGCAGCCGGCGCGGCGAAGCAGCCGGGCTCGACGAAGCCGGGTGCATGACGATGGAGGCAGGGCGATGACGGACGGCAAGCGGGGCGGATCGTTCGGCCAGGCGGTCAAGGCGGTGTTGTGGTCGTTCTTCGGCGTGCGCAAGCGGCGCGACCTGGAAGCGGATGCGACGCAGCTGAATCCGCTGCACGTACTGATCGTTGCGCTGATCGCGGCCGGTGTGTTCATCGGCGTGCTGATCCTGATCGTGCGCGCGGTCGTGGGCTGAGGGCTGAGGGCCGAGACCCGCGGCAACGAAAGAATGCAACGCGGAACGCCCCGGGCGTTTCACGAAGGAAAGAGCGGCGGCCGTCGCGCCGCGCGAGAAATAAAGCCGGAGCGGTTTCCGGTACACAAATTGGACTGAAGTGGAGAATCAAGCATGAGCGGTCAAAACCAGACCCCGTACTATTTCGTGCCGCATCCGTCGCAGCATCCGATCAGCGCGGCCTGCGGCCTGCTGGTCATGCTCGGATCGGTGGCGCTGTGGATCAACGGTCACGACTGGGCGCCGTACACGGCGTTGCTCGGCCTGCTGTGGCTCCTCTTCACGCTGTACCACTGGTTCGGCGACTCGATTGCCGAATCGGAAGGCGGCTTGTACGGCAAGAACGTCGACCGGTCGTACCGCTGGAGCATGAGCTGGTTCATCTTCTCCGAAGTGATGTTCTTCGGCGCGTTCTTCGGTGCGCTGTTCTATGCGCGTGAAATCGCGCTGCACCAGCTCGGCAGCCTCGACTACAAGCTGATCTGGCCGGACTTCTCCGCCGTGTGGCCGAACGAAGGCCCGGCTGCGCTCGCTGGCCACTTCAAGACGATGGGCCCGTGGCCGATCCCGACGCTGAACACCGCGCTGCTGCTGTCGTCGGGCGCGACGCTGACGATTTCGCACCATGCGCTGCGCGACGATCACCGCCGCAAGGCGATCGCGTGGCTCGCCGCGACGCTCGTGCTCGGCATCTGCTTCCTGTTCACGCAGGGCTTCGAATACTTCCACGCGTACAACGAACTGAACCTGACGCTCGGCTCGGGCATCTACGGCTCGACGTTCTTCCTGCTGACGGGCTTCCACGGTTTCCACGTGTTCCTCGGCGGCACGATGCTCGCCGTGGTGCTGGTGCGGATGATCCGTGGCCACTTCAAGCCGGAGCATCACTTCGCATTCGAAGGCGCCGCGTGGTACTGGCACTTCGTCGACGTCGTCTGGCTCGGCCTGTACGTCGTCGTCTACTGGCTGTAAATGCAACACGGCCCGCGCAGCGATGCGCGGGCCGTTTGGTTTTGTGGGAGCCGGACGGCGTGAACGATTCGTCCGGCAGCCGGCATCATCCGGGCGCCGCCGCGACTCAGTCAGGCGGCGCTTTTGCTTGGTGGCGCCGCCATGCGGCGAAATGTCACAGCGGCCGCGGTGGTCACGGCGGCCGCGGCCCCCGCGGCGATGGCGTCAGCGGCCGATCGGCAAGCCGGTCGAATGGATCCAGCCCATCCAGTTTGCGAACAGGATGAACAGGAACAGCGAGATCGACAGCCCGACGCGGGTGGCGAGCGACCAGGCCATGCGTTTCGTGTGGCCGCGGTCGTGCATCATGAAATAGAGCGCCGAACCCAGGCTGGCAATGATGAGGACGAAGGCGATGGGAACGAGGGTGTGCATGCAGCGAACCGGACGACGGCAATTCGAAAGGAAGAGGATAATTATCGCACCTCGCATCCGCGAACGCGCCGGGCGGGCGGCCCGATGAAGATCCGCCTGCTGCCTGCGCTGCTGATCCTCGCGGTCGTCGCGGTCACGATCCGTCTCGGTTTCTGGCAGCGCGACCGCGCGCATCAGAAGGAGGCGCTGCAGGCGAATATCGTGCGCTTCGAGCATGCGGTGCCCGTCGAGGTCGGCGCGCAGCCGGTCCCGCTCGCGTCGATCGAGTTCCATCGCGTGCGCGCGACGGGGCGCTTCATGCCCGAGCAAGCGGTGTTCCTCGACAATCGGCCGTATAACGACCAGCCGGGTTTTTACGTCGTGATGCCGTTTAAACTCACGGGCGGCGGCTACGTGCTCGTGAATCGAGGCTGGCTGCCGCGCAACATCGCCGATCGCACGGCGATCGAGCCGTTCGCGACGCCCGCGGGCGATATCGAGGTCGTCGGGATCGCACGCGCCGACGCGTCGCGCGCGTTCGAACTCGGCGAAGGCGGCTCGGCGCCGCACCAGAAGATTCGCCAGAACCTGGACGTCGCCGCGTATGCGAAGGAAACCGGCCTGCCGCTGCAGCCGTTCGTGATCCAGCAGACGAGCGACGACGGCGACAAGCTGGTGCGCGACTGGCCGGCGCCCGCGACCGGCGTCGAGCGCAATTACGGTTACATGTTTCAGTGGTGGGGCATGGCGGCGGCCGCGCTCGGTTTCGGCTTGTACGCGGCGCGGCGCGCGGCGAAGAAGTCGTCCGGCGCATGAGCGGCGCGATGTCCGTACGCGGCGGCGACGCCGCGGGTTCGTTTCGAGAGGTCTGATTTGTCCATCCAATCTTCCCGTCAGGGCCCGGGCGCCGCGCCCGCCACGCCCGTTTCGCCTGTTTCCCCGGCCGCCAGAAAGCGCGGCCGCTGGATGCTCGTGCTGCTCGGGCTCGTCTGCGCGGCGCCGATGCTCGCGTCGTACTTCACCTATTACGTGATCAAGCCGAAGGGCGGCTCGACGAACTACGGCACGCTGATCGACCCGCAGCGCCCGATTCCGGCGAACCTGACCGTCACCGACGAAACCGGCAAGACGATGCCGCTTTCGTCGCTGCGCGGCGTGTGGCTGTTCGTGATGACCGATCGCAGCGCGTGCGACGACGCGTGCGCGCAGAAGCTCTATTTCATGCGCCAGGTGCGCGTCACGCAGGCCGGCGAACGGCACCGGATCACGATGGTGTGGCTGCGCAGCGATGCGGGCGCGATTCCGGCGAAGGTGGGCGACGCGTATCCGGACACGGTGAAGCTGATCGCCGACCCGGCCGCGGTGGCTGCGTGGCTGCCGGCCGATGCCGGCGCGCAGGATACCGACCACATCTACCTGGTCGACCCGAACGGCAACCTGATGATGCGCTTCCCGAAGAACCCGAACCCCAGCAAGATCAAGTCAGACGTCACGAAACTGCTGAAGTGGTCGAGCATCGGCTGACGCGGGACTACGAGGCAATAATCCGATGTCGTATCTACTGCAACTCGGCCTGATCGGCTTCTGTATCGCGCTGCTGCCGCTGTCGTACGTGTGGGTGAAGGCGGACGACAACAAGTTCCGCAAGCTGGTGTGGATCACCACATTCCTGACCCTTGATCTCGTGATGTTCGGCGGCTTCACGCGGCTGACCGATTCGGGCCTCGGCTGCCCGGACTGGCCGGGCTGCTACGGCACGTCGTCGCCGTTCATCGCGCATGCGGCGATCACGGCCGCGCACGAGGCGCTGCCGACCGGCCCCGTCAGCATGTCGAAGGCGTGGATCGAGATGATCCACCGCTATTTCGCGATGGCGATCGGCGTGCTTATCATTGCGCAGACGGCGATCGCATGGACCGCACGGCTGCGCCGCCGTCCGTTGCACGTATCGCCGTGGTGGCCGACGAGCCTGCTGATGCTGATCGTCGTGCAGGGCGCGTTCGGCGCGTGGACGGTGACGATGAAGCTGCAGCCGGTGATCGTCACGATCCACCTGCTGCTCGGGCTGATGCTGCTCGGCACGCTCGGCTGGCTTGCGGCACGGCAGACGCCGCTGCCCGCGCATGACCCGGAAGCCGGGCGCTATCGCGCGGCCGCGCTCGCGGCGCTCGTGCTGCTCGTCGTGCAGATCGCGCTCGGCGGCTGGGTGAGCACCAACTACGCGGTGCTCGCGTGCACCGATTTCCCGACCTGCAACGGCCAGTGGATTCCGCCGATGGATTTCCGGCACGGCTTCCACCTGTGGCGTGCGCTCGGCATGACGAGCGACGGCGACGCGATCACGCAGGACGCGCTCGTCGCGATTCACTGGACGCACCGCACGTTCGCGTTCGTCGTCGTTGCGTACCTCGTCGCGTTCGCGCTGAAGATGCGCCGCTTCGAATCGCTGCGGCGGCCCGCGAACGGCGTGCTGCTGGTGGTCGTGCTGCAGTTCGTGACGGGGTTGACGAATATCGTATTGCAGTGGCCTTTGCCGGTCGCGGTGGCCCATAACGGGGGCGCCGCGATCCTGCTGCTGCTCGTCGTCATGTTAAACTTTCGCATCCTTTCAAGCCGCCCTGGCCGTGTCGCGCTGCCTGCGCGCGATGCCGCGCCGGCGTGACCGTTCCCATGCAAAGCACCCTTTCCCATTCGCCCGGTAGCCGGTTTTCCCAGTACATGGCGCTGACGAAACCGCGGGTCACGCAGCTTGCGGTGTTCTGCGCGGTGATCGGCATGTTCCTCGCGACGCCGGGCATGGTGCCGTGGCGGGTGCTGGTTGGCGGCACCGTCGGCATCTGGCTGCTGGCGGGTGCGGCGTTCGCGATCAACTGTCTCGTCGAGCAGAAGATCGACGCGATGATGCGCCGCACCGCATGGCGTCCGTCCGCGCGCGGCGAGATCACGACCTCGCAGATCCTGCTGTTCTCGGGCGTGCTCGGCAGCGTTGGCGCGTGGACGCTCTACACGTTCACGAACCCGCTGACGATGTGGCTGACGATCGCGACCTTCGTCGGCTACGCGGTGATCTACACGCTGCTGCTGAAGCCGATGACGCCGCAGAACATCGTGATCGGCGGCGCGTCCGGCGCGATGCCGCCGGCGCTCGGCTGGGCCGCGGTGACGGGCGCGGTGCCCGGCGACGCGTGGATCCTCGTGCTGATCATCTTCGTGTGGACGCCGCCGCATTTCTGGGTGCTCGCGCTGTATCGCCGCAAGGATTACGAGAACGCGGGGCTGCCGATGCTGCCCGTCACGCACGGCGAGAAATTCACGCGGCTGCACATCCTGCTGTACACGGTGATCCTGTTCGCGGTCACGATGATGCCGTTCATCTCGGGGATGAGCGGGGCCGTCTACCTGACGAGCGCCGTGCTGCTCGGCGCGGTGTTCTTCGCGTATGCGTGGAAGATCTACCGCGATTACTCCGACGACCTCGCCCGCAAGGCCTTCCGCTACTCGATCGTCTATCTGTCGCTGCTGTTCGCGGCGCTGCTCGTCGATCACTACGCCCGCCCGCTGCTCGGCGTGTAACCGCACGGTTTGAACGCAATGCTCCATTCATGGTTCGGGCGCCGCGCGCGCCAAGGCTGGCTGTTCGCTTGCGCGCTGGCGCTCGCGTCGCTGCTCGCGGCGTGTGACGACGCGCCGAAATTCCAGAATCTCGACATCACCGGCAACACGCAGTTCGGCAGCGACTTCGCGCTGCCCGACACGACCGGCAAGGTGCGCACGCTCGCGGACTTCAAGGGCAAGGCCGTCGTGATGTTCTTCGGCTACACGCATTGCCCGGACGTCTGCCCGACGACGATGGCCGAGCTGTCCGAGGCGCTCAAGCAGCTCGGGCCGGATGCGGCGAAGCGCGTGCAGGTGCTGTTCGTGACCATCGACCCGGAGCGCGACACGCCCGCGCTGCTCGGCCAGTACGTGCCGGCATTCGATCCGTCGTTCATCGGCCTGCGCGCGGCGGACGACGCGCAGCTGAAGAAGGTCACGAAGGATTTCCGCGTCTATTACGCGAAAGTGCCGGGCAAGACGCCCGGCAGCTACACGATGGATCACACCGCCGCGAGCTACGTGTTCGATACGAACGGCAAGCTGCGCCTCTTCGTGCGCGACGGCCAGGGCCCTGGCCCGTGGTTGCATGACCTGAAACTGCTGCTCGGCTGAGCGACGCCGGCAGCCACGCAGTGTGCGCCAGTGTGCGCCAGTGTGCGTTACGGCAGCGCGGGCAGGTTCAGGCCCGGAGCGGCGCGCGTCATCCGGAACTCGGTCACGCGGTAAGTCGCGAGGCCTTCCGTGACGAATGGGTCGGTCTGCAGGATCGCTTCCAGTTCGTCGCGGTCGATGCGGGCCGCGAGGATCACGCCGCCGTCACGCGGCACCTTCGGCCCGGCCGCGATGAAGATCCCCTTGTCGAGCAGCGGCTGCAGATACGCGCGATGGCGTTCGAGCGCGTCGTCGATGCGCTCGAGCGACGTGGTGTAGTGAATGTCGATGACGTACATGCTGGCCTCGGTAAGTCGCCGGGGCGCGATGCGCCGGCAAGGCGATCTTGTAGCACAGCCTGCCGGCGCTGTCGCGCCGTCGCGGCCAATTCGCGCGCGGCAGGGCGGCGCCTGAGCCGATGGCGTGCCCGCGCGGCAAGGTCACCTGCGCGCTTCCCGCATACCCATATGAGCGGGATGTATTTCACATCCTGCCGATCCTGTGACACCATTTGCCCCTTTCCTGCGAGCCGGGACATACCCGTATCGCGCCCCTTTTTCAGTTAGCAAGAAAGCGAGAAACAGATGAAGCGTCGCAGTCTCCTGAAGGTGTTTTCCGTGCTGGCAACCGGCGCTGCGCTGACTATGTCGGCGGGCGTGCACGCCGAGGACAAGGTGATCAAGGTCGGTACGGTGTCCGGCCCGGACGCGGAAGTCTGGCAGGTCGTGCAGAAGGTCGCGAAGGAGAAGGAAGGCCTGAACGTGAAGGTGATCGAGTTCAACGACTACGTGCAGCCGAACGCGGCGCTCGACGCGGGCGACCTCGACGCGAACAGCTTCCAGCACCAGCCGTACCTCGACAGCCAGGTGAAGCAGCGCGGCTACAAGCTCGTCAGCGCGGGCCTGACCTACATCTCGCCGATGGGCATCTACTCGAAGAAGGTCAAGGCGCTGAAGGATCTGCAGCAAGGCGCGAAGCTCGCGGTGCCGAACGATCCGTCGAACGAGAACCGTGCGCTGCTGCTGCTGCAGACGCAGGGCCTGATCAAGCTGAAGGCTGGCGCCGGCACGGGCGGCAACAACGCGACCGTGCTCGACATCGCCGACAACCCGAAGAAGCTGAAGATCTCCGAGCTCGACGCTGCGCAACTGCCGCGCGTGCTGTCGGACGTCGACGCGGCCGTGGTCAACACGAACTACGCGATCGCCGCGAACCTGCAGCCGACCAAGGACGCGCTCGCGCTCGAAGCGCTGACGAGCCCGTACGCGAACCTGATCGCGGTGCGCGCGAAGGACAAGGATCAGCCCTGGGTGAAGAAGCTGGTCAAGGCGTACCAGTCGCAGGAAGTGAAGGAATTCATCAAGAAGCAGTTCAAGGGCGCGATGGTCGCGTCGTTCTGAACGCCGCGCACCGGCGGCTGAACCGCTGACACGCAAGGGCCTGCATCGCGCAGGCCCTTTTTCATTGGTGCGGCCCGTGGAACGGCCGCGCGGCGCCCGTCACTTGCTCACATCTCGCCGCGGCGCGAGCATTCACGGGGCCGGTGCGCGCCGTGTATGCGGCGGGGTCGCGTAAGCCTGGAGTCAGGCGGTGGTCTGCGGAAATGGTATCCTCGTGGCGGTTCGCCGCCGCGCACCGATCCGGTGTGACGTGACGGCCGGGCCGCCGCCGCGATGACGCGGGCCGCGCGGCCGGGCCGATGTGCGAAGCCCATCATCCAGAACCGACAATACGGGGGAGACTCACCGATGAAGCAGTTGAAGAAGTTCGCGATCCGTTCGATCACGGCCGGCGTTGCCGCGCTCGCGCTGGCCGGCGCCGCGCACGCGCAGACGGTCAAGGTGCTGTCGATCGTCGATCACCCGGCGCTCGACGCGATCCGCGACGGCGTGCGCGCCGAACTGAAGGCCGAAGGCTACGGCGACGACAAGCTCAAGTGGGAATACCAGAGCGCGCAGGGCAATACGGGCACGGCCGCGCAGATCGCGCGCAAGTTCGTCGGCGACCAGCCCGACGTGATCGTCGCAATCGCGACGCCGGCCGCGCAGGCGGTCGTCGCGTCGACGAAGAGCGTGCCGGTCGTCTACTCGGGCGTGACCGACCCGGTCACCGCGCAGCTCGTGAAGGGCTGGGGCCCGACGGGCACCAACGTGACGGGCGTGTCCGACAAGCTGCCGCTCGACCGCCAGGTCGCGCTGATCAAGCGCGTGGTGCCGAATGCGAAGACGGTCGGCATGGTCTACAACCCGGGCGAGGCGAATTCGGTCGTCGTCGTGAAGGCGCTCGCGGAGATCCTCGCGAAGCAGGGGATGACGCTCAAGGAAGCGGCCGCGCCGCGCACCGTCGACATCGGCCCGGCCGCGAAGAGCCTGATCGGCAAGGTCGACGTGATCTACACGAACACCGACAACAACGTCGTGTCCGCGTACGAAGCGCTCGTGAAGGTCGCGAACGAAGCGAAGATCCCGCTCGTCGCGGGCGACACCGACAGCGTGAAGCGCGGCGGCATCGCGGCGCTCGGCATCAACTACGGCGACCTCGGCCGCCAGACCGGCAAGGTCGTCGCGCGGATCCTGAAGGGCGAGAAGCCGGGCGCGATCGCGTCGGAGACGAGCAGCAACCTCGAGCTGTTCGTGAACACGGGGGCGGCCGCGAAGCAGGGCGTGACGCTGTCGCAGGACCTGGTCAAGGAAGCGAAGACGGTCATCAAGTAAGCCGCAGCCGGCCGAACGCCGGGCTCGAAGGCCCCGACCGGGCCTGAACGAAACCGCTGGATGGGCGGCCCTTACCGGGGCCGCCCATCCGTTTCGCCCGGCCGCATCCGTCCGGCCGGGAAGCAACAGGATTTCCCCACCATGTCTTTGTTCTCGTTTCTGGGCGCACTGGAGATCGGCCTGATCTTCAGCCTCGTCGCGCTCGGGGTGCTGATCTCGTTCCGCATCCTCAATTTTCCCGACCTGACCGTCGACGGCAGCTTCCCGCTCGGCGGCGCGGTGGCCGCGACGCTGATCTCGGCCGGCGTCGACCCGTTCGCGGCGACCGGCTTCGCGATCGTCGCGGGCGCCGCGGCCGGCTTCGTCACCGGCTGGCTCAACGTGCGCCTGAAGATCATGGATCTGCTCGCCAGCATCCTGATGATGATCGCGCTGTACTCGGTGAACCTGCGGATCATGGGCCGGCCGAACGTGCCGCTCATCACCGAGCCGACGCTCTTCACCATGCTGCAGCCGGCCTGGCTGCCCGACTACGTGCTGCGCCCGGCGCTGCTTGCCGTCGTGGTCGTGGTCGCGAAGCTCGGCCTCGACTGGTTCTTCTCGTCGCAGCTCGGCCTCGCGATGCGCGCGACCGGCGCGAACCCGCGGATGGCGCGCGCGCAGGGCATCGCGACCGGCCGTGCGACGCTCGCCGGGATGGCGCTGTCGAACGCGCTCGTCGCGCTCGCGGGGGCCCTCTTCGCGCAGACGCAGGGCGGCGCGGACATCTCGATGGGGATCGGCACGATCGTGATCGGGCTGGCCGCGGTGATCATCGGCGAGACGCTGCTGCCCGCTCGCCGGCTGGTGCTGACGACGCTCGCGGTCGTGCTCGGCGCGATCGTCTACCGCTTCTTCATCGCGCTTGCGCTAAACAGCGAATTCATCGGCCTGAAGGCGCAGGACCTGAACCTCGTGACCGCCGCGCTCGTCACGATCGCGCTGGTGCTGCCGGCGACGCGCAAGAAGCTGTTCGCGCGCAAGAACGGAGGGGCATGACATGCTGTCCGCACAAGACCTGAAACTCACGTTCAATCCCGGCACGCCGATCGAGACGCGTGCGCTGCGCGGGCTGTCGCTCGATATTCCGGACGGCCAGTTCGTCGCGGTGATCGGCTCGAACGGCGCCGGCAAGTCGACCTTCCTCAATGCGATCAGCGGCGACCAGGCGGTCGATGCGGGGCGTATCTCGATCGACGGCACCGACGTCACTCGCCAACCCGCGTGGGACCGCGCGCACCTCGTCGCGCGCGTGTTCCAGGACCCGATGGCCGGCACCTGCGAGGCGCTGACGATCGAGGAGAACATGGCGCTCGCGATGGCGCGCGGCGGGCGGCGCGGCTTCAAGGCCGCGCTCGATCGGCCGTCGCGCGAGCTGTTCCGCGACAAGCTGCGGCTGCTCAACCTTGGCCTCGAGAACCGGCTGACCGACCGGATCGGATTGCTGTCGGGCGGCCAGCGGCAGGCGGTGAGCCTCTTGATGGCGTCGCTGCGGCCGTCGCGGATCCTGCTGCTCGACGAGCATACGGCCGCGCTCGACCCGAAGACGGCCGCGTTCGTGCTCGAGCTGACCGCGCGGATCGTCGCCGAGAGCCGGCTGACGACGATGATGGTCACGCACAGCATGCGGCAGGCGCTCGACTATGGGCACCGCACGGTGATGCTGCACCAGGGGCAGGTCGTGCTCGACGTGTCGGGCGACGAACGCAAGGGGCTCGACGTGCCGGACCTGCTGCAGATGTTCGAGAAGGTGCGGCACGAACAGCTCGACGACGATGCGCTGCTGCTTGGGTGACGCGTAGCCGTGGGCCGACGCGGCGCGGGAGGCGCCACGTCGGCCGGTTTCGCACCGGTGCTGTGCGACGCGAGCGCATTGCCATATACTGTATATCCATACAGTTGTGGGTGGCGTCATGCTCGCATCCTCCATTTCTCCTGAATCCCTTCATCCGTCGCTCTGGCGCGGTTCGCAGCTCGCGCGCGGCGGTTCGCGCACGATCGACACGGGTTTCGCGTCGCTGTCCGCCGAGTTGCCGGGCGGCGGCTGGCCGGTCGGCGGGCTCGTCGAGTTGCTGGCCGCGCAGCCGGGCTGCGGCGAAATGCGGCTGCTCGCGCCCGCGCTCGCGCACACCGTCAGCGCCCGGCGGCCGCTCGCGCTCGTCGCGCCGCCGCAGTCGCCGCATGCGACCGCGCTCGCCGGTCTCGGCGTGCCGGCCGATGCGCTGCTGTGGCTGCGCGCCGGCAGCCGCGCGGACGCGCTGTGGGCGGCCGAGCAGGCGCTCAAGACAGGCTGCTGCGGTGCGCTGCTGCTCTGGCAGGATGCGCGGCCCGACGCGTTGCGGCGCCTGCACCTCGCTGCGGCGCGCACGGGCGACACGCTGTTCGTGATGCTGCGCTCGCTGCCGGCCGCGCGGCAGCCGTCGCCCGCCGTGCTGCGCGTCGCGCTGCACCCCGTGCCGGGCGGTGTGTCGATCGACATCGTCAAGCGTCGCGGGCCCGCGCGCAGCGAGCCGCTCGTGCTCGACCTGCCGTCGCCCATCGTGGAGAGCCGCTATGCGCGTCTTGCTCGGCATCCATCTGCCGCGCCTGCCGCTCGACGTGTGCGCCCCGCCGCCGTCTGACGGCGAGGCCGGCTGTGCGGTGCTCGAGCAGGGCGTCGTGCTGATCGCCGACGCGGCCGCGCACCGGCAGGGCGTGCGCGCGGGCATGAAGCGCGGCGGCGTGCTGACGCTCGCGCCCGATACGCAGCTCGTCGAGCGCGACCCGGCGCGCGAGGCCGATGCGCTGCGCGCGGTCGCGCTCGCGCTGCTGCGTTTCTCGCCGTGCGTCGCGCTCGCTGATGAAGCCACGTTGATCGTCGACGTCGGCCCGAGCCTGCGCCTGTTCGGCGGCCTGCCGTCGCTGTGCCGCCAGGTGCGCGCAACGCTCGCGGCGCTCGGCTATGCAGCGCGCCTGTCCGCCGCGCCGACCGGGGGCGGCGCGTGGCTGCTCGCGCGCGTGTCGGGCCGCTCGCGCAGCCGGCGCCGGGTGGCCGGCCATGCGTCGCTCGTCCGCGCGCTCGACGGGCTGCCGTGCGTGCTGCTGCCCGACGCGCGCCCGTATGCGGGCTGGTTCGACGGCCTCGGCTGCCACACGCTCGCCGATCTGCGCGGCCTGCCGCGCGCGGGGCTGCAGCGCCGCTGCGGTCCCGCGCTGCTGGCCGCGCTCGACCGCGCCTATGGCGACGCCGTCGAGCCGCTTGCGTGGATGCCGGTGCCGCCCGTGTTCGACACGCGGCTCGAATTGCCGGAGCGCGTCGAATATGCGGAAGCCGTGCTGTTCGCCGCGCGGCGGCTCATCGTGCAGCTGTGCGGCTGGCTGGCCGCGCGGCAGCTGTCGCTGGCCGCGATGGCGTTCGGCCTCGAACACGAGCGCGGCCGCCAGGCCGTGCCGCCGACGTCGCTCGAGCTCGCGTTCGCGGAGCCCGCGCGCGACGAGGCGCACTTCATGCGGCTGCTCGGCGAGCGGCTCGCGCGTGTCGAGCTGCCGGCCGCGGTGATCGCGGTGCGCCTGACGGCCACCCGCGTCGAGTCGGTCGCGCCGCCGGCCGACGATCTCTTTCCCGAGCCGGGTGGCACGCGCGAGACGCGTGCGCGGCTCATCGAGCTGCTGGTCGCGCGGCTTGGCGCGGAGAACGTATTGCGCGCGGCGCCCGTCGCCGACCACCGGCCCGAGGCCGCGAACCGCTGGCTGCCGCTCGATGCGCCAGCGGGCCGTCCGTCCGCCGGTCCGCCCGCCGCGCCGCCGCGGCCTTCATGGCTGCTGGCCGAGCCGCTGCCGCTGTTGATGCGCGAGAACCGGCCCGTGTTTGGCACGCCGCTCAGGAAGATGTCGTCGGCCGAACGGATCGATGCGGGGTGGTTCGACGGCCAGCGCGAGAGGCGCGATTACTACGTTGCGCAGGACGAAGCCGGCGCGTGCTACTGGATCTTTCAGGAACTGCCGAGCGGGAGCAGCGGGGCCGAACCGCGCTGGTTCTTGCACGGCTTGTTCGGATGAATGGCGATGGCTGAGGAATTCAAGGTACTTCCCGACTACGCGGAGCTGTTCTGCCGGTCGAACTTCTCGTTCCTGCATGGCGCGTCACATGCGGAGGAACTGGTCGAGCGTGCGGTGGAGCTTGGCTACCGTGGTATCGCGATCACCGACGAATGCTCGCTCGCGGGCGCGCCGCGGATGCATGTCGCGGCGAAGGCGAAAGGGCTGCCGCTGATTGTCGGCGCGTACTTCGACGTGACGCCGGACGACGTCGCGCCCGGCCACGATCCGGGCCCCGGCGCGTTCGGGCTCGTGCTGCTCGCGCAGAACCGCGAGGGCTACGGCAACCTGTCGGAACTGATCTCGTGGCGGCGGATGGCATCGCCGAAGGGCACGTACAGGCTGACGCCGCGAATGTTGTCGAGACCGCCCGAAGAATTCGCGCACCTGCGCGGGGTGCCGGACTGCTTCGCGATCCTCGTTCCCGCGTACCCGGTGCGCGCGGATGTGCTCGATGCGCAGGTCGCGTGGTTTCGCGCGACGTTCGGCGAGCGCGCGCGGCTCGGGCTCGTGCAACTGCAGCGCGCGCTCGACGGCATGCAGCGCGAGGAGATTCGTGCGGCCGGCGCGCGGCGTGAAGTGCGCGTCGTCGCGCTCGGCGATGTGACGATGCATCGACGCTCGTGCAAGCCGTTGCAGGACACGATGACGGCGATCCGGCTCGGGATGCCGGTTTCGGAGTGCGGGTATGCACTCGCGCCGAACGCGGAGCAGCATTTGCGCTGGCGGCAGCAGATCGCGCAGTTGTTTTCGCCAGACGAGATCGCGCAGACGTGCGCGATTCTCGATGCGTGTCATTTCGAGCTCGACACGCTGCGCTACGAGTATCCCGACGAGATCGTGCCGAGCGGGCATACGCCGACGAGCTATCTGAAACAGGAAACCGAGGCCGGGGCAGCCGAGCGCTATCCGCAGGGTATTCCGGAGAAAGTGGCGAAGCAGATCCGGCATGAGCTCGACCTGATCGCAAGGCTGAACTACGAACCGTTCTTCCTGACCGTCTACGACATCGTCAAATACGCGCGCAGCCGGAACATCCTGTGCCAGGGCCGGGGCTCGGCGGCGAATTCGGTCGTCTGTTACTGCCTCGGCATCACCGAGGTGAATCCCGAACAGAGCACGATGCTGTTCGAGCGCTTCATCAGCGAGGAGCGCGGCGAGCCGCCCGACATCGACGTCGACTTCGAGCACCAGCGCCGGGAAGAAGTGATTCAGCATATCTACGCAAAGTATGGCAAGAATCGCGCGGCGCTCGCGGCCGCCGTCTCGACGTATCGCCCCCGTGGCGTGTTGCGCGAAACCGGCAAGGCGCTCGGCGTCGATCCGATGCTGATCGACCGCGTCGCGAAGGCGCATCGCTGGTTCGACGGCAGCCGCGACTTGCTTCAGCAGTTCGCGACGACCGGGCTCGATCCTGCTACGCCGCTGATCCGCACGTGGGCCGAGCTCGCTGCGCGCCTGCTGAACTTCCCGCGTCACCTGTCGCAACACTCGGGCGGCTTCGTGATCAGTCGCGGCAAGCTCACGCGGCTCGTGCCCGTCGAGAACGCGGCGATGGACGGGCGGCGCGTGATCCAGTGGGACAAGGACGATCTCGAATCGCTCAAGCTGATGAAGGTCGACGTGCTCGCGCTCGGCATGCTGTCGGCGCTGCATCGCGCGTTCGACCTGCGCACCGCGTGGCGTGGGGCACCGGAGGACGGCGAGCCGTTCACGCTGAAACACATTCCGCAGGATGACGAAGCGACCTACGACATGATCTGCCGCGCCGACACGGTCGGTGTGTTCCAGATCGAATCGCGCGCGCAGATGTCGATGCTGCCGCGCTTGCGGCCGCGCACTTATTACGATCTGGTGATCGAGGTTGCGATCGTGCGGCCGGGGCCGATCCAGGGCGGCGCTGTGCATCCCTATCTGAAACGGCGGCAGGGGATCGAGAAGGTCAGCTATCCGAAGGAGGACCTGAAGCCCGCGCTCGAACGCACGCAGGGCGTGCCGATCTTCCAGGAACAGGTGATGCAGATCGCGATGATCGCGGCCGGCTTCACGCCCGGCGAGGCCGACGAGCTGCGCCGCGCGATGGCCGCATGGAAGCGCAAGGGCAATCTCGAGAAGTATCACCGCAAGATCGTCGACGGCATGCGCGAGCGCGACTATCCGCCAGAATTCGCCGAACAGATCTTCGAGCAGATCAAGGGCTTCGGCGATTACGGTTTTCCCGAGAGCCACGCGGCGAGCTTTGCCAAACTGGCCTACGCCAGCAGCTGGCTCAAATGCCACGAACCGGCGATCTTTCTCGCCGCGCTGCTGAACAGCCAGCCGATGGGGTTCTATCCGCCGTCGCAACTCGTGCAGGATGCGAAGCGGCACGGTGTGCAGGTCCTGCCGATCGATGCGACGCAAAGCGGCTGGGATGCGTCGCTCGAAGCGCTGCCGGGTCAGCCGCCTCCATACGGACAGCCCGCCGTGCGGCTCGGCCTGTCGCTCGTGCGCGGCCTCGGCGAAGCCGCCGCGCGCCGGATCGAAGCCGCGCGCGCGGCCGGCCCGTTCGACAACGTCGATGCGCTCGCGCGCCGTGCGCAGCTCGAACGCCGCGACCTCGAAGCGCTCGCCGCCGCGAACGCGCTCGCGACGCTCGCCGGCCATCGCCGCGATGCGCTGTGGCAGGCGGTGGCCGCGGCGCCGGACCGCGACCTGCTCGCGGCCGCGCCGATCGACGAGCCCGAGCGGCCCGCGCTCGGCGCGCCGTCGGAGGCCGACGATATCCTCGCCGACTACCACACGACGGGCCTCACGCTGAACCGCCATCCCGTCGCGCTGCTGCGGCCCGCGCTGCGCGCGCGGCGGCTGTCGTCCGCGGCAGAACTGCATGACCGTCCCGATGGCCGGCTCGCGCGCGCCTGCGGGCTCGTGACTGCCCGGCAGATGCCGGGCACCGCGAAGGGCACGATGTTCATGACGCTCGAGGACGAAACGGGCTGCGTGAACCTCATCGTCCGGCCCGAGCTGCTCGCGCGGCAGCGCCGCGAGACGCTCGATTCGCGGCTGCTCGCGGCGTCGGGCGTGTGGCAGGTCGCGAGCGACGTGCGGCACCTCGTCGTGCAGCATTTCGAGGACCTGACGCCGCTGCTCGGCGGCCTGCGCACGTCGAGCCGCGAGTTCCACTGACGCGCGCTAGCGCGGCTCACCCGGCTCGTGCGCGTGCAGCGTGTCCCGGCTCGCGAGACCGCTGCGGTGCCCGGACACGGCGGCAAGCCGCCAGACCAGCAGCCCCGGAACGTAAAACAACAGATCGCGCACGCGTCGCGACGCCGCCAGCGCGAGACAGGTCGGCGGATCGAAACCGATCAGGCCGCCGATCAGCACGAAGCCGCCTTCCTGCACACCGAGGCCGCCCGGCATCAGGAACGCAGCGCTGCTGACGAACTGGATCAGCGCCTCGATCACGAGCGCCTGCACGAACGTCGGATGCGCGCCGAGAAAGTGGAGCGCGATCCATATCTCGAGTGCGTATCCCGCGAACTGCAGCGTTTGCCAGATCGCGAGATAGGACACGATCACATCCGTCTTGCGCCACAGCAGCCGGATCGTCAGATCGGTACGCGCCGATTCGCCGACGAGCGCATAGACCTTGCCGCTCGTCACGTGGTTGATCGCGCGCATCGTGCGCTCGAAAGGCCGAAGGTGCTGAACCAGTGCGAACAGCAGCAGCAACGGCGCCAGCGCGGCCACGCCGAGCGCGAGCTGCGCGGCGGCGTGAGCGATGCCGGACGGCACGTTCCAGAGCACGTAGCCGAGCGCGGCAAGTGCAAACACCAGCTGGCTGATCAGCGTGAGCTGCATGTCGACGACGAGGCTCGCCGCCGCCGTCGCCGGCCGCACGCCCATGCGCCGGAGCAGGCCGAACGACGCGATCTCGCCGCCGATCCGCGCGACCGGCAGCAAGCCGTTGATCGATTCGCGGATCCACACGAGCCTCAGCATGGCCGCGAAGGCGGGCCGGCGCGCACCGCGTATCAGCATCCGCCAGTCCCACGCGTTCGCCAGCATCGGCAGGATGTGAGCCAGCGCCGCGAGCGCCAGCCCGGCGCCAGCGGTCTGCAGTCGATGCAGGATATCCAGCGGATGCGAGCGCCAGATCAACCATCCCGCGATCGCCAGCCCGACGAGTGCCGCTGCCCGCCCGGAATGCCGGGCCCACGTGTCGCGTCGCAGGCGCGCCGCTTCGGCGCCCGTGCCGCGCCGGAAGGTCCGGCGGATCACGGCTCACCTGCCTTGGACAGCAGTCCGTGCCGGTCGACGCGAAAGCGCGTCCCGCGCCAAATGACGTGCGACGAGAAGAAGCTCGCGACGAACACCGCGAACTGAACGAGATCGGACAGCGGCAGCACGGCCCGGTCGGCGAACGGCTGCGCGATCGCCCGGTCGGTTTGCCACTTGAGCGCGAAGCGCGCGAGCAGCGCCATGCCGGCGAGCCCCCACGCGTGCGGCGCGCCGCCGGACGCGAGCGCCGCGAGCAGCGCGAACGGCAGCGGATGCATCAGCGCGGAGCCGAGATGCCCAAGCCGGTCAGCCGCGCGGATCGTTCGGCTCCAGCGCAGCTCATGAAGGAACAGTTCGCGGAACGTCGTCTCGACGCAGGCGTGTCCAACGAGTGTCGGCGGAATCGCGACGCTCGCGCCAATGCCGCGAACGGCTTCGCCGAGCGCATGATCCTCGGCCAGGTGATGCGCGAACTGCGCGAGACCGCCGATCTCGTCGAGCGTCGCGCGCGTAATCGCGATGGTCTGCCCGAAGCAGGGGCGCGCGAGACCGGCCGCGAGGCCCGTGACGACGCCGGGCAGGAACAGGTAATTCGTCGATGCCGCGGCCGCGCGCGGCCAGAACCCCGGTGCGCACATGCCGCGGTACACGCAGGTGACGAGGCCGACGCCCGGCTGCTGCAGCGCGCCGACGATCTGGCGCAACGTGTCGGGGCCGATCCGCACATCGCTGTCCGCGAAGCACAGCACGTCGTGCTCCGCCTGTTCGAGCATGTTGACGAGGTTGCCGATCTTCCGGTTCGGACCGTACAGGCGCGCGTCCGCGACGATCGTCACATGGGCATCGGGATAGCGCGCCCGCAGCGCGTCGACCGCGGTCAACGCGACGTCCTTCGCGTCGTGCACGCCGAACAGATACTGGACCGGGCCGGGATAGTCGTGTTCGAAGAAGCTCGCGAGATGCTCCTCGAGATGCCATTCGTCGCCGTGCAGCGGCTTCACGATCGTGATGGCGGGAAAGCGCTCGGGCACGATCGTGTCGCGCGCGAAAAAGCGGCTGACGAGACATGCCGCGATCAGCGTGTAGACGATGCCGAACAGCGCGGCGAACGCAAACAGGTCGGCAATGGGCGCGAGCAGCGCGCCGACGCCGAGCGTCATCCCCGTGAACGCGGCCGCTGCGATCGCGACCGCCCCCGCTACCAGCGCCGCGCCGCCCGCGCGAACGCTGCCGCCTTGCATTCCTGCGTGCGATCCGTTCATCGTGCGTCGTCCGTCGGCGGGATCGTTATCGTCGCCCCGTCCGGCAGAACGGGGCCGGAGGTGCAGCAGGGGGCGGCGGCGATGCGCGCGGCGCACGGCTTGAGGTCGGTGAAGGCGTCGTCGTCGGACATGAATTCGATCGTCGTGAGAAACGTGACGAGGAGCGATTCTCGTCCGACATGCGTGTCGACCGTGTGTCACGGACCGGTGAGGTCGAAGCGGTGCGGTCGATGCGGAACCGGTCGAGCCGTCCGCCCGGGATGACCCGCATGCGTCGCGAACAGTCGGATGAAAGCAATATTTGCCGACGTGCGCGAACCATGCCAGTCGGCCAAATTGGTTCTATTCTGGTCTCGTTGCCACGCTTCGTAACCCGACTGCCAGTTCGCCTGAACGGCCCCTTTGCATACCGATCCGGGTAAATCCCTACCCCGGAGTTCTTTGTAAACAAAGGATTTATCGCAACTAAAACGCTTGATGGGCAAGGCTTTCGGCGATTTTAGCGACGTTAATACCAGTTCGTTGACTGGTATTATTGTGGTTATATAATTCGTTCACTCAAGACGGCCCGCGTCCGTCGCCGGACATCGGCTACGGTGCCGACCAGCGCGTGATCGATTGACCGAAACGTATTGCCGCGACGACTACTACGCCTTCGTCGCCGAGTTGAAACGCTGACGCAAGAGACTGTTCCGGCGCGCGCCAAGCGGCGTACGCTGCAGATTCTGCAAAGTGCGACGCGGCTGGCCGCGTCACCCGATCATCAAGAGAACGTCATGCTGACTGGCAACATCCTCACCCCCGACGGCTGGATCCACGGCTCGCTCGACTGCGAGAACGGCCGCATTACCGCGCTCGACGGCACGAGCGCCGATCCCGCGAAGAACGATGCGCCGTACATCCTGCCCGGCTTCATCGACCTGCACGTGCACGGCGGCGGCGGCGCCGACGTGATGGAAGGCGGCGACGCGATCGAGACGATCGCCCGCATGCACGCGCAGTACGGCACGACGAGCCTGCTCGCGACGACGATGACCGCGCCGCGCGACGAGCTGATGAAGGTCGTCGGCAACCTCGGCAGCATCGCGCGTTCGCGCACGCCGGGCGGCGCGCGCGTGCTCGGCGTGCACCTCGAAGGGCCGTACATCAACCCCGGCAAGCTCGGCGCGCAGCCGGACGCAGCCGTGTCGGCCGTGCTCGACGAAGTGCTGAAGTACCTGTCGATCGCGCCGATCCGCGTCGTCACGCTCGCGCCGGAAATCGCCGGCCACATCGAGATCATCGGCGAGATGGCCGCGCGCGGCGTGCGCGTGCAGCTCGGCCACTCGCTCGCGACCTACGACGACGCGGTCGCCGCGCTCAAGCACGGCGCGTGCGGCTTCACGCATCTGTTCAACGCGATGTCGCCGCTGCATCACCGCAACCCGGGCCTCGTCGGCGCGGCGCTCGCGCATGCCGAATACGCGGAGATCATCCCCGACCTGCTGCACGTGCATCCGGGCGCGATCCGCGCGGCGCTGCGCGCGATCCCGCGCCTGTACGTCGTGACCGACAGCACGTCGGCCACCGGCATGCCCGACGGCGAATACCGGCTCGGCAGCCAGCACGTGACGAAGTGCCTCGGCGGCGTGCGGCTCGCCGACGGCACGCTCGCGGGCAGCACGCTGACGATGGACCAGGCGCTGCGCAATCTCGTGTCGCTCGGCCTGCCGCTCGCCGACGTGTCGAACCGGATGTCGCGCTACGCGGCCGATTACCTCGGCATCGCCGATCGCGGCCACATCGCGCGCGGCGCATGGGCCGACCTCGTCGTGTTCGATCGCGACCTGAACCTCACCGCGACCTATGTCGAAGGAGAATCGATTGTCGAATATGCTTAACGAAGCGCGCGAGTCCGCGCAGGTCGTCGCCGCGCAGCTGGCCGACACCGCGCGCGTCGAAGCGCTCGCCGGCCAACTGATGGCGCATCCGCCGGCCGTCGCGCTGACGGTCGCGCGCGGCAGCTCGGACCATGCCGCCAGTTATTTCGCAAGCCTGACGATGAGCCGCCTCGGCGTGCCGGTCGCGTCGCTGCCGATGTCGGTTGCGACACTGCAGCAGGCGCCGCTGAAAGTGCAGGACCAGCTCGCGATCGCGTTCTCGCAGTCCGGCCAGAGCCCCGATCTCGTCAACACGATGGCCGCGCTGCGCGAAGCGGGCGCGCGCACCGTCGCCGCCGCGAACGTGCTGCCGTCGCCGCTTGCCGACGCATGCGAGCACCCGTTGCCGCTGCTGGCCGGCCCCGAACTGTCGGTCGCGGCCACCAAGAGCTACATCGCGATGCTGTCGCTGTCCGCGCAGATCGTCGCATTCTGGCAGCGTGACGCCGCGCTCGTGAGCGCGCTGCGCGGGCTGCCCGACGTGCTCGCGCAGGCGGGCGCGCTCGACTGGTCGCCGGCCGTCGCGGCGCTCGCCGACGTCGAACGGATGATCGTGATCGGCCGCGGCCTCGGCCTCGCGATCGCGCAGGAAGCCGCGCTGAAGCTGAAGGAAACCTCCGGCATCCAGGCCGAGGCATTCTCGAGCGCCGAAGTCCGTCACGGCCCGATGGAGCTGATCGACCGCGACTACCCGCTGCTCGTGTTCGCGCCGCCGGGCCCCGAGCAGGCGGGCCTGCTGCAACTCGCGGCCGACATGCGCGCGCGCGGCGCGGCGGTGCTGCTCGCGGCACCTGCAGGCACGCCCGGCATATCGGGTGTATCCGGCACCGTGCTGCCGCTCGCGCAGTCTGCCCATTCGGCGCTCGACCCGATCGCCGCCATTCTTTCGTTCTACGTGATGGCGGCGAATCTTGCCGTCGCGCGCGGCCGCAATCCCGACACGCCGCGCCACCTGAACAAAGTCACCGAAACGCATTGATGAGCCGAGAACGCCGATGAGACGCGCCGAGGAGTCCCAGTTGAAGAGCCCCACCCACGATCAGTTCGTTCTGCTGGCCCCGCTGACGGGGCCGATCGTACCGCTGGCCGACGTGCCCGATCCGGTGTTCTCCGGCGGGATGTTCGGCGACGGCATCGGCATCGACCCGCTCGCCGGCAAGCTCGTCGCGCCGTGCGCAGGCATCGTGTCGCACCTCGCGCGCACGGGCCACGCGGTAACGATCACGACGCCGCAGGGTGCGGAAGTGCTGCTGCACATCGGCATCGACACGGTCGAGCTGAACGGCCAGGGCTTCACCGCGCGGGTCGAGGCCGGCGCGCGTGTCGACGCGGGCGACCTGCTGATCGAGTTCGACCAGGATGCGGTTGCGCGCAGCGCGCATTCGCTCGTGTCGGTGATCGCGATCGCGAATTCCGATGCGTTCGAGGTGATCGATCGCGCGCAAGGCTCCGCCACAGCAGGCGAGACGCCGCTCCTCACGCTGCGCGGCAAGGGCGAAGCGGGCGTGCAGGCGGCGGAGGCCGGCGCCGCGGCGATGAACGAGGTGCGCCGCGCGATTCGGCTGACGCAGCCGGGCGGCCTGCACGCGCGGCCGGCCGCGCGGGCGCGCGAGGCGGCGCGCGGTCTCGACGCGCACGTCGACGTGCACTATGACGGCCGCAAGGCGCCGATCGAGAGCGTGGTCGGGCTGCTCGGCCTTGGCGCCGGCGAACAGGCGACGATCGAGCTGGTCGGGCGCGGCGCGCAGGCGCAGCAGGCGGTCGATGCGGTCGCAGACGAACTGCTGCGCGAGGCGCATGGCGAGGTCGACGAAAAACCGGCGCGCACGCTGTCGCCCGCACCGCAGGCGCTCGTGCGCAACGCCGGCGCGCCCCTGGAACCCAACACGCTCGCGGGCGTGTGCGCGGCCCCCGGCATCGCGGTCGGCACGCTGGTGCGCCTCGACGATGCAGAGCTCACGCCGCCCGAGCAGGCGAGCGGCACGCCCGCGTCGGAGAGTCGCCAGCTCGACCAGGCGCTGAAGGCCGTCGACGCGGAACTCGACGTCACCGTGCGCAACGCATCGGCGCGCGGCGCGGTCGGTGAAGCAGGGATCTTCGCGGTGCATCGCGTGCTGCTCGAGGATCCGACGCTGATCGACGCGGCACGCGACCTGATCAGCCTCGGCAAGAGCGCGGGCCATGCGTGGCGCGCGACGATCCGCACGCAGATCGACACGCTGTCGAAGCTCGACGATGCGCTGCTCGCCGAGCGCGCGGCGGACCTGCGCGATATCGAGAAGCGCGTGCTGCGCGCGCTCGGCCATGCGAACAGTGCGGCGCGCACGCTGCCCGACGAAGCCGTGCTGGCCGCCGAGGAATTCACGCCGTCCGATCTCGCGTCGCTCGATCGCGAACACGTGACGGCGCTCGTGATGGCACGCGGCGGCGCGACGTCGCACGCGGCGATCATCGCGCGCCAGCTCGGCATTCCGGCGCTCGTCGCGGTCGGCGATGCGCTGTACGCGATTCCGGACGGCACGCAGGTCGTCGTCGATGCAAGCGCGGGCCGGCTCGAACATGCGCCGACCGCGCTCGACGTCGAGCGTGCGCGGCACGAGCGCCAGCGTCTTGCCGGCGTGCGCGAAGCGAACCGCCAGACCGCGGGCGAAGCCGCCACGACGGCCGACGGCCGCGCGATCGAGGTCGCCGCGAACATCGCGACGCTCGACGACGCGAACACCGCGGTCGACAACGGCGCGGACGCGGTCGGCCTGCTGCGCACCGAGCTGATGTTCATCCATCGCCAGGCGGCACCGACGGCGGCCGAGCACCGCGACAGCTACCAGGCGATCGTCGACGCGCTGCAGGGCCGCACCGCGATCATCCGCACGCTCGACGTCGGCGCGGACAAGGAAGTCGACTACCTGACGCTGCCGCCCGAGCCGAACCCGGCGCTCGGCCTGCGCGGCATCCGCCTCGCGCAGGTGCGCCCCGACCTGCTCGACGACCAGTTGCAGGGCCTGCTCGCGGTGAAGCCGTTCGGCGCGGTGCGGATCCTGCTGCCGATGGTCACTGATGCGGGCGAACTGGTGCGGTTGCGCAAGCGCATCGACGAATTCGCGCACGCGATGGGCCGCACCGAGCCGATCGAGGTCGGCGTGATGATCGAGGTGCCGTCGGCGGCGCTGCTCGCCGACCAGCTGTCGCAGCACGCGGACTTCCTGTCGATCGGCACCAACGACCTGACCCAGTACACGCTCGCGATGGACCGCTGCCAGGCCGATCTGGCCGCGCAGGCGGATGGCCTGCATCCGGCCGTGCTGCGCCTGATCGACATCGCGGTGCGCGGCGCGCAGAAGCACGGCAAGTGGGTTGGCGTGTGCGGCGCGCTCGGCGGCGATCCGCTCGCGGTGCCGATCCTCGTCGGCCTCGGCGTGACCGAACTGTCGGTCGATCCGGTGTCGGTGCCGGGCATCAAGGCGCGCGTGCGCCGACTCGATTACCCGCTGTGCCGCCAGCGCGCGCAGGATCTGCTCGCGCTCGATTCGGCGCAGGCGGTAAGGGCAGCAAGCCGCGAGATCTGGCCGCTCGACTGAGCATCGGCGGCGGACTCGCAACGCGTTTCAACGGTTTCAATATCAAAGGAGGGGCGGTGCATGCATGGAAGCGCCATGCGTGCACCCACCCTTGATCAATGGAACAAGGATAGGAGGACTGAATGGACGGAAATCCGTTTCTGAAGATACAGAGCCTGGGCCGCGCACTGATGCTGCCCATTGCAGTGCTGCCGGTCGCCGGCATCCTGCTGCGCCTCGGCCAGCCGGACGTGTTCAACATCAAGATGATCGCCGACGCGGGCGGCGCGATCTTCGACAACCTGCCGCTGCTGTTCGCGATCGGCGTGGCGGTCGGCTTCGCGAAGGACAACAACGGCGTCGCGGCGCTCGCGGGTGCGATCGGCTACCTGATCGAAACCGCGATCATGAAGGACATCGATCCGAAGCTGAACATGGGCGTGCTGTCCGGGATCATCGCGGGCGTGGTCGCGGGCTTGCTGTACAACCGCTACAAGGACATCAAGCTGCCCGACTACCTCGCGTTCTTCGGCGGCAAGCGTTTCGTGCCGATCATCACGGGTCTCGCGTGCGTGCTGCTCGGCATCGTGTTCGGCTACGTGTGGCAGCCGGTGCAGCACGCGATCGATGCGGCCGGCCAGTGGCTGACGACCGCGGGCGCGATCGGCGCGTTCGTGTTCGGCTTCCTGAACCGGCTGCTGCTCGTCACGGGCCTGCACCACATCCTCAACTCGCTCGCGTGGTTCGTGTTCGGCAACTTCACGCCGCCGGCCGGTGGCGAGCTCGTGCACGGCGACCTGCACCGCTTCTTCGCGGGCGACCAGACCGCCGGCACCTTCATGGCCGGCTTCTTCCCGATCATGATGTTCGGCCTGCCTGCCGCGTGTCTCGCGATGCTGCACGAGGCGCCGAAGGAGCGCCGCGCGGTGGTCGGCGGCCTGCTGCTGTCGATGGCGCTCACATCGTTCCTGACCGGCGTGACCGAGCCGATCGAATTCAGCTTCATGTTCCTCGCGCCGGTGCTGTACGTGATCCACGCGCTGCTGACGGGGCTGTCGCTCGCGATCTGCCAGCTGCTCGACGTGAAGCTCGGCTTCACGTTCTCGGCGGGCGCGATCGACTACGTGCTGAACTACGGGTTGTCGACGAAGGGCTGGATCGCGATTCCGCTCGGCATTGCATACGGCATCGCGTACTACGGGCTGTTCCGCTTCTTCATCCGCAAGTTCAACATGGCGACGCCGGGCCGTGAGCCTGCGACGGCCGACGCGGCGGCCGAGTCGCTCGACGCGGGTGTCGGCGTCGCGCCGATCGCGGCTGCCACCGCGCCGCGCGCACAGCGCTACATCGCCGCGCTCGGCGGCGCCGCGAACCTGACAGTCGTCGACGCATGCACGACGCGCCTGCGCCTGAGCGTCGTCGATCCGGGCAAGGTGTCGGAAGCGGACCTGAAGGCGGTCGGCGCGCGCGGCGTGCTCAAGCGCGGCGGCAACAGCGTGCAGGTGATCATCGGGCCGGAGGCGGACATCATCGCCGACGAAATGCGCACGGCGATCGGCGGCGGTGCTGCGGCAAGCACTGAGGCAAGCGCTGCGGTGCCGACGGTTGCCGCTGCACCGGCGGCCACGGCTGCGGTCGGCGCGGCCGGTCCGCTCGATCCGGAGCCGGCACGCTGGCTCGCGGTGTTCGGCGGCGCGACGAACGTTGCGTCGCTCGACGCGGTGGCGACCACGCGCCTGCGTGTCGTCGTGCTCGATCCGTCGGCGGTCGATCGCCAGCGCCTCGAATCGCTCGACGTCGCGTGGGTCGGCGCCGACACGTTCCACATCGTCTGCGGCAGCGCAGCGTCGCGCTACGCGGAGCAGCTCAATGCGCGCCTGCCGGCGGCGGGCGGCGGGGCAGCCGCGCAGCCGGCCTGACGTCGCGCGGCGATGGCGGCAGTGATTCCCCGATCGTGGCCGCACCCGGAAACGAAACACGGCGCCCGAGGGCGCCGTGTTTCATTGCGGGTGGGTTTGCGTTGCGCGGGCTGTCAGGCCGCGCCCGCAGCGGGCCGCGTCAGTTCGCGCGTACTTACGCTTCCTGCTTGCTGCGCTGTCGCGCTTCGAGCCACATCGCGTTGATGATGCCGAACGCGAGCGCGACGCCGATACCGAGAATCCAGCTGAAATACCACATGATCCGACTCCTTGCGAAACGGGGGAGGGCGGGGCGGGGGGGCGCCTGCGCGCCCCGGCCCGGTTCAGTACATCGAGTGCGTGTTTTCCTCGAGCGCCTGGCGCGTGACCTTGCCGCGCATCACGCGGTACACCCAGCTCGTGTAGAGCAGGACGATCGGCAGGAACACGATCACGGCGAACAGCATCACCTGCAGCGTCATGTGGCTCGACGTCGAGTCCCATACCGTCAGGCTGCTCTTCGGGTCCAGCGACGACGGCATGATGAACGGGAACATCGAGAAGCCCGCGGTCAGGATCACGCCGACGATCATCAGGCCCGTGCAGACGAACGCGGTCTTCTCGAGGCGCGAGCCCGCGAGCAGCAGTGCGAGCACGCCGCCCGCGATGCCGACGACAGGCGCCGCGATCATCCACGGATATTCGCCGTAGTTCGCGAGCCACAGGCCCGACCCGGAGGCGACATCCTTGAGCAGCGGGTTCGCGACCGTGTCGGTGGGCGCGGCGTGCGTGATGTGATAGCCGCCGATGTACGACGCGACCAGCACACCGGCGAGCACGAACAGCACGACGGCGAGGAACGCCGACGCGCGCAGCGCGACCGACGCGCGGCGCGCGATCACGCCGTCCGTCTTCATCTTGATGAACGCGGCGCCGTGCGCGACGAGCATCGTCAGGCTGACGAGGCCGCACAGCAGCGCGAACGGGTTCAACAGCGCCCAGAAGCTGCCGTGGTAGGTCACGCGCAGATCGGTGTCGAACTGGAACGGCACGCCCTGCAGCAGGTTGCCGAATGCGACGCCGAACACGAGTGCCGGCACGAAGCCGCCGACGAACAGGCCCCAGTCCCAGGCCGCGCGCCAGCGCGGGTCCGGCCGCTTGCTGCGGTAGTCGAAGCCGACCGGCCGGAAGAACAGCGCGAACAGCACGAGCAGCATCGCGAAGTAGAAGCCGGAGAACGACGCCGCATAGACGAGCGGCCAGGCGGCAAACATCGCGCCGCCGGCGGTGATCAGCCACACCTGGTTGCCTTCCCAGGTTGCGCCTACCGTGTTGACGATGATGCGGCGCTCGTCGTCGGTCTTGCCGAGGAACGGCAGCAGCGCGGTCGCGCCCATGTCGAAGCCGTCGGTGACGGCGAAGCCGATCAGCAGCACGCCGACGAGCAGCCACCAGATCAGCTTGAGAGTTGCATAGTCCATAGCGATTCCTTGTTCGGTGTCGGGTACGCGTGCGCCGTCATACGGACGCGCGCTCGGCGGCGATCAGCTCGTGGTGGTAGCGCCCCGTATGCAGCGACGACGGGCCGAGACGTGCGTACTTGAACATCAGCGTGATCTCGACGATGAAGAGCACCGTGTAGAACAGGATGAAGCCGGCGAGGCTCAGGTACAGGTCGGACGGCGTCAGGCTCGACGCGGACAGGTGCGTCGGCAGCACGCCCGCGATCGTCCACGGCTGTCGGCCCAGTTCGGCGACGACCCAGCCGAATTCGATCGCGATCCACGGCAGCGGGATTGCCCACACCGCGTAGCGCAGGAACCAGCGGCGGTTGTCCTGCAGCAGTTCGCGGCGCGCGCAGAACCAGAACGCGGCGACGAAGGTCGCGACGAACAGGAAACCGAGGAACACCATGATCCGGAACGAGAAGAACACCGGCGCGACGGGCGGGATGGTCTTCTTCGCGGCTTCCTTGATCTGCTCGGGCGTCGCGTCGGTCACGTTCGGCGTGAACTGCTTGAGCATCAGCCCGTAGCCGAGATACTGCTTGTGCCGGTCGAACAGCGCTTGCGTCGCGGCGCTCTTGTCGCCTTCCTTGAGCTTCTGCAGCGCGCCGTACGCGATCATCCCGCTCTGGATGTGCTCCTCGCTGTGCTTCGCGAGATCGCGCAGGCCGACCACCGGCTCGTCGATCGAGCGCGTCGCGATCAGGCCGAGCGCGTACGGGATCTTGATCGCGTAGTCGGTACGCTGCTCCTTCTGGTTCGGCAGGCCGATCAGCGTGAACGACGCGGGCGCCGGCTGCGTTTCCCATTCGGATTCGATCGCGGCGAGCTTCATCTTCTGCACTTCGCCGGTCGTGTAGCCCGATTCGTCGCCGAGCACGATCACGCAAAGCGTCGATGCGAGGCCGAAGCCGGCCGCGACCGCGAACGAGCGCAGCGCGAAGTCGGTGTCGCGCTTCTTCAGCAGGTACCACGACGACACGCCGAGCACGAACATCGCAGCCGACACGTAGCCGGCCGACACGGTGTGCACGAACTTCACCTGCGCGACCGGGTTGAAGATCACGTCGAACAGGCTCGTCATCTCCATGCGCATCGTCTGGTAATTGAACTCGGCGCCGACCGGGTTGTTCATCCAGCCGTTCGCGACGAGGATCCACAGCGCGGACAGGTTCGAGCCGAGCGCGACGAGGAACGTGACCATCAGGTGCTTGACCTTCGACAGGCGGTTCCAGCCGAAGAAGAACAGGCCGACGAACGTCGATTCGAGGAAGAACGCCATCAGGCCTTCGACCGCGAGCGGCACGCCGAAGATGTCGCCGACGTAGTGCGAGTAGTACGACCAGTTCGTGCCGAACTGGAATTCGAGCGTGATGCCGGTCGTCACGCCCATCGCAAAGTTGATCCCGAACAGCTTGCCCCAGAACTGGGTCATGTCCTTGTAGACCTGCTTGCCGGTCATCACGTACACGGCTTCCATGATCACGAGCAGCCACGACAGACCGAGCGTCAGCGGCACGAACAGGAAGTGGTAGAGCGCTGTGATGCCGAACTGCAGTCGTGACAGATCGACGACTTCGCTACTTATCATGTTGGTCTCCCTGGGTAGAAACGGGCGCCGGGACCGAGAGCAGCTTCTCGGCGACGGCGGCAGGCGGCAGCGACATGTGCTCGGCCTGCGGATGATTGAAGAATGCGTATTTGAGCGCCATCAGCAGGGCCAGCTTGACGATCAGTACGAAAGTGATGTCCCGGGCGAGGGTCGGGCCGCGGGCCCACGTGGCGATGCGGCCACGCCAGCCTGCCGACCCCGCGGCAGGTGATGCGGGCTTTTTGTCGATCGAGATCACGGCGATTATCCTGAATCGATTTAACGCGGGTTGGGGGCGACTTTACGTTGGATATATGACGGCTGTTAAGCGGTTTCTTAATCCTGTTGCGCCGGACATACCCATTCTAAAAGGCCGCCTTCGCCGCGCCGAGTGCTGCGCTGCGGCACACCGTCGCGAACGGCGCGGCGGGATTTGACGTAAATCAATGTTTTTCGGAAACGGCCTTTCGCGACTGAATACCCGATGAAATCGGTCAATCAATCGACGAAAAAAAACCGCTGCCGGGTGGCAGCGGTTTTGGTTACGACGCTTTGAATCAGTCGATTTACGCGTATTCGGCGAGTGCCGTGCGCATTTTCTTCATCGCGCTCGCTTCGATCTGGCGGATGCGCTCCGCCGATACGCCGAACTCGGCGGCGAGATCGTGCAGCGTCGAGCCGCCCGAGCCGTCGTCGTCGACGTGCAGCCAGCGTGCCTCGATGATGCGGCGGCTGCGCGCGTCGAGCGCGTCGAGTGCCTGCGCGATGCCGTCCGTCTGCAGCGAGTCGCGCTGACGCGCGGCGAGCACGGCGGTCGGCTCGTTGTGCGAATCGGCGAGATACGCGATCGGCGCATAGCTTTCCTCGCCGTCCTCGACCTGGCCTTCGAGCGCGATGTCGCCGCCCGACAGCCGCGTTTCCATCTCGGTCACTTCTTCGCGCTTGACGTTGAGCTCCTGCGCGAGGCCGTCGATTTCCTCGGGCGTCATCGCCTGCATGCCCTTCTTGTGGCTGCGCAGGTTGAAGAACAGCTTGCGCTGCGCCTTCGTCGTCGCGACCTTCACCATGCGCCAGTTGCGCAGGATGTATTCGTGGATCTCGGCCTTGATCCAGTGGATCGCATACGACACGAGACGCACGTTCTGCGCCGGATCGAAGCGCTTCACGGCCTTCATCAGGCCGATGTTGCCTTCCTGGATCAGGTCGCCGTGCGGCAGGCCGTAGCCGAGATAGTTGCGCGCGATCGACACGACGAGCCGCAGGTGCGACAGCACGAGGCGGCGGGCCGAGTCGAGGTTGTTCTGCTCGCGGAATTCGGTTGCGTACTGGCGTTCTTCCTCGGCCGTCAGCAACGGGATACGATTGACTGCCTGGATATAGGCGTCGATGTTGCCCAGCTGGCCCGGCAACATCGAATAGGTTGCGAGCGCCAGCGAGCCTGCCGATTCGGCCTTAGCGGACGCCGGGCTCAGGGTGTTCGGAAGGGTCAGAGCGTTGCTCACTTAAGAAAACTCCTTTGGAATCAGGGATGAACCCCGGTATCGGATGATTCCGCGGTCAATCTTAGCACTCCCTTCAACGGAGTGCTAATTCCTTAGAGGGGGCACGGGCTTTCGAGTTCCCGATTCTCTATCGATCTTGCGAGATCGATAGTGTTAGGCGTGACCACTCGAACGCCGGCAAGTTCCATAAGTCGTTGTTTTTCCGAGGATCAGGCAGACGGTTCCGATTTTTGTAGTTTAGGAAGCAAACCATTTCGCTCTGTGATGCCGATCGGAAAAGTCCTTTACCATAAGATTCTGTTCGCTCGATCCAGGCCGTCCGCGGCCGGTTCCATTCAACCCACAGAGTTGGAGTGTCAGATGAACAATAAGAAGAATGGTCGGCGGCACAGCCGAGTTGCGACGCATGCCGTTCTGGCTGCGGCATTGCTGGGCGGGTCCGGCGCGGCGTTTGCGGATCGTTGGGGGATTCAGGCGGGCGGCGGGTTTTCCGATCGCCATGGCATCGACAAGGGGACCCTCGGCGTCGTGTGGGATCCGGGCTGGACGTGGTGGGAGATCGGCGGCTGGCACTTCGCGTTCGTGATGGAAGGCCATGTCGGCTACTGGCACACGGGCGGCAACATCCACAGCAACCTGTGGGAGCTCGGCGCGACGCCGATGCTGCGCTTCATCAAGAGTGCGGGCGCGGTGCGTCCGTATATCGAAGCCGGCGCGGGCGTGCGGCTGCTGTCCCATCCGACGATTGCGACCAATTTCTCGATGTCCACCGCGTTCCAGTTCGCGGACACGGTCGGCGTCGGCGCCCAGTTCGGAGAACGGCAACAGTATCAGGTCGGCTACCGTTTTCAACATGTGTCTAACGCGGGTATCAAAGAGCCGAATCCTGGTATAAATTTCCACCAGTTCTACATGCAGTACAACTTCTGATTCGCACGCCCGCGCACGGCGTGCGCGTTGCCGAGGAGTCAGGCGATGGCGAAGGTGGTCGATGCGATCCGCGCGCTCGAGCGCGATCGGTTCCGCGCAATGGTGGACGGTGACGGCGAGGTGCTCGACGCACTGCTGTCGGACAAAGTGTTCTATGTCCATACCAATGGCAAACGGGAAACGAAGCAGCAGTTCATCGACGCCATCGCCGCAGGCCGCCGTCGCTATCGCCAGATCGAGGTCCAGTCGCAGGACGTGCTGCCCGTCGGCAACGAGACCTGCGTCGTCACCGGGCGCGCACTGATCGAGATGGAAACGAACAACGGCGGTCTCGTGTTTCCGATTGCCTATACCGCCGTGCAGACCCAGGAGCAGGGGCGCTGGCGCCTGCTTGCGTGGCAGGCGACGCGGTGCGCGACCGAGACATGAACGCGCGTGGCATTCCGCTTGGCATTCCTTTGCGTGTCTCTTCCGAAGCGGCCTTCTGGGCCGCTTTTCGTTGGCCCGTGCAACGCGGATCGCGTGTTGCACGGGTGGTCCTGCACCGCTCGCTGACCTTCTTCAAACCCTGATGCGGCCCGTCAGGCCGCCGCACGGCGATCGGCACAGTGCCATGCCGAGCGGTTGATCGCGCTGACGACGGCATCCATTGCGGCGGTCGCCGCGTCGGCATGCACGCCGACCCCATGCCGCAGCGGCGCGTCGCCGACCCGGCAACTGACGAACACCGCGGTGCGGCCGTCCGCCGTGCGGACATGCTCGCAGGAGCCGACGTCGACCGCCGCACCGGCTGCCGCCGCGAAAGCTGCGGCCACGCGCGGCACGGCCTGTTCCGGCGGCGCATCGGCTGCGCCCGCGCCGGCGATCTCGCGGTTCTCCCAGCGTGCCCCACTGCCGTTGCGGCTGGCGGGACCGTCAGTCTCGAGGAATTCGCGCGAGAACAGCGCGCAGATCTTCTCTCCCGTCACTTCCTCGCCGGATGCGTCGGCGATCGTCTGCACCGCATGGCTGAACTCGATCTGCACGCGGCGCGGCGGCGTGAAGCCCATCCCGCGTTCGAGCAGGAACGTCGAGCCGCCCTTGCCGGACTGGCTGTTCACGCGGATCACCGCGTCGTAGCTGCGGCCGACGTCGGCCGGATCGATCGGCAGGTACGGCACTTCCCAGATCGCGTCGGGGCGCTGCTGCGCGAAGCCCTTGCGGATTGCGTCCTGGTGCGAGCCCGAGAACGCGGTGAACACGAGGTCGCCCGCATACGGATGGCGCGGATGCACGGGAATCTGGTTGCAGCGCTCGACCACGCGGCGCACTGCATCGATATCCGAAAAATCGAGGCCCGGATCGATGCCCTGCGTGTAGAGATTCAGCGCGAGCGTGACGAGATCGACATTGCCGGTGCGCTCGCCGTTGCCGAACAGGCAGCCTTCGATGCGGTCGGCGCCCGCAAGCAGCGCGAGTTCGGCGGCGGCGACCGCGGTGCCGCGGTCATTGTGCGGATGCACGGACAGCACGATGCTGTCGCGATAGCCGAGGTTGCGGTCCATCCACTCGATCTGGTCCGCGAACACGTTCGGCATCGCGGCTTCGACGGTCGCCGGCAGGTTGACGATCATCTTGTGGTCGCGGGTCGGACGCCAGGTCTGCGCGACCGCATCGCACACTTCGCGCGCGAACGTGAGCTCGGTCATGCTGAAGGTTTCCGGCGAATACTGGTAGGTCCAGTGCGTGTCCGGGCGCGCCATCGCGTGTTCCTTGATCATTCGCGTCCCGTCGACCGCGAGCGCCTTCACGTCGTCCTTCGACATCCCGAACACGATGCGGCGGAACGACGGGCAGATCGCGTTGTACAGGTGCACGATCGCGCGCGGCACGCCGTCGAGCGCGTCGAACGTGCGGGCGATCAGATCCTCGCGCGACTGCACGAGCACTTCGATCGTCACGTCGTCGGGGATGCGCTTCTCGTCGATCAGCTTGCGCACGAAATCGAAGTCGGTTTGCGACGCCGACGGAAAACCGACTTCGATCTCCTTGAAGCCGATCGCGACGAGCATCTCGAAGAACTCGAGCTTCTGCTCGATGCTCATCGGCTCGATCAGCGACTGGTTGCCGTCGCGCAAATCGGTGCTCATCCAGACCGGCGCGCGCTCGATCGTGCGGGTCGGCCATTTGCGGCCATTGATGCGGACGGGTGCGAACGGTCGGTATTTCTCTTGCGGGTTGCGCTTCATCTTCTTGACCTCGGGGCTCAAGTCGCGAGCGAAGACGGACGGCATGAGCGACGGTTGACGCTGCCTCGCACCGGTGCGCACGATCGCGCGTCGGATGCGGATGATCTTCGCGATTCGGCCGACGGATAGACGGACGAAAGCTGACGACTTCGGGTTGTAAAAAACTGCGAGAAGGTACTGCGAGGAACTGCTGAGGAGGGACCGTGCGGACAGCGCACGGCGCTACGGCTGCCTTAGGCTAGTCGTAGCGATAGCGGCCGCGCTAGGCGGCCGGAGGTAATTCGGAGGGTGTTCGGAAAGGAACGCATGGCGACAACTCTATGCCAACTTGCCGGCGCGTGTCAAATTCAGGCGTCGATGCGAGCGATCCGCACGATCGTGTCGACTTGCCGCGCGACCGTCTCCGGCACCGGGATTTCGCCACGCAGCACCGCGTCCGTCCATGCGGCGGTGGTGCCCGCATCGCGCGATTCCGGCAGCGCGACGGGCGGCGCATCGGCCGACGAGCGCTCGGCTTCGATCAGCGCGTCGCAGACACCGTCGTGCAGCCAGTCGACCTGCACCTGGCGCCGCGTGTCGGCGACGGCCTCGCCCTCGGTGCCGCGCGCGAGCAGTGCGCCGCCCTGCGCGGCGTCCGGATGGTCGCGGAACAGCTGCGCGAGGCTGTCGCGATACGGCGGATGCGTGTAGTTGACGAGCCGCAGGCCCGCGGGCGCGAACGGCTGCAGGATCTTCACGAGCGTATGCGTCGAGTTGCGCACGCCGAGCACGCTGCGCATCGCCAGCAGGCGCGCGAGCCGCGGCGCGAGCACGTCGATCGATGCGAATGCGACGCGACGTTCGGCGAGCGTGTCTTCGATTGCATCGTGCGACGCCGACGGCGCGATCGACAGCGCCGCGAAGATCTCCGCGCTCGTCACGCGGCCCGGATCCCGCGTGACGCCATGCACGAGCACCGGCACGCCTTCGCGCGCGAGCAGCAGCGCGAGCAGCGGCACGAGGTTCGGCTGCTTGCGCGCGCCGTTGTAGCTCGGGATCGCCACCGCGCGAAACGCGCTGTCGCGCACGTGCACGGGTTCGAACGATGCATGCGCGGCGGCGAGCATCGCGGCCAGTTCGTCGGCGGTCTCGCCCTTCAGCCGGTAAGCGATCAGGATCGCGCCGAGTTCGACGTCCGACACGCGCGCATCGAGCATCGCACGGTACAGCTCGAACGTGTCTTCGGCGGACAGCGCGCGCGCGCCATGCGGACCGCGCCCGATTTCCTTGATGAAGCGGGCGCAGTGGAACGGTTCGGCCGCGGCAGCGGCGGGATCGTGGGAAGCGGTCATCGAAGCGTAGGGAGGCGGCGCGTGTCGCATAGGCGAGCGGGCCGCACGGACAGAGGTGGGAACCCTTCAAGTATCGCACGCATTCGCGCGGTTCTTGCAAGCGCGCGGCCGCGGGCCGGCGCGCTACACTCATGATCCCGGCAACGCGCGACCGTACTCCGGCCCCGGCCGAACATGACAACGAGAGACATCCGATGAAGCTTTACAGCTATTTCCGCAGTTCCGCGTCGTATCGCGTGCGGATCGCCCTGAACCTGAAGCAGCTGCCATTCGACTACGTGCCCGTCCACCTGCTGCGCGAGGGCGGCCAGCAGCTGAAGGACGAGTATCGCGCGCTGAACCCCGATTCGCTCGTGCCGACGCTGATCGACGGCGACGCGACGCTGCAGCAGTCGCTCGCGATCATCGAGTACCTGGAAGAGACGCATCCGGAGCCGGCGCTGCTGCCGAAGCAGCCGGCCGATCGCGCGTATGTGCGCACGATCGCGCTGCAGATCGCGTGCGAGATCCATCCGCTGAACAACCTGCGCGTGCTGAAGTACCTGAAGCACATGCTGCAGGTGCCGGAAGAGGCGAAGAACGACTGGTACCGCCACTGGATCGAGACGGGCTTCGCATCGCTCGAGGCGCGCCTCGCGAGCGATCCGCGGACCGGCAAGCTGTGCTTCGGCGATACGCCGACGCTGGCCGACATCTGCCTCGTGCCGCAGGTGTTCAATGCGAATCGCTTCTCGATCGACACTGCGCGTTATCCGACGATCCAGCGCATCGTCGATTACGCGGCGACGCTCGACGCATTCAAGGCAGCCGCGCCGGGCGAGCAGCCGGACGCGGAATGACGCAAGCAGCCGCATGAAAAAAGGGCGCCCTCGGGCGCCCTGGATCCGTGTCGGCGGCCGCGGCGTTCAGCCGAGCAGCGCGTCGGCGAATTCCTCAGCACTGAACGGCTGCAGGTCCTCGACCTTCTCGCCGACGCCGATGAAGTAGACGGGCACCGGACGCTGGCGCGCGATCGCGGCGAGGATGCCGCCCTTCGCGGTGCCGTCGAGCTTCGTGACGATCAGGCCCGTCAGCCCGAGCGCATCGTCGAACGCCTTCACCTGCGTGAGCCCGTTCTGGCCCGTGTTCGCGTCGATCACGAGCAGCACCTCGTGCGGCGCGCCGTTGTGCGCCTTCGCGATCACGCGCTTCACCTTCTTCAGCTCTTCCATCAGGTGCAACTGCGTTGGCAGGCGGCCGGCGGTGTCGGCCATCATCACGTCGATGCCGCGTGCGCGCGCGGCGCTGACCGCGTCGAAGATCACCGCGGCCGGATCGCCGCTCTCCTGCTGCACGACCGTCACGTTGTTGCGCTCGCCCCAGACCGTCAGCTGTTCGCGCGCGGCCGCGCGGAACGTGTCGCCCGCGGCCAGCAGCACCGACTGGTCGAAGCTCTGCAGGTGCTTCGCGAGCTTGCCGATGCTGGTCGTCTTGCCCGCGCCGTTCACGCCCGCGATCATCATCACGAGCGGCTGCGCGCGGCCGAGCGTCAGCGATTTTTCGAGCGGCTGCAGCAGCTCGACGAGCAGGTCGCGTAACGCGCCCTTGACCTGCTGCGGATCGGTCAGCCGGTCCGCCCGCACTTTCTCGCGCAATGCGTCGAGCAGGTATTCGGTCGCGTCGACCCCCGCATCGGACATCAGCAGCGCGGTTTCGAGCTCCTCGTACAGATCCTCGTCGATCTTCGTGTTGACGAAGACGTTCGTGATGCTGGAACCCGTCTTCGCGAGCCCGGTTTTCAGGCGGGCGAGCCACGACTTCTTCGCGGACGGATCCTGCGCCGGCGGCGGAACGATCTCGACCGTCTCGACGACTTCGTCGCGGCCGTTGCCGGTCGGCGTGACCGTCATCACGACGGACGGGGCGGCCGGCCTGGCCGGTGCGGTAGGCTGCGCTGCGGGGGCTGCCGGTGTCGCGGGAGCGCTTGCGGGTGCCGAAGACGCGTCGGCCGGACGCGTGCCGGCGGGCTGCGCTTCCGGTTGCGGCGCGTCGGCCGGCAGCGATTCCGCGGGAGTCGGCTCCTGCGTTTTCTTGAATCGTTTGAAGAAACTGAACATGGTCTGGCGTCAGGAAGAGGGCAGGCCGCCGCTGGGCGCGCGGACTGTGTGCGGGCCGTCGCGCGACCCCGTGCGGGCACGGCGCGCGATAGCCGAAGCCTCGCATTTTATCAGGCACCCGCGCAGCGCTCGCGCCAGCTTGTGGCGCCGCTTGTGGTAACGTGCGCCTGTTTGGCGGCGCGCCCCGTGCGCGCCCGGTCCCTGTCGTTCATTTTCCTTCGTATGTCCCGTTCATCTTCCGGCCGCCCCGCGGCCTCCACCAGCCGCGGCAAGCCGCACACGATCCGCATCATCGGCGGCGACTGGAAACGCACGCCGCTCGCGGTGCTGGATCTCGACGGCCTGCGGCCGACGCCCGATCGCGTACGCGAGACGCTGTTCAACTGGCTCGGCCAGGATCTTGGCGGGCAGCGCTGTCTCGACCTGTTCGCCGGCACCGGCGCGCTCGGCTTCGAGGCTGCGTCGCGCGGCGCGGCGAGCGTCGTGATGGTCGAGCGCCATCCGCGTGCGGCGCAGCAACTGCGCGCGATCAAGGACAAGCTCGGCGCGCGCACCGTCGAGATTGCGGAGGCCGATGCGCTGCGTCTCGCGGCCGGGCTCACGCCGGGCGCGTTCGACGTCGTGTTCCTCGATCCGCCGTTCGGCGATGCGGCGGTGCTCGAGCGGGCGATCGCGCTGACCGCGCCGCTCGTCGCGCCGGGCGGCATGCTGTACGTCGAGACGGGGGCGGAGCTCGACCCGGCCGCGCACGATGCGCTCGCCGGCTGGCAGATTGCAAAGCATGGCAAGGCAGGCGCGGTGCACTATCATTTGCTGCGACGCGAAAATGATGAATAATGCGCGTTCCAAACGAGACGTGATGACAGGAGGAGCGACATGGTAGTCGCCGTGTATCCGGGTACGTTCGATCCGCTGACGCGCGGGCATGAGGATCTCGTGCGGCGGGCGTCGAGCATTTTTGATACGCTGGTCGTTGGCGTTGCCGACAGCCGCGCGAAAAAGCCGTTCTTCTCGCTGGAGGAGCGGCTGGAGATTGCGAACGAGGTGCTCGGCCATTACCCGAACGTGAAGGTGATGGGCTTCACCGGCCTCCTGAAGGATTTCGTTCGCACCAACAACGCACGGGTGATCGTGCGTGGCCTGCGTGCAGTGTCCGATTTCGAATATGAGTTCCAGATGGCGGGGATGAACCGCTATCTGCTGCCGGACGTCGAGACGATGTTCATGACGCCGTCCGATCAGTACCAGTTCATTTCGGGGACGATCGTGCGCGAAATCGCTCAGTTGGGCGGAGATGTCAGCAAGTTCGTGTTCCCGTCGGTCGAGAAGTGGCTGACGGAAAAAGTGGCCTCGATGGGCCAGGGCCCGGCCGCGTGATGCGGCGCCGGTCGGCTTCTCCCGGAAGCCGACCACTGGCCTGATGAAGTGAGATCAGTATGGCTTTGACGATTACCGACGAGTGCATCAATTGTGACGTGTGCGAGCCCGAGTGCCCGAACGGCGCAATTTCGATGGGCCCGGAAATCTATGTGATCGATCCCCGCAAGTGCACCGAGTGCGTCGGCCATTTCGACGAGCCGCAGTGCCAGCAGGTGTGTCCGGTCGAATGCATCCCGCGCGATCCGCAGCACGTGGAAACGCACGAGCAGTTGATGGAGAAGTACCACGCATTGATCGCCGCGAAGGGCGACGACGCGTCGTGATGTGACGCAGGCCGGGCGGCATGCGCCGCCCGCGCCGTTTCCGGCTTCCTCAGCCCAGCAGGTCGCGCAGTGCCGCGACGAACGTGTCGCATTCGGCGTCGGTGCCGACGGTGATGCGCAGATGCTGGTCGATCCGCGGCAGCTTGAAGTGCCGCACGAAAATTTCCCGTTGCTTCAGCCGCGCTGCGAGCGTGGCCGCATCGTATGCCGGATGGCGCGCGAACACGAAGTTCGCGGCCGACGGCACGACGTCGAATCCCAATCCCTCGAGCGCCTGCGTGAGCCGCGTGCGGCTGTCGATCACGCGCTGGCAGGTTGCGCCGAAGTAGGCGTCGTCTTCGTATGCCGCTTGTGCGGCGACCTGCGCGAGCCGGTCGAGCGGATACGAGTTGAAGCTGTCCTTCACGCGGTTGAGCGCTTCGATCAGCCCGGCGTCGCCGAACGCGAAGCCGACCCGCATTCCGGCGAGCGAACGCGCCTTCGACGTCGTATGGACGACGAGCAGGTTCGGGTAGCGGTCGATCAGCGAGATCGCCGACTGTGCGCCGAAGTCCACGTATGCCTCGTCGATCACGACGGGAGACGACGGATTCGCGGCCGCGATCCGCTCGACGTCCGCGAGTGGCAGCGCGCGCCCGGTCGGCGCGTTCGGGTTCGGGAACAGCACGCCGCCCGCATCGTCGAGGTAGTCGTCGACGCGGATCGAGAAGTCGTCGGCGAGCGGCAGTGCGTCGTAGCGCACGCCATACAGGCGCGCGTAGGTCGGGTAGAAGCTGTACGTGATGTCGGGGAAACGCAGCGGCCGGTCGTGCTTGAGCAGCGCCTGGAACGTGTGCGCGAGCACCTCGTCGGAGCCGTTGCCGGCGAACACCTGTTCGGGCGCGATGCGGTGATGGGCGGCGACCGTCTCGCGCAGCTTGCGCGCGAGCGGATCGGGATAGCGGCGCAGCGTGTCGCCGGCGTCGCCGAGTTCGTGCGCGATCGCCGCGACGACACGTGGCGACGGCGGATAGGGATTCTCGTTGGTGTTCAGCTTGACCGGGTGCGCGAGCGCGGGCTGTTCGCCCGGCACGTAGGGCACGAGTTGCTGAACGACGTCGCTCCAGTAACGGCTCACCGCTAGGCTCCTGACAAGGTAAAACAACGAGATTACCTCATGCGCGGCAAAGCGGTGCGGTCAGTCGTTGCGATGCAGCAGCATCGTCGCGCGGTCGAGCTCGCCCTTGACGACCATCGGCATCACGGCAAGCGCACGTTCGATCGACGCGTCGATCACGTCCTGCTCTTCGCGGCGCGGCGGCTTCAGCACGAAATTCGCGACGTCCGGCTTCGCGCCGGCGCGCGCGCTCTCGGGGATCAGGTCGCGCGGGTGGCCGATGCCGATTCGCAGCCGCCAGTACTGCTGCGACGACAGGTGCGCGGAAATGTCCTTGAGGCCGTTGTGGCCGCCGCTGCCGCCGCCGCGCTTCAGCTTGACGGTGCCGGGCGGCAGGTCGAGTTCGTCGTGCGCGACGAGGATCTGGTCCGGCAGGATCTTGAAGAATTGCGCGAGCGCGACGACCGACTGGCCGGAACGGTTCATGTACGTCTGCGGCTCGAGCAGGTGGACTTCCTCGCCGTGCAGGCGGGCCTTCGCGTAAAAGCCGTGGAAGCGGCGCTCGTCGCGCAGCGTGGCGCCCGCTTCGCGGGCCAGCTGGTCGACCAGCCAGAAGCCGGCGTTGTGGCGCGTCGCGGTGTATTCCGCCCCGGGATTGCCGAGGCCGACGATCAGTTTGATCATGACGTTTCGAAGGCGGCAGCGGGCCGCCTGGGCGCAAAAAAAGAAAAACCCGCCGGGCAAGCCGCGGCGGGTTGCGTCGACCGTTTCGGAAAACGGATCGAAATGGCGCTTAGGCAGCCGGCGTTTCGCCTTCAGCCGCATCCGCCACGGCGCCAGCCGGCAGGGCTGCCGACGCGACGACCGGGTTTTCAGCGTCGACGTGCGCGGTCAGCGCGACGCCCTTCGGCAGTACGATGTCCTTCGCGTGCAGCGACTGGCCAGCTTCGATCTTCGACAGGTCGAGTTCGACGAATTCCGGCAGGTCGACCGGCAGGCACTCGACTTCGATTTCCGTCACGACGTGCGCGATGATCGCGCTTGCCAGCTTCACAGCCGGGCTCGTCTCGGCGTTCACGAAGTGAACCGGCACCTTCGTGTGCAGCTTCTTCTTCGAGTCGACGCGCTGGAAGTCCACGTGCAGCACGAGTTGCTTGAACGGGTGGTATTGCACGTCGCGCAGCAGGACTTGCTGCGACTGGCCGGCCACTTCGAGGTCGAGGATCGACGAGTGGAAGGCTTCCTTCTTCAGTGCGTGCCACAGCGCGTTGTGATCGAGCTCGATCATTTGCGGCGCTGCTTCACCACCGTAGACGATACCCGTGGTCTTACCGGCGTTGCGCAGGCGGCGGCTCGCACCCGTACCTTGCAGTTGGCGCTCGAAAGCGACGATTTTCATGTGTTTCTCCATTTGCTGCCCGCGACCAGGCAGTAAAACGGGGCCGTCGACAGCGCGGCCCCCGATGATACGGCCGGGGTTTCGTAAGTCCCGGCCGATTGTGCAAAAAGCGAAGCGTTGCCGCTTCGCTTTCTACGCATGCTTGACTTGTCGGTATCCGATCAGGATTCCGCGAACAGCGACATCACCGAATCGCCGCGGCGGATCCGCGAGAACGTCTCGGCCAGCAGGCTCGCGCTCGTCAGCGAGCGGATCTTCGAGCACGCCAGCGATTCTGCGGACAGCGGGATCGTGTCGGTGACGACCAGCTCGTCGAGCGCCGATGCGGCGATGCGCTCGGCTGCGCCGCCCGACAGCACGGGGTGCGTCGCATACGCGAACACCTGCTTCGCGCCGCGGTCCTTCAGCACTTGCGCTGCCTTGCAGAGCGTGCCGGCGGTGTCGACCATGTCGTCCATGATCACGCAGGTACGGCCTTCGACTTCACCGATGATGTTCATCACTTCGGCGACGTTCGCCTTCGGGCGACGCTTGTCGATGATCGCGAGATCGCAGTTGAGCTGCTTCGCGAGCGCACGGGCGCGGACCACGCCGCCGACGTCCGGCGATACGACGAGCAGATCCGAGTAGTTCTGCTTGCGCAGGTCGCCCAGCAGGATCGGCGTTGCGTAGATGTTGTCGACCGGGATGTCGAAGAAGCCCTGAATCTGGTCGGCGTGCAGATCCATCGTGATGATCCGCTCGACGCCGGCGATTTCCAGCATGTTCGCGATGACCTTCGCCGAGATCGCGACGCGCGCCGAACGCGGGCGGCGATCCTGGCGGGCATAGCCGAAGTAGGGGATGGCTGCGGTGATCCGGCCTGCGGATGCGCGCTTCAGCGCATCGACCATGATCATCAGTTCCATCAGGTTGTCGTTGGTCGGCGCGCACGTGGATTGCAGGACGAAGACGTCCTTGCCGCGCACGTTTTCCTGGATCTCGACCTGGATCTCGCCGTCGGAGAAACGGCTGACCATTGCCTTGCCGAGGGGAATACCAAGGATATTGACGACTTCCTGAGCAAGCGCGGGATTCGCGTTACCAGTAAAGACCATCAGGCCGTCATGGGCGTGGCTGCTCATCATGCACCTGCTTCGGGCTTGGGCGGGAAAATGCGGGAAAATTTATGGCAGGGGAGGAAGGACTCGAACCCTCGCATGCCGGAATCAAAATCCGGTGCCTTGACCAACTTGGCGACTCCCCTACACTTAACTGAATCTTCGCCGGACTGTAGGCCATCCGACAAAGCAAAACTTCATGACGCGAAAGAGAAGAGCGGATGCTCGTTCAAACTCTCGGCAACTGCGCCATTCCAACCGGCGGGCAGTTTGGCTTTCACCGCTTCTGCCTCGTGCTTGCTGCGAAACACCGCAAACACGCTAGCTCCGGAGCCGGTCATCCTCGCGGGGGTCACATCATACAACCATTTGACCACCTGCGCAACTTCCGCGTACTTACTTGTCACAACTTGCTGCATATCATTCCGACCGAAACTATCTGGCCATCCTGCGTCGCTGCTTTGTCGTGCAAGAAAGTCTGTAATTGTGACGGGCTTTGAATCTCTTGTCAACAACTTATCTGAAAATATTTCAGCAGTCGGGACATGAACGCTTGGCGTCACAACCAGGAACCAGCGAGTCGGCAATTCTACCTCAGCTAATTCTTCTCCGATACCCTCTGCGAACGCATTTTTTCCAAAAATAAAAAACGGCACGTCGGCGCCGAGTTTCACCGCGAGCGATTGCAATTCCGCGCGCGGCAGATTCAGCTGCCACAGACGGTTCAGCGCGAGCAGCGTCGTTGCCGCGTCGGAGCTGCCGCCGCCGAGGCCCGCGCCCATCGGCAGGCGCTTGTCGATCTCGATATCGACGCCGGCCGCGGTACCCGTGTGCGCTTTCAGCAGGTTCGCCGCGCGCACGACGAGATCGCTTTCCTCGGGCACGCCGGGCACGTCGGTCGCGCGCGCGACCTTGCCGTCGTCGCGCAGCGTGAAGTGCAGCGTATCGCCCCAGTTCAGCAGTTGGAACACGCTCTGCAGGTCGTGATAGCCGTTCGGACGGCGGCCGGTGATGTGCAGGAACAGGTTGAGTTTCGCGGGCGCAAGGCAGTTGCGCAGCGAGCGGGTCGAGTCGGTCATGCTGGTGTCTGGTCGGGCAGGGTGCGCGTGCTCACTGGTCGAGCACGAGCTTGATGTCGAGCGGCGGCGTGGCGCGCACGAGATTCACGCGTTTGACGCCGGTGGCCGGCGCATCCGCATAGGCGATGTAGTCGATCGTCCAGCCATCCTGGCGGATCTGCTTGATGCGCGTGCCGTCGTCGGGATCACGTACCGTCTGCGCGGGCGTCGCGGGCGCGGGCGTCGGCAGCAGCCAGTAGCGCAGGCCCGCGAGCGGCAGCGCGAAGCCGAGCGTGTTCTGCATCAGCTCGCCGACGTCCGTCGCGAATTTCGGCTGACGGTTCGGCAGCTCGAGCGACGCCTCGCGCGGCGACGACTTGACGACTGCGAGCGTCTGGCCGAGCGGGCTGCGCAGCTCGAGCAACACGTCGTCGCCGTGCTCCTGCCAGTCGAAGTTGCCGTACACGTTCTGCGGCTTGCCGAGGCGGTCGCTGTACTGCACCGCGAAGCGGCCGTGATAGGCGTGCGTCGCGGCGGTCTGCAGCGCGTCGGCGGACGGCGCGCTCGCCGACGGCGGCGTGCTTGCGCAGCCGGCAAGCGCGAACGCCGCCGCGGCCGCTGCGGCGGCACGCGCCGCACCGGAGGACAGGGAAAACATCCGGAATACCTGCATCAGAGACCGTTGATCTGGAGGCGCTTGAGCGTCTGCACGAGCGTGTCGTTGTCCGGCTCGAGCTTCTGCGCCGCACGCCACGCGGAACGCGCCTCGTCCTGCGCGCCGGTCCGCCACAGCACCTCGCCGAGATGCGCGCCGATTTCGGCGTTCGGCTGCAGGTCGTAGGCGCGCCGCAGGATCGTCGTCGCACCGGCCGTGTCGCCCATCCGGTACTTCACCCAGCCGAGGCTGTCCATGATGTACGCGTCGTTCGGCGCGAGCGCGATTGCCTTCTCGATCAGCTTGCTGGCCTCCGACAGGCGCTGGTTGCGGTCGGCAAGCGAATAGCCGAGCGCGTTGTACGCCTGCGGGTTGTCGGGCTGCGTGCGGATCAGTTCGCGCAGCTGCTTTTCCATCGTCGTGTAGTGGCCGGTCTTCTCGGCCGCCATCGCATAGTCGTAGCGCAGGTCCGGATCTTCCGGGAAATCGTCGACTGCGCGCGACAGGCGCGCTTCCGCTTCGTTGTAGCGCTTCGCGGTGAACAGGATCGACGCGTCAGTGCGCGCGATCACGGCAGCATCGCGCGGATCGGTGACCGACAGGTTGTCGAGCACCTTGCGCGCTTCGTCGGTCTTGCCCTGCTTCTGCAGCAGCTGCGCGCGCGTGATCTGCGCGGGCAGGTAGTGCTGGCTCGTCTGGTCGACCTTGTCGAGCCATTGCGACGCCTGCGCGTCGTTGCCCTGGTCGATCGCGATCTGAGCGAGGTAGATGTAGCCCTGGCCGACGTCGAGATCGGGCTGCTTGTCGCCGAGCTGCACGTATTGCTTCAGGAAGGCCGTCGCGTCGTCGAGTTTCTTCTGCTGAATCTTGATCAGCGCCAGCGCCATCAGCGGCGTCGGATCCTTCGCATCGAGCTTGCGCATCGTCTCGAACTGCTTCTGCGCATCGTCGAGGCGTTCGTCGGCGAGATACAGCTGCGACAGTGCGAGCCGCGCATCGCGCGACTTCGGATTCTGCTGAACATATTTCTCGAACGACGCGATGCCTGCCGCGCGCTCCGCCGGACCCATCTGCGACAGCATCAGCGCCGCCGGCAGGTAGTCCGGCCGGATCTTCAGCGCCTGCTTCAGCGACTGCGCGGCGCCCTCCTTGTCGTCGACCGCGAGCTGCTGCCGCGCGATCGCGAGCTGCGCCTCAGGGCGGTTCATGTCGTTCTTCAGCATGTCCTTCAGCACCGCGAGGCCGCCGACGCGGTCCGCGCCGCGTGCGAGCAGCGCCTGCAGCGCGAGGATCGCGGGGCCGCGCGAGTCGCCGCTCGCGCGCGCGAGTTCGCGCGCGAGCATCGGCTGCGCGTCGGCCGGCTTGCCGGACAGCACGAGCAGCGCGGCGTCGACCTGCGACGCGCGATTCGAATTGGGCGCGTACTGCCGCCACAGCTCTGCGGCGGACAGCGCGTCGGCCGGGCTCTGCGCGCCGAGCGCGATTTCGGTCGCGCGCTGCGCCATGCGCGGGTCGTGCGTGTCGCGTGCGAGCGCGAGATAGGTCTGGAACGCAGGCGCAGGCTGGTTGCGCTGCAGCGCAACCTCGGCGGCGAGCACCTGGTAGACGATCTGGCTCGTCAGCTGGACGTTCGGGAGATCCTTTTTCTCGTCCGGCAACACGTGATCGAACGAGTTCTGGGATTCGGCATCGTCCGGTGCCGGATCCTGCGCGTGAGCCGGGAAGGCGGCAAGCGTCCATGCGGCGATCAGCGCGGCACCAAGCGCGCGGCGGATCGGGAAGGCGCGCGAGGCACGTGCGTCGGCGGCGGGGCGCTTCTGAAGCAGCTTCGAGGGCAGGGTCATGGAAATCCGTTCGATGTTTCAGCCGATTGTATCGCGCTCGCTACAATACACGCACGATCGTCATCATCCAGTCTAAGACCCCCAGAACATGCCAGAGTTGCCGGAAGTCGAAGTGACGCGCCGCGGTATCGAACCCTTTGTCGCGGGCCGTCGCGTCGAGCGCGTCGACGTGCGCACCGCGATGCTGCGCTGGCCCGTGCCCGCCGGGCTCGCGGAACAGCTGCGCGCGCGCGAGGTGCTCGGCGTCGAGCGTCGCGGCAAATACCTGCTGTTCGAAGTCGACGCCGGCTGGTTCATCGTGCACCTCGGCATGACGGGCACGCTGCGCGTGCTGCCGACGGCCGGCGCGCCGCCCGCGGCCGCGAAACACGACCATATCGACTGGATTTTCGACGAGTTCGTGCTGCGTTTCCGCGATCCGCGCCGGTTCGGCGCGGTGCTGTGGCATCCGCGCGAAGACGGCGACGTGCACGCGCATCCGCTCCTGGCCGGGCTCGGCGTCGAACCGTTCTCGCCGGCGTTCACCGGCGCGCTGCTCCACGCGCGCACGCGCGGGCGCTCGGTGTCGGTCAAGCAGGCGCTGCTCGCGGGCGACATCGTCGTCGGCGTCGGCAACATCTATGCGTCGGAGAGCCTGTTCCGCGCGCGCATCCGGCCGACCACCGCGGCCGGCAAGGTGTCGCTGCCGCGCTACGAGCGGCTTGCCGACGCCGTGCGCGCGACGCTCGCCGACGCCATCGAGCGCGGCGGCAGCACGCTGCGCGATTTCGTCGGCAGCAACGGCGAGAGCGGCTACTTCCAGCTCGACTGCTTCGTCTATGATCGCGCCGGGCAGCCTTGCCGCGTGTGCGGCACGCCGATCAGGCAGATCGTGCAGGGCCAGCGGTCGACCTACTACTGTCCGTCCTGCCAGCGTTGAAACCACTTGCCACCTACTTGCGACCTTGAAGCCACCCCGTATCGCCCCCGCTCCGTTTCCCGTCACGCCGCTGCACCGCAAGTTCGCCACGCGCCTGATCGCGTGGCAGCGCGAGCACGGACGCCACGACCTGCCGTGGCAGAACACCCGTGACCCGTATCGCATCTGGCTGTCCGAAATCATGCTGCAGCAGACGCAGGTATCGACCGTCGTGCCGTACTACCTGCGCTTTCTCGACCGCTACCCGGACGTCGCGGCGCTCGCGGCCGCGCCGCTCGACGACGTAATGGCGTTGTGGGCCGGCCTCGGCTACTACTCGCGCGCGCGCAACCTGCATCGCTGCGCGCAGGTCGTGGTCGCCGGGCACGGCGGCGCGTTTCCGTCGACGCCGGAGGCGCTCGCCGAACTGCCGGGCATCGGCCGCTCGACCGCCGCGGCGATCGCGTCGTTCGCGTTCGGCGCGCACGCGACGATTCTCGACGGCAATGTGAAGCGCGTGCTCGCGCGTGTATTCGGCGTCGAGGGTTTCCCGGGGGAAAAGCGTGTCGAGAACGACATGTGGGCGCTTGCCGAATCGTTGTTGCCCGACGCTGCGCATGCGGACGACGTCAGCGCCTACACGCAGGGGCTGATGGATCTCGGTGCGACGCTGTGCGTGCGCGGCAAGCCGGATTGCGCGCGCTGCCCGTTCGCGGGGGATTGCGTCGCCCAGTCGACGGGCCGGCAGCGCGAATTGCCGGCCGCGCGTCCGAAGAAGAAGGTGCCGACGAAGAAGACGTGGATGCTCGTGCTGCGCGATGGCGACGCGGTGCTGCTCGAGCGGCGTCCGCCGGCCGGCATCTGGGGCGGGCTCTGGAGCCTGCCGGAGGCCGACGGCGATGCCGCGCTCGCCGAGCGCGCGCGCGGATTCGGCGGCGGTGGTCCGGTGCCGCTCGCACCGCTCACGCACACGTTCACGCATTTCAAGCTCGAGATCGAGCCGCGGCTGAGCGAGATGGGTGACGGCGGCGCGCTCGTCGCGCAGGACGCACAGACTGCGTGGGTGCCGCTCGCCGGGCTCGACGCATACGGCGTGCCTGCGCCGGTGCGCAAGCTGCTCGACGGATTGAGCGGTTCGCTGCTGTAACGCGACGCGCGGGCGCGCGCTAAGTGCGCCCGCGAGCGCACCTGCAAAGCGCACCCGTCTTCGCGCTCAGAGCCAGCCGTGCCGGTTCAGCACGTGATGCACGGCGTCGATGCGCGCGCCGACATCGGGAAACTCCATCAGCTTCTGTCGCGCGCGCAGGTCGAGCGGCAGCAGTTCCGCGAGACGGTTCGACACCCAGCTCGGATCGTCGAGCCGGAACGGTTCGCAGAACGGCAGCTTTTCCTTTTCCTTGTCGATCTTCTGCTTTAGCGCTTCGATGATGCGTTCGAGCACCTCCGCGCACGCGCCGAACTGCGCGAGCGCCTGCTCGCCCTCGAGCGGAATGTCGTCGGGCAGCGGCTCCGCGATGCCGACCAGCAGCCCGTTCGCCTCGACGCGATGCGACAGCAACTCGAAGCGCTGCGTGCCGATCGCCTGCAGGAACAGCATTCCGAACTCGCCGGTGTCGCATTCGACGATGCGCGCCATGCAGCCGATCGTTTCGGGTACCGACACCGCGCCTTCCTGTGCGACTTCCGGCCCGCTCTTCAGTAGGCAGACGCCAAACGGCGCGTTGTCGCGCAGGCACGCGCGCGCCATGTCGAGGTAGCGCGCCTCGAAGACCTTCAGCGGCAGCAGGCCGCCCGGAAACAGCACCGTATGGAGGGGGAACAGCGGCAGGTCGAGCAGGGTGGTCGAGAGAGAGGACATGGCGCTTACGGAGAAGCGGCGTTGCTAAGGTCTGGCGACCTCGGCCACGAGCCGCGACGACGCGTCGACATCCACGGGCGCGTCACGATGCCGCACGATCACGTTCGCCTGGTGCGCGAGGCGCGCGGCGAGCGTTTCCGCGATGAAGACCGAGCGATGCTGGCCGCCCGTACAGCCGATGGCGACGGTCAGGTAGCTACGGTTGTCTTCGCGGAAGTGCGGCAGCCATTTGATCAGGAACGCATGGATGTCGTCGATCATCTGGTGGACGATCGGCAGTGCGTCGAGAAACGCGATGACCGGCTGGTCGAGCCCGGTGAGCGGGCGCAACTCATGGTCGTAGTACGGGTTCGGCAGCGCGCGCACGTCGAACATCAGGTCGGCGTCGAGCGGCACGCCGCGCTTGAAGCCGAACGATTCGAACATCAGCATCAGGTCGTCGTTCTTCTGTTCGATGAAGCGCTTGACCCAGGTGCGCAGCACGTTCGCGCGCAGGTTGCTCGTGTCGATCTGGTGGCCGAACTCGGCGAGCGGCGCGACGAGGTCGCGCTCGCGCTCGATCGCCTCCTCGAGCGACGACAGCAGGCCGATGTCCGCGTCGTGCGACGGCGAGCCCGACAGAGGATGGCGGCGGCGCGTCTCGGAGAAGCGCTGGATCAGCGCGGGGGTGCTCGCATTGAGGAACAGCACGCGCAGATCGTGATCGCGCGACAGCGTACGGATCAGGCCGGGCATTTCGTCGAGCGACGCGCTCGAGCGCGCGTCGATCGCAACCGCGAGCCGCTGCTGGCCTTCTTCGGCGAGGTAGCGGGTTAGCTCGGGCAGCACGTGCGGCGGCAGATTGTCGACGCAGTAGTAGCCTGCGTCTTCGAGCGCGTTCAGCGCGACGGATTTGCCGGAACCGGAAATGCCGGTGATGAGAACTATGCGCATGGGAAGCAGAAAATCCTGACGGTTCATCATAGCACCGGCACGACGCGCCCGCGCTGCGCGACGGGCCGCAGCGGGCCCGTTGTTGGCGTGAGCAGGCCCTATACGAGCTTGCCGGGAAACTGACTATCGGGATCTTGCATCGCGAGTCGTTGCCGATCCATGAAATCACGCAACGTGTCGATTCCGCGCAACTGCAGGATCGTGTTGCGCACCGCTGCCTCGACGAGCACCGCGAGGTTGCGGCCGGCCGCAACCTGGATCGTGACCTTGCTGATCGGCAGGCCGAGCACGTCGACGGTCTGGCTTTCGAGCGGCAGGCGCTGGAACTCGCCGTCCGGGCGCCGCACGAGCTGCACGATCAGCTTCAGCTTCATCTTCCGCCGCACGGCGGTCTCGCCGAAGATCGTCTTGATGTCGAGCAGGCCGAGGCCGCGCACTTCGAGCAGGTTCTGCAGCAGCGGCGGGCAGCGCCCTTCGACGAAATCGGGGCCAAGACGGACGAAGTCGACCGCGTCGTCGGCGACGAGGCCGTGGCCGCGGCTGATCAGCTCGAGGCCGAGTTCGCTCTTGCCGAGGCCCGAGTCGCCCGTCAGCAGCACGCCCATCCCGAGGATGTCGAGAAACACGCCATGCAGCGTCGCGCGCGGCGCGAGGATCCGCGACATGTAGAGGCGCAGGCTGTCGATCACCGCGGCGGCCGACATCGGCGTCGTGAACAGCGGGGTCGACGAGCGCGTACAGCGCAGCACGAGCTCGGGCGGCGCCGCGGCGCCGCCGGCGACGACGAGGAACGGCGGCTCGAGGGCGATCAGTTCGGCCATGTGGCGCGAACGGTCCTCGTCGGTCTGCCGCTGGTAGTAGTCGATCTCGGCTTCGCCGAGCACCTGGATCCGGTTCGGGTGGATCAGGTTCAGGTGGCCGACGAGGTCGGCGCTCGAGGTCGCGTTGGCGACGGTGTCGGCCGAAAAGCCGCGCTCCCAGCCTTCATGCCCCGTCAGCCAGCTGAGCTTCAGCGTGGCCGCGTTGTCGTCGAAGATGCTCTGGGCGTTGATGCTGGACGTATCCATGAGTCCGTCACTCCAATGAGCCGGTGCGCGCGCGCGGCGACGGGCGTCGCCTTGCCGGGCCGGCGCCGGGCGGCCCGGGACGGCGGCTTGCGCCGCCTCGTTCGGGAAAATGTACCGCCCGGATCAACTCAAGGTTGCCACTGAGTGAGCAGGCTATGCAACTCGGCGGGGTCCGTTTCGTTGTGCAGACGCTCGCGCGCGTCGCGGTCGGACAGCAGTTGCGCGATTTCCGACAGGATCTCGAGATGCTGCTGGGTGGCTTGCTCGGGGACGAGCAGGAAAATCAGGAGGGAAACCGGCTGGCCGTCGGGCGCCTCGAACGGAATCGGATCGGCGAGCCGCACGAACGCGGCGAGCGGATGCTTGAGGCCCTTGATGCGCCCGTGCGGAATCGCGACGCCTTCGCCGAGCCCGGTCGAGCCGAGGCGCTCGCGCGCGAACAGGTTGTCCGTGACGGTGCTGCGGGCAATGCCGTTCTGATTCTCGAACATCAGCCCGGCTTGTTCGAACACGCGTTTCTTGCTGGTGACGGAGAGGTCGATGACGACGTTCTCTAGGGGCAGGATTTTGGCTAGGCGATTCATGTTGGCAGGCGATTGGGCGGCCTGGGGTCTCCTCGCGGCGGCAGACTGATTTTCCATGTTCGGCGATATCAAGGCGTTTGGCGATGGAGACCTGCGAGGCACGGCGACCGTACCCAACGCCCCCCGGCAATAACCGGAGCATTATAGAACACAGCCGGGCGCGTGGCGCGAAGCGGCCGGGCGGCATCCGCGAGCCGCGCGCGGTGCCGGCAGTGCTCGCGGCGTTGCGCCGGACCACAAAAAAAACCGCCCGGCGAACCGGGCGGCATGCTGATGCAGTGTGCAGTTATTGCGGCGGCACTTCGATCTGTTCGATCGCCGGTTGAAGCTTGATCGGATCATGCGCATGCGTTTGCAGGCGTTCCATGTGCTTGACGACCTGGCGGTCCAGCTTGTCGATCAGCAGATCGATCGCCGCGTACAGGTTGCCGTTTGCGCTTTCGACGAAGATGTCCTTGCCCTTCAGGTGCAGATTGATTTCCGCGCGTTGCTGCTTGTCCTTTTCCTTGTGGTTGTCGACCGAGAGGATCACAGTGCCATCGATCACCTGATCGCTATGCCGTAGCACCCGGTCCAGCTTGGTGATCACGTATTCGCGAATTGCAGGCGTGACTTCGAGATGATGTCCACTGATCTTCAGGTTCATAGTGCTTCTCCAAGCGAGTGGCCACCAGTCCGCGTTGTTGCGGTCGTCCGGTCGACTTGCCCGTGCCGCATCCGCGATGCGGCAGATGACGGACAGGTCGCCCGGCCTTACCCCGTATGCGCGGTGGCCGGAACACGCCTGCCGCCGGGCAGGCAGCAGGCCTAAAGAGACTTGCGCAGATTGACTGCCGGGATCTTGAGGGCTTCGCGATATTTTGCAACCGTGCGGCGCGCGACCACGAAGCCTTGTTCTGCCAGCAGTTCGGCAATTCGGCTGTCCGAAAGAGGCGATTTTGTGTCTTCGGCTCCTATCAGTTGCTTGATGAGGGCACGGATGGCGGTCGACGATGCGGCGCCACCGGTGTCGGTCGAAACGTGAGATCCGAAGAAGTACTTAAATTCAAGCGTCCCGAACGGGGTCAGCATGTACTTCCCGGTTGTCACACGGCTGACAGTCGACTCGTGTAGGCCCAGCGTATCAGCAATTTCCCGCAAAACCAAGGGGCGCATCGCGATTTCGCCGTGCGCAAAGAAATTCTTCTGACGTTCGACAATAGCCTGCGCAACACGCAGGATCGTGTCGAAGCGCTGCTGGATGTTCTTGATCAGCCAGCGTGCTTCCTGCAGCTGCTGCTTCAGCGAACCGGTGGACGGATCGCCGCGGCTGTTGCGCAGGATGTTCGCGTAGAGGTTGTTGATCCGCAGGCGCGGCACGACTTCCGGATTGAGTTCCGCCTGCCAGCCCTGGCCGACCTTCTTCACGATGATGTCGGGCACGACGTAGTCGGCCTCGGCCTTGCCGTACGCGGCGCCGGGGAACGGCTCGAGCGAGCGGATCAGCGCGTGCGCGTCGCGCAGCGCGTCGTCGGTCGCCTTCAGGTGCTTGCGCAACCGTGTGAAGTCGCGCGCGGCCAGCAGTTCGAGGTGTTGCGACACGATCTCGAGCGCGAGCGTGCGCGTCGGGGACGGATCGAGCCGCAGCAACTGCAGCTTCAGGCATTCGGACGCCGAACGGGCCCCGACACCGGCCGGATCGAAGCTGTGCAGCAGCGCGAGCGCGGCGTTCAGCTCGTCGCAGTCGACCTCGAGTTCGGGCGGCAGATCGGCGAGCACCTCGTCGAGCGTCGCGGTCAGGTAGCCGTCGTCGTCGAGCGATTCGATCAGGAACATCACGAGCGCGCGATCGCGCGTCCCGGCCTGCGTGACGCGCAGTTGCGCGGACAGGTGGTCGCGCAGCGACGTCGCGGCTTCCTGCACCTGCAGCGGCGGCAGGTCGTCGTCGTCGGACGCGCCGCTCGCGCGGCCGAACTCGTCGAGGTTCCATTGCGGCCCGTCGCCGCCGTCGCCGCTTGCGTAGCCGTCGTACTCGTCGGCGCCGGCAGGCTCGTCGCGTTCCGCGCGCTCACTGGTCTGGCCGGTGCCGTTGGGGGCTGCCATCGGCTCGGGGTTCGACGCGGGCGGCGTCTGCGCGATCAGCGAACCGTCCGCTGCGACGCGCAGCGGGCTCGCGATCCATTCGTCGTCGTTCTCGAGCAGCGGATTCTGGGCGACCGCCATCGCCACTTCCTGCTGGAGTTCGAGCGTCGACAGCTGCAGGAGCCGGATCGACTGCTGCAGTTGCGGCGTCAGCGCCAGATGTTGTGACAGGCGGAGTTGAAGGCTGGCTTTCATGGCAAGGAGGGAGTCATACCCGGAGTTTGCCACGTCCCAGCCGCGTTGGGCCATCCGCGATTACGCGCGCCGGCACGGCCGCGTGAAACGGGGCACGGCCCCGCGCGGCGGAGCCGGGCAGGGCCGTGCGAAGCGTTGCCGTGAACGCGCGTTACATGCGGAAGTGTTCGCCGAGATACACGCGGCGCACGCTCTCGTTCTCGATGATCTCGCTGGGGGCGCCGGCCGCGAGCACCGAGCCGTCGCTGATGATGTACGCGTGGTCGCAGATGCCGAGCGTTTCGCGCACGTTGTGGTCGGTGATCAGCACGCCGATGTTGCGCTGCTTCAGGAACTTGACGATCTTCTGGATCTCGAGCACCGCGATCGGGTCGACGCCCGCGAACGGCTCGTCGAGCAGGATGAAGCTCGGGTTGGTTGCGAGCGCGCGCGCGATCTCGACGCGGCGGCGTTCGCCACCCGACAGCGACAGCGCAGGGTTCTCGCGCAGGTGGCCGATCTGCAGCTCGTCGAGCAGCGCCTCGGTGCGCGACGCGATCGCGTCCTTCGACAGCCGCTTGCCGTCGTCGCCGAATTGCAGCTCGAGCACCGCGCGGATGTTCTCCTCGACGGTCAGCTTGCGGAACACCGATGCTTCCTGCGGCAGGTACGACAGCCCGAGCGACGCGCGCTTGTGGATCGGCAGCAGGCTGATCGAGCTGCCATTCAGCGAGATCTCGCCCGCGTCGAGCGGCACGAGGCCGACGATCATGTAGAACGACGTGGTCTTGCCGGCGCCGTTCGGGCCGAGCAGGCCGACGACTTCGCCGCTCTTCACGTCGAGCGACACGTCCTTGACGACGGTGCGCGAGCCGTAGCGCTTCTTCAGGTTGCGGACGACGAGCGAGCTCGACGTGCCGGCCGGCTGGCGGTTCGGTAACGCGTTCATCAGTCCGGCGCTCCCTGGATCGTCGGCGACGGCGCGAGCCTGGCCGGCGCGCCCGTCAGCGGCGCGGGGCCGCCGTTCTTCGGCGACAGCATCGCGCGCACGCGGCCGTTCGGGTTGCCCGGCGCGGCGACGTCCTTGCCGCCCCGCGCGGTGTAGAAGTCGCGCTGGCCGTCGTACGTGACCACGCTGCCGTGCACAGTGTCGGCGATCGTCGACGTGCCCTGCAGGCGGCGTACGGTCGCGGCGGTCGTGAGCGTCGTCAGGTCCTGCTTGCCGTCGTAGTCGATGCGTTCCGCGTCGCCGTCGATGTATTCGTCGAGGCCTTCGCGCTTCTGGCGGAACGACGCGTGTTTCTTGCCGCTGCCGTATGACGTTGCGTACTGGTAGCCTTCCGGATCCTGCCGCACTTCGACACGATCGCCCTTGATGACGATCGTGCCCTTCGTGATCACGACGTTGCCGGTCGCGACGGTCACCTGCTTCAGGTCGTCATAGGTCAGGTTGTCGGCCTCGACGTTGATCGGCTTGCTCTGGTCGGCCTTCTCGGCATGGGCGAGCGGCGCCAGCCCGACGAGCGGGAGCGCCACGAGCGTCGCGGCGAGCGCGGCGCGGACGGCGCGCGCAGCGCCGCCGGTATTCTGACGAGGGAACGATTCGTTCATGCAATCACGTGAGGGATGCGTCACTTGGGTTGGCGTTTCGAGCCGCCGGACGTGTCCGGCGCGGCGATCGTGCCGCGCACGTTGCCGTAGAGTTCGATGACCCGGGTGACGTTGTTGTACTTCATGCCGTCGGTCGCGTTGACGAGCGACAGGCCGCGCTGAAGTTTAACCGGCTTTTCAGTCTGGATCACATCGTCATTGACGAAGATCCGGAAATGCTGGGAATCGGCCTGCATCTGCGGATCGCCGCCGCCCGCCGCGCGCAGGATGCGCGCGTCGTCGTACAGGTCGACGACCGACACGTCGCCGTTGACGGTGCCGCGCTTCGCGGTGGTCGTCACGATCGGCCGGCCTGGCTGGAACGCGCGCATCGCAGGCGCGGTCAGGTCGCTCGATTCGGTGTCCTCGAAGTGGATCAGCTTCGTCGCCGTCAGACGGTACTGGGTCGCGCCGGACTGGTCGAGCTCGGTGACCGAGAAGTTGTCGGCGAAATAGTCGGGCGTGTGGCGCTTCTCCTGCGCGGGGCCTTCGCCGGGCGGCGGCAGTGTCGCCTGCAGCAGCCACCACGTGATGCCCGCGAGCGCCGCGACCGCGACGAGCGGCAGCAGCTGGGTCCAGCGGAATCGGCTATTCATCCGTCAGGCTCCGCAGGCGGCCGCGAGCAGCGCGTCGTAGCGGCGCTGCGCGCGCAGCACCGTGTCGCAGACTTCGCGCACCGCGCCGTGGCCGCCGCGGGCCTCGGCGACCCAGTGCGCGCGGGCGATCACCTCGGGATGCGCGTTGGCCGGCGCGGCCGCGAAGCCGCAGCGCAGCATCACGGGCAGGTCGGGCCAGTCGTCGCCCATGTAGCCGCACGCGTCGGGCGCGAGGCCGAGCGACGCGATCAGGTCGGCGAACACCGCGAGCTTGTTCTCGACGCCCTGGAACAGGTGCGTGACCTTCATTTCCTGCGCGCGTGCGGCGACGATCTCGGAGCGGCGGCCGGTGATGATCGCGGTCGCGATGCCGGCCTCGCCGAGCAGCTTCACGCCGTGGCCGTCGAGCGAATTGAACGACTTCATCGCGTCGCCGGCAGCCGTAAACAGCAGGCCGCCGTCGGTCAGCACGCCGTCGACGTCGAAAATCATCAGCTTCACGCGGCTCGCGCGTTCGGCCGCAGTGAGCGCAGCGGTCATCAGATCACCTTCTTCGAGAACAGGTCGTGCATGTTCAGCGCGCCGATCAGCGCGCCGTCGGCATCGACCACCAGCATCTGGTTGATCCGGTGGCGCTCCATCAGTTCCACGGCCTCGACCGCCAGGTGATCCGGCGCGATCGTGCGCGGGTTGCGCGTCATCACGTCGGCGATCGGCAGCGTGCGGAAGTCGCCGTCGCGCGCAAGCACGCGGCGCAGGTCGCCGTCCGTGAAGATGCCCGCGACCTTGCCGCCCGCGTCGACCACGGCCGTCATGCCGAGGCGCTTCGCGGTGATCTGGAACAGCGCGTCCGACAGCGTCGCGTCGAGCCCGACGAACGGAATCTCGTCGCCGGTGCGCATCACGTCGCGCACGTAGGTGAGCAGGCGCCGGCCGAGCGCGCCGCCGGGGTGCGAGCGCGCGAAATCCTCGGAGCCGAAGCCGCGCGCATCGAGCACCGCGACGGCGAGCGCGTCGCCGAGCGCGAGCGCGGCGGTCGTGCTCGCGGTGGGCGCGAGGTTCAGCGGGCACGCTTCCTTCGACACCGCGGCGTTCAGGTTCACGTCGGCGAGCTGGCCGAGGCTGGATTCGGAGCGGCCCGTGATCGAGATCAGCTTCGCGCCGATCCGCTTCACGAGCGGCAGGATCGCGACGAGTTCTTCCGACTCGCCGGAGTAGGAGATGCCGATGAACACGTCGTCGGCCGTGACCATCCCGAGGTCGCCGTGGCTGGCCTCGGCCGGATGGACGAAGAACGCGGGCGTGCCGGTGCTGGCCAGCGTGGCCGCGATCTTGCGGGCGATATGCCCCGATTTGCCGATTCCGGAAACGACCACGCGCCCGCTGCAGCCGAGCAGCAGCGCGACGGCCCTGACGAAGTCGCCGTCGAGCTGGTCGCGCAATGCGCGCACGGCGTCCGCCTCGATGTCGAGCACGTCGCGGGCGAGCGCGAGCGCCCGATCATCATTGATTTTCGCTATCATGCGCGGAGTATAGCAAAGGCGTTTGTTCGCCGCGCCGGCCCTTCGGACTCGTCCGATGTCGCCTGTCCACCGCCACCACCCGCGCCCGCATTGCCGTGGCCCCGACGAACGAGGACGCTTTGCCTGTGATTTCCCCGCTCGAAATGACGCTCCTGCTGCTGCTGGCTTCGGTGGTGGGCGTCGTCGTGTTCCGTTCGCTGAACCTGCCGCCGATGCTCGGCTACCTGACCGTCGGCATCCTGGTCGGCCCGCACGCGCTCGGCATCGCCGCGGATCTCGAGCGGGCCGAGCATCTCGCGGAATTCGGCGTGGTGTTCCTGATGTTCTCGATCGGCCTCGAGTTCTCGCTCGCGAAGCTGCGCGCGATGCAGCGGCTCGTGTTCGGCCTCGGCCTGTTGCAGGTGGTCGCGACGCTCGTGCTCGCGCTCGTGCTCGGCATGCTGTTCGAACGCTGGGTGCATGTCACGTGGCAGGGCAGCGTCGCGCTCGGCGGCGCGCTCGCGATGTCGTCGACCGCGATCGTGTCGAAGATGCTCGCCGAGCGGCTCGAGATCGAGACCGAGCACGGCCGCAACATCTTCGGCGTGCTGCTGTTCCAGGATCTCGCCGTCGTGCCGCTGCTGATCGTGATCGCCGCGTTCGGCGCGGAATCGTCGAAGGACCTGGCGATCACGCTCGGCTTCGCGGCCGTCAAGATCGTGATCGCGCTCGCGCTGCTGCTGATCGTCGGACAGCGCTTCATGACCCGTTGGCTCAATGTCGTCGCGCGGCGCCGCTCGCAGGAGCTGTTCGTGCTGAACCTGCTGCTCGTCACGCTCGGCGCCGCGTTCATCACCGACAAGTTCGGCCTGTCGCTCGCGCTCGGCGCGTTCATCGCGGGGATGCTGATCTCGGAGACGCCGTTCCGCCATCAGGTCGAGGAAGACATCAAGCCGTTCCGCGACGTGCTGCTCGGCCTGTTCTTCGTGACGACCGGGATGCTGCTCGATCCGCGCGTGATCTGGGAGCACCCGTTGCTCGTGCTCGGCTTCTTCGTCGGGCAGATCCTGTTCAAGGGCACGATGATCGCGGGGCTCGCGCGGCTCTTCGGCGCGAGCCCGGGCGTCGCGATGCGCACGGGCCTCGGCCTCGCGCAGGCCGGCGAATTCGGCTTCGTGCTGCTGAACCTGATTCTCGACCGGCATCTCGTCGATTCGACGCTGCTGCAGGCGATCCTCGCGTCGATGCTGCTGTCGATGCTCGCGGCGCCGTTCCTGATTCAGAACGCGGACCGGATCGTGATGCGGCTGTCGTCGACGGAGTGGATGATGCAGTCGCTGCAGATGACCCGGATCGCGACGCAAAGCCTGAAGCAGCGCGGCCACGTGATCATCTGCGGCTATGGCCGCGCGGGTCAGAACCTTGCGCGGATGCTCGAGCAGGAAGGGATTTCGTACGTCGCGCTCGACCTCGACCCCGACCGCGTGAGCTCGGCCGCGGCGGCCGGCGAGTCGGTCGTGTTCGGCGACGCCGCACGCCGCGAGTCGCTGCTCGCAGCCGGTATCCACCGCGCGGCGGCCGTGGCGATCACCTATGCGAACACGCCGTCCGCGCTGCGCGTGCTGCATCACGTGCACGAGCTCGAACCGACGCTGCCGGCGATCGTGCGCACCGTCGACGACGCCGACCTCGAGAAGCTGCTCGCGGCCGGCGCGACCGAGGTGATCCCGGAGATCGTCGAAGGCAGCCTGATGCTCGCGTCGCATACGCTGGTGCTGGTCGGCGTGCCGATGCGCAAGGTCGTGCGGCGCGTCGAGGAGATGCGCGACGAGCGCTACAGCCTGCTGCGCGGCTATTTCCGCGGCGCCGACGACACGGACGACGACGACCACGAGCAGGTGCGGCTACAATCGGTGCCGGTCGACGCACGCGCGGATGCGGTCGGGCGCTCGCTGGACGAGCTCGGGCTGTTTGCGCTCGGGCTCGAGGTGACGGCAATCCGCCGGCACGGCATCCGCGGCGTCGAGCCGGATCCGCAGACCAAGCTGCGCGCGAGCGACATCGTCGTGCTGCGCGGGCTGCCCGAGGCGCTCGCGCTCGCGGAGGAGCGCCTGTCGCGCCACCGGCGGGAGCCGCCGGCCCCGGCGGTCTGAGCGTCGGTCAATGATTATCTGACCCGCATTACTGGAATGACTGAACGGTGCCCGGAACGTCGCGCACCGTTTTTTTCGGAGAGTTTCATGCCGCATTCGTCATCGGGCGCGCCGCTCGATCCCGCCGCCTTCATCCACAGCCAGATCCGCACCGTGCCCGACTGGCCGCAGCCGGGCGTGATGTTTCGCGACATCACGACGCTGCTGCAGAGCCCGAAGGCGCTGCGCGTGCTCGTCGACCTGTTCGTCGAGCGCTATGTCGACGCGAAGCTCGACTATGTCGCGGGCCTCGATGCGCGCGGCTTCATCATCGCGCCGATCGTCGCGTACGAGCTGAGCGTCGGCTTCGTGCCGATTCGCAAGGTCGGCAAGCTGCCGTACAAGACCCGCTCGGAATCGTACGAGCTCGAATACGGCAGCGCGACCGTCGAGATCCACGAGGACGCGTGCCGGCCCGGCGACCGCGTGGTCATCATGGACGACCTGATCGCGACGGGCGGCACGATGATGGCGGGGCGCAACCTGCTGCAGCGGCTTGGCGCGGTCGTCGTCGAGGGCGCTGCGATCATCGACCTGCCGGATCTCGGCGGCTCGGCGCTGCTGCGTGGCGCAGGGCTGCCCGTCTACACCGTCACCGAGTTCTCCGGCCACTGAGCGCCGGCTCACGAAGCGAGGCCACGATGCCGAATTTCATGCTGTTTCTCGCCACGTCGATCGCGATCACGTTCGCGCCCGGCCCCGACAACCTGCAGGTGCTCGCGCGCGGGATCTCGCAGGGCCGCGCGGCCGGCCTCGTCGCCGCGCTCGGTTTCGCCGCCGGCGTGACGTTCCACACGACGCTCGCGGCGCTCGGCGTCGCGGCTGTGCTGCGTTCGTCGCCGGTCGCGTTCCAGATCCTGAAGCTCGCGGGCGCCGCGTACCTCGTCTGGATCGGCATCAAGGCGTTGCGCAGCCAGGGCCTCGCGACCGCGCACACGCGCCCCCCGCAGCCGCTCGCGTCGATCTTCCGGCAGAGCGTGCTCGGCAACCTGATGAACCCGAAGGTCACGCTGTTCTTCGTCGTGTTCCTGCCGCAGTTCGTCGATGCCCACGGCGCGCAGAGCGTGACGCTGCAGATGTTCGAACTCGGCGCGTTGTTCATGCTGCAGACGGCCGTGATCTTTTCGCTGTTCGGCGTGTGCGCGGGGGCGATCGGCGTGTGGCTGAAGCGCCGGCCGGCGGTCGGCGTATGGCTCGACCGGCTCGCCGGCGCGACGTTCATCGCGATCGGCATCCGTGTCGCGCTGAAGGACTGACGGAGCGGCCGATGACGTTTCCCTGCATTGCCGCCGCGCGCCGCTTCGACCCGGCCGCGCACCTGCGCTTCGAGATCGCCGGCGTGCCGGTCGGCTGGGTGCGGCGTTCCGACGCAGCGCGGCTCGCCCGCTGGCCCGACGTGTTCGAGCTGACGGACGACTGCGTCGTGCTGTCCGACCGCTACGACTCGGTCGACGCGCGCAGCATGGCGCTCGCGAGCGCGATCGGCGCGCTCGCGGCCGAGGGCGCGATTCCCGGCTGGCGCGACGAGATCTACGCGATCCGCAACCGCTTCGACGATCCGCCGCTTGCGTACATCGAGCGGGCCGCGTCGCGGTTCTTCGGCACGCAGACTTATGCGGTGCACCTGAACGGCATCGTAGAATATGCGGTTCTACCGGGGGCGCCTCAGCCGGGTGCGCCCCGGCCGGAAGGCGCTGCGGCGCCGCAGATGTGGCTCGGCCGCCGCAGCGCGACCAAGGCAACCGACCCGGGCATGCTCGACAACGTCGTCGCGGGCGGCATCGGCTGGGGGCTCGGCGTTCACGAGACGCTGACGAAGGAATGCTGGGAGGAAGCCGGCATTCCGGCCGAACTCGCGGCACGCGCGATCGCGGGCCGTGCGGTGCAGGTGCTGTGCTCGCTGCCGGAAGGGACGCAGTCCGAACTGATCTTCGTCTACGACCTGCCGCTGCCGCGCGACTTCGCGCCGCACAACCAGGACGGCGAAGTCGCCGAGCACCGGCTGGCCAGCGTGCCGGAGGTGGTCGGCTGGCTGCGGGACGGCAAAGCGACGATGGACGCGAGCCTCGCGATGCTCGACACGCTGCTGCGGCATCGGTGGATCGCGGCGGACGACGCGGCGGGAATCGACGCGCTGTTCGCGCACGCAGCCTGACGCCGCGCATCGGACGGGCTCGGGTGGCGCCTGCCGGGCTGCCGCGGACGGCCCCGCGCGGGCCATTTCACGAATACGGAAACGAAGGGAGTAGCGGTCATGTCGGCCGATCACAGCTTTATCTTGAAACTGTCGTGCCCCGACCGGCACGGCATCGTCCACGCGGTCTCGGGCTTCCTGTTCGAGCGCGGCAACAACATCCTCGACTCGGCGCAGTTCGGCGACAGCCGCACCGGCGAGTTCTTCATGCGCGTGCATTTCGAGCATGACGGCAACGGCATGGATGCGACGACGGCGCTCGACACGCTGCGCACGCAGTTCGCGCCGCTCGCCGAGCAGTTCGCGATGCGCTGGGAGTTGCACGACGCGGCGGTGAAGCCGCGCGTCGTGATCATGGTGTCGAAGATCGGCCATTGCCTGAACGACCTGCTGTTCCGCTATCGCACGGGCCAGCTGCCGATCGAGATCCCGGCGATCGTGTCGAACCACAAGGATTTCTACCAGCTCGCCGCGAGCTACGACATCCCGTTCCATCACTTCCCGCTCGTCGGCGGCTCGTCCGACGCTGCGAAGGCCGCGCAGGAAGCGCGCGTGCTGGAAGTGATCGACGAGCACCAGGCGGATCTCGTCGTGCTCGCGCGCTACATGCAGATCCTGTCGCCGAACATGTGCGAGCAGCTTGCCGGCCGCGCGATCAACATCCACCATTCGTTCCTGCCGAGCTTCAAGGGCGCGAAGCCGTACTACCAGGCGTTCGACCGCGGCGTGAAGCTGATCGGCGCGACCGCGCACTACGTGACGACCGATCTGGACGAAGGCCCGATCATCGAGCAGGAAGTGGAGCGCGTCGACCACAGCATGACGCCGGACCAGCTGACCGCGATCGGCCGCGACGTCGAGTGTGTGACGCTCGCACGCGCGGTGAAGTGGCATGTCGAGCATCGCATCGTGCTGAACGGGACGAAGACGGTCGTGTTTCGCTAAGGTTCCGCTAAGCCACCGTTCTGCCGCACGACAAGCAAAACGCCGCACCCGGCAACGGGCGCGGCGTTTTTCGTTGGGGCGGGTGTTGCGTCCGCGCCGCGCGTCAGATCAGCCGCAGCATGTACAGCTCGCGCTTAAGGTACGCGTAGAAGATCGGCGCGGCGATCACGCCCGGCAGCCCGAACGCGGCTTCCATGATGAGCATCGCGAGCAGCAGCTCCCACGCGCGCGATTCGATCTGGCCGCCGATGATCTTCGCATTCAGGAAGTACTCGAGCTTGTGGATGATCACGAGGAACGCGAGCGACGCGATCGCGGTGCCCATGCTCACCGACAGCGATACGGCGACGATCAGCGTGTTCGAGATCAGGTTGCCGATCACCGGCAGCAGGCCGACGATGAACGTGACGAGCACGAGCGTCTTCGACAGCGGCAGCTGCTCGTGGAAGATCGGCAGCGCGACCAGCAGGTAGAGGCCCGTGAAGAACGAGTTGATCGCCGAGATCTTGATCTGTGCGAACACGATCCGGCGGAACGCGTCGGCGAAGCGCGACACGCGCGTGACGAGTGCGGTCGAGAGCGGCCGGCGCACCTTGCCGTGCTCGACGCCGATCGCGATCATCGCGCCGATGATCATCCCGAACAGCACGTGGCCGAAGCCGCGCGCGACGTTCTTGCCGCTCTGCTGCAGCTGGTCCATGTGCGTGTGCATCAGCACGGCCGCCTTCGCCTTCATCTGCTCGACGTCGACCGGCAGCAGGTTCGCGATCCACGCGGGCGTGCGTGCGCGGGTCTGCTCGACGATCTGCATCAGCTGGCCGAGCAGGCTCTGCAGGTTCGGCACCGTGTGCTCGAAGTGTTCGATGATGCCGATCGTGATGCCCGTGAGCCCGCCGACGATCGCGGCGGACAACAGCACGACGGCGACCCAGCGCGCGCGCATGCTCGTCGTGTGGCGCTCGATCACCGGCGCGATCGTGTGGATCAGCTGGTAGACGAGCAGGCCGGCGAGCAGCCCGCCGAGCAGCTTGAGGTCGAGGATGAGCCACATCGCGACGAGCGCCAGCAGGTAGCTGCCGATCTCGATCGCCGACAGTTTCGGCAGGCTGAAGTCGCTCGTCAGCCGCACGCTGCGCAGGTGCGGCTCCTTGTTCTGCGCTTCGCGCGGCGACTCTTGTTGCTTCTCCATCGTGTTTTCCCGTGTGGGCCGGAGTGAGCGCTTCAGCGCTGACTCCGGCCCCATGCAATAGCTGTCGTTCGTGCGCCGGCCGGTGCGAGTCTGGCCGGGTGGCGTCCGCGTGTCTGCGCACCGGATTGGTGCGAATGGCGAACCTTACGACCGTAAAGTATAGCCGCCATTATGGTCCGCAACCGGGCGTTTGGCGCGTGGTGTAAACGAAGAAGGGAAAACGAGGACACGCACGGCGTGCGGCCGCCCGGGCGGGGAGGGGATCGGATCGGGCGCGCGCGGCCGGGCGGCCGCGCGCGGGGCGGCGGGATCAGCCCGCCGCGACTTTGCGGTTGTTGCGCTTGAGGAGCGGCGCGAGGTACTTGCCGGTGAAGCTCGCCTTTGTCTTCGCGACCTGCTCGGGCGTGCCCTGCGCGATGATCTGGCCGCCGCCCGCACCGCCTTCCGGGCCGAGGTCGATCACCCAGTCGGCCGTCTTGATCACGTCGAGGTTGTGCTCGATGATCACGACCGTGTTGCCCTGGTCGCGCAGCCGGTGGATCACTTCGAGCAGCAGCGCGATGTCGTGGAAGTGCAGGCCGGTCGTCGGCTCGTCGAGGATGTACAGCGTGCGGCCCGTGTCGCGCTTCGACAGCTCGAGCGACAGCTTCACGCGCTGCGCCTCGCCGCCCGACAAGGTCGTCGCCGACTGGCCGAGGCGGATGTAGCCGAGGCCGACGTCGAGCAGCGTCTTCAGCTTGCGCGCAATGACCGGCACCGCGCTGAAGAACTCGTACGCGTGCTCGACCGTCATGTCGAGCACTTCGCTGATGTTCTTGCCCTTGTACTGGACTTCGAGCGTCTCGCGGTTGTAGCGCTTGCCGTGGCACACGTCGCACGGCACATAGACGTCCGGCAGGAAGTGCATCTCGACCTTCAGCACGCCGTCGCCCTGGCACGACTCGCAGCGGCCGCCCTTCACGTTGAACGAGAAGCGGCCCGGATCGTAGCCGCGCTCCTTCGAGGTCGGCACGCCAGAGAACAGCTCGCGGATCGGCGTGAACAGGCCCGTGTAGGTGGCCGGGTTCGAGCGCGGCGTGCGGCCGATCGGCGACTGGTCGACGTTGATCACCTTGTCGAAGTGTTCGAGGCCCTCGATCGCCTCGTGCGGCGCCGGCTCGGCGGACGAGCCGTACAGGTGGCGCGCGACCGCGTGATACAGCGTGTCGTTGATCAGCGTCGACTTGCCGGAGCCCGACACGCCGGTGATGCAGGTCAGCAGGCCGACCGGCAGCTCGAGATCGACGTGCTTCAGGTTGTTGCCGTGCGCGTCGACGATGCGCAGCATCCGCTCCGGATCGGGCCCGATCCGCTCGTCCGGATACTCGATCGTGCGCTTGCCGACGAGGTACTGGCCCGTCAGCGATTGCGGGTTCGCCTGCACCTGCTTCGGCGTGCCTTCCGCGACCACCACGCCGCCGTGTTCGCCGGCGCCGGGGCCCATGTCGACGACGTAGTCGGCGGTGCGGATCATGTCCTCGTCATGTTCGACGACGATCACCGAGTTGCCGAGGTCGCGCAGGTGCTTGAGCGTCGCGATCAGCCGGTCGTTGTCGCGCTGGTGCAGGCCGATCGACGGCTCGTCGAGCACGTACATCACGCCCGTGAGGCCCGAGCCGATCTGCGACGCGAGGCGGATACGCTGCGCCTCGCCGCCCGACAGCGTTTCGGCGCTGCGCTCGAGCGACAGGTAGTCGAGGCCGACGTTGTTCAGGAACGTCAGGCGCGCGACGATTTCCTTGATCACCTTGTCGGCGATCTCGGCTTTCGCACCTTCGAGCGTCAGGCCGTCGAAATAGCCGAGCGCGTCGCGCAGCGGCCAGCTGCTGACTTCATAGATGCCGCGCGCGTAGTCGCCCGTGCCGACCCGCACGTGGCGTGCCTCGCGGCGCAGGCGCGTGCCGTCGCACGACGGGCACGGCTGGTTGTTCTGGTATTTCGACAGCTCTTCGCGCACCGCGACCGAATCGGTCTCGCGGTAGCGGCGCTCGAGGTTCGGAATGATCCCCTCGAACACGTGCTCGCGGATCGTCGTGCGGCCGCGCTCGTTCATGTACGAGAACGGGATCGTCTGCTTGCCGGAGCCGTACAGCAGCACTTTCCTGATCTTCTCGGGCAGATCCTCGAACGCGGCGTCGATGTCGAATTCGTAGAACGCCGCGAGGCTCTGCAGCATCTGGAAATAGAACTGGTTGCGCCGGTCCCAGCCCTTCACCGCACCCGCGGCGAGCGACAGCGACGGGTGCGCGACGACCCGCTTCGGGTCGAAGAACGTGATCTGGCCGAGGCCGTCGCAATCCGGGCATGCGCCCATCGGGTTGTTGAACGAGAACAGGCGCGGCTCGAGTTCCTGCAGCGAGTACGAGCACACGGGGCACGCGAACTTCGAGCTGAACAGGTGCTCGTGGTCGGTGTCCATCTCGAGCGCGATCGCGCGGCCGTCGGCGAGGCGCAGCGCGGTCTCGAACGACTCGGCGAGCCGCTGCTTCATGTCCGCGCGCACCTTCAGGCGGTCGACGACGACGTCGATCGTGTGCTTGTCGTTCTTCTTGAGCTTCGGCAGCGAATCGACCTCGTAGATCTTCGCGACGCCTTCGTTCGCGGTGCCGCCGCCCGAGCGCACGCGAAAGCGCACGAAGCCCTGCGCCTGCATGTCCTCGAACAGCTCCGCGTGCTCGCCCTTGCGGTCCGCGACGACGGGCGCGAGGATCATCAGCTTGGTTTCCTCGGGCAGCGCGAGTGCGGCGTCGACCATCTGCGACACGCTCTGCGCTTCCAGCGGGATGTCGTGGTCCGGGCAGTACGGCGTGCCGACCCGTGCATACAAAAGTCGCAGGTAGTCGTGGATTTCCGTGACCGTGCCGACGGTCGAACGCGGGTTATGCGACGTCGCCTTCTGCTCGATCGAGATCGCGGGCGACAGGCCCTCGATCAGGTCGACGTCCGGTTTCTCCATCAGCTGCAGGAACTGGCGGGCATACGCGGACAGGCTTTCCACGTAGCGGCGCTGGCCTTCGGCATAAAGGGTATCGAACGCAAGCGACGATTTGCCCGATCCGGACAGCCCGGTAATCACGATCAGCTTGTGGCGCGGCAGGTCGAGATTGACGTTCTTCAGGTTGTGGGTACGCGCCCCACGGATACGGATTTGTTCCATGAACCTGGCGAAAAAGGAGGGAACCAAACCTGCTACTATAACGGCTTTTCGAGGCCGTCGTTCGGGGCCCCAAAGGGGCGCCAGGCGTTTGCAGCAGCTGTCAGCAAGGCGGCGCCTGCGCCGGGAATGCCGCCGTGCCGCACGGCATGTTGCGTCTCGAGCGGCCTGTCGGCGGCCCGCGTCACGTCCGCCTGCCCGGACCGCCCGATCGGCGATCACCGATCAACGGCCCTGATCTTCCGCCGCCCGGTGCCGGGCGGACCATCCGATCATTCGAAATTCGTTCCCGATGTCCAATCCGTCCGCCACGTCTTCCCGCATGAGCGCGCCCGAACTGCGTGCGACCACGTCGCTCGCGGCGATCTTCGCGCTGCGCATGCTCGGCCTGTTCATGATCATGCCGGTGTTCTCGGTCTACGCGAAAACCATCCCGGGCGGCGACAACGTGCTGCTCGTCGGGATCGCGCTCGGGGCCTACGGCGTCACGCAGTCGCTGCTCTATATCTTCTACGGCTGGGCGTCCGACCGGTTCGGCCGCAAGCCGGTGATCGCGATCGGTCTGCTGATCTTCGCGCTCGGCAGCTTCGTCGCCGCGTCCGCGCACGACATCACGTGGATCATCGTCGGCCGCGTGATCCAGGGGATGGGCGCCGTGTCGTCCGCGGTGCTCGCGTTCATCGCCGACCTGACTTCCGAGCAGAACCGCACCAAGGCAATGGCGATGGTCGGCGGCTCGATCGGCGTGTCGTTCGCGGTCGCGATCGTCGGCGCGCCGATCGTGTTCCACTGGGTCGGGATGAACGGCTTGTTCGCGCTGGTCGGCGTGCTGTCGCTGCTCGCGATCGGCGTCGTGCTGTGGGTCGTGCCGAACGCGGCGAAGCCCGTGCACGTGCCCGCGCCGTTCGCGGAAGTGCTGCACAACGGCGAGCTGCTGCGCCTCAATTTCGGCGTGCTCGTGCTGCACGCGACGCAGACCGCGCTGTTCCTCGTCGTGCCGCGCCTGCTCGTCGACGGCGGGCTGCCGGTCGCGTCGCACTGGAAGGTCTACCTGCCCGTGATGGGGCTCGCGTTCGTGATGATGGTGCCCGCGATCATCGTCGCGGAAAAACGGGGCAAGATGAAGCCGGTGCTGCTCGGCGGCATCTTCGCTATCCTGATCGGCCAATTGCTGCTGGGCAGCGCGCCGCATACCATCCTCATTGTGGCAGCGATCCTCTTCGTCTATTTCCTCGGGTTCAACATCCTGGAAGCGTCGCAGCCGTCGCTGGTCTCGAAGCTCGCGCCGGGCTCGCGCAAGGGCGCGGCCACGGGTGTTTACAACACGACGCAATCGATCGGGCTCGCGCTCGGCGGCGTTGCGGGCGGCTGGCTGCTGAAGCACGGCGGCGCGAACACGGTGTTCTACGCGTGCTCGGGCCTCGTTGCCGCGTGGCTTATAATCGCGGCCAGCATGAAAGCGCCGCCGCGCAAGGCCTGACCCTTTATCCGGGCACGCATCGGTGGCGCTTGCCGGGCCGCCCGGCGGGCCGGCTCGACGTGACCCGCGAGCGGCCCGGCATCGAATTTACTGGAGAAACACATGGCATCCGTCAACAAGGTCATCCTCGTCGGCAATCTCGGCGCCGATCCTGAAGTCCGTTACCTGCCGAGCGGCGACGCGGTTGCGAACATCCGTCTCGCGACGACCGACCGCTACAAGGACAAGGCGAGCGGCGAGTTCAAGGAAATGACCGAGTGGCATCGCGTCGCGTTCTTCGGCCGCCTCGCGGAAATCGTCAGCGAATACCTGAAGAAGGGTTCGTCGGTGTACATCGAAGGCCGTATCCGCACCCGCAAGTGGCAAGGCCAGGACGGCCAGGACCGCTACTCGACCGAAATCGTCGCTGATCAGATGCAGATGCTCGGCGGCCGTGGCGGCGCAGGCGGCGGTGGTGGTGGTGATGAAAGCGGTTACGGTGGCGGTTATGGCGGTGGTGGCGGCGGCCGTGGCGAGCAGATGGAGCGCGGCGGTGGCGGTGGTCGTGCCGGTGGCGCGGCCCGTGGCGGTGGTGGCGGCGCACAAAGCCGTCCGAGCGCGCCGGCCGGCGGCGGCTTCGACGAGATGGATGACGATATTCCGTTCTAAATCCGACCAAGCTGCTTTTCGCAAACAAAAAGCCTGTAACCCTCGCGGTTACGGGCTTTTTGTTTGGTCTTTACGATTCTCTATCGTGCCGGCATTAGAACCGGTGCTGCCCGCGACCCAAGGCTGTGACGACGCCCTTTTTATTGAAGCGAACGGTGAGGTTGTCTTCCTGCATCGACTTGCCGAGCAAATTCGCAACCGGGATGAACGCGAGGACACTGGGATTGACCGTCTGGTAAGTCCAGACTTGTGCGCCGCCTTCTTCAAGCTGGACATCGCCCGGCCTGCCGAGGGTTCTTTCGACGTCCTGTGTCGTCGATTTTCCTACTCGAATGGACGAGATTTTCTGTTGCGCGCGTCCGACTTCGGCGATGCGCTCGACGAAACCGCGCATCCGGAATGGAAGAGCGTGATGATCGACGACGCGACCGGCGAGTTCGTCGTGCCGGTCGGGTCGGTCGGGTTCCGCTGGGGGCAGCAAGCCGACGCGGACAAAGGCAAGTGGAACCTGCGCGCCGAGACGTCGAAGGGCACGGCGTCGTCATGCGGGGCCGTGCACGACAGCCGCACCGAGCTTGCAAAATGGGAAAGTCCTTAAAGGCATGTCGTTATACACATCGTGACCGGCGAATCGCGGCCGCGAAAGAACACGTTTACTTTCAATGACATAGAGCAGCGCTTGTAAACTGTCGGCGGATCGCGTCTACTCTCCGCTTTTGAGCGGAT
>NZ_QTQP01000033.1 GCF_003854275.1 Burkholderia sp. Bp8963
CTTCCGCTCGTTGGGCCTTCCGTCGCTGGGTCCATCGCCGATCAACTGATCCGAACCGCCGTGTACGGACCCGTACGCACGGTGGTGCGGGAGGGGTCGGGCCGCGAGGCCTGCCCCTATCCCAATTGTCCGGGCGGTGCGAGGGCGTCGTCGGGTTGCGCATTGCTCGTCCCGACGACGAGACGGCCCTGTCTCAGTAACTGCCGTTCGCGAACCGGGAGATCGGATCGTCGGCGCTACCGGTCGCGGCCCTGACGGGCTCCGCTTGCGTCGACGCGCGCAGCACTTGCACGGAACCCGCCGCCGGCTCGGGCGCAAGCGGCTGACTGGCGGTGGCGCGGGCGGCCAGCGGCGTGTCGTAGGTATCCGATCCGGCTGCCGCAAACGCATCGGCCGGCTGGATCGTGATCGTCGGAATCGTGATGCCGCTCGTCGCGGGTTGCGTAGGCGGCGTGTCGTTTCCGCTGCTCGCAAGCGCCGGCGAAACCGAGCCGGCGGTTTGTGCCTGCTGTTGCGCAGCGGCCGTGCGTGACGGCGGCGGCTCGAACGGATCGGTTGTGCCGGTGGCCGCTGCGCGCGGCACAGGCGCCGGTGTGGCGGCCGGACGTGCTGCCGCGATCGTCGTGCGCGGCGCAGGAGCGACCGTCGGCGCAGGCGTTGCCAATGCCGTGGTCGCGGGCGTGGCGGCCAGCGCGGCTGCTGCGGCCGGCGGCGTGTCGCGCCGCGCTTCGTAAGTCGGCGCGTCGAACGGCGTCGGCACCGCCCTCGGCGGCGCGACGCGGCGAATGCCGTCGAAGCGTTTCGCCCAGTACGAATTCGTCAGGTAGTCGAGCCGCACGGTGCCGCCGGTCGATGGCGCATTGACGAAGCGCAGCTTGCCGACATAGATGCCGACGTGCGAATGCGGCCGCCCGGTCGTGTTGAAGAAGATCAGGTCGCCCGGCGCGATCTGCTCCGGATCGATCGAGATGCCGCGGCCGCTCATGTCCGCGGTCGTGCGCGGCAGGTCCACGTCCGCCGCGCGGCCGATCACATAGCGGACGAGCCCGCTGCAGTCGAAGCCGCTGGCCGGCGTGTTGCCGCCCCAGCGATACGGTACGCCGACGAGGCTCATCGCCTGGATCGAGATTTCTTCCTGGCCGACGCTGTGGTCGACGAATTTCGGGAAATTGGCGGGCGGGGGGAATGCGCGCGGCGTCGTGATCGTCATGCCCGACGGGCGCGACGACTGTGGCGGCACGCTGGAACAGGCCGCAAGCAGCGAGACGACGGCGACGGGAAACCAGATTCGAACCATGACGGGCGAGCGAACGCAACGCGTTCGCCTATCGTATGACAACGGACACCCGATGGTAGTCGCTCCGACAGGGCTTAGGCAACCATTCCTGAGAATTTACTTGAAGTTTCGCGCGTAAATGTGGTCGTCGCGGTGGACGTTGCTGTGGTGTAGTGCCCACGCGCGGAGATTGCGACCCCAAAAATAAAAACGGCGCTCCGTTTCCGGAGCGCCGTGCGCTTGTCGCAGACCAGGCCGAATCAGGCCGACTTGGCCGGCCGGCTGCGTTACAGGATGTCCGACGCGTAGTCGGCGAGTCGTGACCGTTCGCCGCGCGCGAGCGTCACGTGGCCGCCGTGGCCCCAGCCCTTGAAGCGGTCGACGACGTAGGTGAGCCCCGAGCTGCCTTCCGTCAGGTAAGGCGTATCGATCTGCGCGATGTTGCCGAGGCAGACGATCTTCGTGCCGGGGCCCGCGCGCGTGACGAGCGTCTTCATCTGCTTCGGCGTCAGGTTCTGCGCCTCGTCGATGATCAGGTACTTGTCGACGAACGTGCGGCCGCGCATGAAGTTCATGCTCTTCACCTTCAGGCGCGAACGGATCAGTTCCTGCGTCGCCGCGCGGCCCCATTCGCCGGCTGCGTCGTCAGTCTTCTGCAGTACTTCGAGGTTGTCGTCGAATGCACCCATCCACGGCTGCATCTTCTCTTCCTCGGTGCCGGGCAGGAAGCCGATGTCCTCGCCGACGGGCACGGTCGCGCGCGTCACGATGATCTCGTTGTAGCGCTTGTCGTCGAGTACCTGCGCGAGGCCCGCTGCGAGCGCGACGAGCGTCTTGCCGGTGCCGGCCTGGCCGAGCAGCGTGACGAAGTCGATCTCCGGGTTCATCAGCAGGTTCAGCGCAAAATTCTGCTCGCGGTTGCGCGCGGTGATGCCCCACACATTGTTCTTGTGGTGGCTGTAGTCGCGCAGCGTCTGCAGCAGCGCCGTCTTGCCGTTCAGTTCGCGGACGATCGCATGGAACGTCGGCTCGCCGTTCTGCGGCTCGAGATAGACGAACTCGTTGACGAGCATCGACGCGACGAGCGGACCCGTCACGCGGTAGTACGTGGTGCCCGTCTTCGTGTCCTGCCAGCTCTCCATGCCCTTCGCGTGCCGGGTCCAGAAGTCCTGCGGCAGTTCGCGCACGCCCGTGTACAGGAGGTCCTTGTCCTCGAGCACCTGGTCGTTGAAGTAGTCTTCGGCCGGCAGGCCGAGCGCGTGTGCCTTGATCCGCATGTTGATGTCTTTCGACACCAGTACGACCTGGCGATCGGGCCGGTCGCGCTGCAGCGCGCGCACGACGCCGAGGATCTGGTTGTCGGCCTTGCCTTGCGGCAGGCCCTCGACGGGCTCGATGTGGTTGAGCGTCGTCTGGAAATACAGACGGCCGAGCGCTTCGCGGCTGCCGAGACGCGACAGCGGAATGCCGGCCGTGATCGGGCCGGCGTCGGCGACGAGCGCGTCGAGCGTGCGGCTCACCTGGCGCGCGTTGCGTGCGACTTCCGACATCCCCTTCTTGTGGTTGTCGAGTTCCTCGAGCGTCATCATCGGCAGATAGACGTCGTGTTCCTCGAAGCGGAAGAGGCTGCTCGGATCGTGCATCAGCACATTCGTATCGAGTACGAACAGCTTTTGCATCTCGGCCTCGGCGGCCTTGCGGCCGCGCGATTTCGTCGCGGTGCCGGCGTCGCGCGCGGTGGCCGACGCCGGTTTCGCGGCCGACGGTTTCTCGGCGCGCGCAACCGGTGCCGTTGGCGCAACCGGCTCGGCGGGAGCCGGCACGGGCTGCAGCAATGCGGCCGTCTGCTTGGTCTTGCGACCGCGTGCGGGGGCGCTCGCGGCTTCCTGCGCGGATGCAACCGCGCGCAGGGGTGCGGCCGTGTTCGCGGCTTCGGTCATGGGTTGGGCCACGCTAGCCGGGCCGTAGTCGGCGGCCGTGGAAACGTCCCCTTCGGCGGATTGCTTCGCGGCTTTTGCCGGTCGCGCTTTCGCCTTGTATTCGTCGGGCGGCAGCAGGCTGCCGAGCTTGCTGGGGGGGGTAGGCAAAGGCATGGTGTCCCTCGGGAGGAATCGTGTCGCATGGCATGCGCCGCTGATCGCATCCTGCTTCGTGACGAAGACGCGTGCAGTTTGCGCGCGGTGGCGCATAAGGATTTCGTATTGCCGGTTCGCCTAAATGTCGATCAGCTCCTTGACGGGGTGAAGGGCCGGACCGAGTGCCGGCGCGCAGACCATAAAAAAAGCCGCTGCCCCGTCGACCGGGACATGCGGCTCGGCTGATACCGTCGTGATGCGCGTCAGGTGCCGGGAAGCATTGCTACGGGCACCGGCGCAGCTACGAGAAATATGGGGCGAACTGGCATTCATTGCGGCCCAATATAGCGCGCCTCAAAGCGCTTGTACAGCACTTAGCACGTCGTCGACATGGCCCGGCACCTTGATGCCGCGCCACTCGCGACGCAGCACGCCATCGGCGTCGATCAGGAACGTCGAGCGCTCGATTCCGCGCACTTCCTTGCCATACATTTTCTTCATCTTGATGACATCGAACAGCGTGCACAGCGCTTCGTCGGCATCGGAGATCAGTGCGAACGGCAACTCGAGCTTTGCCTTGAAATTGTCATGCGAGCGCAGGCTGTCGCGCGACACGCCGACGATTTCCGAGCCGGCCTTCTTGAACTTCGGATAGAGATCGCGGAACTGCAGTCCCTCGGTCGTGCAGCCCGGCGTGTTGTCCTTCGGATAGAAGTACAGCACGAGCTTCTTGCCCTGCAGGTCGGACAGCGACAGGTCGCCGCCGGTAGCCGGTGCGGTGAAATCGGGAACTTGACGGTCAACTTCGACGGACACGTGTTTCTCCTGTTGTTATGGAAGGGCGCCTTGGCGAGCGCGCGCATGCGCGCTGCGCATCGATGGCGCGGGTGCGGCGGCGCGCAACGGGCGGTGCGCCGCCGCACCGGAGGGGCGGGAACGAACGGCGATGCCTCAGTCGGGCTGGACGATCAGCTCGCCGGAGCGGCCAGGGATTTCGCCCCACGTGACAGGGTACGATGGCAGCGTGTCGCGGTCCAGCGTCGCGTGATAGTCGCCCATCGTCGCAAACGTGTGACCTTGCGCGCGCCAGCCCGCGAGCAGTTGCTCGAACACCGGCGCGAGCTTCTGGCCTTCCAGCTCCGCGTGCAGCGTGAAGACCTGGTCGTGCGGATTGGTTTCGGTGAACTTGAGGATGTGCGCGGCGACGTTGTGCGTGTCGACGCCATCGACGCCGAGCACCTCGTCGAGCGTCGGCAGCGTCGTCGGCATCTGCACGTGCTCGAGTGTCCGCCCGCCGACGACCGGCCGATACGGCGAATGTCCGCGGCCGTCGGACGCATAGCGCATGCCCCACGCGTCGATCTGCTCGAACGCCGCGTCGTTCATCTGCCAGCCCGCCGCGCCGTGCGTGACGGGCGGCGCGCCGAAGATCTCGACGAAGCGCGCGTGGCTTTTCTGCATTTCACGCGCGGTCCAGTCGCGGCCGCGCTCACGGACGTTGTCCTGCCAGTACACGTGATCCCACGTGTGGATCCCGCATTCGAAGCCGGCCTCGTGGATCGCGCGCATGTCGGCGATCGCGCGGCGGCCGATGTCGGGGCCCGGCAGCAGCACGCCGTACATCAGCTGCTTCACGCCGTAATGCTCGACCACGGACGTGCGTGACACCTTCTTCAGGAACCCGGGGCGGAACACGCGCCGCAGCGCCCAGCCGGTATGGTCGGGCCCGAGGCTGAACAGGAAGGTCGCACGCGCGCTGAAGCGGTCGAAGATGCGTGCGAGGTTCGGCACGCCTTCGCGCGTGCCGCGCAGCGTGTCGACGTCGATCTTGAGGACGATGCGAGCCAAGCGTGCGTCCCGCTTCAGCCTTGCTGTTCGACGAGCGCGCGCGCGTCGGCGACGTGGCCGCGGTACGCTTCGAAGATCTTGCGCAGTGCTTCGTCGAACGTCGACTGCGGTGCCCAGCCGAGTTCCTGCATCGTGTTGTCGATCTTCGGCACGCGGTTCTGCACGTCCTGGTAGCCCTTGCCGTAGTACGCGCCCGACGTCGTTTCGACGAGGTTCACGTTTTTCGCGGAATCGGCATACTCCGGGAATTCGGCGGCCAGCTCGAGCATCTTGTGCGCGAGTTCGCGGACCGAGAAATTATTCTTCGGATTCCCGATGTTGTAGATCTTGCCCGACGCGATGCCGTTCGGGTTCTCGATGATCTTCATCAGCGCGCTGATGCCGTCGTCGATGTCGGTGAACGCGCGCTTCTGCGAGCCGCCGTCGACGAGGCTGATGTTCTCGCCGCGCACGATGTGGCCGAGGAACTGCGTGACGACGCGCGAGCTGCCTTCCTTCGGCGTGTAGATCGAGTCGAGGCCCGGGCCGATCCAGTTGAACGGTCGGAACAGCGTGAAGTTCAGGCCTTCCATCCCGTAGCCCCAGATCACGCGGTCCATCAGTTGCTTCGAGCATGCGTAGATCCAGCGCGGCTTGTTGATCGGGCCGTAGGTGAGGGCCGATGCGTCCGGGTCGAACTGCTCGTCCGCGCACATCCCGTAGACCTCGGACGTCGACGGGAACACGAGGTGCTTGCCGTATTTCACGGCCGAACGCACGATCGGCAGGTTCGCCTCGAAGTCGAGCTCGAACACGCGCAGCGGCTGCTGGACGTAGGTCGCGGGCGTTGCGATCGCGACGAGCGGCAGGATCACGTCGCACTTCTTCACGTGATACTCGACCCACTCCTTGTTGATCGTGATGTCGCCTTCGAAGAAATGCATCCGCTCGTGGTTGACGAGATCGCCGAGCCGATCGGTCTGCATGTCCATGCCGAACACTTCCCAATCGGTGGTTTCAAGAATGCGCTTGGACAGGTGATGGCCGATGAAGCCGTTCACACCCAGGATCAGGACTTTTTTTGCTTTCATGAATGACGGGAAGAATGAATGAACTGCGCGAATTCCGCGGGCGTCACGACGGTTTCGCTACCGTCGCGCTGTTGCCACAGCTCGAGAATGGAAATGGCGCGGCTGTCGCCGCAGACGCCGAATAGCGCATTATCGCTTACGTGCAGGCCGGGCGGCAAATCGGCCGCCGCCGCGGCGGCCGGGCTGCCGGGCGCCGCGGCGCGTGCGCGCGCGACCACGAAACGCGCGCCGTTCAGGTCGGTGAACGCGCCCGGATACGGGGGCGCGACCGCGCGGATCAGGTTGTAGACCTGTGCGGCGGGCTTCGACCAGTCGATCCGGCCGTCCTCGGGCTTGCGGCCGCCGAAATAGCTGCCGGACGACAGGTCGTTCGGCAGGTGCGGCGCCTCGCCCGCGAGCAGCGCGGGCAGCACGCGCCACAGCGTCTGCTCGGCGGCCACGGTGACCTTGTCGAACACCTGCGCGGCCGTGTCGTCCGGCAGGATCGGCACCGCGGTCTGGCCGACGATCGCGCCCGCGTCGGGCTTCGCGGCCATTTCGTGCAGCGTCGCGCCGGTTTCCGTTTCGCCGTTGAGCACCGCCCAGTTGGTCGGTACCCGACCCCGGTATTTCGGCAGCAGCGACCCGTGCATGTTGTACGCGCCGCGCGGCGCGAGCGCGAGCAGGTCGACGCTCAGCATGTGCCGGTAATAGAACGAGAAGATGAAGTCCGGTTGCGCGTCGGCAACGGCGCGGCGCAGCGCCGGATCGGCCGGGTCGGCCGGGGTGACGACCGGAATCCCGTGCTCGGCCGCGACCGATGCGACGCTGCCGAACCAGATGTTCTCGTTCGGGTTGTCCTCGTGCGTGACGACGAGCGCGACGTCGACGCCGCGCGCGAGCAGCACCTGCAGGCAGCGCACGCCGACGTTGTGATACGCGAAGACGACCGCGCGCGGCTTCATCGCGTGACCTCCTGGCGGCCTTCGCCAGCCGGCGCGTCCTGCACGTTGCCGTGCCGCTCGAGCACGGTCTGGATCAGGTAGCGCGGGCGCGCGCGCACCTGCTGGTAGATGCGGCCGATGTATTCGCCGAGCAGGCCGAGCGCGAAGATGATCACGCCGAGCAGGAAGAACGTGATCGCGAACAGCGTGAACACGCCTTGCACTTCCGCGCCGACGATGAAGCGCCGCACGAGCAGCAGCACGAACAGCGCGGCGGAGCCGAGCGACAGGATCACGCCGATGAACGACAGCCACTGCAGCGGCACGACCGAGAAGCCGGTCACGAGGTCGAAGTTCAGGCGGATCAGGCTGTACAGCGAATATTTCGATTCGCCGGCGAAGCGTTCCTCGTGCGCGACCTCGATCTCGGTCGGGTTCTGCGCGAACGTGTACGCGAGCGCCGGGATGAACGTGTTCACTTCGCCGCACACGTTGATCGTGTCGATGATGCGGCGGCTGTACGCGCGCAGCATGCAGCCCTGGTCGGTCATCTTGATGCGCGTGATGCGCTCGCGCAGCCGGTTCATCATCTGCGAAGCCTTGCGTCGCCACAGGCTGTCCTGGCGCTGCTTGCGGATCGAGCCGACGTAGTCGTAGCCCTCGTGCATCTTCGCGACCAGCTTGCCGATTTCCTCGGGCGGGTTCTGCAGGTCGGCGTCGAGCGTGACGACGATGTCGCCGCGCGACTGCGCGAAGCCGGCGAGGATCGCCATGTGCTGGCCATAGTTGCCGTTCAGCAGCACGACGCGCGTCGTGTCGGGGCGCACGTGGAACTGGTCCGCGAGCATCGCGGCCGAGCGGTCGCGGCTGCCGTCGTTGACCAGGATCACTTCGTACGACGTGCCGAGCGCGTCGAGCGCCGGATAGAGCCGCGCATAGAGCGCAGCGAGGCCGTCTTCCTCGTTGTACACGGGGATGACGATCGATACTTCCGGGTTCGCTGCGCCCGGGCGTCCGGTGCCCGGATGCCCGGCGCGTGCTTCAAGGTGACTCATGTACGCTTACTTTCCGTATTGTTCGCAAATCTGGTTGGTGGCGTCGACGACGCGACGCACGTCGTCTTCCGTCATCTGCGTGAAGAGCGGCAGCGTGACGGTCGACGCGCCGTACCGTTCGGCGTGGGGGAACATGCCCTCCTTGAAGCCGCGCGCGCGGTACAGCGAGAAAAGATGGATGGCCGGGTAATGGATCCCGGTGCCGATGCCGCGTTCCTTCATCTGCGCCATGAACTCGCCGCGCGTGATCGACAGCCGCTCGAGCGGCAGCGTGACGAGGAACATGTGCCAGTTGCCGTGCTCGAATTCGGCGAGCGGCAGGCCGAGGCCGAGCTTCGCGGCCGCGCCGCCGTCGAACGCGGCAAAGTACGCGCGGGCGAGCGCATGGCGCGTCGCGGTGAAGCGCTCGAGGTGCGGCAGCTGGCCAAGCCCGACGCGCGCGGCGACGTCGGTCAGATTGTACTTGCCGCCGAGCACGTCGCAGTCCATCCCGTCGAAGCCGGTGCGCGTGATGCCTTGCAGCCGGTATTTCTGCGCGAGCGTCGCCTCGTCCTCGTTGTTGAGCACGAGCGCGCCGCCTTCGATCGTCGTGAGGTTCTTGTTCGCGTGGAAGCTGAACGACACGATGTCGCCGATCGCGCCGATGCGCTGGCCACGCCACGTCGAACCGAATGCCTGCGCGGCATCCTCGATCACGCGCAGCTTGTGCGCGCGGGCGATCGCGTACAGGCGGTCCATATCGACCGGCAGGCCGGCGAGGTAGACGGGAATGATCGCCTTCGTGCGCGGCGTGATCGCCTTCTCGAGCAGGTCGAGGTCGATGTTGCGCGTGACGGGATCGATGTCGGCGAACACCGGCGTCGCGCCGGTCTCGAGGATCACGTTGCTGGTCGACACCCACGATGCGGGCGACGTGATCACTTCGTCGCCGGGGCCGACACCGGCGATGCGCAGGCCGATCTCGAGCGTGCAGGTGCCCGAATTGAACGCGCGCACCGGGCGGCCGCCGAAGTATTCGGACAGCGCGGCCTCGAACCGCTGGTTCTGCGGGCCGGTGGTGATCCAGCCCGAGCGCAGCACGTCGACTACGCCCTGGATGGTTTCCTCGTCGATTTCGGGACGGGTGAACGGCAAGAACGGAACGGCAGTCTGGCTCATGGACGCTTGACTCGTAATGGCTGTAATAAAAGGGACGGGCGGTTCGCCCGAAACCGGCATTAGACACCGGTTGACCGATTCATACCGTGATTTTTTGTAGGCGAATGCTTAATCGGACGACGCGGTGGCGCTCAGCTGCGCGCGAGCACCAACACTCCGATCAGGATGATGCCGATGCCGACGAGCCGCTGGACGGACAGCACCTCGCCGAACAGGTACCACGCGGCAAATGCGTTGACGACATAGCCGAGCGACAGCATCGGGTACGCGATCGACACGTCGACCCGCGACAGCCCGACGATCCAGACGACGACGCTGAGCACGTAGCACCCGAGCCCGCCGATGATCGGCAATTGGGTCGCGATCTTCAGGCCGACAGGGATGATGTTCGCGCGGCTGAACTCGAAGTGTCCAACGGCGTTGACGCCGGCTTTCAGCAGAAGTTGCGCACAGGCGTTGAGCATCACGCCGGTGATGATGCAGACGAACGAAACGGGATTCATGCGGAAGACGTCCTTACGATTGCGGTTTCTCGACGATCACGCGGCGGGTGTCGCGCGCGATCACGCGCATCGGCACGCGTAGCGCGACGAGCTTGTCGTACTCGCCGGGCGGCATGATCGCGAGCGCGTGGGTTTCCTGCTTCCAGCGCGCGATCCATTCGTCGACGGTCGGAATCCATTTGTCCGGCTCGACCGAGATCCCGAACCCGAGTTCGTCCTGGCGCTGGACCATGATCGTCGTGTGGCCGACGTAGAACGGGAACGTATGGTCGAGCATCTCGACCGAATAGAACGGCGTGTCGGCGGGCAGCCTGTCGAGCTCGGCGCGCACGGCCGGCGCGAGCAGCGCGCCCGAGCTGTAGCGGCCGAATTCGTCGTGGCCGGTGCCGCCGATCGTGCCGAACGCAAGCCAGGCGGCGCCGAACGCGGTGATCGCGGCCGTCACGCCCGCGCGCGGATGGCGGTTGAGCCATGCGGCGCCGAGCGTGAGCACGGCCGAGACCGCGAGGCCCGCGTACAGCCACAGCTGGAACGCGCGGTACAGCGCGTTCGGCGTGCGCGCATCGCCCTGGTACGCGAGGAAGATGATGCCGAACGCGGCAACGACGATGAACACGAGGTAGCCGAGCAGGTGGCGGCGAAACCGGTCCGCCGTCACGAGCGGCAGGTACGCGCCGATCACGAGCGCGAGCGCCGGCGCGACCGGCAGCACGTACGACAGCAGCTTCGAGTGCGACGTGCTGAAGAACAGGAAGATGAATGCGCTCCAGACCAGCAGCACGAGCATCGGCGCGAAGCCGTTCGGCTGGCGCGGCATCCGCAGCGCGTGACGGATGCTCTGCCACGCGACCGACAGCCACGGCAGGAAGCCGACCAGCAGTACCGGCACGAAGTAGTAGAACGGGCCGGGGCGGTTCTGTTCCGGGGTCAGATAGCGGCGGAACTGCTGGACGATGAAGAAGAAGTTGAAGAATTCCGGGTTGCGCTGCTGGACCAGCACGAACCACGGCGTGACGATCGCGAAGAAGATCACGAGCCCGCTGACGAGGTACAGGCGCTTCCACAGCGCCCAGTCGCGCGCGATCAGCGTATAGAGCACCAGCACGGCGCCCGGCAGGATCAGGCCGACGAGGCCCTTCGACAGCACCGCGAGCGCCATCGCTGCCCAGCAGACCCACATCCAGCCGCGCACCGCGGCGGGGCGCAGCCCGGGCCGCTGCGCGAGCAGCAATGCGCACAGCGTGACGGCCATCCACAGCGACAGGCCCATGTCGAGCGTGTTGAAGTGGCCCATCAGGTTCCAGTACGGCGAGCACGCGAGCACGACGGCCGCGAGGAAGCCCGACAGCGGGTTGAACAGGCGCGCGCCGGTGTAGCCGACGAGCAGCACGCCGGCGAAGCTCGCGACGGCCGTATACAGGCGTGCCTGCCACTCGCCGAGGCCGAACCACGCGAACGTCAGCGCGTTGAGCCAGGTCTGCAGCGGCGGCTTCTCGAAATACTTGTAGCCGTTGTAGCGGGGCGTGATCCAGTCGCCGGTGACGAACATCTCGCGCGCCATCTCGGCGTAGCGGCCTTCGTCGCTGGGAATCAGGTGGCGCAGGCCGAGCGGCGCGAACCAGATGACGGCGAGCGCGAGGATCAGCAGGACGAGCACGGTGCGGTTGAGCGGTAGCCTCGACGGCGTATCGTTCATGGAAATTCAGCCTGTTGGTTGTTGTGATGGGCCGCCGGCGGCTTACGTAGTTTAAGCAGGGGCAGGCGCAGGACCCGGGATGGACCGGGCCACGTCAGACCGCGCCAGGCCGGGCCTGGCGTGGCCCGACTGGTCAGGACCCGATGCGTCGGCGAGAGTTTTACCGCATCGGGGATTAACGTTCAATTAAGAGCGCGGCGGCGACTTTGCGGCCTTCGGCCATCAGGATGTTGTAGGTGCGGCAGGCGGCCTGGAAGTCCATCGTTTCGACGCCGATCCGCTTCGCGGTGAGCGCGGCGACGAGGCGCGGATGCGGAAAGCGCAGGCGCGCGCCGCTGCCGAAGATCACGACCTCGGGCGCCGGGTCGAGCAGCATCGCGAAATGCTCGGGCGCGAGCGCGTCGAACGACGACACGGGCCACGCCTGGACCGGTGCGCCCGGCAGGACGATGACGCTCTGTTCGTGCCGCTCGAGATTGACGTCGACATAATCGGGGCCGTAGCCGGTGACGGTGTTGAGCACGCCGCTCGTGTCCTGGTGCAGTTTCAAATCAGTATGTCCGCAGTTCCGAAAGGGGATTGGGGCCGCCCAGGCGGGGCCGCCAAGGTGGGCCGTGCGGGGCCCGGGCGGCCGTTTTCGCGTGCCGGGCGCGCGGGACGCCAGACGACGCGGGCCCGGCGCGGCTTTGTGCATTGCGAAAGTCGGCCAAAATCCGCTAAATTATAACTTTTTGGCCGCCCCCCGGCGGCGTTCGCGTCGTGCGTCGCCACAAGCCGCGCCCGGCCGCCACAATCGTCCAGCCTAGACAGCGCGCGCAGACCGGCCGCTCTCCAGTTTCGATTCCCGCCTCCCAGGCCGCCAGGCATTATCCAGGAACCGTGTCGTCGTGAAACCGATTCAGAAATCGAACAAGCTGCTCAACGTCTGCTACGACATCCGTGGCCCGGTGCTCGAGCACGCGAAGCGCCTCGAGGAAGAAGGCCACCGCATCATCAAGCTGAACATCGGCAACCTCGCGCCGTTCGGCTTCGACGCGCCGGACGAGATCATCCAGGACATGATCCGCAACCTGCCGACCTCGTCCGGCTATTCGGATTCGAAGGGCGTGTTCTCCGCGCGCAAGGCGGTCATGCACTACACGCAGCAAAAGGGCGTGGTGGGCGTCGGCCTCGACGACATCTACATCGGCAACGGCGCGTCCGAGCTGATCGTGATGGCGACCCAGGCGCTGCTCAACGACGGCGACGAGGTGCTGCTGCCGGCGCCCGACTACCCGCTGTGGACGGCCGCCGTGAGCCTGTCGGGCGGCACGCCCGTGCACTACGTGTGCGACGAGCAGAACGCGTGGATGCCCGATCTCGACGACATCCGCCGCAAGATCACGCCGAACACGAAGGCGATCGTCGTGATCAACCCGAACAACCCGACGGGCGCGCTTTATTCGGACGAATTGCTGCTCGAGCTGCTCGAAATCGCGCGCCAGCACGGCCTGATCGTGTTCGCCGACGAGGTCTACGACAAGATCGTCTACGACGGCCTCGAGCATACGGCGATGGCCGCGCTGTCGGAGGACGTGATCACCGTCACGTTCAACAGCCTGTCGAAGAGCTATCGCTCGTGCGGCTACCGCGCGGGCTGGATGGCCGTGTCGGGCCTCGGCGGCGACAACCGCCGCCGCGCGCAGGACTACCTCGAGGGGCTCGGGATCCTGTCGTCGATGCGCCTGTGCGCGAACGTGCCGGGGCAGTTCGCGATCCAGACGGCGCTCGGCGGCTACCAGAGCATCAACGAGCTGATCGTGCCGTCGGGGCGCCTTTACAAGCAGCGCGAACTCGCGTACGACATGCTCACGTCGATCCCGGGCGTGACCTGCGTGAAGCCGCAGGCCGCGCTCTACATGTTCCCGCGGCTCGATCCGAAGCTCTACCCGATCCGGAACGACCAGCAGTTCATTCTCGACCTGCTGCTCGAGGAGCGTGTGCTGCTCGTGCAGGGCACGGGCTTCAACTGGGCGACGCCGGACCATTTCCGCGTCGTGTTCCTGCCGAATCTCGACGACCTGACCGATTCGATCAACCGGATCGCGCGCTTCCTCGACGGTTATCGGAAGCGCCACTCGGTCTGAGCCGGCGACACTGCGCCATCCCTATTTAACTTTTACTCATCGATCACACGCAGCATGGAACCGATCAAAGTTGGCCTGTTGGGCTTCGGCACGGTAGGCAGCGGCACCTTCACGGTGCTGCGCCGCAACCAGGAAGAAATCAAGCGCCGCGCGGGTCGCGGCATCGAGATCGCGCGCATCGCGGTGCGCAACCCGGCGAAGGCGCAGGCTGCGCTCGGCGGCGAGCCCGGCAGCGCGCAGATCACTGACGACTTCAACGCCGTCGTCGACGATCCGTCGATCGCGATCGTCGCGGAGATGATCGGCGGCACGGGCATCGCGCGCGAGCTCGTGCTGCGCGCGATCGCGAACGGCAAGCACGTCGTGACCGCGAACAAGGCACTGCTCGCGGTGCACGGCACCGAGATCTTCGAGGCCGCGCGCGAGAAGGGCGTGATGGTCGCGTTCGAGGCGGCCGTCGCCGGCGGCATCCCGATCATCAAGGCGCTGCGCGAAGGCCTGACCGCGAACCGCATCCAGTACATCGCGGGCATCATCAACGGCACGACCAACTACATCCTGTCGGAAATGCGCGACCGCGGCCTCGACTTCGCGACCGCGCTGAAGGCCGCGCAGGAGCTCGGCTACGCGGAAGCCGATCCGACCTTCGACATCGAGGGCGTCGACGCCGCGCACAAGGCGACGATCATGAGCGCGATCGCGTTCGGCGTGCCGGTGCAGTTCGACCGTGCGTACGTCGAAGGCATCAGCAAGCTCGACGCGACCGACATCCGCTACGCGGAAGAGCTCGGCTACCGGATCAAGCTGCTCGGCATCACGCGCCGCGCCGAAAACGGCATCGAGCTGCGCGTGCATCCGACGCTGATCCCCGAGAAGCGCCTGCTCGCGAACGTCGAGGGTGCGATGAACGCGGTCGTCGTGCACGGCGACGCGGTCGGCACCACGCTGTACTACGGCAAGGGCGCGGGCGCGGAGCCGACCGCGTCGGCGGTCGTCGCGGATCTCGTCGACGTCACGCGCCTGCACACGGCCGACCCCGAGCACCGTGTGCCGCATCTCGCGTTCCAGCCAGACAGCCTGTCGAACACGCCGATCTTGCCGATCGAGGAAGTGACGAGCGGCTACTACCTGCGCCTGCGCGTCGCCGACCAGACCGGCGTGCTCGCGGACATCACGCGCATCCTCGCCGAGTCGGGCATCTCGATCGACGCGCTGCTGCAGAAGGAGTCGGAGCAGGTCGACGACGCGAACGGCGAGACCGACATCATCCTGATCACGCACGTGACGGTCGAGAAGAACGTGAACGCGGCGATCGCGAGGATCGAAGGGCTCGCGACGGTCGTCTCGAAGGTGACGAAGCTGCGCATGGAAGCGCTGAACTGAGGCGGAACACATGAATTACATCTCCACGCGCGGCGCCGGCATCGGCGAGCGCCACACGTTCTCCGACATCCTGCTCGGCGGCCTCGCGAAGGATGGCGGGCTCTACCTGCCGGCCGAGTATCCGCAGGTCTCGGCCGACGAGCTCGCACGCTGGCGCACGCTGCCGTACGCGGATCTCGCGTTCGAGATCCTGTCGAAGTTCAGCGACGACATTCCGGCCGACGACCTGCGCGCGATCACGCGTCGTACGTACACGGCCGACGTGTACCGCAACACGCGCCACGGCGAGAACGCGGACGACATCACGCCGCTGAAGACGCTCGGCACCGAGAACGGTGCGGCGCTGTCGCTGCTCGAACTGTCGAACGGTCCGACGCTCGCGTTCAAGGACATGGCGATGCAGCTGCTCGGCAACCTGTTCGAGTACACGCTCGCGAAGCACGGGCAGACGCTGAATATCCTCGGCGCGACGTCCGGCGACACGGGCAGCGCGGCCGAATACGCGATGCGCGGCAAGGCCGGCGTGCGTGTGTTCATGCTGTCGCCGCACAAGAAGATGAGCGCGTTCCAGACTGCCCAGATGTTCAGCCTGCAGGATCCGAACATCTTCAACCTCGCGGTCGAAGGCGTGTTCGACGACTGCCAGGACATCGTGAAGGCCGTGTCGAACGATCACGCGTTCAAGGCGCAGCAGAAGATCGGGACGGTCAACTCGATCAACTGGGCACGCGTCGTCGCACAGGTCGTGTACTACTTCAAGGGCTACTTCGCGGCCACCCGATCCAACGACGAACGCGTGTCGTTCACGGTGCCGTCCGGCAACTTCGGCAATGTCTGCGCAGGCCATATCGCGCGGATGATGGGGCTGCCGATCGCGAAGCTGGTGGTCGCGACCAACGAGAACGACGTGCTCGACGAGTTCTTCCGCACGGGCGCGTACCGTGTGCGCAGCGCCGAGAACACCTATCACACGAGCAGCCCGAGCATGGACATCTCGAAGGCATCGAACTTCGAGCGCTTCGTGTTCGACCTGCTCGGCCGCGATCCGGCGCGCGTGATGCAGCTGTTCCGCGACGTCGAGGAGAAGGGCGGTTTCGATCTCGCGGCGAGCGGCGATTTCGCGCGCGTCGCCGAGTTCGGCTTCGTGTCGGGCCGCAGCAGCCACACCGACCGCATCGCGACGATCCGCGACGTGTTCTCGCGCTATGACGCGATGATCGACACGCACACGGCCGACGGCGTGAAGGTCGCGCGCGAGCATCTCGACGCGGGCGTACCGATGATCGTGCTCGAGACCGCGCAGCCGATCAAGTTCGGCGAGACGATCCGCGAAGCGCTCGATCGCGAAGCCGAGCGGCCGGCCGCATTCGACGGGCTCGAGGCGCTGCCGCAGCGTTTCGAGGTCGTGAAGGCCGACGCGCAGCAGGTGAAGGACTTCATCGCCGCGCACACGGGCGCGTGACGCGCTGCCGGGCCGCACGCCCGGCGGTGTCGGACGGCCGGAACGCCGATTCGTCGAACGGATCGGGGTTCCGGCCGTTTTGCTTGGCGGCGCGCACCGGCCTGGCCGCCTCGGTGGCGCAAGCACGGCGCGGCAACCGGCCCGTACTGCCGCTGACCGCCGAGCGAGACAAGTGTCAGTGCCGCGCGTCCTCGCCAATCACAGTTTCCGCATGTCCGCCATATCGCACGGCGGCCCGATCGCGTCGCTACAATGACGTATTGCTTCCCACGATTCCCGATTCCATCGATGTCGAACCCGAATCCCGCGGCGCCGCGCGCGCCGATGCTGTCGACCGCCGAGGCGCTTGCCGCGCTGCTCGATGCCGCAATGCCGCTTGCCGGCGTCGAATCCGTCGCGACGCTCGACGCGCTCGGACGCGTGCTGGCGGCCGACGTCGAGTCGCCGCTCGACGTGCCGCCGATGCACACGAGCGCGATGGACGGCTACGCGGTGCGCGTTGCCGACCTGCTGCACGGCGAGCGGCGCCTGCCCGTGTCGCAGCGCATTCCGGCCGGCCATCCCGCCGAGCCGCTCGCGGCCGGCACCGCGGCGCGGATTTTCACCGGCGCGACGGTGCCGCCCGGCGCCGATGCCGTCGTGATGCAGGAGCAGGCCGCGCCCGATGGCGACGCGGTCGAGATCCTGCACACGCCGAAGCCCGGCGAATGGATCACCGCGCAGGGCGCGGATATCCGGCGCGGCGCGGTGATCTTGCCGGCCGGCACGCGGCTTACGCCCCAGTCGCTCGGCCTCGCTGCATCGGTCGGCTGTGCGCAGCTGGCGGTCGCGCGCCGGATCAAGGTCGCGGTGTTCTTCACCGGCGACGAGCTGACGATGCCAGGCGAGCCGCTGAAACCGGGCGCGATCTACAACTCGAACCGCTTCACGCTGCGCGGGCTGCTCGAGCGGCTCGATTGCCACGTGACCGACTACGGGATCGTGCCCGATTCGCTCGCCGCGACGCGCGACACGCTGCGCGAGGCCGCGCGCGACCACGACGTGATCCTGACGAGCGGCGGCGTGTCGGTCGGCGACGAGGACCACGTGAAGCCCGCCGTCGAAGCCGAAGGCCGGCTCGCGCTGTGGCAGATCGCGATGAAGCCCGGCAAGCCGCTCGCGTTCGGCGCGATCCGGCGCGGCGACGGCCGGCCCGATGCGCATTTCATCGGGCTGCCCGGCAATCCGGTGTCGAGCTTCGTCACGTTCCTGCTGTTCGTCCGGCCGTTCCTGCTGCGCCTGTCCGGCGTGCGCGACGTCGCGCCGCGCGCGCTGTCGCTGCGCGCCGACTTCACACAGGGCAAGGCCGACCGGCGCAACGAATTCCTGCGCGCGCGCATCAACGCGGCGGGCGGCCTCGACCTGTTCCCGAACCAGAGCTCGGCGGTGCTGACGTCGACGGTCTGGGGCGACGGCCTGATCGACAATCCGCCGCACCACGCGATCAGCGCGGGCGAGACGGTCCGCTTCCTTCCGTTTTCCGAACTGCTGTCCTGACGCGGCGGCCCCACGAGATGAACATTCAGCTGAAATTCTTTGCAAGCGTGCGCGAGGCGCTGGGCGTCGCCGATGAGCAGGTCGACGTGCCGGACGGCATCGCGACCGTCGGCGACGTGCGCGCGTGGCTGCGCACGCGCGGCGGCGCGTGGGCCGAAACGCTTGCCGAAGGGCGCGCGCTGCGCATGGCCTGCAATCACGAGATGACCGACGCCGGCACGCGGATCACCGACGGCTGCGAGGTCGCATTTTTCCCGCCGGTGACGGGCGGATAAGGGGCGGGCAATGGCAACGGTGCGAGTCCAGACCGACGACTTCGATCTGAACGCCGAGGTGGCGGCGCTGCGCGCGCGCAATCCGAAGATTGGTGCGATCGCGTGCTTCGTCGGCACGGTGCGCGACCTGAACGACGGCGATTCGGTCGCCGCGCTGGAGCTCGAGCACTATCCGGGGATGACGGAGAAGGCGCTCGAGAAGATCGCCGCCGACGCAGGCCGGCGCTGGCCGGGGATCGACGTCGCGATCGTGCACCGCGTCGGCAAGCTGTATCCGCTCGACCAGATCGTGCTGGTCGCGACGGTTGCCGCGCATCGCGGCGACGCGTTCGCGTCGTGCGAGTTCGTGATGGATTACCTGAAGACCGAGGCGCCGTTCTGGAAGAAGGAAACGACCCCCGACGGCGAACGCTGGGTGGACGCGCGCAGCACCGACGACGCGGCGCTCGCGCGCTGGGGCGTCGAATCGGGCAACGCGCCGCGCTGAGAGTCCGCTTATTCGTCCCGCTTATTCGTCTGATAATCCGCGCCCGATGATCTTCGCCGGGAACGGTTCGCCGCGCGAGCGTGACGGCAGGTGATCGGGATCGTCACGCCGGCGCGGCGCGACCGCGTCGAGCAGCGCCTGCTGCTCGGGCGGAATCGGGTAGTCCCAGCCGAACCGGCTCAGCTGCAGGCTCTGCGCGATCCGCAGCGCCGGCTCCATGAAGCGGACTGCGGCGGGCGGCGTATAGCGTGCCTCCACCGTTTTCAGGAACAGCGCCAGCCAGCGGCTGAAGTGCGCAGGCTCGAGGCCGTCGAGCGGCTGGTGCGCCTGCTGCACGTTGCCGCGATAGCCCTTGGTACCGAGCACGAGGCTCGACCAGAAGGTCACCATCTTCGGCAGATGCTCGTCCCAGCGGCCGGCCAGCTTGCCGTCGAATACTGGGCCGAGCAGCGGGTCGGCACGCACGCGATCGTAGAACGCGTACACGAGTTCGCGGATATTGGCTTCGGTCGGCTCCGGGTCGCGGGGACGGATCGGTGCGGTGTCGGGCAGGGCAGGCGTGTCGGTCATGGCGAAAAAGGGGGCGGATTTGGCCGGCGAAGGGCGGGACGCCGGCAGGATTTTGACGCACAATAGCGTCGGCCAACCCCTCGTTAAATGTGCGGATGTCACGCATCTTATTGCGCGCCCGCCGTCCCGGCAACCGGGGTCGTGAGCCGGCCCGCCCTCGGGCCAGTCCGCAGGCCTTTATGCACGAGTGCACATGCGGCTGTTCGCCGCAGCACACTAATCGGGGCATGATTCTTAAAGACCGCTTTCGCCAATGAGACTCACCGACTACACCGATTACTCGCTGAGAGTCATGCTGTACCTTGCCGTGCGCGGCGAAGGGCTCGCGACGATCCAGGAGATTTCGGACGCCTACGGCATTTCGAAGAACCATCTGATGAAGGTCGTGCAGCGGCTCGGTGAGCTGGGCTGGGTCGACACGGTCCGCGGCCGCAACGGCGGGCTGCGGCTCTATCCGGAATCGGCACGGCTGACGGTCGGCCAGGTCGTGCGCGCGACCGAGAACGATTTCGCGCTGGTCGGCTGCTTCGCCGACGGCGAGTCGGCGCGCGCCTGCGTGATCGAGCCGCAGTGCCGCCTGAAGGGCGTGCTGGCAGCCGCGCGCGACGCCTTCTTTGCCGAGCTCGACCGCCACACGCTCGGCGAGCTCGCGCAGCCTGCGTCGCCGCTCGCGTTGCTGCTCGGCGTCAAGCCGATCGCGATCGTGCGAGACGCGCGATCCACCGAACCGTCGACGCTCGCCGGCTGACACCGCGCCGCGCGATGCTGCGCGCGGCCACTCCGCGTCGTTCCTGACCACACGCATTTTTGCGTTGAATCAACCTCGATCCCGCTTGAAAGCCGCATAAGCATCCTCACCTTGGTGTTAATCGAAAATTGGAGGTCTCTGAATGAGAATCGACAAGCTCACCACCAAGTTCCAGGAAGCACTGGCGGACGCGCAGAGTCTTGCGGCGGGCCGCGACAATCAATACATCGAACCTGTTCATGTGCTGTCGGCGCTGATCGCGCAGACGGACGGCTCCGCGCGCTCGCTGATGTCGCGCGCGGGCGTGCACGTGCAGGCGCTGCAAGGCGCGCTGAACGACGCGATCACGCGCCTGCCGCAAGTGACGGGCACGGGCGGCGATATCCAGATCGGCCGCGAGCTGGTCGGCCTGCTGAACCAGGCGGACAAGGAAGCACAGAAGCTGAACGACACGTTCATCGCGAGCGAGATGTTCCTGCTCGCGCTTGCCGACGACAAGGGCGAGGCCGGCAAGCTCGCGCGCCAGCACGGCCTCACGCGCAAGGCGCTCGAAGCCGCGATCGCCGCGGTGCGCGGCGGCTCGCAGGTGCACAGCCAGGACGCGGAAAGCCAGCGTGAAGCGCTGAAGAAGTACACGGTCGACCTGACCGAGCGCGCCCGCGCGGGCAAGCTCGATCCGGTGATCGGCCGCGACGACGAGATCCGCCGCTCGATCCAGATCCTGCAGCGACGCACGAAGAACAACCCGGTGCTGATCGGCGAGCCGGGCGTCGGCAAGACCGCGATCGTCGAAGGGCTCGCGCAGCGGATCGTCAACGGCGAAGTGCCCGAGACGCTGAAGGGCAAGCGCGTGCTGTCGCTCGACATGGCAGCGCTGCTCGCGGGCGCGAAGTATCGCGGCGAGTTCGAGGAGCGCCTGAAGGCGGTGCTCAACGACATCGCGAAGGACGAAGGCCAGACGATCGTCTTCATCGATGAAATCCACACGATGGTTGGCGCGGGCAAGGCCGAAGGCGCAATGGACGCGGGCAACATGCTGAAGCCGGCGTTGTCGCGCGGCGAGCTGCACTGCATCGGCGCGACGACGCTCGACGAATATCGCAAGTACATCGAAAAGGATGCCGCGCTCGAGCGCCGCTTCCAGAAGGTGCTCGTCGACGAGCCGAGCGTCGAGGCGACGATCGCGATCCTGCGCGGGCTGCAGGAGAAGTACGAACTGCACCACGGCGTCGACATTACCGACCCGGCGATCGTCGCCGCGGCCGAGCTGTCGCATCGCTACATCACCGACCGCTTCCTGCCGGACAAGGCGATCGACCTGATCGACGAGGCGGCGTCGAAGATCAAGATGGAAATCGATTCGAAGCCCGAAGAGATGGACAAGCTCGACCGCCGGCTGATCCAGCTGAAGATCGAGCGCGAAGCCGTGAAGAAGGAGCAGGACGAAGCGTCGCAAAAGCGCCTGCAGCTGATCGAGGAGGAAATCGAACGGCTCGGCCGCGAATACTCGGACCTCGAGGAGATCTGGACCGCCGAGAAGGCCGCGGTGCAGGGCAGCGCGCAGCTCAAGGAAGAGATCGAGAAGGTGCGCGCCGACATCGCGCGGCTGCAGCGCGAAGGCAAGCTCGAGAAGGTCGCGGAACTGCAGTATGGCAAGCTGCCGCAGCTCGACGCGCAGCTGAAGCAGGTCACGCAGGCGGAAGAGAAGGAGCAGCACAACCCGACGCGTCCGCGTCTGTTGCGCACGCAGGTCGGTGCGGAAGAAATCGCGGAAGTCGTGTCGCGCGCGACCGGCATCCCCGTGTCGCGGATGATGCAGGGCGAGCGTGAGAAGCTGCTGCACATCGAGGAGAAACTGCACGAGCGCGTGGTCGGCCAGAACGAGGCGATCGACGCGGTTGCCGACGCGATCCGCCGTTCGCGCGCGGGTCTCGCCGATCCGAACCGCCCGTACGGCTCGTTCCTGTTCCTCGGCCCGACGGGCGTCGGCAAGACCGAGCTGTGCAAGGCGCTCGCGGCGTTCCTGTTCGACTCGGAGGAGCACCTGATCCGCATCGACATGAGCGAGTTCATGGAGAAGCACAGCGTCGCGCGGCTGATCGGCGCGCCGCCGGGCTATGTCGGCTACGAGGAGGGCGGCTACCTGACGGAAGCCGTGCGCCGCAAGCCGTACAGCGTGATTCTGCTCGACGAGATCGAGAAGGCGCATCCGGACGTGTTCAACGTGCTGCTGCAGGTGCTCGACGACGGCCGGATGACGGACGGGCAGGGCCGCACGGTCGACTTCAAGAACACGGTGATCGTGATGACGTCGAACCTCGGCTCGCAGGTGATCCAGGCGATGACGGGTTCGCCGCAGGAAGAGATCAAGGACGCGGTGTGGATCGAGGTGAAGCAGCATTTCCGCCCCGAGTTCCTGAACCGGATCGACGACGTCGTCGTGTTCCATGCGCTCGACCGCAGCAACATCCAGTCGATCGCGAAGATCCAGCTCGCGCGCCTGCACGATCGGCTTGCGAAGCTCGACATGGCGCTCGACGTGTCGGATGCGGCGCTCGAGCAGATCGGCCAGGTCGGCTACGATCCGCTGTTCGGTGCGCGGCCGCTGAAGCGCGCGATCCAGCAGGAGATCGAGAACCCGGTCGCGAAGCTCATCCTCGCGGGCCGTTTCGGTCCGAAGGACGTGATTCCGGTCGACGTCCAGGATGGCAAGTTCGTGTTCGATCGCGTCGTGCACTGAGCGCGCGACACTCGTCGCAAGCCCCGGCGCCGGATGCCGGGGCGCCAAAAACAAACACCCCGCCGCAAGGCGGGGTGTTTTTTCATCCGGCGTGAACCTGCCGGCTCAGGCTCAGGCCTGCTTGTTGCCGCCGAACAGGCCCGCGAGCTGCGTCAGCGTGCCGAGCACGTTCGACGTGTCGACCTGGCCGTCGGCCGGAACTTCGCCGCTCGGCGTCGCATGGTTGACGACGTGCGGCAGCACCTGCGCAAGAATGCCCGATGCCTGCTGCGGATCGACGCCGAACTTGCTCGCCAGCGCGCCGATCGCGTCGGAGCCGAGCACGTTCTGCAGCGCATCGGCCGAGATCGGCTGGTTCTCGCCGGTGCCGACCCACGAGCCGATGATGTCGCCGGCGCCACCGGCCTTGAACTTCTCGATCAGGCCGTTCAGGCCGCCCGGCTGGTTGTTGACGAATTCGAGCGCCGCGGACAGCAGCGCGCTTTGCGAATTGCCGCCGGCCTCGCCGCCGATCAGACCGCCAACGATATCGAGTAGACCCATGATTCTTCACCTTCACTGAAACGGCGCCGCACGCGCGGCGCCCGTTGAACGATGCCGCGCACGCTCATCGCGCGCGGCGCGCATCAGGCACCCGACGCCGCGGCGGCGGAGGCTGCCTTGTCCTTCTTGCTCTTCTTCTTCGACCCCTTCGTCGCCTTTGCGGACGACGCTTCGGCCGGCGCCGAGGCGGCGGCGGTCGTCGCCGCAGCGGCGGATGCTGCCTTATCCTTCTTCGACGCGCGCTTGGTGCTGGCCGGCCTGGATGCCGCTTGGGGCGCGCTCGCGGCCGGTGCAGCCGGTGCAGCCGTCGTTGCGGCGCCAGTCGTCGCCGGAGCCGTCGTGGCGCTCGTGGCGGTCGTTGCCGCCGGCTTCGTCGCCGGTGCCGTCGCCGGCGCGGTCGCGGCCGGCTTCGCTGCCTTCGCGCCCGTCGGCGGCGTGGACGACCCGCCGATCGTCAGGCCGTTCTCCTCGAGGTGCGCGACCGATTTCGTGCCCAGACCCTTCACGCGATTCGCGAGATCGTCAGCATTCTTGAATGGGCCATTCCTGGTGCGCTCGTCGATGATCGCCTTCGATTTTACCGGCCCGAGACCCTTTACGGATTCGAGCGCGGCCTGGTCGGCCGTATTGACCTCGACCGCCGCGGCAAACGCCGCGGTCAGCGACAGCGACAATGCGACGAACAGCATCAGCAGCTTCTTCAGCATGGCATAGGCTCCCTGGTTCCGACGGATGAATGGCTGTTGCAACGGATGGCTGGCGACGCGCGGCCGCGCGTCGCCGTTAAGCATAGGACAAGCGCGTGCCCTTTTTAAGACAGGCTGTCCGAATCTTGCTGAAGCGTTGCGCGGCTGTAAAGGCCGCAAGCGCCGCCGGCTGGCGGTTTTGACGATTCTTTACGTAATCGGCGGGTGTCGTCACATTGGCCGCTGCACTGGCCATCTCACTGGCCATCTCACTGGCCGTCACGCGGCGCTTGACTTAGAGTGAACTCTAACTCCTAACCTTGAGCGTGCCATGTCTAACACCGTATCGAAACCTTCCGCTGCCGGTCCGCTGACGATCGGCCAGGTCGCCGACCAGATCGGCGTGTCGACGCACACGTTGCGTTACTACGAGCAGGCGGGCCTGTTGCAGGCGATTTCGCGCACGCCGGCCGGTCACCGGCTCTATGCGCCCGCCGATCTCGACTGGCTCGCGTTCGTGATGCGCCTGAAGGCGACCGGCATGCCGATCGCGCAGATGCAGCAGTTCGCGGCGCTGCGCGCCGAAGGCGAGCCGACGTTCGGCGCGCGGCGCGCGCTGCTCGTCGCGCATCGCGACGCGGTGCGTGCGCATATCGCGGAACTGGAGGCGAGCCTCGACCTGATCGAAGACAAGATCGTGAACTACGAGGCGGCGGAACGCGATGCGGGACGACGGGCGACCCCTTCACAACCGGATCAAGGAATTTCGCAATGGAACGACTCGTTGAAGACCGCTACACGCGCGGCTGGGCCAAACTGAAGGAAATCGACGGCGACGCAGGCGAGCGCGTGGTCGCAGCGCTCGAGCCGATCGCGCCGGACTTCGCGCGACTCTTGATCGAGTTCGGCTTCGGCGACATCTACAGCCGGCCGCAACTCGACCTGCGCTCGCGCGAGATCGCGACGATCGCCGCGCTGGCCGCGCTCGGCAATGCGCAGCCGCAGCTCAAGGTGCACATCGAGGCGGCGCTGAACGTCGGCTGCACGCGCGACGAGATCGTCGAGGTATTCATGCAGATGGCGCTCTACGCGGGCTTTCCGGCCGCACTGAACGCGCTGTTCGCCGCACACGAGGTGTTCCGGCAGCGCGACGGCGAGCCGGCTGCACAGGCTGTGCCGGCCGCCTGACACCGTGCGCCGTTACACGCGGTGCGGCGCGACGATCCGGAGTTTTGCGATGCGCCGGTACAGCGTCGCACGCGAGATGCCGAGCGCCTGCGCGGCCGGGTCGGGGCGCCAGCGGTGCGCGGTGAGCGCGGCGACGATGCGGCCGCGTTCATCGTCGGGCAGCGCACCGGCCGCCTCCGGCGCAAGCCGCGCGGCCAGATCGGCGGGCAGGTCGCGCACCGTCACGCGCGCGCTATCGCATACCGCGCACGCATAGCGCAGCACGTTGCGCAACTGGCGGACATTGCCGGGCCACGGATACGCGGCGAGCTGCGCCGCAAGCGGGCCGTCGAGCGTCAGCACGTGGCCTGTCGCATGTGCTTCCTCGGCGAACACCGCTGCGATCACGTCGCGCACGTCCGCGCGTTCGCGTAGCGGCGGCAGTTCGAACACCGCGCCGCTCAGCCGGTAATACAGATCCTCGCGGAACGTGCCGGCCGCGACCATCTGCGCGAGATCGCGGTGCGTCGCGCAGATCACGTCGAGATCGACGCGCACCGGCGTGTCGCTGCCGAGCGGCACGACCTCGCCGTCGGCGAGCACGCGCAACAGGCGCGTCTGCAGCGCGAGCGGCATGTCGCCGATTTCGTCGAGAAACAGCGTGCCGCCGTCTGCGAGCGCGATCTTGCCGCGCGCGCCGTGCTTGCGTGCGCCGGTGAATGCGCCAGCCGCATAGCCGAACAGCTCGCTTTCGATCAGCGCCTCCGGCAGCGCGCCGCAGTTGACCGCGACGAACGGCCGCGCACGCCGCGCCCCCGCGTCGTGGATCGCGCGCGCAAACACTTCCTTGCCCGCGCCCGTCTCGCCGAGCACGAGAATCGGCAGCCGCTTGCTCGCGACGCGCAGCGCGAGCTCCGCCTGCTGCGCGATGCGTGAGTCGCTGCTGTGCAGGAACGGCGTGAGCGCGCCGACGTGACGCGCGGCGCCGCCAGGGCGGCGCGACGCGGTGCCCGGTTCGCGCACGGTGCGCCGCTGCGGCGCGCGCAGCCGCGCGTAGAGCGGCGCGCCGGTCGCGCGCAGGCGCAGCGCGACGATCGCGTCGATGCGCGCGGCGTCACGCAGCGGCATGTCCGTCGAATCGAAGATCTCGTCGATATGGCGCGGCTCGCGCAACTCGGGCAGCGCATCGCGCGCGTGCCGGTTCGCGGCGACGATGTTGCCGCACTCGTCGAACGCGATCAGCCATTCGGGCTGCGCCTCGACGTAGTGGCGGTTCGGATGCCCGAACAATACCCAGTGCTGGGCCGTGCTGTGCAGGAAATAACCGTCCTCGATCAGCGCCGCGCTTTGCCGTACGAGCTGATAGACGAGCCGCTGGCTGTCGCGGTTGTCGGGCGACTGCACGGCCGACGCGTCGAGCACGCCGATCAGCTCGCCCGCGGGCGCGAAGATCGGCGCCGCGCTGCAGGTGAGGGTCGTGAACGCGGCGCGGAAATGATCGGTCTTGTGCACGGTGATCGGCGCGAGATCCGTCAGCACGCTCGCCACGCCGCAGGTGCCTTCCTCGCTCTCCGACCAGCACGAGCCGATGTGCAGCCCCGCATGGCGGAAATCGGTGCGGCGCTCGCGATCGATCCGGTAGTCGATCGTCACGCCGTGCGCATCGGTCAGCATCACGCAGTAGTCGGCGACGCGAATCATGTCGTGCAGGCGCGTCAGGCACTGGCCGGACGCGCGCAGGAAGGCCTCTTCCTTGTCGCGCACCTCGCGCAGTTCCGCGGCGGTCAGCACGCGCGGGCCGATCGACGACGCGGGGTCGAGCCGGTAGCGCTCGAGCGAGCGCTGCCACGACGACACGAGGCGCGGCGAATCGGCGGGCACGGGCAGGCGCCCGGCGAGCGCGCCGAGCACCCGGTCCGCGTGCTGGGTCTGGGGAACGACGTAGGGCATGGTCGGCTCCGGCTTCGGACGGCAGGGGTTTCGTCGTTCTTGTAGCACATCCGTCTCGCCCGATCACATTGCATCGCAGCACGAAGTACGCGTGAGACGTTCGTCTCACCGCCATCTCACGCGGCTGAGACGCGCGGCGGCGCGTGAGATGGCGCGCATGTGGCCGGGTTCGGAACGTGCAGCGCCTGATTGCGCGCGGGCTGGCGGGCCGAGTCGCGGGGTGTGCGCACACCACGCGGCCGTCGCGAGCGGGCGCCGAAGCTTGAGACGCACCGGCGGTGTCGTCGATCCACACACCATCGTTTCGAGCGGCGCCAATCGCGCGCAGGCCCGCCGTGCCGGCGTTTGCGGGCGACCTGAGGGTGCCACGTACGCGGTGGCACGCTGCTTGCAGATATATCGGGCAAGACCGGCGCATACGTGCCGGCGACAACGGATCCGCGGCCCGCGATGGCTGCGGACACTTTGCGTGGGACCGGACCGCGTGCTGAAGCACCCAGGCCGGTTGACGCAACGCATAGGACAGGAGACAAACCCGTGGCAACGCCCATTACCGTCGGCGTGATCGCGAATCCCGCATCCGGACGCGACATCCGCCGCCTCACGACGCATGCGTCGGTGTTCCCGACCGCCGAGAAAGCGAACATGATCGTGCGCCTGCTGGCCGGACTTGGCGCGATGGGCGTCGAGCGCGTGCTGACGCTGCGCGACCGGACGGGCATCGCGACGCTGCTGCTGCGCGCGCTCGACACGCATCGTGCGGTCGCGCCGCATGAGCGCTGGCCCGCCGTCGATTTCGTCGATCTGCCGATCACCGACAGCGTTGCCGACACGCATGCCGGCGCAGCCTGGATGCGCCGGATGGAAGTCGCGCTGATCGTCGTGCTCGGCGGCGACGGCACCCATCGCGCGGTTGCCGCGCATTGCGGCACGACGCCGCTCGTCGCGCTGTCCACCGGTACCAACAACGCATTTCCCGAACATCGCGAAGCGACCGTCGCCGGCGTCGCGGCCGGGCTCGCCGCGACCGGCGCGGTGCCGGCCGAGGTCGCGTTCACACGCAACAAGCGGCTCGTCGTGCGCTGTGTCGAAGGCCCGCAGCCGGGCCGCGAGGACATCGCGCTCGTCGACGTGTGCGCAGCACGGCAGCGCTTCGTCGGCGCGCGCGCGATTTCCGGCTCCGCCGACATCGATGCGCTCTACCTGACCTTCGCCGAACCGGACGGCATCGGCCTGTCCGCGCTCGGCGGTGCATGGGCGCCACTCGAGCGCAGCGCGCCGCATGGCCTCGCGATGCGTTTCGCCGCAGAAGGCAAGGCGGCCGGCACGCCGCTCGTCGCGCCGATCGCGCCGGGCCGCGTCGACCGGGTCGTGATGCGCAGCTGCGAGCGGCTCGAGCCGGGCGCGTGGCAGCCGATTCCGTTCGAGCGCGGCACGCTCGCGTTCGACGGCGAGCGCGAGCTCGAAGTCGCGCGCGGCGACCGCTACGAGATCGCGCTCGACTGGCGCGGGCCGCTCACGCTCGATGTCGGCCGCACGCTGCGCCATGCGGCGTCTCGGCAGCTGCTGCGCGACGCCGGCGCGTACGGGCAACCGGACTGAGCAACCGATCGAACACGATTCCGACCACCATTCCAACCCACAAGGAGACAGGCGATGACGACTTCCGGACGCGGGCCGCCGGCGCCCGCATGACGCGGCGCGCGGCCCGGCACGGCCGCACGCGCTGTGCAGCATCGGCGCCTCGGCGCCGAACCCACGCAGCACACCGCCGCGACGTCCGTTTGCGCGGCGACATTTCAACGAGGAATCAAGGAGACACACATGACCGTTTCGACTCAGCTCAGCAGGGACAAGCTGCTGGACGCGTACCGGCTGATGCGCACGATTCGCGAATTCGAGGAGCGCCTGCACGTCGAGTTCGCGACCGGCGAAATCCCCGGCTTCGTGCACCTGTATGCGGGCGAGGAGGCGTCCGCGGTCGGCACGATGATGCATCTCGATGTTGCCGACTACGTCGCGACGACACACCGCGGCCATGGCCACTGCATCGCGAAAGGCGTCGACGTGCACGGGATGATGGCCGAGATCTACGGCAAGAAGACGGGCGTCTGCCACGGCAAGGGCGGCTCGATGCACATCGCCGACCTGTCGATGGGGATGCTCGGCGCGAACGGCATCGTCGGCGCGGGCGGCCCGCTCGTATGCGGCGCGGCACTCGCGGCGAAGCACAGGAACACGGGCGGCGTCGGCGTGTGCTTCTTCGGCGACGGCGCGTCGAACCAGGGCGTGATCTTCGAATCGATGAACCTCGCGTCGGTATGGCGGCTGCCTGCGATCTTCGTCGCCGAGAACAACGGCTACGCGGAGGCGACGTCGGCGAGCTGGTCGGTCGCGACCGACAACATCGCCGACCGTGCGAACGGCTTCGGGATGCCCGGCGTGATCGTCGACGGCTTCGACTTCTTCGCGGTGCACGAGGCGCTCGGCGAAGCGGTCGAGCGGGCGCGCGGCGGTGGCGGGCCGACGCTCGTCGAAGTGAAGTTCACGCGCTACTTCGGGCACTTCGAAGGCGACGCACAGACCTATCGCGCGCCCGGCGAAGTGCAGAAGCTGCGCGACGAGAAGGATTGCCTGAAGCACTTCGAGGCACGCGTCGTGCGTGCGGAGGTGCTCACGGTCGACGAATTGCGCGCGGTCGATGCACAGGTGAAGGCACTGATCGACGACGCGGTCGCGCAGGCGAAGGCGGCGCCGCTGCCGGATGCGGCCGACCTGCTGACCGACGTGTACGTGTCGTACCCGTGAACGCCGCGCAGTCGTACCGAACGTAGCGGCAAGCCGTAGCGGCAATCCGTAGCAGAAGGCCGCAAGAATCCCAGGAGACAGACATGGCAAGAAAGATCACTTATTCGCAGGCGATCAACGAAGCGCTCGCTCAGGAAATGGCGCGCGACGACAGCGTGATCGTGATGGGCGAGGACAACGCAGGCGGCGCGGGTGCGCCGGGCGAGGACGACGCGTGGGGCGGCGTGCTCGGCGTGACGAAAGGGCTGTTCCACAAGTTCCCGGGCCGCGTGCTCGACACGCCGCTGTCCGAGGGCGGCTATATCGGCGCGGCGGTCGGTGCGGCCGCATGCGGGATGCGGCCCGTCGCGGAGCTGATGTTCATCGATTTCATGGGCGTGTGTTTCGACCAGATCTTCAATCAGGCGGCGAAGTTTCGCTACATGTTCGGCGGCAAGGCCGTGACGCCGGTCGTGATCCGCGCGATGTACGGCGCAGGCCTGCGCGCGGCCGCGCAGCATTCGCAGATGCTGACCTCGCTGTTTACGCATATCCCCGGGCTGAAGGTCGTATGCCCGTCGACGCCGTACGACGCGAAGGGGCTGCTGATCCAGTCGATCCGCGACAACGATCCGGTGATCTTCCTCGAGCACAAGCTGCTCTACACGCGCGAAGGCGACGTGCCTGAGGAATCCTATGCGATCCCGTTCGGCGAGGCGAATATCGTGCGCGACGGCGACGACGCGACGATCGTCACCTACGGACGCATGGTGCACGTCGCGACGGATGCGGCGGCGAAGCTCGCGAAGGACGGCATCCAGGTCGACGTGATCGACTTGCGCACGACGTCGCCGCTCGACGAGGAGACGATTCTCGAAAGCGCGGAGCGCACGGGGCGCGTGATCGTCGTCGACGAGGCGAATCCGCGCTGCTCGATCGCGACCGACATCGCCGCGCTGGTCGCGCAGCGCGCGTTCCGGTCGCTGAAGGCGCCGATCGAGCTCGTGACCGCGCCGCACACGCCGGCGCCGTTCGCGAGCGTGCTCGAAGACCTGTATATCCCGTCCGCCGATGCGATCGTGCAGGCGGTGCTGAAGACGAGGAGCTGACACGATGTCGATTCACATGATCACGATGCCCAAGTGGGGGCTGTCGATGGAGCAGGGGCAGGTCAACGGCTGGCTGAAGGCGGTTGGCGAGCGGGTGACGAAAGGCGACGAGGTGCTCGACGTCGAAACCGACAAGATCTCGTCGGGCGTCGAATGCGCGTTCGACGGCACGCTGCGCCGGCAGGTCGCGCAGGAGGGCGACACGCTGCCGGTCGGCGCGCTGCTCGGCGTCGTCGCGGCGGAGCAGACGAGCGACGCGGACATCGACGCGGCGATCGCCGCGTTCCAGCGCGACTTCACGCCGAGCGCGGCCGCCGACGACGCAGCCGGCCCGCAGCCCGAGAAGGCGCAGATCGGCGGGCGCACGGTGCGCTTCCTCAAGCTCGGCGACGGCGCGGGCACCCCCGCGGTGCTGATCCACGGCTTCGGCGGCGATCTGAACAACTGGCTGTTCAATCACGCGGAGCTGGCCGCGCACCGCCCCGTGTGGGCGCTCGATCTGCCGGGCCACGGCGAATCGGGCAAGGCGGTCGACACGGGCAGCCTCGACGAGCTGGCCGACGCGGTGCTGGCGCTGCTCGACGCACAGGGCATCGCGCGTGCGCACCTGATCGGGCATTCGATGGGCGGCGCGGTCGCGATGGCGGCAGCGGAGCGCGCGCCGGATCGCGTCGCGTCGCTGACGCTGATCGCGAGCGCGGGCCTCGGCAGCGACATCGATCGCGACTACATCGACGGCTTCGTCGCCGGCAACAGCCGCAATACGCTGAAGCCGCATCTCGGCAAGCTGTTCGCGGACAGCGCGCTCGTCACGCGGCAACTGGTCGAGGATCTCGTCAAGTACAAGCGGCTCGAGGGCGTGCAGGCGGCGCTCGAGAAGATCGCGTCGTCGGCGTTCGACGGCGCGACGCAGCGGCGCGTCTTCCGCGACCGGCTCGCGGCGCTTGCGCCGCGTACGCTCGTGATCTGGGGCGAGCGCGACCAGGTGATCCCCGCGCATCACGCGCAGGGCCTGCCGGACGGCGTGCGAGCGGAAGTGCTCGCGGGCCGCGGGCACATGGTGCAGATGGAGGCGGCCGCCGACGTGAACCGCCTGATCGTCGCGTTCCTCGGAGACTGACGATGACGGCCGCGCTCGAACGACCCAGCCTGACGGCGCTCGGCCAGCCGGGCGCGCGCAGCCACGACAAGCTCGCGCGCATTCCGGTGCGCGTCGAGCCCGCGGCCGGCGCGGCGCTGCCGAAGCCGGCGTGGCTGCGGGCGCGGCCGATGATGAGCGACAGCGTCGCCGCGATGGCGGCGGTGCTGCGCGAGCATCGGCTGCATTCCGTCTGCGAGGAAGCGATGTGTCCGAACATCGGCGAGTGCTTCGCGCAGCGCACCGCGACCTTCATGATCATGGGCGGACTGTGCACGCGGCGCTGCCCGTTCTGCGACGTCGCGCACGGGCGTCCGGATCCGCTCGATCCGGACGAGCCGGACCGGCTCGCGGACGCGGTTGCGGCGCTCGGGCTGCGCTACGTCGTGATCACGTCGGTCGACCGCGACGACTTGCGCGACGGCGGTGCCGCGCATTTCGCCGCGTGCATCGCGGCGGTGCGCGCGCGCGTGCCGGGCATCGGCGTCGAGGTGCTGACGCCGGATTTCCGCGGCCGTGTCGCGCGTGCGCTCGATGCGCTGTCGGCCGCATGGCCGGACGTGTTCAACCACAACGTCGAGACGGTGCCGTCGCTATACCGGGCGGCCCGGCCGGGAGCCGATTATCGTGGCTCGCTCGACCTGCTCGCGCGTGCGAAAGGTGCACGCCCGGCGCTCGTGACGAAGTCCGGCCTGATGCTCGGACTCGGCGAGCAGGACGACGAAGTGCGCGCGACATTGCGTGACCTGCGCGCGCACGGCGTCGACGTGCTGACGCTCGGCCAGTATCTCGCGCCGTCCGCGCATCACCTGCCGGTGCGCCGCTACGTGAGCCCGGAAGCGTTCGCCGCATGGCGCGAAGAAGGGCTGTCGCTCGGTTTCGCGGAGGTCGTCGCCGGCCCGCTCGTGCGTTCGTCGTATCACGCGGCGCAGGTGCTGCAGCACGCGTGACGGGCGGCCGGGCGTGCGTTCAGGCCGCGTCGCGCAGATAGGCGCGGCTGACGCGGCGCAGGTAGAGCGCGAGCCCGGCGCCCGCGAGCATCAGGCTCGCCATGTTCGCGAACCAGAATCCGCGCGCGCCGGTCAGCCATGCGGGCGCGAGGCCGCCGACATCGAAGCCGAGCAGGTAGCCGCCGCAGAGCCCGACGCCCCACAGCGCGACCGCGTAGATGACGGTCGGCACGACCGCGACCTTGTACGCGCGCAGCACGAACGCGCACGTGATCTGCAGCGCGTCGAAGAAGTGATAGCAGGTGACGATCGTGACGAGCGGCATCGCGGCCGCGACAACCGCCGGATTCGGCGTATAGCCGCCGACGATCAGCGGGCGCAGCGCAAACAGCAGCACGCCGTACAGCGCAGCGACCCCGCACGCGAGCATCACGCCGTGCCGGCCGAGCAGCCGCGCTTCCTCGTGCCGTTCGGCGCCGAGCGCGCGCGCGACCAGCGTCGACACGGCGACGCCGATCGACAGCGGCGTCATGTACATCACCGCGGCAATGTTGCCGGCGATCTGATGGCCGGCGAGCGTCGTCGTGCCGAACTGCGCGATGAACAGCGCCATGCAGGTGTACGACGTGACCTCGATCAGGTACGACAGGCCCATCGGCACGCCGAGCTTCAGGATCGCCTTCAGGCGCGTCCAGGCCGGCCAGCAGAAGCGCGAGAAGATCGCGAGCGGCGTGAACACGTCGAGCTTCGCGAGCAGCGTGAAGCCGATCAGCGCGAGCGCCCAGTTGATCAGCGTGCTCGCGAGCCCGCAGCCGGGGCCGCCGAGCGCCGGCACGCCGAACCCGCCGAAGATGAACCACACGTTCAGCGGAAACTTGAGCGCGAGCGCGCCGATCTGCAGGATCATCGCGAGGCGCGGCTTGCCGGCGGCATTGGTGAGCGCGTTGTAGATGCGGAACACGAGGCTCGCCGGCAGGCCGAACGACAGGATCCGCAGGTACATGACGGTGCGGTCGTGCAGCGCGGCCGGGGCGTGCGCGACGCGCAACAGCGGCTCGGGAAAATGCAGCAGCAGGAAGCCGGGGATCGCGAGCAGCGCGGCGAGCCACAGCGCCTGCCGCACTTCCTCGCCGATCTCGGTGTAGCGGCGCGCGCCGTAGAGCTGGCCGGTGATCGGCTGCACCGCGGACAGGATGCCGGTGAGGCCGATGTAGATCGACACGTAGATCGACGAGCCGAGCCCGAGCGCGGCGAGGTCGACGGCGGAGAAGCGGCCGACCATCGCGGTGTCGATTACGCCGAACGCAATGATCGCGAGCTGGCCGACGAGCACCGGCCACGCGAGGCCGACGATCCGGCGGATGTCGGCGAGCATCGTCAATCCGCCGCCTGGCGACGCGGCGGGCGGCGCTTGACCGGCACCTTCGGCCGCTCGATCCGTTCGTAGAGGCGGAAGCGCTCGTCGCGGTCGGCGACGCGGCGGCCTTCCCAGACGAGGCGCCACACGTATTGCGACATCGAGCTCGGCTCGCCGAAATCGGCGCGGTCCTGGCGCAGGATCACGTCGCAGTCGCCGGAGAAATCGAAACGCATGTTGCCGAAATACGCGAACGTCGCGATCTGCGCGTCGCCGAGCCGCACCGGCGAGATGCATTCGTAATCGGACGGCAGGTGCACGGCGATCTGCTGCGCGACGTCGCGGTAGGTGCGGCCATAGTTGACGATCGGCAGCCACAGCGTCATCAGCAGCACCCACATCAGCGTGGTGCCGGCGCCCGACAGTACGACGCTGCGCCACAGCACCTTCGGCTGCCGTGACACGCGCCATCTCGCGAGCACGAACCAGCAGACCGTCACCGCGACCGCACAGACGAACGACAGCACCTTGAAGTGCGGTTCGTAGCCGGGCACGAGCCGCGCGAGGTTGCGCGCGAGCGGATGCGGGAAGCCGGTCAGCGATGCGAGCCAGACGAGCCAGACGAAGCTGCCGAGGATCGTGAAGCTCAGCACCGCGAACCAGTCGATCGCATTGATCGCGCCGCGCTTGAGCGTCGGCAGCGCGAACGTCGCAAGCACCGCGAGCGGCGGCAGCAGCAGCATGTACATCCGGTTCGACTGCTGGCTCTGCAGGATCACGAGCGCGACGAGCGGCACCGCGACCGACAGCGGGATCGCGATGTGCGCGCGCCGACGCATGCCGGCCCAGCTCCACCACGCCCAGATCGCGAGCGGCCATGCGGGCCACGTGAAGAGCGGCAGGTTCTTCGCCGCGTACGCGAGCACGGTGGTCGGCGGGCCCGAGAAACGCATCAGGCTGCCGTGCACCCACTGGTTGAAGAACCACGCGGCGTCGTCGGGTGCGGCAACGACCGCGGCGAGCGGCCACAGCGCGAAGATCGCGGCGGCGAGCGGCAGGCCGATCACGGGCAGGTGGAGGTTGCGCATCTCGGGTGTGACGAGCCACAACGCCGCGGTGCCGGTGATCAGCGCGACGACGAGCACCGGATTACCCGACAGCGCGACGAGGCCGATCGCGAGCCCCCACCACAGCGCACCCTGCACGGGCTTGTCGATGCCGCGCACGATGCCGTACACGAGCACCGCGATCCACGCGAACTGCGCGAGCTGCGGCGTCGTTTCGTGGCCGCGCTCCGCGAGGCCGAAGCACGCGACGAGGATCAGCAGCGCGCCGTCGGCGAGCGTGCGCCCGTAGTCGCGCGGCTCCGGTTCGCCGCCGAATGCGTACTTGAACGGCTGGACCTCGGCACGACGGCCGAGCAGGTACGCGGTGTACCAGACGAATGCGCAGGCGACGCAGAACAGGATCCCGGTGTCGAACCGCGACGCGTTGCTCGCGTCGACCCAGGGCCCGAGCGCGCGGATCGACAGCGCGCCGAGCCAGTAGCCGAGCGGCCCGTCGGTCGTGATGAATTTGCCGACGAGGTTCGGCAGCAGCCAGTCATGCCAGCCGCCCTTGGCCATCGTCCACATCACGCCAAAGCCCGCCGCATCCTCGTTCTTCCACGGGGCGCGGCCGAACAGGCCGAACGCCGCGTAGACGAGGCAGAGCGTGAGCAGCAGCCAGCGTGGCAGCGCGCGCGTGGCGGAGGCGGTGAGACGAACGACAGGCTTCATGCAGATCAGCGATTTGTTATGGGCGTGGCCCGCGCGATGCCGCGCGGCGAGCCGGTTTTGAGCATCCGGCATTGTAGACGCGCTGGCCGCTGCGCGTCAGCGGCGTTCCCCATGCGCTGGCCGCGGCGATCGGGTGAGCAGAGACGAAAAAGGGCAGCCTTGGCTGCAGTAGCGATAAAAAAGGGCAGCCTTGGCTGCCCTTTGGGTGCGGTACCGGTGCGTTGCAGCCACCGGATGCGGTGCGAAGCTTACTTCGCGACCTTGCCGCTGGCGCGCGAGCCGAACTTGTTCTTGAACTTCTCGACGCGGCCGGCCGTGTCCATGATCTTCTGCTGGCCGGTGTAGAACGAGTGCGATTCCGACGACACTTCGATCTTGGCGAGCGGGTAGGTCTTGCCGTCGAGTTCGATGGTTTCACGCGTCTGGATCGTCGAGCGCGTCACGAACTTGAAGCCGTTCGACATGTCTTGGAAGACGACTTCGCGGTAATTCGGGTGGATGCCTTCTTTCATGGTCTTTCCTTGGTGTGAGCGGTAGCCAACCCGCCGCTTGCTGCTCCGATGCGCGCGGAATGCGCGTGTCGGCTGGCGTCAAGCCCGGCGCGAGCCACTTGCCTAAGGTCGAAAAACGGGCATTATGCCAGAAAATCAGACGGTTGGCGAAGAATTTTCAGCGTGCGTCGAGCGTGCCCGTTCTGGCCGGATCCTGCCGGTAGTAGCGGGCGAGCAGCCGGTACAACTCCGGGAACTCGGCCTCGAATGCGCGCGGCCGCACGAACAGCGCCTCGCTGCACACTGCAAAAAATTCCGACGGGTGATCGGCCGCATACGGATCGATCAGCGAATCCCGCTCGAAGCGCGCCCACCCGCGATCCGGCACCGCATCGACGCGCGCGCAGAACTGGTCGTACGCGTTGTCGAACACGTCGGCCCAGGCCTGCGCGTCGAGATGCGGCGCATGCCAGCGGCGAAAGAGGGGCGGACAGCCGTCGGCTGCGCCGTTGATCATGTCGATCTTGTGCGCGAATTCGTGGATCACGACGTTGTACGCGTCGTGGCCGTCGGTCATCTGCGCGTCCTCCCATGACAGGATCACGGGCCCGCCTTCCCATGCTTCGCCGCTCGCGTCCTGCTCGACCTCGTGGACGACGCCATCCTCGTCCTGGACGGTCTTGCGGATCACGAACTCGCCCGGATACACGACGATGCCGACCCAGCCGTCATACAGCGACAGGTCGAGGTTCAGCACCGGCACGCAGGCCTGCACCGCGATGCCGACGATCATCGCGTCGGTCAGTTCGAGCCCGTGCGCGGTCGAAAACGATTTCTGCGACAGGAACAGGCTCGTCAGCTCGCGCAGCCGGCCGAGTTCTTCCTGCGTCAGGTAGTCGAGGAACGGCAGGCGCTCGACGGTGTCCTGCCACAGCGCATCGGCAATCGGGTGACTGCGCAGCGCGCGGTCGCGGCGGCGGTGATCGAGCCAGCGGGTCAGTTTCGAAAGCATGGAGACGGCAAGCAGGAGCCCAAAGCCAGACTTTTAACTCAATCGATGTCTTTTTGCCATGCCGCGAAGAGCCCGCCGCACACGGCGACGCCCGCGAGGAAATAGAAGCCGTCGAGCGACGCGAGGAACGATGCCTGCTGCGCCACCATCCGCGCGACCGCCGCGATCGCGAGTGCGTGCGCGTCGTGCAGCACATGGCCGGCGGCCGCGTAGCTGCGGGTCAGCGTATCGACCGTCTGCTGGAACAGCGGGTCGAACACGTTCGCGCGCTCGACGAGGCGCGTCTGGTGCACGGCGAGCCGATGCTGTTCGACGATGATCACCGATGCGGTCGCGAACGAGATCGTCAGCTGGCGCACGATGTTCTTGAGCCGGTAGCCGTGCGTGTACTCGTCGATCGCGAAGATCCGGAACGTCAGGTTCGCGACCGGCAGCACGATGAACAGCAGCAGCAGGCCGCGCAGCAGCAGCGGCAGGATCAGCGCCGCTTCGCCGACTTGCGGCGTCATGCGCGTCATGTACAGCGCGGCGAACGCGGCGATCACGAAACCCGGCACGATGATCCGTTTCTTGTGCGTGACGAGCTTCGCGTAGCGCAGGTACGCGAACAGCGCGGTGGCGGAGATCAGCGACATCGTGCCGACGAGGCGCCCGGCGTTCTCGACCGGGTAGCCGAGGCCCGTCTCGAGGAAGCGGGAAGTCAGGTAGCTGAAGCCGGTCGACTCGTAGTAATAGAACATGTAGAGCAGCAGCCCGACCTGGAAGGTCCGCTCGCGGAACGCGTGCAGGCGCACGAGCGGTGTCGGGTGGTGCCACTGGTGATGCGCGAACCACGCGAGCGCGCCGAGGCCCGCCGCCGTCAGCAGGATCAGCATCGGCGAGCCGCTGAAGAGCTGGTAGCGCACCTGCTGCATCACGATCTGCAGCGCACCCTGCGCGAGCGCGAACACGACATACGGCCAGAAGTGCCCGGTGCCGCGTTCGTCGTCGGGCGTGTTGCCGGTGTCGGGCAGCGTGAGCAGTGCGAGCGCCGCGAACGCGATGCCGGCGGGTGCCGTGCACGCGAACAGCGCGCGCCAGGTCGAGTGCGCAACGAGCAGGCCGCCGACGATCGGCGCGAGTGCGCTGCCGAGCAGGATCATGATCAGGAATGCGCGCGTCGCGGGCGGCCGCTGCTGCGGCGTGAAGCTGACCTGGATCAGGATCCGGCACGCGCCCATCATCGGGCCGATGAAGTAGCCCTGGAAGCCGCGTGCGAACGCGAGCTGCAGCGACGTGTCGGCGAGCGCGGCGGCGATCGCGCCGAACGAGAACATCAGCATGCAGCCGGCGACATAGCGGCGATGCCCGAGGCGGTCGATCCACCATTGCTGCTGCAGGATGCCGAGCACGGCCGTGACCGCGTACGCGCTCGACGACCACACGAGCTCGTCTGGCGATGCATTGATCCCGCCCGCGATGTAGCTCGCGAAAAACGAAAACGTCGCGTTGTCGAAATAATCGATGCCGGTGACGAGCGCGAGCGCCCACGGGAACAGGTCGGCGCGCAGGTTCGCGCGGCTCCACAGTGGCGGGCGGCCCGGCGTCGCGTTCATGCGCGGCTCTTGCGCGAGCGGCGCTCGCTCGCCTCGGCCCGCCGCTGCGCGATCAGCGTATCGGCGTTTTCGCCGGCGAGACGCCGCTCGACGTAGTCGATATCGTGCTGCAGCTCCTTGCGCAGCGCGATCGCTTCCTTCAGTTCGCGCTCGACCGCTGCGATGCGCCGGTCGAGCGTATCGATCTGCGCGGCAAGGCCCGTGCGGATGTCGCGCAGCGACGCGTCCGAATAGCGGCGGCGGCCGTCGCCCGTTTCTTCGAGCGGCCGCTTCAGCATTTCGGTGATGCCGTGCAGCGAGAAGCCGAGCGCGCGCAGCCGCAGGATCCGCGCGAAGCGCTCGAGATCGGATTCGTCGTAAAGGCGGTAACGGCCCTCGCTGCGCGATGGCGTGACGAGCCCGCGCTCCTCGTAGTACTTCAGCGTGCGCGGCGTGACGCCGAGCCGGGCGGCGGCGTCGCTCACGGTCAGCAGCGGGGTGGGGGCGTCGGTCGTCATCGGGGCGGGGGCTGTGGGTTGGGGCGACGGGATCGATTATAGATCAACGTGTACGTTCACGTTCAGGTTGGCGCGAAAAAACGGCCGCCGGGCGAAACGCGCGGGCGGCCGTCGTATCCGCTACCGGGGCGATCAGCCGCCGCGGCGCATCAGGTCGAAGAACTCGGAATTGCTCTTCGTCTGGCGGATCTTGTCGAGCAGGAATTCCATCGCCTCGACTTCGTCCATGTCGTGGATGAACTTGCGCAGCACCCAGATCTTTTGCAGGATCTCGGGCTTGATCAGCATCTCTTCGCGACGCGTGCCGGACTTGTTCAGGTTGATCGACGGATACACGCGCTTTTCCGCGAGGCGGCGCTCGAGGTGCACTTCCATGTTGCCGGTGCCCTTGAACTCTTCGTAGATCACGTCGTCCATGCGGCTGCCGGTTTCGATCAGCGCGGTGCCGATGATCGTCAGCGAGCCGCCTTCCTCGATGTTGCGCGCCGCGCCGAAGAAGCGCTTCGGGCGCTGCAGCGCGTTCGCGTCGACACCGCCCGTCAGCACCTTGCCCGACGCCGGGATCACGGTGTTGTATGCGCGCGCGAGACGCGTGATCGAGTCGAGCAGGATCACGACGTCGTGCTTCATTTCGACGAGGCGCTTGGCCTTCTCGATCACCATTTCGGCGACCTGCACGTGACGCGTGGCCGGTTCGTCGAACGTCGACGCGATCACTTCGCCCGCGACCGAGCGCTGCATTTCGGTCACTTCTTCAGGGCGCTCGTCGATCAGCAGCACGAACAGGATCACGTCCGGGTGGTTCTGCTTGATCGCGTGCGCGATGTGCTGGAGCATCACGGTCTTGCCGGACTTCGGCGACGCGACGAGCAGGCCGCGCTGGCCCTTGCCGATCGGCGCGATCATGTCGATGATGCGGCCCGTGACGTTCTCTTCGCCGCGCATTTCGCGTTCGAGCGACAGCGGCTTGTTCGGGTGCAGCGGCGTGAGGTTCTCGAACATGATCTTGTGTTTCGAGGCCTCGGGCGGCTGCCCGTTGACTTTGTCGACCTTCACCAGCGCGAAGTAGCGCTCGCCGTCCTTCGGCGTGCGGACTTCGCCTTCGATCGTGTCGCCGGTGTGCAGGTTGAAGCGGCGGATCTGCGACGGGCTGATATAGATGTCGTCGGTGCTCGCGAGGTACGACATTTCCGGCGAGCGGAGGAAGCCGAAACCGTCCGGCAGCACTTCGAGCGTGCCGTCGCCGAAGATCGTCTCTCCCGTCTTGGCGCGCTTTTTGAGAATGGCGAACATCAACTCCTGCTTGCGCAGGCGGTTCGCGTTTTCGATCTCCAGGCCGTTGGCCATTTCGATCAATTCGGACACGTGCAGAGACTTGAGCTCGGATAAATGCATACGGAGATCCCGCCAGGGAGGAGAAGCGACGAAAGAAATATGGGAGGAGGGCGAGCGGAAGCGCTCAGAGACTTAAATGCGTCTTGTAGACGTTTTTTAATTCTAGCATACGCCGATTCGCGCTTGAGCGGCCGATCGGCGGCTTCACGGCGGACGTGTTGCCGGTTGACAACACGTCCGCGAACTTGCGGGCTGGTGCCGGTATTACAGGTGGCTGTCCAGGAACGCGGTGAGTTGCGACTTCGACAGCGCGCCGACCTTCTGTGCGGCCGCGGCGCCGTTCTTGAACAGGATCAGCGTCGGGATGCCGCGCACGCCGAACTTCGCGGGCGTCGCCTGGTTGTCGTCGACGTTGATCTTCGCGATCTGCAGCTTGTCGCCGTAATCCTTCGCGACTTCGTCGAGGATCGGGGCAATCATCTTGCACGGGCCGCACCATTCGGCCCAGAAATCGACGAGCACGGGCTTGTCGGATTTGACGACGTCCTGTTCGAACGATGCGTCGCTGATGTGTTTGATCTGTTCGCTCATTTGGTCAATACCTCTTTCGGTTCGGGGACTGCCTGCTTGGCGCCTTGCGGCGCGCCGACGCCCGGCGGGCTGCCGGCCGCTGCGGCAGGTAGCTCCGCTCTCCGGAACAGAAGGGCGTAAGCGCTGCGTACCGCGGCTCGCGGGTCATTCGGGCGTCATATTAGCCTAAATTGCTATCTGCTGCGGACGGCGATAGTAGCCGCTATGCAAGTAGGGGTACGACGCGCCGACGACTGTTGCGCGATACAGATGGAGGCCGGCACGCAAAATACAAGAGGGCGCGCGCGCCGGCAACGCGCGTGTGCCGGTGTCCGCACATTCGTGCGAATAAACGGTCGCATTCGATCGCAAGCGATGATAGAATGCGACGTGACGGGCCTCCTCGCATGGTGGGCCGGTGAACCTGGTCAGGTCGGGAACGAAGCAGCCACAGCCGTTTTCCGCCAGTGCCGAGGGTCGGGCTCGTCACCTTCCTTTTCGCCCCGTTCGCAGGGCGTTTTTTGTTTCCGTGTCATTCTTCCCGCGTCTTTCTCCTTTTTCCCGTCGCGTTACCTCTCTGCGTTGCCTGTTTTCCGCCCGCATTCCGTGCCGTTTCGCGTGTCGGCGCGACGCAGCGTTGCTGATACAATTTCCCGATGACCTATCAAGTTCTCGCACGCAAGTGGCGTCCGAAGGATTTCGCTTCGCTCGTCGGCCAGGAGCACGTCGTCAGGGCGCTCACGCACGCGCTCGACGGCGGGCGTTTGCACCACGCGTATCTGTTTACCGGTACCCGCGGCGTCGGCAAAACGACGCTGTCGCGGATCTTCGCGAAAGCGCTCAACTGTGAAACCGGCGTCACGTCGCAGCCGTGCGGCGTGTGCCGCGCGTGCCGCGAGATCGACGAAGGCCGCTTCGTCGATTACGTCGAGATGGATGCCGCGAGCAACCGCGGTGTCGACGAAATGGCCGCGCTGCTCGAGCGCGCCGTGTACGCGCCCGTCGATGCGCGCTTCAAGGTCTACATGATCGACGAAGTGCACATGCTGACGAACCACGCGTTCAACGCGATGCTGAAGACGCTCGAGGAGCCGCCGTCGCACGTCAAGTTCATTCTCGCGACGACCGATCCGCAGAAGATTCCCGTCACGGTGCTGTCGCGCTGCCTGCAGTTCAACCTGAAGCAGATGCCCGCCGGGCATATCGTGTCGCACCTCGAGCACATTCTCGGCGAAGAGCGGATTGCATTCGAGCCGCAGGCGCTGCGCCTGCTCGCGCGCGCCGCGCAGGGCAGCATGCGCGACGCGCTGTCGCTGACGGACCAGGCGATCGCCTACTCGGCGAACGAGGTGACGGAGTCGGCCGTGTCGGGGATGCTCGGCGCGCTCGACCAGACCTACATGGTGCGCCTGCTCGACGCGCTCGCGGCCGGCGACGGCCCTGAAGTGCTCGCGATCGCCGACGAGATGTCGCTGCGCAGCCTGTCGTTCTCGACCGCGCTGCAGGATCTCGCGAGCCTGCTGCACCGGATCGCATGGGCGCAGTTCGCGCCGGGTTCGGTGCTCGACGAATGGCCGGAAGCGGCCGACCTGCGCCGTTTCGCGGATACGCTGACTCCGGAGCAGGTGCAGCTGTTCTATCAGATCGCGACGGTCGGACGCGCGGAACTGGGCCTTGGGCCGGATGAGTACGCGGGCTTCACGATGACGCTGCTGCGGATGCTCGCGTTCGAACCGGCCGCGAGCGCCGGCAGCGCGCCGGTTGGCCAGCCGTCGGCGCCGCGCGCCGTGCCGGGGCCGCGGGCGGCGATGCCGGTCGCAGCCGCGAAGGCGGCTTCGACGCCGCCGGCCGCCGCCGCGCCTGCTGCTTCACTTGTTCCCGTTGCTCCCGTTGCTCCCGCGCCGGTGGCGCGGCCGGCCGTTGCGGTGTCGCCGCAACCGGGCGACGATGCAGGCAAGCCGCCTGCCACTGTACCGGCGGCCACGCCGGACAGCGGCGCGCCGCAAGCCGTTGCCGCAATCGAAGCTGCTGCGAGCGGCGAACCGGTGGCTGTCGCGGCCGTGGTGACCGCTGTCGCAAAGGATGACGAACCAGCACCGCAGGCCGAGCCCGCGCCGCGTGCCGAGCCGGCCGAGCGTGCCGAAGCCGCCGCGCGCCCCGCATCGCGCACGGGTGGCGCGGCCGCTGCGCTCGACGTGCTGCGCAATGCCGGCATGCGCGTGTCGACCGATCGCACGCGCGCTGCCGCTGCCGCGAAGCCGGCTGCCCAGCCGGCCGCCGCAACGCCTGCCGCGCCGCGCCCGGCCGTGCCGGTGCCGACACCGCGCGCCGCATCCCGCGCGCCGCAGGCCGATACGCGCCAGGCGCCGCCGCCATGGGAAGACATTCCGCCGGACGATTACGTGCCGCTCAGCGCGGACGAGATGTTCGGCGGCCCGCCTGACGACGGTTTCGTCCCGGTGTTCGACAGCGGGCCGGACGACGTGCGCGTTGCACCGAAGCCGGCGGAATCGCGGCCGGCTGCGCCGGTCGACACGCGTGCGCTGCCACCCGCGATCGCGCTCGATCCGATCGGCTTCGACGGCGAATGGCCGGCGCTCGCCGCGCAACTGCCGCTCAAGGGCGTCGCGTACCAGCTCGCATTCAACAGCGAGCTGACGGCCGTCGACGCGACGACGCTCAAGCTGTCCGTGCCGGTGCCGCAATACGCGGACGCCGCGCAGGTCGCGAAACTGAAGGCTGCGCTCGCGGATGCGCTCGGCAAACCGGTCGACGTGGCAGTCGAAGTCGGGCCAGCACGGCGCACCGCGGCGGCGCTCGATGCGGCCGCGCGCGCGGCGCGCCAGCGCGAGGCGGAGCAGGAGATCCATGCGGATCCGTTCGTCCAGCAGCTCGTGCGCGAGTTCGGCGCGCGCATCGTCGAGGGCTCGGTGCGACCGCTCGCGGACGCCGCCGCGCCCGCGGACGGCGTGCCGCCGACGCTGCATTGAACTGACGGCGCGTCAACAGGCACAAACAGGCACAATTACGCTCACGTACACTGGCCGGCACGCGCCGCGTGCCGGCATTCACACGATCAAGAAGGAGTATTCCCATGTTGAAAGGCAACATCGCCGGACTGATGAAGCAAGCGCAGCAAATGCAGGAAAACATGAAGAAGATGCAGGAGCAGCTTGCGCAGATCGAGGTCGAAGGGCAATCGGGCGCGGGCCTCGTCAAGGTGACGATGACCTGCCGCAACGAAGTGCGCCGCGTGTCGATCGACCCGAGCCTGCTCGCGGACGACAAGGACATGCTCGAGGATCTCGTGGCCGCCGCGTTCAACGACGCCGTGCGCAAGGCCGAAGCGACGTCGCAGGAAAAGATGAGCGGCATGACGTCCGGCCTGCCGCTGCCGCCGGGCTTCAAGCTGCCGTTCTGAGCGCAGCGCCTGTTTTCGCTTCCGTCGACGCATGAAACAGCCGTCCGCCTTGTCCGCCCTCGTCGAAGCGCTGCGCGTGCTGCCCGGGGTCGGCCCGAAATCCGCGCAACGCATGGCGTACCACCTGATGCAGCACGATCGGGAGGGCGCGGAGCGGCTCGGCCGTTCGCTGCTGTTCGCGACCGAGCACCTGCAGCACTGCGAGAAGTGCAATACGTTCACGGAAGCGCAGATCTGCGAGGTCTGCAGCGACACGGAGCGTGACCCGACGCTGCTGTGCGTCGTCGAGACGCCCGCCGACCAGATCATGCTCGAGCAGACGATGACCTATCGCGGGCTGTATTTCGTGCTGATGGGGCGGTTGAGCCCGCTCGACGGCATCGGTCCGAAGGAAATCCATTTCGACCGCCTGGTGCGGCGCGCGTCGGACGGCATCGTCAAGGAGGTCGTGCTCGCGACCAACTTCACGAACGAAGGCGAGGCCACCGCCCACTATCTCGGCCAGACGCTGAAGGCGCGCGGGCTTGCGGTGACGCGCCTCGCGCGCGGCGTGCCGGTCGGCGGCGAACTGGAATACGTCGACGCGGGCACGATAGCACGCGCGATGCTCGACCGCCGCACGATGTAACGTTTCGGCCGCCGCCGTGCCGGCGATGCCGTTCCTCATGCCAGGGAGACACATGAGCACCAGCCAGGGCCCGCTCGCGGGCGTCAAAGTGCTCGAATTCGGTACGCTGATCGCGGGGCCCTTCGCGTCGCGTCTGTTTGCCGAATTCGGCGCGGAAGTCATCAAGATCGAGGATCCGAAAGGTGGCGACCCGCTGCGCAAGTGGCGCAAACTGCACCCGGAGGCGGGCGGCACGTCGCTGTGGTGGTCGGTCCAGGCGCGCAACAAGAAATCCGTCACGCTGAACCTCAAGTCGGACGCCGGCAAGACGATCGCGCGCCAGCTCGCGCGCGAAGCCGACATCGTGATCGAGAATTTCCGCCCCGGCCTGCTCGAGAAGCTCGGGCTCGGCTACGACGTGCTGTCGGCCGACAATCCCGGCCTCGTCATGGTGCGCCTGTCCGGCTACGGGCAGACGGGCCCGTATCGCGACCGGCCGGGCTTCGGCGCGATCGCCGAGTCGATGGGCGGGCTGCGCCACATCACCGGCTATCCGGAGCTGCCGCCGCCGCGCATCGGCATCTCGATCGGCGATTCGATCGCCGCGCTGCACGGCGTGATCGGCGCGATGATGGCGCTGCATCACCGTAACGTGAACGGCGGCGCGGGGCAGGTGGTCGACGTCGCGCTGTACGAGGCCGTGTTCAACATGATGGAAAGCGTCGTGCCGGAGTACGGCGTGTACGGCATGGTGCGCGAGCGCACTGGCGCGTCGCTGCCCGGCATCGTGCCGTCGAACACCTATGCGTGCCGCGACGGCAGCATCGTGATCGGCGGCAACAGCGATCCGATCTTCAAGCGGCTGATGAAAGCAATCGAGCGCGAGGATCTCGCCGACGATCCTGCGCTCGCGCACAACGACGGACGCGTGCCGCGCACGCAGGAAATCGACGCCGCGATCGCCGCATGGCTCGCGCCGCGTACGATCGACGCCGCGCTCGAGGTGCTCAATGCGGCGGACGTGCCGGCCGGGCGCATCTATAGCGTGGCCGACATGTTCAGCGATCCGCAGTTCGTCGCGCGGCAGATGATCCAGCGCTTCAGGCTCGCCGACGGCACCGAGATTCCGCTGCCGAACATCACGCCGAAGCTGTCCGGCACGCCGGGCGATACGCGCTGGCTCGGTCCGGCGCTCGGCGAGCACACCGACGAGGTGCTGGACGGCCTCGGCTACGACGCGCAGGCGATCGCCGCACTGCGCGACGCGGGCGCGATCTGACCGGAAAAGGCCGCCGCTCAACGTGGCGGTGCGCGGCGGAGCACGGCGCGCGAGCGCAGGTCGAGGGTGGCCGGACTGTCGCTCTCGCGCCATCTTTCCTCGGTTACAATCGCCGGATGCGAATCCTACTCAGCAACGACGACGGCTATCTCGCCCCCGGTCTCGCGGCGCTTCACGACGCGCTGCAGCCGCTGGCCGAGCTCACGGTGACGGCGCCCGAGCAGAACTGCAGCGGCGCGTCGAATTCACTGACCTTGTCGCGGCCGCTGTCGATCCAGCGCTCCGCGAGTACGGGTTTCTTCTATGTGAACGGCACGCCGACCGATTCCGTGCACATCGCGCTGACCGGCTTGCTCGACGCGAAGCCGGATCTCGTCGTGTCGGGGATCAACAACGGCCAGAACATGGGCGAAGACACGCTCTATTCGGGGACAGTTGCGGCGGCGACCGAAGGCATCATGTTCGGCGTGCCCGCGATCGCGTTTTCGCTGGTCGACAAGGACTGGGCGCATCTCGCCGATGCGGCGCGCGTCGCCGCCGAGATCGTGCAGCACTATCTCGCACATCCGTTGCCCGGCCATCCGTTGCTGAACGTCAATATTCCGAACTTGCCGTACGACGAGCTGAAAGGCTGGAAGGTCACGCGCCTCGGCAAGCGTCATCCGTCGCAGCCGGTGATCCGCGAGACCAATCCGCGCGGCGAGCCGATCTACTGGATCGGGCCGCCGGGCGCGGCGCTCGATGCGAGCGAAGGCACCGATTTCCATGCGGTCGCAAACGGTTTCGTGTCGATCACGCCGCTGCAACTCGATCTGACGCACACGCAAATGCTGTCCGCGACGCACGACTGGGCGCGCGCCGGAGGGCGCGCTTCATGAGCGGCGAGCGCGCGAAGCGGTTCCCGCTCGCGCTCGAGGATCTCAAGCGAGCGCCGCGCAAGGCCGAAGGGCGGACCGGCGAGCGCCACGCGGCGGGCGAGAGTGCGCGCCAGCGGGTGTCCGCCGGCGCGGCCGCGGGTGCGAACGACAATCGGCAGCCGCGCGGCGGCGCGAAGGCGCTCGCCGCGGCACCGGACAAGCCCGGCGCGTCCAGATCGGCCGGACCGACGCCGGTCGTACCGAAGCCGGCCGCGGCTGCGGCCGCGCCGAGCGCGCCGAAGCACGGCACGTCCAAGGCCGCTGTGCACAAGCCAGCGGTGCCCAAGCCGGCCGCCGCACCGAACGTCGCGCTCGCGGGCACCTTCGCGCTGACGTCGGAACGCGTACGCGAGCGGATGGTCGAACGACTGCGCGCGAACGGCGTGACCGACGCGCGTGTGCTGGAGGCGATGGCCGCGGTGCCGCGCCACATGTTCGTGGACCCGGGGCTCGCGACGCAGGCCTACGAGGATTCCGCGCTGCCGATCGGCCACCAGCAGACGATTTCGAAGCCGTCGGTCGTCGCGCGGATGATCGAGCTCGCGATGGCCGGCCGCACCCTCGAGCGCGTGCTGGAAATCGGCACCGGCTGCGGCTACCAGGCCGCCGTGCTGAGCCATGTGGCGCGCGACGTGTATTCGATTGAACGCATCAAGCCGCTCTACGAGCGCGCAAAGCTGAACCTGCGGCCGCTGCGCGTGCCGAACATCCGTCTGCATTACGGCGACGGGCGCGTGGGCCTGCCGTCCGCGGCGCCGTTCGACGCAATCGTGATTGCCGCGGCGGGGCTCGACGTGCCACAGGCGCTGCTCGAGCAGTTGACGATCGGCGGGCGCCTCGTCGCGCCGGTCGGCGCGCAGAGCGGGCAGCATCAGGTGCTCACGCTCGTCGAGCGCGTCGCGCACGCGCAGTGGCGGGAGTCGCGGCTTGATCGCGTTTTCTTTGTCCCTTTAAAATCCGGAGTAATTTGAAACCGATGAGTATGTTGCGCGCGATGCAAAACAACCGTTCCAAGGAACCGCTCACGCTCGCCCAGCGCGCGATCTGTGTGGCTGCGTTCACCACGCTACTGGCCGCCTGTGCAACGCGGCTCGACAACGCGCCCGTCGTCGACCGATCCGGTTCGCTCGGCACGACGCCCGCCGCACAGCCGGCGGTGCCGCTCGGCCCGCCGCCTCCGGGTTATTACCGCGTGAAGCCGGGCGACACGCTGTACCGGATCGCGCTCGAGAACGGGCAGAACTATCGCGACATCGCCGCGTGGAACAACCTGGCGAATCCGAATCAGATCGAGGTCGACCAGCTGCTGCGCGTTGCGCCGCCGAATGGCGCGGCAGTCGCGGGCGCGCCGGTGATGGGCGGTGCCGTCGCGACCGCGCCGCTCAGCAGCGGCCCGGCGACGCCGGGCGGCGCGTCGGCTGCGACCAACCCGTCGCCGGCCGCCGCATCGAGCGACACGCCGGCGGCGTCGAGCGGCCCCGTCACGTTCGCGTGGCCGGCGCGCGGCCCCGTGTTGAACAATTTCGACGACGCGAAGAACAAGGGTGTCAACATCGGCGGCAACGTCGGCGAGACCGTGAAGGCGGCCGCTGATGGTCGCGTCGTCTATGCGGGCAATAGCCTGCGCGGCTACGGCAACCTCATTATCATCAAACACGATGCAACTTACCTCACGGCATATGCACACAATCGCGCTTTGATGGTAAAAGAGGGGGACGCGGTGACGAAGGGGCAGAAGATCGCCGAGATGGGTAACAGCGATGCCGACCGCGTGATGCTGCATTTCGAGGTTCGCCGTCAGGGTAAACCTGTCGATCCGCTGAAGTATTTGCCGGCTCAATAACCGAGACGACCATGCCGAAATCGAAGCGCCACGATCCGCAAGCCGAGTCTGAGAAAGTCAGTCGCGCCACGCAAGCATCGGTGGAGCGTGCTGGCGCTTCGAAGGACGACGAAGAAGACGCCGCGGACAACGAACGCGAGTTCGAGACGCGCGACGCCGACTCGGATTCCGGCGAGGAAGAGCGCGACGGCAACGCGGAGGCGGCGCCCGATCTCGACGATTTCCGCGCGCTGCTGCAGGCGGAACTGACCGCCGACACGATCCAGCACTACCTGAACCGCATCAGCGTCAAGCCGCTGCTGACCGTCGAGGAAGAGCAGCGCTATTCCCGCCTCGCGAAGGCCGGCGAATTCGAGGCGCGGCAGGTGATGATCGAGCGCAACCTGCGGCTTGTCGTCAGCATTGCGAAGGGCTACCTGAATCGCGGCGTGCCGCTGCTCGACCTGATCGAGGAAGGCAATCTCGGCCTGATGCACGCGATCGAGAAGTTCGACCCGACGCGCGGTTTCCGCTTCTCGACCTACGCGACCTGGTGGATCCGGCAGAGCATCGAGCGGGCGATCATGAACCAGGCCCGCACCGTGCGCCTGCCGGTGCACGTGATCCGCGAACTCAACCAGGTGCTGCGCGCGAAGCGCCACCTCGAAAAGAACTCGATGTCGACGGGCGAGGCGGCCGAGCGCCGCGAAGCCAGCATCGACGACATCGCCTACCTCACCGGCAAGACCGCCGAGGAAGTGACCGACATCCTCGCGCTCAACGAACACACCGCGTCGCTCGACGCGCCGCTCGATCTCGATCCGGCGAGCAGCCTGCTCGATCTGCTGCCGGACGACCAGAGCCAGTCGCCGGACGCCGAAGTGCAGCACCGCGAGCTCGAGACGCTCACGCGCGCGTGGCTGTCGCGCCTGTCCGACAAGCACCGTCACGTGATCGAGCGCCGCTTCGGGCTGAACCATATCGAGCCCGCGACGCTCGAAGAGCTCGCCGACGAGATGGGATTGACGCGTGAGCGCGTGCGGCAGATCCAGCAGGAAGCGCTGGTGCGCCTCAAGCGGTTCTTCGCCTCCAATGGCGTTCGCAAGGACGCCGTTCTGTAACTGATGACTCCGATTCTGGTTTTTGACATCGAGACGATTCCCGATGTCGACGGCATTCGCCGTCTCGAAGATCTGCCTGCGACGCTCGACGATGCGGCGGTGGCCGAGCATGCGTTCGCCGCGCGCCGCGAGAAGACGGGCAGCGATTTCCTGCCGCACCATCTGCAGCGCGTCGCGGCGATTTCGTGCGTGTTCCGCGACAACAACGGTTTTCGCGTGCGCTCGCTCGGCACGCCGCAGGACAACGAGGCGACGCTGATCCAGTCGTTCTACCGCGTGATCGAGAAATACACGCCGCAGCTCGTTTCGTGGAACGGCGGCGGCTTCGACCTGCCGGTGCTTCATTACCGCGCGCTCGTGCACGGAATCCCTGCGATCCGCTACTGGGATCTCGGTGAGGACGATCGCGACTTCAAGTGGAACAACTACATCTCGCGCTATCACTCGCGGCACACCGACCTGATGGACGTGCTCGCGATGTACCAGGCGCGCGCGAACGCGCCGCTCGACGCGCTCGCGAAGCTGTGCGGGTTTCCCGGCAAGCTCGGAATGGACGGCGGCCAGGTCTGGACGGCGTTCCGGGACGGGCGTATCGACGAGATCCGCAACTACTGCGAAACCGATGTCGTCAACACCTATCTGCTCTATTGCCGGTTCCTGCTGATGCGCGGCGGCCTGACGCCGAGCGAGTACGCGGACGAAATCCTGCTCGTCAAGAACGCGCTTGCGCAGGAGCCCGCGCCGCACTGGGCCGAGTATCTGGCCGCATTCGCCGCTTAGTGCCAGTCAATTAATGCCCGTCAATTGAAGCCCGTCAATCCAGCTCGAGCACGATCGGCTGGTGATCGGACGCGCGCGTGTCGCCGTCGATCTCGCATCGGGTGACGCGCGGCAGCAGCGTGTCGGTGACGAACACGAAATCGCATGCGAGCGGCCCTTCGGACCACTGCACGGTGTCGTACACGCCGGCCGTCGGCGGCGGCGCGAGCCCCGGATGGCGCGCGATCCACGCATCGACGAAGCGCGGTGCGTCGTCGAGCGGTGCGATGAAGCGGCGATACGCGTCGCTGTCGTATGCGCTGTTGAAGTCGCCGCAGACGATCGCATCGCGCGGCTGCGCGGTCGTGCTGAACGGGCCATTCTCGTTCTCGGCCCGCGCGGGGCGATCGGCGTGCGCGCAGGCTTCGCGATGCCGGTCGCGCAGCGCATCGACCTGTGCGCGCCGCTGTCGCGCGGAATAATATTCGAGGTGCGTGGTCGTCACGCGCAGCGGGCCTGACGCAGTCGTCACCTCGACTTCGAGCGCGACGCGCGGCATCGATGGGGCGGCGTCGTCGGCCGGCCACGGCAGCAGGCGGCGCATCACGCGTCCGGCCGGCAGGCGCGTGGCGATCGCATTGCCGAACTGACGGCGCGGTGCGCCGGGCGTGGCGGGCGGCAGGTCGGCGCCAATCGCGTCGATGATCGTATAGTCGGGCAGCAGCGCGGCGAGCTCCGCGAACTGGTCGAGGCCAGGGTGGCCGGCCAGCGCGCCGAACCCGCGCGTGACTTCCTGCAGGCACAGCACGTCGAAGTCGCCGAGCTGGCGTGCGGTGGCAATCGTACGGGGGAGATCGACGACGCCGTCCGCGTCCCGACCCCATTGGATGTTCCAGTCGATCAGTCGCATGGCCGAATCTCCGGGGATATTTGGTCCGATGCAAAGCAGGCGAGACGCGATCCTTCGTCTACAATCTCGCCTTCTTCAACGTTTGTCAGGAAAAGCTGGTGTCTGAAGCTGCCCCCACTTCTGCGCGCAAGTTGAAAAGCGTGCCCGCCGCGCCCGATAGCGCCCCGGTTCTCGAGATCGAATCGCTCGACATGGAAGCGCGCGGTGTCGGCCGCGTGACGACCGAGGACGGCGAGCCGGGCAAGGTCATCTTCGTCGAGGGCGCGCTGCCCGGCGAGCGCGTGACCTATTCGAGCTACCGTCGCAAGCCGAGCTACGAGCAGGCGACGGTTGTCGATATTCTGCGCCCGAGCGTGATGCGCACGCAGCCGAAATGCAAGTTCTTCGGCACTTGCGGCGGTTGCTCGATGCAGCATCTCGACATGCGCGCGCAGGTGGCGATCAAGCAGCGCGTGCTCGAGGACAACCTGTGGCATCTCGCGAAGCTGCGCGCGGAGACGATGTTCTCGCCGATCCACGGCCCGTCGTGGGGCTATCGCTACCGCGCGCGCCTCACCGTGCGCAACGTCGTGAAGAAGGGCGGCGTGCTGGTCGGCTTCCACGAGAAGAAAAGCAGCTACGTCGCCGACATGACGAGCTGCGAGGTGCTGCCGCCGCACGTGTCGGCGATGCTCGTGCCGCTGCGCCGGATGGTCGAGGGCCTGTCGATCCGCGACCGCATGCCGCAGATCGAGCTCGCGGTCGGTTCGCAGGTCACGGCGCTCGTGCTGCGCGTGCTGGAGCCGATCAACGCGGCCGACGAAGCGCTGCTGCGCGCGTTCGCGGACGAGCACAACGTGCAGTTCTGGCTGCAGCCGAAGGGTCCGGACACGGTGACGCCGTTCTATCCGCTCGACGTGCCGCTCGACTATACGCTGCCCGAGTTCGGCATTCGCATGCCGTTCAAGCCGACCGACTTCACGCAGGTGAACCACCAGATCAACCGCGTGCTGGTGGGCCGTGCGCTGCGCCTGCTCGCGCCGTCGCGCGACGACCGCGTGCTCGACCTGTTCTGCGGGATCGGCAACTTCACGCTGCCGCTCGCGCGTCTCGCGCGCGAGGTGATGGGCATCGAGGGCAGCGACACGCTGACGACGCGCGCGCTCGCAAATGCGCGCGAGAACGGCGTCGACGGCCACACGACGTTCGCGTGCCGGAACCTGTTCGAGGTCACGGCCGACGACCTCCGCGCACTCGGCGCGTTCGACAAGTTCCTGATCGATCCGCCGCGCGAAGGCGCGCTCGCGGTGTCGAAGGCGCTCGCGGACATCGCGCAGAGCGGCGAAGGTCCGCTGCCGCGCCGGATCGTCTATGTGTCGTGCAACCCGTCGACGCTCGCACGCGACGCGGGCCTGCTCGTGCACGAGGCCGGCTACCGGCTGAAGGGCGCGGGCGTCGTCAACATGTTCCCGCACACGTCGCACGTCGAATCGATCGCGCTGTTCGAGCGCGACTGAGCGCGCCGGCGGCAGGCGTAAAAAAACCGGCCCGCGGGCCGGTTTTTTGCTGGTGTGCAGCGAACGTCAGTTGCGGTTGCCGCCGAAGATGCCGAGCAGCGCGAGCAGGTTCGTGAACACGTTGTACAGGTCGAGGTAAATCGCGAGCGTCGCGGTGATGTAGTTCGTCTCGCCGCCGTTCACGACGCGCTGGACGTCGAACAGCATGTATGCCGAGAAGATTGCGATCGCGAGCACCGACACGGTCAGCATCAGCGCGGGCAGCTGCAGGAAGATGTTCGCGACCGATGCCAGCAGGATCACGATCACGCCCATGAACAGCCACTTGCCGAGCCCGGAGAAGTCGCGCTTGCTGACGGTGGCGATCGTCGCCATCGCGGCGAAGATGACGCCGGTGCCGCCGAACGCGAGCATGATCAGCGACGGGCCGTTCGAGAAACCGAGGATGAAGCTGAGCAGGCGCGACAGCATCAGGCCCATGAAGAACGTGAAGCCGAGCAATACGAACACGCCGGCGGCGCTGTTCTTCGTGCGCTCGATCGCGAACATGAAGCCGAACGCGATCGCGAAGAACGCGAGGAGGCTCATCATCGGGCTGGTGGCGGCGAACAGCGAGAAGCCGGTCGCGACGCCGACCCACGCGCCCAGCACCGTCGGAACCATCGATAGCGCGAGCAGCCAGTAGGTATTGCGCAGCACGCGATTGCGAACCTCGACGGTGCTGACGGTGCCGCCGCGGCCGAAATTGTACGAGTCGTTCATGGTTTCTCCTAACATTGGACGCATGGGCGTCCGGGGCCGGTCTGGCGCGCGCGGTGTGCGGCGCAGCAAACCGGTGCAGCTATGGCTAAGATACGTTCCGCGCCGGGAGGTTTCAATGGCTGCCCGATGCAAAACGCATGCTGTTGGAACCTTACATGCGTGTAAGGGTTCAATCGCAATGATACACGGGATCGTGCTACAATAGCGGATTCATTTGGAAGTGTAACTTCTTAATTTCTTGGAGTTTTTATGGCAATCGAGCGCACCCTGTCGATCATCAAGCCGGATGCGGTGGCAAAGAACGTGATCGGCCAGATCTACAGCCGTTTCGAAGGCGCCGGCCTGAAGGTGATCGCTGCGCGCATGGCGCACCTGTCGCGTGCCGACGCTGAGAAGTTCTACGCTGTCCACGCAGAGCGTCCGTTCTTCAAGGACCTCGTCGAATTCATGATCTCGGGCCCGGTGATGATCCAGGTTCTCGAAGGCGAAGGTGCGATCCTGAAGAACCGCGACCTGATGGGCGCAACGGATCCGAAGAAGGCCGAAGCGGGCACGATCCGCGCCGACTTCGCGGACAGCATCGACGCGAACGCGGTGCACGGCTCGGACGCGCCGGAAACGGCAGCCGTCGAAGTCGCGTTCTTCTTCCCGGCAATGAACGTCTACTCGCGCTAAGCACTGACTGACATTCAGGGCAGGCAGGATTCAGCGCACGCGGCAAGGCAGGGCACCATGACGAGCGAAACTTCCGTCAATCTTCTCGACTTCGACGCCGAGGGCCTTGTCGCGTACTGCGGCAGCCTCGGCGAGAAGCCGTTCCGCGCCAAGCAGTTGCAGCGCTGGATCCACCAATATAACGCCGGCGATTTCGACGGCATGACCGATCTCGCGAAATCCCTGAGGGAAAAGCTCAAGGGCCGCGCGACGATCGCGATGCCGGATATCGCCAGCGATCACGTTTCCGCCGACGGCACGCGCAAGTGGCTGATCGACGTCGGAAACGGCAACGCGGTCGAAACCGTTTTCATCCCGGAAGAGACGCGCGGCACGCTGTGCGTGTCGTCGCAGGCGGGGTGCGCGGTCAATTGCCGCTTCTGCTCGACGGGCAAGCAGGGTTTCTCCCGCAACCTGTCGACAGGCGAAATCATCGGCCAGCTGCGGATGGCCGAATTTGCATTGCGTGCGTCGCTCGGGCGTGCGCCCGGCCCGAACGGCAAGGCCGAACGGGTGATCACCAACGTGGTGATGATGGGCATGGGTGAGCCGCTTCTGAATTACAGCGCGGTCGTGCCTGCGATGCGGCTGATGCTCGACGACAACGCGTACGGGCTGTCGCGCCGCCGCGTCACGCTGTCGACGTCCGGTGTCGTGCCGATGATGGACCGCCTCGGCGCCGAATTGCCGGTTGCGCTGGCCGTGTCGCTGCATGCGCCGAACGATGCGCTGCGCGACGAACTGGTGCCGCTCAACAAGAAGCATCCGCTTCGCGAGCTGATGGCCGCGTGCCAGCGCTATCTGAAAGTCGCGCCGCGCGACTTCATCACGTTCGAATACTGCATGCTCGACGGCGTCAACGACACCGAAGCGCATGCGCGTGAACTGCTCGCGGTGACGCGCGACGTCCCGTGCAAGTTCAATCTGATCCCGTTCAATCCGTTTCCGGAGTCGGGTCTTATCCGATCGAAGCCGGAGCAGATCAAGCGCTTTGCGCAGGTGCTCATCGACGCGGGTGTCGTCACGACGGTGCGCAAGACGCGCGGCGACGACATCGACGCCGCGTGCGGTCAGCTGGCAGGTACGGTGAAGGATCGCACGCGCCTCGCGGAACGGACGGGCGCAGCAGGGAAAATTATCGAGGTTCGGGCGATTTAACAGGGGCGCCTGGCTGGGGATGTCCGGACTTTTTGGCGGTACAACACGCGAATAGCGATCGGACGCGGCGCCAGGTGCGCCGCGCATGGCATGGACGGTCGCGGGCGCGGCGCCGGCAGGAGCCGGCAGCGCTCGCCAGTGAAGAAGAATCGACGCGAGGACAAGGATGAGTGAGCCGCAGCCGTCAAACGGCGCAGAGACGAACGCCGGCAAACCGGTAACGGCCGGACTGGAATCGCTGGCCGCCGTGGGAAGCCGGTTGGCGCAGCTTCGGGAGGCGCGGGGCTGGACGGTCGACGACGTGTCGGCGCGGCTCAAGGTCGCACCGCCGAAGCTGCGGGCGCTCGAGGCGGGCGACATCAGCCATCTGCCCGGCGTGACGTTCGCGCTCGGTGTCGTGCGCAGCTACGCGAAGATGCTCGGCGTCGATCCGGAGCCGTTCGCTCAGGCGCTGCGCCGCGAGCGCGGCGTGCCGGAGGTGGATCTGTCGATGCCGGCGGCGTCGGGGACGGATCTGCCGCGCGGGCGCGTGTCGATTCCGCTCGGCGGCCCGTCGCGACACCGTCCGTGGATGTGGGGGACCGCTGCCGCCGTCGTCGCGGTGATCGCCGCGGCGATGTGGCACACTGGCGGCGATTCGTCGAACTGGCTCGCCCGCTTCAAGGGCGGCGGCGCGCAGGGTGCGTCCGCTGCGCAGGCGTCTGCACCTATTGAAGCGGCGTCGTCCGTCGGCGAAGCGAGTGCGGTCGTCGCGTCGGCGTCAGCGGTCCATCAGGTTCCGGCCGCGGCGGCGACGTCGGGTGTCGCGGCGGCGGTGCCGCAAGCGGTGGCATCGGCTGCGCCGGCGGCGGTCGCGCCGGTGTCGCAGCCCGCGGCGATTGCGCCGGCAGCGAGCGCGGTGGCGGCAGCGGCCCAGCCGGCGAGCGTTGTCGTCGCGGCAGGCCAGTCGGTTCTTGAGCTGAAGGTCAAGCAGGACAGCTGGTTCAGCGTGCGCGACAAGAACGGCAAGGAACTGTTCTCGTCGCTGGTGCGCGCCGGCGAGACGAAGCAGGTCGCGGGTAACGGTCCGCTGAAGGTCACGATCGGCAACAAGGCGGGTCTGGACACGATCGCGTTCGACGGTAAACCCGTCGATCCGGCAAAATATTCGGCAGCGCGGGGGAACGTGGCGCGGTTCACGTTGCCCTGACGGCAAGCGCCGTGGCTAAGCGGGCACGGCGCTTTTTCAATTCATGTGCCGCGTTGCGGCGCATTCCGCGTAAATGGATCTATCGATGCAATCCGAAGCTCAATCCCCACGCAGCAGTCAGATTTGTTCAACCGAGCCGGTGTTCGGCGGGCATGCGCCGCGCCGCGTGTCGCATGCGGTGAATGTCCGTTGGGGCGGGCAGCTCGTGACGATCGGCGGCGATGCGCCGGTGCGCGTCCAGTCGATGACGAACACCGATACCGCGGACGCGATCGGTACGGCGATCCAGATCAAGGAGCTCGCGAACGCGGGCTCCGAACTGGTGCGCATCACGGTCAACACGCCCGAGGCGGCGGCCGCCGTGCCGGCGATCCGCGAGCAGCTCGACCGGATGGGCGTGACGGTGCCGCTCGTCGGCGACTTCCATTACAACGGCCACCTGCTGCTGCGCGACCATCCGGGCTGCGCGGAGGCGCTGTCGAAGTACCGGATCAACCCCGGCAACGTCGGCCATGGCGCGAAACGCGACACGCAGTTCGCGCAGATGATCGAAGCGGCGATCAAGTACGACAAGGCGGTGCGGATCGGCGTGAACTGGGGCAGCCTCGACCAGGACCTGCTCGCGCGGATGATGGACGAGAACGGTACGCGCGCGCAACCGTGGGATGCGCAGAGCGTGATGTACGAGGCGCTGATCCAGTCGGCGGTCGGCTCGGCCGAGCGCGCGGTCGAACTGGGTCTCGGCCGTGACCGCATCGTGCTGTCGTGCAAGGTCAGCGGCGTGCAGGACCTGATCGCCGTGTACCGCGAACTGGCGCGTCGCTGCGGCTTCGCGCTGCACCTCGGGCTGACCGAGGCGGGCATGGGCTCGAAGGGCATCGTCGCATCGACGGCGGCGCTCGGCGTGCTGCTGCAGGAAGGCATCGGCGACACGATTCGCATCTCGCTGACGCCGGAGCCGGGCGCGCCGCGCACGGGCGAAGTGGTGGTCGGCCAGGAAATCCTGCAGACGATGGGCATGCGCTCGTTCGCACCAATGGTGATCGCGTGCCCGGGTTGCGGCCGCACGACGAGCACGCTGTTCCAGGAGCTCGCGATGCAGATCCAGACCTACCTGCGCGAGCAGATGCCGGTCTGGCGCAAGACCTATCCGGGCGTCGAGACGATGAACGTCGCGGTGATGGGCTGCATCGTCAACGGCCCGGGCGAATCGAAGCACGCGAACATCGGCATCAGCCTGCCGGGTTCCGGCGAGAATCCGGCCGCGCCTGTCTTCATCGACGGCGAGAAGGTCAAGACGCTGCGCGGCGAACACATCGCAGAGGAATTCCAGCAGATCGTCAGCGATTACGTCGAACGCACCTATGGCCGCGCTGCGGCACTGAACTAATCCGTCAACACACACGATGACTGAACAAAAACGCAAGATCGAGAAGCTCACGGGCGTCAAGGGCATGAACGACATCCTCCCGCAGGATGCCGGCCTGTGGGAATTCTTCGAAGCCACCGTGAAGTCGCTGCTGCGCGCCTACGGCTACCAGAACATCCGCACGCCGATCGTCGAGCACACGCAGCTCTTCACGCGCGGCATCGGCGAAGTCACGGACATCGTCGAGAAGGAGATGTACAGCTTCACCGACTCGCTGAACGGCGAGCACCTGACGATGCGCCCGGAGAACACGGCCGCCGTCGTGCGTGCTGCGATCGAGCACAACATGCTGTACGACGGCCCGAAGCGCCTGTGGTACATCGGCCCGATGTTCCGTCACGAGCGTCCGCAGCGCGGCCGCTACCGCCAGTTCCACCAGGTCGGCGTCGAGGCGCTCGGTTTCGCGGGCCCGGACGCGGACGCGGAAATCATCATGATGTGCCAGCGGCTGTGGGACGACCTCGGCCTGATGGGCATCAAGCTCGAGATCAATTCGCTCGGTCTCGCGGAAGAGCGCGCAGCGCACCGCGTCGAGCTGATCAAGTATCTCGAGCAGCACGTCGACGCGCTGGACGCCGAAGCGCAGCGCCGCCTGTATACGAACCCGCTGCGCGTGCTCGACACGAAGAACCCGGCGCTTCAGGAGATCGCGCAGAACGCGCCGAAGCTGATCGACTTCCTCGGCGACGAATCGCGTGCGCACTTCGAAGGGCTGCAGCGCCTGCTGAAGGCGAACAACATTCCGTTCACGATCAACCCGCGTCTCGTGCGTGGCCTCGACTACTACAACCTGACCGTGTTCGAGTGGGTGACCGACAAGCTCGGCGCGCAGGGCACGGTGGCAGCCGGCGGCCGCTACGATCCGCTGATCGAGCAGCTCGGCGGCAAGCCGACCGCCGCGTGCGGCTGGGCAATGGGCGTCGAGCGCATTCTCGAGCTGCTGAAGGAAGAGCAGCTCGTGCCCGAGCAGGACGGCGTCGACGTGTACGTCGTGCACCAGGGCGAAGCGGCGCGCGAGCAGGCGTTCATCGCGGCCGAGCGGCTGCGTGACACGGGCCTCGACGTGATCTTCCACTGCAGCGCGGATGGCGCGCCGGCGAGCTTCAAGTCGCAGATGAAGCGTGCCGATGCGAGCGGCGCCGCATTCGCGGTGATCTTCGGCGAAGAGGAGATCGCGAACGGCACGGTGGGCGTGAAAGCGCTGCGCGGTGTCGGCGAGGAAGGGGAAAAGAACGTTCAGCAGACCGTACCGGTCGAAAGCTTGACCGAATTCCTAATCAATGCGATGGTTGCATCCGCCGAAGACGGCGACGACTGATCGCGCTGGCGTCCGCTCGACAACAAAGGCCTGAACAGGAAGGAATCGCTCGCCGATGAGTTACCACGACGAACAAGAATCGATTGAAAGCCTCAAGGCGTGGTGGGCCCGCTGGGGCAACCTCGCCACGTGGATCGTCCTCGCGGCGCTCGTCGTCGCGGCCGGTTTCAACGGCTGGAATTACTGGCAGCGTCGTCAGGCCGCCGAGGCGTCCGGCCTGTACGAGCAGGTGCAGAAGGCCGCCGCGGCGAACGACAAGACGACGATGGCCCGCGCCGCCACCGACATGGAAGACAAGTACGGCAGCACGCCGTATGCGCAGATGACGGCGCTCGCGGCCGCGAAGGTGCTGTACGCCGCAGGCGATGTCGCCGGTGCGAAGGCGCAGCTGCAATGGGCGGCCGATCACGCGAAGGACGACGAGTACAAGCAGATCGCGAAGCTGCGCCTCGCGTCGCTGCTGCTCGACGAGAAGGCGTACGACGCGGGGCTCGCGCTGCTGTCGGGTACGCCGGTCGATGCGTTCAAGGGTCTCGTGGCCGATCGCCGTGGCGATCTGCTCGCCGCGCAAGGCAAGACCGACGACGCGCGCGCCGCGTACAAGCTCGCGCTCGACGGCCTGCCGAAGGAAGACCAGTCGGCGCGCCAGCTCGTGCAGTTCAAGCTGGACGCGCTCGGCGGCTGAGCGCCGGCCCCCTCAACCTCTTAACTTTGCTTCGCTAACCGATGAATTTGCTGAAACGTTACGCTGTGCCCGTTGCCTGCGCGGCGGCCGTCCTGGCGCTGGGGGCCTGCTCGTCGACGAAGGACGCGCGTCGCGTGCCGACGCCGCTCACCGAGTTCAAATCCGTCCTCGACGTGCAACAGGTCTGGTCGGCGAGCGTCGGCAAGGGCGATCGCTACCTGTTCTCGCCGGTGGCGGTGGGCGATGCCGTGTACGCGGCCGGCGCGAACGGCTCGGTCGAGAAGATCGACGCGAAGACCGGGCAGCGGATCTGGCGCACCAAGCTCGATTCGGACCTGTCGGCGGGTGTCGGCAGCGACGGCAACCTGACCGCGGTCGGCGCGCTGAAGGGCGGCGTGTTCGTGCTCGGCCAGGACGGCAAGCTGCTGTGGAAGACGTCCGTGCAGGGCGAGATCTTCTCGCCGCCGCTCGTCGGCAACGGTCTCGTGATTGTCCGCACGATCGACGGCCAGGTGATCGCGTTCAATGCGCAGACGGGCGAGCAGAAGTGGAACTACCGCAACCGCGCGGTGCCGCTGAACCTGCGCGTGTCGGCGGGCATGACGTTCGCGGGCGACGCCGCGGTGCTCGCGGGCTTCCCGGGCGGCGGCCTCGTCGCGATCAACCTGCAGACGGGCGAGCCGTACTGGCAGACGCCCGTGTCGTTCCCGAAGGGCGTGACGGAAGTCGAGCGCATCAACGACGTCAGCGGTCCGCCGACGCTCGTCGGCGCCGAAGCCTGCGCGGTGACGTTCCAGGGCCAGCTCGGTTGCTTCGACGCGAACTCGGGGCGCCCGCTGTGGGAAAAGACGTTCTCGAGCCGCAGCGGCCTCGCGCAGGACGATTCGGTCGTCGCGGGCGGCGACGACTGGTCGGTCGTGAGCGCGTACGACGCGGCAAGCGGCAACGAGCTGTGGCGCAACGAGAAGCTGAAGAGCCGTGACGTCGGCGTGCCCTATCTGCTCGGCCATGCAGTCGTGATGGGCGACTACAAGGGCTTCGTGCATTTCCTGTCGCGCGAGGATGGCAGCTTCATCGCGCGGATGAAGACCGACGGCAGCGCGATCACGGCGGCGCCCGTTCTCGCGGGCAACACGCTCGTCGTGCAGACGAAGGATGGTGGCCTGTACGGCTTCCGTCCGCGCTGACGCGCAACGGCGCGCAGGCCGCGGCGCGGGCAGGTCCCGCATGCCGCGCCGGCGCGTGAAATGATGGCGGCCGGTGTCCCCGGCCGCTCGGTATTTGAAAGGCAGTTCGAGAGAAAGCATGATGGCGCGCAGTGCGCGCCTGGCGCGCGCATCCGGCGCGGCGCGAATTCGTGATATTTTCATTCAGCGCAGCCGCCCGCAGCAGCGGGCCTCCCGCTGCTGCGCATCACCGTAGACAACACAGATGAAACCGGTCATTGCCCTCGTTGGGCGCCCCAATGTGGGGAAATCCACGCTGTTCAACCGGCTCACGCGCTCGCGCGATGCGCTGGTCGCTGACTTGCCGGGCCTGACGCGCGATCGCCATTACGGCGAAGGTCGGGTCGGCGAGCGGCCTTATCTCGTCGTCGACACGGGCGGCTTCGAGCCGGTCGCGAAGGACGGCATCCTGCACGAGATGGCGCGCCAGACGCGCCAGGCGGTCGAAGAGGCCGACGTCGTCGTGTTCATCGTCGACGGCCGCAACGGGCTCGCGCCGCAGGACAAGTCGATCGCCGACTACCTGCGCAAGACCGGCCGGCCGATCTTCCTCGTCGTCAACAAGGCCGAGGGGATGAAGTACACGGCGGTCGCGTCGGACTTCTACGAGCTCGGGCTCGGCGATCCGCGCGCGATCTCGGCGGCGCACGGCGACGGCGTCACCGACATGATCAACGAGGCGCTCGAGGTCGCGTACGCGGATCAGCCGGATGAAGAGGACGACAACGATCCGTCGCGCGGCATCAAGATCGCGATCGTCGGGCGGCCGAACGTCGGCAAGTCGACGCTCGTCAACGCGCTGATCGGCGAAGACCGCGTGATCGCATTCGACATGCCGGGCACGACGCGCGACTCGATCTACGTCGACTTCGAGCGTAACGGCAAGAAATACACGCTGATCGACACGGCCGGCCTGCGCCGCCGCGGCAAGGTATTCGAAGCGATCGAAAAGTTCTCGGTCGTGAAGACGCTGCAGTCGATCTCCGACGCGAACGTCGTCATTCTTCTGCTGGACGCGCAGCAGGACATTTCCGACCAGGACGCGCATATCGCGGGCTTCGTCGTCGAGCAGGGCCGTGCGCTCGTGATCGGCGTCAACAAGTGGGACGGGCTCGACGAGCACGCGCGCGATCGCGCGAAAGCGGATTTGACCCGCAAGCTGAAGTTCCTCGACTTCGCGAAGTCGCACTTCATTTCCGCCGCGAAGAAGACGGGCATCGGCACGCTGATGCGCTCGGTCGACGACGCGTATGCGGCGGCGATGGCGAAGCTGCCGACGCCGAAGCTCACGCGCGCGCTGATCGAGGCGGTCGAGTTCCAGCAGCCGCGCCGCCGCGGCCCCGTGCGCCCGAAGCTGCGCTACGCGCACCAGGGCGGCCAGAATCCGCCGATCATCGTGATCCATGGCAATGCGCTCGATGCCGTGACGGAAACCTACAAGCGCTACCTGGAGAACCGTTTCCGCGAAACTTTCTCCCTGACCGGGACTCCATTGCGCATAGAGTTCCGTTCGTCGAACAATCCGTACGCGGACAAGAGCTGAACGCACGCCCCGCAACGGCTAGGCCGTATGGCCTACGCCCGGGCGGGGCAGGTAAAATCGGCTATAGTGTAGCGATTGGCGCCGGATCTCTTTTTCTTCGTCGCCAATCCAGATCAACCTGCAAAAAAAGATGGAGTACGCCATGAGCAACAAAGGGCAATTGTTACAAGACCCGTTTTTGAACGCACTGCGCAAGGAGCACGTGCCCGTTTCGATCTATCTCGTCAACGGCATCAAGCTCCAAGGGAACATCGAATCGTTCGACCAGTACGTCGTGTTGCTCCGTAATACGGTAACCCAGATGGTCTACAAGCACGCCATCTCGACGGTCGTACCGGCGCGCCCGGTGAATTTCCACCCGGACGCGGAAGCCACGTCCTAACCCATCGCCGCGGCCGGCATCCGGTCGCCGCGTGCGACCGATGCCAGCCGCCACATCTTGACACCCGATAATTTGATCAACGCAGCGCTCGTCGGCATCGATTTCGGCAAGACCGATTTCGAAGCCAGTCTCGAAGAACTCAGTCTTCTCGCATCCAGCGCGGGTGCGCATCCCGCCGTCACGCTGACCGGCCGCCGGTCCAGTCCCGATGCCGCGATGTTCGTCGGCAGCGGCAAAGCCGAGGAATTACGGCTCGCCTGCGAAGCCAACGACGTCGAAATCGTCATCTTCAACCACGCACTGGCGCCGGCCCAGCAACGCAATCTGGAGCGTGCGCTTAACAGGCGGGTGGTCGACCGCACGAGTCTGATCCTCGACATCTTCGCGCAGCGTGCGCGCAGTCACGAAGGCAAGCTGCAGGTCGAGCTCGCGCAGCTGCAATACCTGTCGACCCGGCTGATCCGCGCGTGGACCCACCTCGAGCGGCAAAAGGGTGGTATCGGCCTGCGCGGCCCCGGCGAAACCCAGCTCGAAACCGACCGCCGGCTGATCGGCGAACGCATCAAGATGCTGAAGTCGCGGCTCGAACGGCTGCGCCGGCAGCACCACACGCAACGCCGCCAGCGGGCGCGCAGCGGCACGATGTCGGTATCGCTCGTCGGCTACACGAACGCGGGCAAGTCGACGCTCTTCAATGCACTGACGAAAGCGCAGGCCTATGCGGCCGACCAGCTGTTCGCGACGCTCGATACGACGTCGCGGCGCGTGTACCTCGGCGACGAGGTGGGCCAGATCGTCGTGTCGGACACCGTCGGTTTCATCCGCGAACTGCCGCACCAGCTCGTCGCTGCGTTCCGCGCGACGCTCGAGGAAACAATCCACGCGGACCTGCTGCTGCACGTCGTCGATGCGTCGAGCGCGGTGCGGCTCGAGCAGATCGAGCAGGTCAACGAGGTGCTGCACGAGATCGGCGCGGACACGGTCCGGCAGATCCTGGTGTTCAACAAGATCGACGCCGTGCCTGAGCTGGCGGCCCGCGGCGACGCGGTCGAGCGGGACGAGTATGGTAATATTTCGCGCGTCTTTTTGAGCGCGCGCACCGGTCAGGGTCTTGACGCGCTGCGCGCCGCCATTGCCGAGATCGCTTCCGCGGAACACCTTTCGGGCGCGATGCCGTTCGACGGCACGCCTGCAGAATCACACGAAGACCACACGCTTTCCGAACACGGGCGCTAACCGGTCCCGGCCGGTTCGCCGGCGTCCAATCTGGTGAACACACTCTGGTGAACGAATACAACGAGCGGAGTAACGGGCGGCGGATGCGCGCCTTGCTGTCGATCAACGATCCCCGCTGGGGACGTGGCGAAGGCAATGGCGGGACCCAGCCCCGCGCGAATGAATCGAAGCGCCCGCCGGGCGGTGATGGCGAAGGTCCCCCCGATCTCGACGAAATGTGGCGCAACTTCAACCGGCGCCTGAGCGGCCTGATTGGCGGCAAGGGCGGCAACGGTTTTCGTCCGGACAATGGCCGTGCCGCGCGGGTCGGCGTCGGCATCGTGATCGGCGTGCTCGTCGCGGTCTATGCGGGCAGCGGCCTGTTCGTCGTGCAGGAGGGCCAGACGGGCGTCGTGCTGCAGCTCGGCCGCCTTGCCGGCACCGTCGGCCAGGGCGTGCACTGGCGCGCGCCGTATCCGTTCGGGTCGCATGAAATCGTCGACACGACGCAGGTCCGTTCGATCGAGATCGGCCGCAACAACGTCGTGCGTATCGCGAACGTCAAGGAAGCGTCGATGCTGACCCGCGACGCGGACATCGTCGACGTACGCTTCTCGGTCCAGTACCGGATTCGCTCGGCGACCGACTACCTGTTCCGCAGCGTCGATCCGGAGCGCAGCGTGTCGCAGGCCGCGCAGGCCGCGGTGCGCGCGATCGTCGGCACGCGCAGCGCGGCGGACATCCTGAGCCAGGATCGCGATGCGCTGCGCCAGCCGCTGACCGAAGCGATCCAGCGCGATCTCGACCGCTACCAGACAGGCCTCGAGGTGACCGGCGTGACGATGCAGAGCGTTGCCGCGCCCGAGCAGACGCAGGCCGCGTACGCCGAAGTGGCGAAGGCGCGGGATGAGCGCGAAGCGGCGAAGCGTGCCGCGCATGCGTCTGCGAGCGACCTGCTGCCGAAGGCACAGGGCGATGCGGCGAAGCTCGTCGACGACGCGAAGGCGTATGCGGATCGCGTCGTCACGCAGGCGGAAGGCGACGCCGAGCGGTTCAAGCAGGTCTATGCGCAGTACTCGAAGGCGCCGGCCGTGATCCGCGAACGGATGTACCTGGAGACCATGCAGGAAATCTATTCGAACTCGACGAAAGTTTTCGTCGGTAACAAGGGCGGCAACAACGTGCTGTACCTCCCGCTCGACAAGCTGGTCGAGCAGGGCCGTCAGGGCGCGGCGAAAGCGGCACCGTCGTCCGGCGCAGCCGCGCCCGACGCGGCATCCGCGGCGGCCGCAAGCTCGGCGCCGACTGCTGCTGCGCCTGCCAGTGCGGCCGCGGCCGCGCCGGCGCCAGGCAGCGACGTGCTGCGATCGCGCGAAGCGTTCCGCAGCCGGTCGCGCGAAGACGATCTGAAGTAACGGGGGCGCATGTCATGAATCGAATCATTGCGCTCGTCGTCGCGATCGTGATCGCGGCCTTCGCCGCGTCGTCGACCGTGCTGACCGTCGATCCGCGCCATATGGCCGTATTGTCCGGCCGCGCCGGCGAGCAGCCGTCGCTGGCTGGTCCCGGTGTCCATTTCAAGCTGCCGCCGCCGTTGCAGGCGGCGACGCTGATCGACACGCGCCTGCAGTCGCTCGAGTCGGCCGATCCGCAGCAGTTCTCGACCGCCGACAAGCACGACCTGCTCGTCGGCTACGCGGTCAAGTATCGGATCGCCGATCCGATGAAGTATTTCATCGCGACGGGCGGTGAGCCGGCTGCGGCCGCCGACCGGCTGACCGCCGCGATGAAGGGTGCGCTGGGCGATGCGATCGGCCAGCACGCGCTCGACGATGCGATCGGCGCGCAGCGCGCGATCGGCGACTCGGCCCGCGGCGTATTGCAGGCGAAGGCGTCCGCGTTCGGTGTCGACGTGGCCGACGTCCAGCTCACGCGTGTCGACCTGCCGGCAGCGCAGGCCGACGCCGCGTATCAGCGGATGATCACGGCGCTGCATGGTCAGGCTGAGCAGGTCCGCGCCGAGGGCGCAACGGACGTCGAGCAGATCAAGGCGGACGCGGAGCGCGAGCAGCAGGCCGTGATCGCCAACGCGTACAAGAGCGCGCAGACGATCAAGGGCGAGGGCGATGCGAAGGCCGCGACGATCGCCGCCGATGCGTACGGCCGCGATCCGCAGTTCTACCAGTTCTACGCGAGCCTGCAGGCCTATCGGAATACCTTCAAGCGCAACGACATCATCGTCGTCGATCCTGACAGCGAGTTCTTCCGCTTCATGCGCAGCCCGACGGGCGGTGCCGCACCGGCGGCGCCCGCTCCCCGCAAACATTGACCTTGGGGCGCCGTTTCGTGCGGCGCCGTCGCTCGCATGGACCTGGCTGGCTCGTTGTTGCTCGCAGTTGCGCTGATGTTGATCATCGAGGGGGCGTTCCCCTTCGTGTTTCCCGTCGCCTGGCGCGACACGTTTCGTAGAATAGCGGAGCGGCCGCCGCATCATATCCGGATCGGCGGGCTGATCGTGATGGCGCTCGGGCTCACGCTGCTGCTGCTCGCCTCCTGATCCGGACGGCGCACGGGCCCGTCCGCTTCCACCCGAATCCGATTCACCCGCGGTGCGCGTGTCGTGCGCCGTGTTTCCTGTCGTAGGACCGTACCGATGTCGACCTGGTTACTTCCCGAGAATATCGCCGACGTACTGCCGTCGGAAGCACGCAAGATCGAGGAGCTGCGCCGCAGGCTGCTCGATCGCTTCCGTTCGTACGGCTACGAGATGGTGATGCCGCCGCTGCTCGAATACCTCGAGTCGCTGCTGACGAGCGGCGGCAACGATCTGCGCCTGCGCACCTTCAAGCTCGTCGATCAGCTGTCGGGGCGCACGCTCGGCCTGCGCGCGGACATCACGCCGCAGGTCGCGCGCATCGACGCGCATCTGCTGAACCGTCAGGGCGTGACACGCCTCTGCTATGCGGGCAACGTGCTGCATACGCGTCCGCGCGGCCTGCACGCGACGCGCGAGCAGATCCAGATCGGCGCGGAGATCTACGGCCACGCGGGGCTCGAAGCTGATCTCGAGGTCCAGCAGCTGATGCTCGACGCGCTGCACCTGACCGGCCTGTCGAAGATCCGGCTCGACCTGTGCCACGCCGGGGTGCTGGCGGCACTGTTTGCGCGCGATGCGCAGGCGGCCGAGCGCGGCGAGGCGCTCTACGATGCGCTGTCGGGCAAGGACGTGCCGCTGCTGAACGAGTTGACCGACGACCTCGGCGCCGACACGCGCGCCGCGCTGCGCGCGCTGCCGCACCTGTACGGCGATGCGAGCGTGCTCGACGAGGCGCGCGCGAAGCTGCCCGCGCTGCCCGAAATCACCCGCGCGCTCGACGACCTCGCGCAGCTCGCGGCCCAGGTGAAGGACGCCGAAGTGGCGATCGACCTGGCGGATCTGCGCGGCTATGCGTACCACAGCGGCGCGATGTTCTCCGCGTACGTCGACGGCGTGCCGAACGCGGTCGCCCGCGGCGGCCGCTACGACCATGTCGGCCAGGCATACGGCCGTGCGCGTCCGGCAACCGGCTTCTCGCTCGACCTGCGCGAACTCGCGCGGATCTCGCCCGTCGAGGCGCGCGGCACGGCGATCCTCGCGCCGTGGGCGCAGGACGACGCGCTGCGTGCGGCCGTCGCGGCGCTGCGCGATGCGGGCGAAGTGGTGATCCAGGCGCTGCCTGGGCACGATCACGTGCTCGACGAGTTCGCGTGCGACCGTTCGCTCGTCGAGCGCGGCGGCGCATGGGTGGTCGAACCCCGTTAATAGGCGTTCGCGGACCGCGTTTCGGCATCCATATCGTTGAAGCGAAACGGAAAAATTCGGAATCGTCCGCGAACATAGGTAGAATACGTTTTTAACCAGCTAACGAATCAACATGTCTGCCAGCGCAGTGAATGTGACTCCCGGGCGCAATGTCGTCGTCGTGGGGACTCAGTGGGGTGATGAAGGCAAAGGCAAGATCGTCGACTGGCTGACGGACCACGCTCAAGGCGTCGTGCGTTTCCAGGGCGGCCACAACGCCGGCCACACCCTCATCATCGGCGGCAAGAAAACCATCTTGCGCCTCATCCCGTCGGGCATCATGCGTGAAGGCGTCGCCTGCTACATCGGCAACGGCGTCGTCCTGTCCCCCGAGGCACTGTTCAAGGAAATCGGCGAACTCGAAGAGGCCGGCCTGAACGTGCGCGAGCGTCTGTTCATTTCCGAAGCAACCACGCTGATCCTGCCGTATCACATCGCGATCGACCAGGCGCGCGAAGCGCGCAAGGGCGCGGGCAAGATCGGCACGACCGGCCGTGGCATCGGCCCTGCGTACGAAGACAAGGTCGGCCGCCGCGCACTGCGCGTGCAGGACCTGTTCGACGCGAAGACCTTCGCCGACCGCCTGCGCGAGAACCTCGACTTCCACAACTTCGTGCTGACCCAGTACCTGGGCGGCGCGGCAGTCGACTTCCAGGCCACGCTCGACACGATGCTCGGCTACGCCGACCGCCTGAAGCCGATGGTGGCCGACGTGTCGCGCCGCCTGTACGACGCGAACAACGCGGGCCAGAACCTGCTGTTCGAAGGCGCGCAAGGCACGCTGCTCGACATCGATCACGGCACCTATCCGTTCGTCACGTCGAGCAACTGCGTCGCCGGCGCGGCGGCGGCCGGCGCGGGTGTCGGTCCGCAGAAGCTCAACTACATCCTCGGCATCACGAAGGCGTATTGCACGCGCGTCGGTTCGGGCCCGTTCCCGAGCGAGCTGTACGATGCCGACAACCCGAAGCGCCAGGACCAGATCGGCATCACGCTCGCGAACGTCGGCAAGGAATTCGGTTCGGTCACGGGTCGCCCGCGCCGCACCGGCTGGCTCGACGCGGCCGCGCTGCGCCGCTCGATCCAGATCAATGGCGTGTCGGGCCTGTGCATGACGAAGCTCGACGTGCTCGACGGCCTCGACGAGGTCAAGCTGTGCGTCGGCTACAAGATCGACGGCAAGGATGCGGACATCCTGCCGCGCGGCGCGGCCGATGTCGCCCGCTGCGAGCCTGTGTACGAGACGTTCGTCGGCTGGAAGGAAAGCACCGTCGGCATCAACACGTGGGATGCGCTGCCGGAAAACGCCCGTGCGTACCTGACCCGCGTGCAGGAAGTGGCCGGCGTGCCGATCGACATGGTGTCGACCGGTCCGGACCGCGACGAAACGATCCTGCTTCGCCATCCGTTCAAGGTTTGATTTTTTGATGACGCAGCAAAATACGATGACGGCGGCACTCGTGATGAGCGATCCGCGCAACGACGACAAGAACCTGTGGGTAGGCTGGGATGAGTATCACCGCCTGATCGAGCTGCTCGCACTTCAGGTGCACGAATCCGGCTGGAAATTCGACCAGATCCTGTGTCTCGCGCGCGGCGGCCTGCGCGTCGGCGATCAACTGTCGCGCATCTACGACGTGCCGCTCGCGATTCTCGCGACCAGTTCGTACCGGGAAGCCGCCGGCCGCGAGCAGGGCGACCTCGATATCGCGCAGTACATCACGATGACGCGCGGCCAGCTCGCGGGCAACGTGCTGCTGGTGGACGACCTCGTCGATTCCGGCGTCACGCTCGCGCGCGTTCAGGAGCACCTGAGGGAGCGTTATCCGGCCGTCACGGCCGTCCGCTCGGCGGTGCTCTGGTACAAGGGTTGCTCGAAGGTGAAGCCCGATTACCACGTGCAGTTCCTGCCGACGAATCCGTGGATCCATCAGCCGTTCGAGGAGTGGGACACGGTTCGCCCGCACAATCTCGAAGCCTGGATCAAGCGCGGCAACGCGCAGCGTAACGGCGGGGGCGCGTAAGCGCCTGCCTGCCGATCGCTGGAGACCCTTGCACGGCGCCGCTTGCGGCGCCGTTTTTCATGGGCGGGGCGCGGCGCAGGGTAGGCAGACTCCGCTGCCGCGGATATGATGGCTGGCCCTGCCACAGCTCGCGCCGCATTGCATGCCCGGTGTGGATCACGTGGCTTTGCGGCAACAGGGCCGGGCGGCGTTTAATGCATGTATAGGTAGAATAGCGCTCGTTTTGTCCGCTCCGGACCCGATTATTACGCTTCATATGAACGACACGACCCACGCGACCCACGCGACTGACGCGGTCCACGCGCCGCACTCGCCGACGCAACAACATTCGCTGCAGGCACTCGCGATTGCTGCGATCGGCGTCGTGTTCGGCGACATCGGCACGAGCCCGCTGTATTCGCTGAAAGAGGCGTTCAGCCCCGCGCACGGCATCCCGCTTACCGAAGGCTCGATTCTCGGGGTGATCTCGCTGCTGTTCTGGGCAATCATCCTGGTGGTCGGGATCAAATACCTGCTGTTCGTGATGCGCGCCGACAACAACGGCGAGGGCGGCGTACTGGCGCTGATGGCGCTGTCGCTGCGGCCGCTCGATTCGAAGAGCCGCGTGACGGGCGCGCTGATGGCACTCGGGATTTTCGGCGCGTGCATGTTCTACGGCGACGCGGTGATCACGCCGGCGATCTCGGTGATGTCGGCGGTCGAAGGTCTCGAGATTGCGACCCCGCACCTGTCCCATCTCGTGTTGCCGATCACGATCGTGATCCTGATCGCGCTGTTCTGGATCCAGCGCCACGGCACCGCGACGGTCGGCAAGCTGTTCGGCCCGATCATGGTGCTGTGGTTCGTCGCGATCGCGGCGCTCGGCGTGTATCACATCGCACGCGTGCCGGGCATCATCGCGGCAATCAATCCGTACTACGCGGTGTCGTTCATGTCGGCCCACGTGTTGCAGGCCTACGTCGTGCTTGGCTCGGTCGTGCTGGTGCTGACGGGTGCCGAAGCGCTGTACGCGGACATGGGCCATTTCGGCGCGAAGCCGATCCGCCTCGCCGCGTACGGGCTCGTGATGCCGTCGCTCGTGCTCAACTATTTCGGCCAGGGCGCGCTGCTGATCCAGAACCCGAAGGCGATCGAGAACCCGTTCTTCCTGCTCGCACCCGACTGGGGGCTGCTGCCGCTCGTCATCCTGTCGACGGTCGCGACCGTGATCGCGTCGCAGGCGGTGATTTCCGGCGCCTATTCGCTGACCTCGCAGGCGATCCAGCTCGGCTACGTGCCGCGCATGAAGGTGCTGCACACGTCCGAACTGGCGATCGGCCAGATCTATGTGCCGGTCGTGAACTGGCTGCTGCTGTTCGTGATCCTCTGCATCGTGATCGGCTTCAAGAGCTCGGACAACCTCGCCGCCGCATACGGAATCGCGGTGACCGCGACGATGGTGATCACGACCGTGCTCGCCGCGGTCGTGATGGTGAAGGTGTGGAACTGGAACAGGCTGCTGGTCGGCGCGATCATCGCCGTGTTCATGGCGGTCGACCTCGGCTTCTTCGGCGCGAACCTGCTGAAGGTCGCGCAGGGCGGCTGGCTGCCGCTCGGCATCGGCGCGCTGCTGTTCTTCCTGCTGATGACCTGGTACAAGGGGCGTCACATCGTCAAGGAGCGCACGGCGGCCGACGGTATCCCGCTCGAGCCGTTCCTGCAGGGCTTGCTTGCGCATCCGCCGCACCGCGTGTCGGGCACCGCGATCTACCTGACCGGCAACGACAAGCTCGTGCCCGTCAGCCTGCTGCACAACCTGAAGCACAACAAGGTGCTGCACGAGCGCACCATCTTCCTCACGTTCGTGACGCGCGACATCCCGTATGTGCGCGACGACAAGCGGCTGAGTTCGCGCGACGCGGGCGGCGGCCTGTATATCGTGAGGGCCGAATACGGCTTCAACGAGACGCCGGACGTGAAGGCGGTGCTCGAGGAATTCGGGCGCACGCACGAGATGACGTTCGAACTGATGGATACGTCGTTCTTCCTCGCTCGTGAAACGGTCGTGCCGACGCAGCTGCCCGGCATGTCGATCTGGCGCGAACGCGTGTTCGCGTGGATGCACCAGAATGCCGCGAAGCCGACCGACTTCTTCGCGATTCCGGCCAACCGCGTGGTCGAGCTCGGCACGAAGATCGAGATCTGACGCGACGGCGGGACGCGAGTCCCGTCAGTCACGGAACGAAAAAAAGCCCCGCCATCGAGCGGGGCTTTCTGTTTCCGCGATTGTTTCCGCGATTTTTGCCGTGATCGCGGGGCTCAGCGCTGCTTGAGCTTCGCGAATGCGGCGGCCATTGCGCCAGCCGGTTCCGGCTCGCGCGAGCGGGCCGGACGCGCCTGGGCGCGGCCTGCGCCGCCGCGATCCTGCTGGCCGCCACGCGCGGCCGCGCCGCCGGTGCTGCCTGCTCCGACTTCATCGTCGAGACGCATCGTCAGCGCGATACGCTGGCGCTTGACGTCGACGTCGAGCACCTTGACCTTGACTACCTGGCCGGCCTTCACGACCTCGTGCGGATCCTTGATGAACTTGGTCGACATCGCGGACACGTGCACGAGGCCGTCCTGATGGACGCCGACGTCGACGAACGCGCCGAACGCGGCCACGTTGGTCACCACGCCTTCGAGGAGCATGCCCGGCGCCAGATCCGACACCTTCTCGACGCCATCACGGAACGTCGCGGTCTTGAATTCCGGACGCGGGTCGCGGCCCGGTTTCTCGAGTTCGGACAGGATGTCGCGCACGGTCGGCAGGCCGAAGCGCTCGTCGACGAACTCGGCGGGCGACAGGCCCGCAAGCGCGTCGCGGCTGCCGAGCACGTCGTCGATGCGCTTGCTGATCTTCGCGAGGATCCGCTCGACGACCGGATACGCTTCCGGGTGCACCGACGAGCGGTCGAGCGGGTTCTCGCCGCCGTTGATGCGCAGGAAGCCGGCTGCCTGCTCGAAAGTCTTGTCGCCGAGGCGCGGTACCTTGCGCAGTTGCTCGCGCGACGGGAACGGACCGTTCGCGTCGCGGTAGTCGACGATATTGCGCGCGAGCGTCGCGTTCAGGCCCGACACGCGTGCCAGCAGCGCGGCCGACGCGGTGTTCGCGTCGACGCCGACCGCGTTCACGCAGTCCTCGACCACCGCATCGAGCGACCGTGCGAGTTCGCGCTGGTTGACGTCGTGCTGGTACTGGCCGACGCCGATCGCCTTCGGCTCGATCTTGACGAGTTCCGCGAGCGGATCCTGCAGGCGGCGTGCGATCGACACGGCGCCACGCAGCGACACGTCGAGTTCGGGAAATTCCTTCGCGGCGAGCTCGGACGCCGAATAGACGGACGCGCCGGCTTCCGACACGACGATCTTCTGCAGGCGCAGTTCGGGGTGCTTCGAAATCAGCTCGCTCGCGAGCTTGTCGGTTTCGCGCGACGCGGTGCCGTTACCGATGCTGATCAGTTCCGCCTGCGTGTGCGCGGCGATGCGCGCGAGCCGCGCAATCGAGCCGTCCCAGTCGCGGCGCGGCTCGTGCGGGTAGATCGTATCGGTCGCGAGCAGCTTGCCGGTACGATCGACGACCGCGACCTTCACGCCGGTACGCAGGCCGGGGTCGAGACCGATCACGGCCTTCGGGCCTGCCGGCGCGGCGAGCAGCAGATCCTTCAGGTTGCGGGCGAACACGCGGATCGCCTCGGTCTCGGCGGTCTCGCGCAGTTGCGTCAGCAATTCGTTTTCAATGTGCGGCTGCACCTTTACTCGCCAGCACCAGCGGCACACGTCGGACAGCCACTTGTCGGCCGGCCGGCTCTGGTTCGCGATGCCGAAATGGCGCGCGATCATGGCTTCGCCCGGGTGCGGCACTTGCGCGTCGAGTTCTTCGCCGAGGCCGAGCTTGATGGTCAGCACGCCCGCATTGCGGCCGCGGAACAGCGCGAGCGCGCGGTGCGACGGTACGGTCCTGATCGTTTCCGCGTAGTCGTAATAGTCGCGGAATTTCTCGCCTTCTTCGTTCTCCTTGCCTTCGACGACTGCCGACGACACGACACCCTGATTGTGCAGATAGTCGCGCAGCTTGCCGAGCAGCTCGGCCGTCTCGCCGAATTGCTCGGACAAAATGTCGCGGGCGCCGTCGAGCGCGGCCTTCACGTCGGCAACGCCCTTGTCGGCGTCGACGTAGGCGGCCGCCTCGGTCTGCGGGTCGAGCAGCGGATTGCCGAGCAGCGCCTGCGCGAGCGGCTCGAGGCCGGCTTCGCGGGCGATCTGCGCGCGCGTGCGGCGCTTCGGCTTGTACGGCAGATAAAGGTCTTCGAGCACCTGCTTGCTGTCGGCGGCGTCGATCGCGGCGCGCAGCTCGTCGGTCAGCTTGCCTTGCTCGTCGATGCTCGTGAGGATCGTGGCGCGGCGCTCTTCGAGTTCGCGCAGGTACAGCAGACGTTCTTCGAGCTGGCGCAGCTGCGTATCGTCCAGGTTGCCGGTCACTTCCTTGCGGTACCGGGCGATGAACGGAACGGTCGAGCCTTCGTCGAGGAGTTGCACTGCCGCCGCGACCTGGCGCGGCTGGACGGTCAGTTCGGTGGCGATGCGCTGTACGATCTTGAGTGCTACGTTTTCCGTCATGTCGTGGATGATCTGCCTGCTGATATCGCGGCGCGGGCCGGCGGGGCCCGCGTGGCGGGGCTCTCGCTGCGCGCCCGGCGATCCTGACGCCGCGGGTGAGTGAAGCGGGGCATTTTGCCATAAATGGCGAAGCGCCCATCCGCGGGGTGATAGAATTTGACCTATGTCCCGCAGCTTTCCTACGACGTTGCCAACCTCCCGTTTTCCTCTCGTCGCGCTCGGCGCAGCGCTCGCTGCGGCTTTGTCCTTCGGGCCGGCCGGCGCGCACGCGCAGGCGTCGGCTGCCGCCGCTTCGGCGCCCGTTGCGAACGGCGCCGCCCCCGATTTCGACGCCCGTCAAAAAGTGCTCAATCACCGCACGGCCGAAAACGATTATCGTTATGCGGTGGCGGAGCACGATTGCTACAGCAAGTTCTTCGTCAATTCCTGTCTCGGCAACGCGCGCGACAAGATGCGCGAGGAGCGCGCGAGCATCCGGCAGGAGCAGCTGGCGCTCGACGACGAGCAGCGCGCGGTGCGGGCGCAGCAGCGCGACCAGCAAATCGCGGTGAAACAGGCGCAAAATGCAGCGGAAGCGCCGCAGCGCGCAGCGAACGAAGCGGCCAACGCGGCCGCCTACCGCGACAAGCAGCAGCAAAACGCGCTGAAGCAAACGCAGCGTGGCGCGGAAGGCCCGCAGCACGCGGCGAGCCGGCAGGCTTACGACCAGAAGCAGGCCGATTTCCAGCGCAAGCTCGACGCCGCGCACCAGCAGGCGGCCCAGAAGGCGCAGGAACGGGCGGACAACGCGGCGCGCTACGAGCAGAAGCAGAAGGAAGCAGCGCAGCACAAGGCCGACGTGGAACAGCGGCAGAAGGAAGCGGCCGAGAAGGCCAGGCAGCAACAGCAGCAGGGGCAGTAACGTGTTGGAACGTTGAACCGGGCAGCAGTCCCGAGCGCGCCGGCGTGCAACCCGGCGTGCTGCTTCGATGAGGAGGTGCATATGCAAAACCGTCACGCGGAACAGCAGCAGGAATTGCACAACCGTTTGGCTTCATTGGAGGAGCTCCATGCTCAGCTCGCTCGTGAGATCGAGCTGAAGGAAGGGCGGTCCGACATCGACGACATCACACTGCACAGGCTGAAGAAGGAAAAGCTTGCGGCCAAAGACAAAATCATCATGCTGCAATCGCAGCTGGAACCGGATAAGCGCGCCTGAGCGCGGCCTGGCAAGCGCCGGCGCCGCAACGGGCGCTGGACACAGGAACGCTTGCCTTGAATTCACCGCTTGAAGCCACCCCCGATGCCCGGCGAGACAGCTCGTCCGCCGGGCGCGTTCGTGCGCCCGAAGCTGCCTTCGAGCTGAGCCGCAAGCGCGTCGACGAACTCGACACGATCTTCGGCGACGGCGGGCTGTTCGCGCGCGCGCTCGACGGCTACCGGCCCCGTGCGTCGCAGATCGAGATGGCGCGCGCGGTTGCGGCTGCGATGGAGGCATCCGCGCGCCGGATGCCCGAACCCGAGATCTTCGACACGCGCAAGCGTCCGGCACGCCGGTTGCAGAACGATGCAGACAAGGGCAGCGCGGCCGAGGCCGGCGCGGACGGCGGCGCCGATGCGGATGCGGACAGCGACGCCGGTGACGCCGGCGACAACACGTTGATCGTCGAGGCCGGCACGGGCACCGGCAAGACCTATGCGTATCTCGTGCCCGCGATGCTATGGGGTGGCAAGGTCATCGTGTCGACGGGCACCAAGCACCTGCAGGACCAGCTGTTCCAGCGCGACATCCCGACCGTGCGCGACGCGCTCGCGGTGCCGGTGACGGTCGCGATGCTGAAGGGGCGCGCGAACTATCTGTGCCACTACTACCTGCAGCGCACGGCCGACAACGGGCGGCTGCCATCGCGCCAGGACACGGCCTACCTGCAGGAAATCGTCCGCTTCGCGAAGATCACGAAGAGCGGCGACAAGGCCGAACTCGCGAGCGTGCCGGAGACGTCGCCCGTGTGGTCGATGGTCACGTCGACCCGCGACAACTGCCTCGGCCAGGAATGCCCGCACTACAAGGATTGCTTCGTGATGCAGGCGCGGCGTGAGGCCCAGCAGGCCGACGTCGTCGTCGTCAATCACCACCTGTTCTTCGCGGACATCATGCTGCGCGACACCGGCATGGCCGAGCTGCTGCCGACCGCAAACACGGTCATCTTCGACGAGGCGCACCAGCTGCCCGAGACGGCGACGCTGTTCTTCGGCGAGACGCTGTCGACGACGCAGATCCTCGAGCTCGCGCGCGACACGGTCGCGGAAGGCCTGAGCCACGCGCGCGACGCGGTCGAGTGGGTGAAGCTCGGCGGCGCGCTCGAGCGCGCGGCGCGGGACCTGCGGCTCGCGTTCGCGGACGACACGATCGTGCGCATGTCGCTCGCGCAGCTCGGCGACGACCACCCGATGTTCGGTGCGCTCGACGGGCTCGAGGCCGCGCTCGATGCGCTCGCATCGGCGCTCGCGAGCCAGGCCGAACGGGCGGAATCGCTCGGCGCATGCCTGCGGCGCGCGCGCGAGCTGCAGGAACTGCTGGCCGGCTGGGTCGCACCGGGCGCCGCACAGGAGGCCGCTCGGGCCGAAGCGTCCGGGCCGACGGCCGGCGCTGGCGACGACCTCAACGAGAAAGTGCGCTGGGTCGAGGTGTTCTCGCATACCGTCCAGCTGCACGAAACGCCGCTGTCGGTCGCGCCGATCTTCGCGAAACAGCGCGCCGGCGTGCCGCGCGCATGGGTCTTCACGTCGGCGACGCTGTCGGTGCGCGGCGATTTCACGCACTATGCGGCACAAATGGGGCTCAGCTCGCGCCGTTCGATGACGCTCGCGAGCCCGTTCGACTACCAGACGCAGGGGCTGCTGTACGTGCCGCGCAACCTGCCGCAGCCGTCGTCGCCGGCGTTCACGGATGCTGTATTCGACGCCGCGCTGCCGGCGATCGAGGCGTCGGGCGGCGGGGTATTCATGCTGTGCACGACGTTGCGCGCGGTCGACCGGATCGCCGCGAAGCTGCGTGACGTGATCGAATCGCGTGGCTGGAATACGCCGCTCCTCGTGCAGGGCGATGCGAGCCGCACCGAGCTGCTCGACCGCTTCCGTGCATACGGCAACGCGATCCTCGTCGGCAGCCAGAGCTTCTGGGAAGGCGTTGACGTGCGCGGCGACGCGCTGTCGCTCGTCGTGATCGACAAGCTGCCGTTCGCGCCGCCCGACGATCCGGTGCTGGCCGCGCGCCTCGAGGCACTGACGAAGAAGGGCTTGAGCCCGTTTGCCGTGCATCAGCTGCCGCAGGCGGTGATCACGCTGAAGCAGGGCGCGGGTCGTCTGATTCGCGCGGAAACGGATCGCGGCGTGCTGATGATCTGCGACACGCGCCTCGTCGACAAGCCCTACGGGCGCCGGATCTGGCAGAGCCTGCCGCCGTTCAAGCGCACCCGCGAGATCGAGGTCGTCGAGGAGTTCTTCGCCGAACACCGGGCGGCCAGGCGCGTGTAATCGCTACGCGCCGGCCGGCCGCGCGCGGTGCGTTGCGGCCGGTCGACAGGGACAAAAAAACCGGCCGCAAGGGCCGGTTTTTTGCTGGACACTGCGGGATGCATGCGGGATGCAACCCGGTCGGTCAGAACTGCCACCACGACTTCTTCGCCCCGGGGCGCGCGTGGCCCGTGACGTACGGGCTGTCCGGGAACGTGCCCGCGAGCACACGCTTCGTGTCCTCGGCGAGTTGCGGCTGGTTCAGCTTGCCGTATGACAGGATCATGATGTGCAGTGCATCCTCGATCGCCGGCGCGCCCTTGTAGTCCTTGATCGCGAGCTGGGCACGATTGATTGCCGCGACATATGCGCCGCGGCGGTAGTAGTAGTCCGCGGCGTGCACTTCGTGCGACGCGAGCGCGTTGACGATATAGCGCATCCGGGCCGCGGCGTCGGGCGCGTACTTGCTCTTCGGGTAACGATCGACGACGACCTTGAACGCATCGTACGACTCGCGCAGCGCCTGCGGGTCGCGTTCGCTCATGTCCTGGCCGGAGAAACGGCCGAACAGGCCCAGGTCGTCGTTGAAGTGGATCATCCCCTTCAGGTAGTACGCGTACGGGATATCCGGATGATCGGGGTGGAGCTGGATGAAGCGGTCGACGGCCTGGTCGGCGGCAGCCGCTTCGTTGTCCTTCCAGTTGCAATATGCAACGTTGATCTGCGCCTGCTGCGCGAAATGCCCGAACGGGTCGCGACCCTGCAGCGCCTCGAAGTATTTCGCGCACTTGCCCCAGTCGCCGCCGGACAGCGCGTCCTGGGCCTCTGAGTATAATTTGTTGCTCGACCAGGTCGCTGTCTCGTCCTGCTTCTGCGGCAAGCCGTGGCAGCCCGCGATGAGGGCCGCGGCTGCAACCGCCGTAGCCCGGGCGACGACGGTTCTTGCCGCACGTTTGGTCGAATTCATCATGCTCGCATGTCCTAGCTTCAAGTCTCGGTGACCCAGTCTAAATGACCCGTTCAAGTTCGCAGAATGCCCAGCCGGGCAAGCCAAATCGCGAAGATTATAGCCCAAGCGATCGGCCAGCCGACGCTGCTTCCGGCGATTCGCTCGACGACGATCTGACCGGCGACGCGCTGCAGTCGTCCGTCGTGCCGCCAGTTGCGGCCGACGAAGCGCCGCGCGTCGTCGAAGTTCCCGCGTCGCTTGCCGGCGAACGCCTCGACAAGGCGCTCGCCCAACTCTTTCCCGAATTCTCCCGCAGCCGGCTGCAGAGCTGGATCGACGCCCAGCGGGTGCGCATCGATGGCGCGCCCGCGAAGGTCCGCCAGCCGGTGCCGCTCGGCGCGACCATCGAGCTCGTGCCCGACCTCCTGCCGGAGCAGCTCGCGTTCACGCCGGAGCCGGTGCCGCTCGACATCGTCTACGAGGACGACGCGCTCGTCGTCATCAACAAGCCGGCGGGCCTCGTCGTGCATCCCGCGGCGGGCAACTGGAGCGGCACGATCCTCAACGGGTTGCTGCACCGCTACGGCGACGCGGCGGCCGGCCTGCCGCGCGCCGGCATCGTCCACCGGCTCGACAAGGAAACGTCGGGCCTGATGGTGGTTGCGCGCACGCTCGCTGCCCAGACCGATCTCGTCCGCCAGCTGCAGGCGCGCACCGTGAAGCGCCGCTATTTTGCGCTCGTGTGGGGCACGATGCCCGAAGAAGGCACGATCGACGCGCCGATCGGCCGCGATCCGCGCGAGCGCACCCGGATGGCGGTCGTGACGGGCGCGTCGGGCAAGCCCGCACGCACGCATTTCCGCACGGTTGACACATGTTTGTGGCAACGTCAGCCGGTTTCGGCGATCCAGTGCGATCTCGAGACGGGCCGCACCCACCAGATCCGCGTGCATTGCTCGCACGTCGGGCATCCGCTGCTCGGCGACCCGGTGTACGGGCGCGCGCGCGGCAAGCGGTCGGTGCAGCCGCTGCCGGACGGCTTCGCGCGGCAGGCGCTGCACGCGTGGCGCCTTGGTCTCGTGCATCCGGTGACGGGCAGGACGATGCAATGGCGCTGCCCGCTGCCGGACGACATGACCGCGCTCGTCGAGGCGCTCGGATTCGGGCAGGACAACGCCGATTTCGACGATGAAGGGGCGTACGACGACGATTTCGGCGGCGAGTATGACGACGAGCCGTATCAGGACGATGAGGAGGAGTGAGTGCCGATGACGAATCTGGCGCCATTGACGTGGCAGGACTGCGTGCAGCCCGACTGGCAGGTGTCGCCGCGCGTGCGCGCGCTGATCACGACGCGCGACGGCGGGGTCAGCGAGGGCCCGTGCGGGCGCTGGCAGGCGGGCGCCGCACAGCCGGGCGGGATGAATCTCGGTCTGCATACGGGCGACGATCCGGCACATGTCGCCGAGAACCGCGCGCGACTGCTGGCGCTCGCGGGCGAGCCGCGCGCGGCGTGGCTCGAGCAGGTGCACGGGGCACGGGTCGTGCGCGCGGACGAAGTGATCGCGGCCGATCCTGCTGCCGCCGCGCCGGTGCAGGCCGACGCGAGCGTGACGGACCGCGCGCATGCGATCTGCGTCGTGATGGTCGCCGACTGCCTGCCCGTGCTGCTGTGCGATGCGCAGGGGCGCGCGGTGGGCGCCGCGCACGCGGGCTGGCGCGGGCTTGCGGCCGGCATCGTCGAGGACACCGCGGCGCGCGTTGCAGCGCTTGCCGGCGGTGAGCCGGACGGCCTGCGCGCGTTCCTCGGGCCGGCGATCGGCCCGCACGCGTTCGAGGTCGGCGCGGACGTGCGCGACGCATTTCTCGACACGGCCCCGCAGTCGGAGCATGATGAAACCCGGCATGCGTTCGCCGCGATCGACGGCGCGCCCGGCAAGTATCTTGCCGATCTCTATGCGCTGGCCCGGCTGCGACTCGCGCGCGCGGGCGTGACGCACGTGAGCGGTGGCGGCGCGTGCACGGTCACCGAGCAGGCGCGCTTTTATTCTTATCGGCGCGACCGGGTGACGGGCCGCATGGCCGCTGCCATCTGGCTTGCCGATTGATTTCGCGTTAGGCTTGCTGCGATGCAGAATCGATTTATCCCGGTATTTATGCGGCGTTTCGGCGTTGCTTGCGCGGTCGAATGAAAAAAAGCGAAGTCAAGCGGATCAAAATGTTTTCCCGTTCGCCGGAAGCCTTGTCCCGCCTGTTGTGCGTGGATTATCTCCGTGCCGAAAACGACAATGGTTTGACGCAGTGCTTCACATGGGGAAAACGATAATGATAAAAATACCGCACTGCGGCAGAATCTGGAGATGCCTCTCCAGAGCATGACGGCCCGGCTCGCTTGGCCGGCATGCCGCGCCACGAGCAGGATTTCCACGATAGACGCTCAGGAATCACCGGTAAGGCAGGTAATGACAGCATCGAAAAACTCGTCGACGTCCGCACAGGCGGACACTTCCACTGGCCGCCAGGCATTCGACCAGGCAGTCCAGCCGATGCAGCAGATGTTCGAGGCGTGGTTGACCGCGTGGCGAGGCTTCGCGGATCCGGCTCGGGCCGCGACCGCGTCGGCCGCGACGAATCCGTTCGCGACATTTCAGTTCCCCAAAACGTTTCCGTTCCAGATGCCGTCGATGCCCGATTTCGGCGTTGCGGCGTCGCCGTTCGCGGGCATGAAGCTGCCGGTGGCCGCGGTGCCGCCGGAACGCCTGCAGAAGCTGCAGGCCGACTATGCGCGCGACTGCATGACGCTGATGCAGCAGGCGACCGCCACGACGCTCGATGTGCCTGAACTGAAGGATCGCCGTTTCAGCGGCGACGCATGGAAGGCCTCGCCCGCGCATGCGTTCGCGGCGGCGTGGTACCTGCTCAATGCGCGTTACCTGCAGGAACTCGCCGACTCGCTCGAGACCGATCCGAAGACCCGCGAGCGGATCCGCTTCGCGGTCCAGCAATGGACGGCGGCGGCGGCCCCGAGCAACTATCTCGCGCTCAACCCGGACGCGCAGAAATCGATCCTCGAGACGCAGGGCGAGAGCCTGCGGCAGGGGATGATGAACCTGCTCGGCGACATGCAGCGCGGCAAGATTTCGCAGACCGACGAATCGCAGTTCGTGGTCGGCAAGAATCTCGGCTGCACTGAAGGCGCGGTCGTCTACGAGAACGACCTGATCCAGCTGATCCAGTACCAGCCGAAGACGGAGACGGTCTTCGAACGGCCGCTCCTGATCGTGCCGCCGTGCATCAACAAGTTCTACATCCTCGACCTGCAGCCCGAGAATTCGCTGGTCGCGCACGCGCTGTCGTGCGGCCACCAGGTGTTCCTCGTGTCGTGGCGCAACGCGGACGCGTCGGTCGCCCACAAGACCTGGGACGACTACATGAACGAAGGTCTGCTCGCCGCGATCGATGCGGTGCAGCAGATCAGCGGCCGCGAGCAGATCAACACGCTCGGCTTCTGCGTCGGCGGCACGATGCTGGCGACCGCACTGTCGGTGCTGGCCGCGCGCGGCGAGCACCCGGCCGCGTCGATGACGCTGCTCACCGCGATGCTCGACTTCTCCGATACGGGCGTCGTCGACGTGTTCGTCGACGAGGCGCACGTGCAGATGCGCGAGCAGACGATCGGCGGCAAGAACGGCACGCCGCCCGGGCTGATGCGCGGCGTCGAGTTTGCGAACACGTTCTCGTTCCTGCGCCCGAACGATCTCGTGTGGAACTATGTCGTCGACAACTACCTGAAGGGCCGCACGCCGGCACCGTTCGACCTGCTGTACTGGAACGGCGACTCGACGAACCTGCCCGGCCCGATGTACGCGTGGTACCTGCGCAATACCTATCTCGAGAACCGGCTGCGCGTGCCGGGCGCGCTGACCGTGTGCGGCGAAGCAGTCGACCTGTCGCGCATCGACGTGCCGACGTTCATCTACGGCTCGCGCGAGGATCACATCGTGCCGTGGAAGACGGCCTATGCATCGGCGTCGATCCTCACGGGCCCGCTGAGGTTCGTGCTGGGCGCGTCGGGCCACATCGCCGGCGTGGTCAACCCGCCCGCGAAGAAGAAGCGCAGCTACTGGGTCAACGACGACAGCCTGCCCGAATCGGCCGACGACTGGTTCGCCGGCGCGACCGAGCATCCGGGCAGCTGGTGGCCGACGTGGGTCGAATGGCTCGACCAGTACGGCGGCCGCAAGGTGGCGCCGCCCGCGCAGCTCGGCTCGGCGCAGTTCCCGGTGATCGAGCCGGCGCCTGGCCGCTACGTGTTGCAGCGCGATTGACGAATGCCGGACAGCGGCGCACGCTGTCCGGTACGCCGAAGTTTTTTTAACAGGGCGGGTAGCGACGCGTCGTGTCGCGCCGGCCCGGAGGAAAGTGAAATGACCGACGTAGTGATCGTATCGGCCGCGCGGACCGCGGTCGGCAAATTCGGCGGCACGCTTGCGAAGATCGCGGCGCCGGAGCTGGGCGCAACGGTGATCCGCGCGGTGCTGGAGCGGGCCGGCGTGAAGCCGGAGCAGGTGAGCGAAGTGATCATGGGCCAGGTGCTGGCGGCCGGCTCGGGCCAGAACCCCGCGCGGCAGTCGCTGATCAAGGCCGGGCTGCCGAGCGCGGTGCCGGGGATGACGATCAACAAGGTGTGCGGCTCGGGCCTGAAGGCGGTGATGCTGGCGGCGAACGCGATCGTGGCGGGCGACGCGGACATCGTGATCGCGGGCGGCCAGGAGAACATGAGCGCGGCGCCGCACGTGCTGCCGGGCTCGCGCGACGGGTTCCGGATGGGCGACGCGAAGCTGGTCGACACGATGATCGTCGACGGCCTGTGGGACGTCTACAA
>NZ_QTQP01000034.1 GCF_003854275.1 Burkholderia sp. Bp8963
CTGGACACCGGTTGGTGCCGTGACGCTCAATCCTGAACACGACGCTGTCGTTTCGATGGCCCCGCACGTCGACAGCAAACAGCCTCTGGCTGCATGAATCAGGCGGCAACTACCTTGACGCGCGCCGTCAGCACGCCGGGAATATGCAGCATCATGATTGGGATTCCGGATCGTTTGTCTGCAGCCGCGCCGCGGCCGCGCGCAACGCAGCGACCGGCGACGCAGCAAGATGCGCGCGCATCTTCGCGACGAACGCCGGCGTCGCGGTTGCGGGCACGCGCGCAATCCACGCGAGCGCGTCGTCGACGCGGCCGTGCCCGGCGAGCAGCCGCGCATAGTTGAATTGGCCGCGGAAATCGCCGGCAACGGCTGCGCGGCGATAGTGATCGAAAGCGGCGTCGGCATCGGCTGCGACGACCCAGCCGTCCTCGTAGAACCCGCCGATCAGGTTGAGCGACTTGGCGTGACCCAGCGCGGCCGCGCGCCGGAACCAGTCGAGCGCGTCGGCGCGATTCTCGTCGACGCCGTTGCCGAGCGCGAGCGCGGTCGCATAGTTGTACATGCCCCAGTCGAGCCCCGCCTGCGCGGCAAGCCGATACCAGTAGACGGCGACCGGAGCGCACGCGGCGGTGCCCCAGCCGAACTCGTAGCAGCGGCCGAGCATGTTCATCGCCATCGGGTGATCGGCCTGCGCCGCGTACCGGAACCACGTGAACGCGGCCGCCGGATCGCGCGGCACGCCGTGGCCGTCGAGCAGGTATTGCCCGTAGACGGCCTGCGCTTCGACGATGCCGTTGCCGGCCGCCGCCGCGACCCACGCGGCGGCGCGCTCGGGCGGCCCGGCCAGGATCGCGGCGAACTCGCGCGGCGACACCGACGCGAGCGCCTTCAGCGACACGGCCTCCATCGATCAGTAGCGCGCGTTCAGCGTGACGAACGCCGAGCGGCCCGGCGCGATCGACGCGTAGTGCGCCGGATACGCCTGATCGAAATACGTGCGGTTGAACAGGTTGTTCACGTTCAGCTGCAGGTCGAGCTTCTTGTTGATCCGGTACTGCGCCATCGCGTCGAAGCGCCAGTACGACGGCACCGCGCGCTGGTTCTCGGGATCGCCGAACACCTGCGACATGTAGAACGCGCCGCCGCCGACCGTGAACTTCGGCGTCACGTCGTAGTTGGTCCACATCGTGAAGCTGTGCTTTGGCGTATTCGGGAACTGGTGGCCGTTGTTCTCGGCGTTCTTGCCGTTATCGCGCAGCTCGCTCTTCATGTACGTATAGCCGCCGAACACCTGCCACTGCTTCGTGATCTGGCCCGCGACGCCGAGTTCGAGCCCCTGCACGCGCTTGTTGCCGACCATCGCGTACTGGTTGTTCGGCAGCGTCACACGCGCGTTCGTCGTATCGATCTGGAACAGCGCGGCCGTCAGCGCGAGCTTGTCGTTCAGCACGTTCCATTTCGTGCCGAGTTCGATGCTGCGGTTCTTTTCAGGCGCCATCTGGTCGGCGTTCGGGCCGACACCGCCGCGGCCCGGCGCCAGCGATTGCGTTTCGCTGCCTTCGCCGAGCAGCATGCCGGCCGGTGTCGACGAGGTCGCGTACGACGCGTAGATGCTGCCGTTCTGCGCCGGCTTGAACACGAGGCCCAGTTGCCAGTTGAACAGCGTGTCGTCGCGCGTGTAGGTCTTGCCACCTTTTGCGCGGGTGTCGGTGAAGCGCGTCGAATAGTCGTCGACGCGCACCCCCGCGTTCACCTGCCAGCGCGGCGTCAGCTCGATCGTGTCGAAGCCGTAGATCGATTTCGTGACGGTGCGCGCATGCGCGTAGTCGTTGTCGCGCGTGATCGAGCCGGCCCACGGATCGGCCGGGTTCGGCGACCACAGGCTCGTGCAGTTGTAGTCCGACGCCGCGCCGATGCCGTTCTGGCAGATCTTGCCGGTGCCGGCCGCGACGTTGTACGTGTCGCGCTTGCCCCATTCGCGTGACAGCTCGATGCCGGTCGTGAAGTTGTGCTTCAGCGGGCCGGTGCGGAATTCGCCGAACAGCTCGGTCTGGTTCGCGATGCTGTTGATCGAGCTGTTGCGGGTGTTCGCGCGCCGCCAGACCTTGCCGTTGACCACGTTGCCCTGGCTGTCGTCCGGCTGCGTCCAGATGTAGTCCTGCGTGGACTCCGTGTAGCGCGTGGTGTTGCGGATCGTCAGCGACGGCGTGATGTCGTGCTCGATCCTGAGCGTGCTGATATCCGACGTCGTCTTGCGGAAGTCGCGGTCGATCAGCCCGTAGAAGTTGTGGCGGTCGACCGGCGCCGGGCCGTCGGTGCCGACGCCCTTCGGGATGTTGAAGCCGTAGAAATACGGGATGCCGCCGTCGGGCAGGTCGTCGGTCGACAGGTGGTAGTAGCTCGCGGTGACGCGGGTCGGCGTACCGAGGCCGAACGCGATCGACGGCGCGACACCCCAGCGCGCGTTGTTGACCGCATTGCGGCCGGCGACGTCGTTGTTGTGGCTCATCAGGCTGAGGCGGAACGCCGCATGATCGGCGAACTGCCAGTTGCCGTCGGCCGTGAAGCGGCGGTAGCGGTCAGTGCCGAAGCCCGCGCTTGCGTCCGCGCTCGTGCCGAGGTGCGGGGTCTTCGTAATCAGGTTGATGCTGCCGCCCGCGCCGCCGCGGCCGCCGTACGCGCCGTCCGAGCCTTTCGTGATCTCGACGTGCTCGGTGTTGAAGATTTCGCGGGTGGTCGCGCCGGTGTCGCGCATCCCGTCGGCGAACATGCTGCCTTGCGTGTCGTAGCCGCGCAGGAACGGCCGGTCGCCGAGCGGATTGCCGCCTTCGCCTGCGCCGAACGTGATGCCGGGCACGGTGCGCAGCGCTTCGGTCAGCGTCGACGCGCCGCTGTTCCGGATCAGTTCCTGCGGGATCACGGTGACGGATTTCGGCGTGTCGACGAGCGGCGCGGTGAATTTCGCGGACGCGGAGAAGTCCGCCTTGTAGCTGTGCTCGGCCTTGCCCTTGATCTCGATCGGCGCGAGATGGCCGTCGCCGTCTGCCGGGGCGGGCGGCGGCGCGCCGTCGGCGAACGCCGGGCTCGCGGCGAGCACGCCGCACAGGGTGGTGAACTTTCCGAGCTTCAGCTCTTCGGAGCGGGACTTCATGAGCGCATCGACCTCGTCTGGTGTGGCCCGGAGGCAAGTGCTGCACGAATGTGCATGCCGCCGGGGATTATTACGATTTGTTTTCAGTCGGCATTCTATGTAATTTTAGATTAAATGAGAAGCGTTCTCGTTCGCGTTTTTGGAAAGTGTTGACGAGTGTTGCGGACGGGTTGACGGGGCGGGAGGTGTGGGCGAGCGTGCCACGTTTGACGTGCAGACGCTGCAGGGGTATGCGATGAAGAAATCCAATACAGCGAAGGGCGCCGTGCTCGATCGCGCGCATGGCGACCCGTCGTTAAAGGGTCGCGCGATGCGCAGGATTGGCGGCGACGTGATTCCGGGGGACGCGCTGGCCGATCAGCCTGTACGTGACCAAGAAGAACGCGGCACTCGACCAAAGCAGCTGTCCGGACTGGGTACGCTGCTGGCGGAGATGGGCAGGAAGGTGGGTGGTGTCGATCTCCACATCGAGCGGGAGCCGATGCAGGGCGAACCGATCCGGTTCGAGTGACGTCGGCGGCGGATCGGCGCGCCGACGTCGTTCGTCGTTCAATCAATCCCGTGAAACACCGCATCCTCCGGCCCGAGATATGCAGGCGGACGCCACGTCGCGTCGCGCATCGAGTGCTGCACGAGGTTCTCGACGCCGAGCAGCACCGCGAAGATCGCCATCCGCACCGGAATCCCGTTGTCGGTCTGCCGGAAGATTGCGAGGCGCGGGTCACGGTTCAGGTCGACCGACAGGTCGTTCGCGCCCGGGCGACTGTCGCGCGGCAGCGGGTGCATGATCAGCGTGTCCGGTCCGCAGACGGCGTCGACAAGCGCCTGGTTGATCTGGAAATCCGGCGTGTAGCCTTCGAACGATTCGTCGGTGAAGCGCTCCTTCTGGATCCGCGTCGCGTAGACGACGTCGGCCCCCTTCAGCCCTGCCGCGAGGTCGTGCGTCTGCTCGATCACGTGGCCGTTCTTCGAAATCTGGTCGATGATGTAGGCGGGCATCTCGAGCGTCGGCGGCGACACGAGCGTGAACTTGAGGCTGCGGTACAGCGCGAGCAGCTTGACGAGCGAATGCACGGTGCGGCCGTACTTGAGGTCGCCGACGAGTGCGATGTGCGCGCCGTCGACGATCTTGCCGAGCCGCGAGAATTCCCGCTGGATCGTGTACAGGTCGAGCAGCGCCTGGCTCGGATGCTCGCCGGGACCGTCGCCGCCGTTGATCACCGGCAGGTTGGTCGCGCGCGCGAATTCGGCAACCGAGCCTTTCTCCGGATGGCGAATCACCAGCGCGTCGACGTAGCCGGACATCACGCGGCTCGTGTCGTAGATCGATTCGCCCTTGGCCATCGACGAGAACGTGAAGCCGGTCGTGTCGCACACGGAGCCGCCGAGCCGGCAGAACGCCGCGCCGAACGACACGCGGGTGCGCGTGCTGGCCTCGAAGAACAGGTTGCCGAGCACCGCGCCTTCCAGCACGCGCGAAATCTTGCGGCGGCGCGCAATCGGCTGCATCACGTCGGCGACGCGGAACAGCGCCTCGACCGAATCCCGCGAGAACTGGTCGACCGACAGCAGTTGCGGCTTGCCTTCGAACAGGAACTGCTTTGCCAGACCCTGGCTATCTACGCTTTGCGTATAGTCGCCGCCTTCCGGCGCGGCGCGTTCGACGATCTCCGACACGAAGCGCTCGACGATTTCCGGCATCCCGCGACACTCCTGCGAATCGTCGGGCAGCAGCCACGTATCCAGTGCGCGCCGGCTGACGCCGATACGGCTGGCGAACGCTTCGCGAGTCATGTTGAGGCGGCGCATCGCGTCGCGGAGAAAGGCTTGCTGGGGAACGGGCATCGGCGGCACCTCACAGGAAAATATACGCGGTGCGTATATTAGTTTGAGACTGGCCGAAGTCAAGGAAAACTTGCGCGGGTCGTACCTGCGGGGGGCGCGATGGCGGGCCGTTCGCCCGCTCGCGCGCCGTTTACGCCGATTGTGTGTCCGGTGCGCGTAAGGCCGCCGCGCGCCGTCGTATCGCGCCGACCAGCATGCCCGCAACGACCAGCGCGATGCCGGCGAGCCGCGTGGCGTTCAGCGCTTCACCGAACAGCGCGACCGCGAACAGCACCGCCGACACGGGCGCGATAGCGGTGAACAGGGCGGCTTCGGTGCCGCTCGTGCGTGCCGAACCCGCGTACCAGCACAGGTAGCCGAGCACGGTCGGCACGAGCGCGTAGTACGCGATCGCCGCGACTGCGCCCGCCGTCCAGCCCGCCGTGGCCGCATGCGCTTCGAATGCGGCCGGAACCAGCGCGAGCACGAAGCCGAGCCCGGACATCGCCGTCGACAGCGCGAGCGGGGCGAACGGCGCCGCGAGCCGGCGGTTGAGCAGGATGAACACGGCTTCGCATGCGACGGCGGCCAGCACCAGCACGTCGCCGGCGAGCGTCTGCAGCGATGGCAGCGGCTGGCCCGGCGTGAACGTGACGAACAGCACGCCGCACGTCGCGAGCGCGGCGGCCGCCCAGTCGCGCGGCGTCTGCCTTTCGCGCAGCATGACGGCCGCGATTAGCGTCGACATCGCCGGCAGCGTGCCGAGCATCACGCCTGCATCGAGCGGCGACGACAGCCGCGTGCCGCAGATCAGCAGCACCGTATAACCGACGCCGCCCGCGGCGGCCTGCACGACGAGCAGCACGGCGTCGCGCCGCGAGAGCCGCGGCCAGCGCAGCCGTTGCATGCGCATCAACGCGAACAGCAATGGCGTCGCGATCAGGAAGCGCAGCGCGGTTGCCGTGAACGGCGGCAGACCGCTGGCGGCCAGGCGGCTCGCGATCACGGTGCTGCCGACGCCGGTCATCGCGCCGGCGAGGTAGAGGTAGCCAATCAGTCGTGTTTTCATGCGCCGCATCGTCGCGCGGTGGCGGGGTGGGCGTCTTGAATGAAATTGCAGCGTGAAGCGGAGAAGCGGGGAGGCGGGGAAGCGACAGGATGACGAAGCGAACCCAAGGCGGCAGCCGCGAACCGATCCGGATCTCGATCCGGCGACCTCGTCGCCGGCTACCGCATCGCCTGCGTGAATCGCCCGGGCGTAATGCCGAACTGGCGCGCAAACGCGCGCGTCATGTGGCTCTGGTCGGCGAACCCCGCTTCGGCCGCGGTATCCGCGATCGGGCTGCCGCGCGCGAGCAGCGCGCGGGCGAGCCGCGTGCGCGACTGGATCAGGTACGCATGCGGCGTGATGCCGAGTTCGCGCGCAAAGCCGCGCAGCAACTGGAAGCGGCTCACGCCGCTCAACGCCGCGAGTTCGGCGAGCGACACGGGCGCGGCGGGCGTCGCATCGAGCCGTTCCCGCGCCGCGTGGATCGCGGGCGCGACGCCCATCTGCGGCAGTGCGCGGTTCGCGTGCCGCGCCAGCAGCCCCGCAACGAGCATCACGAGCGCTTCGTCGCGCGCAAGCGGCGCTTCGTCGCCGCCGACGATGCGCGCGTAAAGCCGGCCGACGGCCGCGGTCAGCCGCCCGTCGCGCACCGCCGGACGCGCGAGCTCGATGCCGTCGAGCCCTTCGTCGGCCGCGACGCCGGTAACGAGTGCCGGCGCGAGGTACAGCATCCGCCAGCTCCGCTGCGCGTGCGTGCCGAGCGGCGCGCCGTCGTGCATTTCACCCGGGTTGACCATGATCGCGTCGCCTGCCAGCGCGTCGACCTGGCCGCGGCCGCTCCACGACCGGTGCGCGCCGCTGACGATCACTCCGACTCCGAATTCGTCATGCGCGTGACGCGGAAACGCGCGATCCGATTCGAGGCCGATCGCCTCGATGCCTTCGCGGGTACGGCGGTAGTGGGTGACACGATGCATGCGCGCTCCTCGCGCGCCGGTCGCGGCGCGGATCACACGCACTTTAGCGCGTTCCGGCGGCGCGCGCCCTTCATCCTTTTGGCCGATACCGCGCGCCGCGCACAGCCCGCACCATGTGCATGAGCAGCGTACACGGCCCGCCGGGCCTGAAGCTGCACGGGAGACGGCAGGTGGAACGACAGGATCCGGTATTCATTCAGGTGGGCGCGCTCGCGGACGGCTTTGCGCCGGAGGCCAACCTCGTCGCGCCGGCCGACGCGCTCGCGGGCCAGACGCTCAAGCTCGACGACGCGTCCGGCGCATCCAGCGCCTCGCGCGTCTACACGTTCGAGCCGCGCGCGTTGCATTGGCGCGACGCTGCCACCGGCGCGTGCGGCAGCGAGCCGTGCCGCGTGACGCAGCTGCGCAAGGGGCTGTACTTCGTCGACTACATCGATTCGGCGGCACGCGCGACGTCGGTGAGCCTCGTGATCGACCTGGAAAACGGCGTGTGGACGTCGGTGACGGGCACGCTGCCGACCGAGGCGGATACGCACGTCGATGCATTCACGCGCGTGGTGCGCGGGCTGCCGCTGACGGGCGTCGACGTCGCATTCCGCCACGGCACGCTCGGCGGCCATGCCGGCCCGGGGCCGCTGCATGCGCCGACCCGCGAGCTGATCGGCAAGCGCACGATGTACCGCTACAGCCCGACCGAATGTTACGAGCACATCTACCTGAACGAGAACTTCTACGCGTGGCAATGCCTGGAAGGCGTCGAGCGCGGGCTGGCCGACGTCGACCGCTGCCATTGCTTCAAGCTTGCGGACGAGCTGTATCTGTTCGTGTGGCGCGAGAAGGTGATTCCGACGCTCGGCGTCGTGCTGATCGACCTGACGCAGCGCAAGACGGACGGCAAGATCTTCGGCTATCAGTGCGGCGACTTCGGCTCGCTGTCGAATTTCCCGGTCGGTGCACATGCACGCGTACTGAACGAGACCGTGCATCCGCTCGGCGGCGAGGGTTGGCAATGAGCGTCGCGCTCGGAGAACGGTTGGAGCGGGCCGGGAAAACCGCGCCCGGTCCGCGCCTCCGGGGTTACAGCCAGCCGTTCCGGATGAACTCCATGATCGAATAGCGGCGGTTCTCGAGTTCGTGGTGCCGAACGGCTTCGACGATGCGCGACACGCCGTCCGCATAAGGCGATGTGCCGTACACGCGGGATTCGAACTGCAGGCTGCAGGCGCCGTCTTCGATCCGTACCTGGTGGTATGCGTGGCGCGCCAGTTCGTCAGCGGGGATCTGCAGTTCGCCGCGCTGGATTGCAGGGTCCCGCACCGAGCGAATCGCGTCGGGTGGCAGGCCGAGCGACTGGCCGATGCTGACCGCGGTGCCGGGCACCGACGACTTCGTCGCCTGATGGGACTCGACCACGCTGATCGCGCAATCGCGAAAGAGGTGACCGCTGTTTTCGAGCATGCTCATGAACTTGAGCATCAGGATGTTCGTGTTCGGGCACAGCACGACCGGGAAGTCGTGCGACCCCGTCTCGACGTCGGAGCCGGTGGACAGCTCGACGAGCGGCGACGACGTCGCCCGGCACGCGGCGATCGCGGCCGGCAGTTCTCGGCCGGAGCCGGCGTGGACGACGATCGACCTGACGTCGACGCGCCCGCCGGCGGGCCACGGAATGACTTGATACGTACTGTCCAGCCTGTGCGAGCGGAGCAACTCGGTTGCCAGCTTGCCGGATCCCACGACGAGCACTTGCATGTGTTTGAGCGAATGAGGTTCGAGGTTCGATCCCGGCGCGTTGCGCTCCGCTCGATCAAACGGCGCGATGCGCGAGCGGCCGGATCGGCTTTCGGCATTATGCCCAGATGCCGGTTCGCGCGTCTGGCGTGCGCGCGTCAGCTTGCCGATACGTGCCGCAGCCAGCCGTTCGTCGCGCTCGTTGCCGCGAGCTGTTTCGCGATCGACCGCGCGAGCTTGCCCGTGACGGCCGACACCGTGTCGCGCCGCGTCTCCGACACGCCGTGCACGCCGCCGCTGACGGCCGCCGACGTCGCGAGGCGTCCTGCCGCCGCGCCGACGCCCGCGGTTTCGGCGATGCCGGGCATGCGTCCGCTGTCCGCATTGACGGAGAACGTGACGAGCGGCTGCGGCGTGCCGCGCGCCGGCTGGAACAGGACGGCCACCGACGCGCCCACTTCGCTTTTGCCCGCGCCGAGGCCGATCAGGATGCGGCGCCGGCGGTTGCCTGCGTCGAGCGTCTCGAACCGGCCCGTGACGATCAATGCGTCGCGGCCGGCCGGCACGGCGCCGTCCGCGCGCATCGCGGGGATGTCCAGCGATACGAGCTCGCGCACGAGTTCGTCGGCAAGCTGCTCGCGGGCTTTCAGCGCGGTCTGCTGCCGCTGTGTATCGGTCGACATGCCGTGCGCCATCGTCATCAGCTTGCTGGCCATCCCGCCATCGAGCCTGACATCGTCTGCGGTAATGTCGAACGTGGACACGTAGACGACGTCCGCGTGAACCTGCGGCATCGCGCCGGCCGCCTGAATGCCGGCCGGCGTCGCGGCGCAACCGGTCGTGAAGAGCGCGCCGGCGATCAGCGCGGTGCCGGCAAGGCGCTTTGCGCGGGAGGCGAGAAAGTCGAGAGAAGCGTTCATGTCGATGTCCGTGATCGGGTTGACGTTGCCGATACTTCCGCAATGATCAGGATCGCGAACTATCGGAGACTGTGTTTGAACGGTGGCGGGGCACTTTGGTCCGTGCGGTTGCGCAACGCTCAGGCGCAAGTATGCGGGGAGGTGTCGTGCGGCGCCACGCACGAATTATGTCGACGCATGTCGCGGCGTCACCGGCAAGCGGCCGTCACGCAGGCAGCGGCGCGCGCACCTGCACGGGCGGATCCAGCGGCAGTGCGACGACCGCTTCGAGACCGCCGCCGTCGCGGTCGCGGAACGTGAGCGAGCCGCCGTGCAGGCGCGCGATTCGTTCGACGATTGCGAGACCGAGGCCTGTGCCGCCCGCATGGCTGCGTGCGTTCGTGCCCCGGCTGAACGGTGCCTTGAGCCGTTCGAGTTCGGCGGCGCCGAGGCCCGTGCCGCGGTCGCACACCGCGACGCAGGCGCAGCCGTGCTGCATCCAGGTGCGCACGAGGAGGCCCGAGCGGCCGTAGACGACCGCGTTCTGCATCAGGTTCATCAGCAGCCGCATCAGGCTCACGGGCCGGAACGCGAAGGGCCGCACGTTACCGTCGTCGAACGCGAATTCGTGGCCGAGCCCCGCGAAATCCGCGACGAGCTGCCCGACCAGCGCGTTCAGATCGCAGGTTTGCAGCGTTTCGCGCTCGCCGCTGCCCGCGTAGTCCATGAACTGCTGCAGGATCGTGTCGATCTGGTCCAGATAGGCGTCGGACGATGCCACCAGCGCATCGTTGCTGCCGCGCGGCAGCGCCATCGCGATCGCGAGACGCAGCTTGGTGAGCGGCGTGCGGATATCGTGCGAGACGCCGGCCAACATCAGCGCGCGCGTCGTCTCTTCCTGCCGCAGCGCATCGGTCATCTGGTTGAACGCGAGACTCACGTCCGCAATTTCAGTCGGGCCGTTGGTGGGCAGCGGCGGCGGCCGTTCGCCCGCGCTCACGCGGCGCGCTGCGCGCGCCAGTTCGGCGAGCGGCCGGTTCAGGTGACGCTGGATCAGGTAGCCGGTCAGCGCGGCGAGCAGCGCGAGGCCGAACGACAGCACGACGGCCGTCGTGATGCCGCTCGCCTGCGCGTCCGCCGCTATCGGCAGCGCTACCCAGACAGGCTGCCCTGCCACGTGCACGCGAATCCACAGACGATCCTCGTCGCCCGATTGCCAGCGCACCGGCTGATCGGGCGGCAGGTGGCGCTCGAGCGCCCGCATGAAGACGTCGCGCTGCCAGGACTGGAACAGCCTGAGCAGATTCGGCGGACGGGGCGGGTCCGCCGGCGGCGGGGCCGTCTGCGCACCGAGCCGGGCGGCCACCGCGCTGCCCGTTTCGGGCGGCACGCTCGCGAGCGTGCGGTCGAGCAGCGTCACATAGTTCGCAAAGACGATCGACGCGCGCTCGACGCGCGGGCGCTGCACGTAATGCAGCAGGACGACGAGCGAACAGGCAAGCGACAGCGCAACGAGCGCGACCAGCAACGCGATGTTGCGCGACATCAGCGAGCGCGGCAGCAGGCGTCGCATCACGGTTCGACGCCGGCCACCAGCATGTAGCCGATGCCCCAGACGGTCTTGATGAAGCGCGGCTTGGCCGGATCGTCCTCGACGATCTGGCGCAGCCGCAGGATCTGCACGTCGACGCTGCGGTCGAGCGCCTGGTGGTCGCGCCCGCGCGCGCGGGCGAGCAGGTTCTCGCGGCTCACCGCGCGGTTCGGCGACGAGCCGAGCGCGTGCAGCAACAGCATCTGGGCCGAATGCACGTCGACCGGCGTGCCGTCGCGGCACAGCGTCTGCTGGCCGACGTCGAACGTGAAATCGCCGAAGCGCAGCCGCTGTGCAGTCACCGTCGGTTCGCCCGCCGCCATCTTCTGGCGCCGGAGCAGCGCGCGGACGCGGGCGACCAGCTCGTCGGGGAGGAACGGCTTCGCGAGGTAGTCGTCGGCGCCCGTTTCGAGGCCGACGACCTTGTCCGCCGCGTCGCCTTTCGCGGTGACCATCAGGATCGGCAGCGTGTGTCCTTCCGCGCGCAGCCGGCGGCAGACGCTGAGGCCGTCCTCGGGCTCCATCATCAGGTCGAGCACCAGCAGGTCGTAGGGCTCGCGCTGCAGCAGGCGGTCGAGCCGCTTGCCGTCGGCCACCGCGCGGACCTGGAAGCCGTGCGCGCTCAGGAAGCGTTGCAGCATGTTGCGCAACTCCGCCTCGTCGTCGAGCACGATGATTCTGGGTGTTTGCTCCATCGGCTGCCTCCGGCGCGGGTCGTGCGATCGGGTTGTCGTCTGTCGCTATCGTCGCTATCGGGCCGCCATGCGCTGACGCAGGAACGCTTCGATCTGCGCGACGGTCACGTAACCGTTTTGCTGCGTGTCGATCTCGTCGAAATGCTGCGCGACCATCGGCATCCCGAGCGCGGCCTGCTGGCGGGTGAGCTTGCCGTCGTGCGTGGTGTTCGCGGCGGCGAAGCGGGTTTCGAGCTGGGCCATCGCGCGCTCGACGCGTGCGCCGGCGGCCGCGCGCGGCGCGGCGTCCTGCGCCGATGCCGCTGCAGAAACAATACACAAAACGACGAGGGCAATCATCTTCTTGACGGACTTCACGGGTTTCTCCTTGAGGGGTGAGGGGCCGGCATTACGCGCCGGCAAGCGGTTGATGAAACGGATCGGTTCGGGAACACGCAGTCGCGTGTCGATGGAGCGAACTTTAGGGTGCTCGGACGAGCCCGTCTCGTCATAAAAGATGTCACCCGGTTACACGCGGCGGGCGGCGTCCGGTCTGACGAATGCGCGTGTCGGCCGTGCGGGCGGCGTGAGTCCGCCGCGTGGCGGGCCGGTCGTCGAGCGACGCCATCGCAGGCGCGTATCCGCACACAGCGGCACGACCATCGCGCACCGCTTGCCCGCACGTTGTCGCGACATGTGGCGACACATTTCGCGCATGGCCTTTCCCATCCCGCGCCACTACAGTGCCGTTCATTCGACACGCCGGCGGCTCGTGCCGCAGCGAGCGTGCCGCTTCAACGGAAGGAACTGCCCATCATGCTCACGACAGGAAAACTCGCGCATTTCGTCACACTGTTCATCGTCGCCGTATCGTTCGTCGAGGCGGCCGTGCTCACCTGGCGGCGCAGCCGGCAGGCCGCGCCGTTCGACTGGGGCGAGGTCTGGCTCTCGCTCGCGGATCTCGCCGGGCGCAAGCTGCTCGCGCTGGTGCCGTTCTCGCTCGCTGCGCCCGTCTTCGAGTTCGCGTGGGCGCACCGCCTGTTCACGATACGGCTCGACAGCGTTGCGCTCGCGCTGCTCGTGTTCGTCGGCCAGGAGTTCTGCTACTACTGGTATCACCGCGCGTCGCACCGGATCCGGTTCTTCTGGGCGACCCACGCCGTCCATCATTCGCCGAACCAGTTGACGCTGTCGTCCGCGTTCCGGCTCGGCTGGACCAGCAAGCTTGCCGGCGCGGCGATGTTCTTCACGCCGCTCGTCTGGCTCGGCGTGCGTCCGGAGGCCGTGCTCGCGATCCTGTCGTTCAACCTGCTGTATCAGTTCTGGCTGCACAACACGTGGATACCGAAGCTCGGCTGGCTCGAATACGTGTTCAACACGCCGTCCGCGCACCGCGTCCATCACGCGTCGAATCTCGACTACCTCGATGCGAATTACGGTGGCGTGCTGATCGTGTTCGACCGGCTGTTCGGCACCTATGTCGCGGAGCGCGCCGACGAGCCGTGCCGCTTCGGGCTCGTGACGCCCACGCGCTCGCGCAATCCGCTCGTCGTCGAACTCGAGCATTGGGCGAGCCTTGCGCGCGACGTCGCGACGGCGCGCGACCCGTGGACCGCCGCGCGTTTCGTATTGATGCCGCCGGGCTGGCGCCCGGGCGAAGGGGCCGAAACGACGGAAGCGTTGCGCAGGCGCAGTCTCGTGGCCGTGCGGACGGACAGGTAAGCGGTTAGCGGTACGCGTGCGCGTTGCCTGCCGGCGGCGTTCGCGCGTACGCTGGAGCCGCGAACGGCCGCGCGCCTGCGGCCGCGGCAACGGTGCAACCGGACGACGGATAAAGGAGGGGGAATCGATGGAAACGGGCACGATTGACAGGGTGGTCGCGATCACTGGCGGGTTCGGCCAGCTCGGCCTCGCGACAGGCGCATGGCTGGGCGCGCGTGGTGCACGCATCGCGCTGATCGGACGGGGCGCGGCTCCGGCGGCAGCGGAGCTGCCCGCGGGGCTCGGCGGTGCGCGCCGCATCGGCGGCGTGGATCTCGTCGACGCGCGGGCCGCCGTTCAGGCACTCGACGATGTGCATCAGACATTTGGCCGGCTCGATGCGTTGCTCAACATCGCGGGCGCATTCGCGTGGGAGACCGTGGCCGACGGCGACGCGGCCACCTGGGACCGGATGTACGAACTCAACGTGAAGACCGCGCTGAATGCGTCGAAGGCGGCGCTGCCGCATCTGTTGCGCGGTTCGTCGGGGCGCATCGTCAACATCGGCGCGGGCGCGGCGCTCCGTGCGGGGCCCGGCATGGGCGCCTATGCGGCCGCGAAGGCGGGCGTGGCGCGGCTGACTGAGGCGCTCGCGGCGGAGCTGCGCGATACGGGCGTGACGGTCAACGCGATCGCGCCGAGCATCATCGACACGCCGCAGAACCGCAAGGACATACCCGACGCGGATTTCACGCGCTGGGTTCAACCGCACGAGATTGCGGCGACGATCGCATTCCTGCTGTCGGCCGATGCGCAGGCGATTCGCGGCGCGACGATTCCGGTAAACGGGCGGGTCGCGTAGCCCGGCCGAATCCGCCAATCGCGATTCGCGAATTCTTTAAACAAGAAAAATGAAGTTCATTCATGATCAATTCCGCCATTTTCAAAATTCTTGTACAGGAATCGGAATTTTCTGATTGTGCGGCATCCGGGATTACAGGATCATTAACGCATCTCAGGAAAACGAAAAGTAAATCCGGGCCAAATCATGTATCTCATCGAATAAATCACCGGCGCGAACGGGGAAAATTCGCGCGGTAACGCCACTTCAACAAAAAATCGACTGATACCGGTCCGGCATGCGCAGCAGGCTGAAATGACCGCCTGGTCAGTGCCGCCGCATTCCGCCGGCCCCACTCATTCCGCCGAACCGATGCATTCCGCCAAACCCGCGGAACCCGCCGACGGGAAACGGACCGCGGTGAAAGCCTGCCCCCATTGGCGTACCGAAGCGGTGGTGATCCATTGGATGGACGTGACCGAAGTGATCGAAGTGATCGACGCGACGAAAATGGTGGAAGCGATGGAATCGGTCGACAAAGATGAAACTCACGCCTGCGCCGACGAAGAGTGGCGGCCCCCAATACCACGGGTCTGGGTAGGGATACGCTGCGAGCGGATACCACATGACGCTACCGTCAGGACTCTGTACGATCTGCCATGTTCCGTCGCTTTGCAGGCATGCGCGCCCTACGACCTGTTGCACCGTGCCGTCGATTTCCGCCTGCCCGACGACCGCGCGGCAGCTGGCGCTGTAGTCCGCCGAATCGTCATAAACCTGTGCAAAGGCAGACACGGAAAGGCCGAGGCAGACGAGACCTGTCCCGAAACGAAGTACGTTGCGCATGATCGGCTCCTGCAATGATTCCGGCCACTTGACGCGCGCGGAGAGCCAGTGGCGGCGCCCGGCGTCTGGTGTGCCGGTGCCGTTTCTTGACGCGGCATGAGCAGTCTGCTGCTTTGTATGTCGCCGCCTGCGGAGTAAACGATTTAGCGCACCGGGTTATTCCATGAGGCGGTACACATCGACGTCGGCGCGGTATCAGTGTCGCGACCGCAGTTGCCGTCGGGCGACGTGGTACATCGTTGCCGCCGTGATTCCAAACACCAGATGAGCCACCAGCGTGATCACGCCGCGAACCGGAATGAACCACGGGAAGATCGCAGTGAATACGTGCAGGTTGACGCCGTAGAGGACGAGTCCAAACGCACTCCCCGCGAGTAGAGCCGACCGAAGCGACATGTTTCGGATCGCTTTCGCCAACACGATGGTGTAGGCAAGCGAAAGTGACAGATGGACTATTGTTGCCACCCCCATGACCAGCGGATCGAAGTCGGCGGGTTGTGCGAACAGGCGTTGACCCATCACGATGGCTGCCGTGAGGCGCGCGTCGCGAAACAGGTTCTGCATCGCGTCTTCGCCGGCGAACCACCAGAGCAGCAGTTCTGCGACGGTCGACCCGACAGCCGCACCAAGTGCCGCGCAGAGAATCGGGACAGGACTGGCTGCATTCAATCGTTTTCCGGAGGGGCGATCCATGGAAGCATTGATTCGGAGTGCGGCCGAGCCGATTCGGATCATTCTATGCGACACGTTCGATGCACGTTCCTTCTCGTTTGCACCCGCCTCGCTCAGGAATAAGCTGCCCTCGACGCGCGTTTACTGCACATATCGCCCGCCGCATAAAGCATTCATGCCGTCGCTCAGGCAGGCGTGCTTGCGTGCTGGACAATCTCGCGCACGGCAATCGCGCGACACTCGGCAGGCGCAACGTTCCGCTCTCAAGGAGGCAGCCATGCGTGTCGATTACAGAATCGCCATCCTCGTCGGTGTGTTCGCGCTCGGGACAACATCACATGCGAGCCGGGCCCAGCAAACCGTCAATGCAACGTTGCTGTCGAATTCGATCGAGCTCCAGACGCACAACGTGAAATCGGGTCGCGTCACGCTCGACGTGAAGAATGTCGCGGACAACAACATGGAGCACGAACTCGTCGTGCTGAAGACAGACCTTGCCGACGATGCGCTGCCCGTCAGCAAAGGGCAGGTGCTGGAACGCAAGCTGAAAAAGATCGGCGAGGTCGAGGACATCGCACCGGGCAAGAGCAAGCGCGTGTCATTCAAGCTCGCACCCGGCCGCTACGCGCTGATCTGCAACAAGCCAGGGCACTATGAAGCAGGCATGCACACGGTACTTGTCGTGGCGCCGTGAATCATGACGCTCATCCGGCGCATCGACTGGCATTCGGTCGGCGCCGGTATTTTTTCATTTCCGTGGTGAATTGCAATTGATCCTCAGGCCACGTTTGCGTCAGGGTATATAGCCGACATGCGCTGAGGGATCGGCTTTCGATGTAGGGCCGCCGGCTATTCCAGGTCGAGAGAGTGGATACGCCCGATATGTCTGCGGCATGCCGCAAGGATTTCCTTGCGGGTCTTTTCGCTTTCCACTGAACGTGCCAGAACGAGCGCGCCCACACACTGTGCGATCAAGGCCCAAGCACCATCAGGATCATTGATTCTGTCGCTCCAGCTTTGGTGCGTATGTTTGAGGCTTTTCTCGGCCGCTTTGCGAACAGTTGCTGAAGCACGTGCGATTTCCGGGCCGAGTGTGGGCAGGGCGCATCCGCTTTCCGGATTGGCTGCGTGGGCGCTGCTGAGGTATCCCCGTAAACGCTTGACTACATAGTCCGGGTCAGACTGCTCATCGCCAGCAAGCATTTGCGAACTGTTCTCTAGTTCTTCCCTTACCAGTTCCTCGAACAGCGCCTGCTTCGAGGGAAAGTGCGTGTAGAACGCTCCGCCGGTGAGCCCAATGGAGGACATCAGGGCGTCGACGCCGGTCGCATCGAATCCTCCTTGCTTGGCAATCGCCTTGCTGCTTGCGAGCAGTTTCGCTCGGGTCTCTTGCTTGTGTGTGGGGGAGTAGCGCATACGAAGATTTGGGTTAACCCGGATGGCAACGAGTTTCTAGGTTAGCATATTCTCCGTTAACCAAACGATCGTTTACCAAAGGGGTGGTTATGAGCAAGGACGTGCGCTTCTTCTTCGATGTTGGTAGTCCGGCCTCATATCTGGCCTGGACTCAATTGCCAGAGATCTGCGCGAAGGCGGATGCCCGTTTGATTTACAAGCCGATGCTTCTGGGTGGGGTGTTCCAGGCTACAGGCAATGCGTCTCCTGCAGCCATCCATGTGAAAGGGCGCTATACCAATCATGACTATCAGCGCTACGCGCGCAAATACGGAGTGCCATTCAAAAGTAATCCTCACTTCCCGATCATCACGCTGTTTCTGATGCGGGTTGTGACGGGGGTGCAGTTGCGCGAACCTGAGCGGCTGCAGGAAGTGCTCAGGGCCGTGTTCAAGGCCATTTGGGTCGACTCGCTAAACCTCAACGAACCGGAGCTCACCGCCAAGACCTTGGCCGACGCCGGCTTCGATCCGCAGGATATGCAGGCATTGGCTGCCGACCAGGAGGTCAAGGCGGCCCTGAAGGCGGTGACCGATGAGGCTGTCGGGCAGGGCGTCTTCGGCGCGCCGACGACCTTCGTTGGTGAAGAAATGTTCTTTGGACAAGACCGCCTGGACATGATTCGGGATGAGTTGGCTCGCTAGCCTTCGATCCCGACCATGCAGTCCATTTGGCAGAGAGCGGCACTCCGGAAGCGCATTCGAACAGAACTACAGTACTTGGAGACAACCATGGAAGCTCGACATTGGCATGTCAAATATCCTCCGGGCATGCCCGTGACGATCGATCTCGCGGCAGATGAGACGCTCGCGCGACTGTTGGAGCGATCTTTCTCGGCGTTTCGGGAGCAGCCTGCAGTGCTTATCGGCGACGAGAGGCTGAGCTATGCGCAGTTGGATCAATACTCTCGGTCGCTTGCTACGCATTTGCAGCGTGCTGGCCTGCGCAAAGGGGATCGCGTCGCATTGCTGTTGGGCAACTGCGTGGCATTTCCTGTCGTGTTGGCGGCGGCGCTGCGCAGTGGTCTGATTGCCGTCCCTGTCAATCCTCTGTACACGGCCCGCGAACTCGATCATCAACTACGAGATGCCAGCGTCCGAGCGATCGTGCTGGTCGACAGCTTGTACATCAAGCACAGGCCATTGATAGAGGCGGCCGGGGTTGCGCTGTCCTTGACGCTGCCGGCATCTGGTCTGCTGCGCGCCATAGAGACTGCACCGGTCATCGGTCACAGTGCCATGCAAGCCACAGTGCCCTTGGCCGAGGTGCTTGCGCAAGAAGTTCTTGAGGTAGCTGATGCTGTTTCGGTTTATCCGGAAGATCCGGCGTTGTTGCAATACACCGGGGGAACCACCGGGCTGTCCAAGGGAGCAATTCTGACGCATCGGGCGATGAGTGCCGGAATATTGCAGTCGATGAGTTGGTTCACGCTGGCGGTGGATGCAGCCGAACTCTCCGTGGTTGCGCCGCTGCCGCTCTACCACATCTATCCGCTTCATATGCTCCTGCTCATGTTGCGCTTAGGTGGTGTCATGCGCCTCGTGGCGAACCCGCGTGACACCAGCACAGTGATCGCAGAGATGAAGCGTGCGCCGTTTGGTGTATTCATCGGCGTCAATACGCTGTTCAATTCACTGGTCCAGGATTCGGCGTTGCAATCGGTCGAATTCGACCGGACAAGGCTGGTCGTCGGTGCGGGCGCCTCTGTGCAACGAGCGGTAGCAGAGTGCTGGAGCGTTGCGGGTGCCCCCCCGATTACCGAGGCCTATGGTCTGACTGAGACTTCGCCTGCGGCGACGTTCAATCCGGTCGGGCACAGCGGCGACATCGGCATCCCCCTGCCTTCCACCGATGTGCGAGTGATCAATGACGAAGGTCAAGTGGTGCCCGATGGAACGCCCGGTGAGTTGCTGATCAAGGGGCCGCAGCTGTTCTCTGGTTATTGGAAGCGTGAGGAAGAAACCCGCAAGGTCATGACGGACGACGGCTTCTTCCGCACCGGCGACATTGTGGTCGCGGATGCCACGGGCAACATGCGAATCGTTGACCGTAAGAAAGACATGATCCTGGTATCAGGCTTCAACGTCTATCCAAATGAGATCGAGGCCGTGGTTGCCTTGCACGAAGGCGTACTTGAATGCGCATGCGTTGGCGAGCCCGACGAAAAATCAGGTGAAGTGCCGCACCTCTACTTGGTACCCAAAAAGCCGGATCTGCGACCACAGGACATCGAGCAGCACTGCCGTGCGAATCTTGCAGCGTACAAAGTGCCGAAGTACGTCACGTTCGTCGATGCGCTGCCGAAATCGACTGTCGGGAAGATTCTACGACGAGAACTGCGCGTGTCGAAGTGAAGCAATTGGTGCAGGCGTACAGAGCCGCCAGGCTCCCAGCTTGATTTTATGGGCATGCATCGCGGAACCGCTCCACACCCCCTTTCTAATATGACTACATACTCTGCTCCCCTGAGGGATATCCAGTTCGTGCTTCATGAATTGCTCGATGTTCACGCGGTGCTCCCACGCATCGAGGGATTCGAGCGCGACACGACCGACCAGATACTGGACGCTGCAGGAGAATTCGCGTCGGATGTCATTGCGCCACTGAACGGGACGGGCGATCGCCAGGGTTGCACGATGGTGGAGCCCGGTGTTGTACGAACCCCTGAGGGATTCAAGGAAGCGCATGCTGCTCACACAGAAAGCGTATGTGGAGGGGACTCGGGCTTTCGCGCTTTGCGCTGCTCATCTATCTGACCTTCTAAAGGAGCATCCCGATACAGAGGCACGCGCCCAGGCCGGGGAACTGCTTGCCCTCGTCACGCCTGTTGTCAAGGCATTCACGAGCGAGCTCGCGGTGGAATGCTGCAGCATGGCGATGCAGGTCTTCGGTGGCCATGGGTACATCCAGGAAAATGGTGTGGAGCAACACCTGCGCGACGCAAGAATCATCCCGTTGTACGAAGGATCAAACGGTGTTCAGGCCATGGACCTTCTCGGCCGAAAGGTGATCGCAGACGGAGGCCGACGTTTGGAGATGTTTCTGAAAGAGATCGAGGCATTCGCTCAGTCCCGGTGCGGCCGTGCGGAGATCGATGCATTGCTCGCTGCGCTGGAAGACGCGGTATCAGTCGTCCGGACTTCAACGAAGCACCTCATCGCTCGATCGGCAATCGATCTGGATGCGGCAGGTGCCGGCGCATCGGCGTTCCTGAGGCTGATGGGCCATGTTTGCATTGCGTGGATGTGGGCACGTAGCGCAAGCGTTGCGGCCGAACGGAAAATCGCTTCGAACGAATCGATCTATACAGCCAAGATCGTCACGGCAAGGTTCTACTTCGAAAGACTTCTTCCCGAAATTCGAGGTTTGGCTGCAGTGCTTGCAACCGACCCTGAGGCAGTTTGCGCAGTGAATCCCGATTTGCTTTAACCCTTTGCCGGTCAATTTGATCGCGAAAATTCGAAATCCGTATTTATCAAAGGAGAACGTGATGTCATCGTCTGAAACCCATCCGCGAGTGGCGCTCGTCGTCGGGGCGGGAGACTCTACCGGCAGCGCCATTGCTGCCCGTTTCGCGAAAGAAGGGTACATCGCCTGCCTGACGCGTCGCTCGGCCGACAAACTGGAGCCTGTCGTGGAAGCCATCCGTGCAGCCGGCGGCCAAGCCCATGGTTTCGGCAGCGATGCGCGCAAAGAAGAGGACGTTGTTGCGCTGATTGACCGCGTCGAGAAAGAGCAGGGTCCCATCGAGGTGCTCGTGTTCAACATCGGGGCGAATGTGCCCTGCAGCATCCTGGAAGAGACGGCACGCAAGTACTTCAAGATCTGGGAGATGGCTTGTTTCGCTGGTTTTCTCAACGCCCGCGAGGTGGCCAAGCGCATGGTGGAACGTGGCCGGGGCACCATCCTTTTCACCGGTGCGACCGCCGGTATTCGTGGGTCGGCGAACTTCGCTGCCTTTGCGGGCGCCAAGCATGCTTTGCGAGCGCTGGCCCAAAGCATGGCGCGTGAACTCGGTCCCCGAAACATTCACGTCGCGCACGTTGTAGTCGATGGCGCCATTGATACGGAATTCATTCGCACGAATTTTCCGGAACGCTATGCGCTCAAGGATGAAGGCGGCATTCTCAATCCCGAGCACATTGCCGAGAACTATTGGCACTTGCACCAGCAGCCGCGCGACGCCTGGACGTTCGAGCTGGATCTGAGGCCCTACATGGAACGCTGGTAACGCAACCTCCGCTCTCACATTCCTTTCACCTGAGAACCATTTCTATGGAAACGCGCATTACTAAACTCTTTGGCATCCGCCATCCGATTATCCAGGGGGGCATGCACTATGTCGGGCTCGCCGAAATGGCGTCGGCTGTCTCCAATGCCGGTGGCCTCGGCATCATCACTGCGTTGACACTGAAAACTCCCGAACTTCTGGCCAAGGAAATTGCGCGCTGTCGCGACATGACGGATCAGCCCTTTGGCGTGAATCTGACGTTCCTTCCCACTTTTTCCGAGCCACCGTACCGCGAATACATCGCTGCGATCGCCGAGGGTGGCGTGAAGATCGTCGAGACCGCCGGCCGTAGCCCTGAGGAGCACATCCCGGCCCTCAAGGCGGCCGGCATCAAGGTCATCCACAAGTGCACGTCGGTGCGCCATGCGTTGAAGGCCGAGAAGATCGGTTGCGATGCGGTGAGCGTGGACGGTTTCGAGTGCGGTGGCCATCCCGGCGAGGATGACATTCCGAACATGATTTTGCTTCCGCGTGCGGCTGAAGAACTTCGCATCCCCTTCGTGGCCTCGGGTGGCGTAGCCGATGGTCGGGGTTTGGTAGCCGCGCTTGCCTTGGGTGCGGACGGCATCAGCATGGGAACGCGCTTTGTCGCTACGAAGGAGGCCCCGGTGCACGAGAATGTGAAGCGGGCCATTGTCGACGCCACCGAACTGGATACCCGCCTCGTGATGCGGCCCTTGCGCAATACGGAGCGAGTGCTGCGGAATCAAGGGGTCGACGAGATTCTTGAAATCGAGAAGAAGCGAGGATCCGATCTCCAGATCTCCGACATTCTGAATCAGGTAGCCGGCGTTTACCCCAAAGTCATGTTGGACGGGCAGATGGATGCTGGTGCATGGAGTTGTGGCATGGTAGCCGGCTTGATCCGGGATATTCCGAGCGTCGAAGAACTCGTCACCCGGATCATGAACGAGGCTCATTCGCTGATTGCAAAGCGTCTTTCCGGTCTGCTTGGGGAACCATTACTCGTTTGATATCCTGACGATCAGCATTGCGGTCGGGAAATGATGCCGGCGGGCATCATCTTCCTTATGGGTGGAGCTGCGGATATCTATGGCCATCTATCTGCCCGGACGACGACGGACCATCCGTCGCCGCGCAGAGGCGGCCCGGACCGCTCACCCGGGATCGACCTATACTGTTCGCTCCAAGTCAACGGATCACGCCGTGCCGAACAGATCTTCCGACGATTCGCCCGCCGACGATCCCCGCCCGATTCCGCCTCAGCAACCTGAACTGGAAGACTGCTGCAACAGCGGCTGCTCTCCGTGCGTGTTCGACCTGTACGAAGACGCGATGGATCGCTACCGGGCCGAGCTTGCCGCGTGGGAAGCGCGTCAAGCGAAGCGCAAGCCGCGCCGGTGAACGGCGCACGCGTGGCGCATGCGCAGTGCACGATCGCGAACCTCATGTGCCCGCATGCAGCTGCCGATGCAGCGGCCCGAGCATCGCCGACAGCAGCACGCCGGCCGCCAGCACCGCCACCAGCACGAACATCGACGTGCGGAACGCGTGCACGTAATCGAGCGCGCCGGGATGCGCGCCGAGCCGCGAGAAGAACACGCCGCCCAGCGTGGCTGCGCCGACCGCCGCGCCGATCTGCAGCGTCGCCGTCACCATCCCCGACGCGACACCCGCGCGCTCGGGCGCCACTTCGGCGAGCACGATCCGCACGACGGACGGCAACACGAGCCCCTGGCCGATGCCCATCGCCGCGAGCCCCAGATAGAAGCCGGGCCCGGGTGCATTCGCGCCGGCGAGCGCGGCTGCCGCGGCGAGACCGATCGCCAGCATCGTGAAGCCGAGCGTGAGCACGCGGAAGCTGCCGAAGCGGTTGACAAGGCGCGGCATCAGCAGCGGGCTCGACAGGAAGCCGAGCCCGAACGGCAGGATCGCGACCCCCGACACGAGCGGCGACCAGTGCAGGCAACCCTGCAGATAGATGCCGTAAGTCAGGAAGAATGCGCTCATCGTGTAGAACAGGAACGCGAGCGCGAGCCCGAGTGCGACAACCGGATTGCGGAACAGTCGCACATCCAGCAGCGGGTCGTTGCCATCGGCGAGCCGGCGTCCTTCCACTTTCAGCAGCAGGCCGAGCATCGGCAGCGCGCCGGCGAGGCAGGCCACCATCCACAACGGCCAGCCTTCCTCGCGTCCGCGCGTGAGCGGATAGACGAGCATCAGCAGGAACAGCGACAGCAGGATCGTGCCGGGCACGTCGATGCGCTGGCCGCGCGGCGGCCGGCTCTCCGGAATGAAGCGCCAGCTGCCGAGCAACGCAAGCACGCCGATCGGCAGATTGACGAGAAAAATCGCGCGCCAGCCGAGCCCGAACGGGTGCAGGCCGATCAGCGCGCCGCCGCCAAGCTGGCCGATCACGGCTGCGAGACCGAACACGAAACCGTAGAACCCCATCACCCGCACCTGTTCGTGCGGGGTGAACACGCTGCGGATCGTCGCGAGCACCTGTGGCGCGAGGATCGCGGCAAACAGGCCCTGCAGCACACGTCCGGCGACGAGCACCGTGCCGCTGCCGGCGAGGCCGCACAGCACCGAGGCCAGCACGAAGCCGGCCATGCCGATCATGAAGATCCGCTTGCGGCCGTACAGGTCGCCGAGGCGGCCGCCGGTGATCTGGGCGACCGCGTTCGCGCACGCGTAGGCCGATACCACGAGCTGCAGCTGGGTGGCGTGCGCCCCGAGGCCGTCGCGGATCGCCGGCAACGCGAGATTCACGATGAAGTAGTCGAGCGGGGGCAGGATCGCGCCGACCAGCAGCACCGCGAGCGCCCAGCCGTGATGGCTGCGCGCGGGTGTCTGGGTGATCGGGGTGCAGCGGGCGAGCGTGTGGTCCGTCATGGAGCGTGCCTTCGGAATGGGGCCGGATTGCAGGGGGCGACTGGCTGGACGGCAAGGCCACCCGAAGCCGGCGTATCGAGCAGCCATTCTGGCGCACGGGCTATGGTTCGGAAAAGCGGGAAATAGTGGTAGCATCCATCGGGTTATTCGATGGATGGGTGGCGGCATGCGCGGTTTCGATCTGGATCAGTTGCGGACCTTCGCGGCGGTGGCGGACGCGGGCAGCCTGACGGCGGCGGCGCCGCTTCTGCATTTGTCGCAGTCGACGGTCAGCGAGCAGGTGCGCAAGCTCGAGACGCGCGCGGGCGTGCGGCTGTTCGTGCGCAGCAAGCGCGGCGTCGAGCCGACACCGGCGGGCACGCGGCTGCTGCACCATGCGCGGCGGATCGTGGCGCTCAACGAGGCCGCGTTCGACGAAGTGCGCGGGCAGGCGCTCAAGGGCGAATTGCGGGTCGCGATCACCGACTATTACCGGACGCATGAAGTCGCGGGCATGCTGGCGCGGCTGCGCGAGTGCTATCCGCAACTCAGCCTGCACGTCAGCACGATGAAGAGCGTGGACATCGAGCAGGCGCATGCGAAGGGGCAGATCGACATCGGCGTGGTGATGAACCTGTCGAGCGGGCCGTTCAGGCCGGCGTCCGCCGATACGCGCTGGGTATTGCGGCGCGAGCCGCTGTCGTGGGTCACGGCGCCGGCGCTGGCCGAGCAGTTGCCCGTTCCGCTGCCGCTCGTGCTGTTGCCGGACGACTGCATGATGCATCAGATCGCGATCCGCTCGCTCGACGAACGGCACATGCAGTACGTGCTCGTGCACAGCGCGTCGGGCGTCGCGGGCCTGCAGTCGATGCTCGCGGCGGGGCTTGGCGTCGGCTGTCTTTGCGCGTCGGCGATTGGCGAAGGGCTGATGCGGCTCGGCCCGAAGTATCGGCTGCCGGCGTTGCCGGATGCCGTGTTCTCGCTGACACCGCCGTTGCCTGGCGAACGGGAGGCGGTTACCCAGGCGCGCGAGGTGCTGGCGAGGCAGTTGGTGGTGTGAGCCGGAGCCGGCGTCGGAGCCGGCGTTTCACGCAGGCTGCCGTCACCGTGCGTTGCCGGGCGTCAGCCGGGCCGGCCGTCGCCCGCTTCCTGATATAGCGTGCGGAGGATCTGCGCGAAGACGGTATCGATGTCGCGCGCGCCGCCCGCGCGCGTGAATGCCGCGATGGGCGGCAGGGTCCAGTCGAGCGTGTACGGCACGATCGCGACGCCGGCGATGTGAACGAGCTCTTCCGCGATGTCGGCGGGGACGATCGACACGGCCTGATCGTTGGCCACGATCATTTCGCCGATCAGGCGCGACGAGTAGCTTTCGACGATTGGCACGGGCGGCGCGACGCCGGCGTGCAGGAACAGATCCGCGATCTGCTCGCGGATCGGCGTGTGCGGCGGACCGAGAATCCAGTCGAGCTCCGCGAGCTTCTGCCAGTTGAGGCGGCTGCGCGCAAGCCGCGCGGCGAGCCGCCGGCTCGCGATCAGGCGCGGCGTTTGCCGATGCAGCACTTCGAAGCGCAGCCGTTCGAGATCGACGGTCGACGACGCGCGACCGATCACGATGTCGAGGGTGTGGTCGCTCAACTGCGCGATCAGCGTATCGCTGGTGCCTTCGTGAATCGTCATCGTGAGCCGCTGCGGCACTTGCGATTGCGTGCGCCGGATCGCCGCCGCCAGCGTGCGGCCCGAAATGAACGGAATGACGCCGATATGCAGCCGCGTCGCATGGCCGGCGACGACGGCCTCGATGTCACGGGTGAGATGGTCGAGGTCGTGCAGCATCGCCTGCGCGCGCTCGAGCACGACGTTGCCGAGCGCGGTCGGCACCATGCCGCGCGGCGAACGGTCGAACAGCGGCCCGCCGAACATGCTTTCCAGCTCGGCCAGTGCATTGGTGACCGCCGGCTGGCTGCTCGCGAGATGCTCGGCCGCGCGCGTCAGCGAGCCGTGCTGCCGGATCTGCAGCAGCAGCACGAGGTGTCGCATTTTCAAACGGGCACTCAGGCGCCGGGTCACTTCCTCTATATCGAATCGCACGACTCGCGCATCCTGGAAACATCACGAAAACATGATGGACGCATACTAATTCAAAATGGCGCGCCCGAGACGGCTGCCTAGAATGGCTTGCTTCGATGGTCGCCGGGACGGGCCCGGCGCGTGGATGCGAGACGAGACGACACATGAACAAGACCGAACGCCAGGCCGCCCTGGAATATCACGAATTTCCGACGCCGGGCAAAATCTCCGTGACGGCGAGCAAGCCGCTCGTGACGCAGCGCGATCTCGCGCTCGCCTATACGCCGGGCGTGGCGGCGACCTGCGAGGAAATCGCCGCCGATCCGGCCCAGGCGTTCCGCTATACGAGCCGCGGCAACCTGGTCGGGGTGATCACGAACGGCACCGCGGTGCTGGGCCTCGGCAACATCGGGCCGCTCGCGTCGAAGCCGGTGATGGAAGGCAAGGCCGTGCTGTTCAAGAAGTTCGCGGGTATCGACGTGTTCGACATCGAGATCACGGAGACCGATCCCGACAAGCTGGTGGATATCATCGCGAGCCTCGAGATGACCTTCGGCGGGATCAACCTCGAGGACATCAAGGCGCCCGAGTGCTTCACGGTCGAACGCAAGCTGCGCGACCGGATGAAGATCCCGGTGTTCCATGACGACCAGCACGGCACCGCGATTACCGTGTGCGCGGCGTTCATCAACGGGCTGGCCGTGGTGGGCAAGGACATTAAGCAGGTGAAGGTGGTGACGTCCGGCGCCGGCGCAGCCGCGCTCGCGTGCCTGGACCTGATGGTCGATCTCGGGCTGCCGCCGGAGAACGTCTGGGCGACCGACATCGAGGGCGTCGTCTACGCCGGGCGCACCGTCGCGATGGATCCGGACAAGGCCCGCTTTGCGCAGGATACGTCCGCGCGCACGCTCGCCGACGTGATCGAGGGCGCCGACGTGTTCCTCGGGCTGTCCGCCGGCGGCGTGCTGAGCGCGCCGCTGCTCGCGAAGATGGGGCCGCGTCCGCTGATTCTCGCGCTGGCCAACCCGACGCCCGAGATCTTTCCGGAAGAAGCCTGCGCGGTGCGCGACGACGCTGTGATCGCCACGGGCCGCTCGGACTATCCGAACCAGGTCAACAACGTGCTGTGCTTCCCGTACATCTTCCGCGGTGCACTCGATGTCGGCGCCACCTCGATCACGCGCCGGATGGAGATCGCGGCTGTCCATGCGATCGCGGGGCTCGCGAAGGAGGAGCCGAACGACTCGGTCGCCGCCGCCTATGGCGCGTACGACCTGGCGTTCGGCCCGAAATACCTGATTCCGAAGCCGTTCGATTCCCGCCTGATCGTGCGGATCGCGCCGGCCGTCGCCAAGGCGGCGATGGAGGACGGCGTTGCCACGCGCCCGATCGACGATTTCGCTGCGTATGCGGATCAGCTTCAGCAGTTCGTCTACCACTCGGGCGCGTTCATGAAACCGCTGTTTGCGGCGGCGAAGCAGTTCGTGCGCGACGGCGGCAAGGCGCGCATCGTGTTCGCCGAAGGCGAGGAGGAGCGGGTGCTGCGCGCGGTGCAGGTGATCGTCGACGAGAAGCTCGCGCGTCCGATCCTGGTCGGCCGCCCGGAAGTGCTGCTCGCACGCATCGAGAAGTTCGGGCTGCGGCTGCGGCTCGGCGAGGACGTCGAAGTCACCAATCCGGAATACGACGAGCGCTTTCACCAGTACTGGACGACCTACTGGGAACTGCGTTGCCGCGACGGCATCACGAAGGAGATGGCGCGCGTCGAGATGCGGCGCAGGCTGACGCTGATCGGCGCGATGATGGTGCGGCTCGGCGACGCGGACGGCATGGTGTGCGGCACCGTCGGCGCGTTCCACGACCACCTGCGTTTCGTCGACGAGGCGATCGGCAAGCGGCGCGGCGCGCACGTCTATGCGGCGATGAACATCCTGCTGCTCGACCAGCGCACGCTCGCGCTCGTCGATACGCACGTCAATGACAACCCGACCGCCGAGCAGATCGCCGAGTTCACGGTCGCGGCGGCCGAGCAGATGGCGTGGCTGAACCTGACGCCGAAGGTTGCGTTGCTGTCGCGCTCGAATTTCGGCTCCGGCAGTTCGGCGTCGGGCGCGAAGATGCGCGAAGTGCTCGCGCGTGTCAGCGAGCAGGCGCCGGATCTCGAGATCGACGGCGAGATGCATGGCGATTGCGCGCTGGACGAAGCGCTGCGGTTGCGCATCCTGCCGACGTCGCGGCTGAAGGGCGCGGCGAACCTGCTCGTGTGTCCGAACGTCGACGCGGGGAATATCGCGTACAACCTGCTGAAGACGGGCGCGGGCAGCAATGTCGCAGTCGGGCCGTTCCTGCTGGGCGTGAATGCGCCGGTCAACGTCCTGACGTCGAGCTCGACGGTGCGGCGGATCGTGAACATGGCCGCGTTGACGGTGTTGCAGGCGAACCGGGACTAAGCACGCGAAGTGCTGGCGACGCAGTTGCCTCACAGTTGCCGCGTAGTTGCCGCGTAGTTGCCGCGCAGTTGCCCGTGTGATGCGGGGCGTCACGAACCCCGCCGTCACTCCGGCACTCCGCCGACATACGCGAGCAACCCGCGCACCAGCGCATCGAACGTCGCGCGGCAGCGCGGGCTCGTGCGCAGGTCTTCGTGCATCACGACCCACGTCTCGAGCGGCAGCGCGACCTGTTCCGGCAGCACGCGCACGAGCCGCGCATCGCGTGCCGTGAGCCCGCACTGGCAGAAGCCGATGCCGTAGCCGGCGCGGATCATTGCGAGCTGCGCGAGGTTGCTGTCGGAACGCAGCGCGAACGCATCCCGGTTCCACGCCGGCAGCGCGCGGCCCGCCGCGCGCAGGAACGGCGTCACGTCGTCGAAGCCGATCAGCGCGTGCCGCGCCAGTTCGGCCAGCGTGGCCGGCGTGCCGTATGCGGCCAGATAGTCATCCCGCGCATACAACCCCACTTCGATGTTCCCGATGCGCCGCGCGACGAGCGCGTCCTGTGCCGGCGGCGCCATGCGGACCGCGATGTCGGCTTCGCGCTTCAGCACGTCCTGGATGCGATCGGTCGTCGCCAGTTCGACGACCAGCCCGGGATGGTCGCGCCGCAGCTGCGTCAGCACGGGCGGCAGCACCTCGACGCCGATCACGTCGCTCGCCGAAATGCGCACCACGCCGCTGGTGCCCGCGCCGTGGCTGGCCGCCGCGCGCTCGAACGCGGCAGCGGCGCTGCGCAGTGCTTCGGCATGGCCGCGCAACGCGAGCGCGGCCTCGGTCGGCAGCAAGCCAGACGGCGAGCGCGTGAACAGGGTCTGACCGAACGCGGCTTCGAGTGCGGCGACGTGGCGGCCCGCCGTCGGCTGAGTGATGCCGAGCGCGCGCGCGGCACCCGACAACGACCCTTCGGTCAGCACCGCGAGGAAGGTTCGATACAGTTCCCAGTTGAGATCGGAGGCCATACGAAAATGTATAGCAGATCGATCATGTTCGCCAATTCCTTGCTACCCGGATGCGATCCAGAATGCGTTGTCGATGAAATCAATGGAAGGAGCGCGGCGATGACGACGAACGTTCACGATGCGGAGATGCGGCCCACCGGCCCGCGGGTATCCGGCGCGCGGATGGCGGACCGGCAGGCGCTGGTGCTGGGCGCGACGGGCGGGATTGGCGGCGAGGTCGCGCGACAACTGCGCGACGCGGGCTGGCAGGTGCGGGCGTTGCGGCGCGGGCTCGAAACGGCAATGGAGCCGCGCGACGGCATCGCGTGGATGCGCGGCGACGCGCTCGATCGCGACGCGGTGATGCAGGCGGCGCGCGGCTGCAGCGTGATCGTCCATGCGGTCAATCCGCCCGGATATCGCCGCTGGTCCGAGCTGGTGCTGCCGATGATCGACAACACGATCGCGGCGGCCGCGGCGGCGGGCGCGACCGTCGTGCTGCCGGGCACGGTCTACAACTACGGCGCCGATGCGTTTCCGGTCTTGCGGGAAGACGCCCCCCAGCATCCGTCCACCCGCAAGGGCGCGATCCGGGTCGAACTCGAGCGCCGGCTGCAGGCCGCGACCGCGCAGGGCGTGCGCACGATCGTCGTGCGCGCCGGCGATTTCTTCGGGCCGCGGGCCGGCAACAACTGGTTCTCGCAGGGGCTGGTGAAACCCGGGCAGCCGCTCAGGACCGTGAGCCTGCCGGGGCGGCGCGGCGTCGGTCATCAATGGGCATACCTGCCGGACGTCGGCCACGCGATGGTGGAGCTGATCGCGCGGCGGGAGACGCTGGCGCCGTTCGCGCGCTTTCACCTGGCCGGGCACTGGGACGCGGACGGCACGGAAATGGCACAGGCAATCTGCCGCGTCGCGCAACGGCACGGCGTGCGTCCGGCATTGCGGCGTTTCCCGTGGTGGCTCGTGCACGCGGCGTCGCCGTTCGTGCTGACGCTGCGCGAGCTGCTCGAGATGCGCTACCTGTGGCGCGAACCGGTCCGCCTCGACAACGCTCGGCTGACCGCGGTGCTCGGGCGTGAACCGCACACGCCGCTCGACGCGGCCGTCGAGGCGACGCTGACGGGGCTCGGGTGTTTGGGGTGAACGGCGCGGCGTGACCGTCACGCGCTGATGACGTTCGGCATGCCGATCGGCCCGGTGATCGACGCGCAGGCGCAGGTTGGCCTGATACGCAGCGCGGTGCGGCTCAAGCCCTGGATCACGTTCAAGGCGTGACGGAGGCCGGCGTTGTTCGTCACGCCATCACAGGCCGGCGAATGCCAGCGTCGGCACGTCGACGGCCATCGCGCCGCCATCGGCGACGAGCGTCGCGCCCGTGACGAACGACGCATCCGGTGACACGAGGAACGCGCATACTGCCGCGATTTCGTCGGGCTCGGCCGCGCGCCGCAGCGGCACGTCGGCGCTGACGCGCGCGTAAGCTGCGTCGAGCGATTCGCCGTGCCGCGCCATTAACGGCGCCATTTCCGCGTCGGCCATCGGCGTGCGCACCCATCCCGGGCACACCGCGTTCGCGCGCACGCCGTGCGGCCCGAAGTCGCGCGCGAGCGACCGCGTGAGCCCGAGCAGCGCATGCTTGCCGACCGTGTAGCCGCACACGCCGGGCCCGGCCGCGAGCGCCGCGATCGACGCGACCAGCACGATGCTGCCGCGCTGCGCGATCAGGTCCGGCAGGCACGCGCGCGCGCTGACGAACGCGGTGTCGAGGTTCGCGTGCAGCGCGCCGCGCCACTGTGCGTCGTCGGTTTCGTCCGCGCGGCCGACGCCGTGCCCGCCCGCGCACGCGACGAGTGCATCGATGCGGCCGAAGCGTTCGGCGATCAGCGGCACGAAGCGGATCCAGTCGGCCGTGCTCGCCGCGTCGCCGGCCAGCGCGACGCCGCCCGTTTCGGCGGCCAGCGCGTCGAGCGGCGCCTGCCGCCGCCCGATCAGCGCGACGCGGTCGCCCTGGCCGGCGAAGCGGCGCGCGCAGGCGGCACCGATCCCGGTGCCCGCGCCGGTGATCACGATCGTGCGGGGATGTGCTTCGGTCATCTCGTTCTCCGGAAAAATTCGATTCCGGTCACTGTGGGCGGCGCACGGGAAGGCGGCTATCAGCCGAAAGGTTGAACGAGGGCGAGCCGCCACGCGATGCAGGTGCGAGCGGGCGGCCATTTTGCAAAGGCTGACGATGTCGCGCGCCGGATCGCTCTATGCTCGATATTTTTGCGATAAGTCGTCGAAGGTCGGCAAAATAGCGCCCGCGCTGTCCGGCGCCGCCTGCCGACGTATCCGGCGCGGCCGCGACACGGGGCACGGGGCACGGGGCACGGCAGGTACGGCAGGTACGGCAGGTACGGCACGGCCTGTTACAGGATTTTTCGCCCGGCCGGCGTTTGCCCGGCCGGCATGACGACCATAAAGGGAGGAGCCGGCGATGAGGCTGGACGACGAAACCGAAAGCCAGAATGTCGAGGATCGCCGCGGTGGCGGCGGCGGTTTCGGCGGCGGGCGGGGCGCGACGATCGGCATCGGCACGATCGTCGTCGCATTCGCCGCATCGTATTTCTTCGGGATCGACCCGCGCGTGATTCTCGAAGGCGCGTCGGCGCTGCAGGGCGCGCAGCATCACGCGCAGCCCGCGCCCGCGCCCGCGCCCGCGCCCGCGCAGCGCCAGGGCCCGCCGGCGTCTGACACCGGCGCGGTGTTTACGCGCAAGGTGCTCGGCAACATCGAGCGGACCTGGACGACCATCTTCGCGACGCAACTGCACGAGCAATACCGGCCGCCGACGCTCGTGATGTTCACGAACGCGACGCCGACGGCCTGCGGCACGGGGCAGACCGCGATGGGGCCGTTCTACTGTCCGGCCGACCGCAAGGTCTACATCGATCTCGGTTTCTACGACGAACTGCGCCGGCGCTTCGGCGCGGGCGGCGATTTCGCACAGGCCTACGTGATCGCGCACGAGGTCGGCCATCACGTGCAGAACCTGCTCGGCATTTCCGGCAAGGTCGACGCCGCGCGCCGGCGCTCGAGCGAAGCGCGCTCGAACCAGCTGTCGGTGCGGATGGAACTGCAGGCCGACTGCTTCGCGGGCGTGTGGGCGAACAACGCGCAGCGCGCGAACCGGCGGCTGATCGAGCCCGGCGATTTCGAGCAGGGCCTGAAGACGGCCGCCGCGATCGGCGACGATCGCCTGCAGCAGCAAGGGCAGGGCTACGTGGTGCCGGAGACCTTCACGCACGGCACGAGCGAGCAGCGCGCTTACTGGCTGCGGCGCGGGCTGGAGTCGGGCGAGCTGAGCACGTGCGACACGTTCGCGGCGAATGCGCATTGACGCGGCGGTAGGCGGGCTGCGCTACCGCGCGCCGGAACGGGGTCGGGCGCGCGGCAGCGCAACGCCGCACCTGCGGGTCAGGCGCGGGCCTCGGCGATCCGCTCGTCGTCCTGTTTGCGCGATCGTCCCGGCAACCGGTCGGAGTGGGCGCCGGCCCGGCGCATGTCGCGGCGACAAATTGCCGATTTGCGCTCACGCGCCGCGTATCGCTACCCGTAGGCTGCGCTGACGTTCGACGCGTCTGTTCGCTTGACGATGTCCATTACGACGACCTCATCCGCTTCGTCCGACGCCGCCGCCGCCGACTGGCAGCGCGCACTGCGCGTGTGCGTCGACGCGTTCGACGCATTCGCGAGCCCGTCCGCGACCGTGTTCTACCGGCTCGACGCGAGCGGCGAACCGGCGGATTTCGAGCTGTTCGGGATGCCGGAATCGATGCACCGCACCTACGTCGCGCGCTACCGGATGCTCGATCCGCTGCATCCGTCGCGCTGCGCGGCGGGCGCCGGCGCGGTTGTCACGCTCGCGTCGCAACTGCCCGACGAGCGCCGCGCTGCGTCCGCGTACTGGACCCGCTTCCTGAGGCGGCATGACGTCGCGGACGTCGTGGAGATCTGGCTGCGCGACGGGGGCCGGACGGTCGGCGCATTCTCACTGTTGCGTTTCGGCGAGGCCGGCGAGGGTACGTCCGGCAAGGGTGCATCGCACCGAGGCGAGGCCGGCGACGGGCGGGCCGACGAACGCGCGGCGAGCTGTCGCGCGCACGCGAACGCTGCGGCCGGCCGGTTCGCGCCGGGCGAGATCGATGCGCTCGCGCGCCTGCAGCCGGTCGCCGAAGCCGCGCTGAGTCCACTGCTGCGCGCGCGGCGAGGCATCCACCGGATCGGCTGCGAGGAACGCCTGACCTACCGCGAGGAACAGATTGCGCGCCTCGTGCGCGACGGTCGCTCGAACAAGGAGATCGCGCGCGATCTCGCGCTCGGCCAGCCGACCGTCAAGACCCACCTGATGCGCATGTACCGCAAGCTCGGCGTGTCGAATCGCACGGAACTCGTCGGCGCGCTGTTTCTCTAGGCGCCGCGGACACGGCGTGTGCGCCGCGCCGGTGCACGTGTCGACCGGGCACCGGTTACCTCACCCAAAATCGCGTCGGCGTGCGCCCTGCAGCACGACCCGCTGCCGTTCCCGCCCCGCCGCTCGCTTGCCAATTTGCGCTCACGGCACTCCCGGCGCGCTCGATACAGTGATCCGACGCCCGCGTGCCCCGGCATGCGGCCTCGCGAAGACTCTCATCGAGACGCCCATGACCTCATCGAATTTCGTCGCCGTCAGCGACACCGTGCGCAGTTTCGCCGCGCGCGACTTCGGCCTCTTCATCGACGGCGCAATGCAGCCCGCGCACGCGGCCGCGCGGCTCGACGTGCACGATCCGGCAACCGGCGAGCGGCTCGCATCGGTCGCCGACGCGGACGAGCACGACGTCGAGCGCGCCGTTGCGAGCGCGAAGCGCGCGTTCGACGCGCGCGTGTGGAGCGGCCTGCGCCCGGCCGACCGGGAACGCATCCTGCTGAAGCTCGCCGACCTGATCGAGCGCGACGCCGAAACCCTCGCGCAGCTTGAAACGCTGAACCAGGGCAAGTCGATCCATGTCGCGCGCGCGGTCGAAGTCGGCGCGAGTGTCGAATACGCGCGTTACATGGCCGGCTGGGCGACCAAGATCACGGGCCAGACGCTCGACGTATCGATCCCGTTCCCGCCCGGCGCGCGCTACACGGCCTACACGCGCAAGGAGCCGGTCGGCGTCGTGGCGGCGATCGTGCCGTGGAATTTCCCGCTGATGATCGCCGTGTGGAAGCTCGTGCCCGCGCTCGCGGCCGGCTGCACGATCGTGCTGAAGCCGTCGCCGGAGACGCCGCTCACCGCATTGCGTCTTGCCGAACTCGCGCTCGAAGCCGGCGTGCCGCCGGGCGTGTTCAACGTCGTGACCGGCGGCCGCGTGTGCGGCGCGGCGCTGGCGAGCCATCCGTCGATCGCGAAGATCTCGTTCACCGGCTCGACCGCCACCGGCAAGCTGGTGGGTGCTGCGGCCGTGCAGAACATGACGCGCTTCTCGCTCGAGCTCGGCGGCAAGAATCCGATCGTGATGCTGGAGGACGTCGACGTGCCGCAGGCGCTCGACGGCATCGCGGCGGGCGCGTTCTTCAACCAGGGGCAGGTGTGCGCGGCCGCGTCGCGGATCTACGTGCACCGCAGCAAGTTCGCACAGCTCGCGGACGGCCTCGCGGGCCTCGCGCAGTCGATGAAGCTCGGGCCGGGCCTCGACACCACCGCGCAGATCAATCCGCTCGTGTCCGCCCACCATCGCGACAAGGTCGTCCAGCACATCGAGCAGGCGCGCCGTGACGGCCTCACGTTCCTCGCGGGCGGCACGCCCGCCGACGATCTGCCCGGCTACTTCGTGAAGCCCGCGGTGATCGCGGACCCGCGCCCCGACAGCGCGATCGTGCGCGACGAGGTGTTCGGCCCCGTGGTCGTCGTGCTGCCGTTCGACGACGCGGCCGATGCGGTGCGGCTCGCGAACGCGTCGCCGTACGGCCTCGCCGCGAGCATCTGGAGCAACGATCTGAAGCGCGTGATGAACCTCGTGCCGCAGATCGAGGCCGGCACCGTGTGGGTGAACTGCCATATCCCGCTCGACCCGTCGATGCCGTTCGGCGGCTACAAGCAATCGGGCATCGGCCGCGAGTTCGGCCAGTACGCGATCGAAGGCTTCACCGAAACCAAATCCGTCTGCATCGCGCACTGACGCGCGGCGCGGCACTGCACCCCCATCCCGAAGCGGAGACTGCAATGAGCTACAACGAAGCGAAGTTCTGGCACCCGATGCTGCACCCGAACGAAATGAAGCGGCGCAAGCCGATCCGCATCGTCCGCGGCGACGGCTGCTACGTGTTCGACGAACACGGCAAGCAGCTCGTCGACGGCGTGGCCGGCCTGTGGAACGTCAACGTCGGCCACAACCGCCACGAAGTGAAGGACGCGATCGTGCGCCAGCTCGACGAGCTCGAGTATTTCCAGCTGTTCGACGGAATCAGCCACCCGCGCGCGGAAGAGCTGTCGAAGCTGCTGGTTGACATGCTCGAACCGGAAGGCATGCGCCGCGTGCTGTACAGCTCGGGCGGCTCGGATGCGATCGAGACCGCGCTGAAGATCGCGCGCCAGTACTGGAAGGTGCGCGGCCAGGCCGACCGCACGAAGTTCATCTCGCTGAAGCAGGGCTACCACGGCACGCATTTCGGCGGCGCGTCGGTGAACGGCAACACGGTGTTTCGCCGCAACTACGAGCCGAACCTGCCGGGCTGCTTCCACGTCGAGACGCCGTGGCTGTACCGCAACCCATTCACGCAGGACTCCGAAGAATTGGGCCGCATCTGCGCGGAGCTGCTCGAGCGCGAGATCCTGTTCCAGAGCCCCGACACGGTTGCCGCGTTCATCGCCGAGCCGATCCAGGGCGCGGGCGGCGTGATCGTGCCGCCCGCCAACTACTGGCCGCTCGTGCGCGAGGTGTGCGACCGCTACGGCGTGCTGCTGATCGCCGACGAAGTCGTGACAGGTTTCGGCCGCAGCGGCAGCCTGTTCGGCAGCCGCGGCTGGGGCGTGCGTCCGGACATCATGTGTCTCGCGAAGGGGATCTCGTCCGGCTACGTGCCGCTCGGCGCGACGGCTGTCAATGCGCGGATCGAGGACGCGTTCGCGCAGAACGCCGATTTCGGCGGCGCGATCATGCATGGCTACACGTACGCGGGCCACCCGGTCGCGTGCGCGGCCGCGCTCGCGAGCCTCGACATCGTGCTGAAGGAGGACCTGCCGGCGAACGCGGCGAAGCAGGGCGCATACCTGCTCGAAGCGCTGCAGCCGTTCGCCGCGCGCTTCGCGGCGGTCGGCGAGGTGCGCGGCAAGGGGCTGATGCTCGCGCTCGATCTCGTCGCGGACAAGCAGACCCGCGAGCCGATCGATCCGCTGTCCGGCTACGCGAACGCGGTGGCCGAAGTCGCGCGCGAGAACGGCGTGCTCGTGCGTCCGGTCGGCACGAAGATCATCCTGTCGCCGCCGCTCGTGATCCAGCGCGAGCAGCTCGACCGGATCGTCGACGCGCTCGCGGCCGGCTTCGAAGCGGTGCCGTTCGCGTAACGCGTGCAGGCCGGGCGGGCGGCGTGGGTGACGCACCAGCCGCCCGCCGGTTTGCCGATTTGCGCTATCTCAAGGTTTTTTTGCCCGCGTATTTTTTCGACATCGATTGATGGAATGGGAGACAAGGATGTCGAGATCATCAGGGTTTACCAGCGCGGCAACCGACGCATCGGCTGGCGCGCCAGCGGCGGGGGCAGGCGGCACGGTGCTGAACGCAGGCGCGGTCGGCTTCCCGACCGCGCTGGCCAGCGCCGTCGGGCTCATCATGGCGAGCCCGGTGATTCTCACCGCGACGTCGGGCTTCGGGATGGGCGGCTGGGCGTTCGCGGTCGCGATGCTCATCGCGTTCGTGATGATGCAGGCGCAGGCGACGACGTTCTCCGAGGCGGCCGCGATGCTGCCGACCGCGGGCTCGGTTTACGATTACCTGTCGTGCGGGCTCGGCCGCTTCTGGGCGATCACCGGCACGATTTCCGCGTACTTCCTCGTGCACGTGTTCGCCGGCACCGCGGAGACGATCCTGAGCGGCATCATGGCGCTCGTCAACTTCGAATCGCTGAACGCCACGCTCGAGCAGCACAACAGTTCGTGGCTCGTCGGCGTCGGCCTCGTGATCACGTTCGCGATCACCAACATCATCGGCATCAAGGTGTTCAGCAAGCTCGAGATCGTGCTGACGGCCGGCATGTGGCTGTCGCTGATGATCTTCGGAATCCTCGGCATCGCGGCTGCGCCCGCTGTGCATCTCGACGGCTGGTTCGGCCGCTCGGAGGTCGGCACGACGGTGCCGGCCGTGCTGTCGCTCGTCGGGATGGCGATGTTCATGTTCGTCGGCTGCGAGTTCGTCACGCCGCTCGCGCCCGAGATGAAGGCACCGGGCCGCACGATCCCGCGCGCGATGGCGCTCGGCCTCGTCGGCGTCGCGATCTGCATGTTCCTGTACGGCGCGGCGATCCGCCGCCAGGTGCCGAACGTGCCGGTCAGCCCGGACGGCCTCACGCACCTGCTCGACACGCCGGGTGCGATTCCCGCGTTCGCGCTGCAGGTGCTCGGGCCGTTCGGCCGCGTGTGGTTCGGTATCGCGTTCCTGTGCGCCGGCGCCGCGACGATCAACACGCTGATGGCGGGCCTGCCGCGGATCCTGTACGGCATGGCGATCGACGGTGCGCTGCCGCGCTGCTTTGCTTACCTGCATCCGCGCTTCAGGACGCCAGTGGTCGGTATCGTCGCGGCGGCGGTCGTGCCGATCTTCCATGCGTGGCTGATCAACGGCAACCTCGACAGCATCCTGCACCTCGTGCTCGCGGCGACCTGTGCGTGGGGCACCGCGTACCTGCTCGTGACCGCGTCGGTCGTGATGCTGCGGATCCGCCGGCCGGACCTGCCGCGCCCGTACCGCGCGCCGTGGTTCCCGCTGCCGCAGATCGTGTCGAGCGTCGGCATCGTGCTCGCGATCTGGTACATCACGCCGCCCGGCATGAACCCGCGCGACATCTACGTGCCGTTCGGCGCGATGCTCGGGCTGACCGCGCTGTATGCGCTGTTCTGGACCGTCGTCGTGCAGCGCCGGCATCCGTTCAAGCCGGTGCCGGTCGAGGAAGTGCTGCGCAACGAGCACGTCGCCGGATGAAAGCCGTGCTCGCACGGTGGCGCGCGGCGCCGGAAGCGCCGCCGCCCGGCCATCGTCCCGGTGCAACCGCGGCGCGCGCGCTGGCCGACCTGCGCGCGGTGCGGGGCGCCGACGGCGATGCCGCGCGGCTCGCGAACGGCGTGCGGGTGCGCATTGCCGAGCAGGTCGCGCGGCAGTTCCTGATGCATACGGTCAGCGTGCGGATTGCGGTGAGCGCGTGCGGGCCGGCGGCACAAGGCCGTGCGCGCGTGACGCAGACCGGCTGGCTGCGGGCGACCGGCGTACGCGCGGTGCCGCAGCCGGGATGCACGCCCGATTTCGTGCACACGGTCGCGGCGCTGGTCGCCGAGCCGTCGCTCGCCGATGCGCTGCGCCCGCTGCATCTGACGGAGTGCGCGATCGACGCGCACGACGGACGCTGGACGTTGACTGTCGTGCCGTTCGGCGGCAGCGAGGTCGTGAGCCGGATGCCGTCGTTCCGCCGCTACGTCCGGCTGACCGACGAGCAGGCCGCCGCGCTGTCGGCGGCCGTGATGGCGTTCGAGCGCGCACTGCGCGGGTTTTTGCGCAGGTAAGCTGTGGCGTCGCGTGCCGCCGCACGATGCCGGCGACCGCGCGCAATGGAATCAGGGTTTTAGCGGAGGCGCCGATGCAGTTCCAGTCAGGCTCACATGAAGACGTCCACGAGCACGGGCTTGCGATCGCGGGCTGGCACCAGGTCTACCGCCAGATGACGCCGGGCCGGTTCAAGGGCACGGTCACACAGGTGCTGTACGACGATTTCCACTTCTTCCGCGAGACGACCAACCGGCGCGTCGCGCAGACCGGCGTCGCGCCGGCCGACCGCACGTCACTCGCTGTGCCGCTGTCGGTGCCGCTCGCCGGCACCTTCCAGGGCCAGCCGGTCGACGGCTATGCGCTGCTCGCACTGCGCGCCAACGAGGATTTCGAATTCCATACGCCGGAAGGGATGGGGCTCGTCGGCATCAGCGCCGCGTCGGACATGATCGACGAGCTGTGCGACGCCGAGTTCGGCGCGGCCGGCTCAGGTGCGACCGGCCCGGGCGCGGCAGGCTCCGGCGCGACCGGCGCGCGCAGGCTGCACCACGTGACGCGGCTGTCCGACGCGCAGGGCGTCGCGCTCGGCGAGCGGCTGTCGGCGCTGATCGACGCCGCGCAGCGCAACCCCGGCTGCCTCGAATACGCGGCGACGCGCCGGATGTTCCGCGACGCGATGCTCGGCATGTTCCTCGATGCGCTCGACCAGGGGATCGGCGCGGAGCGCCGCGACATCACGCACGCGACCTACAGCGACATCGTGCGCCGTTGCGAGAAGCATCTGCGCGAGCGGCCCGAGGAACCCGTCACCGTGCTCGAACTGTGCCGCGCGCTGCGCTGCAGCCGCCGCACGCTGCAGACGAGCTTCCAGCGCGTCGCCGACGTGACGCCGGTCGGCTACCTGCGCACGATCCGCCTGAACGCGGTGCGGCGCCTGCTGCGCACGACGTCCGCGCAGCAGCTCGGCGTCGGCGAGGCGGCCGCGAGCTGGGGGTTCACGCATCTCGGCTATTTCGCGCGCGAGTATCGCGACCTGTTCGGCGAACTGCCGTCGCAGACGCTGCGTCCCGCATGATGCGTGACGGTCGCGCCGCGCCCGGCATGCGCACTTCACCGTTTGCCGATTTGAGATAGAGGTCAGGAATTTTCGCCGGATAGAGTCCCGTCACCACATCATCAACGACATCGCTTCGCAGTGCAAAGCGATATCCATCGAGGGACGGGACATGACGATCGGACGACGACTGGCCGCCTTGGCGGCAGCGGTTTCCTGCATGCAGGCGCACGCGCAGACTTCAGGCAGCGTGACGCTCTACGGCACCGTGGACACCGGCATCATCTACTCGACGAACCAGCAGTTCACGCGCGCGGACGGCAGTGTCGGCGGCGGGCACGCGTGGCAGATGGGCGGCGGCAACCTCGTGCCGTCGCGGTTCGGGTTCCAGGGCGCGGAGCCGCTCGGCGGCGGGCTCGACGCGGTGTTCACGCTCGAACAGCAGTTCCTGTCCGCGAGCGGACAGGCATTGCAGGGCGGCACCGCATTCAGCCGGCAGGCGTGGGTCGGGCTGCGGCAGGACGGGATCGGCACGCTCGGCCTCGGGCGGCAATACGATTCGTACACCGACATGCTCGGCGCCTATGTGTCGAGCAACAACTGGGCGACGCCGTACGGCTCGCATCTCGGCGACGTCGACAACCTGAACGCGGCGTTCAACTTCAACAACGCGGTGAAGTTCACGAGCGTGGATTTAAACGGCCTCACGTTTGGCGGCACATTCAGCTTCGGCGGGCAGGCCGGTGACTTCTCCGCGAAGCGCGGCTATGCGCTCGCGGTGTCGTACAACCGCGCGCCGGTGTCGCTCGCGATCGGCTACCTGAACCTGCGGCAGCCGCTCGACGCGGCGCTCGGTGGCGCGAGCGGCTATATCGGCGATTTCGCATGCAGCAACCCCGGTGCGATGTACTGCCTGCTGCAGGACGCCGCATCGATGCGCGCGTTCGGCGCAGGCGGCTCGGTGGTGCTGGGCGACGCGACGATCGCGCTGACTTACACGCATACGCGCGTCGGAGACAGCCGCTTTTTCTCGACCGATGCGCAGCCGCGCACACAGGCGTTCACGTTCGACATCGGCGAGCTGAACGTCACGTATGCGTTCTCGCCCGTGTGGCAGGGCGGTGTCGCGTATATCTTCAACGCCGCGCACACCGATGGACGCGGGACGACGCGCTTCCATCAACTGAACCTCGGCACGAACTACCAGCTGTCGAAGCGCACCGCGCTGTATGCGGTCGCGATCGGCCAGCTCGCGAGCGGCGCGGGCCTCGGCACCGACGCGAACGGCAATGCGGTGAACTACGCGCAGATTCCGGTGCTCGCGAACAGCAACTCGAACCGGCAGCTTGCGGTGATGGCCGGTATTCGCGTGAATTTCTGACGGATTGCGCGCAGCAGGCACGCGACGGCGCAACATCCGTCACCGCCTGCCACAAATCCTTAACGATCGGCGTGAACAATGGCGTTCGCTTCGAGCGGCTCGAGCCGCCGCCTCCGTTGCACACGTGTGCAACGGATTGCCGTTCCACCATCGCGCTCATCGTGAGGAAGATCCATGACACTTTTCAGCCGCCTGCGCGCGCTGTCCGCCGCCGTTGCGCTTTCCGTCTTCGCGTCGCAAGCCGTTGCCGCGGACCTCGTCATCGCCGGTCGTGATGACATCTACGGCAAGGGGCTGGCCGACGCGGTCGCCGGCTTCACGAAGCTGCACCCCGGAACCGACATCGAACTGCTGAAGCTGCCGAACGCGAACCTGTACCAGAAGCTCAAGCTGTCGATGCGCGAGAGCACCGGCGCATACGACCTCGTGATGATGGACGACACGTGGTCGCCGGAATTCATCGGCAACGGCTGGCTGAAGCCGCTGCCGGCGACGCTCGCGGATGCCGACATGGTCGCATCGACCGTCGCGCTCGGCCGCAATGCGGCCGGCGGGCTGTATGCGCTGCCGGTCGTCGGCAACGTCGAGATGTTCGCGTACCGGAAGGATCTGCTCGCGAAGTACAAGCTGCAGCCGCCGCGCAACTGGGACGACGTGCTGAAGATCGCGCAAACGGTCGGCGGCGCGGACAAGAGCGTATCTGGCGTCGTGTTCCGCGGCACTAAAGGGAATCCGGTCGTCACGGGCTTCCTGCCGATCCTGTGGGCGTACGGCGGCGACGTGCTCGACCGTGCAGGGAACGTGACGATCGATTCGCGCGAGGCGCACGCGGCGCTCAAGACCTTTCTCGCGTTGAAGGCGTCCGCTCCGAAGGACGTCGACGTGTACGGCGCGGCCGAAGTGCGCGACGCGCTGCAGCGCGGCACGGCCGCGCAGGCGATCGAAGTGTGGCCGGCCTGGGTTCCGGCGCTCGACGATCCGAAGCAGTCGCGCGTGGCCGGCCAGATCGCGCTGCAGGCGCCGCCGGGACAGACCGCGGGCCCCGCGCCGATGCTCGGCATCTGGCAGATGGCGATTCCGAAGGATGCGCCGCATGCGAAGCTCGCGCAGGATTTTCTCGCGTACCTGACGTCGCGCGACACGCAGGCGCGCCTCGCCGCGCTCGGTATTCCGCCGACCCGCAAGAGCGTGTTCGAGGACGCGGCGCTGGTCCGTCAGTACCGCTGGTATCCGGACCAGTTGAAGGCGCTCGAAGCAGGCCGCGCGCGGCCGCGCGTGAAGGACTGGCAGCAGGTCGAGAGCATTCTCGGCGATCAGCTGCAGCTCGCGCTGACGGGGCAGGCCGCGCCCGATGTGGCGCTGCGCCAGGCGCAACAGAAGATCGCGCAGGCGATCGCGGCAGCGGGCAAGTGATGGCCGTCGCCGACGCATCCGAGGCTCGCCGCGCATGAAGGGATTCAGCCGCAGCCTGCCGTTCGTCGCGTTGCTCGGGCCCGCGCTGCTGGTGCTCGCCGCGCTCGCGCTGTACCCGGTCGTGCAGGTGCTGATCGATTCGTTCTGCCACGTCGACTACGCGGCGGGCCGTCGCGCGTTCGCGGGCCTCGCGAACTATCGCGCGGTGCTCGGCGACGACGCGTTCACGGCTGGCTTCGGCAACACGCTGCGCTTCACGATCGCGGCGTCGCTCGCCGAAGTGGCGCTCGGCTTCGGCCTTGCGCTGCTGTTCGTGCGCGCGTTCCCCGGGCGTCGCATCGCGCTGCCGCTCGCGATCCTGCCGATGATGCTCTCGACGCTCGTGTGCTCGGCAATCTGGCGCAACTGGCTGAATTATGGCGGCTTCCTGAACGCACTGCTCGCGGCGCTCGGCGTGGACGGCGTGCGCTGGCTGTCGGATCCGCACTTGGCGCTGGGCTCGCTGATGCTCGTCGACGTGTGGCAGTGGACGCCGATGGCATTCCTGATCGTGCTCGCGGGGCTGCAGTCGATTCCGCAGGAGCTGTACGAGGCCGCGCGGACCGACGGCGCGAGCGAATGGCAGTGCCTGCGCGACATCACGCTGCCGCTCGCCGCGCCGCAGATCGGGCTCGCGCTGCTGCTGCGCTCGATCGACACGTTCAAGCTGTTCGACAAGGTCTATGCGCTGACGGGCGGCGGCCCCGGCAACGCGACGCAGACGCTGTCGACCTACATCTATGACACAGGCTTCCGCTTCTTCAACGTCGGGCCGGCGAGCGCCGCGTCGGTGCTGATGCTGGCGGCATCCGCGCTGCTCGTTTCGGGGTACGTATGGCAAACGGTTCGCAAGCGGCGCGTGTAGCGCGCCCGGCAGTGCATGCGCCGCGCCGGCCGGCGCTCGGCCGCGCCGCGTTCGCGCGTGCATTTCCGTGGGCTTTGCGGTGCATCGCGCTTGTGCTGCTGTTGCTGCCGTGCGTGTGGATGGCGGGTGCGGCGTTCATGCCGGCGCTCGAGCGTCTCGACCATCCGCTGCGGATCCTGCCGGCCACGCCGACCGTCGAGCATTTCGTGTCGGTGTGGGCGAGCGGCTTGGCCGGGCCGCTGCTGAACTCGCTGCTGGTGGGATTCGGCACGACGCTCGTCGCGCTGACGCTCGCGTTTCCGGCTGCGTATGCGCTCGTGCGCCTGCGGTTTCCCGCGCGTCTCGATCTGCTGTTCCTCGTGCTGGTGCTCGCGCTGAAGCTGATGCCGCCGATCACGATCGCGGTGCCGCTGTTCGCGCTCGCCAAGCGCCTGCATCTGCTCGATTCGCTGTTCGGCCTGATGCTCGCGTACCAGATCTACGCGCTGCCGATGGCGATCTGGATGCTGCTCGCGTTCGTGCGCGACGTGCCGGTCGACTACGAGGAGGCCGCCTGCATCGACGGTGCGGGGCTCGCGCGGCGGCTCGTGCAGATCGTGCTGCCGCTCTGTGCGCCGGGCCTGATCGCGACTACGATCTTCGTGTTCATCGCCGCATGGAACGAATTCCTGCTCGCGTTGCTGTTCGTGTCGACGCCGAGCCGCTTTACGCTGCCGCTCGCGATCGCCGGCTACGTGACCGAGAACGGGATCGACTGGGGCGACCTGATGAGTGCCGGGCTGATTGCGTCGCTGCCGACGCTGGCCGTCGCGGGGTATGTGCAGCGCTACTTGCTGCGCGGCTTCGCGGGCGGGTTGAAGTGACGCGGACGGCGGGTTTGCGCATGCGGTGCCGCGGCGCGCTCGCGTTGTCCGCGCGTGACGCCGGATCGCACGGCCATGCCGCGCGTCGCCGCGCCGGACCTCAACCGCAACTGTGACGGACCACGCACGTCACCGGCACGACCTGCGTGCGTGCCGCGCCGTCGAACGCCTGCATCCGCTCGGCGAGCATGTCGACGGCCGCGTTCGCGAGGCCCTGCGTGTCCTGCCGGAGCGTCGTCAGCGCGTAGCTGTCGAACGCGGCGGCGGGAATGTCGTCGAAGCCGATCACGCGCAGGTCTTCGGGCACACGCAGGCCGAACCGCTGCCGCGCGGTGTCGATCACGCCCAGTGCGAGCAGATCGGACGAACAGAACACGCCGTCCGGACACGCGTCGCCGGACAGCAGCCGATGCGCGGCTTCGACGCCGCATGCATACGTGTCGGACGTCGTGTCGTGCGCCTGTACCGGCGCAGCGCCGCCGGGTTCGCATTGTCGGAGTGCCTCGGCAAACGCGTCGGCGCGCGCCTTCGCGCTGTAGCTCGCGTGGCGCGGCCCGACGAACGCGAGCCGGCGCGCGCCCGCCTGCACGAGCATCCGTGCGGCCTGCGCGGCGCCGTGCGCGTTGTCGCTGACGACGACGTCCGCGCGCGGCAGCTTCGCCGCGCGATTGATCATCACGACGGGAATCCGGTGCGCGAGATACTGGCGTGCGACCGACAACGGCGGCGACGCCGACGTCATCACGAGGCCGGCAACCCGGTAGCTGAGCAGGCGCTCGAGCGACTGGCGGATCTGGCGCGGATCTTCCGCGTTGGTCACGAGCGGCGTGAGCGCATGACGCCCGAGTGCGGCCATCAGGTCCGACAACAGCCGGGCGCGAAACGGATTCTCGAATCCCGCGGTGACCACGCCGATCATGCTGCTGCGCTGCGTGATCATGTCGCGCGCGATCAGGTTGACCTGGTAGCCGAGCGCGCGCGCCGCGGTCATCACGCGTTCGCGCGTTTCGGGCGCGATGCTGGCGGTCGGCGAGAACGCCCGCGATACCGCCGAGCGCGACACGCCGGCCCGCGCCGCGACGTCGGACGCGGTCACCCATGGTTTCTTTTCTTTGTCTGTCATCGACTCATGATCCTTCCGCACCACGCTTCGCCGCTGCCGCTTGCCGACTGGATGTCGGCGCTCGGCGACGCACAACCGCTGCATACGCTGACCGTACCGGGCAGTCATGACACCTGTGCGTATACCGTCAACACGGTCGACGACGCGCTCGTGCGCACGCAATGCGCGCCGCTCGACGCGCAACTGATGCACGGCGTGCGCATGCTCGACATCCGCTGCCGGCACGTGCGCGATGCGTTCGACATCCATCATGGCGGGATCGCGCTCGGGATCACGTTCGACGACGTGCTTGCCGATTGCGCGCGTTTTCTCGCCGCGCATCCGCGCGAGTGCATCGTGATGTCGGTGAAGGACGAATGGCCGGCGCATGCATGCCGCCGCAGCTTCGATGCGACGTTCGACGCGCATTGCGCGCGGCATCCGGCGTTGCGCTGGCATGCGGGCAGCGCGCTACCCGCGCTGGGCGACGTGCGCGGCGCCGTCGTTCTGCTGCGGCGCTTTCGCAGCAGCCGGCCGCTCGGCATCGACCTGACCGCGTGGCCGGACAACCACACGTTCACGATCGACCATCCCGATGCGGCGTTCGTGATCCAGGACGAATACCGGGTGCCGGTCGCGGCATCGATCGAACACAAGTGGCACGCGATCGATGCGTTGCTCTCGCGCATGCCGTCCGCCGACAGCGGCCGCTGGGCGCTCAACTTCAGCAGCGGCACGGGCATGGGCGCGAATCCGTCGGTCGTCGCGCGCGGCAACGGCAACGTGAAGGGCATCCACGCGCGGCTTGCCGAGCGCTTGCGTGTGCAACGCGGCCCGTGCGGGATCGTGCTGCTCGACTTCTGCGACGACGACGATTGGGCGCTCGTGCGCGCGCTGGTCGCGTGCAACGGGTGACGATGTCCCGAGCGACACGCCGCACCAGGACAGGCGGCCCGCCCCGATACGTCAGTCGCCGCCGCGCGGGCTGAACGTGCGCGGAAACACGACGGGCGCGCGCCGGTCCATGAGCCGATAGCCGAGCGCCGGCCGGTTCGATTCGCCGGCGACATGACCGTCTTCTTTCAGAAATCCCGCCGCGAGCATCCGCGTGCGGAAGCCGCTCTTGTCCACCGGCCGGCCGAGCACGACCTCGTACATGCGCTGCAGCTGCGGCAGCGTGAACGGCTCCGCGAGCAGGAACGCCGGCAGCGACGTGTATTCGACCTTGCTGCGCAGCCGTTCGACCGCCGCCTGCAGGATGTCGTCGTGATCGAAGGCGAGCCCGCGCGCGTGCGTGATCGTGTCGACGGGGAACCACGCGACCTCCGCAGCATTGGCCCCGCGCGCGAGCGTCACATCCTGCGCGGGCATCAGCGCGAACCACACGTGCGTGGCTGACCAGCCGCGCGGGTCGCGCGTCGCGCTTCCCCAGCTGCCGAGTTGCTCCAGATACGGGCTCGTCACGCCGGTCTTGTCGAGCAGCTTGCGGCGCGCGCAATCCTCGAGCGTCGCGTCGACCGCCACGTCGACAAACCCGCCCGGCAGCGCCCAGCATCCGGGAAACGGCTCGCCGGCATCGGCCGGGCGCTGCACGAGCAGTACCTGCAGCGCATTGTCGAGCACCGTGAAGATCACGACGTCGACGGTCGTGTAGGGCAGCGGAAACTCGGGCGCTTGCGCTGCGCGTCGTGCGGACGCGGGTTTCTTTTGAGCCATGGCGAACCAGGAAAACTTGACGGCCCCTATTCTAGGTTGTATTGTGCAACTCATACAAGTTGCACTGTACAACTCAAGCGGGGAGTCCAACATGTTCGGGATTCGATTCATCAAGTCGCAGCCGACCGTCCACCTGATGCAGTTCCGCGCAGGCAAGGTCGTGCGCGAGGGCGCGGGGCTGTCGTTCTTCTACTATGCGCCGGCGACGACGCTGGTGTCGGTGCCGGTCGCGAGCCAGGACCGGCCGTTCATCCTCGAGCTCGTCACGGCGGATTTCCAGAGCGTCACGGTGCAGGGGCAGGTGACCTACCGCATCGGCGACCCGCACCGTACCGCGGCAATGATGGATTTCTCGCTGGCGAAGGACGGCCGGTCGTACGTGTCGGACGATCCGAAGCGGCTCGGCGATCGCGTCGCGATGCAGGTCGAGGTGATCGTCCAGCAGGCCGTGCAGTCGCTGGAACTGAAGGAAGCGCTGCGCGCGTCGGCGGCCATCGCGCGCACGGTGCAGGCCGGGCTCGCGAGCCAGCCCGAGATCGACGCGCTGGGCCTCGAGATCCTGGGCGTTTCGGTGATGGCCGTGAAGCCGACGCCGGACATCGCCCGCGCGCTCGAGGCCGAAGCGCGCGAATCCAACCTGAAGGCGGCCGATGACGCCGTCTATCTGCGCCGGATGTCGGCCGTGGAAAACGAGCGCGCGATCCGGCAGAACGAACTCGATACCGACATCGCGGTCGAGCAGAAGAAGCGGCAGATCCGCGAGACGCAGATGGAAGCGAAGGCGACGTTGATGCGCCGTGAAAACGCGCTGCGCGACGAGCAGATGGCGGCGGATGTCGCACTCGAGGAGCAGCGCAAGGCGTTTGTCGCGGGGCAGGCGCACAACAGCCGGACGCTCGCGGAAGCCGAGGCGCACCGCGTGGCGGCCGTGATGCAGGCGCTCGAACACGCCGATCCGCGCATCGTCAATGCGCTCGCGGCGGCCGGCATGCAGCCGGGCCAGCTGATCGCGCAGGCGTTCGGCGGCATCGCCGAGCGGGCGGAGCGCATCGGGCAGCTCAACGTGTCGCCCGAGCTGCTGCAGGGCCTGATGAGTGCCGGCGCGCGGGCGGCATCATGAACGCCGGGATCCGCAAGGTCGTGCTGGTGACGCGCCAAACGCGGCTCGACGCGCTGATTGCGCGGCATCACACGCTCGCGCAGGCGAAGTTCTACCTCGAGCACCTCGGCGCAGATTTCTCCGACTACGTCGCCGAGCATGCCGCGTACGCCAGCAGCATGGCGCTCGCCGTGCGTGCGCTCGAGGACTGGGGGCGCTACCAGATCGTCGATCGCAGCTATCTGCCGAACTTCATCTTCGCGGCCGACGATATCGTCGTGTCGCTCGGGCAGGACGGGTTGGTCGCGAATGCGATGAAGTACCTGGACGGGCAGCCGCTGATCGGCCTGAATCCGGAGCCCGGCCGGTGGGACGGCCTGCTGCTGCCGTTCGAGCCATCGGCGCTCGGGGCGGTGCTCGCGGACGTCGCGCGCGGCCGCCGTCCGACGAAGGCGGTCACGATGGCGGAGGCGCGGCTGTCGGACGGGCAGGTGCTGCGGGCGGTCAACGACCTGTTCATCGGGCCGCGCACCCATGCTTCGGCGCTTTACGAGATCGAGCTGGGCGAGCGGCGCGAGTCGCAATCGTCGTCCGGCATCATCGTATCGACGGGCCTCGGTTCGACCGCATGGCTGAAGAGCGTGGTGACGGGCTCGCTCGGCGTCGCGCACGCGATGCAGCACGCCGCCGGCGATTTCGAGTACCAGCCGCAGCCCTGGGATAGCCCGCAACTGACGTTTGCGGTGCGCGAGCCGTTTCCGAGCCGCGCGTCGAAGGCCGGGCTCGTGTTCGGCCAGGTGAGCGCAGGAGAGCCGCTGCGGCTGCGCTCGCGCATGCCGGAAAACGGCGTGATCTTTTCCGATGGGATGGAGGCCGACTATCTGCGCTTCACCGCCGGCATGGAAGCGACGGTGACCGTCGCCCGCACGCAGGGCTGCCTGGTCGTGTAGCCCGGCGTCGGTCAGGCGGGGCCGGCCTCGCCTTCGAGCCCCGCGACGATTTCCTGCGCGGCGCGCTGCAGCTCGGGCACGAAGCGCCGGATCGCTTCGGCCGACGCAATCGCCTTCGACAGATAGATCACGTTCAGGCTGCCGAGCACGTGCCCGTGCGCGGCAATCGCCACCGCGACCGCGCCGATCTTCTTCTGCGCGCCCCAATCGCTCGCATTGAGCCCGAAGCCGTCCGTGCGGGTCTGGCGGATCAGGTTCGCGATGTACGCGTCGTCGAGCGCGAGGCGGCGCTGTTCGTCGTCGTCGGCATTCGCACGCAACAGCGCGAGGATGTCGTCGCGTTCCGCGTCGGGGCATGCCGCGAAGTACGCGCGCCCGGCCGCCGTCAGCAGCATCGGCAGCCGGCGCCCGACCATCGACCGGTGGAACGACAGCGGGCTGAAGCGGTGCGTGGTCTCGCGGATGATCATCGCGTCGCCGTCGGGCGTCGTCAGGTCCGACGGCCACACGACGCGCTGCGTCAGTTGCGCCATCACCGGCGGCGCGACCGTCGAAATCCATTCGTCGTCCGTAAAGCCTTCGCTCAGCGCGCGCACGCCGAGCGCGAGCCGGAAGCTGTCGTCGGACGGGCTGCGACGCACGCATCCCTCGTCGACGAGCGTCTCCAGCAGCCGCCGCACGGTGGTGCGGTGCAGCCCGGTAGCCTCGCTGACCTGCTGGCTCGTCGCGCGGCCGTTCTCCATCGCATTGAGCGCGCGCAGCACCTGCAGGCCACGCGCCAGCCCCCGCACGCTGGTGTATTTCGGCACGATAAAGTCCTTATAAATCAATGATGTGCATCAGATGCACATTCCGCTCAAATTGTTGAGGCGCGATATTGCGCTCCTTAGACTCTGTTCGAAACCGGATGCACGGGCGCGGAGAAGGCCCGGTGGAGGGCGTCGGCGAAGACCCGTCCATCGTAGCAGAGCGTGCGTTGCCGCAACGCGGGCGCCGGTTCGAAGGTGGAGACGCGCGGCGGCAAGCCGCGCCGGACAGAAACAGCTTTGCAGGAGACACAGATGCCCGCCCAACACGAGGCTGCCGCCGCGCCGGCCAGCCCGCATGTCATCGCGACTGACGTCGCGATCATCGGCGCCGGCCCGGTCGGCCTGATGATCGCGAACCTGCTGGGCCAGCAGGGCGTCGGCGCGGTCATCATCGAGAAACTCGAGCAGATCATCGACTACCCGCGCGCGATCGGCCTCGACGACGAAGCGCTGCGCGTCTTCCAGACGGTCGGCCTCGCCGACGCGCTGCTGCCGCACACGACCCCCGACCACTGGATGCGCTTCGTCACCGGCAGCGGCCATTGCTTCGCGTCGATCGAGCCGCGCACCGACGAGTTCGGCTGGTCGCGCCGCAACGCGTTCATCCAGCCGCTCGCGGACCGCGTGCTGTACGACGGGCTGAAGCGCTTCGCGCATGTCGACGTGCTGTTCGGACACGCGCTCGACACGTTCGCGCAGGACCGCGACGGCGTGACGATCGACGTCGTCGACGCGCACGGCGCGAAGAAGACCGTGCGCGCCGCGTACCTGGTCGGCGCCGACGGCGGCAACAGCTTCGTGCGCCGCACGCTGAACGTGCCGTTCGAAGGCCGCACGAAGCCGAACCAGTGGATCGTCGTCGACGTGCGCAACGACCCGCTCGGCTCGCCGCACGTGTACCTGCATTGCGACGCGGAGCGGCCTTACGTGTCGGCCGCGCTGCCGCACGGGATCCGCCGCTTCGAATTCATGGTGATGCCCGGCGAGACCGAGGAACAGCTGTCGCGGCCCGAGAACCTCGCCGCGCTGATCCGCAAGGTGGTCGCCGATCCGGACAAGGTCGACTACATCCGCAAGCGCGTGTATACGCACAACGCGCGGCTCGCGCGCCGCTTCGATGTCGGCCGCGTGCTGCTCGCGGGCGACGCTGCGCACATCATGCCGGTCTGGCAGGGGCAGGGCTACAACAGCGGGATTCGCGATGCGAGCAATCTCGGCTGGAAGCTCGCGATGGTCGCGAAGGGGCTCGCGCGGCCCGAGCTGCTCGCGAGCTATACGCTCGAGCGGCGCGACCATGCGCGTTCGATGATTCATCTGTCGGAAGTTGCAGGCGACATCTTCGCGCCGACGACGCGCGTCGGCCGCGTCGTGCGCGACGGGTTCGTGCGCGCGCTCGGTTTGATCCCGGCCGCGAAACGCTATTTCGTCGAAATGCGCTTCAAGCCGATGCCGCGCTACGAAGCCGGCGTCGTGATGCTGCCGCAGCGCACGCGCGACGGCGGCGTGCTGGCCCGGCTGCTCGACCGCGCGGGCGGCACCGCGCCGGGGCGCCTGCTCGGCCTGATGAGCCAGAAGCGCAGTTCGTGGTTCGGGCAGCTCGTGTATGGCCGCGATGCGTTCGGCCAGTCGCCGGTCGGCCGGATGTTCGTCCAGCCGCGCGTGCGCACGGCCGACGGCCGCACGGTGCGGCTCGACGACGCGATCGGCAACCGCTTCGCGGTGATCGGCTGGGGCAGCGACCCGACCTTCGGGCTGACCGACGCGGCGCGCGCGGTGTGGGAGCGGCTCGGCGCGTGCTTCGTGCTGGCAAAACCGGACGTGCAGCTCGACTATGCAGCCGACGTTCCCGACGGCGTGATCGCGATCGGCGATACGACGGGCCGCCTGAAGGACTGGTTCAGCCGGATTCCGCAGTCGGTCGTGCTGCTGCGACCGGACCGTTTCGTCGCGGGCGTGTGTGCGCCGCAGGAAGTGTCGGACGCGATCGTCGAGCTCGCCGCGCTGCTGCAGCTCACGGATACCGTGCCGGCTGCACGCACCACACGCCCCGCGCAGGCCGATGCGCTCGCGCACGCGGCTGCCGCGCAACCGGCGGGAGCGTGACATGCCGATCCAGCTCGAATGCCTGTCCCATACGCCGCTGCAAGGCTATTTCGATCCGGCGCCGCACGTGGTGGCCGAAGTCGAACGCGTGCAGGCCGCAGCCCGCGCGCGTGTCGAAGCGTTCGATCCCGAATGCATCGTGCTGTTCGCGCCCGACCATTACAACGGCTTTTTCTACGACCTGATGCCGCCGTTCTGCATCGGCATCGCCGCGGAATCGATCGGCGACTACCGGAGCCTCGCGGGCTCGCTGAACGTGCCGGCCACGTTCGCCCGCGAACTGGCCGAGGCCGTGCTCGACAGCGATGTCGATGTGTCGGTGTCGTACCGGATGCAGATCGATCACGGCTTCGCGCAGGCGCTCGAAGTGCTGACGGGCGGCCTCGACTGCTACCCGGTGATTCCCGTGTTCCTGAACTCCGTCGCGGCGCCGATGGCGACGCTGCGCCGCGCGCGGCTGCTCGGCGACGCGATCGGCCGCTTCGTCGCGCGCTCGGGCCGTCGCGTGCTGGTGGTCGGCTCGGGCGGCATCTCGCACGAGCCGCCGGTGCCGGAGCTGGCCACCGCGAGCCCGGAGATGGCCGAGCGGCTGATCGCCGGACGCAATCCGGACGCCGATGCGCGCGCCGCGCGCCAGGCGCGCACGATCGCGGCGGCGCGCACGTTCGCGGCCGGCGACAGCCCGCTGCACGCGCTCAATCCCGAATGGGACCAGGCGTTTCTCGACGTGCTCGCACGCGGCGACCTGAAGGCCGTCGACGGGATGACCAACGACGCGATCACGCGTGACGGCGGCAAGTCCGCGCACGAGATCCGCGCGTGGGTCGCCGCGTTCGCGGCGCTGGCGGCCGCGGGCCCGTATCACGCGGTGCGGGATTTCTACCGCCCGATTCCCGAATGGATCGCGGGCTTTGCCGCTATGCACGGCTGGTCTGCGGGCGCGCCCGCACCGCGATCGACAGACAAGGAGTGACGACATGCCGACCCCGCAACACATCGATGCGCTGGCTGCTCGCCTGCGCGACGCCGAACGCGAACGCGCGCCGATCGAACCGCTGCGCATGGAAATCGGTGAGCAGAACGCCGAAGACGCGTACGCGATCCAGCAGGCCAATGCGGCGCTGCGGCGCGAACGCGTGGTCGGCCGCAAGATCGGCCTGACCTCGCTCGCGGTGCAGCAGCAGCTCGGCGTCGACCAGCCCGATTTCGGCACGCTGTTCGCGTCGATGGCATACGGCGACGCCGAGCCGATGAGCCTGTCGCAGCTGATCCAGCCGAAGGTCGAAGCGGAAATCGCACTCGTGCTCGAGCACGACCTCGTGCACGAGAAGCACACGTTCGCCGACCTGCAGCGCGCGACCGCGTACGCGCTCGCGGCGATCGAAGTCGTCGACAGCCGCATCGCGGGCTGGAACATCCGCTTCGTCGACACCGTCGCGGACAACGCGTCGAGCGCGCTGTTCGTGCTCGGCAGCCGGCCCGTGCCGCTGAAGGACGTCGATCTTGCCGGCTGCGAGATGACGCTCGCGTCGAACGGCGAAGTGCTGTCGCGCGGCAGCGGCACCGCGTGCCTCGGCAATCCGCTGAACGCGGCCGTGTGGCTCGCCGACCGAATGGTGCGGCACGGCACGCCGCTGCGCGCGGGCGACGTGATCCTGACGGGCGCGCTCGGCCCGATGGTCGCGGTTACGCAGCCGGGCACGTTCACCGCGCAGATCGCCGGCCTCGGCAGCGTGCGCGCCACCTTCAACGAATGAGGATTTCCATGAGCGTTCAGAAACTCAAGGCCGCGATCATCGGTTCGGGCAATATCGGCACCGACCTGATGATCAAGATCATGCGGCATGCGAAGCATCTCGAAGTTGCCGCGATGGTCGGCATCGATCCGGCGTCGGACGGCCTTGCGCGCGCGGCGCGCCTCGGCGTCGCGACGACGCACGAGGGCGTCGAAGGCCTCGCGCGGCTGCCCGAATTCGACGACATCGACTTCGTGTTCGACGCGACGTCGGCCGGCGCGCACGTGAAGAACGATGCGTTCCTGCGCACGCTGAAGCCCGGCATCCGCTGCATCGACCTGACGCCCGCGGCGATCGGTCCGTACTGCGTGCCCGTCGTGAATCTCGACGCGCATCTCGACGCGCCGAACGTGAACATGGTTACCTGTGGCGGCCAGGCGACGATTCCGATGGTTGCGGCCGTGTCGCGCGTCGCGAAGGCCCATTACGCGGAGATCGTCGCGTCGATCAGCAGCAAGTCGGCCGGGCCCGGCACGCGCGCGAACATCGACGAATTCACCGAGACGACGTCGAAGGCGATCGAGGCGGTCGGCGGCGCCGCGCACGGCAAGGCGATCATCATCCTGAACCCGGCCGAGCCGCCGGTGATGATGCGCGACACCGTGTACGTGCTGTCGGAGCCGGCCGATCGCGCGAAGATTGCCGCGTCGGTCGAAGCGATGGCGCGCGCGGTGCAGGCGTACGTGCCCGGCTACCGGCTGAAGCAGGCCGTGCAGTTCGACGAGATTCCCGCGTCCGCGCCGCTGAACATCCCGGGCCTCGGCCGCGTGAGCGGGCTGAAGACGTCGATCTTTCTCGAGGTCGAAGGCGCCGCGCATTACCTGCCAGCGTATGCCGGCAATCTCGACATCATGACGTCCGCCGCGCTCGCGACCGCCGAGCGCATCGCGCAATCGATGCAACGCGTAAGCGCATAAGGAAGCCTCCCGATGAGCAAGAAACTCTACATTTCCGACGTGACGCTGCGCGACGGCAGCCACGCGATTCGCCATCAATACTCGATCCGCAACGTGCAGGACATCGCGCGGGCGCTGGACAAGGCCAGGGTCGATTCGATCGAGGTCGCGCACGGCGACGGCCTGCAGGGCTCGAGCTTCAACTACGGCTTCGGCGCACACAGCGATCTCGAATGGATCGAGGCGGTGGCCGACGTCGTCGAGCACGCGAAGATCGCGACGCTGCTGCTGCCGGGCATCGGCACGATCCACGACCTGAAGGCCGCGTACGACGCAGGCGCGCGCGTCGTGCGCGTCGCGACGCACTGCACGGAAGCGGACATCTCGAAGCAGCACATCGAATATGCGCGCGCACTCGGCATGGACACGGTCGGTTTCCTGATGATGAGCCACATGACGACGCCGGAGAACCTGGCCGTCGAGGCGCAGAAGATGGAAAGCTATGGCGCGACCTGCATCTACGTCGTCGATTCGGGCGGCGCGCTCAACATGAACGACGTGCGCGATCGCTTCCGTGCGCTCAAGGCCGTGCTGAAGCCTGATACGCAGACGGGTATTCACGCGCATCACAACCTGAGCCTCGGCGTCGCGAACTCGATCGTTGCCGTCGAGGAAGGCTGCGACCGGATCGACGCGAGCCTCGCCGGCATGGGCGCCGGCGCCGGCAACGCGCCGCTCGAAGTGTTCATCGCGGCGGCTGGGCGTCTCGGCTGGAACCACGGCACGGATCTCTACACGCTGATGGACGCGGCCGACGACATCGTGCGCCCGCTGCAGGACCGTCCGGTGCGCGTGGACCGCGAGACGCTCGCGCTCGGCTATGCAGGCGTGTATTCGAGCTTCCTGCGCCATTCGGAAGCGGCCGCGAACAAGTACGGGCTGAAGACGGTCGACATCCTCGTCGAGCTCGGCCGCCGCCGGATGGTCGGCGGGCAGGAAGACATGATCGTCGACGTCGCGCTCGACCTCAAGCGCGCGCACGGCTGACGCCGCGAAGGGCTACCGCGGCGCGGCTCTTCGCCGGGCAAGTTCGAGCGCCGCATCTTCATCGACATCGCCGCAAAGAGCGATGCAACTTCAAATTGGAGACGTTTCGTGAACACATCGGTATATGGCCGCGCTGGCGGCACACGCACGATCGGCTTATGCCTGCTCGTCGCGTTGCTGGAAGGACTCGACCTGCAATCGGCCGGCATTGCCGCGCCACGGATGGCGCATGAATTCGCGCTTGGCGCCGCGCAGATGGGCTGGGCATTCGGCATCGGCGCGCTCGGCCTGCTGCCCGGCGCGGCGCTCGGCGGGCGGCTCGCCGACCGGCTCGGCCGCAAGCGCGTGCTGCTGCTGTCGGTCGCGCTGTTCGGCGTGTTCTCGCTCGCGACCACCCGCGTGTGGAACTTCGAGAGCCTGCTCGCCGCGCGCTTCCTGACCGGCCTCGGGCTCGGCGCGGCGATGCCGAACCTGATCGCGCTGTGCGCGGAAGCGGCGCCGCCGAAGCAACGCAGCACGGCGGTCGGCGCGATGTATTGCGGGATGCCGTTCGGCGCGGCGCTTGGCGCTGCGATCGGCGTGTTCAGCACCGACCCGGCCGGTTGGCGGCACGTGTTCTACGTCGGCGGAATCGGGCCGCTGCTGGTCCTGCCGCTGCTCGCGCTTTGGCTGAACGAGTCGGCGCAGTTCGTCGCGGCGCGCACGGATGCGGCGCAGATGGCCGATGCAGGCGATGAGGGTGAATCGGGCGTCGGGCATGCGCTGTGGGGCGAAGGCCGTGCGGCGACGACGGCCGCGCTGTGGATCAGCTATCTCGGCACGCTCGTCGTGCTGTATTTCCTGCTCAACTGGCTGCCGTCGATGGTGATGACGCGCGGCCTCACGCACGCACAGTCGAGCTTCGTGCAGGTGATGTTCAACGTCGGCGGCGGGCTCGGCGCGATCGGCATCGCGAGCCTGATGGACCGCATCGGCCGGCGCCGCACGGTGGTCGGCATGTATGTCGGCATCGCATGCGCGCTCGCGCTGCTGACCGGCGCGCGGGATGCCGCGTGGCTCGCCGGCGGCGGGCTGCTGTGCGGGATGTTCCTGGTCGGCGGGCAGTCGGTGCTGTATGCGCTCGCAAGCGCGATCTATCCGACGCGGATGCGCGGCACGGGCGTCGGCGCGGCCGTCGCGATCGGGCGGTTCGGCTCGATCCTCGGGCCGTTCGTCGCGGGACAACTGCTCGCGCTTGGCGAGAGCACGACGATGCTGATGGCGTCGAGCATTCCGCTCGTCCTCGTCGCGGCGCTGTCCGCGTTGACGGTCGTCGCGCGCGATCGTGAGGGCGAGCTGGCGCTCGCGGCGCAGTAGCGATTTTTCTATCGGAGAACGAAGCGGCCGTGGCGCGCTGCTTCGCGATTTCAGTGGCGGATGCGCAAGCGCGCGTCCGCGTGATCGATGCATGAACGAACGAGGGACGACATGACGCAGCACGCACACACATTGACGGAAGAAGGCACGAGCCGGTTCGTGCAGGTGAAGGTTGGCGAGCACGACCTGAAGCTGCACTACAACGACGCGGGGCAGGGTCGCGAGACGGTCGTGATGCTGCACGGCTCCGGGCCCGGCGCGAGCGGCTGGGCGAACTTCCACCGCAACGTCGGCGCGTTCGTCGACGCCGGCTATCGCGTCGTGCTGCTCGACTGCCCGGGCTGGAGCCGGAGCGATACGATCGTCAACACGGGCTCGCGCTCCGAGCTGAACGCGCGCGCGCTGAAGGCGCTGCTCGATGCGCTCGACCTCGAACGCGTGCACATCGTCGGCAACTCGATGGGTGGCCATAGCGCGGTCGCGTTCGCGCTGCTGTATCCGCAGCAGGTCGGCAAGCTCGTGCTGATGGGCGGCGGCACCGGCGGCCCGAGCCAGTTCGTGCCGATGCCGACCGAAGGCATCAAGCTGCTGCAGAAGGTGTATCGCGAGCCGACGCTCGACAACCTGAAGCAGATGCTGAACATCTTCGTGTACGACACGAGCAGCCTGACCGACGAACTGATGCAGGCGCGCCTCGCGAACATCCTCGCGCGCCGCGACCATCTCGAGAACTTCGTGAAAAGTCTCGCCGCGAATCCGAAGCAGTTCACCGACTACGGCCCGCGCCTCGGCGAAATTGCCGCGCCGGCGCTCGTGATCTGGGGCCGCGACGATCGCTTCGTGCCGCTCGATGTCGGCCTGCGCCTCGTGTGGAGTATGCAGAACGCCGAGTTCCACGTGTTCAGCCGCTGCGGCCACTGGGCGCAGTGGGAGCATGCGGAGAAGTTCAACCGGATGGTGCTCGAGTTCCTCGGCGCGTGAATGTGCCGCACGACGCGTGACGGTCGGGGCCGACTGTCAGGCCGCGGTGAGGCCGCGGTCAGGTCGCGGTCCGGCCGCGCCGCGTGCAATGCGCGGTGCGGCTTTCGCACGTCCGCCGGAGGCGTTCAGCCGGGGCGCCTGAACGGCGCGCGGCGCATCAGGTCGATCAGCGCGTCGAGCTCCGGCGAGTGCGCTTCCGCGCGCGTGACCATCAGCAGGTCGATGTCGGGCGCGGGCGGTGCGAGCGGGCGGCAGCACATCGATTCGCCCGCGAGCGCATCGACGTACGCAGGCAGCAGTGCGATGCCGAGCCCCATGCCGACGAGGTTCAGGTTCAGCAGGATGTTCGTCGCGACCTGCACGACGTCGGGCTGGATCCGATGATCGGCGAAGTATCGCCCGACGATGTCGTATAGCTGGCCCGCATACGCGGGGTTGGTCTGGATGAACGGCTGGCCGTCGAGCATCGCCGGTTCGACCTGCGCATGCGCGGCGAGCGGGTGGCCGGCCGGCATCAGCACGACGAGCGGCTCGGTCAGCACGACTTCCGCGTGCAGGCCCTGTGCATGCACGGGCCGGCGCATGAACGCGATGTCGATGTCGCCGCGCAGCAGCGCGTCTTCCTGCTCCATCGTCGGCAGGCTGCGCAGCTCGACATGCACGCCCGGGAACTGCATCCGCAGCTTCGGCAGGATCGCCGGAAAGATCTCGACTTCCGCCGCGGGCACGAACCCGATCTTCACCGTCAGCGCCTGCTGGCGGCCCGCCTGCCGCGCGCGCGCGACCGCGCGATCGGCCTGCGCGAGCACGAGCCGCGCTTCCGCGAGAAACACGCGGCCCGCTTCCGTCAGTTCTACCTTGCGCTTCGACCGTTCGAGCAACTGCGTGCCGATCTCGTCCTCGAGATCGCGGATCTGCTGGCTCAGCGACGGCTGCGCGGTGTGCAGCCGTTGCGCGGCGCGCGTGAAGTTCAGCTCGTCGGCGACGGCCACGAAATAGCGCAGGTGTCGAAGTTCCATTCGGTTGTGATCGTCAAAACGTCTAACGGCAAACAAACAAACTATTTCACAACGAACGCGCAGCCGACGATCATCGTCGCGAGCCTGTCCGTATGGAACGGATGGTGCCACGGAGGAGACGCAAATGACAGAGAAGCTTGATATCGACGCGCTCGTCGATGCGCGCAATGGCCGCGTGATGTCGTCGATCTATACCGACCCGGCGATCTACGCGCTGGAACTCGAACGCATCTTCGGCCGCTGCTGGCTGTTCCTCGCGCACGTCAGCCAGATTCCGAACGCCGGCGATTTCTTCAACACGTACATGGGTGAGGACCCGGTGGTCGTCGTGCGGCAGAAGGACGGTTCCGTGAAGGCGTTCCTCAACCAGTGCCGGCATCGCTCGATGCGCGTGAGCTTCGCCGATTCCGGCAATACGCGTTCGTTCACGTGCCCGTATCACGGCTGGTCGTACGGCACCGACGGCGCGCTGATCGACGTGCCGCTCGAGGAGCGGGCGTTTCCGCAGGGCCTCTGCAAACAGCATCTGGGGCTGCAGGAGGTGACGCGCATCGCGATCTACAAGGGGCTGGTGTTCGGCAACTGGGACGCCGACGCGCCCGATCTCGACACGTACATGGGCGACATCGCGTGGTATCTCGACGGCGTGCTCGATCGCCGCGCGGGCGGCACCGAGATTGTCGGCGGCGTGCACAAGTGGGTGATCGACTGCAACTGGAAATTCCCGGCCGAACAGTTTGCGAGCGACCAGTACCACGCGCTGTTTTCGCATGCTTCAGCAGTCGAGGTGCTCGGCGCGAAGGCGGGTAGCGGCGACGGCAAGGCGCTCGGCGCGGGACAGACCGCGCGCCCCGTGTGGGAGACCGCGAAGGACGCGTTGCAGTACGGGCAGGCCGGGCACGGCAGCGGTTTCTTCTTCACCGAGCAGCCGGACGCGAACGTGTGGGTCGACGGCGAAGTGTCGCAGTACTTCCGCGAGACCTACGACGAAGCGAAAGCGCGTCTCGGCGAAGTGCGCGCGCGGCGCCTCGCGGGCCACAACAACCTGTTCCCGACGATGTCCTGGCTGAACGGCACCGCGACGCTGCGCGTGTGGCATCCGCGCGGCCCGAACCAGGTCGAGGTGTGGGCGTTCTGCATCGCCGACAAGGATGCGTCCGACGACGTGAAGGCCGCATTCGAGCGCAGCGCGACGCGGGCGTTTGGCCCGGCCGGCTTTCTCGAGCAGGACGATTCGGAGAACTGGGTCGAGGTGCAGAAGGTGCTGCGCGGCAGCCGCGCGCGCAAGACGCAGCTCTGCATGGAAATGGGGCTCGGCGGCGAGCGCGTGCGCGGCGACGGGATTCCCGGCATCACGAACTACATCTTCTCGGAAACGGCCGCGCGCGGTATGTACCGCCGCTGGGCCGACCTGCTGCTGTCGGATACCTGGGACGAGGTCGAGCAGCGCACCCGCGAATACGAACAGGAGCTGCTGAAATGAGTGATACCGCGACGATCGAATGTGTGCCGGTGACGCTCGCACTGCATCACGACATCACGCAGTTCCTGTATCGCGAGGCCGAATGCCTCGACGCATGGCGTTTCCGCGACTGGCTCGCACTGCTGAGCGACGACGTGGAGTACACGATGCGCACGACCGTCAATGCGCAGACGCGCGACCGCCGCAAGGGCGTGCAGCCGCCGACGACCTGGATCTTCAACGACACGAAGGCGCAGCTCGAACGCCGGATCGCGCGGCTCGAGACGGGCATGGCGTGGGCCGAGGAGCCGCCGTCGCGCACGCGCCACATGATCGCGAACGTGCGCGTCGAGCCGGACGGCGAGCCGGGCGAATACGACGTGCAGGTGAACTACCTGCTGTACCGCTCGCAGAAGGAGCGCGACGAGACGTTCTACGTTGGCGCGCGGCGCGACCGCTTGCGGCGCACCGACGACGTCGCCGGCTGGCAACTGTGCCGCCGCGAGATCGTGCTCGACCAGGCGGTGCTGTCTTCCCATAACCTCAGTGTGCTTTTCTGATCATGGCTCGAATTCTCGTAGGCCCCGTCGACGCGCTTGCCGACGGCGACGCAACCAAGGTGGCCGGCGCGCATGGCGCGATCGCGGTGTTTCACGTGCAGGGCGCGTTCTATGCGCTGTCGGACCGGTGCAGTCACGGCAACGCGTCGATGTCCGACGGCTACGTCGAGGACGACGCGACCGTCGAATGTCCGCTGCATGCCGCGCGCTTTTGCCTGAAGACCGGCACGGCGCTGTGCCAGCCCGCGACGGATGCGTTGCGCACGTTCCCGGTCGTCGTCGACGCGGGCACGCTTTACGTCGAAGAACCGGAGGTGGCATGAGCTGGCTCGATGGTGAAGTCGCATTGATTACCGGCGGCGGGTCGGGCCTCGGGCTCGCGCTCGTCGAACGCTTTCTCGCGGAAGGCGCGCGCGTCGGCGTGCTCGAACGTTCGGCGGAGAAGGTCGACGCACTGCGCGCGCGGTTCGGCTCGGACGTCGAGGTCGTGCAGGGCGACGTGCGCGCCTATGACGACAACCGGCGTGCGGTCGAATCGACCGTTGCGCGCTTCGGCAAGCTCGATACGTTCGTCGGCAATGCGGCGCTGTGGGATCACGGCGCGAGCCTGCTCGGCCTGTCGCCCGAGCAGCTCGACGCAGGCTTCGACGAGTTGTTCGCGGTCAACGTGAAGGGCTACCTGCTCGGCGCGAAAGCGGCGGCGGACGCGCTTGTCGCGTCGAAGGGCAGCATGATCTTCACGCTGTCGAATGCGGCGTTCTATCCGGGCGGCGGCGGACCGCTGTACACGGCGAGCAAGCATGCGGCGACCGGCCTGATCCGCGAGCTCGCGTACGAACTTGCGCCACACGTGCGCGTGAACGGCGTCGCGCCGTGCGGGATGGCGAGCGACCTGCGCGGCCCGGAGGCGCTCGGGCAGTCGCAGCAGCGCATCATGGATTCGCGCACGCCGGACGCGATCGCGAGCATCCTGCCGCTGCAGTTCTTTCCGGCGCCGGCCGATTTCACGGGGCCGTTCGTGCTGCTCGCGTCGCGCGCGAACAACCGGACGCTATCCGGGGTGATGATCCAGGCCGACGCGGGGCTCGGCATACGCGGGATCCGTCATGTCGCGGGAGGTCTGCATGTGTGACGCGTGCATGAGCGGCGATGCGCCGGACGGAGCGATGCGATGACGACGGCCGATTGCGTGATCGTGGGCGCCGGGCAGGCCGGCGCGACCGCGGCGGCCGAATTGCGGCGCCGAGGCTTCGAAGGGCGCATCGTGCTGATCGGCGACGAGCCGCATCTGCCGTACGAGCGGCCGCCGCTGTCGAAGGATGTGCTGCTGAAGCCGGACGATGCGCGCGTGGCGCTGTTCCCCGCATCGTTCTATGACGAACAGCGGATCGAGCTGCGGCTCGGTATGCGTGTCGACGCAATCGATCCGGTGCAGCGCAGGCTAGCCCTTGGCGATGGTACGTCGCTCGGCTTCGGCAAGCTGCTGCTCGCAACCGGCGCGCGGGTGCGCCGGCTGCCGTTGCTCGATCGCCTCGGCGATGGCGTGCACACGCTGCGCACGCTAGACGATGCACCGGCGCTCGGCCGCGTGCTGCGGGACGGCGCGCGCGTGCTGATCGTCGGCGGCGGCGTGATCGGCATGGAGCTCGCGTCGAGCGCGGTCGAACTCGGCGCGCGCGTGACGGTGATCGAGCAGGGGCCCGACGTGATGGAGCGCTGTGCGCCTCCGCTGGTGCGCGCGCATCTGCGTGCGCTGCATCGTGCGCGTGGCGTCGACGTGCTGACGGGGCGGCGGCTCGTCGATGCGTCGCGGGACGGTGACACGCTCGCGTTGACGCTGGCTGACGGTACGGTGTTGCGTGGCGATGCGATCGTCTACGGAATCGGCGTCGAGCCAGACACCGCGCTTGCACGGGATGCGGGCTTGCGAACGGATGGCGCGATCCTCGTCGACGGCGCATGCCGGACTTCGCATCCGGACATCTACGCTGCCGGCGACAACGCGGCCGAATACGATGCGCAAACCGGCGCGCACGTGCGTCGCGAAAGCTGGGACAACGCGAACCGGCAGGCCGCGCGGGCCGCCGCCGCGATGCTCGGCGAGCCCGACGACGCACGGCACGTGCCGTGGTTCTGGAGCGACCAGTGCGGCGTGAACGTGCAGTTCGCGGGGGACATGGCGGCAGACACGTGGATCGTGCGCGGCGATCTGGCTGCGTCGGCGTGTGCGCTGTTCGGGTTGTGCAACGGCGTGCTGACGGCGGGCGTCACGCTCAATCGCGGGCAGGACATGCGCAGCATCCGCACGTTGATCGAGCGCCGCGCGGCGCTCGCGCCGGACGTGCTGAGCGATCCGGCGCAGAACCTGCGTGCGCTCGCGAAAGGCGCATAGCGGATGTAGCGGGCGGGCAGCCCGCGCCGTTCACCGCGTTGCGATCGCGACGGCCGCGCCGGCCATCGCGGCCGCGCTCGTGCGATTGGCGATCTTCATCGCGCGCCGTGTCAGGATGAACTTGCGGACGCGCACTGCAACGAAGGACCACGCGCAATCCGACACGATCAGCACCGCGAGCATCGTCGCAACGAGCTCTGCCCAGCCGAGCGCATTGACATGCGACAGATCGATGATGGTCGGCAGCAGCGCGAGATAGAAGAGAACGATCTTCGGATTGCCAAGGGTCACCAGCAGGCCCGCGGCGAACATGCGCCACGGCGACTGACCACGCGGAATGTCGTCCGTTGCGGGGTCGGTCGGCGCGGTCCACATCTTCCACGCGAGGAACAGCAGATAGCCGACGCCGACGAGCTTCAGCACGTAGAACCCGGTCGCGAACGTGTGCGCGACCACTGCGAGGCCGCCTGCAGCGCAGGTCAGCCACACGGCTTCGCCGATCCACATCGCGACGAGGAACGGCAGCACGTCGCGGAAGCCGTTCGTGAGCACGCGCGCGACGAGCGCGGCCACGCTCGGGCCCGGTGTGCCGGCCAGTACGAACAGCGCGATCGCGAATGCAAAGAGACTGGAGGCGCTCATGGATAGGTGGCTCCGTAAGATGCTCAATGGATGATCAGGCGGCCGGCGGGACATGCGCGGGCCCAACTGCAGGGAAAACGTCCCGTGACAGACGGTGTTCCGCGCCGCCCGAACCGAGCGAGCGGAACCATGCGTTCCGATGTGCGCACGAGCTGCCGGGCGTTAAGCGTTACGCGCCGGGCTCGCAGTTGAACGTTCGCATCGTCGGACGCGTGCGCCGGCGCGCCGGCCGGTCGTGCCGGCGGAGACGGGGAGGGCGGTGGCGAATGCGGACGATGTCATGGGGACCTCGAGGGCGAAGCGTTCTCGAAACGTATGAAGTTTCGATTATAGTGACGACCGTTCCCGCTTGCCTACCCCCTGACGCGATGACCCTTCCTGTCACGATCCGCCTCGCTACACCGAACGACGCCGCCGCGATGGCTGCAGTGGAAGTCGCTGCCGCGCAGCGGTTTCGCGCGATCGGCATGCCGCACATCGCGGATGCCGAAGCGACCGATGCGGCGGCCGTGCGTGTGCGCATCGACGCGGGCCGTGCGTATGTGGCGCTCGATGCGCACGGCACGTGCGCCGGGTTTGCGTTCTATCGGCTGCTCGATGCGCAGCGGCTGTATCTCGAGGAACTGGATGTCGCGCCGTCGCACGCAGGGCAGCGGATTGGCGCGCGCCTCGTCGAGACGGTGGCCGAGCGCGCGGCGGCGGACCGGGTCGGGGAGATCGTGCTGTCGACGTTCCGCACGCCGCCGTGGAATGCGCCGTATTACCGGTGCCTCGGTTTCGACGATATCGATGATGCGGCGCTCGACGACGCGCTGCGCGCGATCCGCGCGTATCACCTGTCGCTCGGCCTCGACGAAACGCAGCGCGTGTTCATGCGACGCGCGGTGCGCGCATGAACACGCGGCGGGCAGCCGTCAGGCCGCGTCGCTGAGCGCGGGGTAGTCGGTGTAGCCCGTCTCGCCTTCCGCATAGTAGGTCTCGGGCACCGGCTTGTTGAGCGGCGCATCGAGTTCGAAGCGGCGCGGCAGGTCGGGGTTCGCGATGAACAGCTGGCCCCATGCGATCGCGTCCGCTTCGCCGCGCTCGAGCACCTGCTGCGCGCCGTCGAGCGAGAACTTCTCGTTCGCGATCAGCGGGCCGCCGAACGCTTCCTTCAGGCGCGGGCTCAGGTGATTGCCCGTGTACGACTCGCGCGTGAAGATGAATGCGATCTTGCGGCGGCCGAGTTCGCGCGCGACATAGCCGAACGTCGCGGCCGGATCGGAGTCGCCCATCGTGTGCGCGTCGCCGCGCGGCGCGAGATGCACGCCGACGCGCCCCGCGCCCCAGACGTCGATCGCCGCGTCGACCACTTCGAGCAGCAGCCGTGCGCGGTTTTCGATCGGGCCGCCGTACGCGTCGGTGCGGCGGTTGGTGCTGTCCTGCAGGAACTGGTCGAGCAGGTAGCCGTTCGCGCCGTGGATCTCGACGCCGTCGAAGCCTGCGGCCTTCGCGTTTTCCGCGCCCTTGCGGTACGCGGCGACGATCGCCGGAATTTCGTCGAGTTCGAGCGCGCGCGGCGTCACGTACGGACGCTGCGGACGCACGAGGCTCACGTGGCCGCCCGCGGCGATCGCGCTCGGCGCGACCGGCAGGTTGCCGTCGAGGAAGACCGGATCGGAGATCCGGCCGACGTGCCAGAGCTGCAGCACGATCCGGCCGCCTGCGTCGTGCACCGCGCGCGTCACGCGCTTCCAGCCTTCGACCTGCTCGTCGGACCAGATGCCGGGCGTGCTCGCATAGCCGACGCCCTGCGGCGTGACCGACGTCGCTTCGCTGATGATGAGGCCGGCCGACGCGCGTTCCGCGTAGTAGCGGGCCATCAGGTCGTTGGGGACGCGCGCGTCGCCCGCGCGAGCGCGGGTGAGCGGCGCCATCACGATACGGTTCGGCAGGGTCAGGTCGCCGAGGGTCACGGGGTCGAACAACGTAGGCATACTAATTACCTCTTCACGAATGGCGGACGGATATCCGCTGGCCAGTCCGGCCGGGTGGGCTAGGGTCTAGAGTTCGCGACGCAGTGCGTCGAGAAAGGCGTCGATGACGGCTTCGTTGCGCTTGAAGAACGCCCACTGGCCGATCCGGGTCGACGTGACGAGCCCCGCGCGCTGTAGCGTCGCGAGGTGGGCTGAGACCGTGGATTGCGACAGCCCGCAGCGCGCGTCGATCTGCCCCGCGCAGACGCCGTGGTCGAACGGCAGCGTCTGCTCCGGGAAATGTGCGCCCGGCGTGCGCAGCCATTCGAGGATGTCGCGGCGGACGGGGTTCGCGAGCGCTTTCAGGATCGCGTCGAGGTCCAGGTCAGTTGGCATGGTGCGGCTTCTTCAGGCATACAAGCATCGTCGATGGGCGAATCTTATATCGGATTTTGACGATATGCAAAAAGCCATTGTTCTCAATGGGGGTGATAGGTGTCGACGTACAAAGAAAGCCGCGCTTGCCAGGATGGACGAGCCGGCGCCAAATTATTTCAATTTGCTTTCGGATTTGTCTGGCGGATTGAGTTTGTGGGCGTTGTCGTCACCTGTTCAAACCGGACCATGGTCGCGAGCCTGCCTCATTGCTTCCCGGCAAGGCATTCATGGCATGAATGTCGCTCGATTCAAAAGATAAATTTCAAGAAGACTCCGACACTCGATATGCTCAGCAGATCTGATACGTGTGGCAAGGGCGCTTCGACATTCTCGTCAACAGCGCGGCTGCCAATCCGTATTTCGGACACGTCCTGGTTGCGTCTTGCCGGCCCGTGGCATCCATTGGATCAGGCGGCGCAGAGTAGCGCAGCGCTCGCCGGATGCGCAATGTGTCATCCGATTTCGAGACTCCAATCATCAGTATTGCTTCATTTGATATGGAGTCCGATTTGTTTGAGGGTGTGCTGGCATTGGCGCACTTGATTCAGGTCTGCCTGCGCGTCGAAGCGTTGGGTCCGCCCAACTGTACCCGGCGAGGTTGACTTAGTTACTTTTGAGTGTGGTAACTTGAAGTACCGGCCCGAATTTCTTGCGGCGGCCACTACTGGTAATTCACAATATGACATTAGTGATTGGAGTTCCTCTGGAGACAGCCATTCAGGAGCGGCGCGTAGCGACCGTGCCTGACGTGGTCGAGAAACTGATCAAGCTGGGATTCGCGGTGGCCGTGCAAAGCGGCGCAGGCGCAGGCGCGAACTTTAGCGATGACGATTACCGCGCTGCCGGTGCCGAGGTCGTGGCGTCGGCCACCGATCTGTGGGGGCGCAGCGATATCGTTTTCAAGGTCCGCCCGCCGAGCAGCGAAGAAGTGGCACTGATGCGCCATGGCGGCACGCTGATCGGTTTCGTCTGGCCGGCCCAGAACCCCGAACTGATGCAGCAGCTGGCCGCGAAGCAGGCCACGGTGCTGGCCATCGATTCGCTGCCGCGCACGCTGTCGCGCGCGCAGAAGATGGACGCGCTCACGTCGATGGCCGGCGTGAGCGGCTACCGCGCCGTCATCGAGGCGGCCAATGCGTTCGGCCGCTACTTCAACGGCCAGATCACGGCCGCGGGCAAGGTGCCGCCGGCCAAGATCTTCATCGCCGGCGCCGGCGTAGCGGGCCTCGCGGCCATCGGTACGGCCGCGGGCATGGGCGCGATCGTGCGCGCCAACGACACGCGCGCCGAGGTGGCCGACCAGGTCAAATCGCTGGGCGGCGAATTCGTCAAGGTCGACTACGAGGAAGAAGGTTCGGGCGGCGGTGGCTACGCGAAGGTGATGAGCGAGGGCTTCCAGCAGGCGCAGCGCGCGATGTACGCGCAGCAGGCCAAGGACGCGGACATCATCATCACCACTGCGCTGATTCCCGGCAAGCCGGCGCCGAAGCTCATCACGGCCGAGATGGTGCAGTCGATGAAGCCGGGCAGCGTGATCGTCGACATGGCGGCCGAGCAAGGCGGCAACTGCGAACTCACGGTGCCAGGCGAGGCAGTGGTGCGCCACGGCGTGACCATCATCGGCTACACGGATCTCGCGTCGCGTCTCGCAAGGCAGTCGTCCAACCTGTATGCGACCAACCTGCTGCGCGTGGCCGAGGAGCTGTGCAAGACCAAGGACGGCACGATCAACGTCGACTTCGACGACGACGCGATCCGTGGCCTCACGGTCATCAAGGAAGGCAACGTCACCTGGCCGCCGCCGCCGATCAAGCAGCCGGCCGCCGCACCGAAGGCTCAGACGCCGCCGCCCACGGTGGCCGCGCCGAAAGGCCATGGCCACGGCAGCAGTGAGCCGATGTCGGCCAAGACGCTGGCCATCGTGTTCGGCGTCGGCGCACTGGCTTTCCTGCTGGTTGGCCAGTTTGCGCCGGCCACGTTCCTGTCGCACTTCACGGTGTTCGTGCTGGCCTGCTTCGTCGGCTACATGGTGATCTGGAACGTCACGCCGTCGCTGCACACTCCGCTGATGAGCGTGACCAACGCGATTTCGTCGATCATCGCGATCGGTGCGCTGGTGCAGGTCGCGCCGCCGTTAGGCGGGGCCGCGGTGGGCGACCGGCCGTCCGGGCTGATCCTGGGCATGGCGGTGGGTGCGCTGACGCTCACGGCCGTCAACATGTTCGGCGGCTTCGCGGTGACGCGACGCATGCTGGCAATGTTCCGCAAATAAGGGGACGACAACAATGACTTCCAATCTGACTACCGTCTCCTACATCGGCGCGGCCATCCTCTTCATCCTCAGTCTTGGCGGGCTGGCGAACCCGGAAACGGCGCGCCGCGGCAACCTGCTCGGCATGATCGGCATGGTCATCGCCGTGCTGGCCACCGTGCTCGGTCCGCGTGTGTCGGCTGAGGGCATTCCGTACGTCGTCGCGGCGCTGGTCGTCGGCGGCGCCGTCGGTCTCGTCGCCGCGAAGAAGGTGCAGATGACGCAGATGCCCGAACTGGTTGCGCTGATGCACAGCCTGGTCGGCCTGGCCGCCTGCCTGGTGGGCTTTGCAAGCTACATCGATACGTCGGTGCAGTTCGCCGGCGCAGAGAAGGCCATCCACGAAGTCGAGATCTACGTCGGCATTCTGATCGGCGCGGTGACGTTCGCGGGCTCGGTCATTGCGTTCGGCAAACTCTCGGGCAAGATCGGCGGCAAGCCGCTGCTGCTGCCGGCGCGGCACTGGCTCAACCTGGCTGCGCTGGTGGTGGTGATCGTGTTCGGCCGCGCATTCCTTCATGCGGAGACCATTCAGGCCGGCATGACGCCGCTGATCGTGATGACGGCAATCTCGCTGCTGTTCGGCGTGCACATGGTGATGGCGATCGGCGGTGCCGACATGCCCGTGGTCGTGTCGATGCTCAACAGCTACTCGGGCTGGGCGGCGGCGGCCACCGGCTTCATGCTCGGCAACGACCTGCTGATCGTGATCGGCGCGCTGGTGGGCTCGTCGGGCGCGATTCTGTCCTACATCATGTGTCGCGCGATGAACCGCAACTTCATCAGCGTGATTGCCGGCGGCTTCGGTACGGGCGGCGGTGTGTCCGCGCCGGCGGGCGGCGGCGCGCAACCGGCCGGCGAAGTGGTGGCGGTGAGCGCGATCGAAACGGCCGAGATGCTGCGCGAGGCCAAGAGCGTGATCATCGTGCCCGGCTACGGGATGGCCGTGGCGCAAGCCCAGCATACCGTGCGCGAGCTGACCAAGGTGCTGCGCGAGAAGGGCGTCGACGTGCGCTTCGCGATCCATCCGGTGGCTGGCCGCATGCCGGGACACATGAACGTGCTGCTCGCCGAAGCGAAGGTGCCTTACGACATCGTGCTGGAGATGGACGAGATCAACGCGGATTTCCCCGAGGCCGACGTATCGATGGTGATCGGCGCGAACGACATCGTGAACCCGGCGGCGCAGGACGACCCGACCAGCCCCATTGCCGGCATGCCGGTGCTGGAAGTGTGGAAGGCCAAGACCTCGATCGTGATGAAGCGCAGCATGGCCTCGGGCTATGCCGGCGTGGACAACCCGCTCTTCTATAAGGACAACAACCGCATGCTGTTCGGCGATGCGAAAACGATGTTGAGCGAGGTCTTCGGGGCGCTGAAGGGCTGACGAGAGGGCGTGTTCGAAAAGAGTGCGCCTGAAATCGCACGTCTGCATTAGAGATTCATCGAGGGGACGCTTGTGAGAGACCGGTGTCGCTGTGGTTCAGCGCGCTTCGTCTCGGCAATGCGTCCCCGTCTCATTCCTCCTCCCAACCTTCCGCCGGTATTCCCGAGTGCGGACCCTTCCCGGTGTCATCGGCTCGGCGCCATGCAATGTCGGCAATGCTCGCCTTTGGTCGAATCGGATCGGCGAGAGTGCTTCGAACCGGTACGGCAACGGCGCAACGGAACGCGCGAACCCGGCAGCGTCTGCGCGGACAGCCGAGCCGGCATGTCCGCGCATCGCTTCACCCGTCATCGCGCAGGCACCGCTGCGCCGTCCGTCGTCCGCGCTTACTGGCGGGTCTGCATGGAGATTCCGGCCCCGGCTGTGCCGGTCGCGGCGGCAGACGCCGCTTGCGCGGCCTGCTGCGCGGCAACCCTCGCTTCCGCGGCCTGAATGTCGGCCGGATAGTTGCCTTCGTCGCCGGCGGAAGGATCGTATCCGGCGGCTTCGAGGCGATACAGCTCATCCAGTACCTGGGCGCGGGTGAGCGGGGCTGAAGTCTGGGCCATGGCCGCGTGGCTCGCGAGCAGCGCTGAAAAAATCAGAAATCCGAAATGATGTTTCATGATGAAGCTCCTGGAATGTGTCGCATGGGCGCTAAACGACGGGGAAGGTGCCCGTCGCGTCAGCTACCGAAGTACGGCGAGCAATAGCTGACCGGACCCGTGCAAGGCATCGTGTCCTGCAGCGCCGGTGCGGTTGCGCGCTTGCCCGCATCGGACGAACCGGCGGCCTGATTTCCCGATCCGCTTTGCTCGGGCTGGGTCTGCATGCGTTCTGCCTGCGGCCGGAACAGCGGACTCACGTCGGGGTAGGACGTATCCGTCACGAATCGCATTCCGTGGTTTTGCGCGTCGATCAATTCCTGACGGACTTCGGCGCGCGTCTTGCCTTGCGCGACCGCGTGTGTGGCGAATCCGGTTGCGGAAAGCACCGCAATGGAAAAGCCGATCATCAGATGCCTGCTCATGTCTCGCTCCTTCGAAAGAACAACAACGGGTCCTGCAACCAGTTCAACTTCGAAGGGCGCGCGTTTATTCCGCTCGTGAGGCATCTTGCGAGATTCGTCGAACGCGGGGAGTCCCGGTCGCGGTGTCTCGCGGTGCCATATGCGAATCGGCGTCGTCGCTCTCGAGCCGGATCTGAAATACGCGCAGCAGCCGGGAATAGAAATGGTGTTGCCGCGGTCATCACCTGTGCGAGTGCAGTTTCGGTCAAGTGACGATCCGGGTTCGGAATGGACGAGCAATCTTCTGCCAGGCGCTTCGAGGTACTGCTGCTGCCTCACATGCATTCGGCGTACAACGTCGCGCGATGGCTGGCACGCAGCGACCAGGACGCACAGGACATCGTGCAGGAAGCGTATATCCGCGCATTCCGGTTCATCGACCGGTTCGACGGCAACGACGCGCGTGCGTGGTTGCTGAGCATCGTGCGCAACGTGTTCTGTACGTGGTATCGGCAGAACCGGCGCCACGCGACCGAATCGCTGTCGCTCGACGACGAGGATGGCGCGCCGGACATCTGCGACGAACGCGCGTGCAGCCCCGAAACGCTGATGATGCGCGATCAGGATCGCCAGCGTGTGGTCAGCGCGCTCAGTCGCCTGAGCGTCGAGCATCGCGAGGTCATCGTGCTGAGGGAGATCGAGGGATTGTCGTACAAGGAAATCGCGAGCGTTGTCGGCGTCCCGATCGGCACTGTGATGTCGCGTCTGGGGCGCGGCCGACGACAGCTCGCCGCGATTCTGACGAGCGTGGGCCAGGAGGCGTGATGGATCATCAACAGGCAGTCGACTTGCTGTCCGCGTATCTCGACAACGAGTTGGGTCTCGCGCAGAGCGCGGCATTCGAGCGCCATCTGGCGCGCTGCAGCGCATGCAGGCAGGCGTTCGACACGCAGCGGCAGGTCAGTGCGCTGATGAAAGCGCCCGACCTCCGGTTTCACGCGCCGGATGCGCTGCGCGCGCGGATCGTGTCCGATCTGCGCGTCCGCAAGACGGCGCTGCAGCGCTTCACGCAATGGCTGGCGCCGCGCGGAACGCACGGCGTGCCGATCTGGGCGCCCGCCGGTGCAATGGCCGTCAGCGTGTTCGTGCTCGCGTGGAGCGGGTCGCTTTACCTGTCCGTGCCGAGCGCCGATGCCCAGCTCCGCTCGGAACTCGTCGACAACCATGTGCGTTCGCTTCAGGCGAGTCATCTGATCGACGTCGTGTCGACCGACCGGCACACGGTGAAGCCGTGGTTCGACGGGAAGATCGATTTTGCGCCACCGGTGCCGGAGCTCGCGAACGACGGCTATCCGCTCGTCGGCGGGCGGCTCGACTATGTGAACGGGCGCGCGGTCGCGGTGCTAGTGTACCGCTACAGGCTGCATCCGATCAATGTCTACGTATGGCCTGCCGACCGTGCCGCGGAGCAGCCTCATGTCTACGTGCAGCACGGTTACCGTCTAGCGCACTGGGCCACTGCGCACATGAACTACTGGGTCGTCACGGATGCGGACGCACGTGAGCTGGGCGGGTTCGTCGAACGCCTGCGCATGCGGGCCGGTTCGTAGCGCGACCGCAGTGCGACCGACACGACCGACATGCGGCCCGGCGACGTACCCCGATGACGGAGCGCGCCGCCGGACCGCACCGGCTGCGATGATCCGCGTCACTCGACCGTGATCGTTTCCTTCATGAACGGATGAATGCCGCAGAACACCTTGTAGACGCCCGGCTTGTCGAACTTGAACGAGTAGGTCTCATCCTCGTCGAGTGCTTTCGAATGGAAGATGCCGGCGTCGTTGACGATGGTGTGCGGCTCCGCGTCGAGATTCTTCCATGTGAGCGTCGTGCCCGCCTTGATCGTGGTGGACATCGGCGAAAACATGAAATTCTTGATCGTGACGACCGTGTCACCGGTGTTCTGCGCGAATGCCGGGACGGCGGTGCCGCACGCCGCGAAGCCCAGCGCGGCGGCGATCAGGAAGCGGGATGAAGGCTTGTGGTTCACGATGCACTCCTTGCGCTTAACTGAGGGTCGAGTCGTGCAGCGCCGACGCCGCGGGATGGCCGGCAATCGCGACGGTGGTCACGCCGAGCATTTTCGCGAGCTGGTCGCGCGGCACCGTGAGCGGCACGGGGCCGGGGCCGTTGCCGGCGGTCGGCTGCGGGAACGCGGTCGAGCGGGCGGTGTGGAACGTGATGTTGCCTTCGACCTTCGAAACGATCTGATGGATATGTCCGTTCAGCACCGTAACCGAGCCGAAGCGCTTCAGATAGCCGAGTGCCTGCGGCGCGTCACCGGTTCCCCAGCCCCACGGTTCGTAGATCGTCCACATCGGCATGTGCGAGAACACGACGATCGGCGTGCTCGACGAGCGGCCCTTGAGATCCTGTTCGAGCCACGCGAGCTGGTCGGTGCCGAAGCTGCCGAGCCCGTTCGGCTTGAAGTGCATCACATTGACGAGCGCAATGAAATGCACGCCGTCGTGATCGAAGCTGTAGTAGCCGCGATTGTCCGACGCCTTGCCGAAGCGGCTGAAATACTCGGCGCCGTTGCCGTCGGTCACGTCGTGCTCGCCCGGAACCGTATGAAGCTCGGAAATCGTCAAGCCGGACAGCAGCTGCGACGCAAGATCGAATTCCGCCGCTTTCGACAGGTGCGTGATGTCGCCGGTGTGGATCGTCAGCGCCGGCTTGTCGGGCATGCCGTTGACGAGGTCGATCGTGCGCTGGAGCGTGCTCGCGACGTCGGGGTTGGCTTCCTTGTTGAAGCCGATGTGCGAGTCGCTGATCTGCAGGAACAGCGGTTTGCCGAGGTTCGCGGGCGGCGCGCCTCCCTGTTGCGCCATTGCCAGATCGAACGGCGCGAGGACGCCGCCCGACAGCGTGAAGAGCGTCCCGAGGCCACCGAAGGCCATGCACTGCAGGGCTTTCCGGCGGGACGGGTTCGATGGATTCGATGATGACATGGGGGCCTCACAAGCGAATGGTGGGAACCGGACGGCCGGGTCGTCCGCGGAGAAACCGGCACCTTCTGCACGTGATACCGGTGTGCAACGGGTTTTATTCCCACTATGCGTGCGGGTGGCGTCCGGGAGGCGGCGAACGCGGAGTGCTGCCGTGATGCGGCGAGACGCGATGTAATGCGGCGCGGTCAGCCGTTCGTAAGCATCATGCGAGGCCGGGGCCGGCTTCCCCGTCAAGCCGCCTAGACAGCATCCAGACAGTCCGCGAGGATCATTGCGCCAGCATTCCCCGGCGTCGACCCGAGCAGTTGCGGCGCATAAACGCTGTCGCCGATCTCGATCGGCCGTCCGGACAGCGCACACGCGCCGCGCCGCCGCGTGGTGAACAGCCGCCATTTCTGATAACCGTAATGCCCGGTACACGCGTCGCACCACGAAATCATCACGCAATCGGGCGCCGGCCGTTCGAGCACGCCGATCGTCGGCCGGCTCGACGGGTTCCACGCCGGCAGTTTGTCGCGTGTCGTGCTGCGTCGCCGATCCGCCGCCGACCACAATGGCGGCATGCCGATGCTGCCGATTTCCGCGACGGTTCGAAGCCAGGGCGCTGCGCTGTCATCCATGATGTCAGTCCTTTCGAGTCACACGTGCGTCGGGCTGCGGTCGATCCACGTGACTTCCGTGCGACCGGGGCGGCCGAGCCGTTCGCCGAGGCGGGTCGCGAGTTGCAAACCGGCGATGCCGCCGCCGGCGATGACGATGCGGAGGGGTTCTGACATGGTTAAATCATCACGTGATGAATAAGGTATGATCCTAGCGCTTCGATGCTTGACGTGTCAATCGAAGGGGGTGACCGTCCGGTTCCGGAATGCGGGGCGGACGCATGGTCGAGGCAAGTTAATACAGGAACGGAGCAGGAAAACGTGGATGAAGTCTCTGAGCGGTCGCCGGCGAAGCGGCGCGCGCGCGGGCGGCCGCTGCCGGGCGCATCCGTCGGGCCGGACGTGATTTTGCGGGCGGCCCGCGGAATGTTTGCAAAACGTGGCTACGACGCGACGAGCGTGCGTGAGATCGCGCGCGAACTCGATGTAGATGCGGCGCTGATCGCGCACCATTTCGGGAGCAAGGAAACGCTGTGGCTCGCGGTCGTCGAGCAGATCGCGGAGCTGGCTGCGCCGCTGTTCGACGCGCAGCGCGCGTTGCGCACGTCGTCGCTGTCACGCCGGGCGCGCGTCGAGCGCGCGCTGGAACTGGGCATCGACATGGTGTTCGCCGAGCCGGATATCGGGATGTTCTTCTCGACCGCCACGACGGAGCAGGGCGAGCGGCTCAACCGGCTGCTCGAGCGGCTCGTGCGTCCATATCACGCGGTCATGGTGCCGCTGCTGACCGACGCGGCCGAAGCCGGGGAAATCACGATGACGGATCCCGACGTGATGTTCTTCATGCTCGAAAACGCGATCGGCACGACGGTCGCGTACAGCCATCTGATGCACGAATTCACGTCGCTGCCGACGCGTCCGCAGCAATTCAAGGAAGCCGTGCTCGCGACGGCGATCAACCTGCTGGGGCGCTGAGCGACGCGGGCCGGCGCGCCCGCGCGGCCGTCAGACGGGTGGCGGATCCCCGAGCCACCGCCGCGCGCCCGGCCCGCGCCGGCCCGCACGATCGTCGGCGTTCGTCAGCTTGCAGCGCTTCAGCGACAGGCAGCCGCAGCCGATGCATTCGTCGAGATTGATGTACAGCCGCTGCAGTTCCTCGATCCGGTCCGCGACGCGCTTCTTCCATCCTCGTGACAGCCGCTGCCAGTCCTTGTTGGTCGGCAGCGTGTCGGCCGGCAGGCTCACGAGCTGCTCGGCGATCTCGTCGAGCGAATAGCCGATCTTCTGCGCGAACACGATGAAGGCGATGAGCCGCAGCACCGAGCGCGGATAGTGGCGATGGCTCGAGCCGTTGCGCTGCGAGCGGATCAACCCGCGCGACTCGTAGAAGCGCAGCGTCGACGCGGGTACGCCGCTGCGCGCGGCCACTTCGCGAATCGACAGCAGCGGCCATTTCGTCTCTTCGGTGATACCCATGCAAGCCTCCGGGAATTCTTGACTTAAAGTTAACTTCAACTTTTAAGCTACGCGGCAGTTTAACGTACCGCGAGGCTCCATGCTCTCTTTTCCTGTCCGCAAGACGCCGTTCTGGGGCGCCGTCTGCGCGCTCCTGCTTGCGTTGTCCGGTTGTCATGAACGCAATGACGGTCCGCCGGCCCAATCCCCGCCCGAAGTCGGCATCGCGACGATCGCACCGCGTACCGTGCGTCTCGCCGACGAGTTCAACGGCCGTGTCGAGGCAGTCGACGCGGTCGAATTGCGGCCGCGCGTGAGCGGCTATCTGCAGCGCGTCGCGTACAAGGAGGGCGATCTCGTGCCGCAAGGCACGGTGCTGTTCGTGATCGATCCGCGTCCGTACCGGATCGCGCTCGATCGCGCCACCGCGCAGCGCCAGCGGGCGCGCGCGGCGGCCAGCCTCGCGCAGGTGCAGCTCAAGCGCGTGCAGACCCTGATCGACGCGCACGCGACGTCGCAGGAGGAACTCGACAACGCGCACGCGACCGATGCGCAGGCGCGCGCGGACCTGCAGGCGGCGGAAGCCGCCGTCGCCGACGCGCAGCTCAACCTCGGCTTCACCGAAGTGCGTGCGCCGATCGCGGGCCGCGTCGGCCGTGCGCTCGCGACGGTCGGCAACCTCGCGCGCGCCGACGACACGCTGCTGACCACGGTCGTGTCGCAGGATCCCGTCTACGTGTACTTCGATTGCGACGAGCAGAGCTACCTGCGCTACAACGCGCGGCGCGCCGACCCGGCGCATCGCGCGATCGGCGCCGATCCGGTGCGCGTCGGCCTCGCGAACGAGACGGGTTTCCCGCACGCGGGCACGGTCGATTTCCTCGACAACCGGCTCGACCCGGCCACGGGCACGATCCGTGCGCGCGTGCGCCTGTCCAACGCGGACCACACGTTCACGCCGGGGCTCTACGCGCGCGTGCAGCTCGTCAGCGGCCGCGACCAGGATGCGCTGCTGGTCGACGACAAGGCGGTGCTGACCGACCAGGACCGCAAGTACGTGTACGTGGTCGGCGCGGGCGACAAGGCGCTGCGCCGCGACGTGACGATCGGCCGCGCGCTGGACGGCGAGCGGATCATCGAGAAGGGGCTGAAGGCCGGCGACCGCGTGATCGTCGAAGGCGTGCAGCGGATCTACTATCCGGGCGCACCGGTGAAGCCGAAGGCGCTCGCCGTGCAACCCGTCGCCGCGACGCTGCCTGCATCCGCCGATGCGGCGGCGCCGGCTGCGCAGTGACGGGAGGCGCGATATGGATTTCTCCCGTTTCTTCATCGACCGCCCGATCTTCGCGGTCGTGCTGTCGATCGTCATCTTCGCGCTCGGGCTGATCGCGATTCCGATGCTGCCCGCGGGCGAGTATCCGGAAGTGGTGCCGCCGAGCGTGGTCGTGCGCGCGACGTATCCGGGCGCGAACCCGAAGGCCATCGCCGAATCGGTCGCCGAGCCGCTCGAAGAGGCGATCAACGGCGTCGAAGGGATCATGTACATGAAATCGGTCGCGGGTTCGAACGGCAGCCTGCAGGTGGTCGTCACGTTCGCGCCGGGCGTCGATCCGGACACGGCCGCGGTGCGCGTGCAGAACCGCGTGAGCCAGGCGCTGTCGCGCCTGCCCGACGAAGTGCGCCAGTACGGCGTGACGACGCAGAAGCAGTCGCCGACGCCGCTGATGTACGTGAGCCTCTACTCGCCGGACAACAGCCGCGATTCGCTGTACCTGCGCAACTACCTGACGCTGCACGTGAAGGACGAGCTGTCGCGGATCACCGGCATCGGCGACGTCGGCGTCAATGGCTCCGGCGACTACGCGATGCGGATCTGGCTCGATCCGAACCGGCTCGCGTCGCGCGGGCTGACCGCGAGCGACGTGATCGCGGCGGTGCGCGAGCAGAACGTACAGGTGTCGGCGGGCCAGCTCGGCGCGGAACCGTCGCCGAAGCCCGCCGATTTCCTCGTGTCGATCAACGTGCGCGGCCGCTTGCGCACGGTGCAGGAGTTCGGCGATATCGTGCTGCGCAACGGCGACGACGGCCAGGTCGTGCGGCTGTCGGACGTCGCGCGGCTCGAGCTCGGCGCGGGCGACTACACGCTGCGCGCGTTCTTCAACGACAAGCATTCGGCCGTGATCGGCGTCTTCCTGTCGCCGGGCGCGAACGCGCTCGAGGTCGCGAAATCGGTGTACGCGAAGCTCGACGAGCTGTCGAAGCGCTTCCCGCCCGGCATCGCGTACCGGCCCGTGTGGGACCCGACGGTGTTCGTGCGCGAGTCGATCCGCGCGGTGCAGCACACGCTGATCGAGGCGGTCGTGCTGGTGGTGTTCGTCGTGATCCTGTTCCTGCAGACCTGGCGCGCGTCGATCATTCCGCTCGTCGCGGTGCCGGTGTCGGTGGTCGGCACGTTCGCGTGGCTGCTGCTGCTCGGCTACTCGATCAACACGCTGACGCTGTTCGGGCTCGTGCTCGCGATCGGGATCGTCGTCGACGATGCGATCGTCGTCGTCGAGAACGTCGAGCGCAACATCGCACAGGGCCTGAGCCCGCGCGACGCCGCGCACCAGGCGATGCGCGAGGTGTCCGGCCCGATCGTCGCGATCGCGCTGGTGCTGTGCGCGGTGTTCGTGCCGATGGCATTCATGTCGGGCGTCACGGGCCAGTTCTACCGGCAGTTCGCGGTCACGATCGCGATCTCGACCGTGATCTCGGCCATCAACTCGCTGACGCTGTCGCCGGCGCTGGCCGCGAAGCTGCTGCGGCCGCATGGCGCGCCGAAGGATGCGCTCACGCGCGCGCTCGACCGCGCGTTCGGCTGGCTGTTCCATCCGTTCAACCGCTTCTTCGAGCGCAGCTCGGACAGCTATCACGGCGTGGTCACGCGCACGCTGAAGCGCCGCGGTGCGGTGTTCGCGGTCTACGCGGTGCTGCTCGCGGCGACGGCGCTGCTGTTCAACACGGTGCCGGGCGGTTTCATTCCGGTCCAGGACAAGCTGTACCTGTTCGCGGGCGCGAAGCTGCCGGAAGGTGCGTCGCTGTCGCGCACGAGCGCGGTGGCCGAGCAGATGATGAAGATCGCGCGCAGCACCGACGGTGTCGAGATGGTGCCGGGTTTCGCGGGGCTGAACGCGCTGCAGGGCGTGAACACGCCGAACATCACCACGTCGTACATCATCCTGAAGCCGTTCGACCAGCGGCATCGCAGCGCCGCGCAGATCAACGCCGAGCTGAATGCGCGCTTCGCGGGCATCAGCGGCGGGATCGCGTATGCGCTGTTGCCGCCGCCGATCCAGGGCCTCGGCAACGGATCCGGCTATTCGCTGTATCTGGAGGATCGCGCGGGCCTCGGCTACGGCGCGCTGCAGAACGCGCTGTCAGTGTTCCAGGCCGCGGTCGCGAAGACGCCGGGCATGCGCTATCCGGTCAGCTCGTACCAGGCAAACATCCCGCAGCTCGAGGTGAAGGTCGATCGGCTTAAAGCGAAGGCGCAGGGCGTCGCGCTTACCGATCTGTTCGACACGCTGCAGGTCTATCTCGGCTCGACGTACGTGAACGACTTCAACCTGTTCGGGCGCGTCTACCGCGTGATGGCACAGGCGGATGCCGGCCATCGCCAGACCGCGGCGGACATCGCGAACCTGCGCACGCGCAATGCGAAAGGCGAGATGGTGCCGATCGGCTCGATGGTGACTGTCGAGCCCACCTACGGGCCGGACCCGGTCGTCCGCTACAACGGTTTTCCGGCTGCGGACCTGATCGGCGACGCGGACCCGAAGGTGATGTCGTCGTCGCAGACGATCGCGAAACTTCAGCAGATCGCGAAGGAGGTCCTGCCGCCCGGCATTACGCTCGAATGGACCGACCTCAGCTACCAGCAGGTCACGCAGAGCAATGCGGCGATCGTCGTGTTCCCGCTCGCAGTGATGCTCGTGTTCCTCGTGCTCGCGTCGCTGTACGAGAGCTGGACGCTGCCGCTCGCGGTGATCCTGATCGTGCCGGTGTGCATGGCCGCTTCACTGTTCGGCGTGTGGCTGTCGGGCGGCGACAACAACGTGTTCGTGCAGGTGGGTCTCGTCGTGCTGATGGGCCTTGCGTGCAAGAACGCGATCCTGATCGTCGAGTTCGCGCGCGAGCTGGAGATCCAGGGCAAGGGCACCGTCGAAGCCGCGCTCGAAGCGTGCCGCCTGCGGCTGCGCCCGATCGTGATGACGTCGGTCGCGTTCATCGCGGGCTCGGTGCCGCTCCTGATCGGCAGCGGCGCGGGCAGCGAGGTGCGTGCGGCCACCGGCATCACCGTGTTCGCGGGGATGCTCGGCGTCACGCTGTTCGGGCTGTTCCTCACGCCTGTGTTCTATGTGACGATCCGCAAGCTCGCGGGCGGCACGCCGGCCGTCTGGAGCGAACAGCACGGCACCCTCGAAGGAGAAAACCGATGAGCGCCGTTTTCCGTCTTTCCGCGCTCGCGATGTCGGTGACACTCGCCGCGTGCGCGGTCGGCCCCGATTTCAAGCGGCCTGATACGGCCACCGCTGCGCGGTTTGCGCGCGACGCGCATCCGGCGACCCAGCGTGACGCTTCGATACCCGATGTGCCGCCCGATGCGACGGACGCCGCCGATGCCGCGTTCTGGCGCGGCTTCGGCGATCCGGCGCTGACCGGGCTGATCGACGCGGCGCTCGCGGCGAATCAGGATCTGCAGGTTGCCGTGTCGCGCTACGACGCATCGAACGCGCTGCTGTCGCAGGCGACCTTCGACCGCTATCCGACGATTACGGCGAGCGGCCGGATCGGCCATCAGCTGTCGAGCAAGGACCAGGCGTTCGGCGCGCCGCGCAGCCAGCGCGATACGCCGATTTCCAGTGTCGGGATCAACGCCGCGTGGGAACTCGACCTGTTCGGCCGCGTGCGGCGCTCGATCGAATCGCAGCGCGCGGAAACGGCCGCGAGTGCCGCGGACGTGCGCGCGGTGCGCATCGCGATCGCGGGCGAGGTCGCGAGTACCTACGTCGACCTGCGCGGCTCGCAGGAGCGGCTGCGGATCGCGCGCGAGAATGCCGCGAACCAGAAGCAGACGCTCGCGCTGATCAATGCGCGCGTCGGCGCGGGGCGCGGCTCCGAACTCGATGCGGCGCGCGCCCGTGCGCAGTACGAATCGACGACGTCGCGGATTGCCGTGTACGAAGCGGCCATCGGCGTCGACGAGCACCGGCTCGCGGTGCTGACAGGGCAGACGCCGGACGCGCTGATCGGTCGGTTCGACGCGCCGAAGGACGTCCCCTCGGGCGGCGTGCCCGTGCCGCTGCCGGCGCTCGCCGCCGACATCGATCCCGGCACGCCGGGCGACCTGCTGCGCCGGCGGCCGGACGTGGCGGCCGCCGAAGCGCGGCTGCATGCGGCGACCGCGCGCGTGGGCGTCGCGACGGCCGACCTGTTTCCGCGCTTCACGCTGTCGGGGCTGCTCGGCAGCGCGACGAACAGCTACGGGTTCTTCCGCGCGGGCAGCGACACGAACCTGATCGCGCTCGGCATCGACTGGTCGTTCCTCGATGTCGGCCGCGTGCGTGCGCGGATCGCCGCGAGCGATGCGGAAGCGGCCGGCCAGCTCGCGCAGTACCGGCAGACCGTGCTCGGTGCGCTGGAGGAAACGGAGAACGCGTTGCTGCGCGTGGCCCGCACGCGTGACGAGACCACCCACCTCGTGCGTGCCGCGGACGACAGCGCGCGCGCCGCGCAGCTCGCGCAGACGCGGTTCTCGGCCGGCGCGATCGACTACTACGAAGTGCTCGACGCGCAACGGACGCTGCTGCAGGCGCAGGACGCGGCGGCCGACGGGCGGATGCGCAGCGCGGCGTCGACGGTCGCGCTGTACAAGGCGCTTGCCGGCGGCTGGCCGTCCGGCGACGGGCCGCGTGCGCAAGGCCCGCTCGCGCAGTCGGCGCGGTAGCTCTGCCGGTCCTTTGCTTCCTTGTGAATTGCATCGCGGTAGAATTTAATTGCAACTGCAATTCAATGAGAGGAACGACCTGGCATGAGCGCACCCGAACCCGATCTGTGGTTCTCGTTCGTCCGCGCGCACCGGACGATGATTCGCGAGATCGAGCACCGCCTCGCGGATGCCGGCCTGCCCGCGTATGCGTGGTACGACGCGTTGTGGGGTCTCGAAAGCGGGCTCGACGGTACGCGCCGCATGCACGAGCTGGCCGACGTACTCGCGATCGAGCGCTACAACCTCACGCGGCTCGTCGATCGGCTCGAGCAGGAGGGGCTCGTCACGCGCGCCCGCTCGGCGGACGATGGCCGGGCCGCGTATGCGAGCATCACCGACAAGGGGCGTGCGCTGCGCAAGAAGATGTGGAAGGTGTACCAGTCGACGGTCGCGGAACTCTTTCTCAGCCAGTTCGGCGCCAAGGAGCAGATGGCGATGGCCGCCGAGCTCGATCGCGCAACGGGCGCCGCGCGCGAAGCGGCCGCCGACGCGAAGAAGTAGTCGCGGCCGTCGGTTGTGCAGATCAATCTGGTGACCGCGTCGACGACGCCGAATCAACTGCTGCTGCGGCTCGGCATGGCGGTCAGGTTCTGACGCGAGCGGGGGCGGGCGCGTATTCGTTCGCCGGCCGGCGCGCCGCAGGCCGCGGCAACGGCACGTGACCGTGCGGCATGTCGGCGCTCAGGTGGTCGCGCGGGCCTTGACCGTCATCCGGCAGACGGTCGCGAGCGCGAGCAGGTTCGGGTCGCGCTCGCGGCGCTGCAGGAAGCTGAGGCCGATGGTCTGGCGCATCGTGTGCTGTCCGGCAAGCGGCACGAGTGCGATCTTGTGCGCGAACAGATCGCGCACGCGGCCCGGCAGCAGCGTATAGCCGACCCCGCCGCCGACCAGGTTGATCAACGAGAAGATGTCGCCAACCCGCATCACGACGTTCGGCGTGAAATCGGCGATGCGGAACGCCTCGACGAAACCCTGGTGAGTCGCGAAGCCTTCGCCGAGCGACACGAACGGCGCGTCGCGGCACGTGCCCAGATCGATCGTGTCGCGCTGTGCGTACGGCGAATCGATCGGCGCGGCGAAAAACATTTCATCGTCGAACAGGGCGATCGATTCGATCTCGGCGTCATGCTCGGGCATGGCCATCAGCGCCGCATCGATCGCGCCTTGCCGGAGCTTGTCCAGCAGGTCCGCGTTCGAGCCGAGCACGAGTTCCGCCTGCAGCTCGGGCCGCCGTTCCTTGAGCGCGATCACGACCTCGGGCACCGTGCGGATCGTCAGCGAATAGAGCGAGCCGATTTTCAGCTGCCCGGCACTGTAGCCGGCGGCCTCGCGCGTCGCGCGGATCCCGTCGGTCATCGTCTTGATCACTTCGCCCGCGACTTCGGCGAGCACCTGTGCGGCTTCGGTCGGAATCAGGTTGCGACCTTCGTGGCGGAACAGCGCGCAACGCATGCCTTCTTCGAGCGAGTGCAGCGCGCGGTGCACGCTGACCGTGCTGACGTTCAGCGCGTCGGCCGCCTTCGCGAGACTGCCGGTTTCCATGAAGGCGAGGAGTACTTCGAGCTTGCGGAACGTGATCTCTTCGTTGATGCGATTGCGCATGGTCGGGGCGCCGGAAGGATGTCGACCGGAAATTCTGCCCCGGAACCCCGGCACCGCACAATGCGGGCGTCGCGTCACGCACGCGTCTCATACGGCCGCCGGACATTTAGTCTGCGGCTAATGCTCAGCCTTCCGGATTACTCATAGGTCAGAAATTTAGCGGACAAATGGTCTATGCTTGAGCGACAGCTATTGACAGGATCGCTCATGAAACGAGACGGCCGGAGCCTGGCTCACAACACGCTTGAAGAGATGCGCATATTG
>NZ_QTQP01000035.1 GCF_003854275.1 Burkholderia sp. Bp8963
TTCCGTCGTCTTCGCATTCGCTTTGAACGTCGGGCCGACATTCACGAAGCATTTCTCAAACTCGGTTGCTGCCTCGTCTGCTGGAACATCTTCAGACGGACGGAGCAGCCTTTTTGAATCCGTCTCTTACGCCCCGAAAGCACTTGTCATGGTCTTGTCGGCGAATTTTCTCAAAGTCCGGTTGTGCGAATTTAGCGGACTAAACCTACGTTCGCGTAAAAGCCGGTCGATCCGGTACCGCGAGCCATCATTCGATGCGCTTTGCCAAACGAAGCGGAAGCACTACCATTTGTTCAATCGTGCAACGTGGTCCGCACGCTTGAAAGCTCGTTCGATGATTGGCACTCGGGATGCCATGTGCCGGTCGTTCCAGTGTGACGTTTTCGGTGAAATCAGGGCATTGACCGAATCATGACCATCGCGAATGTCGTGACACGGTGACGTGGCGCGAAGACGATCATCCGGGCCCGTTGGGCCGGTTATGGCTATGAAGCGAGTTCCCAACACGGGGAGACGGGAGCATGCCATCCGTGGAAGACCGCGTCGACCGGATTGAATCCGAACTCGAACGCCTGCAGCCGTCATTGATTCACCGGCTCGAGACACTCGAGGCAAACGCGCAGGCGAGGCCTACGTCCCGCCTGGCGCGGTTCCTCACATGGATGGGGCCTGCGCTTCCCTCTCTCTTCGGCAGCATTGTCTTGGCAGTACTCGGATATTTCATCAAGGATTCCGTGGACCTCGCCTTGCAACGGCAAACCGTCCAGCTCTCGTATGCGAAAGAAATGCAGGCACAACTGGATGTCATGGCTAAGGCGGACGCCGACGTCGATACAAGTGAGCGCGCAGCCGTGTTGCTCTCGTTATATGGCGAGCACGCGATTACGCCTTTGCTGTACGAGATGCGCTACGGAGGCAATCGCGCGTTGGGTGCTGAAGCCGGCTTGCGCGCACTCGCGCTCACCGATGCGCCCAGCGTGTGTCGCGTGCTTCCCAGTGTGATCGAGAGGCCGACGAAGCAATTCGGATGGGAGGTACATATGCGAGTGATACGCGTACTTGGGGCAGCCTACTGCACCAAGGCGGAGCCGCTGCTTGTCGAATACCGACGACTTGTGCTCGATGCGCGGCAAGGCAAGTCCGTGGCGTACTTCGACAGGATTGCCGATACGCCGAAGGATGACCAATTTCAGCAACTCTCCGACACGCTTGATCAGAACATCAAGATACTCTCTCGTTGAGCGAGGTAGCGATGCCTGTTTCTTCATTAATAAAAGGATGGGTCATGGCAACGGCCGTGACGGCTATCGCTGTCGCACACGCCAGAATCATCGACTGCAACGAATCGTCGCAGCACGGCCAGCCCACCCAGTACGTGGCGTTCCTGGACGAACCCGAATATACGCCTGCCGCCTTTGCCAGCCGCGACGAGATGCTGCGATTTCTCGCTCGATTGCAGTGGCAGCTTGATCAAGCTCGTGACGAGAAATGGATTCAGTCGTCGAATGCCGCAGTGCACTTCGCGAACTGCGTCAATCGAACGCCGGCATTCGACGGCCAGGATTTCAACGATCCTCGACTGGTCGAGTCGTTGTACAACCAGGGCGTGCTGATCGAGATCTGGGGACGGCTCGATGCGCAAAAACAGGGCGGGCGCAGCGTGAATCAACAGGCCTTGATCAATTTCCTGCTTGTCCCGTTGCGCTTTGCCACCAACACGGATGCCAGCCTCCCCACAGGTTTCCATCGGATCGCGTATCCCGAACGAAGCAGTTCGCCTACCAACGACTTCGTCCAGTTGATCGCGCGCAGCACGGACATCGATGCATTCATTGCAGTGTCACTCGGGATCAAGGCGATGCGCGAAAAGAACTACGAGAATGCGCATGCCAATTTGTGTCAAGCGAACCTGCTCTTGAAGCAGGTTGCCACGCGGCTTCCCAGGGGACAGGAACTGACGAGCATAGATGGCCTGCGATCGTTCGTGAACCTTACCGCAGGTCGCGCAGTCAGTGCGGCGCAGATGGATCCTGCGCATACGTCGCCTGGCTTGCTCCAACTCCAACTGTACGATGCCAAAGCGCCCTGCGCCGGCACGGGAGTGCGCCCGTGAAGCGACTATCGATGCGTGTTGCGGTCATGGCCGTTTTCCTTAGCTTCGCGTTCGCACTGAACTCACCGGCATGGGCAGTCGAGCAGCGCCCATGCGACTCGCCCGGCGTATTTGGCGGGGCCGCGGTCAATGTGCTGATCCTCCCGTATCGGGTGGCATTGAAGAGCGAGCATCCGGACGTGACTGCATCCGGCTCACGACTTGCCGCGCTGGTCCAATTCGAAGTGCTCTATTCAATACTCAAGTATGGGAGCATCGGCGTCACCACATTGGTGGCCAAGCCCGGGCGGGATTGCGACGTCGACGACGTCATCGCCAAAGTGACGCATGGCGACGGCCCCGAAATAGTTCGGCCCGGAAACGGTCTCGTGGTCATTTGGGGACGCATATACGAGGAAGGAGAGCAGATCTTCGTCCAGAGCTATGTCCGTTTCCTGCGTCGCGGCGCGACAGATATGATCAACGTCACGCTGCGAAGCAAGCAGGAGCCCCCCCTGCGCCTGAACGGTGCGTTGCCCGTTCAGGCTGTTGCAATGGCTCCGCGACAGGTCACACGCGCCGATCTGTCCGCTATCGAAAGTGCGTTCCGAAAGAATCTGGCTGTTCGCAAGAACCCGGACGATGCGGTCCCCGGCGAACCCATCCTCGTCGATCCACGCACGCCGTTTGCCTATCAGATCATAGGCACGCGATCCGATTGGGTGGAGATCAGCTCGAAGGTTGGTGGACAATCGGGTTGGATACGGGCCCGCAACCGCACCGCGGATTGGTCGCTGCAGCGATTCCTGCCGGAATTGGGATACTTCGACGCTGTTGTCGGCTATGTGCGCTTGCAAACGCCGGACGGTTCACACGGCCTCAATCATCAACTGGCGACCGACTGGATCAGCACCGGACTGTCCGAGTATGAACGTGCGGTTGGCGTCGACGGCGCGCCACGTGCGTTCGCGCTTGCACGCGCGTTGAAGGGATTTCTACTTTGGGCGCAATCAACGTCGCCAGCGCCAACGGCGCCTCAAAAGCGCGCAGCCGCACTCTTTCGGGAAGCTGCGGAACTGGCCCCCGACTTCGGCGGCGCCCGCAACCTTGCGGCTATTACCGCGCCGGTCGACAGTCAGTTTCGAATCGACGAGTCGGCAACGATCAAGGCGCTCGCCGACGACTTGCTCGAGGCGATTGCCGTCGAACCTAATAACACGATGACGTTGAGAAATCTGGAAGCGGTGTACGACTTCGCGTCCGCTGATCCAACGATGAATCCGTATTCGGCTGCAGAAATCGAGAGGCGCCTCACCATCGTGCGCGCGACGCTTGAGCAAAGATAAGCCTGATCGCAATCTCGCAAGCATGGCTTTCTGCTGGCCAGCGACAGCAAGGTTGGCTCAAGCGAGTCTCGCGCCTTGAGTCGCTCGATTCGCAATGGTCCATGTGGGAAACGCAAATCTTGAAGTTCGCCGAAGTAGTTCATACGATTATCTTGCCCGGACTTTTAGGGTTCAACCACGACGTGAGATGACCATCGCAATCGGAAAGTAGCCCGCATCTGACGCGGGCAAAATTTTCTGCGATCGGAAATCGACCTGGAAAGAGAACGAAGTCGCCGCATCCGATCTGGCGCAGCGCAACGGTGCGAACACGCGCCGATACGCCTTTGTCGCATGCAAGTGCCGACTTGTAAACGTCGAAACCTTGCACAAGAAGCCGCGTAGGCGCCGCGCGAATTCAGACGATCTAGTCCTCGAAGCGGCGAACATTGCGCAACCTCCAGTGTATTGCATCGACCGCTCTCACCGTCGACAAACACGGCGGAATACCTGCGCGGGACGCGCTCGGAAAGATTATCGCCGAGACTGTTCCTGCGAGGTTCGCCGCAACCGCTACAGCGATTCGTACACAAACGCCGCGATTCAGGTAAATCCCGGGTGGTTTTCCCTACTACAGAAATAGGTTGTCGACCCATTCATTCTTCCATTGTTCGTCTAGATAATTCAATGGCGTAAAGAGGGCAAAGCGCTTTCTCGTGAGTCGTCACCGTTGCCGCGAGGGCGGCACCCCTCTGGAGCTCGAAAGTTCGAGAGGGGCGAGGGGCGGTCGCGGGTTGATAGCGTAGCTCCAAAGCAGTTGCTGTTCTATGTTGCGGTTTCGTACACAGGTTGTCGCCGCTGCATGCGACTTGACATCATTGTCGTGAAGGAGATGACCATGAGCTTCGGTGTAGCATTTAGCCGACTGATCGGTAACGAGGGAGGCTACTCGTTTAATCCCAATGATCCTGGGGGCGAAACGATGTGGGGTGTTACCGCGAGGGTGGCACGCGCCGATGGGTATTCGGGGCCGATGCAGTTGCTACCTAAGGAAAGGGCTTACCGCATCGCTAAGTCAAAGTACTGGGATCCGCTTAAACTAGACGAGGTCGATGCGTATAGTTCGCAGGTGGCATTTCAAATTCTCGACGCGAATTTTAATGGAGGACTTGTTGTACTGTGGATACAAAAATCATGTAACGGACCGATCGAAATAGACGGGAAATACGGGGACCAGACGTTGAAGGCGATCATAAATACCGACCCTCACGTGTTCATTTTGCGTTTCCTCGCGTATCGATTGAAGTACCTCAAGGACCTTCACGCATGGCCGACTTTCGGACGCGGATGGGTCGATCGAGTAGCCAACAATCTCCTGCTGGGAGCAGCGTAATGGACTGGACGAAAGTTGCCGCTCTGATAAAGGATGATGCACCTTTACTTTCCGGATTGTTGGGAGGATCAGTTGGCCTTGCCGTAACCACTGCAGCGAAGCTGATTTCTCACGCCTTGAGTGTACCGGGCGACCCAGATTCGGTATTGACAGCGCTCGGCCAGGTCGGGGGAATGCAAAAAGTCAAAGATACGGAATCCAGTCACGGACCCATGCTCGAACAACTGACGCTGTCCGCGGCGCAATCGCAAATGCAACAAGAACTTGAGCTGGCAGGCATTGCCGCCGCTGATCGGGAGGCGGCGCGGCAAGCGCAAATCGGGTTGAAGGATTGGGTGCCGAAAGCGTTGGCAGTTGGTGTTTCTCTCGCATTTTTTCTAACGATTGCTGCACTCCTTATTCCTGGAATCTCGAACGGATCCAAAGATAATCAAATGCTCAACGTGGTCGTCGGCGCGTTAGGAACAGCATGGATTACGATCATCGGTTTCTATTTTGGCACATCGGCTGGCTCTGCACGGAAAACCGAGCTACTGGCTTCTAGCGCGCAAATTCAGAGAGATCGTGGCGTAGCAGCTCGAGGTGAAACGAAACAGACATCGGAGGGACAGAATGCCTCTCTTTTGACTACTGGATCAGCTGAATCATCAACCGATAACATAACGCACTCGTTGTCAAGCGTCGCTCCCGGCGGCCAAGGTCAAATATACGACGGAGCATCGTAGCACACGACCTACATCACCTTTCCTTCCTTGACGTACTCGCGCTTGATCGCGGTTTCCAGGCTTTTCAGATCCACTTGCAGCGACTGGTTTGCCAGCGCGTCGATCGCGCAGAAGTGCGCGACGTTGAGAATGCCGGCGCCGGTCAACTCGTGCCGGGCGGCGACATGATGCCAGTCGACATCGTCGGCGATCGCGATCTGCGGGGGGAACGTCTTGCGCCAGATCTCGTAGCGCTCCTCCGGACGCGGCATCGGAAACGGGATGATCGCCTGCAGCCGGCGCACGAATGCGTCATCGATATTCCCACGCTGGTTGGATGCGAGGATCACCAGCCCGTTGTAGCTCTCGATCCGCTGAAGCAGATACGCGACTTCCTGATTCGCGTATTTGTCGTGCGCGTCGCGGATGTCCGTGCGCTTGGAGAACAGGGCCTCGGCCTCGTCGAAGAACAGGATCCAGTTCTTGTTCTCCGCCTTGTCGAACAGCCTCGAGAGATTCTTCTCCGTCTCACCGATATATTTGGAGATGACCCGCGACAGGTCGACGCGAAATACGTCCTTGCCGGTCTGCTTGCCGAGCAGCATCGCGGTGAGCGTCTTGCCGGTGCCGGGCGGGCCGTAGAACAGCGCGCGGTAGCCTGGCTTGATCCGCTTTCTCATGCCCCATTCGTTGAGCAGCGTATCGTTGTGCTTGATCCAGTTCTCGATCTCGCAGATCTGGTTCCGCGTCGCAGGATTGAGCACGAGATCGTCCCAGTCCATCGATGTCTCGATGTATTCGGCGGGAAAGTCGAGGCTGAAAGCCGGGCGGCCGACTTTGCCGGTGACGATTTCCTCGATGATTTCCGGGTTGATGATCAGGCGGCCGCTCATAATGGGTTCGCCTTCGCGGACAGGCTCCAGCCACGATATGCGTTTGCGGGCGAACCAGTGATCGCTTGACAGGATGCGCTGGACTTCAAAGCGCCGCTCGAGATCCTCGCCGGCCAGGATGAATTGCGCTGTTTCGCCAGTCGGCAGAATGCTGCGATGATTGGCGCCCCTGACGCCACCGAACTCCGGAAAATCGCCACCATCGGGCAGGTACGCGGAGATGATCTTATCGAATAGAACAGGCTGTACATGCGGCACAAGTGCTAGCATCAACACCGCAAATTCCATCGCCGACGGTGATTGCTGTGCGATAAAGCGCGGCAACCAGGACTCGTCATCACAGTAACCAAGCGCCCCTGTCTCAACGCGATCCGCCTTCTCGAAATGCACCTTCAAACGGCCAGAAACTATACGTTCAAGCCACTCCAGGACCAGATCGAGATTGCCGGCGTTGGAACTCATATTGTCGAAAACTCTCCGTGCATGCGCGTCAGCATTCAACGTGCCTCTGGAGCCCCATTGCCCTCGGAGCTGTTCTCATATGTCATCGCTTCGATCGCGCTGCTACCAGCGAGCGCTGCAGCAATGACAGGCCGATAGCGAGCCCCGAGATTGAGCACTCGCCCGCTCAGATCGGTCAGTATTTCCTTCAAATTCCCGGCCCCGACAGGGGCGGTGTCACGGAAAACAAGTGCGCAATCGGAGAAGCTGTATTCCGCACATCCGAAAATCAGACCATCGTTGATGCGGGCACAGAGTTCGAAGATGATGGCCTCGCGATTTGCGGGGATCCTCTCGCGTCCGACCAAAAGGCAACGGACGAGGGCCCGCTTTGTATCGTAGATCCAAATGATTTGCTCGAAGAACGGATCGTGCCCCAAAGAGACCAGTCCGACCGACTCGTCGTCGCGATTGAAAGCGTGTAGACGCCAACCCAGCGACGTTACCAACTCGTCCAAAGTGGCGATAACGCTTTCAGGATCAGGGGCAGTTGCTTCGTCGATGGACCTCATTTTCCTCATCTTCGCTGTTGTCCGTGCCAAGGGCCTACTGTGCCAACAGGATAGCCGCTTGCCTACGTAGGGGTTAGGTCTTTTGTAACATTCGACGTCCCACGGCGCCTGGATTGTCGCTCGATCGTAATGGAGAAATATTCATCCTCAACCTTGAAGCCCCATTTGTCGGCATATTCCTGCTGTTGCTTACTCGGATCGTCATCAGACCCAGCCCAACCGGTGTCATATTTCTTGCCTAGGCTGCGATTGACTGACGCATCCCCGAGAAAGAGATTGGACAAGTCATTGTTGGCCGCCTGCAAGTACTGGCGCGCGGCGACGACGATACCCGGCTTACCCTTGACCGGTTCTGGCGGCGCAAAATTCTTTCCGTCCACTGTCTTACCCCTCAACTCCTTGGCCGCTTCGCTCACTGTCATCTTACCGAGGACTTTATCCGTGTTTGCAATGGTGTCACTGATGGACACCTTGTGGCGAATATCAATTTTGGCGGACTTGTAATCTCCGGATGTACTCTCTATCTTGTTCCAGATCGGATCCTTCAGGAAGTGATCCAAGGTCGGTTGCTCCCAGCCCAACATGCTCCTCTTCACACCGAGTGAACCGATTGGTTTGCCCTTCTTGCCTTTCAGGTGGTGGCCAGGAGTATTGGGACTGGCCGCAGCCTCGAAATGGAATAGCTCTTCGCTCTCTGTTTCGGACTCGACTACCAGTTCCAGCGCCGTCAACCGATAGCGCGATTTGATAGCGCCAAGCTTGCCGTATATCCTGTCTTCATCGAAATCGTCTGGTGAAGGCACCAGTGCCTCGGCCTCCGCCAACGCAGATTTCTTGTCTGTCTCCCTTTGCTCATCCGTCCTGTCATCCGGCTTGCCGTTCTTCGAGAACAAGCTCGCAAACAACGCCTTCGCCTTCCCCACCACCCAATTAACCGCCGCCCCGATCGCCGCATCGACCTTGGCCCGCACCTTCTGCACCACCTCCATGATCTTGTCGGTGACCTTGCTCAGCCCCAGAAACCCGGCGAGGAAGCTGATAGCGAGCGACAGCAGCCCTGCCAACACGCTCTCCACGCGCTTGGCCGCGCCGCCGATGTTGCCTGCCGCGATAGCGACAATCGAATCGATGAACGCACTCACCACCTGGAAGATCTTGGTGAGCTTCTGCACGAACACCATGATGGTGTCGTAGATCGAGATGATCGCCGGGATAAACCCGGCGCCGGGGATGAACATCCCGATCAGCTTCGGGATCGCCTTCTTCACGATCGTATCGGTGACGAACGAGATGATGCCGCTGACCACCTGGTCCTTGAGATCGGCGAGCTTTTCCTTGATCAGGTCCCAGACCGCCGCGACGCCGCCCCTCACCAGCGCCATCACGACATCGAACGCGGTTTCGAGCCCCTGCATGATCCGCTCGCCGTTCGGCCCGAGCGCGGCGACGATCTTGCCGCGGATCTGCTGCCACGTGATGCCCAGCACGCTGAGCGCAAACTTGCCGAGTTCGATCAGCGTCATCGCCTTCGGGATATAGACGCCCTGCAGCGAGCCTGTGAGCCATTCGATGAGCCCCCCCTTCAGGTGCGTGCCGAAATTCGCGGCGAAATTTGTGAACCCGAGTTTGGCGGCCGCGACCAGGTTGTGGAGGAACGGCATCGGGTTCTTCAGGATGCTATTGATCGCACCACCGGTACGCTGGATGTAGCCCATCAGGCCCGGCTTGACGACATCGAAGATGATCTTGAGCAATTCCCAGATCGTCGTCAGGCCCCAGCGGATGAAATCGCCGGCGATGTCGACGAACGCGCCAACGATCTTGCCGAACGCGCCGACCACCGTGACGACATCCATGAAGGTCAACGATTTGATCGTATCGATGATCTTCTTCGGGATCGCCTGCATAATGCTCTTCAATCCGCCCGCCGCGTTCTGAAACCATGCAAACGCGCGCGCAATCGCATTGCCCTTTTTGATGTTCTGCCAGATCTCCTCTTCGCCGATCAGCTTCATGAAGCCGCCAAGCAGGTTGTCGGCAGTGGGCGGCGCCGGCTCGCCTGAAATCGGATCCGCGCCCAGCAATACGCACAGCAGGTCGTAACCGCGCGTGCCCTGAGCCAGCACGGCGAGCGGCTTGAGGATCGCGTCCTTCACTATCTTGAGCAGTTCGAGCGCGGTGGAGATGGCGAAGTTCTTCAGCCGCTCGATCGGGTCGGTAAAGATGCGCTTCGCGCGCTCCCACACGCCGTCCAGGTCGAAGATGTCCTTCCAGCTCAGCGAATCCAGGAAGCTCTTGAGCGCCGTCGAGAGCTCGCTGCCGATATCTCCCAGCTCGCTGAGCTTTGCCTCGACCCAGGCCGCAGCCTTGTTGATGATGCCGTGGTTGTCTAGCGCCCGCGTGATGAAGGAGCCGCCGGGCATCAACTCGATCAGTGCGCGCAGGATGTTGGCCGCAGTGCGGTCGGCCGAACGCATGCTGATCGGATTGAAGCCGAGGATCAGCGTCAACAGCCGGAAGCCCGGGATCGCATATGCCCATTCTGCGAACTTGTCCAGCGCATCCTGCTTTCCCAGGCACTGCACTGTCGACGGCGATGCGGTGGTCGAGATCTGCGGTGCCCGTTGCACCGAGTGGCCCTGCTGGATGGTATGCGTCAGCTCGTGCGCCAGCAGGTGCTTGCCGTCGCTCGTGCCGGGCTGGTACTCGCCACGCGAAAAGAAAATGTGATTCCGGTACGTAAATGCCCGAGCACCCAGCTGATTGCTGAGTTTCCCGGCTTCGGCGTCGTGATGCACGCGCACGTTCGCAAAGTCTGCATCGAAGCGGGGTTCCATGTAGCCGCGCACGTCGGCCGCGAGCGGCTCGCCGCCGGTCATCCTGCCGTGAATGCCCGACTGGACGTTGCTCGTGACGGACGGCGTGCCGCCGCCGGGTGCGGCGTCGCGCTGGAGTTCGTTTGCATCGGCCTTCTGCAGCTTGTCGTCGGCTGCGCGCAGGATTTTCTCTTCATCGCGATGCGGACCATCCATCTTCCGGACCCGCGGCGCCTCGACCTTCTGGAGCTTGCCTTCGCCCGCCGCGGCACGCAGGATCTTTTCCTCCTCCCGACGCTGGATCTTCGGCTCTTCGGCCGGCGCCTTCCGAATCTTGTCGTCGGGCGACGCAGCGCGAAAGATCTTCTCCTCTTCCCGGCGCCGGATCTTTGGCTCTTCGGCCGGCGCTTTCCGAATCTTGTCGTCCGGCTGACGCTGCAGTTTTTCCGCTCCGCCCGCGACAGACGGCGTGGCCATGCGCATGACTTTGTCGGCGGTGTGGTCGGCCTCCTGCTCGAATTTGTCACCGGGCTGGCCGACCGTCATCTTGGTCTGCACACGCGGGAAGAAGTCACCGCCGCCTGCACGCGAAAAGAATTGTCGTCCGGGCGCCTGCGCTTGCGCGCGTGTCGCCGAGGTCGTGGTCGAGGTCTTTTCCGCTGTTGCGTTCGTGGCACCCATGCGATGTCCTCCCGGATCGTCAGATCCGCCACTCCACCCAAAGGAATCGCGTCATCCACGGCAGCAGGATCGTGCCGATGCCCCACGGCAACTGGTCGAGCAGCACGTCGAACGACTGCGGCTCCACCTGCAGGAGATCGTCATCGCCACGCATGGACAATTTGCCTGGCCGCGTCAGAAACGTACCGCGCAGCGCATCGGGCGACGTGTCGCTCAGCGCCCCCCAGTGGCCAATGACGGCCTTCAGCATCTGTTCGGCTTCGGTCGTCTCGGCCTCGGTCAGTTCGACGGGCGCGTCGGCCAATGCATCGGGCGGCAGGCCGCACATGAGTTTGGGCAGGACGAGCGCATGCTCGGGCGCGCGCGTCGCGCCGGTCGCCAGGAAATGCAGTAACGCGAGCGCGCGATCCGGCGCGAGCAACTTGTCGCCGGCGGCAACGCCGATCCGTTCGAACAAGGTCGGGAGAAACGGATGGAGCAGCACCACGCCCGCGCAGTCGATGAAGACACCTTCGTCGAGATCGATCGGTCTGGCAGACATCTCTAGCGCGCCGGGCATCGCAGCTGCACGGGGCGCCACGTGTCGACCGCCATCCGCGTTCTCTGCGGGCCGCGCAACCTCGCTCGAGGCCACCGGCCCCGCCGAACCGGTCAGCGTCGTCGCGCCCGGCCGCAGCGCGCGCTCGCCGGGTGATGCCGCATCGGGTGATGCTGCACGCGTCCATTCATCGACAAGGCGCTCGACCGTGACAGGCTGCCGCGAAGCCAGCACGGCAAAGACCGCCTGCCACTGCCGATCGATCGACGAACGCGACGGGTCATGCGAAGGTTCCTCGACGGCTTCTCGCAAATCGACATGCGCACGAAAATCCCTGACGGCCTGGGCCACCGGAAACGGCTGGCTCGCCAGCAACTCCTCGATGAGCTGCGTCGAGAACTGGCGCACCAGTCGCAGCCTTGCCACCGGCGCGCCGATCAGATCGATCAGCGCCGGCGATAGCGCGGCGGGCGGCCCGGTCTCCCGCCAGGACTCGATCAGCACCTGCTCGAACGTCTGTCCCGCAGGCAGATGAAACCACCAGGGCAACGCGCCGGTCGCGAGGAAATCCAGCAATGCTTCATGTATCGATTGACCGTCTGTCCGCCGCTGCATCGCGCGCCCGGTTTCCGACGCGAATCCGACCGGCCAGGTCGAGCGCTCGTTGATTTGCTTCTCGACCGCCGTTGCGACTGCGGCAACGAAGTCGCTCTCCAGGGTTTCGAGCGTGAAACATCCGACATCCACGTCGAGCCGCTCGAAGCTCCAATGCTCGTCGCTCGGCACGACGCGCGAGAATGCCGCGTCCAATGCCGGTGTGAGCCAGTCCCGGCAGAGCTCCGCGACCGCGTGCTGAAGCGCGAAGCCGTCCGCTTCGGTGCCCGTGACGACAAGTTCGACGATCTCGCGGCGAATGATGTGTTGCCGGATGCTGTTCACGCCGTGCCTCGCATGTGTGGTCGGTCACGCGCTACCGGGGGGAACGGATCACCTGCACCAACACCGACTTCCCGGCTGAACAGCCCATCGCGTCGAACGCCGTAATGGTCACGGGCCTGTTTTTGCCGTCCTCGACGAACCTGGTCTTGAACGTCGAGCCGGTACCCATGGCCGGCGTGCCATCCGGTGCGTCCCATACGAAGCTCAGATCACGGGACTCATCTGAAACGACTACGGTGAATTCGACCGCGTCATTCGTCATCGCGCTTGCGGGCCCTTGGATCACTACGCTGGGCCGCGGTGCCGGACACAGCGGCGCAGGCTGCGTACCGCTGCACTTGTCGGTCCTGGTGCCGTCCAAAGGCGGAATGGAGATGACAGTTTCGCCAATCTGAATCGACGTGCCCTTGGACGTGTATGTGACATTCAGACCAGTCTTTCCACTCGACCTCACATAGTCCCCTTCGAGCCGGAGCTCAAAGTTCAGACATTCGAAATATTCGATCGACAGCAGACCCGACGTGCCCGGCGACACTGGCTTGTAGCCGAGCGTCAGCCACTGCCCCTTGCCTGCCTCGACGAGCTCCGGCTTACTCGCGACGAGCTTGTTGATCTGCGCCATACACTCGTTCACCAGGTTCAGGAAGTCGCCACCCGGCAAACGCCCCAGAGTGGACTTGAGAATGTTTGTCACCGCGTCGGCGTCGAGTGGGACCGAGTGGCCCTGCACCTGCGCGGATTCAACAGTGAACGCCGAGCACCCCAGGCTGACGCTGGTGTATGGATTATTGGGATCCGGGTCCGGGATGAAGAACCTGAAGTTGCGGTTGAGCGCGATGCCGTTGCAAGGCAGCGTGCACGGCGGAGGGCAGACGTAACTGAACTGCGCCGTGGCAGTGCAGCCGTGGTTGTCCGTCACCGTAACCGAAACCGTCGTCCCGCTCGGCGTCGGATCGGTGACGACCTCGCGCACTTCCTTGCCGTTGACTTCGTACGGCGGCGCACCACCGCTGATGGATGCAGTCGCCACGTACTTTCCGTCTTTGCAGACATAGGAGGCCCGCTCGCTGATGGCGAGCCGCTGCGCGACGGTCACGGTCTGCACTGGCGTTTCCGCGCCGTCGGCGTCCCGCAGCCGGATGCCGTGGTTGCCTGGGCCGAGATGCAGCGATCCACTCAGCGCCTGATAGGCGCCGCCGTCGACCGCAACCTCGTAAGGCGGCACCCCGCCCTTAGCCTGGATCGAAACCTCCGCGCTGCCGTCCGCGCCCGTGCAGCCGACCGTGGTCGTGAAGGTCGGCGGTACCTTCGGCAGCACGTACTGGATGCCCGGCGTACCCGACACCTGGTACGGCAGGAAAAAGTCGGCGATCACCGTGCCATCGGTCAGTCCGCCAACCGCCTCGCCAATCATTCCGGTAACGGGATCGCCCTCGACGATGCGCCCGCCCCCCGGGCTGCCGGGGACCGAAGTGTGGCCACGCAGCCAGTCGATGATCAGGCTGAGATCCTTGTTTGTGGCAAGCGAGCGATCGGCACTGATTTTGTCGATCGCGTTGGCCAGCAAGGTCGGATCGACAACGTCGGTCACGCCATGGCGCGGCGCGATGCCGGGCACCGCGCGGGTCGCGGCAAACACCCGCAGGGATTCGTGCAGCAACGCACCAGGATCGAACCCGACACCTTCAGTCGGTCGCGGGCGCACCGGTTCGCCGTGATAGACCACGATGAACGTGCCGCCCAGCGGCACGCCGGCCTTGTGCTGGATGCCGGGCTCCCGCTGCAGAAAATTCGACAGACACTGCAAGCGCTTCAGTTCGGCAACCCGCGCGGCGTAGCTGTCTTGCGCCGCCTTGATGGCGTCGAGCCTGCTGTCCAGCAGGATACTTTCGCAGAGGTCGAGAAAAGCTTCGTCGGGCGCGGGGCCCCCGACCTCTCGCGGAACGACGCTGGTGATGGACGACCGGAAAAAGCGGATCAGCGCCAGCATGTCCTGATACTTGTGCTCGAAATCCGCATAGTTCAGCGCGCCCAGCGTCGGGGGCAGACTCTCGGCGAGCTTGCTGAAATAGTAGATCGCGGCGACATGCGGATTAGCCTCTCCGTTTGGGCGCTGTGTCCCACTGAACAATTCGGAGTAGATGTACGTCATTCGGCCCTGTTCGACCGGGTCCACGCCGATGTTGAGATAGCGCAGCTGCTCGAACCGCTGCAGGTAGTGCTCGTACCACGAGCCGAGCGAGTTCGCCAAAAATCGGAAGTGCGGCGCATACTCCTGAAGAAGCCTGAGCTCAGGCGTGCCCGCGTCGAGTGGCGGCCCCCCCTCCATCTTGATAGTCCGCTCGTAGAGCTGTCTGACGCCCTCGCTGAGCGCCGACATCAGATCGCTGCGCAGCACCGCATAAAGCGACTCAAGATCCTGAAAACGTGCGGCCTCGTTGCTCATGTCGATCGGCTGACGCTCGTCGTACGCGCCGGTGCGTAGCGCGATGATGTCGATCGGCAGACGGTACAGCAAGCGCATCAGCAGCAGCGTCCGCATGACCCGCTGATAATCCTTGCCGAGATGTCCCTCGATTCGCAGGAAGTTGTAGGGCTCGAGGTCGTAGTACAATGGTCTGGCGACGAAGTCCGGCACCGGGCCGGCATACTGATCCGAGTGATAGCCGAGATTGCAGTTGGCGCGGTTGCGTCTCGTCTTCGTCGGGCTCCAGAGCTGATATAGCGGCGGCGAGCCGGTCTGCACGTAGTAGTACGGTATCGCCTTGTCTTCCAGTTTCCTGTCGCCACAATCCTGTACGCTGGGAGTGATGCGGATCTGAGGATCGACGCTGAACCTCGGGTCCATTACCGAATCGACGATCAACCCGGGTTCCGTCGGGGGTATCTCAGGCGAGGGTAACTGAGGCGCGTTGGTGAAGCGCGCCGCCATCTCCACCAGCCGCGCGAAAAGCTGCAAGACTTCCTCGGTCTTGCGGGCACAGTCCCCGATCGCCGGCGAAGGCACGAATCCCTGGCGGCGGTTATCTGGCTTGCCCGCCGCAGGATTCAGCAGCCCCAGCACCAGATGGCGCGGAAACAGCCGGTCATCCGGACAGCATGCGCAGTTCAGCTCGAGCCCTGCCCAGCGAAACTCGTCGTAAGCGCGCAGCAGATCGTCGAAGAAATCCGCGTAGTACTGCAGGAACCTGACCTGCTCGGCGTTGATCGGCGCGCTGTCGAGGAAGCCGTAGGTCGCGATGAAATTCGCAAACGGATCGGACGGGTAGCGGGCCGCGAGCAGCGGCCGGAATGCCGCGTAGGCCTTGCCCAGTGCATCTCCGGTCACGTGCACGAGCCGTCCGGTGCGCATCATGCCGAGGAAAGCTGCATACACGTCGTTCGACGTCACCGGATGGGTGTTGGGCACGTCGAACCGGCGCAGCCGCAGATCCGGCAAGTCCAGCCTGGCCGACAACGCCGCATCGAGATCGCCGGTGGTGATCCAGCTGCCCAACGCGTTGGCCGCGGCAACGATCTTGTCGAGATCGCTCTGCGCGATCAGCAGGCGGCGCACGGTTGCGGTGACCTGTGAGCCCTTGTCGTCGCAATTGTTCGGGCTGCAGTTGCGTAGCTGCGCCTTTTTCAGCTCGAGAAACAGCAGAACCGCCTTGTCGTCGAGGAATTTCGCCGGCGTGGCGAGCGGCGTGGTATTCGGCACGCCGTCCTCGAACAGCTCCCACAGCAGATACTGCTTCGATCCGTTCCTGAAAGGCGGATAGTCGATGTCGGCCGGCAGCGTGTAGTCGCGATAGGCGGTCAGCGACAGGTCGTGCGGCTCGACGATCAGATAGCCCTCCGAGGTCACGCCGCAGCCCCTCGACAGCGCGATCACGCTGCCCAAGCGCTTGATCTCCAGGCCGCAAACGATGCCGACGCCCACCAGATGGGACCGTGTCTGGCGCCCATGCTCGTCGTGATAGTCGAAGACATCGTTCAGCAGCCCGGCCATCAGGACTTGATTCGCCTCGAAGACCGGAAAGTGATCAAGCAAGCTTGCCATGGTGATCCCCAGCATCAAGAAATCATAGGGTTGTGCGCCGCGGGTAGTTGCCTATAGCGGTACTGTCGAGCCGCACCGGATTCAGATCGCTGGTTTGATCGCAATCGTGCAGCGTCGCGCCCGGATAGGTATTGCGCAGGCCGGCCAGCAGCGTGACGACGACCCGCAGCCAGTAGGACGGTTTGACGTATGCGTCATAGCGTTCCTTCAACAGCGCGGCGACTTTCTGCTGCGTGTCGGCCGCGAAGGTCATCCCCGGGCACAGCGAGACGACGTGCACTGGACGCTCACCCAGGTCTTCGACGCGTGTGCCGGCCACGACTTTGCTCTGCAACCATGCGTGGAAATGCTCGCCGTAGTTCGTCACGATGGTGCGCGCGCATGCGCAGAGCTGAGCCGCCGTGACCGATGCGGTCTGCACATTGGCCGCCAGAATCGTCTCGACGCGCTCGACCAGACGCTCGTCGGTCCAGTCGATCGCCGCATTCGCAGCCAGCCACTCGCACCACGCCCACTCGAAGCGCTCGAACTGCCAGCCATGCCGCACGATGTCGACGAAATGCGCCGACACCAGCGCACGCACCTTGTCCCATAGCGCGGCGTCGAATACCGTCGTGCAGGCGCCTGCCGCAGGCATCGGCACCGCCTGGAACAGCTTGTCGATCAGTGCCGGGAGCGCGTCCGCATGCAGGAAAGCGAATTTCTTGTCGGCATACCAGGCGCTGAATGCATCGCTGAACGCGTGATAGATCGCCAGCGCGCAGACACAGGCGTCGTCGGGCGACGGCGGTTCGTTGCCAGCCGTCTTGCCGTCGGCGATCAGCAGCGTCGCGAGCCGGTCGACGACGTCATCGCACGGATTCTCGATAAAGCCGTCATTGCCGACCCAGCATGTCTTGGCAAGCAGGTGCGACGGCGTCTCCTGCTGGATCGTGCGCTCGGCGTAGCGGCGCAGGTCGAGATTGTCCGCGTACAGCGTGGTCCAGCCGGGCATCACGTACGTCAGCCGGAACGAGTACGGATCCTCGTCGCCGCAGGTCGCACAGCCGCCATCGCAACAGGCCGGGAACAGCGCATCGCCGATGAACCTGGGCCGCAGCAGCAGATGTTCGACTACGATCATTCGCTCGTTGGCGCTCCACGCGAGCAGCGTGTCGCGCATCGACGCCGCATCGTCAAGCGTCGGGAATGCCTGCGGGCCGCGGCCGATCTCCGTTCCGGCGGCATCCTTCAGGGACAACGTGAATCCACCGCCGCCAGCCGCGATGGCATAGGCGTCGGGCAGAATCATGCGCGCGAGCAGCAGCCGGTAAGCGGCCTGCGTGGCGTCCGTCTTGCTCCCGGCCGCCACCGTCACCGAGCCAGCCAGCCACGGATTGCCAATGCCGTCGACAAGACCGTAATCAACCGGATACTTCCCCGCGCCCGGCACCCGCGGCGTCCAGACGAACGCCACATCGGGATCGCCCAGCAGCAGGCCGATGCGCTGCTTGATGCCGGGTTCATTGCCCTGAGCACAGGGTTCCACCTGGTAGTTGAACGCCCTGCCGCGAGCGCGGCTGATGGCCGGATAGTGCCTGAGGAACGCGAGCTTGGTGTCGATCAGGCGCGGCTGCGCCACCGCCTCCCCCGCGGCATTGGTGAGCAGCAACGCGTATTCGTTGAATTGTTCGCCGAACCGTGCCAGCAAGTGGTCGAGGAACCGATTGCGCCGCGCGTGGAACTCGGCCGGCGTCTCGGTCAGCGCCTCGACCTTGCGCAGCCATGCGGCGAGCTTGGCGGCGTCGTCGATGTCCTTGACGATGTCTTCAAGGCCCTTGATGTCGGTATCGTCGAACGCCTTGATGAAGTATGTCCGTGCGACACGGGAATCGAGCGAAAAGAGGTCGGCCGTGTGCGCGAGCTGCGCGAGCGCGTTGCCGAGCAATTGCTCGAACATCATCAGATAGGCCTTGAGGTTCCTGGCCTGTGAACGACGTTCGGCCGACGCGTTGGACGGCAATCCCGCCGGCCCGATGCCATAGGCCAGCGGAAAGCTGTACTGTACGGGGCAATACTCATCGGGATTCCGGTAGCGGCCGCGCGGCACCGGCAGATCGTTCGGCGGACCCGCATGCTTCGGCCGCTCGGCTTCGCCGCGCAGCTGGTTCAGCGTATCCATCGCCTCATCCATCCTCGGCAGGAACGCAAGGCCGCTCTTGTAGAACAGAAACCGCGATTGGTTCAGGTACAGGCGCGGCTGATGCCTGGCGCGAATCGACAGCAGCCAGGCAGCGCCGATCCTGCCCGGGTCGTATACGGGCTGCCCATTCACCCAGGTCGGATCGGCGGCGCCCGCGACGGGGTTGCCCTCCGCATCGTATTTGGTCATGCGCAGCTGATTGACCGCAACCACGCCATCGATGCCCATCAGGCGATGGATGACGTCGGCGCCGCGCAGCATGGCCTTCAGCGCAGCCGTGTCGAGGTCGCCGTCCTCGATGAAACCGTGGTCGAGTGGCGGGCCGTTGAAGATATCCTCCACCGCCGTGCCGTTGCCCAGCAGCTCCTCCAGCGTCCTGAACGGAATCTGCGGGCTCATGTACTGTTCGAGTTCAAACCAGATGGCTGCCTGGACGCGATCGATATCGGCGTCGAGTCTGACTTCGATGTCGGCACAGACGGCAACGTCCTCGATACCGACGCCTGTCACGAGGCAATAGTCTTCATCCAGCTTGCGCGACGCCTGCAGCACTTTCTTTGCACTCTTGATCGCGGCAAGGGTCGCCTTCGCCTTCCGACGGTAGCGCGCGATGAAGCCGCCGGCGCCGGTATCGGTGAAGAGCGTCTTCCAGCCTGCCGCGCTCACCGCGTGTCGCACGGCATTGTCCGCGATGACGCGCAACGCGGCGTTCGCGATCTCGATCGTCTCGCCGGACGCAAGCAGCGTGATCCGGAAGCTCAGATAGAACACGTTGTTCCACTCGCTCCGCAGATACTCGTCCTGCTGCTGCGCTGTGGCGAGATCGAAGACGTTGTACGTCCTGGTCGCCCCGAGACGCAGCAGTTCGATCTTGTACGCGCCGGCATCGGCAAAGACGGCGTCGCGCTCGAGGAAGCGCTGCCACGCACCGCGATCGAGCAGTGCGATATCCGGAAAGCGCAGCTCCATCACGATCGGGTGTGCGCCGTTGCTGTCGTGATGAACCGTCTGGTAGACGATCATCCGATCGTTCAGGTCACCGAGCTCGGGATCGTCGCCGAGCTCGAGCAACGTCTCGTACAGTCCGAGCGCCCACACCTCTCGCGCCGGTTGCGGCGTATCGGCCGGCTTCGGGTATTGCAGTACGAGCTGGCCGCTCCTATCGCAGAACGCCCAGTAGCTCGCTTCGCAGGCGCACGCCTTGCAAATGAGCCACGCGTTGCGCACACCCGGCTGATCGATCAGCACCCGCCGGAAATCGTTCGTGGTGGTCGGACTGACCGTGAGGATCTCGCGCGCCGTGAAAAACGCCTGATCCGGATAAGGCTGCCCGGGATTGGCCGACGGCGTCTTCGGCATCAGGATGTCGTCGATGCGCCAGCCGATCCTGTAGCCGAGATCCGTGATTGCGTAGCAAAGCGCCTCCAGGATCGTCACGCCCGGGTCGCTAACGTTGTAATCCGTCCAGTGATCGCTGCCGGCTTGCTGGATGAACCCGATGCCTTCGCGCCTGAGCAGGTAGAAATCCTGGGACGGATCGAGCACCGGGTTCTGGTCCAGGGGGGGAAGGATCGCGCTCATGGTCCGCACCCGCATGTTTCAGCCAGCGCCGAATCCGGAGCGGCTCCGATAGGAGAAATCCCGTGCCTGCCGGCGGATACCAGCACCGACACTGCACGCGATCCGGCGATCTCGTCCAGGTCCACGGTGCCGGCCGGCTGACACGGGATGTCCCGGAACAACTGGAAATCCGTCACATAGTCCACATAGGGCTGCCCTTCGACGAACTGGATCAGCGTCGACTTGTAGATCTTGCCGCCGAACGACGGCACACCGATGCCGTCGAAGGCCCACGGCGACAGGAAGCGCGTGATCGCCTGCTGCAGTTGCGTCGTGTAGTAAGCCTGATCGTATCCGTCGCGCAATTTCAGCTTGAACTCGGCGCGCACCGATTCGAACTGCGGATTCTTGACGTGCAATTGCGCGAAGCAGCCGCAGCGCCGCTGAAGGAAGGACTGGATCTCGTTGAGCAGGCGCAGGCTCGTATACGGCTTGAGCGGATCGCGATGCTGCTGCGAAGTCAGGCTCGCCAGCGCGACGATCGTCACGTGCCCGGGCGCGAGCTCGCGATAGATACCGCCGCTGCATGGGCCCGTACTGTCGCTGTCGGCAGGCTCGTAACACGTGTGATTGAGACACTTGACCTTGTAGATCTGCGGGAACGCATCGAGAATCAGGCGTTCGTAATCCCACAGATCGATCGCGCGATCCTTGTGCCGCAGGCGCTCGCTGACACGCTGATAGAACGCTTGCGGCCGCTCCGCGCCGCGACCGCCAAACGACGGATATGGCTGGGTGATGCTCTTGATCGCGGACGCCGGCGTGGCAAGTTGGGTAATCGTCCCCGCCGGCAACGGCGTCGCGGAAAAATCCGGAGCATTGCCCTGATCGGAAAACACCGCCTCCAACGCCTGGGCCGCGACGCACTGCAGCCGGCAAACCGCATCGCTCGCCTCGCTCACCGCGGCACGGATCCAGAACCAGCCGGATGGCAGCAGCCGGTTGTCGCTCGTCGCGTCGGACGGCACGGCAAAGGTGACGATGCCCGAGTTGAGCAGTGCCTCGGTCGCATCCGCGACACCATTCTCGGGGAAGTCGACCCACTGGTCGTGCGCGAGATAGTTCCAGTCGATATGCTGCGCCGGCTTCTGCGCGAGCGGGTTGGCCGTTCCATCCACGACCTGGAACAGCAACGACAGATTCTGCGGCGGCACGAGCCCCGCAATGCCGATGTAGCACTCGGCTTCGCTCGTGAACATCGCGCCGCCGCGGCTAAACCGGAACTGCGGCAGCAGCGGAACTGCGCTGCCACCGCTCAGATACGGATGCTGCTCGGCGGTGCCGAAGGGCGCCAGATGGAAGAACCGTCCGATACGGCTCTTGAATGCGGCCTCCGACGCAGTATCCAGCGCGAGCGTCGTGGTGGCCGCGTAACCCGCGGTGAGCGCGGCGGCGACGGGCCCCTGGGGCGGCTTGCCGGGGTAGCCTGCTGAATCGGGATCCTTTCGCAAATAGGCGATGAGGTCCGTTTGATAATTATCCTGACCGATGTCGTTATCGAGCTTGAGCCTGACATAGCCGTGGCGTGACTGTGTCCCAAAGGCTTCGGCAGGCCCGAAGTCGGGCGCGTCCAGCACCGTATCGTCAACATGGCCATCCACCAGGAAGGTCGTGGTGTCTCCAGACGTCGGCGCAATCGAGATCGATGTGCCCGACGGAAACCATGTCCCCGCGCCGAGAAAATCGATGCCGGCATTCGGCATGCCATGGGCAGACGCATAGACCGCCGGCGGCACCAGCCACTTCAGGTCGAACTCCATCCGCGCAAGCTGCTTCTGGAATATCTCCTTCGAGCCGACAACGAGGCTGCTCCCGGCGACCGGCGATGCGCCAAACGGCTGGAACGGCTTCGACAGATCAACCGGCCCGAAATCGTTGGCCACCGCAAGCGTCCTCACGCCGCTCACGTGGACATCCAGCCTGATCTTCGCAACCGTCATATCCTGCAGGCGCGGATACGCATAGTGGCGGGCTTCGTCCTGCGACAGCGTCACCAGCAGCAGCGGCAGATCGGTGTCGAAGTTGTAGCCGTGCACCGTGGCCGAATAGGGCACGACGGCATCGTCAGCGCCGCTCAGCTCGACGGTGAGTTCAAGCGCTTGGATGCCGACGCGCACAAATGCCGCGGGCCGCTTCGCGAGCCATCCTTTCGCCGTCGTCAACAGGCAAGTGACGTCTGCCGTGAATTTATCGCCGGAGGCAGTCGGAATGACGGCGCCGGTCGTCAGCGTCACGACGAACACGCGGGTACCCTCCGCCGCCAGCAGATGGTGCGACGCGATCGCGAATCCCACCTGTGCCGGCGGCATCCGGATCGCCGACAGCGCGCCGTCGACGTAGACCTTGTTGAAGAACGGCTGCCACGACCGGTCGACCGAAGTCAGCGGCGCACCCTGCCCGTCGTCGGAATTTGCGACCGGCGACGCGAAGAGACGGTCCCGGTCCTGCAATCTGTCGGCCACGGGCTCGCGGCCGTGGCGGTACACGGTCTTCAACGCCGCGACGGTCGCCTTGTTGGCGACGAGATCGGCGCGGTTGGCGAAGAACGCGGCCTTGCCCGTCGCATCCTTGCCGGCCCTGAACAACTGGCCAGGCGCGAAATCGTAGCGATCCGCCTGCCTGGCGAGTTCGGCGAGAAGATGCACGCCTCCTGGCTGCGCGGGCTTCGGCTTGAGGCCGAGAACCGTCCCGTAATGGAAGTCCAGATGCCGTTGCGCCAGCGTGTTCCCGGCCGTCCGGGCGTGCGTCAGCAACCGCAGGAAAGCAACGTAGAGCGCGTAATGTGGCGGATGCCCGGAGGAATGGCTCAGCGTATCGTCGAGTCCGGCCTGCGCGTCGTTGACGACGCGCATGAACACCTTCAGGAACGCGTCGAAGACTGAGCGGAACAACGGGTGCGTCGCGCAGTGATTGATGCGGCCGAACGGGTCCGGCAGCGCCCCGCCACCCTGGCCGTAGACCGACGTGTCCGCAACGATGCCGGCAACATAGTCGGCCCAGGTCTTGCCACGACTCCAATTCCCCGACAGTCCCGTACTCAGCACCTTGGCGAACGAGTCTGCCGTGCGGCGCAGAATCTGCATGGCCGGCACCGGCGCGACATCGTTCACGACACCGAGCGCCGCGGCACCCTTGTAATATGCGATGAAGCGCTCGAATGCGGATGCGAGCTGCGTGTCGATCAGGTTGCTCAACACACCCTTGAGCGCAACCGAATCCGGCAGGTGTTGTCCGAGATCGTCCAGCGCGCCGGCCAGCGCGCCGATGGCGGCGAACAGGTAACCGAGATGATCCTCGAGTGCCGGCGGACCTCCGGCATTGCGCAGGTCGTTCAGAAAATCGAACCAGGACCGGATGCGCACCTTGTAGGCGTTGACATCCTCGACCGACGCGATCGCCAGTGGCACCGCGACATCCGTGCCGAAAAACGCTGCCCAATCGTCGCCCTTATCCTTATTGTTCGCATCGTATCGCTTGAGCAGGTGCGCATAGCCCTGTGCGAACACGATGTCGTCGGCCACTGTGCGTGCATCGACCGGCACGGATACGGGCGCAAGCGCCGCCGACACGCGGTCGTCCTGGCTCGTGCCTTCGCGCACCAGTTTCAGCGGATCAGTATTCTGTGAGCAATCGTCGGCCATGTCTGACGTGTGTGTCGTGGTCTAGGTGTTGTCCGGCAGCAGGTTGATCGTCGTGGTCAGGTTGATGTCGGTGCCCTCCTGGAGGTAGTACGGATAGACGAAATTGAACCGCGAGTTGGTCGATCTGACCGTATAGACCACCTGAATGAGCAGCACGCCCTCGAGCGCCCTACTGTCGTCGAGCACCACGCTTTCCACCGCCACGCGCGGCTCGTAGTATAGGATCGCGGATTCCACCTTGTCGGCAACCAGGGTCTTGAGCCGTGTGTCGAGTGTCTCGAACAGCAATTCGCTCAGGTTGCAGCCGTAGAGCGGCTGCATCACGCGCTCGCCGGGCATTGTGCTGAGCAGGATCTGCAGGCTCGAAGCCACGTCGACCTCATCCTCGAGCATCGTCACGCCCGGCACCGGTCCGTTGAAGTCGGGTGGAAACGACCAGCCGCGACCGAGAAAATCCTGGTTCATCGGTCAGCCCCCGATCAGCACGGTGGGCGCGCCGACGGACACCACCGTCCCGCCCCCGCCGGTGGGATCCCCGATGCGGGCGGCAGGTAGCCCGCCGATCAGCACCGTCGTCGAGCCCATCACGATCGCATCCGCGCCGCAGCTATCTCCGACCCGTGCAGCGGGCAACCCGGCGATCAGAACGGTGGGTTCTCCCGGTGGAATGATGGGTGTGGGCACGCCGTTGGTCGCCGTGCTGACAATCATGTCGGATACCCTTGCCGCAAAAGACATCATGCCTCCCGACTGTCGATCGTTGCTCCATGCACCTGCCCGACCGCCCTGACGGCGCGCGTCAATTGATCCGCACCATGCCGCCGCTGATCACCGTCGTCGCGTCGCCGTTGATCTTGGTCTGCGCACCCGACAGCTCTGCCGTCCCGGTGCCAGTGGCCTTGAAACCGCTTTGCGCGCTGAATTCCGCGTTCATGCCCGACAGCTTGACGTCCTTGGCCGCCTTGAAGACCAGATCCTTCGCGCTTTCGATCGTGATGCCGTTGGCGTCGAGCGTGATCCTGTTGTCGTTCTCGTCTTGCAGAACGATGCTCTTGCCGTCCTCCGACAATACGATTCGGTTCCCGGCCGGCGTCTCGAAGCTGATGGCCTTCTTTTCGTCGTCGAAGGTGAGCTTCAGCTTCTCGCGGCTGACGTAACCCTTGTGGTTGTTGTCGTCCCTCGCAGGCTCGGGCGATGGCTTCGCGCTGCTGTTGCATTGCCCGAGCACCACGGGAAAGCGCGGATCCTGGCCCAGGAAGCCCACCACGACCTCATCGCCGATTTCCGGGCGGAAATACGTCCCGCGGCCCTTGCCCGCATCGAGCGTCGCGATGCGCGCCCAGATGCCGTCATCGCTGGTGGACACGAGCGGCAGCCGGCACTTGATGCGATCTTCGCCGGCCGGGTCGTTCCCGAGCTGCGTTACCACGCCGATCTGGAGCCCCAGCACCGACGGCAACAGCCCCGCCGCCGGCAGCGGCCGCAGGTTGTAGGTCTCGGCGAACAGCGCAGGGTTGAGGCCGAACTGCACGTCGGTCTCCCAATTGCCGCCCGACAGCGTGTGCCGCACGCCGGACACGTAGAGCTTGCCCTCGAACCGTGCGCCGATCCCGCCGATCTGCACGATCTTGCCGGGCAGCACGCCTGCGAAGCCCTGGCACCGCGCCCGTCCGCGCAGCCGCGCCAGCCGCATCCGCATGAGCCGGGCGTCTGCCCACGCCTGCAATTGAGGCTGGTCGATGGCGCCGCCGTGCGTGATCTCGTCCGTGTCGTCGCCGAGGACCCTGGCCAGATCTGCCGCCCCAATGTTGCCGGCCAGCGGCGTGGCGGGCTCGCTGCCGTCCGCGCTGACGGTCGCCTGGTCAGCCGCGTTCCAGCTGACCGCCTTGATCCCCTTGCTCTGCCAGCGCGCATCCATCTCCACGTCCAGTTCGAGCACCGTTGCGCCGTAGGTCATCTGCAGCACCGGCGCGCCATCCATCCTGGGCCTCGCAATCGTGATCCGGTCGTCCCCGACCATCACGACCTGGCCATTCGCTTCCGCGCGGCACAACACGAAGTCCCAGTCGGTCGCGTCGTACTGCACCACTTCGTCAAGGTTCGGCAGCGTCGCCTCGACATCATGGGACATCGCATGGGCGACGAGGATGTCCTCCATGATGTCGCTATCCTTCTTGCCGACGAAGTAATGGCTCTTGCGCGCTGCCGTCAGCTTCACGGCGTCGGCGTAGCAATCGACGCTCAGCACGCCACCACTTTTGCGGACCTTCAGGTGCTGCTTGACGATCGTTCCCTTGAAGACCGTCTCGTTCTGCGAGCGGTAACCGAGCTGGATCTCGATCGCCTTACCCGGCACGAACAGGTCGGAATTGCTGGCCGGAAACGTCGCCTTCGCGGCTTCGCCATCATCGAACTGCAACGAGGCCGACGGAATCCGGTTGAGCTCGCGGCTCACCGTCAACGACAGCAGGTGCAACGTATCGGGCACAACCTGACCGCCCACCAGGATCACGGCGGTGCAGACGTCCGGGGTCGCCGCGGTCGGGATCGTCGACGTGTCGCTCACCTCGTGCTCCCCGTCGAGACGTTCGTTCTGGCGACCGGCGGAAACTCGAGCCTGTCACCCGGTTTCAGGCTGCGGAAATTCGACAACCGGTTGCGATCGGCAACCTGCAGATAGAGCCTCGGATCGCCGTAGATCTCATAGCAGAGTTGCGGCAGCGTATCGCCGAGCTTCACGATGCGGACATGTGTGAGGTCGGGCGATTGCTTGTTCTCCTTGGCCGCGCGCTTCTCTTCCTCGATGCTGCTCTTGAACGTCACCTTGGCGGTCGCGCGAATCGGGGTACCGTCGGACTTGAACAGCTTGTACGTGATGTCGACCGCGGTTGCGCGGCCCTTGAAAATCGAGTTCTCGCCCCAGACGAGCTTGAAGTGACGTGGCTCGTGCGAATCGCCCTGGTAGTCGACGAGCACCGTCCTGAAGCGCTTGAGATCGTCGGCGACCGAGTCGCGCGGCTCGCCGTCGATGATGCCGGTGTTGTCGAACAGGAATTCGAACGACATTTCAGACGGTTCTGTGTATTCGTACTTGAGCTGCTTGCCGCTGGTGCCCTGCCCCTGACCGCCCTGCGAAAATTTCAGCTTGTACGACAGCGTGTAGTTCTCCGGGTTGATCAGCGCTTCGAACGAATCGTCGGCCTCGGCGACGCCGCCGCTCTCGGCCGCCTTCGAATCGGCAAACGCGAGGATCAGCATTTTGCCGTGCTTACCGGGTAGCGCCATCACCGCTCCTTCATCGCCTGTAGGATCTGCAATACCTGCTCGACGCACTCGGCCACGACCTCGTCCTTGCCAGCGCCGTGCTCGTCGTGTCCCGCGCCCTTCGCAGCGACGGTATTCGATGCGCCGCCGGCCGTCTCGGGCGGCTTGCCCAAGACCGTGACGCGAATGTGCAACTCCTTGATCTCGACCGGCATATCCGCCCATCCCGTGAGAAATGTCGAACGAAACAGCACGCGCGCTACGTCGAATCCTGAAGGCTGAAATACCGGTAACTGAGCTCCATCGTTTCGATCACGAGCGCGCTCTCGTTGGCGTTGAAATCGCTGACCAGCCACTTCTTCGGTATCGCATGTGCGACGTTCCACGTGCGCAGCGGGGCGCCCTTCTCGTTCATCAGAATCACGTGGATGTCGGCGGGCGTAAACTGCCGGTCGCGAAACGCGGCCGTGAACCAGTCGAGCACCGCCGAACTCATCAGCATGCCGCGCTTGAGCACCATGTCCGCATACTTGGTCCGGATCGGCAGCTTGTGCTCGAAGCGGTTTTCACCGCCCTCCTTGAAGCTCTCGTAGTCGTATTCCACCGACAGGCCGGACACAGTCTGGAAACGCGCATCGGCCGTCGGTGCGGGCCCGTCGCCCAGCATGAACTCGACCTTGTAGTAGAAGCTCCACGGCGGGTAGTAGTCGCTCATGATCGTCATCCGCCGATGTCGATATGGCTCAGCCCCTCGTGCGCGATCTCGATGCTCTCGATCGCGATCTCGTTCGCGTCGGACTTCAGATCGGGCGCCGTGACTTTCAACGGAAAGCAGCGGGACGCCTTCCACGCGGCCACCGGCTGATGCTTCTCGTTGAGCAGGCGAATAATCACGTCGCGCCGCTTGTTCGCACGATCGTCGGCGACTTCGTCGTACCACGTGTTGAAGTCGACATCATTCTCGAACTTGCCGCGCTTGAGCACGATCGCAGCCGTCTTCTGCAATCCGGGCTGCGCAATCTTGTGGAAATCCTGGCTGTCACTGTGGCGGTATTCGATCTTCTCGCGCTCCATGACCAGCCCCGTCACTTCGGTGAAACTGATCATCGTTCCGTTCCAGTCGACCTGGAAATGGAACCGCGGCAAGGGGTACGGTAGTGGGCTCATCGCTTCGCTCCTCTTCAGGTCCGATCACACATTCAGATCGAGATAGGTCACGACACCGGCATCTTTTGAACGAACTGGAGCACGATGAATTCGGCGGGCCGCACGGGTGCCAGCGCGACCACCACGATCATGCGTCCTTCCAGCACGTCGAGCGCCGTCATCGTGTTGCCGAGACCGACCGACACCGAAAAGGCATCCGAAGTCTTCGCCCCCATCAATGCGCCCTGGCGCCAGAGTGTAGTCAGGAAGTTCTCGATCATGCCCTTGACCTTGACCCAGGTGTTTGCATCGTTCGGCTCGAACACGAATTGCATCGTCGCCTTGCGGATCGACTCCTCCGCAAAGATGCAGAAGCGCCGCACGTTGACGTAGCGCCACTCGTTGTCGTTGCCGGCGAGCGTGCGTGCGCCCCATACCAGCGTACCCATGCCAGTGAACGCGCGAATCGCGTTGATCGACTTGCCGCTCCCCGCATCGACATTGAGCGAATCCTGTGTGTCGTTATCGATCTGGATGGTCGGCTGGATCGCGTTTGCCACGCCGACATTCGCAGGCGCCTTCCACACACCGCGCGCATTGTCGACCGCAGCGTAGATACCCGCGACGGCGCCCGCAGGCGGCAGCTTGCACGTCAATTGATTGATGGCACCGAGCGCCATGTGGTACTGATCGTTATGTTTCGCCTCGAGCGAGCTGAGCGAAGCTGCAGCACCGCCGTCGACGATTACGTCCGTCTTGCTCGGGTCATAGTTGAAACGGATCATGGTTTCCACGTTAGGCGCATAGGCCGCGCCGTATTTCAGTTCGTCCGAACCCCAGGCGTTGTTTCTGAAATTGCCGGCGGCGGCCAACACGTCGGCCTTCGCATCGTTCAGCGACAGGCCATCCCCCCCGTGCATGTCCATGATCACGAAGCGATCCTGCAGCGCCGTACACTGCTTCAGCGCTTGGTCGTGCAACGCATCATAGGCTGCGAGCGTCAGATACTGCGCCTCGGGGAAGACGATCAGGGTCGGCTCGTCCACCTTGCCGACGGCCTGAAGTCCGCTCTTCAGCTCGTCCCCGTCCAGATCCTTGTAGTTCGCGACGGAACAGATGTAGCAAGGGCCTCCGCCATTGTCGAAATACATCCTCAGCGCATACCACATCATGTGTTTCGAACGATCAGCCTCATCGATCTTCGCGTACGCGCTGCTCGACGCGGTCGTGATCGTCACCTTGATCTTGGTTTCCTTGTCGGCGAAACCGTAATATTTCTCGTAGTCCATCATCGACCTGATGCGCGTCGGCTTCATCGTCAGGTCCCCATCCGTCGTCATCGTCGCGAACTGGGTATAGCCGATAAAGGCGGGAATCGCCGTGGCCACTCCGGCGACCGACGGTGGCAGCGTCGCGATCTCTTTGACGTAGACGCCTGGTGTGTTGTAAGCCATGAGCATCCCCTTTCAGCAAAATAGGACAGTGTTCGCCTAGATGTAAATCTCCGACACGAGCTGGGTGATTCGGGCACCGCTCTGCTGAGCCTTGACGATGCCTCGGGAAGGCTTTTGCCCGGTACCGGCATTGCCGAAATACGTAAGCGGCAGCGGTGCCGGCTCCGTTGCCTTGAGCGCGCCGGTCCCCTTGTCGAGATACGTCCAACGCGTCGAGCGGTTCTTGAAGCGCACCTGATAGACAGGCGCGGGCACCTTGGGGGCGCCGGCTCCGTCGACGAAGCTGAACGCATCGTCATCGCCGCGCACCGCCGTCAGCCGAATCAGTGCAAACACGTCGTCACGCACGTCGTCGGACAACTGCAGGCCGCGTGCGGGCGCCCCGGTCACACCTGCCGGCGGCACGATGGCCGGCGCATCGCCCTGATTGACGTATACGGGAAGCGTCGCCACCGCGCCCAGCTGCTGCATCGTTGCAGCGGGATTGTCGCTCGTGAGCTGCGACAGCGTGCCGCCCGACAGTACCAGTGCTTCGACCTGATCGCTCGCGCTCGGCGCCGGGTAGTCGCGAGACAGGTACAACACGGTGTCCGCGCCGAAGTTGCGCTTGGCGCCAGTCAGATTGTCCAGCACAGGAACGCCTTCCTTGTAGCGGTAGACGGCCCGTCCCGGAGCGTGGTCGGTCGGATCGAATGCGTCGTAGATGCGCTGTGGGCGGAAAGTCAGCGCCGTGTAGTCGACGAACCGCCGATCGGCAACCGAAACGACGAACGCGAACGCCGCGTCCGCCGCGACGCTCGCACCGTCCGGCGCGGCGACGACGAAGCCCAGCGGCGTCAGCATAACGAGGCATCGCAGGTCGCCCAACTGCCTGCGCGTCGACGGCGTCGGCGCGACGCTGAGCACCGGTCGAACATCATAGGTCAGGAGCCGCTCTGCCTGCTTGTCCGCAGCCAGCGAGTCGAACACGATGATGCCGTCGTCGAGCCAGTAATGATGCAGAAGCCTGACTTCAAATAGACGCTTGTAGGAATTCGTTGTGCGCTCGCCCATGTCAACCGTCGCCGTGCTCTTATTGATAGGTGCCGTTGACCACCTCGGTGATGAGTCCGGCCTCAGCCTGGGCGGCCTTGAACGTCATCTCGAGTAGCCGCAGCGTATACAGCGCGAACGGATATTGTTTGCCGCCGAGCGTCCCCCACAGGTGATTCACCTCCTCCATGGTCGGCGAATAGATGTCGAAGATCAGCTTGAAGGTTTCGAGTTGATCGAGCGCATTCGTGGGCGCGTTGGTCACCAGCGAAGCCGGCGCGACCGAGTTCTGATCGAACACGTTCGTAGACTGGAAGAACTTGATCGCGCGCGAAAGCAGCAGCAGCGCATTCGAGTAATTCGTATGCGTCGCGACAATCAGAATGTGGAAATTCAGAAAGACGGGCGGGTTCCGGTAGACGACACGCAGCGTTGCGTCGTTGCGGACCTGGGTCGCCAGGTTCTTGAGCGTCTTCTCCTCGCGGATGTTGACCATCGAGAAACCGAGGACATCGCGAGGCATCGCCCCCGGATTGCCGGCGCCGCCACCGACGCCTTCGGCGATATTTCCGAGCCTGACCTGCGGCGCAACCGCTGGCGGATCGTAGTTCTCGCTCAAGTGTCGCTCGAGCTCGTTCGCAACGATGGTCAAAGCATGCGCAAGCATACGTTCTCTCCTGGCTCGAACGCTGTTGGCCAGATACCGCTGCAAATTCGCAATCCAGCACCAATTCTAGAGTATGCCGCCCGATTATCAAGCCTGAATTAGCGAATTCCTTTCACTTTTCAATTGCATTCAATTTGAATTTCAAAAAAATTGTTTTAAAAATTCCCTACATAAATTTACGTATGATGATATGCGTGTAATTTTTTTGTCAAAAAGAATTGCAGCGCCATCGCCAATCGCCCATGCGATGCGCTTTCCCTGTAGCAACCCCAGTCGAATCCGCAATGGTCATCGGTCGAAATAACCGGGAATTTCCTTGGCGAAGGCGAATTTCGTCAAGTAGCATAAATCGGAAAGCAGCAGACACGCGTTGTCTAAGCCGTGCCGACTCGCCCCGGTCTGGCCGTGCGTGTTTTCAAGACCCAAGCTCCTGAAAAAAATCTGTCATCTTTGGAGAAGCCAATGGCAAATATCGAACACTTCGTGGTTCTCATGCTGGAGAACCGTTCTTTCGACCACATCTTCGGGCTTCGCGACGGCGTGAACGGAATCCATGATGCGGGAGGCATTCCGGTCCTGGTGAACGTGGACGGCGGGCGCGAGATTCCAGTCCAGGGCGGCGCCCCGTTCTCCATTCCGACCAAGCACGGGCGCGGGCCGTTCCACAACGTCGTGGACGTCAACGAGCAGCTTTTCGGTGACAAGGATGCGCAGGGCAAGGCAACAGGAAGCGGCTTCGTTTCGAGCTACCGCGAAGCGCTCGAACACGATACCCGGGGCGACTTCACCGATCAGGACGTGGATGTCGTGATGAAGGTATTCAGTCCAGCCGACCTGCCCGCGATCAACGCGCTCGCCGATCACTTCGTGCTATGCGAGCAATGGTTCTGTGAAGTGCCGGGCCCGACCCATCCCAATCGCCTGTATGTTCATGCGGGCACGTCGGAAGGATTCGCCCACAACGTCTTCAAGCGACCATTCGATTCCCTCACGATCTACGAACTGGTCGAGCGCGCCGGCAAGACCTGGGCGGTCTACGACTTTGATCTGAACGAGGTCAAGAACTTTACCCGACTGGCGGACAAGACGGAGAATTTCCGCCGCTTCAAGCCGCGGTTCGCCCAAGACATTGAGAACGGGGCACTGCCGAACTACTCGTTCATCCTCCCACGGTTCAGCTCCACGCACTATGCACCACAGAACGATCAGCACGCCCCCGCGGACATACGTTGGGGCGAGCATCTCATCGCGGATGTCTACGACGCCCTACGCGCGAATGACGAGACGTGGGGCAAGTGCGCGCTCATCGTCACGTACGACGAGCACGGTGGCTTCCCCGACCATGTGATTCCGCCTGCCGCATCGAATCCCGATGGCATCGACTCGCCGCGCCCCGACGATAACGACGGCAATCATCAGCCGCCCGAATTTGCGTTCGATCGCTTGGGCCTCCGTGTGCCGGCCCTGATTGTGTCGCCATGGGTCGAGAAAGGCAAGGTGTGCCAGGACCAGTTGCAGCACACGTCGATCCTGAAGACCGTGCGAGAGGCGTTCAATATCGACCGGTCGTTGAGCCGGAGGGAGGAACTGGCGGTGTCATTTGCCCACCTGTTCACCGAGGCGGCAGCCAGGACTGACGCACCGCAAAAACTGCCGCGACCGACGATGTCTCAACTCGCGCCGGCTGTGCACCATGCGAATCCCGGCAATCACGTGCCGGACGACCTGCAGACCGAGATGCTCGACGGGCTCATTCAGGCAACCAGGCTCAGTCATCCGGAGGATGAGGACACGCCGGTGGAAACCCCTCCGTCGCAAGCCGAAGTCTCTGCACTGGCGCACCAGCGTTGGGCGCGACACGAGAAGTGGGTGAAGAGTTAATCAAAGTCAGTGAGCGGGCGGCTTCGTCGCGGATGAAACCGCACGGGCACTCGAGCAGCCTGAAGAAGCCCGCGCCCGAGCAGGCTAGCATAGCGCCGCGTACGCCGAACGCCCACGGCGCGATCTCGGTAGGACGCCGGACCGTGTTGACGACCGCGCCAAGCGGCGGCGCATCGATCGTCACGCGGTCGCCGAGGTGGTGCGTGAAGCCGCCGCCGGGTGCGTCGCGATTCTTGCTTGGCGCGAACATCTTGCCGAGGGACAGCATGAAGCCGTCCGGAGACTGGTGACGTACACCCCGCGCCTGCCGCATCTCGCATGCACGGTCGTTTTCTTGACAGGTCATTTCTCCGCTTCTACGTTTCTTATGGAACAGCCGCGAACCAGAGCGGCGCCGGCGCGGTCTACGCCGGCGCCGCTGCATCTCGGGCTCGTTCCCCTGGGCCGCATGAATTGGCTCCAACGCATTGGTGGTCGTCGTCGAGAGCTTGATAAAGCATGAGGTGCTGAAATGGAAACCGTCAATGAACTTATCATGCTGATTCCGGGCATGACCAGAAGTGTTCGTGAGCACTATGCGGCACGTCTATCCGATGGCATCGAGGGTTACCTTGAGACGCACGGCGAATCCGTCGAGTCGTTTCATCGAGTCGGAGGCGACGATAACGACCGCACACGGTTCGATATTCGGCTCAGGAATGGTCAACGCAAGATCATCGATATCGTCGAAATCTTCTGGAATGACCTCAGGCCACCGCTCGCCCCGTCTTCGGCCCCCCTTCTGGGGGGCCTTCTCGTCCGGTATTGGCTTAGGCTTCGTCACTGGAACGCGATACCGCGGACGTCCAGATCACTGCATTGGGCATTCTGCTCTGGGGCCTTGTTCCTGCTCGTTTGGTACCTGTTGACTTTGCTGGTTTTTTTTCAGTTCGCCCAGTTGCTTTTCTCGTTGTTCCTGCCGTCGCACGTTGGAACTGTCGCGGGATGGCTATGGGTCGGCGTCACAGGGCTGCTCGCATCCGGCTTCGTCACGTCCAACATCGATAGCTCCTACGCGGCTTATTGCTATCTGAACAACCGCGGGGGATTTTGCGATCGGGTACGACGGCGCATCGTCAATGCCTTCTGGGAGATTAGCCCACAGTTGGCAAGCTACCAACGTATTACATTGCTCGCGCATAGTTTCGGCAGCGCTGTCGCGGTCGACGCAATCGCACGGATCGTCGCCGACGCAGACGCCGCTCCGCCGCTGCAACCATTTGATTTGGTCACGGCAGGCAGTCCGTTGGAGTTCCTGATCTCCCGCGATCGCACATATGAGCAGAGAATACAGCGCTGCAAGGCCTCAGCACTGGTCTGCCGTTGGCTCGACTTCTACGCGTTGACCGACTCGCTATGCAGCAAGGTACCACTCGGAAATGAATCGAAATGCTCGAACGAGGGCGTCGCATTGGGATATTCGGAATTCGAAGCCTTCCTGGGCCTGGCACATGACGCCTATTTCGAACATCCGCGAGTGCTCCAGGCCGTGCTAGCTTTGTGATCGACCGCGACCATGCAACCCACCGTTGTCGTCCGTTAGGGCGGCTTGAGAATGCGCCGCATGCAGCCCGACTTCCCCTTCCTTGCCGGCATCGGACGAGGCACTTGGCAGCGGGCCGCTGACTTTCTCGGCCGCAGCAACCTGCGGAGTCCAGTCGTTGGCGAAGAGATTTGGGTGGCTTAGGCTGCGTCCGCGGTCTGTTGGCGTCGCCTGGGTTGCAGTTCCGCGCCCTCGTTCCTGCGTCGCACCGTAATGCGCTGCTTGCGTCGACGGACTACCCACGCTGTGGTCATCACCGTGACGACGGCAAGCGCGTCGCCGACCAGCCCGGCCACAAACGGCGCACGATACGGCCCAGCATTACGCATGGCCGTATCGATGACGAGCGATGCGACCGAGCCGACGACAAAACAAGCCATCCCCTGCTGGCCGACGTTCACGATGCTCCGTGCGCGATTTGCAACGTTGCGCAACCATCCGCGATGCACCATGACCGCGACCGGCCAAGCGATTGCGGCGAAGCTGACGATGCGCAGCGGGGCGAGATGCTGTTTCATCACGCCCGGCATCGGCTGCGTTTGAAGCATCAGCTTCGAAACAGCGAAACTCAGCGCGACACCAACCGAGATACGGGTCAGCCACACACCGGTACGAGACCCGTAGAGGGCTGCCGGAGCCGGATGCAATCGCACGAGCATTCCCAATACGAACATCAGCTGCCATGCGAACGGATTGAATCCCCAGCCGCTCGCGTTCTCGCTCGGCAGTACTTCGCCAAACAGCGGCGCAAGCAGCCATATTGCGAGACTGCCGAAAAGCGTGACTCGCGGTGAACAGCGCGCGCATGGTACCAGCGCGCTCGCACCGAGCGCGAACAGTGCGTACATCGGCAAAACCGCCGCGAGATAAGGCTGATGCCGGAAGATCGCAATATCGCCGGCCATCTCCAGTGGCTGTCTCGCAAACAGGGGCCATTCGGTGAGCTCGAGCATTGGCGTGCGCAGATGAAACAGCGTCATCAGCGCACCGCAGCCTAGCATCAACGCAGCCGTGACGAGATAGGCGCGATAGATCTCTCCACTACGCTGAATGAACCGGGCAATCGCCGCGCCCGCACCACGGTTCGTCGCAATTGCGGTGTAGGCAGCGGCCGAAGCATAGCCGCCCAGGAACACGAATACCTCAGCCGCGTCGCAATAAGCATAATTGTGCAGCATGAATTTCGCCAATGCGCTGCCGGATATGTGATCGACCGCAATCACGATCAGCACGACTCCCCGAAGAAAGTCGACCTCGACGGATCGGCGCAGATCGCTTGTCATTCACCTCTCCAGATCCAGAATCGACACGGCAGCCGCCTCCTTTCCCCAAGCGGGGCCTTTTCGGCTATGCCAAACTCATGCCAAACGAATGGAGTCCTTGACTGGTCGTGCTTCTGCGATGCCCCAGTCATAGTTGATTTGCGAGAATCGAAAGAAATGTTTCACTTTCGATACGCGCGGTGAGTGAGCTGTTGGAATTGAATCGCCGTTCTCACACATGCGGCAGCAGTTCGACACGGACTGCTGACAGGCGGCGCGCTTACGCGGCAAATAGATGCGGCTCCACCCGCATCCCGTCCGCCGGGTAGCACCGCAGATACGATCGCGCCTTGTTGGCCCATGCTGTATATAAACGCAGTGCTTGCGCGTCATGGGCTACTTTGTTCTCCTCGACCGTCGATACCACTCGCGCGGCTGACGATCCGCGACTTGGGCGGCGCAGCATATTGCAACACTGGAATTTCAGGCCGCCCATCCCGAAAACGCTCACCATGCAGTTGCTTTCCATCGCATACGATTGGGTGGGTTGACCGATAACTCGTCTGCATCCGCGAGAAGATCCTGCATAGGATCGCATGCAGGTTCCAAACGAGTGCCGTCGTCAAGCCATGCTCAGCGACGGCATCGACCAAGACACATCAGCTCACGCCGATCAAATCAGCTCACGTGAAAGCTAACTTGAGCTAATCCGGTCTCCAGTACCGTGTGCGCAGTCCTCGATGCCCGCAACCGAACCTCAGGACCCCCACCGCCTGTGACGAAGGGTACGGCACGGCGTCGACGGCCTCGGTCGCCCGCGCTCTTTCATGTGATCACTCATGCGCGGGCCGCGCACGTGTTGGCCCAGTCCGGCGCTTCAGTCCGCGGCACTGCCGGCTGCCAGCCGACCCTCATGCGCGGCGCTTGTGCCGCTCACGACGATGCGAGACCGTCTCTCTGACGGTCGTCAACAACAGGATGCTTGAGCCAGGACCAGGCGGTTATCCGACGGTTGATCATTCTGATATGCGCGGAAGTTGCCATTTTTGTCGCGTTCCAGCGAAGAACGTTGCACCGAGATTGAGAATTTGTCGCGCAGCGTCACCGAAACCTTGTATTTTGTCGCGTTCCAGCGAAAAAAGCTCAGCGCTCCTCGCGGATTTGTCGCGTAGCGTCGCTTGAATGCCCGAATTTATCGCAAAGCAGCGAAGGAAGCATTAATCAGGCGTCTGCAGGCTCTTGGGCGTGCGGCACGCTCGCATTCGGGGTGGCCGGCATCCTATACGCGTTCGCGGACCTGCCTGTGCATCAGTCCGCGGCGCCGCCGGATGCCAGCCGGGCCCGATAGTCGGCCAGCAGCAACCGGTGCGCGTCGACTTGCGCGGCCAGTTGGGTGCGCTCCGCCGTGAGCGTCCCGAGCGCGTCCCGGGCGCGCGCCGCGAGTTCGCTTTCCAGCGCGCCGCCCCGCGCCTGCGCCGCGTCGCGTTCGGCCTCGGCGCGGGCCTGCTGGGCCAGCGTCTGCCCCAGTGCGGCCTGGACCTGTTCGCCGTGCGTGAGTGACTCGCGCAGACGCTTGGCCGGTCGTCAACCGGCCCGATACGGAGTTCACGTACATCCTTTCCGGACGCGCTAACCTGACCGATGACGCGAGCGGCGAAGTCGTCGAAATCGGAGCCGGCGACCTCGTCATCCTGCCGCCCGGCTGGACCGGGCGTTGGGATGTCATTGAACCGGTAAGAAAAGTCTACGCGATTTACTGATGCGCGGCTCGCGTGCGTGCCTTGTCCTTGGCCGGCACGCCGCGGGCGGGAAGACCGCAGATCAGTCCGGAAGAAGCGCTCCCTTGATACGCCCCGGAATTCTCTCGTTCCCCGCGACCATCGCGATCCGCTGCCCAGCTAGGACATAGTGGACGTGCATTCTGGCGACAAGTATTCCGTCCGTGCGCGATTGAACTGTTGTGCGATACATCGCTCGATCGGGCGCCTCGCCAACGATCTCGGCAATCACCGCGCCCCTTTCGACATACGTTCCAACTGGAACACGCCAGCTGACAACTCCTGACTGGGCTGCTTTCAGATGATCGACTGCTTCAAGCGCGGTGATTGCTGGCGTCTTTCGTTGCGAATCCGCGTGGCGGTCTACAACGAAGCCTTCGAGACGCAGAAAATCAAGCAATGCGTCGGCGTCACGAATCGCTAGCTCGTCAGACACGTCGCGTTGTCCGCGCAATTCGACAACTGCGGCGAAGCCGTGACGGGAATCACACGTTAGACCGGATTGCCGCAGCGCAGTCCAGGCTTCGTGAAACGCTTGATCGAACGTTCCGCCACCAGCATGGTCTTCGAGAAGCAGCACGGGAGCCTCCAGGCATTGCGCGAGTGAGACAGCACGCTTCTCATGCGCCCAATTGCTGTACACGTGCATGATGGCCGTTTTGTCACAATGCAAATCGAGCGCCATATCATGCGCGAAAGCGCGCGATAGCAATGTCGCTTTCAGAGATTCGACTGGATCGGTACCTTGTGCTGCTTGCGCCGCAATCGCGATCAGCCACATCTTTGCGTCGCGAAGTGTACGGGGCCGATCCGCAGCGCAGCCCCGTCGGGCGATCTCTGAACGAATATCCGGAAAACGACGATCGAAATTGCCACTCCCCGCACAATCGAAGCGTCCGGTCAGCGCGCCGCCGACTACCTGTTGCATACCGATTGGATTTGCCCAGGTCATGACAGTGATACGCCCGCACAACGCCCCGGCTTGCTCCAGCGATGCAAGCCGCTCCAGCAGATGCTGAATCACGAGAAGCCCCGGCACCTCGCCGGCATGCAATGCCGCTTGAACGTAGAGCGAGCGATCTGCATCAACCGATCCGAATGCGTATTCGCACAACGTCAGGCGCATCCCTGATGCTGTACCAGGTAGCGGTATTTCCAGTCTCTCCATTACTCTTGCTCCCCGTCTACGGTCGGCCTGACATGCATGATGGGACGGCTAGAAATCGAGCAGCAAATTGCCGGGTTCACGTCCGGCGAGCGCGACATCTCCGGCGATCAATGCTGCCCGCTGCCCCGGCCTCACTAGTTTTTGCAACTGACGCACGACCAGGACGCCGCTGATCGGACTAGTCACTTGGACGCGCGAATTGATCGCCCCGTCGAGACGCACGATTTCGGCGAATGTCTCGCCCGCACCAACATGTTCTCCGGGCATACGCTTATAGACGATCACGCCCGCACAAGGACATCTGACATGCGCCGCTCCTTGGAGAGGAAATACCGCAGGCGGTTCGCTCAACCGAGGCGTGTCGTCTGTGTCTGGCAAGACCACCACCCCCTCTGACTCGGCGAAGTGCAACAAGCGTCGAGCGTCGTCCATCGCCAATGCATCATTGACGTCGGCCTGACCTCGCAACTCGATCGTCGCCGAGAAACCGCTTTCGTCCGCGTCGAACAGACCTGCCTGCTGCAATTCGCCCCATGCACTCGAATGCGTTTGATCAAATGCCCCTCCGCCAGCTTGTTCCGGCTCGAGCATCACCACCGGCGCCCCGATCAGGCGAGCCAGCTTTACGGCTCGCTCACGCTGCAGCGCCGACGCATAGACGTGTGCGATCGCATCGGTGTCACAATGCAGATCAAGGACGATATCGTGATCGATCGCGAGCTTGGCCAGTTCGAGCTTCATCGCCGCAGCGGGGCTCAATTCATCGCGCTCACCAATCAAGCTTCGGAAATAGCGCTTCCACTGGTGTCGCGTCAGATCGCGTGCAACCGGCTCCTGCAAACGCATTGCAACGCCCTGATCCAGCAGCGGGAAATTGCGATTGAAGTTTTCCCCGTTCTCGAAATCGAAGCGCCCCACGACAGGACCGAACAATCGTTGAGACAAACCGATTGGGTTTGCGTACGGCACCACCGTGACACAGCCGGTGATCCTTCCGGCACCGTCGAGCGCATGTAGTGCCTCGAGCAGATGTTGCAACACCAGCAGGCCCGGGTGTTCGTCGGCATGCAGTCCGGCATGCAGATAGATACTGCGCCCGTTATCAGGGTGACCGAATTGATGCGCTGTCAGGTGCAGTGCAACCCCCGGCGCCGGGGACGGCAGAGGAATCTCGATTCGTTGATAGGTCACGCGTTGTCTCCTCGAGCGTGCCCCGGCAGCTGAAATAGGCGCCGCCGGATACGCATGTCTTCAATCAGTGTTCGACCACGCGGGTGACGTGTCGATACAGCGCCGTGGCGACTGCGATATCGGGGAAAAGCGTCAGGGTCTGCGGCGGTTGCACCGCGCGGCCGTCCGCCAGCGACCGAAACATTCGCTCCAGCGCACCACGCGTATCCAGTTCCGGCAATGCAGCGCGGACCCGCGCCTCATCCACTACGCGCGGTAAGTCGTTCAGTAGAGCACTCATCTAGTGATCTCGGGGAACCCGCTCCATGTCATCTGATTAGATTTTTTAGTCTACTATGGACTTTTTACTTTTGGAAGCAGATACTTGCCGACAATGTCTCAAATGGACAATTCGTCTACCCCTCAGCTTTGCATTGCAAGGTAGCCCGCCGAGGCCCGCGGACCAACAGGTTACGGCCCCGTTATTCGATTACCACCTACGGAGTTGGTATGAACATGAAGCACCTGGTTTGCGCCGTCGCCCTGTCCCTGGGAACGGCTGGAGTCGCATTCGCAGGCGGCAATGCCGCGCTGAGGATCGGCATCGAAGCCGCCTACCCTCCATTCGAGAGCAAAACGGCGGCCGGGCAACTGCAGGGTTTCGATATCGATATCGGAAATGCAGTTTGCGCAAAGATGAAAGTCAAGTGCGTGTGGGTCGAGAATGCTTTCGACGGTCTCCTGCCTGCGCTTCAGGCCCGCAAATTCGACTTGGTCAACTCGGCGTTGAACATTACCCAAAAGCGCAAGCAGCTCGTCGATTTCACCCCGCCGATCTACGTCGTCCCAATGGTAATGGTCGCCCGCAAAAATTCCGGACTATTGCCCGACGCCGCTCACCTCCAAGGCAAGCGCATCGGCGTGCTACAAGGGTCGTCGCAGGAGGACTTCCTGAAGCGCAACTGGGAGCCGCACGGGATCGTGACTACGCCGTACCAAGACCAGAATTTGGTTTATGCGGACCTCGCCTCTGGTCGCCTGGATGCTACTGTCCTGGAATCTCAGACTGCTCAAGAGGGCTTCCTGGACAAACCTGAGGGTCGCGACTTTGCGATGATCGGCCAACCACTGCAAGATCCGGTGACCCTCGGTGAAGGCGTCGGCTGGGCGTTCAGGAGGCAAGACACCGCACTTCGCGGTCAGGTCTCGGCCGCGCTTGCCGAGCTGAAAAAGGACGGCACATTGAGCAAGCTGTCGGTTCAATACTTCAAACGCGACATCATCGCCAAGTAGCCGTCGCGGCCACTACGCGGACATCATTTTCTCTACATGCGGCCGCGGTTTGGCCGCTCAACCATCTCACGGAAGGAATGGTCATGAAGATCAAGGAATTCGGCGTTGAGCGCTGGATGGATCTCTACGAAAATCATTGCACGTACAACCTCGCGGAGACCTGTGTCGAATCTCTGACAGTCGATCAACTGCTCACGATGACAGGCCGCCAGGAAACCGTGCTCGACGACCTGCGTCCGATGAAGCTGACATATGGCGTGATCGAAGGCACGCAGCGCCTGCGCGAGGCGATCGCCGGTACGTACTTGCGGCAATCGGCATCGAATGTCATCGTCACGCACGGCGCGATCGGTGGAAACGCGCTCATCTACGAAACGCTCGTTGAGCCCGGCGATACCGTCGTGTCGGTACTGCCGACCTACCAGCAGCACTATTCGATTCCCGAGAGCTACGGCGCGAACGTCAAGATCCTCAAGCTTCGCGAAGAAAACCAATTTTTGCCGGATCTCGACGAACTCGAATCGCTCGTCGATGATAAGACACGTCTCATCGCGATCAACAACCCGAACAATCCGACCGGGTCGCTGATGGACGAAGCATTCCTCGAGAAGATTGTCGAGATCGCAAGGCGCTGCGACGCATATGTTCTCTGCGACGAAGTTTATCGTGGGACCGACCAGGTCGGCAGCGGCTACAGCGCGTCGATTGCAGACCTCTACGAGCGCGGCATCAGCACCGCAAGTATGTCGAAGACTTACTCCCTCGCAGGGCTACGTCTAGGCTGGATTGCCGGACCGGTCGAGTTGATTCACGCAGTCAGCGTACATCGCGACTACAACACGATCAGCGTCGGCATGATTGACGACTACTTTGCGACGCTCGCGCTTGAGCATCGCGACGCGATCTTGAAACGCAATCACGACATCGTACGCACCAATCTCGCGATTCTGAGCGCATGGGTCGAACGCGAGCCGACGATCTCGTGGGTCAAGCCCAAGTCTGGGACGACGGCGCTACTCAAGTACGCGTTCGACATGCCGTCGCGTGAATTCTGCACGGAACTGCTCGAGGCGACGGGTGTGATGTTTACGCCGGGTAGCGCGCTCGACATGGAGGGTTACGTACGAATCGGGTATGCGAACAGCCGCACTGTTCTGGAGGACGGGCTCACGCGCGTGTCCGACTTCCTGCGAAGCAAAGTCAGCTGATTCTCTTCGGATAGTCATTCGGGGCGGCCCGTGGCCGCCTCGACCGAATGCCACACCGCGGAGCAACGTGACGTCCGCGCCGGCCTGCGATGCAACGCATTAATGCACGTCACGCGTCTTCGCGCATTTGCCTCAAATCGGCCGCTTCCGAAATCAGGCGACGGATTGCCGTGCCGACACCGGAAATCAGGCTCCCTCCCCCAACCGACGCAAACACCGCGTCGAGCTTCACGGGCGATGTCGTGCTCGCCGCGTAGACTGTGACCGGCACGCCCGCGAGCTTGCGCGCAAGTGCCACGCCCTGACCGTGGTTCCCGCTCGACACCGTCAGAACTCCGTTTCACCGCGTCTTCGGATCGAGCATCCGCACCTTGTTCGTGGCACCGCGAAGCTTGAACGAACCGGTAAGTTGCAGGTGTTCGCACTTCAGATACACCAGACAAATCTTCTGTCACCCTTCACCTCTCAGATCTTTCAGGTAGTTAAAAATCGTTGCGCGAGCTAATGCAAGGACCTTTGCGACATAGTTCGCAGCACTCTTTCCATTGAACGCGCCTTCCGCGTACAGGGCGGCAACCAACTCGCGCTTATGTTCCCGTGTAAGCATCGACAACGTGAGCTTACGTTCCTGCAACCAGTGATCGAGGAAGACATTCACACGATCCTGCCAATCGTCACGGAACAGCTTCTCCGGTTGAGGTTGCAGCACCGCACTCGACAGCAACAGTTCGAGCGCCTGCTTCGCCTGGTCGAGAGCCGCCAGGTGAAAGTTGATACACATGACCCCGATTGGCTCGCCCGCTTCAGTCCGCAATACACCCGTGATCGAGCGGATCTTGCGACCGTCCCAGCCAAGCTTTTCGTACGGGCCGATCACGTTTTCCTGCGCGTCAAAGCCGATTTCCTCGAGCGCCGAATCGTCACCGATCTCCCGTTTGGACAGATTGTTCGCGACATAAGCGACTGTTTGGGTCGCGAGGTCGTGCAGTACGACTTCTGTATAAGGCTGGAAAAGCTGCGCGATCGCATCGGCAACTACGCGGTACGGGGCAATCTCCCCCGTACCCGCCGGCCGCCTACTACTCCTTGCTACGCTCGACTTTGTCCGACCGTTTGCCTTGCCAGTGGAGTCGTTTGCGGGGGTTTGTGCTCTGCTCATGTCTTTTTTTCCAAATCGGCGCAGACCTGACGCGGTACACGTCCATCGCCGTTCAATGCACGGCCAGGTCCACGGTAAAGTACTTTTTCAGAAGCTGCTGATAGGTGCTGTTGCGTTTGAGTTCGGCAAATGCACCATTGAGCGCCTCGCGGAGTTGGTTGTCGCCCTTGCGCACGGCAATACCGACACCCGTACCGATAATTTTCGCATCATTGACGGGATTGCCAGCGAATGCGAAGTCCTTTCCGTTCGGCTTGCTCAGGAAGCCGAGACTCACCGCCGTCGATTCCACAAACGTTGCATCGATACGGCCGGTAACGAGGTCCGCGTACGCCTCGTCTTAGGTCTGATAGCTCTGGACGTTCACATTCTTCGACGCCCACATTTGTTTGGCAAATTGTTCCTGAATCGAGCCCTGCAGGGCGCCCACACTATGTCCCCCGAGGGACTCTGGCGTCGGCAGCAGCTTGCTACCCTTGCGGGCGACAAGCTGAGCCGGAGTCAGATACAACGGCTCCGTGAAATCCACTTGTTCGGCGCGTTTCGAGCTGATGTTCATTGCCGAGTCGATTGCACCGAATTTGCGAGCCTGCAATCGAGAGAGCAGGCCGTCGAAAGAGTTCACGTCGAGCAGCGCGACGCCTGCGGACACCAGCGTATCGCGTACAACTCCTGCCGCAACCGGCACTGTCCGAAGTGCCAGTCGCTCGCCCCGGCCCGCTGGCTCGACGAACGCCAGGCGGACCTGTTGCCCGTTCCGTACTTCCACGTGGTCTTCACCGTACCGTAACAGATCGCGGCGATCGCGTTCTAGGGTCTGTTCATTGTTCCAATCACGTTGGCCACCTTGAGTTTCATCATCCGCCGCGCTACATTGCCGCTCGCAGAATTCCGCACGGACTCCTGCGCACCCTGTAACGCGTACGTAAGGAATCCCCGATGGAGCAACAGGCGGAAAGCAACGACGACATTCCCGGCAGCCCGGCCGGCCGCGACGCACTCGCGCCGGTCGCAGGGGCCGCCGCGTTGCTTGTTGCCGCGCTCGGCACGCTGGGCGCCGTCGACATCCTGCCTGCCGACCTGCGCTGGTGCGCACCGCTTGCCAGCGCATGGTGCAACGTGCTCGTCGTCGCGATCGGCGTGCTGCTCGCCGGCCGCGCACGCCGCCATCCCCCGGAAGGATCGGCAGCCACGCTGCTCGGCGACTGGCTGCGCAATGCGTTCAGCCGCAAGCGGGAGCCGGAGTACGACGACAACCCGTGGCCGGCGATTGCCGCGGCGATCGATTGGCGGCCGTGGGCCGTCACCGCTGGTGGCGCGCTCTCCGTCGCGCTTGCCGCGCTTGCGTGGCAGCCGCCGTCGCCCGTCATGCTGGTTCGCGCGATGGCTGCGCCCGAACCCACGCTCGCGGCCAGCGCCGCCTGCATCGTGCTTGCCTTTCTCACGCTCGTCGCCGAACGCCATCATGCGGCAGCCGCCAGCGGTTCGGCGGTTTCCGCGTCGCTCACGCGGGTGCTGCGCGTCGCGCTCGTCACCGCGCTCGCAGGTGCGCTGGCCGGCGCATGGTTCGCATTCCAGCATCGCACGGCGGACTGGCTCGTGCATGCGATCGCGCTGTTCAACGCAGCCGTCGCCGCCGAACTGGCCCTGCGCGGCGTGCTGTCATGGTTTGCGGTGCCGCGCGGTGCGGTTGTACCGACCAGCGCGATCGCCGGGCTGCTGAGCCGGCGCCCGTCGCCGATCGCATCGCTCGGCGCCGAACTGCGCCATCGCTACGGCATCGACCTGCGGCAGAGCTGGGGCTGGCGCAGCTTCGTGCGGCTGCTGCCTGCAGCACTCGCCGCCACCGTCGCCTGCGCGTGGCTGCTCACCGCCGTCGTCGTGCTGAACCCGGAGCAGCGCGCGGTGTATGAACGGTTCGGCGCGCCGGCCGCGGTCTGGCAGCCGGGCCTGCACGTCGGTCTGCCCTGGCCGTTCGGGCGCGCGCGCATCGTCGACAACGGCGCGGTGCACCAGGTCGCGATCGCGGGTAGCGCGAACGACGGCGGCGCCGATACGTCGCCGGTGCTTGCCGACGGCCCGACGCCCGAACGCCTCGACCGTCTGTGGGATGTGCCGCATCCGTGGGAAACCACCCAGGTGATCGCCGGCGCGAACGGCGACCGCCAGAACTTCCAGATCGTCAACGCCGACGTGCGGGTCGACTACCGTCTCGGCCCGACCGATGCCGATGCGCGCGCGGCGCTCTATCGCACGATCGACCCGGAAAGCACGGTGCGCACAAGCGCCAATCGCGCACTTGTGCACTACCTCGCGTCGCATACGCTCGAATCGCTGCTCGAAACGAATCAGGCCGCGATGGCCGATCAGTTGAAGCGCGCGATCCAGCAGCAGCTCGACCGCTTGCAAAGCGGCGTTGAAGTGATTGCGGTCGTGATCGAGAGCGTGCATCCACCGACCGGTGCGGCCGCCGCCTTCCACGACGTACAGGCTGCGCAGATCCGCGCACAGGGCAGCGTCGCGCAGGCGCGCGGTTTCGCGGCCGGCCTGCTCGGCAACGCGCAGCAGCAGGCGCTCGAACGGGTCGCACACGCTGAAGCACAGGCCGGCGACACGGTGTCGTCGGCGCGCGTGCAACAGATCGATTTCGACGCCGACCTGGTCGCGTACCGGCTCGGCGGCCCCGCGTTTCCGTTCGAGTATTACCTCGACCGGCTGCAACGCGGCCTGCGCAACGCGCGCATGACGATCATCGACGACCGGCTGGCCGACGGCACGCGGGCGACCGTCGATCTTCGCAATACACCCGCCGGCGATCTGGCCGGCATCCATTGACATGTCGCGGCGATTTCCGCGCGGAAGGCGCAACACGGCGGCAGGCCGTTTTGCCGCACCGCATACGGGCGACGCTGCACTTGGGGCGACATCGTGAGTCTGTTTCATTCGCACGCGCATGATCATGCGCACCACGGCCATAGCCACGACCACCACCACGCGCATCACGGCGCGCCGCAGCCGCCCGGCGCGTTCCGCCTGCGCGTCGCCATCGCGCTGCTGTGCGTGCTCGTCGCGCTCGTGGTCGCGAGCTTCGTGCAGGTACGTGCCGGCGAGGCCTCGGTGATCACGCGCTTCGGGCGGCCCGTGCGGGTGCTGCTCGAACCCGGGCTCGCGTGGCGCCTGCCTGCGCCGATCGATGCGGTGACGCCCGTCGACCTGCGCCTGCACACCACGTCGAGCGGCCTGCAGGACGTCGGCACGCGCGACGGGCTGCGCATCATCGTCGAGGCCTACGTCGCGTGGCGCGTGCCGGCCGATGCGCGCGACATCGGGCGCTTCATGCGTGCGGTCGGCAACGAGCCGGACGAAGCGGCGCGGCAGATCCGCTCGCTCGTCGGCTCCGCGCTGCAGACGACGTCCGCCGGGTACGATCTCGCGTCGCTCGTGAACACCGATCCGGCCCAGGTGAAGATCGGCGAATTCGAGGACACGCTGCGCCGGCAGATCGACGCGCAGCTCTATGCGGCTTACGGCGTGCGCGTCGCCCAGGTCGGGCTCGAACGGCTCACGTTGCCGGCCGTCACGCTCGCCGCGACGGTCGACCGGATGAGCGCCGAACGCGACACCGTGGCCGCGCAGCGTACCGCGGACGGCAATCGCGAGGCCGCGCAGATCCGCTCGGACGCCGAGCGCGACGCACGCATCGCGCTGGCCGATGCGAACGTGAAAGCGGCCGGTATCGAAGCGCAATCGCGCAAGGACGCGGCCGACATCTACGGCAAGAGCTATGTGGGCAACCCGCACCTGTACACGATGCTGCGTTCGCTCGACACGCTGAACGCGGTGGTCGGCACCAATACGAACCTGATCCTGCGCACCGACGCCGCGCCGTTCCGCGTGCTCGTGCAGGGCCCGGCCGATGCGCCGGGGCAGGCCGCGCCGGCGCCCAAAGCGCACAAGGCCGCGCGATGACCGAGCCGTCCGCACCGCCGCTCGGGCCGGGCGCGCAGGCCGTGCGCCTGTCGTTCTGGTTCGTCGCCGCGCTCGCGGTGCTCGCTGCATGCGCGTGGGCCGGCTCGAACATCCGGCGGATTCCGGCGGACAGCCGCGCGGTCGTGATGCGTTTCGGCGCGCTCGTGCGCACCCAGGACGCCGGGCTCGTGATCGCATGGCCGCAGCCGTTCGAATCGGTCCTGCTCGTGCCGGGCGCCGCGCGCGTGCTCGAGCAGCGGATCCGCTCGCTCGACCGCGATCCGCGGGCGCTCGCGCCATCCGCGCAGGGTGTCGCGCGATTGCCCGACGCGCTCGCCGGTTCCGGCTACGTGCTGACGGGCGACGGTGGCGCGGTCGCGTTGAGCGCGGTGCTCTATTACAGGGTCAGCGATCCGTACGCGTATGTGCTGCAGCAGGACCGTCTCGACGCAGCGCTCGAACGGATCGTGTCCGCATCGGCCGTCGAGGTCGCGGCGACCCGCGATCTCGACGCGATCCTGGTCGCGCGGCCCGAGCAACTGGCCGCCGACCGGCAGATGGCCGCACGCCGCGAACGATTGCGCGGCGATCTCGCCGACGCGATTGCACGGCACCTGCGCGCACTCGACACGGCGCACGCGGGGCTCGGCGTCGAAGTCGCGCGCGTCGACGTGCAGCCCGCGTTTCCCGGTGCGGCCGCCGGCGCGTTCAACGCGGTGCTGACGTCGCTGCAGGTCGCCGAGCGGACCATCGCGGAAGCACGCACCGCCGCCGAACAGCGGCGGCAGGACGCACAGCAGGATGCCGACCGGATCGTGCAGGACGCGCAGGCCCACGCGGCGGAACGCGTCGCAATTGCGCAGACCGACACGCTGGAAATCCGGCAACTCGACGCGACGCTCCGCGAGAACGGCGATCCAGGGCTGCTGGCGCGGCTGTATCGCGATCGCGTACAGCGCGTGCTGTCGAAAGCCGGGCGCGTGACGACGATCGATCCGCACGACACCTCGAACCTGATCCTGCCCGGAAACGCCCGATGAATTCGCTCGCCGAACCCGCCACGCAGCCGGACGCCGCTCCCGCCAGCACGACGGCCTACGCGCTGTCCTCCAACGAGCGTCGCACGATCACGCGGCAGATCGCGCTGGCGCTGCTTGCGGGCGGCCTGCTCGTGCTGTCGTTCGCGTGGCGCATGCTGTCGGGCGGCGGAGAAACGCTCGCGCAACTCCTCGCCGCGCTCGCATCGCTGATCGTCGCGGGGCCGGTGTTTGCGAGTGCGTGGCACAGCCTGCGCGCGCCGAGCCTGCATGGCGTGACCGATCGCCTGATCGCGCTCGCGATGCTGGCCGCGTGGGCGATCGGCGACATGACGACGGCCGCGCTGCTGCCGATCGTGATGACGTTCGGCCATGCGCTCGAAGAGCGCAGCGTGCTCGGCTCGCAGGAAGCGATCCGCGCGCTCGGCCGGCTGACGGCTGGCCGCGTGCGCCGCATCGGCACCGACGGCAGCGTCGTCGACGTTGCGTACGACGCACTGCGTGCGGGCGACCGCATCGAAGTAGTGGCTGGCGCGCGCATTCCGGTCGACGGCGTCGTATTCGCGGGCACATCGAGCGTCGACAACGGGCCGATCACCGGCGAATCCGTACCGCACGACGTCGATGCAGGCAGCGCCGTGTATGGCGGCGCGTTGAATCTCGATGGCGTACTGCGCATCGACGTCACTCACACCGGCAAGGATTCGACGCTCGGCAAGATCATCGCGCTGATGCAGCACGCGGAACAGGCGAAACCGCCCGTCACGCAGGTGCTCGAGCGGCACATGGGCGCGTATCTCGCGCTCGTCCTGCTGATCGCGGCGATCGTCTGGTTCACGTCCGCGAATGCATCGGCGATGCTCGCGGTCATCGTGGCCGCGTGCCCGTGTGCGCTGGTGCTCGCCGCGCCGTCCACGGCCATTGCCGGGATCGCGGTCGGCGCGCGGCACGGCATCCTGTTTCGCAATGCCGCGTTCCTCGACAAGATCGCCGAGGCCGATTCGCTCGTGATCGACAAGACCGGCACGCTCACCCGCGGGGAATTGCAGGTCCGGCAGGTGTGGCTGCAGCCCGGCGTCGACGGCGCGCAGGCGCGTGCGCTGGCCGCGCGGCTCGGCGAAAGCAGCGCGCACCCGGCGAGCCGCGCGCTCGTCCGCGATGCCGCCGCGTCCGGCCTCACCGGTGCTGCCGTTGCGCCGTTCGAACGCACGCGGGAATTGCGCGGGCTCGGCGTCGTCGCCGACACGCCGGACGGCACGGCGGTACTCGGCCGGCCCGCGCTGCTCGCCGACCATGCCGGTAACTTGCCGTCAACCCCGGAAGGATTCGACGGGCCGCTGGTCGGCCTCGGGCTCGACGGGCGGCTGCTCGCGTGGTTCGGCTTCGCCGATACGCTGCGGCCCGACGCGCGCGAAGCGCTCGCCGATCTGCGGACGCTGGGCCTTGCGCGGCAGACGCTGCTGACGGGCGACCTCGAGCGCGTCGCCAGCAAGGTCGCGGCCGAGACGGGCATCGAGACGGTGGTCGCGCAGGCGCTGCCGCACGACAAGCTCGATTACGTGATGCGCGAGATCGGCGCGGGCCTGCATCCGCTCGTTGTCGGCGACGGGCTGAACGACGTGCTGGCGATCAAGGCCGGCTCGACGAGCATCGCGATGGGCGAGCGCGGCATCGACATTGCGATCGCGTCGGCCGACGTCGTGCTGCTGGGCGACGACCTGCGGCGGATTCCGACCTGCATCCGCCTCGGTCGGCACTGCCGGCGCACGGCGACGACCAATGCGGCGATCGGCCTCGCGTGGACGCTCGCGGTGATCGCGCTGGCCGCGACCGGCGTGCTCGGCGCGGTGTGGGCGGCGATCCTGCACAACGTCGGCACGTTCATCGTGATTGCCAACGCTGGCCGTCTGCTGCGGATCGACGACTCCCCCCGCTCGGCGCTCGCTCCTTAGCTTGTGTGCAGGACCAGTCACGCCATCACCGGTAAGTCGCATCAAAATCAAAGGTCCCCCGATTGGCGCATCACGGCGATCGCCTGAAGTAATGCTGCGCCAACGCAACCCAATACCGGACGCCGGCCGGAATGATGTCGTCGTTGAAATCGTATTTCGGGTGATGCAGCGCCGGCACGGCCACTCCGGCCGGCGCATTGCCGATCAGCACGTAAGCGCCCGGCCGCTCCTCCAGCATGAAGCCGAAGTCTTCGGACGTCATGTTCGGCGGCACGTCGCGGTACAGGCGTTCGTCGCCGAACGTGTCGCGAATCACCGTTTCGCAGAGTGCCGTCTCGGCCGGCGTGTTGACCGTCGCGGGGTAGTACTGAAAGAACTCGACGTCGACTTGCGCGCCATAGGCGCGGGCAAGCCCCTCGCAAGCGAGCTGGACATCGCGCTGCAGCTTTTGCTGCAATGCCGACGACAGCGTGCGGATCGTCCCGCGCAGCTCGGCGCTGTCCGGAATGACGTTGTCCGTCGTTCCCGCATGGAACATGCACACGGAAATAACGGCGGGATCCACGGGATCCTTGTGCCGTGCAGCGATGGTCTGGCATTGCAGCACCATCGAACAGGCGAGCGGTACGGGATCGATGCCCAGATGCGGCTGCGCCGCGTGCGCGCCTTTGCCCGTTACCGTGATCCTGAACCGGGAGCCCGCGGCCATGATCGGGCCGGTGCGCAACCCGAAATGGCCGGCAGGCAAGCCGGGCCAGTTATGCATGCCGAATACCGCTTCCGTCGGATACTGCTCGAACAGCCCGTCGGCAATCATCTTGCGCGCGCCCGCGCCCCCCTCTTCTCCGGGCTGAAACACGAAATGGACGGTGCCCGGCAGCTGCGGCAGTTCCTTCAGCACGCGCGCGGCCCCGAGCAGCATCACGGTGTGGCCGTCATGGCCGCACGCGTGCATGATCCCGTGCGTACACGATGCATGCTCGAAATCGTTGGCTTCGTGGATCGGCAATGCATCCAGATCGGCGCGGAGCACGATGCCGCGGCCCGGAGCCGCGCCGGGCAGGCTCGCAACGACGCCCGTGCCGCCGAGCCCGCGCGACACCGCATAGCCGAGCGATTCAAGCTCGCGGGCGACGATGTCGGCCGTCCGGTGTTCCTCGAACCGCAGCTCGGGATGCGCATGCAGGTCGCGCCGCAGCTTTGCCCAGTGTGCATGATGCGCTTGCAGCGATGTGTCGGGGATGACGGGGTTTTCCAATTTCGGCACCTTCGAAAGTAGACGGCTTTCATTCTGTACTGCCGCGGCGCTCATGCGCAGCGATCGCGTCAGTCGTAGAATCCCAGGATCGACTTGATCTCCATGTACTCCTCCATCCCCTCGATTCCGTACTCGCGACCGTTGCCCGACTGCTTGTAGCCGCCGAACGGCGCCTGCGGATCCCATGCCGGATAGTTCAGATGCACCTGCCCCGCCCGGATGCGTGCGGCCACCGCGCGTACGCGTTCCCTGTCGGTGCCCTGTACATGTGCGCCGAGCCCGTAGGCCGTGTCGTTCGCGATGGCGATCGCTTCTTCCACGGTGTCGTATGGAAGGATCGCGAGGACCGGACCGAAGATCTCCTGCTGTGCGATCGTCATGTCGGTGCGCACATCGGAGAAAATCGTCGGCCGCGCATAAAAGCCACGGTCGAAACCCGCAGGCCGCCCGGGTCCGCCGGCGATCAGCTTCGCGCGTTCGTCGATGCCCGCGTCGATCATCTGCGCGACGCGCCCGAATTGCGCGCGATTGGCCAACGGCCCATGCGTCGTTGCTTCGACGAACGGATCGCCGACAACGAGCCTTTGCGTTGCCGCGACGGCCAGTTCCTCGACCGCGCCGAGCACGTTGCGCGGCACGATCATGCGGGTCGGTGCGCTGCACGATTGCCCCATGTTCCGGAACGCGGCGGCCACGCCCGGCGCAATGGCCTGATGAAGGTCCGCATCCGGCAACACGATGTTCGGCGATTTGCCGCCAAGCTCCTGCGCAACGCGCTTGACAGTCGGGGCCGCCGCCTGCGCAACGAGCACGCCGGCACGCGTCGACCCGGTGATCGACACCATGTCGACCTCCGGGTGCGACGCAAGCGCGGCGCCCACCTCCTCGCCGCTGCCGCTTGCCAGGTTGAATACGCCCGCGGGCACGCCCGCATCGGCGATCACTTCCGCGAACAGCAGCGCGCTGAGCGGCGACAGCTCGCTGGGCTTCAGCACGACCGTGCAGCCTGCCGCGAGGGCCGGCCCGACCTTCGCGGTGATCTGATAGATCGGCCAGTTCCACGGCGTGATCAGCGCGCACACGCCGATCGGCTCGCGTACGACCGCGGTCGTCCCGCGCCGCTTGACGAACGGGTAGCTCGCCAGGTTGTCGCGCGCGACCCGGATATGTTCGGCCGCGAGCGGCACATGCGCGCCGCGCGCATAGCCGATCGGCGCGCCCATTTCCATCGCGAGCGCCGTGGCGAACAGCTCGGCGCGCTCCAGCATCAACGCATGCACGCGATCGAGCAGCGCGGCGCGCGCTTGCGGCGACGTGGCCGCCCACCGTTCGAAGGCGTTGCGCGCGGCGATTGCGGCCCGGTCGGCGTCGCGTGCGCTGCCGAGCGGGATCTCGCACAGCGTGTCCTCGGTGGACGGGCACACGACCGCGAACCGGTCGTCGCCGTCGGGCAACACCCAGTCGCCGTCGATGAAGAAGCGATCCAGCCTGCCGGCTTGCATCAGGTGAGTAACGGGAGAATTCATTGCAGGGTGTCCTTGAGTCGATACCAGGCACCGACGAACAGCAGGAACCAGGGCTTACCGAAGTCCCCGGGAATCACCGGCGAGTCGAAACCTTTCCAGGGTTGAGATCGGTGCGTCCGTCCATGATCTGCGCCATCAGCGTCCCCATAAGCGTGGCCATGTGCGTGCCGTGGCCGCTATAGCCGGGTGCGTTCCGGATCGAAGTGCCTCATCCGGAGGCCGCCACCCGCACCCGCGTGACGGTCAGGCGCTAGAAATCGGCGACCTTGCCCCATGTGGACTCGCTGAACCGGCCGGGCCGGTACGGCACCGGGTCCACGAACGGTTGCGCACCGGTCGCGAGATCCGCGATCAGGTGCCCGGCGCCCGGTCCGATCCCGAAGCCGTGTCCCGAAAACCCGGCCGCGAGGATCAGCCCCGGCACGCCCGGTACTTCGCCGATGCCCGGCACGCCATCCGGCGTGCTGTCGACGAACCCCGCCCATGCGTGCGTGATCTTCGCGTCGCGGAGTTCGGGCAGCAGTTCGACTGCACGGCGGTAGGTTTCATTGACCGTCGGCATGTCGGGCTTCGGATCCAGAATGCGTACGGCCTCCATCGGCGTCGGCGCATCGAGGCGCCAGCGCTTCAGCGTTTCATGGCCGCCGCGCACCCCTTCGAGGCCGCCCGGCAGAAGATTGCGCCAGCGTTTCGCGAACATCGGCACGAACTGCGGCGCGAAGCGCAGGAACTGCGGTGTCAGGTCCACGCGCGCGCGCCCGCTGATCGCCAGTGCGTAGCGTCCGTCGCTGCGGCGCGTAACGGACACGCCGGACGTGTACATCGCTTCCGGCAGCGGATGCTCGACGGGCGACACGCTCAGGATCGACTGACGGATCGACGCCTGCGGAAAACGGATGCCGAGCTGGTGGCAGAACGACGACGCCCATGCGCCGCCGGCGAGCACGACCGTCCTCGTCTTGATGACGCCGGCCTCCGTGACGACGCCGCTGGCACGCCCGCCCTCGAGTTCGATGCCGCGCGCCGCGCACTGCTGATGGACACTGCCGCCGAGCTTCATCAGTGCGGCGGCCACGGCCGGCGCTGCCTTCCCCGGATCGGCCGTGCCGTCGCTCGGCGAGAACACGCCGCCTTTCCACTGCCGCCCGGTCGCGTGCCCGCGCTCGGTGGCCTGCTTGCCGTCGAGCATGTACGTCGTCACGCCCGCGGTTTTCGCGAACTCGCCCCAGTCGGCCCAGCGGGACAGCTCGGCGTCGTCATTGCTCAGATACAACAACCCGCAGCGGTGAAAGCCCGTGTCTTCGCCGGATTCGGCGGCGAATCGCTCCCACAGATCGATGCTCTTGCTCGCCATCGGCAATTCGCGCTCGTCGCGGTTCTGCTGCCGGCACCAGCCCCAGTTGCGGCTCGACTGCTCGGCGCCGATGCGCCCCTTCTCGACGAGCGCGACCGACACCCCGCGCCGGGCGAGGTAATAGGCGGTAAACACGCCGATGATGCCGCCGCCGATCACGACGACATCTGCCGAAGCCGGCGGCGTGGCCAGGGTTTCTATATGGCGCAGCGGAGGGGACATGTTCAGTCTCGCTCGGTGGATGCATTGACGTTCTGCACGACGTAGAACTTCGCTACGCGTTCGCTGCTTTCCCACCCGATCGATGCGCCACGCGGCACGAACAGCGCGTCACCGGTGCCGAGCGACAGCACGCTGCCGTCGCGCGCGGCGAACCGTACGCCGCCGTCCAGCAGGAGCATGAACTCGTTCACGCGATGCGGACGGACGATCCGGTGATAGGGCGTCGAATCCCACGTGCCTGCGCAGTACGCGGCGCCGTCGTCGACAAACACGTTGTCGCTGCGGCATTGCGGCGCCGGGCCGAGCAGCACCTCCGCCGGCAGCGTTGCCGACGGTTTGAAGTCGGCGTCCGCGCGCAGCGCAAAGACGCCGCGCTTCGTCGGTGTCGTGCACGCGGCCGCGCAGAACAGCAGCAGTACCGGCGATTGCGCGGCGATGCGAAGCGCGGTGCCGCCGCCGATGACGGCGCCTTGTCGCGGGCCGAGCACCAGCGGCGCGGCCCCGGCCGCCTCGAGCGTCAGCTCGCCTTCGACGACGACGATCGTTTCGATGTGCGGAAAGCTCGGCACGTCGAGCTCGCCGACGAAGCCGATACGCCCCGCGGCCATCGCGTCGGGCCCTTCCCATGCAATCTCCCGGTGTTGCGCGAACGGATCGCGCTCGCCGAACGCCTGCTGGCGGAATGCGGTTGAAGAAGGTGTGCCATCGGCACGGTGCAACACGAAAGCTGCGGTCATTTCTGCTCCTGTGCGGTGCGTGACGGTCTCGTTGAAAACCGCCGCGCGATATCGGAAATCGTCGTTCGCCGGCTCTCCTGCCGGAAATCCTCGGATGTGCGTGCCATCCATGCTTGTGCTTACGCCACGCGACACGTCGCTTCGCGGCGTTCGGCGCGCGTGCGCGTTGGCGACGTACGCGCCGTCGCGCCGTCTGCCCGCGCGACCACGTAATCGCGCGGCGTGATCCCTAGCACCCGCCGGAAATGCCGGCAGAGATGGCTCTGATCGAAGAAGCCGACGTCGGTCGCGACGACCGACGGCGCGAGACCGGCGCGCAACAGGTCCTGCGCACGCCGTACCCGCACGAGGCACAGATACCGGTGCGGCGACAACCCGGTTTCGCTGCGAAAGCGCGCGGTGAAACGCGACACGCTCAAGCCGGCCACCGCGGCGAGCGTGTCGAGATTCAGCGGCTGCGCGAACGATGCGTCGATCGTGCGCAGCACGTCGCCGATCGCCGGCGACACGGGCCGCGCGACACGAGGCGAGCCAACGAATTGCACTGTCATGTCGAATCCTCCCCGGCGCTCGCTTCAGTGCAGGAAATCCTGCATCCGGTAGTACGCGCCGACGAACGGCAGGAACCACGCGTGGCCGAAATGGCCGGGCATCGCGGGCCAGTCGAGCTCGCGCCACGGATTCGACGCGGCCGCACCGTACAGCACGTCGGCCATCACGCGGCCCATGTGCACCGACATCTGCACGCCGTGGCCGCTGTAGCCCATCGAGTAATAGAGCCCGTCGTGCTGGCCCGCGCGCGGCAGCCGGTCGGCGGTGATGTCGACCAGCCCGCCCCAGCAATAGTCGAGCCGCACATTGGCCAGTTCGGGAAAGTAGCCGGCCATACCGGCGCGCAGGATGTCGCCGCTTTTCGCGTCCGAGCGCGGGCTCGACATTGCGAAGCGCGCGCGGCCGCCGAACAGCAGCCGGTCGTCGGGCGTCACGCGGAAGTAATTGCCGATCTGGCGCGAGGTCACGTAGGCGCGGCGTTTCGGGAACAGCCTGTTCAGCTGCGCGGGGGGCAGCGGCTCGGTGACGACGATGAAGCTGCCGACCGGCGCGATGCGGCGCCGGAACCACGCGAACGGCCCGTGCTGCGATGCGCCTGTCGCGACGAGCACGCGATCGGCGACGATCGTGCCGCGCGTGCAGGTGATCATGTGGCGCTCGCCGTCGAGCCGCTCGAGCTGCGTGACGGCCGCATGCTCGTAGATGCGTGCGCCGGCCTGCACGGCGGCATGCGCGAGCCCGACGCCGAACTTGCCCATGTGCATCTGCGCGCCATTGCGCTGCAGCAGCCCGCCGTAGAAGCCGTCGGAAGCGACTTCATCGCGAATCCGCGACGGCTCGATCAGTTCGATGTCCGGATCGACGTCGCGCCGCAACGCGTCGAACGTCCTGGCGAGGCTCGCGAAATGCTGCGGCTTCGCGGCGAGCTTCAGCTTGCCCGCGCGCCGGAAATCGCAGTCGATCGCATGCTCGCCGACGATCGTCTCGACGCTCCTCACCGCGCTTTCGTACGCGAGATAGAACCGCTTCGCGGGCTCAATGCCGATGCGCGCAGCGAGCGATGCGAAGTCCTGTGCGACGCCGGTGTTGCACTGCCCGCCGTTGCGGCCCGACGCTTCGCCCGCGACCTCTGCGGCTTCGAGCACGACCACCTCCACGCCACGCTGCGCGAGCGCGAGCGCCGCCGACAATCCGGTGAAGCCGCCGCCGATCACGACCACGTCCGCGCGCCCTTCGACGGGCCCCTCGCTGCCGGCGCGAAACGCGGGACGGCTATCCAGCCAGTACGATTCCAGTTTCATCGGATCCTTCTTTTGCAAGCCGGTGACGGCCGTTCATTGAGAATCATTTAATCACCGTCAAAAAGTGCAGTTGCCGCGTATTCGCCTGCGGTGCGCGCACAATTCGCCGTTTTGCGCGACCGCCGCAGCAGACTATGCGGAAGGCCGGCAGCCGCGGCACGCGCGATGAGCGCGCGGCGCGGCGCGCGCTACTGACGCACCGACTGCACCGACTGCACCGGCGCGGCGTCGGCCTGCACCGGCTCTGCCTGGAAGCGCTTGAGGTCTTCCTCGCTGCGATGGCAAAGCACCTGCGCGCCGTTCTCGAGCGTGCGCAGCACCGGTGCCGTCCGGTTGCATACGCCGTCCACCCGCATCGCGCAGCGCGACAGGAACGGACACAGCTCGCCATCGTCCGCGCGTTCGCCAATCGGCACCAGCGGCCGGTGGCAGCGCTCGGCCGCGTCGTCGAGCCAGCCCGCGCGCAGCTCCGGCGCGGACGATACGAGCAGGTGCGAATACGGGTGATAAGGCGGCGCGCACAGCGCGTCGCGGCTGCCAGTCTCCACGCGGCGGCCCGCGTACAGCACGACGATGTCGTCGCTGATCGTGCGCACCTTCGCGATGTCGTGCGTAATGAACACATACGACACGCCGAGCTTTGCCTGCAGGTCGCGCAGCAGGTCCATGATCGCGGCGCCGACCACGGTGTCGAGTGCCGACGTGACCTCGTCGCACAGGATCAGGTCGGGCTCGGCCGCGAGCGCGCGCGCGAGGTTCACGCGCTGCTTCTGCCCGCCGGACAGCTCGCCGGTCCGCCGCGCGGCGACCGCCTGCGGCAGCCGCACGAGTTCGAGCAGCTCCGCGACGCGCTGCCGCGCACGCGCGCCCCTGATCCCGTGATAGAACGCGAGCGGCCGCGCCAGCGTGCGCTCGACCGTATGTACCGGATTGAGCGCGGTGTCCGCGTTCTGGAACACGATCTGCACGCGGCGGTGCTGCTCCTTCGTGCGCTTGGCCGAATCGAGCGCGAGCGGTTCGCCGTCGAGCAGGATCTGGCCGGCCGTCGCCGGCACGAGCCCCGCAATCACCTTCGCGAGCGTCGTCTTGCCGGAGCCCGATTCGCCGATCACGCCGACCGTCTGCCCGCGCCCGATGCGCAGGTCCACTTCGTGCAGGATCACCTTCGCGGGCCACCCTCTCGCGGTACGGCCGCCGTAGCCGGCAATCGCGCCGCGCACGTCGAGCAGCGGCGTCGGCACGGCGGGCGCCGGTTTCGCTTCGCGCTGCGCATCGTTCGGCGTGACCGCCGCGATCAGGCTCTGCGTGTACGGATGCGTCGGCGCATGCAGGATCTGTTCGGTCTCGCCCGCCTCGCGGATCACGCCGTCGCTCAGCACGACGATGCGGTCGGCCATCTGCGCGACGACCGCCAGGTCGTGCGATACGTACACGGCGCTCATCCCGCAGCGCCGGATCACGCTCTTGAACGCCAGCAGCACGTCGATCTGCGTGGTCACGTCGAGCGCGGTGGTCGGCTCGTCGAGGATCACCAGGTCGGGATCGGTGATCAGTGCCATCGCGGCCATCAGTCGCTGCAACTGGCCGCCCGACACCTGGTGCGGATAGCGCTTGCCGATCGTCTCCGGTTCGGGCAGCGCGAGCGCGCGGAACAGCGCGACCGCCTTCGCCTGTGCATCGCGCTTCGTCATCGTCTTGTGGATCAGCGCGCTCTCGATCACCTGATCGAGAATCGTGCGCGACGGGTTGAACGCGGCGGCCGCGCTCTGCGCGATATACGCGACCTTGCGGCCGCGCAGCGCGGCGAGCGCCGGCGCGGACAGCGCGCATACGTCCGTGCCGCCGAGCTTCACCGAGCCGCCGGCGATCCGGCAGCCGGCGCGCGCGTGGCCCATCAGCGAAAGCGCGATCGTCGTCTTGCCGGAGCCGGACTCGCCGATCAGCGCGAGCACTTCCCCGCGCCGGATCTCGAAGTCGACGTCGTGGACGATCGTCGTTTCGGCGCCGCCCGGGCGGCCGCCGACCACGCGCAGCCCGCGCACCTCGACGAGCGGAGTCGATTCGTGTCGCATCAGTGTTCTCCCGCGGCCGCGCCGCTGCGGCGGCCGCGATGCGGCAGGCCGTCGATCAACAGGTTGACGCCCACCGTCAGGATCGCGATCGCGACCGCAGGCATGATCGCGACGGCCGACCCGTCGCCGAGGCTCGCGATGTTCTCGCGCACGAGCGAGCCGAGGTCCGCATACGGCGGCTGCACGCCGAGCCCGAGAAAGCTCAGGCCGCTCAGCAGCAGCACGACGAACGTGAAGCGCAGCCCGGTATCGGCGAGCATCGGGTGGATCATGTTCGGCAGCATTTCGACGCACGCGATGTACAGCGCGCTCTCGCCGCGCGCCCGCGCGACCTGCACGAACTCGAGCGTGCTGATGTTGACGGCCAGCGCGCGCGCGATCCGGTACGAGCCGGGCATGTAGCTGACCGCGGCGGTCAGGATCAGCAGCGGCAGCGACGAGCCGAACGCCGCGACGAACATCAGCGCGAACATCTTCGACGGTATCGACGTGAGCGCGTCGAGCAGCCGGCTCATCGTCTCGTCGACCGCGCGGCCCGACACGGTCGCGAGCAGCCCGAGCGTCGTGCCGGTCAATGCGGCGAGCAGCACCGCGGCCAGCGCGAGCAGCACGGTCAGCCGCGTGCCGTACAGGATCCGGCTCAGCATGTCGCGGCCGAGGAAGTCGGAGCCGAACGGCAGCTTCGCGCTGAACGGCGCGAACACGTCGGGCGTGACGATCGTGCCGACGTCGTGCGGCGCGAGCAGCGGCGCGAACGCCGCGACGAACAGCATCAGGCCGACCATCGACAGGCCGACCCGGCCACCGGTCGTCAGGTTGATGCGCACGGTGCGGCGCTTGGCGCGCGGGTCGGGGGCAGGCGCGGCGGGCGGCGTCGCGCCGCCCCACGGCGGCGGCTGGTCGCCTGACGGCGGCAGCGCGCTGCTGCGTTGTACGGGTTCGATCGGTTGCATGGGCGGCATCTCGAAAGGAGGACGAAACACTCAGGTGCGCAGTCGCGGGTTCGACACGATCGAGCACAGGTCGGCGAACAGCACGAGCATCAGGTACGCGACGCAGAAGATCAGCGTGCAGGCCTGGATCAGCGGGAAATCGCGGTTGCCGACGGCATCGACCATCAGGCTCGCGAGGCCCGGATAGTTGAAGATCGTCTCGACGACGATCACGCCGCCCAGCAGATACGACAGGCTCAATGCGATCGCGTTGGCGATCGGACCGATCGCGTTCGGCAGCGCATGACGCAGCACGACGCGCGCGGGACTCGCGCCCTTGAGCACGGCCATCTCGACATACGACGCGCTCAGCTGCTCGATCACTGCGGCGCGCGTCATTCGCGCCATCTGCGCGATCACGACCGCGCACAGCGTCAGCACCGGCATCGCATAGGCGCGCAGGAGATCGTGGATGCTTTCGATCGGGCCGCTGTACGACAGCGCAGACAGCCAGTGCAGCTTCACGGCCAGCACGAGCACGGCGATCGTCGCGATCAGGAATTCCGGCGTCGCCACGAGCGACAGCGTGCCGAGGCTGATCACGCGATCGACCACCGACTCGCGTTTGACCGCGGCGACGATGCCGAGCAGCAGCGCGATCGGCACCGACACGGCGGTCGTGATCGCCGCCAGCGTGAGCGACTTCGGCAGGCGTCCGCCAATCATCTCCGACACCGGCAGGTCGCCGGACAGCGAACGGCCGAAATCGCCGTGCAGCAGCCCCGCGAGCCAGTGCACGTAGCGCACGTGCGCCGGCAGGTCGAGGCCGAACTGCTGGCGCAGCGCGGCGATCGTTTCCGGCGTCGCCGACTGGCCCAGCGCGGCCTGCGCGGCGTCCCCCGGCAGAAGGTTCGTGATGGTGAAGATGATCGCGGACACGATCAGCAACGTCAGCGCGGTGACCGCGATGCGCCGGCCGATCAGCCCGATGAGGATTCGGTTCATGAAGCGAGACTCCCGAAAAGGCCGCACGCGGCCGGCGCGGTCACCCGCACCGGTCGCGCGGCGGCGGCAAGCGACGGCGTCAGGCGTTCCACCACACGTACTCGGCGAACATGCCGCCCATCATCGGGCCGGTCGGGATCGAACCGAGGCCCCCGAGCCGCTTGTCGTACCCGTCGAGGAAACTGATGAAAGCGGGGATCCCGACCCGGCCCTGCTGCGCCACGATCGTCTGCATCTCGCCGTACATCTGCTTGCGTTTCGCATCGTCGGTCTCGGAGCGTGCGGCGAGCAGCAGCTGGTCGAACTTCGCGCTCTTCCAGCTCGACTCGTTCCACGGCGCGTCCGACTTGAAGAACTGCGTGAACAGCACGTCGGCGCTCGAGCGCGGGTTGATGTTGCCGAAGCCGAGCGGATGCTTCATCCAGTGGTTCGACCAGTAACCGTCGGGCGACACACGGTTCACCTGCAGGTTCAGGCCGATCTTCTGGCCGGCCTGCTGCAGCAGCACCGCCATCTCGATCGAACCGTTCGCGTCGGACGTCGCATAGATCGGCGGCAGCGTGGCACCGAGCGCGCCGGCCTTCTGGAACAGGAATTTCGCCTTGTCCGGATCGTGCGGCCGCTGCGGCAGCGACGCGTTGAAATAGCGATGCCCCGGCGGAATCGGCTGGTCGTTGCCGATCACCGCGTAGCCGCGGAACACTGCCGAGCGGATCTGCTCGCGATCGAACAGGTACTTCATCCCTTCGACGAAATCGGGGTTCGCGGTGATCGGGTTTTCGCTGCGCATGATCAGGTCGGTATAGAGGCCCGACTTGGTTTCCCTCAGCGCATAGCCCGGCGTGGACGCGACCCGCTGCGTCGAGCGCGGATCGATCGCGTTGATCAGGTGCACGTCGCCCGAGAGCAGCGCGTTCAGGCGCGCGGCGCCGTCGCTGATGCCGATCAGCTCGATCTCGTCGAGATACGGCATGCCCGGCTTGAAGTAGCTGTCGTTGCGCACGCCGACGGTCGACACGCCCGGCTTGAACGACTTGAGCTTGTACGGGCCGCAGCCGATGCCGGTCGAGAAGTCGGTCGTGCCGTCCTTGACGATCACGAGCTGCGGCGTCGCGAGAATCACCGGCAGGTCCGCGTTCGCGCTGGCGAGCGTGAGCGTGACTTCGTCCGGGCCGCTCGCCTTCGCGTCCGCGAACTGGTCGGCGAGCGTCTTGACCTTGGACGCGGTGGCCGCGTTCTTGTGGCGCATCAGCGAAAACACGACGTCGGCCGGCCCGACCGGTTTCCCGTCGTGGAACGTGACGCCCTTGCGCAGCTTGATGATCCACGTCTTCGCGTCGGTCGTGTGCAGCGACTCGGCGAGATTCATCTGCGGCGTCAGGCTCTGATCGAGCTGCGTGAGGCCGCTGTAGAACATGAAGAAGCGAATGTAGTCCGCGCCCGTCGAGCCCTTGGCCGGATCCAGCGTATCGGCCGTCGAACTCGATTCGTTCGCGACCCGGATCTTGCCGCCGCGCTTCGGCGCGGGCGCCGCGAAGGCAGTCCGGGGGTTCACCAGCAGTCCGCCGGCGCCGGCGGCCATCATGCCGCTCGCCGCCATGACCCGCATCATGTCGCGGCGCGTAAAGCCACCGTTGCCGCTGCCGTTGTCGATATCGTCGCTCATCCGAACTGCTCCTGACTGTGGTAAGTGGGTCCTGGGGGCCAGCGTGGTTCTTCAACCCCGTCGCGCCCGCGTGCTGGTGGCGGGCGCGACGTCATGCACATGCAATTTATTTAAGCACCGCCAAAATGCCGGTTGTCGCGATTCGGGGCGGTCGCACCGCACGATTCGACCGTTTTGGGCCGCCTGCGCAGCATGATTTGCTGCGTGCGCGCAGGTACCGCCGGTTGCGGGCGCCCTGTCGCGGCGACCGCGTAACGCGCGCCGACGAAGGAAATCGTAAAGCCGCACCCGCCGCAGATTGCGCCGACAAAATTGCCCGTTCGGCATCGGGCACGCGTTCGCCGCGCGCAAACCGCATGTTTGCGTCGAATGCGCGGGCGCGTCGTTCGTCGAGGACACGCGTGGACGAAAGTTCGGACGATTGCCCGCTTGCGGCGGCCCGCAACCGCGCCGCCTGCGGGCGCGAGCGTCGCTTACAGCCCGAGCTGCGTCGCGAGATGGCCGATGTCCGACACTTCGTAATAGTTGTAGAACGGCGTACCCGGCTCGTGGCCGCGATTGACGAACGCCTTGTGCTTGATGCCGAGATCCTCGGCCGTCATCAGGTCGTAGCGCAGGCTCGACGACACGTGCAGGACGTCCTCCGGCTTGCAGCCGAGCTTGTCGAACATGTATTCGAAGCCCTGCATCCGCGGCTTGTACGACTGCGCCTGCTGTGCGGTGAACACCGCATGGAACGGCGCGCCGAGCTTGTCGACGTTGCTCATGATCTGGTCGTCCGACGCGTTCGACAGGATCACCAGCTTGTACTTCGTCGCGAGCCGCGACAGGCCCGCGGGGACGTCCGGATGCGGGCCCCAGGTCGGCACCGCCAGATAGAAGCGCTCGGCCTCGGCTTCGTCGAATTTCACGCCGATCCTCGCGCAGGTGCGCCGGATCGCATTGACGACGACCTCGCGGAACGGCTTCCACGCACCGAGGACCTCGTCGAGCCGATACGCGGCGAACGCGCGCACGAACTGCTCGAGCGCGACCGGCGACAGCCGGTCCGCATAGACCTCGCGCGCCATCTCGGCCATGCGGAAGTGGATCAGCGTGCCGTAGCAGTCGAACGTGATGTACTTCGGTTCAAATTGAATCATGGTGACGTCCTGTCGGTGTGAAGCCCCGGCAGGGCCGGGGACGGGCTGGGTTCAACGAAATTGAATCAGGGCAAAAAGTCGTTCGCGCATCGTTCGGCGCCGCTCGAAACGCAGAATCGCCGCGTGTTGCACGCCGCGGGCAGCACGATCTGCGGCGTGGCCAGGCGAAGTACTGCCGGAGCCGGCCGGCGGCCTTCGCGGCCCGGGCGCGCTGCATCGCGCGGTGCGGCACGGCGACGAACGACGACGCCACCGTGCTTGCATCGTAGTGGCATTCGCGCAGCAGAAGCTGCCGGATCGACGCGCCGCGGCGGCACGAAACGCGCGTTCGTTCGCACCGATCGCGCCGGTTTGCGTCGATTTCGAACGCACGGCCGCTGCCGCGGCAAAACAGGCGAATCGTCCTATCCGGGCCGCACCGGCGCTGGCAGAGTGAGGACGTCACTTCTACCGCTTCGGAGTCCGGCGTGGCCGACCTCAATCCTTCCCGCACGCTTATCTATCGCCCGTTCGCCGAAACCGACCTGCCCGCCGCGCATCGACTGTCGGAGGCGGTCAAGTGGCCGCACCGGCTCGACGACTGGCGCTTCGTGTTCCAGCTCGGCAGCGGCTTCGTCGCCGAGGACGAATCCGGCGTCATCGGCACCGCACTCGGCTGGCCCTTCGGCGACGCACATGCGGCGCTCGGCATGGTGATCGTGTCGCCCGAGCATCAGGGCCGCGGCATCGGCCGCGAACTGTTCTCGCGCGTCGTCGACAGCCTCGGCACGCGCACGATATTCCTGCACGCGACGCCGTCCGGCGAACCGCTCTACGCGAAGTTCGGCTTCAAGGCGATCGGCACGGTCGATCAGCACCAGGGCGCGGCGTTCCAGCCGCCGCTGATCTCGCTGCCGCCTGGCGAGCGCCTGCGCCCGCTCGGGATCAACGACGGCCCGCGCCTGGCCGCGCTCGCATCGCGCGCGGCCGGCTACGAGCGCGGCGCGGTGATCGATGCGCTGCTCGACGTCGCGAACGGGATCGCGCTCGATCGCGATGGCGAACTGCTCGGCTTCGCGCTGTTTCGCCGCTTCGGCCGCGGCCATGTGATCGGCCCGGTGATCGCGCCGGACGCGCTGCGCGCGCAGGCGCTCATCAGCCACTGGCTCGCGCTGCACGAGGGCATGTTCCTGCGGCTCGACGTGCCGGGCGACAGCGGGCTGTCGGACTGGCTGCAGGGTCTCGGTCTGCCGCGCGTCGACACCGTCGTCGCGATGGCGCGCGGCGCGGCGCCCGCCCGCGATCCGGCGCTGCGCGCGTTCGGGATCGTCAGCCAGGCGCTCGGCTGAGCAGTACGCGATGAGTTTTCTGTACAAATCCGACCCGGTACGCGGCGCGCTATGGGCGCAGCGCTTCGCGCAACGTGCGCCCGACCTCGCGTTCCGGATCTGGCCCGACATCGGCGATCCCAAGGCCGTCCGCTATCTCGCCGCATGGCAGCCGCCGGACGACCCGGTCGCACTGCTGCCGAACCTCGAGGTCGTGTTCTCGGTGGGCGCCGGCATCGACCAGTTCGACCTGTCGCGCGTACCCGCGCATATCCCCGTCGTGCGGATGATCGAGCCGGGCATCGTCGAAGGCATGGTCGAGTACGTGACGCAGGCGGTGCTGACGATCCACCGCGACCTGTTCGACTACGCGGCGCAACAGCGCGCCCAGGTGTGGGGCGAGAAGCCGGTGCGCGCGGCTGCGTCGCGCCGCGTCGGCGTGCTCGGCCTCGGCACGCTCGGGCAAGCCGTGCTCGACATGCTGCGCCGTTTCGGTTTTCCGTGCGCCGGCTGGAGCCGCACGCCGCGCACGCTCGACGGCGTCGACTGCTACGCGGGCGACGCGGCGCTCGACGCGTTCCTCGCCCGCACCGACATCCTGATCTGCCTGCTGCCGCTCACCGACAGCACGCGCGGGCTGCTCGGCGCGCGCGTGTTCGACGCGCTGCCGGCCGGCGCATCGCTCGTGCAGGTCGGGCGCGGCCCGCAGCTCGACGCGGCCGCGCTGCTCGCGGCGCTCGACGGCGGCCGGCTCGACAGTGCGATCCTCGACGTGACCGATCCGGAGCCGCTGCCGGCGGGCCACCCGTTCTGGACCCATCCGCGCATCCGGATCACGCCGCACATTGCCAGCGCGACGCGGCCCGACACCGCGGCCGACGCCGTGCTCGCGAACCTCGCGCGCCATCGCGCGGGGCAGCCGATGATCGGCGTCGTCGACCGCGCGCGCGGCTACTGACGCGCTCGCCCGGCGCGGCGGGGCGCGCAGCAGAAAATGCCGAAGCGCCTCGTGCAAACGCCGTGTCCATACGTTTCAGGCCGCAAATTGAAGGCGCGTGCGGATTTCCCGCCCGGTAGCATGAACTCACCGCTGACAACCGACGAGAGTCCCGCCCCGCCATGAACCAAGCCGCGCTGATCGAAGCCGATCGTCAACACCTGATCCACCCCGTCGTCAACTATCGCGCGCACGAGTCGCGCGGCGTCACCGTGCTCGATTCCGCGGACGGCGTGTTCCTGCGCGACGCCGACGGCCATACGCTGCTCGACGCGTTCTCGGGCCTGTGGTGCGTCAACGTCGGCTACGGCCGCGACGGCATCGTGAAGGCCGCCGCCGACCAGATGGCGAAGCTGCCCTACGCGACCGGCTATTTTCATTTCGGCTCGCAACCCGCGATCGAGCTGGCCGACCGGCTCGCATCGCTCGCGCCGCCGTCGCTGAACCGCGTGTACTTCACGCTCGGCGGCTCGGATGCGATCGACTCCGCCGTGCGTTTCATCACGCACTATTTCAACGCGACCGGCCGGCCGTCGAAGAAGCAGATGATCGCGCTCGAACGCGGGTATCACGGTTCGTCGTCGATCGGCGCCGGCCTCACCGCGCTGCCGGCGTTCCACCGCCATTTCGACCTGCCGCGCGCGGACCAGCACCATATTCCGTCGCCCTACCCGTACCGCCACCCGCTCGGCGACGATCCGCAGGCGCTGATCGCCGCGTCGGTCGCCGCGCTCGAGGCCAAGGTCGCGGAACTCGGCGCGGACAACGTCGCGGCGTTCTTCTGCGAGCCCGTGCAGGGCTCCGGCGGCGTGATCGTGCCACCGGCCGGCTGGCTGCGTGCGATGCGCGACGCGTGCCGACGCCTCGGCATCCTGTTCGTCGCCGACGAGGTGATCACCGGCTTCGGCCGCACGGGCCCGCTGTTCGCGTGCGAGGCCGAGCAGGTCGACCCGGACCTGATGACCGTCGCGAAGGGGCTGACGGCCGGCTACGCGCCGATGGGCGCGCTGCTGATGTCTGACGAGATCTACGAAGGCATCGCGGGCAGCCGGTCGGAGTCGGCCGTGGTCGGGCACGGCTACACGTATTCCGCTCATCCGGTCAGCGCGGCGATCGGCCTCGAGGTGCTGAAGCTCTATCACGAAGGCGGGCTGCTCGCGAACGGCCAGGCGATGGCGCCGCGCTTCGCCGCGGGGCTCGACGCGCTGCGCGCGCATCCGCTCGTCGGCGATGCGCGTTCGATCGGCCTGCTCGGCGCGCTCGAACTGGTGGCCGACAAGGCGCGCAAGACGCGCTTCGACCCGGCGCTGAACGTGCCCGACAGGATTGCCGCCGCCGCGTACGCGAACGGCGTGGTGTTCCGCGCATTCGGCGACGGCGTGCTCGGTTTCGCGCCGGCACTGAGCTTCACCGCGGGCGAGTTCGACCTGCTGTTCGAACGCGTGCGCAAGACGCTCGACGACGTGCTGGCCGGCCCGGCCGTGCAGCGCGCGCTGCACGTCGCGCACGCGCAGCCGGCATGACCGGCCAAGGGAAAGCCGGGCTTGTGGCGGCAATCGTTCGACTCTAAAGTAACCGGACATTCCATTTTTGCCTTTTCACGTGAACATGACGGACAGCAAGCTGGATCGCATCGACCTGCGCATCCTCTCCCAGTTGCAAAAGCGCGGCCGCATGACCAACGTCGAGCTGGCCGATGCGGTCGGGCTGTCGCCCAGTCCATGCCTGATCCGCGTGAAGCGGCTCGAGAAGGCCGGCTACATCGGCGGCTACGGCGCGCACATCCAGCTCGAGAAACTCGGCGACGTGCAGGTCGTGTTTACCGAGGTCACGCTGGCCGACCACCGGCGCGAGGACTTCGACCGTTTCGTCGCGGCGATCCGCAACGTCGACGAGATCGTCGAGTGCCACCTCGCGAGCGGCGGCTACGACTATCTGCTGAAGTTCGTCACGCGCAGCGTGAGCCATTACCAGACGATCGTCGAAGGGCTGCTCGAGCAGAACATCGGCATCGAGAAGTATTTCAGTTACGTGATCATCAAGTCGCCGTTCGTCAAACGGCACTACCCGCTCGAATCGCTGTTCGGCGAACGGCATTGACGGACCGCCGGCGGCCACCACCCACGCGGCAACATGCAGTCCGCGCGGGGCAGCCGCGCGCACACCGCCGCCGAACGGCTTCATCCAAGGACCTGTCATGCCGCTTACGCTGTCCCGAACCGAACTGCTGCGTACCGCCAACCTCATCGACGGCGCATGGCGCGATGCGCTCGACGGCGCTCGCTTCGACGTCGCCGATCCGGCGACGCTCGACACCGTCGCCCGCGCCCCCGACAGCGGCGCGGCCGACGCGCGCGCCGCGACCGACGCGGCCGCACGCGCGCTGCCCGCATGGCGCGCGACGCCCGCTCGGGAACGCGCCGCGATCCTGCGCGCCTGGCACGCGGCGATCGTCGCGCACACCGACGATCTCGCGAAGCTGATGTCGCGCGAACAGGGCAAGCCGCTCGCCGAAGCGCGCGGCGAAGTCGCCTACGGCGCATCGTACGTGCTGTGGTTCGCGGAGGAAGCGACGCGCACGTACGGCGACCTGATTCCGCCGCAGCAGCGCGGCAAACGGCTGAGCGCGGTCAAGGAGCCGATCGGCATCGTCGCCGCGATCACGCCGTGGAATTTCCCGCTCGCAATGATCGCGCGCAAGATCGCGCCCGCGCTCGCGGTCGGCTGCACGGTGGTCGCGAAGCCGGCGGAGGACACGCCGCTGACCGCGCTCGCGCTCGCGTTCCTCGCGCAGGAAGCCGGCGTGCCGCCCGGCGTGCTGAACATGATCGCCGCGTCGCGCGAGCGCGGCATCGACGCGGTCGCCGACTGGCTCGCCGACGGCCGCGTGCGCAAGATCACGTTCACCGGATCGACGTCCGTCGGCAAGCTGCTCGCACGCGAATCGGCCGCGACGCTGAAGAAGCTGTCGCTCGAGCTCGGCGGCAATGCGCCGTTCATCGTGTTCGACGACGCCGAACTCGACGCCGCGGTCGACGGACTGATGGCAGCCAAGTTCCGCAACGGCGGCCAGACCTGCGTGTCGCCGAATCGCGTGTACGTGCAGGCCGGCATCTACGATGCATTCGCCGCGAAGCTCGCCGCGCGCGTGGCCGCGCTGAAGGTCGCGCCCGCGACCGATCCGGCCGCGCAGATCGGCCCGATGATCAACGCGCGCGCGGTCGACAAGATCGCGCGCCATGTCGGCGACGCCATCGGGCGCGGCGCCCGCGTGCTCGCGGGCGGCAAGCGCCTGCCCGAACTCGGGCCGAACTACTACGCGCCGACGGTGCTCGCCGACGCCACCGCCGACATGCAGCTCACCTGCGAGGAAACCTTCGGCCCGGTCGCCGCGCTGTTTCCGTTCGACACCGAGCACGAAGCGGTCGACGCCGCGAACGACACGCCGTTCGGGCTCGCGGCGTATTTCTATACGCAGGACGTGCGGCGCATCGCGCGCGTGTCCGCACGGCTCGAAACAGGCATCGTCGGGATCAACGAAGGTGCGCTCGCGAGCGAGGCTGCTCCGTTTGGCGGCGTGAAGGAATCGGGCTACGGCCGCGAAGGCTCGCGCTACGGTCTCGACGACTACCTGTCGATCAAGTACCTGTGCCAAGGCGGCCTCGACTGAGTCGTGCCGAATCCGCGAACGCCGTCGATGCGCGGACTGACGGCGCGCTGCATTCGATGCACGAGCGCAGCGCGCCGCTGATCGTCGCCGGTCCGCCATGGCGACGAGGCAGGCGCGAACGTCACCATGCGCAACGAATTCATTGCAGGGTGTCCTTGAGTCGGTACCATGCGCCGACAAACGGCAGAAACCATGGCTTTCCGAAGTGCCCGGGAATCGCCGGCCAGTCGAAGCCTTTCCACGGGTTGAGATCGGCGCGTCCGTCCATGATCTCCGCCATCAGCGTGCCCATCAGCGTGGCCATGTGCGTACCGTGGCCGCTATAGCCCATCGAGTAATACACGCCGTCGCGCTCGCCCGCGCGCGGCAGCCGGTTGGCCGTCATGTCGACCATCCCGCCCCAGCAATAGTCGATGCGCACGCCGGCCAGTTCGGGAAACACGACGGCCATCTGCTGTCGCAGGATCAGCCCGCTCTTTTCGTCCGAACGCGGGTTCGACGTCGCGAAACGCGCACGCCCGCCGAACAATATCCGGTTGTCGGGCGTCACGCGAAAGAAATTGACGAAGTTCTTCGTGTCGGTAACCATCCGGCGCGTCGGCAGCAACCGGTCGAGCAGCTCGCACGGCAAAGGCTCGGTAACGATGATGAACGCGCCGACCGGCACGATCCTGCGGCGAATCCAGCCGAACGGCCCGACCTGCGAAATGCCGCTTGCGAGCAGCACCTGACGCGCACGGATCTCGCCGCGCGGCGTTTGTGCCGCGTATGTGCCGCCCGCTTGCCGCTTCAAGCCGAGAACCGGCGCATGCTCGATAAAGTGTGCGCCGCGCGCTTGAGCAGCGTTCGCGAGTCCACGCACATAGCGGCCGACGTGCATCCCGGCACTCTTCCTGAAGATCAAGCCGCCGTGATAGCGGTCCGAGCCGATCTCGTCACGAAGCGCTGCCTTCGTCACAAGGCACGTATCAGGGTCCACGCTCGCGGCAAGCAACGCCTGACTGCGCGCCAGCTTATCGAAATGCTCGGGCTTCGCTGCGAGCTTGAGCTTTCCGCTTCGAACGAAATCGCAATCGATCGACTCTTCCCTGACCAGCCGCTCCACCGTGTCGACGCCCGCATCGAACGCGAGATAGAGCCGGTTGGCCAATTCCGTGCCGATCCGCTGCGAGAGTGAAGCGTAATCCTGCGCGAAGCCGTTGTTGCACATGCCGCCATTGCGGCCCGACGCCGCATGCCCCACGGTCCCTGCTTCGCAGACAATGACGTGCGCGCCTTTTTTGGTGAGCGCCAAGGCAGCCGCCGAGCCTGTGATCCCCCCGCCGACCACGACCACATCGCAACTTCCGCCGTGCATGTCAGGTGAGTTGCTGACGAATGGCTCGGACGTATCAAGCCAGTAAGAACCGAAATGCATGACTCACTCCAAAGCTGGCGGACGGGTGCTCATACGCGGCACCGTGCGCGCAAGCGGCAAAAATCTGTTCTACCAAATATTGCAGCTCCGCCACGAGCGCAACTGCTCGAGGCTATACCACCGCAACCGCTTCGATCTCAATCTTCAGACCGAAGTGCAGTGCCGGAACCGGCACGACGGCGCGAGCGGGTCTCGCATCGCCGGCCCACCGCGCGTAGATCTCGTTGAAACTCGCCCAATGCCCGACATCGACGATATAGACGCGGACCTGGGTCAGTTTCTTGACGTCGCTGCCTGCACCGACAAGCGCGGAAGCCAGATTTGCCAAAACCTGCTCGGCCTGCGCTTCGAAAGACCGGTTCGTGAGTTTTCGGCCGGTCGCGTCGATCGGAAGTTGGCCCGACACAAAAATCAGGCCATTTGCAATTGAAACGTGACTGTAGTGGCCGCCCGGCGTTGCCAGCCCAGCTGGGTTGATCGTTCGAGGGTGCTGCGTACCGTGTCCATACTGATCCATGAAGGCCACTCCAGGTCGAATAAGCCGGCCGTCCGCTGCGCCGTGCCAAGCGGGCAGGCTGTCGGTTTTTTAGCGCCGCGCCAGTCCTCCGGCAGCGTCGATCGGCCCACCGCGGTTGCCAGCCGATGCAACGTACTATAGAAATAAATATTTTTGTCGTGTTTAATAGCCAATGAATCCGTCGTTAGCGAGTTCTTAATGCTTCAACTGGAAGACATGCAGTTGCTCCGTGCGCTTGGCGTATCACAATCGCTTGCGGCAGCGGCCAGGTTATTGGATCTAACGCCGCCCGCGGTCACGGTACGTCTTCAGCGCATCGAAGAACGTATGGGGGTGAGCCTTGCGACGCGCGCGGCCAGAGGCATTTCCCTCACTGACGAAGGCGATCGCCTCGTTCAGGAAGCGATCGAAATCCTGGAGCGGATCGAGTCCATTCCGTCCCGCGTCTCGGGAGAGTCGAGCGGTGTAAGCGGCCATTTGCGCGTCGTAGCACCGTTCGGGTTCGGCAGGGAATATGTCGCGCCGCTCGTTCGAGACCTGCATCGCTCGCACCCCAATCTGGCGATTTCGCTCGTTTTGGTCGAAAGTCCGCTCGCTGCCGCGTCGGGTGCCGACGTGGTCATTTCAATCGGCCACATCAAAGGGTCCTCCTGGGTAGGACATTATCTGGCCCCGAACGACCGCTTCCTTTGCGCGAGCCCCGCACTTGCGCATAGCCTGTCAGGGCTTAAGCATCCGTCTGAACTCACCCGGCACGCATACCTGTCTTTACGAGAAAACGATGAAGACGTGACGCGTCTGCGTTTCACTCAATACGACGCTACAGGTAAACGCATAAGCAAGGCCGTAACGGTTCGGTTGAACAGCGCCTTGTCTTCGAACGACGGCACCGTGGTGAGGGATTGGGCGGTTGACGGCCTCGGCGTTGTCGCGCGATCCGAATGGGATTGCGCGCGGCTGATCGCAGAAGGAAAGCTGAAGCGCGTGTTGCCGGCATGGCGCCTTGAACCCGCGCCGGTCATGGCGCTGACGCCCACGCGTCAGGGCTTGACCATCCGTCAGCGGGTGTTTCTGGAAGCCGCGAAGCAAGCCTTCGACCCAGTGCCCTGGCGGAATTGACCCAGCATTGAGCGTTGCTTAAAGGTCGATTTAGCGGCCGTTAAGCACAAGTTCGCAGCGAACTCCTATAGTGGCTTCTCCCCACGCGCGACACGGAATCGAACACCGATCGCGCGAATAATCGGCAGGAGCCACAGATGAATCTGGAGTCGTTGAATACACCCGCTGCAGTGATCGATGTCGCGCGCATGCAGCGCAATATCGAACGCATGCAGCAACGCATGAATGCGCTCGGCGTGAGGTTCCGTCCGCACGTCAAGACAACCAAATGCGAGCAGGTGGTCCGGGCACAAATGGACGCCGGTGCACGCGGCATCACCGTATCTACACTTAAGGAAGCCGAAGCGTTCTTCGCAAGCGGCATTCGCGACATCGTCTACGCGGTGGGCATGGCCCCGACGAAACTCCCGCAGGCACTGGCGCTGCGCCGACAAGGCTGCGACCTGAAGATCGTTGCCGACAGCGTCGCCTGCGCCGAGGCCATCGTTGCATTCGGCCGGGAACACGACGAACCGTTCGAGGTGTGGATCGAGATCGACGTGGATGGCCATCGCTCAGGCATTGCACCCGGGGAAGACACACTTCTCGCTGTCGCAGCCACGCTCGCCAACGGCGGGATGCATCTCGGCGGCGTCTTGGCCCATGCGGGTTCCAGCTATGACTACGACACGCATGAGGATCTCGTCCGCATCGCGGAACAGGAACGTTCGGGCTGCGTGCGCGCCGCTGAGCGCATTCGCGCGGCTGGCCTGCCGTGTGACGTCGTCAGCATCGGATCGACGCCGACCGCGCTAGCCGCCGAACATCTGGAAGGCGTGACGGAAGTTCGCGCAGGCGTCTACGTGATGTTCGATCTCGTCATGCATAACGTGGGCGTCAACGACACGTCCGAGATTGCCTTGAGCGTATTGACTACTGTCATCGGCCACCAAAGCGAGAAAGGCTGGGCCATCGTCGATGCGGGCTGGATGGCAATGAGCCGCGACCGGGGCACCCACCGCCAGAAGCGCGATTTTGGCTACGGCCTCGTCTGCCTCGAAAGCGGGGAGGTGCTTGGCGAGTATCTGATGAGCGGCGCGAACCAGGAGCACGGCATAGTGTCCCGGTCAGGAACGCCCGATCACGAGATCGAGCAGCGGTTTCCAATCGGGACACGTCTGCGCATCCTACCCAACCACGCGTGTGCCACTGGCGCGCAGCATCCCGCCTATCAGGCCGTCGGTCCTGACGGAAGAGTCGAAACCTGGCCACGCTTCTATGGCTGGTAAGCCAGGCGCTGGGCGCGAATCTCGGCGCGACGCCGCCGCGTACGAAGCGGCGGCGTCGCGTGGATTTCACAATCGAACGTGCTGACCACCTTCGCCAAGCCGCCAAACCGGAAATCGCCGAAGCCGTCGGACACGGCTTTGGCCACCAAGAGCGGGACTCGCCCAAAGGTTCGATGCACTTATGCTGCAGCGTAATCATGCGGTGATTGACCGTGTTGAAGCCGTGATGTGCGTAGCCAGCGGAATTCGACCATTCGCCGATGTCCCACCGTTCCAGCGACGTGCATGCAGGCAGAATGATGTCGGCGAACTCGGCTTCGCCCTCCATCCAGACCCCTACGTCACCCGAATTGCACTACCGTTCATCCCAACATCATCCGGCTTACCGGCAATCCTTCACCGAATTTTCAACAGCACCGCGAACAACACGACGAGCAGCAATACCGACACCATTTGCCAAAACAGCACGGGCTCGCGTTCGAGCAAAGGTGCGGGCCGCACCGGTTGCGCGGCGGTTGAGTCCGCGGAGAATCGCTCGAGATCGGAGCAGACTTCGAGCACGTCCTGATAACGGCGCGCCGGATCAGGCTGCAGCGCTTTCTCCAGTATCAGATCCAGCCACACCGGTGCGTCGGGCCGATGCTGATAGACCGGCACTCGCCCATTGAATCCGTACGGAAACTTTCCGCCGCTGAACAGGCGATAGAGCGTCACACCGTACGCGAAAACCTCGGAGCAGGCATCGCCCTGCGCGCCCCGCATCAGCTCCGGCGCCATATAGGCGGGCGTGCCGGGTGAAGCGTCCGGAACCGGGACACCGATGCCGGGCATATAGGCAAAACCGAGATCCAGGAGTCGCGTGCTGTTGTCGCGCATGACCAGCACGTTCTCGGGCTTGATGTCCCGATGATAGATATTGCGACGGTTCAACGCATGGATCGAGTTCCCAAGCCGCCGCGCAATCTCGAACGATTGCGCGAGCGCGAGCGGCCGTGGCGAAGTCAGAATTTTTTCCAGCGTGACGCCGTCGCCAAGCGGCATCACAACGTACAGCCGGGTCTGGCGGTCGGGGTCGATCGGCATCGGCGCAAGCACGCCCTCTTCGTCGATCTTTCCGGCCAGCCAGCGCTCGCGCACGATCGACTGGCGGACGTTCTCGTCCTGATCGACGCGCGGCCTCGGAAACTTCAGCGCGATCGGCGTCGACGGATTGGCAAGATCGTGGCCGGCAAAGATGCGCGAGTGAAAGCCGTCGCTCAGCACTCGCGTGAGCGCGTAGCCGTCGATCACGTCGCCTGCCTGCGGCACCGCGGGAATGGGCAACGCGCCGACCACACGTTCGAGGTAACCGAGATCGACAGTGGGCAAGGTGTCCACGTCGATGACAGCAGCAGTCGCATCGTCCGACGAATGGCGCGCATCGGCGAGCGCGACGAGCTTTTGCGCCGCCGCCAGCGAACCCTTCGTCTGCAACAGAACGGCGTGCATTTCCCGCATCGGAATGCGGCGATAGAGACCATCCGAACACAACAGCAGACGGTCCTTCTCACGAAGCTCGAATGTTTCGACGCGCGTCACGAGGGCTGGCTGCATGCCTATCGCGTGTGCGACGTATGAGCCGAATGCTACCGGCACAAGGTCGTCGTTACCCACCTGCGTCAGCTGCCCGTCACGCAACAGGTACAGGCGGACGTCCCCGGCAGCCACCAGCCAGGCATTCGCGCGTCGCACGATCACCGCGGCAAACGATGCCGCCATCTGACTCAAACCCGGATCGGAGCGGCCGATCTGATGAAGCCAGCGATGTATCGATTCCAACGCACGGGCGGCGGCCACTTCGGGCTGCAGCGTGTCCGTTATCCCGTAGTAGGCGTCGATGAACGTCCGCACCGAAAGCTCCGCCGCTACGCGTCCGCCTTTGCCGCCGCTCATCCCGTCGGCCAGTGCGACCACGATTCCGCGCGCAACGCGCTCGGAAAGGTTCCCTGCCATGACGCCCGCGTAATCTTCGTTCGTCCGGCCCGCTCTGCTCGCGCGAGCCGGTGTCGACACACAGCCGACGCTGAGCGCCGCGCATTCGCCGCGCTCCGGCGCCACCGTCAGTTCGAATACGGTGTCCGGGCGATCGGGCCCACCGTTCGCCCGGCCGTCCGCTGCGTCGGCCGCACGCGCCTGACGAGCGACGGCCGGCCTGTCGAGGTCGGAACTCATCGAGAAAGCACGCGCTGTCACTTCTTGCCGAAGATTTCCGATTCGTTCGTTTCGAGGTCGTGCTCGATTCTGTCGAGCACCTGCGGCGAACGCCTTTTCAGCATCATCAACCAGATGACTCCGACCAGCATGTAGGCCACGAACAGATACGGCAGCACATTGTACGGATAATCCGGCACCGGGTAGACGCTGCCGATGAACGCGCCGATCATCGCGATCGCGCCGAGCACGCCCCAGACGACGTTGATCGCCTTGAGCTCACCCTGCTTTTTCAGGTAGATCGGCGCCGAAATCGAGATCAGGAAATAGGCGACCAGAAAACCGAACGTGGCGAAGGTGCTGGTATAGCCGAACGTGTTGAGCGGGCCGGCGCCCAGCATCGCGAGACACACGCCCAACGTGACGACGGCCGAGAACGCGACCGCGTAGTGCGGCGTCTGATGCGTGCGATGAACCATCCCCATCGAACGATGCACGAACTGATAGCGCCCCATCGAGAACAGCAGGCGGCTTGCCGAGTTCAGCGATGCGAGCACGCAGGCAAACGCACTGAACGACGCGATCAGGTAGAAGACCGGCCCGAGCGGCGACGCGCCGACGTTCGTCAGCAACGTCATCAATACCGCCGAGTCGGCGCCGAGCTTGCTCACGTCACCGTTGTAGGCCACGACCATCGCGTAAGCGACGAACATGAAGAAAAGACCGGAGAGCACGAGGCTCAGAATCACGGCGCGCGGGATCACGCGCAACGGATTTCGGGATTCCTTGCCGAGCGACGCAGCGCTTTCATAACCGACGAAGGAGAAGATCCCGAGCACCATCGCCTCGGCCAGGCCCTTCGAACTCGTGCCCTGCAGCGTGAGTTGCGCATGATCGACGATGTGATCCGGATGCAGCCAGAACACGTAGAGCAGCACGCCCATGACAATGACGACCGACGCCGCCTCGATATACAGCGAAAGGCGCGACGACAGCTTGATGTCACGGGCGGCGAGGAACCAGGCAAGCGCCACCAGCACGACGTAGACGGCGAGGCTCGGCACCTTGAAGCCCCAAGCCGCGCACGCATTCTGCACGAACACGACGCCCGCGGCGCCAACGCCCATCGCGGTGCCCGTATACGCGGCGATCAGCCCCCAGCCGGCAATACCGCCCGCCATGGGCCCTAGCGCGCGCGCGATGAAAATGAAGAACGATCCCGCAGTCGCGACGCGGCTCGCCAGCACGATGATGTTGAGGCTCACCAGCAACAGCCCGATCGTCGACAGGCCATAAATGAGCCAGGTCCCGGTGCCGGCCAGCGCCGCGATGGCGACGACGTTGATCGACGGCGTGAAGGTCGGCGACAGGTTCGCCACCGACTGCCCGATCACCTCTGAAAATCCGAGGCTTCCGTGGCGCAGGCCCGCATCCTGAGCAGGATTCGATATCCCTTGCGTTGAGCTATTCATATCGCACTCCACAATAAATGAACTTGATCGGAAAGACACGGACACTGCATCGGGCATTCCGCACACACGTCGAACTGCCCTATTCATCGCAAAGGATCGTGAACTCCACTGCGGCAATCGGGAAAATCAGGAAAAAGCACGGATCCGGATCAATGGCCCGGAATCCAGGACGTGCCCGCGAGCGGCACCCGCGCCATCGCGGCGGCCTCCACGGTCAGCGCCACGAGGTCCTCCGGCTCGAGGTGATGCACGTTCTGCTTGCCGCATGCGCGTGCGATCGTCGCGAGTTCCATGTTCAACGTCTTCAGGTAGTTCCGCACGCGGCGCGCGCCTTCCTCCGGCTCCAGCCGTCGTTCGAGCACCGCGTCCTGCGTCGTCACGCCAACCGGGCACTTGCCGGTGTGGCAGTGGTGGCAGAAGCCGGGTGACGTGTTCAATGCCGCGTAATCCGCTTCGGCGGAGTGCAGCATGCCGTTCTGGAAGTACCGGTCGCTGTTGCACCCGAGCGCCATCAGCACGCCCTGCCCGATGGCGACGGCGTCGGCGCCGAGCGCGAGCGCCTTCGCGACGTCGGCGCCGGTGCGGATCCCGCCGGACACGATCAACTGCACCGTGCCCTTCACGTTCAGATCCTCGAGCGCGTCGACGGCCTGGCGAACCGCGGCAAGCGTCGGTATGCCGACGTTCTCGATGAAGCAGGTCTGGGTCGCGGCGGTGCCGCCCTGCATCCCGTCGACCACGACGACATCCGCGCCCGCATGCACCGCGAGCTTCACGTCGTTGAACGTGCGGGTCGCGCCAACCTTCACGTAGATCGGGGTTTGCCAGTCGGTGATCTCGCGCAGCTCCTGGATCTTGATCGCGAGATCGTCCGGGCCGGTCCAGTCCGGATGGCGGCTCGCCGAACGCTGGTCGACGCCCGGCGGCAGCGTGCGCATCGCAGCCACGCGCGGGTTGACCTTCTGCCCGAGCAGCATGCCGCCGCCGCCCGGCTTCGCGCCCTGCCCGATCACGATTTCGATCGCGTCGGCACGGCGCACGTCGTCGGGATTGAAGCCGTAACGCGACGGCAGGCACTGGTAGACGAGCGTCTTCGACGACTGGCGTTCCTCCTGCGTCATCCCGCCGTCGCCGGTCGTCGTCGACGTGCCGGCCGCCGTCGCCGCGCGGCCGAGCGCTTCCTTGACGTTCGCGGACAGCGCGCCGAAGCTCATCCCGGCCACGGTGATCGGAATGTCGAGCACGATAGGCTTCTTCGCGAAGCGCGTGCCGAGCACGGTCTGCGTCGTGCATTTCTCGCGATAGCCCTCGAGCGGATAGCGCGACAGTGACGCGCCCAGGAACAGCAGGTCGTCGAAGTGCGGTACCTGGCGCTTCGCGCCGAGGCCACGGATTTCATACAGGCCGCGCTGCGCGGCCGCGTGGATATAGTCGATCGTCTTGCGGTCGTAGCCGTGCGACGCTTCGTGCTGCAAGCGGGCGAAGTGAATGGTCTTTTCCATGGCGGGTTCTCGATCGAGCGTGGATTCAGTATTCCTGGTTCGCGTCCGCGTTCCAGTGATAGAGCGTGCGGGCCGACGCGATGCGCTTGAACGTGTGCGGATCGTGATCCAGTCCGGCCGCGTCGAGCAGCGCCGCGACGGCGCTCACGTCGGCGCCGGTCATCGGCTCGAACCGCGCATCCGCACCGAGCGACTTCACGTCGCCCTTCACGTAGAGCACCGCCTCATACAGCGAATCGCCGAGTGCATCGCCCGCGTCGCCGCAGATCACCATCCGGCCGGCCTGCGCCATGAACGCGGAAAAACTGCCGACCGAGCCGCCGACCACGATGTCGCCGCCCTTCAGCGAAATCCCGCAACGCAGCCCCGCATCGCCGTCGATCACGAGCAGCCCGCCGTGCGCGGACGCGCCCGCGCCGTTCGACGCGAAGCCCTTCACGTGTACCTTGCCGCTCATCATGTTTTCCGCGACGCCCGTCCCGGCGCTGCCCTCGATGACGATCGTCGCGTGCTGATTCATGCCGCCGGCGTAGTAACCGGCGTGGCCATCGATCGTGACCGTTACGTCGGCATCGATGCCGACCGCGATGTTGTGCGCCCCGTTCGGCGACGTCACGACGATCTGCAGGCCGTCGAGCGTGTCGGCGCTGCCGTGCAGGTACTGGTTGACCTCCCTGACGGTCGTGCGCTCAAGGTCGAATGTCACGCGTTCCATACATACATCTCCTCGGGTGCGGGTTCGAATACCTTTGCATGCTTGATGTCGGGCAGATGCGCGAGCGAGCGGAACTCGGACGCGATCGCGACGTAGTCGTCGTTCTCCGCAACGACGGCGGGCTTGCATGCGAACGGGTCACGAATCAGCGCCAGCTCGGTCGGCGTGCCCATCAGGAACGTGTAGAAGCCGTCGAGCTCCTCGAAGCCCTTCTGCAGCGCGTCCGGCAGCGCGTCGCCTTCGCGCAGGCGCCATTCGAGGAAGCGGCACGCGGCCTCGGTGTCGTTGTCCGTGTCGAAGTGAATGCCCTTCGGTTCCAGCTTGCGGCGCACGCCGTACGGATTCGACAACGACCCGTTGTGGACGAGGCAGAAATCCTCGCCGGCCGTGAACGGGTGCGCGCGGTCCGGCGTGACCGCTGATTCGGTCGCCATCCGCGTATGGCCGACCAGATGCGAGCCCCGCAGGCCCGAGAACGCATAGCGATCGGCCACTTCGGCCGGCGCGCCGATGTCCTTGTACAGGTCGATCGAGCGCCCCGCCGACAGCACGTAGACCCGCGGATAGTGTTCGTGCAGCCAGCGCCGGACCGTCTCGGCCTGGCTCTGCACGGTCAGCACCGCATGATTGCGCTTCGCGTCAATGTGCGCCGTCACGTCCATCGACGCGTTGAGCCGGTCGGCCAGCGCCTCCCACGCGAAGTGCTCGCCTTCATCGGTGAAGCCTGAATACAGGCTCAGCTTGCGCTGGCTTGCATCGACCGACTTGCCGAACACCGCGAGCCCGGCCGAATCCGGGCCGCGCTCCGTCATGCCGATCAGCATCGGCACCATCAGTTCGCCGAGCCGCTCGCGCAATGCCGGCGTCTTCACCAGCAAACCTACGATTCCGCACATGTTGCTTTCTCCTT
>NZ_QTQP01000036.1 GCF_003854275.1 Burkholderia sp. Bp8963
CGGCCTTTCGCGAGAAGGTCAACGTGATTTGCAAGCTATACCGCAAGGCGCCGCGAAACGCGGTGGTGCTGAGCATCGACGAGAAGACCGGCATTCAGGCCATCGAGCGCAAGCACCCGGGACGGGCACCCGCCCCAGGACGGCTGCGCCGCCGAGAATTCGAATACATTCGTCACGGCACCCAGGCGTTGATTGCCGCGCTGGCTGTGCATTCCGGCAAGGTACTGGCAGAGTGCCGCGAGCGGCGTACCCAGAACGATCTGGTAGCCTTCATGGAGCGCGTGGCAACCGCGACCCGGGCAAGCAGGTGCACGTGGTGTGGGACAACCTGAACACGCGCCGCGCCCAAGCCGTCTGGCAGGCGTTCAATGTGCGGCATGGCAAGCGGTTTCACTTCCACTTCACCCCATTGCACGCGAGCTGGGTCAATCAGATCGAACTCTGGTTTGCCCGCGACACCCGCCGCGTGCTGCGCCATGCCAGCCACACCAGCACCGCGCACCTGCGCGAGCGCACCGAGCAGTTCGTCGGCGAGCACAATCAGGTCGCCCGCCCCTTCAAATGGAGTTTCCGGGGCTATCCGCCCCCCGCTGCAAGGCGATGCTTCGTAATCGAGAGACGCAGATGCCAGCTTTACCCGCCAAACACCGCGCCGCTGAACTGCAGCGTCAACTGCGCAGTCTGCTCGGCCATGAGCAGATCGTCACGCAAGCCTACGGGCGCCACTTGCTGATCAAACGTCTGGACGATGACGAGCCAACCGTCGTGGCGCGGCTAACTGAACTCGGCCGCAATCGATATGGCGCGGCCTTTCGCAGCCATAGTGGGCGCTGGGAACCGCTGCCGGGCATGGGTTCACTCGACGAAATGGCTGATGTGGTTGTCACGCTCCTGCAGCCATATTTGCAGCCCGATAATTATTAAGCTTATTTGAGGGATGTTGTACTAGGCTGCGGCGAATACCCATCGCCGCAGCGCGATCGGATGGAAATACCGTCTCATCACCCACTTCGGAGGCTTCTTGGGATGGCGTCGCTTCGCCCATTGCCATATTGCGTACCAGATAGGGCTGTCCACCTTGGAGAAGGTTTCCGGTGCAACAATCTATCCATCAGAAGGTCAGAGTTCGCAAATCGCAAGATTATGTCACAAAGATAAACTTCATAAGGTCACTACAAGACTACTCAGGCCCTAAAATCTGGCATGATCCGCTTCATAAACGCATCAAAAAGAGGCACGGTGAACGCGGTGTCACCATAAGTTGGGCTCCAGATCATGCCCTTACCGATTAAGCTGCTCCGAATCGGACCGAGAGATTCGACACGGCGCCCGATCTTCGCGGCAATGTCGCCCGATCGGTGCGGCCCCGCGCCGAGTTCGGCCATCGCGCGAAGATATTGCTTCTCTGCCGGCGTCAGGCGGTCAAAGCGCACGCGGAAGAAGCTTTCGTCCAGGGCGGCAACAGCCAGCCTAGTGGCATTCGTCACATCCTCCAACGATATCGGCGAATTGTCGGCCACGTCCCACGATGTTTTCCCCCATTCCTGCAGAAAATAGGGGTAACCAGCTGTCTCTGCAACGATTCGGGCAACGGCCGCTGGCTCAACCTCGATGCCTTCCTGCTGCGCCGGCACCGTAATCGCACGTTCTGCGTCAGCCGTGGCAAGTGGTCCGATTTCGGCAAAATCAAAAAGGCGCTCGGCGTAGGACTTTGCTTCCCCCATCTGCGCGCGAAGCTGGGGCAATCCCGCACCAACTACCGTAACCGGCAGTTGTTGCTGAGAGCAACGATGGAGCGCCGAGATCAACGCGGCCAATTGCGATTCCTCGACGTACTGGAGTTCGTCAATGAATATGACGACCGTGGTTTGTGCGGCACGCGCGGAGTGCCCAACCTCCTCGAGTAGTGCCGCGAGGTCTGCCTCCAGATCGCCATTGTCAGCCAGGCCAGGCTCGGGCTCGTAGTCCAGCCCGACCTCGATGTCCTTGTACGTCACCTTCAGCTTGCCCACGAACCCGGCCAACGCACGCAAACCCCGGACAGCGGCGTCCCGAGCAGCCTCGATCCGATTGAGTCGGAGCAGGGCCAGTCGGAGCTGCGGTGCCAGCATGGATGGGAGTGACCTCGATTCCGGGGCCTCGATCCGCACCGTGTGTGCACCGTTATGCTCGGCGTCGAGGCGCATCCGGTCTAGCAAGACCGTCTTTCCGACACCGCGCAGACCGATCAGAAGGACGCTCTTCGCGGAACGGCCGCGTCGAAGGCGCTCGATGCAAACCCGGACTTGCTCACGGATGTCGTCCCGTCCAGCCAGTTCAGGTGGCGGGCTACCAGCGCCAGGCGCGTAAGGGTTGATGATCGGGTCCACTGTACTGAGCTTAAATGGTTTATTGAAAATTAATAAACAAATCATAACTCCGTATACATGAAAGTCAAGGCAATGGGTGTCCTCCGGACAAACGATTGAACCCTATTTTTATCTGATTACAAGCCAGCCGCGCCGAGTGAACGGAAAATAGTTTTGCCCCCAATGTCAAAGCCATTCTCAAATGTCGTAGCGCCAGCTAAATAGACGTGTCGTATCTTTCATCGGTTTGGCCGTCACGCAGCGTAGAAGATCAGGGGTGAAGCAGCAGGGCTGCTGGTGCCCGTTCAGATAGGGCTTGTAGACCGACGACCCGGTTTGCGGGGTGGGGGTTGTGCCTGCCTGTGCTCGGCCAGGTTCACGATCACCTGCTCGACGCCGAAGGACGTCCGCCTGCGTGAACTCGCGTGGCTTCTTCGTACCGGGCGGCGTTCAGATTGGCGAACCTCAATGCCTTGATTCGCGCGCGACGGCGAACCGGACGGCGCCGCGGTTCGCCCCGGTCTGTCAAGATGCGCGTCAGCTCAACTGAAGCGCTTGTGGTGAAAACACACTGCGCCTCCCTTGACATGGAAGACTCAGTTCATACCCGATCTACCGCGACCACCGACAAGGCTCTCCAATGACGGGCGGGCTCCTCGGCGCGGCGTGGCGTCAGCGGTTCCGGGCTACGCCCTTCACCGCTGACGCCACGCCAGTACTCTCATCCTGATTGACGCGCTGCTCTCATCTTGTTTGACGCGCGGCAAATCGCTTCAATTTCTTCAACGGCTTAGCTGGAACACCCCATTGAGTCTGGCGCTGGCATCTGGGGCAGTCGGCTCAGTAATAACGCTTGTGTGGCTCTCAGCAAGGGACACCTGGGTGCGCAAGCGTCAGCGACGCGACACTGCGTTGGAACTTGCAGTATTGCTGGAAAGTTACGCTCGAACCTGTCGGACCATGATGCATAAGGCCGCTTGAGCGGCGGCGGTGCTGGTCGGCCCTAAGAGCTATGAAGCAAGCAAGGGGGTGTCCGTCCCCGCCTTTGCCTATCCGGACAAGCTGCACTGGCATGTTCTGAGCCGCAACGCGATCTCCGAGCTGCGCGAGTACCCGGCCACGGTGCACTCGGCCCGCGAGTACGTGGAGGCATTTCGGGAATTCGGTGAACCAATCGACATTTGCGAGCAAGTTGAATACGAATGTGCTAAGGCTGCGAGTTTCGCATTAGCGCTGGCTCGGGCCACGTGCCGCTGGCACGGAGCCGCGACGTGGAAACTTGGTGCCAAAGATTCAGCCACGGAGCGCGAACTATCCGAGTTCATCAAGGCCGCCGAAGAAAATCGCAAAGCGTCGCTCGAGCCACGATCAGATTCCACGGTTGGTCGCCGAGCTGACATACAGCCGTTCAAACAACCGTTAGGGTTGTTCGATCGTTGCATCACGCTGTGAGTCCTTCGTGCGGTACGGCGAGTGACATCGCGAGCTGACTGATGTCTCAGATTGAGGCTGATGGGCTGACGAGTTCGCGGGCGACCGCGACCACCGCGATGTTCTTCTGCTTGCCGCGCGCGACGAGCTTGCGATAGCGCCGGCACAGGCGCACCTGTGCGTCCCACGCCCGGTCCACAATCGGTTTCGGGATGCCTTCGTGGCGGCGCTGGATCTCGGGACTCACGCGTGCCGGGTGCTGGTAGCTCCAGGCCGCCTCGACGAGCAGCTTCCTGGCGTAGCTGTTGCCGTTCTTCGTGATGCTGCCCTGGCGGCGCTTCTCGCCTGACGAGTGTTCCGAGGGCGTCAGGCCCAACCAGGCCATCAGCTGGCGCGGATGGGCGAAGCGTGACAGAGCGCCCAGTTCGGCGAGTACTCCAACGGGCGTGGTGAACTGCACGCCGCGCATCGTCTGCAGGGCCAGCACGACCGGATAGAAGCGCCAGCCGGCAACCGCCTCGCGCAACGCTGCTTCCAGACGCACGCATTGCGCGAGGCGGTCCTCGATCGCGCGCCGCTGCTCCTCGAACGCCAGTTGCTGCCAGGCGCTGCCGAAGGTGTACGAGCTGAGCCAGCGTCGGTGCGACGGGCCCCAGTCGGCGCGGCCGGTATAGCGCGCCCCATGCGAGAGCAGAAAGGCCTTCACCCGTTGCCGGGCACGCTTCAGGTCGTCTTTGGCGCTCACCCACGTGCGTGCCAGATCCCGGAACGCTTCATCGTCCACAGTGGGCACATATACCGATGAGAGGTCACCGGCGCGCAGCGATCGCACCAGCTTGATCGCATCGCGCCGGTCGGTCTTGACCCGCTCGCCCGGTTTCTTCGGAATCAGCGATGGGGCGCACACCATGCACCCGAATCCCTTCTGCACGAGCTGACGGTAAAGCCCGTAGCCGCATGGACCGGCCTCGTAGACAACGCAGACGTGCCGTGCCTTTGACTGCAGGCGCCTGCACCGGCGATCGACATCCGCCTGCGTCGTGCCAGTCTTGCCCAGCAGCTCGACTTCACCCGAACCACGCGCATACGCGACCGTGATCGATTCCTTGTGGACATCGAGACCGACGTACAGCGTAGTGCTATCGTGTTCCATGCTGGCCTCCGTGCCGGAAATCGCCGGGTGCGGCCCTGTCCGCACCGTGCGGCTCTGGCAGCAATGCTAACCCGCGTCTGATTCCTCACGGCAGGCCAGCCTTTGCCTCACGGGAGTCATAGTGTCTAGCACGCGCACGCCGTATCGCACGCGCTGCCGCTGTCGACGCTCAGGTTTCCACATTGCGCTGCGCGTCTCGGCGGCGAACAGCTTGGTAATGTGCGCGATGATTCGCCTGGCCGGCAGGTCTGGCAAACGTGCCACCTTCGGTACGCTCTCTTCCGCCTTGATGAAGCTTCAGCGCACGTGCGCTCAGCACCGGAACAACGGTCAACGGCGTGAGCCGCAGCGAGGTGATCGAGTTGAAACAATTTCGGTTCACGCATCGGGGCGCGAGGCGATCAGACTTCGTCGGCTTCCGGAACGACACGGTGTCGCGAACGATCCGGACAGATAGGTCACCACGCAGGTTCGAGTGACGTCACCTGTCGGGGCGCACGATTTTATACCTATCGATGGAACCCGCATCGACCAGATCACCCGCACACACTCGGCCGACGCAGGAGTGATGATGCGTGAGTCGTTTTGCTCACTGCGACCGCCAATCGCCGCTCTATCGTGATGTCGCGCGTCAGGCCAGGTGACGACGTGGCGCTAGTCGTGAGATCGAAGCGCCGCGACCATAAGTGGCAACCGTGGACAACTACGTAGATAGTGTGGTGACCGCGGGATTCGACACCGCAGAGCAAGACAGCCGGTGCTCATTCATCCGATCAGATGTCGAAGATGCCCGGTCGCTCGGCGCAGCTCGACGCACGCGCCGCGGAACAAAGGTGAGCTGTTACGGGATCCGCTGCATCTGAATGGTGAGCTTCTCCGGGAACCCGATGCGGGATCGGCTGCGGTGAAGTGCCGAGACCGCGAGACACTCACGTTGGCAGCAGAATCGCGTCGAGTCGGTCGGGCTTCAGACGGAGTGGTCCCAGGTTCGCCCGCGGAAGATTGCGACTCGCGAGCAATCTTGCCGAGACATGCGCGAGATGTCGTCGCGAACCGAGCAGGTGCAGGATATGCGTGTGCAATGCACAGGATCTCGAGTATCTGAAAGGTGGAGATTCTCCGGTCGCCATCGTGACGCAAGCGCACAGACCGGAACTCACCTTTTCGATCGCCATCGGTAATTGTTGCCGCAAGAGGGTGCCGGCGTTCATGTTACCCACAGGTTGAACTGTGCCACGCGGTTCCAATGGGGCAATCGGGTCTCCCGAGCGGCTCCCGGACGGACGACACAGATCCGCAAGTCGACAGCCTCAAAGGCCGTTATTGAGTGGCCAACCATGGGTGGATACCTGACGTTGATGGCGCCCGCTGGACTCCCATAACAGGGTACCTATGAGCCGGAATCAGCGTTCTCTGACGGTTTTGCTCCCATAACCTTCTACTTTTCGGCGCTTGTGAGTGTGTACTCACCTTCTCTGCGAGCCTTTAAATCACTGGAGTGCGGCCTGGATGGTGCGCTGCGACCAGCAAAATAGCGTGCAAATGGGGACTTGGAGCAGGCAGAGCGACTGTGGCCACAGCTTTTGGGTAGTGGTTTATGGGGGTTGGTCTTTCCTGGAAGGACACGTGTGTTTACATCTTTAGAAAGCAACGTTTACTACTTTAACTACTTTTAGAAGGCTCACAGGCTTGACTGGCAAGGGTTTGAGCGATGATCGGTACCCATTTATGGGAGCAGAGGTAGAAGGGTCTGGGGTTTCAGGTCTGTGGATTTGGGGCCTTGGGTAGCAGGCTGTGGGGATTCGGGGATGTGGATATGGGGCGAGCGTACCCGTTTATGGGAAATAGGCCAGGAATCTTCATGGGTAGCAGTCTATGGGGACCCGTTGAGGTAACCATTTATGGGATGTCGGCGCGGGATCGCGCGCAAGCCGCTAAGCTCGCGGTGTCCTTGGGTAGCAAGTTATGGGGCACAGGGAAGGTATCCGGTTATGGGGTGATTTCGGCGTTGCTCCAATCGGATGTCGCACGCAGCTCGCACTAGGACTCCCATAAACAGGAACGGTCCACTGGAAAGGTACCTCTTTATGGGGACGACGCAAGGTTGCCATCTATGGGGGCGCTTTTGTCGCTCCACAGCGAAATGAGCGGAATCGGTCGCGTCCGATGGTAACCATCCATGGGAACCCTTCGAGGTAGCAAGTTATGGGAGAGAAACGGCGGCGTGTTGCATGGCACCACATATCTCACCTCCCAAGTCGATTTCAGTCGGTTGCTTCCCATAAAAAGGTACCTTTGACCGGGCCCTGATGACGGTCGACATGCTCGTCCCGGATCAAAGGTAGCTGCTTTTGGGATGGGATTTGGCAGAAAGGTAGATAGTTATGGGGCAGAGCGCACGGCTACCAAACAAAAAAAATCCTTTGTAGTCGCTAGGTTAGCTGCGATAGTGCAAGTGACATGCGAGCAAGGGCGTTGCTCTCGGAAAGGAAAAGGTATAAAGTCAGCCCTTAATAAGGCAACCTTATCCGGACATCACGATGCCGCGAAAGCCCGCAAGCAAAGGCTCCGACAAGCAGGTCTCGCTGTTCCAGACGCCAGAGCCTCCCGACTTGCTGCGCAAGGCGGTCCAGGCGATTCACATCGCCCCCAAGTCGGGAAAGATCGGCCTGCAGCAGCGCAAGATGTTCAGTTCGCTGATCAAGAATGCACTCCGGCAGGAGGCGTTCGAGCCGGGTCGCACGAGCTTCTCGATTTCGATTGCGTCGCTGTCGCACGAAAGCGGCCTGAACAGCAACAACACGAAATACGTGAAGGACACGGTGAACTCGCTCATCAGCACCGTCGTCAACTGGGACTATCTTGCCGCGGATCGTTCGACGGTCTGGAAGGCGTCGGGTTTGCTGGCCGGTGCGGAACTCGAGCAATCGGTACTAAAGTACAGCTTCTCGGATCAGATTCGCAGCGAACTGCTCAATCCCGAGATCTATGCGCTCATCGATATGCGGATCGCGCGCGAATTCCGGCGCTCGCACTCGCTCGCGTTGTGGGAGAACACGGTGCGCTACGAAGGAATCGGCATCACCGCGAAGATTCCGCTGCCGAAGTTCCGCGACCTGATCCTCGGCCAGGACAAGGCGTCGCAGTCTTACAAGGAATACAAGCTGTTCAAGAGCAAGGTTCTGGTGCCCTGCATTCAGGAGGTAAACGAAGTATCGGACCATACGCTCGAGCTGATCGAACACAAGTCCGGCCGTAGCGTGGAAGCGGTGCAGTTCAAGGTGACGCGCAAGCAGAGCGTGGATACGGTCGAGGAAGGCGACGTCAAGAACGAAGCGCTCGTCGAAGAGGTCGCGAAGTTCGGCATTCCGCGATCGGAGGCGCGCCGTCTGATTACGCAGTATGGCGTACAGCGCATCAAGGCCGCGATCGCGTACACGCTCAATCGGACCACGAAGAAGAATGCGGCGCCGATCGACAATGTGGGCGCATACTTCCGCAAGGCGCTGACGCACGGCTATACGTTGTCCGATGGACAGTCGACGGACACTGCCGCGCCCGTGAAGGAGACTCAGCAGAGCAAGCAGGAGCAGATCCGCGACAAGTATCTCGCGGCCAAGATCGACGAGGCCGGAGCATACTTCCGCGAGCTCGAAATCGATGACCAGACCAAGCTCATCGACCGCTATAACGAAACGGTGGCCGGCTCGAAGGATCTGACGCTGTCGCCGAAGAAGAAAGCGAGCAAGCTCGCGCAGACGAGCTTCTTCAGATGGCTCGCGCTGGACACCTGGGGCGAACCGACTTCGGACGACCTGCTGGAGTTCCTGCTGCGAAGCAGTCTCGCCGGAAACTGAAAAAGGACCTCGCAGATGCGAGGTCTCTTTATTTGGGCACCTTACTGTTGCGTACCGGCGAGCTCGGTGACGTATGCGTCGATTACTGCCTTGAGCTTGTCGGCGAGCGCTTCCTGATGCGCGGCGTCGACGCCCTTGAGCTGCAGATCGAGTCGGCCATCGGGGTAGGTCTTCAACTGGCCGATCGCCCGCGAATCGAGTGCGAAGTCGTGGCGAACGCTGTAGCGTGTCCGTCCTGCCTTCTTGTTCGCGTCGCTCTGCGTACGCAGGAAGTTCTCGAGATCGCGAACGGACTTCTTGCGGTCGATCACGGCTGACAGCAGCCGGTCAGCCGTCGGTTCGCCGAGCCGCTCGAAGATCAGCTTGAGGAAATACGCGGCCTGCAGGCCCACGACGTCGTTCGCGCCGGCCATCCGCTCGAGGAGCGTACCGGGCAGCGCATTGAGCGAGAGCGTCTTGCTGATTGACGCCTTGTCCTTGCCGATCTTCTCTGCAAGCGTGTTCTGATCGGGGAACACCTTTTCGTCGAGGAGACGTTTCCACGCGACCGCATCGTCGAAGATCGTCTGACGCTCGTGATCGTGGTTCGCGCGGTAGGCGATCGTATAGAGCTGCTCCGGCGTGTGATCCGACCGGAACGTCGCGTTGATGTATTCGTCGCCGTTGATGCTCGTGGCGCGCAACCGGCGCTGTCCGTCGATCACGACGAGCTTGCCGGGAAACTCCGGCAGACGCGTCACCTTGATCGGCTCGATCTGCCCTTCCCGTTTCAACGTCAGCGCAAGTTCGTGCAGGCTCGATTCCGAATAGAAAATCCGGGGGTTGAACGGGTTCGGGATGCAATCCTTTACCGCTACCCTTTGAGGTGCACCGAGATCCGTTGCATCTGCCGGTGCTGCCGTGACCAGCTCGAGCGCCGGCACGCCGTTCGCCACGGCTACGACAGGCGGTGGTTCGGGCAACCTGGTTTCCAGCGCTGCGTTTTCCTGCGCGAGGCCGCGCAGCAGACCGGCCGCGAGGTGGAGGTTGCCCGTTGCCTTTTTCTCTTTCGAAGTGTCTTTAGCCATGAGCGGTTCCGGTAGCTCGCGTCGATGCGATGTATTGGGCCATTTCGGTAACCAGCTTTTCGATCTCCGCACGGGCCTCCTTGAGGCCCTTCAGATACCGATTGTGGTGGTGGATGGTGGTGCCGAGCGCGAACGTCTGGCGATACACCTCGCGTTGGGCGATCTGGCTGTCCAGCAGATGCTCCCCTATTTCTTCAGCCTTTAGAATTTTTAGAATTTCTTCACGCATTTTAGTTTTTCCATTGACGCTATTGAGCATCAATGCGGAAGAGAGGCTGGGGTTACGGACCGCGCGCATGGACTCGATCATGCGGATCATCGCGACGGTGCTGTACAGATCCGCGGGCGATGGCGACAGCGGAACGAGGCAAAAGTCGGCGACTTCGAGTACCGACGCAATGCGCGGATCCTCGAGGTTGCCGGGGCAGTCGACGACGATCACGTCGAAATGCGCGTCCTGTTTCTTGATCTCTCCGCCGATGCCGCGACCTGCGGGCGCCAGCGAGAGGACAGTCATTGGAAGGGTGTTCTCTCCACTTGTGACCCAGCGCACCGATGTGCCCTGGGGGTCGGCGTCGATAAGTGCCACCTTGTTCCCGCCGGCCTCGAAGGCGGCGGCAATGTTGACGGAGATGGTTGTCTTTCCAGTCCCACCTTTTTGATTACTGACGGCGATCTTGAAAGCCATTAAATTCCTCCAAGGAGTTTTGCGTAATATATGCAGTTGTTAGAGAAATGTCCAGACAAGATGATCTTTGCCGCGAAATTCTCTAGCACGATGTTGTTGTCACGTGACAATCGGGCGGATGGCTAACGTTCGATGCGCGTCGACCAGCGCGATGGAAGCGATAGCGCAAAGACAATCCCCATCACTGAAAACCGAATGGAAATTGTTGATTGGTGGATTTGGCCTGACGATGCTATTCGCGGAAAGACAATTGAATGCCAAACAATAGGTCGACACGAACAGGGTGACTCTTATTGTGTCGGAGGGTGGCTGGAGACTGGATGACGCAGAAGCGGTTGTCACGTGACAAAGCGCAAGGCATACGCAAGTTGAAGCCGGCACTGGAGTACTCACACGGCACAAGCAAGTTGCTCAGTTGGGATTGCATTCGCTTCCCGTGAGGTATTGATAGCGCGGCGAACATTCAGTTGTCACGTAACAACCTCGCTCCAGGGTCGCGATGTTCGAAACGGCCAGTGCAGTGTATTGGGCGGAAATTTGATTGCAGTGCTGGCGGCGGAATGGATTTGCAATGATGCGGCGAAAACGGCGTTACTCGGAATCTTTCAGCGTGCGCTGAGTTGTCACGTGACAACCCAGCGCTTGTTCGAAGCTAGACGATTCGACAACATTCCGAATGGCAACAGCCGAGACCAATATGATCTCGCGCGCCGAATATGTCGCCAACTCGCTAACGTCGTCGAGTTCGAATTGCCGGCGTATCGATCGCCTCAATGCTAGCGTCTTCAGGCAACCCTCCGATTGCTGCACGCCTGATAGCTGACCGAGCGTGCTTAACACGCTTTGCGCTGCATACCAAAGACATCTCGACGACAGAATCGCACATTGATATGACCCCATTTATTCGACTACCGGCAACGCTTGGATGCATGTCACTTTCCCAGGCGTAGGCACACTTGTGTTTGTGTTGTCACGGAGAAGCGAATGCAATCTCGCGAAATATGCGTCCAGATTGGCGAGCTTCGCCACGGCCTGCGTCTGGCCAAAGCGCTGTTGAATCGGCCTCCTGAGACGCGGACATGAAGGGGCAGAGGGCCACATCGTGAAACAATCGCGAAAAATGGGGTGTGTGAGTAAACGCTTGTCTGATAAGGGTTTACGGGAAATTCTTCGCGTTGTTTCACGCATTCGCCGCGCTTTTGGCTGGTTGAGGCGGGGGCGAATGCCGGTGAGTCGCTGTTTAGCCCCGCGAGCGAGATTTGGCGTATTGAATGTATCGTTTGATATGTGTTTTGTAGTTAATGATACGCATTTGTCGCGCGATCACCAGTAGTGCCGGTTTGTATGTGCTGAGCCGACGGGAGTTGTCACGTAACAACCGCGTATCGTGCCCGTGTCGTTCGGCGAATATGTGACGTTTCTCGAATGCGCAACCGGTCACAAGACGCCAATGGCGTGTTGTCCGAGCAGCTAGCGATACGTGATGCTTGTTGAAGGCCGACGACAGGCCGACGACAGGCCGACGACAGGCCGACGACAGGCCGACGACAGGCCGTCCAGTTTCGGCACGGCGGCCCGAGCACAATCATCTTTCACCGATTCAGCAATTTGCAGCAATCGATGTGGATGGCAGTTCGACGTTCGAGCGACTGCGAAAATCGTCGATGTCGCGGTGCGGAGAGTTGCCGAACAGGCGACTGCACTTCCGGTCAAACTCGGTCGGACTCCCGTATCCGACACGAAACGACGCTAATGCGGCAGGGAGTCGCTTTGGAAGCATCAGCCGGCGCGCCTCATTCAGACGCATCCGCTTCTGGTGCTGCAACGGGCTCATGCCGGCGAGTTGGCGAAAATGAAGATGGAGCGTCGAACTGCTCGTCGGGACTTGCGCGGCGAGGTTTTCGACACGCAACGGTTTGTCGTAGTGAGCCAACAGCCATTCGATCTGGCGCAGCGGGAGATCGCTCAGTATGTCCTTGCCGCAAGCGGCGGTCTCACAGGGGAAATATCCAGGATCTTGAACACGGCGGCCGGGTTGGCAATTCGCAGGGGCCACGAATCAATCAATCTGGAGCATTTGAGAGATGCCGCTTCCACAAGGATGCGATAACGTGCGTCCCCGGTCTTACGCGCCGGGCCCATTTGAAAATGAGGCATTCGGGAGCTGGTGCGGACGAGTCGCGGGCCGCTGTCGGATGACAGTCTCGGAGTCGAGGGAGGCCGATGGACTCGATTCGCTGCCGGCCTTGATCAATGCAGTATGGATCTGTTCCCGCCGTTGAGCGATACCACGATACACAAAATTGCCGCGTTGGCGTGCCTCGACATTGCCACACTCGACCGAATTCAGACGCCAGAGACCTTGATGACGACGAGACGGCACTTTCCATACTGCTACCGATCCCTCGTGATCAACTCGATGGACGTCAGTGCGCCCTATTGGCGGCGGGCGTGACTTGACCCGGTCATTCGGAACTGCAGCGAGCACGGTATCCCTCTTGAGGCGATTCCACCTTTTGTGTTTCGCAGCACAGGCAGCATGCAAAGTCCGCTCAAAAGGGTGTCACGTTACCGTCGAAACGCGGAGGAACGGCGCCGTCGGCGCCTCTGTTAGCAAAATTAATCGTCCCACTAGCAGAATTAAGCGTCCTCAACAGCCACGCCACGCGGTTGATCATCGAAGCCAAGTTGGTCGACGACGAGAGTGACCCGGCGTCTTGCTCGAGCAGATAAAAGACTTCGTTAGGTGTAGCGATGGGGCGCGCGGTAGATCGTTCAAAGCCCGAAGCACGGTAGAGCGGTCACGCAATCTGACTAGCGAGATTTCAGGATCCGGACACTGTCGTGGAGCAGAAGGTCGACCATAATTGGCTCTGAATGATCGATTTGATTGACCCACACAGACGTGTCGACGAGGATTATTCAACCTCCTGCCTGCGGCGCGGCGCAGCAGTGATACCCGGTTGACTGCCGCCCAAGGCGGCGAGCCTGCGCGCGGCTTCGCGCTCGATAAGCGCTTTCAACGCTTCGCGCACAAGAGCAGACTTCTCGCTCAATCCGGTATAGTCCTGGGCCCGAGCAACCAAGTCATCGTCCAAAGCGATTGTGGTTCGCATAATTCCCCCATGATTCGAGGCACGGTTATAGCATCATTTGATGCGAAATCGTGTGCCTGGCAACCGAGGACACGTTGCAAAGGTTTTTCCAGAATGTCGTCACGGGCGCAACAGATCGTCGAGTGCCGCGAGCAACCTGTTCAATGCTGCGTACGAAGGTACGGTCACGTCGCCGATGAAAAGGTTGCGGCCGGCTGGTTGATCCTTGTGATTCGGCTCGACCTGACCTAACCATCAGATCGGCCATGACCCGCAAGTCGAGTTTCAGTGCGGAACCACGATGGGGCTTTTCGTGGCTCGCGTCGAGCACTTGGGTCGACACGCCATAGCCCGTCGACGAAGCGTCGTTGTTGGCGTCCGTGGTCCCGGCGGCCGCACGCAGCCGGTGCCACAGGCCGCCAGACCCAAGCCGAAACACCTATTTGGCAGCACGCGACGCACAAACCACCGGCCAAAGCGACTTCGACGTACTCGCCTTCTCGGCGACATGGCGCCACCAGCGCTCGCCGCGATGCGGCGCGGTCAGATCCACCCTTTCGCCCATACGCGGCGTCGAGAGCTCGACACCGCGTGCGACGGTCAGCGCCGTCACGCGCTCGAACGGCTCGTGCCAGCGGTGCATGGCCAGGTCGAACGTGCCGTTGTGAATCGGCACGAGCCAGCGCCCGCGCAGATCGATATGGGCCTGTACGGTTTCTTCAGGCTGCATATGAACGTATGGCCACTGCGGATCGTAGGCACCTGTTTCGATCAGCGTCACGTCGAATGGACCGAGGCGTTCGCCGATCGCCCTGAATCCGTCGAAGTAGCCCGTATCCCCACTGAAGAACACGCGCAGATCGTCATCGACAATCACCCACGACGCCCACAGCGTGCTGTTGCCGTCGAACAGGCTGCGGCCCGAGAAATGCTGCGCGGGTGTCGCGGTCAGCGTCAGTCCGTCGATCTCCGCGTTTTGCCACCAGTCGAGCTGGCGCACTTTCGTTGCGTCGATGCCCCAGTCGATCAGCCGGTCGCCGACACCGAGCGGTGTCACGAACACGCCGGTCGTTGCCGCGAGCGCCAGCACGGTGTCGCGGTCCAGGTGGTCGTAGTGATCGTGCGACAGGATCACGCCACGCAGCGGCGGCAGATCGGCGAGAGCGATCGGCGGCGCATGGAAGCGCTTGGGGCCGAGGCGGCGGAACGGCGACGCGCGCTCCGCGAATACGGGATCGGTCAGCCAGAATTCGCCGCGCAGCTTGACGAGCAGCGTCGAGTGCCCGAGCCGGTACAGGCTTCGATCAGGTGCTGTCTCGAGTTGTTCGCGGGTCAGGGAATCGACCGGCAGGGTGCCCGACGGCACGGCTTCTCGCGGCTTGTTGAACAACATGTTCCACATGATGCGCATCATTTTGCCGACACCTTCAACGGGCCGCGGCGCGACATTACGGAAACGTTCGCCGTCGTGTTGTGGCGAAGTTGTGGACAGCGCACGGCTGCGCTCCGCAGCGGTATAGCCCAGCGTACGATGAACGAAATCGGGGAGCGATGCCATGGGAATCCATCCGGAGTGAAAGTACACCGATCAGTGTAGTTTGTTTTCGAGAAAAGTAAACTGCCGGGTGTAAAATTTGACGATGGATACGAATGCCACTCATCAACGTCTGACCGATCGAAAGCGCGCGGCCATTGTCAGCGCTGCGATCGAGGAGTTTCTCGCGGCAGGCTACGACGCGACCAGCATGGACCGGATCGCCGCCCGCGCGGATGTGTCGAAGCGCACCGTCTACAACCATTTCCCGAGCAAGGAAGCGCTGTTCGCCGCGATCCTGCACAAGCTGTGGGATGCGAGCCACACGGGCATCGCGCCGGTCTTTCGCGGCGACGCGCCGCTGCGCGAGCAACTGCTCGAATTGCTGGAGCGCAAACTGCGCCTGCTCAACGACGACGCGTTTCTTGCGCTCGCGCGGGTCGCGATCGCGGCGGGCATCCATTCGCCGGAGCGTGCGCGGGACATGGTGGAGCGCATGGGCGAGCGCGAAGAGGACGTGACGGTCTGGATCCGCGCGGCGGCGGCGGCCGGCCGGCTCGCGGTTCCGGATCCGGCATTCGCTTCACAGCAATTGCAGGGCTTGGTGAAGGCTTTCGCGTTCTGGCCTCAAGTGACGATGGGGCAGCCGCCGCTTGGTGAAAACGCACAGAGGCAAGTTGCCGAATCGGCTGCCGACATGTTCCTCGCATACTACGAGCGGAACCCGAGCGAAGGCGGGTAGCACAGGTAGCGCGCATTGGGCGGAAAAGGCAGACGCTGAAGGAGCGCTATCCCGCGCGAACCGTAACGCGTCGCCCACATCACTTGCGCGACTTCGGCATCCGGGCGTTTGGCCTACATTGGAAGTAACGCGCGGTCATCACGATGAGCGTCGCGCGATTACGCCACGCTTTGGCGCAGCGTGGCGCATCGCGAATATATCGACAACACGCCGATGCCGGCACGACTCGAAAGGGCTGACAGTGAGTCACCACGAATGAAGACGCTGTTGATCATCTATCACACGATGACCGGAGGCACGCAGCAGATGGCCGAAGCGGCCGCCGACGCGGCGCGCGAGCAGTCTGGCGTGTCGGTTCGGCTGCAACGCGCGGACGAGACGAGCCCGGGCGACGTACTCGCGGCCGATGCCTATCTGTTCGCGACGCCGGAAAATCTTGCCGCGATGTCGGGGTTGATGAAGGACTTTTTCGATCGCTGTTATTACGCGGCGCTCGATCGCGTCAACGGCCGCCCGTATGCGGCGATGATCTGCGCAGGCAGCGACGGGCAGAACGCATTGCGCCAGATCGATCGCATCGCGACCGGATGGCGGCTCAAGAGTGTCGCGCCAGGCCTGATCGTCTGCACCCACGCGCAGACACCCGAACGCATCCTCGCGCCCAAGACGATCGACGCCGAGGATCTCGCGCGCTGCGCGGAACTCGGCGCCGGTCTGGCAGCGGGCCTCGCGCTGGGCGTTTTTTGACTGCGGGATCGTGCGACAGCGTCTGTCGCACGGCGTCCAGAGGCCGCCGCCACTTCCCATAAACGGCTACCAAGGGACAACGCTGGCGTGAGCGCGCCTTGAAGTTGCGATTCATACCTTGAAGTGCCACTGCGATCGGCGTCTCGTCGCTACATGGCTACGCGAGCCGGCTGCTACGCGCGCTGCCGTGTCGTCGCAGGTCTCTCGTTCAACCTCCCCAATCCTGCGCGCGGCACCGTCGGTGGTCGAGCGTGCATCAGTCGGCGAGTCATCGCGACCCGATGACGGGAAATTTCCGATCGACCGCGCGCGCTGCACATCCTCTATATTTCGAACTACGGAACTACGGAACTACGGAACTACGGAACTACGGAACTACGGAACTACGGAACTACGGAACTACGGAACAACGGAACAACGGAACAACGGAACAACGGAGTGCGAACGCTTGCGCGAAATCTGCGCCGGACCGCGTAATGCGGGTGCCACGCGCGACCGACTGATGAACCGCTTATCGATGATCGCATTGACCGTCCGGCCGGTCGGATGATCGGTGCAGAAGTGCAAACCTGTTTCCAGTTTTGAAACGCGCTGCAATCAAGCGCACTGTCATTCGCTCGTCAAATCAAGCACATACGCGCAGAGCTCAAGGCTGGCCTGCCGCTTGCTTCAGACGATCCCGTAGCACTTCAGACCGTGACACATCGCGTGGACCGGTTTTGTTCGACGACCGTTGACCATTGCTTACAATGACTCATACCCCCATCCAGTCCATCCTGATTGCGAACCGTTCGGAAATCTCGATTCGCGTGATGCGTGCCGCCGCTGAGCTGAACATCCGCACCGTGGCGATCTACTCCAAGGAAGACCGTCTCGCGCTGCATCGCTTCAAGGCGGACGAGAGCTACCTGATCGGCGAAGGCAGGAAGCCGCTCGCCGCCTATCTCGACATCGACGACATTCTGCGCGTCGCGCGGCTGGCGAAAGTCGACGCGATCCATCCCGGGTATGGCTTCCTGTCCGAGAACCCCGATTTCGCGCAGGCCGTCATCGACGCCGGCATCCGCTGGATCGGCCCCGCACCGGACGTGATGCGCACGCTCGGCAACAAGGTGGCCGCGCGCAATGCGGCGATCGCGGCGGGCGTGCCCGTGATGCCTGCGACGGCGCCGCTGCCGGACGATCTCGACGAATGCAAGCGACTCGCTGCGACGGTCGGCTATCCGCTGATGCTCAAGGCGAGCTGGGGCGGCGGCGGACGCGGGATGCGCGTGCTCGAAAGCGAACGCGATCTCGAGACCTCGCTCGCGGCCGCGCGGCGCGAGGCGCTCGCCGCGTTCGGCAACGACGAGGTCTACGTCGAGAAGCTCGTGCGTAACGCACGCCACGTCGAGGTGCAGGTGCTCGGCGACACGTATGGCACGGTCGTGCATCTGTACGAGCGCGATTGCACGGTGCAGCGGCGCAACCAGAAGGTTGTCGAACGTGCGCCGGCGCCATACCTCGATCACGACGGCCGGCAGGCACTGTGCGAAGCGGCGCTGCGACTGATGCGCGCGGTCGGCTATACGCATGCAGGCACCGTCGAATTCCTGATGGACGCCGATACGGGGCAGTTCTATTTCATCGAAGTGAATCCGCGCATCCAAGTCGAGCATACGGTGACCGAAATGATCACCGGGATCGACATCGTCAAGGCGCAGATCCGCATCACGGAGGGCGGCCGGATCGGCCTCGCCGACGACGAGGCGGACGGCAGCGGCGCAATCGTCAAGCGTGCGGCCGGCGTGCCGGCGCAGCAGGCGATTCCGCTGAACGGCCACGCGCTGCAATGCCGGATCACGACCGAAGATCCGGAGAACGACTTCCTGCCCGACTATGGGCGCCTGACCGCGTACCGCAGCGCGGCAGGCTTCGGTGTGCGGCTCGATGCGGGCACGGCCTACGGCGGCGCGGTCATCACGCCGTACTACGACTCGCTGCTCGTGAAGGTCACGACGTGGGCGCCGACGGCGGCCGAATCGATCCACAGGATGGACCGCGCGCTGCGCGAATTCCGGATTCGCGGCGTGACGTCGAACCTGCAATTCCTTGAAAACGTGATCAACCATCCGGCATTCATTGCGGGCGAGGTGACGACGCGCTTCATCGACCGCACACCGGAACTGCTCGAATTCGCGAAGCGCGGTGATCGCGCGACCAAGCTGTTGCGTTATCTCGGCGAGCTGAACGTGAACGGCAGCAGCGAGATGGACGGTCGCACGCTGCCGGCATTGCCGCTGCCGAAACCGGTGCTCCCAAAGATCGACACCGCAGCAGCGATCCCGGCCGGCACACGCGACCGCTTGCGCGAACTCGGGCCGGCGAAGTTCGCGAACTGGATGCTGGACCAGAAGCAGGTGCTGCTGACCGACACGACGATGCGCGATGCCCATCAGTCGCTGTTCGCGACGCGCATGCGCACGGCCGACATGCTGCCGATCGCGCCGTTCTATGCACGCGAGCTGTCGCAGCTGTTCTCGCTCGAATGCTGGGGCGGTGCGACGTTCGACGTCGCGCTGCGCTTCCTGAAGGAAGATCCGTGGGAGCGTCTAGCGCTGCTGCGCGAGCGCGTGCCGAACATCCTGTTTCAGATGCTGTTGCGCGGCTCGAACGCAGTCGGCTACACGAACTACGCGGACAACGTCGTGCGCTTTTTCGTGAAGCAGGCCGCGAGTGCCGGCGTCGACGTGTTCCGCGTGTTCGACTCGCTGAACTGGGTCCGCAACATGCGGGTTGCAATCGATGCGGTGGGCGAGAGCGGAATGCTATGCGAAGGCGCGATCTGCTACACGGGCGACCTGTTCGATGCATCGCGCTCGAAGTACGACATCAAGTACTACGTAGGGATCGCGCGCGAGCTGCAGCGCGCCGGCGTGCACGTGCTCGGCATCAAGGACATGGCCGGCATTTGCCGGCCGCAGGCGGCCGCGACGCTCGTGAAGGCGCTCAAGGAGGAAACCGGGCTGCCCGTGCATTTCCATACGCACGACACGAGCGGCATCGCCGCGGCGTCGGTGCTCGCGGTGATTGATGCGGGCTGCGACGCGGTCGACGGCGCGCTCGATGCAATGAGCGGCCTCACGTCGCAGCCGAATCTGTCGAGTGTCGCGGCGGCGCTCGCCGGTAGCGAGCGCGATCCGGGGCTCGATCCGGATCGCCTGCACGAGGCGTCGATGTACTGGGAGGGCGTGCGCCGCTTCTATGCGCCGTTCGAATCGGAGATCCGCGCGGGCACGGCCGACGTGTACCGTCACGAGATGCCCGGTGGCCAGTACACGAACCTGCGCGAGCAGGCCCGCTCGCTCGGCATCGATCATCGCTGGACCGAAGTGTCGCGCGCGTATGCGGACGTGAACCGGCTGTTCGGCGATATCGTCAAGGTGACGCCGACGTCGAAGGTGGTCGGCGACATGGCGCTGATGATGGTCGCGAACGATCTCGGCGTCGACGATGTGCGCAATCCGGCCAAGGACATCGCATTCCCCGAGTCCGTGGTATCCCTGTTCAAGGGCGAACTGGGTTTCCCGCCGGACGGCTTTCCGGCAGAGCTGTCGCGCAAGGTGCTCAAGGGCGAGCCGCCGGCGCCGTATCGCCCCGGCGACCAGATGCCCGCGGTCGATCTCGACGCGGCGCGGGCGCAGGCCGAAGCCGCATGCGAGCAAGCGCTCGACGACCGGCAGCTCGCTTCGTACCTGATGTACCCGAAGCAGACCGTCGACTATTACGCGCATGTGCGCGCGTACAGCGACACGTCGGTCGTGCCGACGCCCGCTTTCCTGTACGGCCTGCAGCCGCAGGAAGAGGTGGCGATCGACATCTCGCCGGGCAAGACGCTGCTGATATCGCTGCAGGGGCAGCATGCCGACGCGCAGGACGGCATGGTGAAGGTGCAGTTCGAACTGAACGGTCAATCGCGCACGGCGCTGATCGAACAGCGGACGACCGTGCATGCGGGCAAGGAGCGTCATGGGCTGCAGCGGGCCGATCCGGCCAACCCGCTGCACGTGGCCGCGCCGATGCCGGGCTCGGTGGTGACGGTTGCGGTGCAGCCGGGCCAGCGCGTGACGGCCGGCACGACGCTGATCGCGCTCGAGGCGATGAAGATGGAAACCCACATCGCGGCCGAACGCGATTGCGAGATCGCCGCCGTGCATGTGAAGGTCGGTGAGCGGGTCGCGGCGAAGGATCTGCTGATCGAACTGAAAGGAGCAGGCTGACAGGTGGGATCGTGGCGGCGGTGGGGACGTGTCCGGGAACTCTGCCGCGCTACGTATCCATCGCCGATGATGCGGTGTTTCGCGAGCTGTCGCCAGCGCTCGGGCTGGCGGCGACGAACCGGTTCGGCGGATGCGCGCCTGCCCGGCGCAAATCGAGGCAGATCGGGGCAAATTGGCGCAAATCGGTGCTCGCGAACGGCGCCGCCGGGCGTCGCTCCGCTTTCGCTGCCGATACTGGCTGATGGTGTTCGGGCCATAGTGTCTTCACGAGATCGCGCGACGCACCCTATGCATAACAACTGTCGATCTTGACTGGCTTGCCACTGCTGTCCCGCTGGTCGAGCGACGACGGGCGCACGTCAACCATCGTCTGGAATGCCGCGCTCGCGAACAGTGAATGGCGTTGAAACGGCGACGTGCGGTCGTTTCCTGTATACGTACGGCGCGGAATGCCGGAGACGAGTATGGGGTGCGATCCAGATATGGGACCCTGTGCCCGAAAAGGGTAGCAGGCACGTCGTTCGGCCCTGTTGCATGGCGTGCCTGCGCGGCGCGATGGCCAAGCGAATTGCCCCGCGGACGCGCGAGCAGACGGCGCAATCGGCGCGAACCGGAGCGATCGTTCGCGATTGCGCCATCGTCCCGACATTACGGGTGCGTAAGCACCAGTCAGCCGGCACGCCCGCGTACCGGTATACTTCACTTCTGCGTTGTATCCGGCATCCCGGCCGGGTGCCTGAAACACGGGGTGTGTGCCAGCCGCTCATGCTGTATCTTCCGCGTCGACGGCGCACGCGCAGAATGCGTCCGTGACGTGCTGCTGCTCGATGCCGAGTATTGCGCGGCACGGTTTCGCGCCACGTCGAGACGTGCGCGGGAGCGGAGTCGCCGCGGAAGCCACGCCTTACCTATTCCTGGTGGATTGAATTTATGGGTTTTGAACAACTTGCCGAATTGCGGAACCAGCTCGCGGCCAAGGCCAAGCAGGAACGCAACGCCAAGCGATCGCAGTCTGAAGCGAAGCCGTCTTCCGGTGGCAACGCATCGTCCGGCGCCAGACCGTCTGCCGGCGCAAAGGGGCCGTCTGTCGCCAAGGCGTCTGCCGGCGCAAAGGGATCTTCTGGCGCCAAGGCGTCTGCCGGCGTGAAGGGCTCTTCCGCCGCCAAGGCATCTGCCGGTGCAAAGGGTGCTTCCGGCGCCCGCGCGTCGACGCCGGTCGATCCGGTCGTCGTTGCGATCGGCAAACTGCAAAGGCGCTTCCCGCTCGCGTTTCCGAAGAACCCGGCGCCGAAGGTGCCGCTGAAGGTCGGCATCTGGGCGGATCTCGCCAACGAAGCGCAGGCGGCCGGGCTGAGCGAAGCCGAGCTGCGTGACGCGATGGCGACCTGGTGCCGGGGCAACCGCTACTGGTCGTGCCTGGTCGAGGACGCGGTGCGCGTCGATCTGCAGGGCAACGAAGCCGGACGGGTGTCGAAGGACGACGCCGCGCGCGCCCGACGACTGAAGGCGCGCCGTCCTGGAAAGGGCGCTGCGCAATCGGCGAAGGCCGACGCGAAGCCGGTGCAGGACGAATCGCAGCAGGCGACGGCCGAGCCGCAAGCGGATCACGCCGACGTGCAAGCGGCGCCGGCCGAACCTCAAGCAGCAAAAGCCGAGTAACGCGGCGCCACGACCGCCGGCGATGCCCACGATCGCCGGCGGCGAAAGTGCGCCGGACCTCCCGCCGCACCGAACCCGTCACGTCGTCGCAAGCGGCGCGCACGTCACGCGGCCGGTCCGACCGCCGCAAGGGCCGGCGTTTTGGGCCGGTGTTTCGCCGGCCCGCACCTGACGCACCAGGAAGTCGATCGCCGCACGGTCGAACACGTCGCCGCCGTCACCGGCCAACCTATGGCCGCCTTCCTTCACATTCACGCCGCAATTGCCATCAGCGCAGGTAGTTTCGACACGTCGGGCTGTTCGTCGAGATGCCACAGCCAGTCGACGACGCGACGCGTTTGCTCCGGGTTCCAGTAACCACGCACGCTTTTGCCGAACTTGGTTTCGAAATCGGTGCGCGTCATCGGGTGATGCGGAAAGCCCGGCAGGTCGTCGACTTCCTTCGAGAATCGGCGTCCGTCGTCCGTCACGGCGGTTACGCGATTCGGCGCGTACTGCGGATAGCGTGCCGTTAGTTCAGGGGCTTCGACTACCGTGATCCGCTCGATCAGCGCGCGCAGCTTCGGGTCGCGCAAGGCCGCCGGGGTATAGCTCGCCGTCGTGATGTCGCCATCGAGCATCGCGCGCGCGACGATATACGGCAGGCTGTGGTCGGCGGTCTCGCTCGTTTCGGGCGCCCACTTCTGGCGGTCCTTGCCGGCGGTGACGTAGCCGACGCGCGTCGTCGCAATCTCGATGCTACGGATGCGCGAGACGTCGCCGATGTGTGACGCGACGTCGATTGCCGCGGGAATGGCCGTCTGCGTGAGCCCTTGGGCCGGGTAGTACTTCACGATGCAGTCGTTGATGCGAAAGCGTCCGCCGCGCCCGCCGAACCGGCCGGGGTCGAGTTCGAATGCGCCGGAGATCTGCCGGAAAAATCCTGCGTTGCCTTCGAAGATTGGCGACGGGCCTGTCAAGCCATCGCGCGCGAGGCTCGTCGCGAAGATCGCGTTGCGTGCGGCATCCGCGTCGGCGAGCGCCTTCCAGTTCGACAGTTCCTGGATACGGGTCTGGTTGAGCGCCATGTGTCCGTTGATCGCGAGATTCACGGCCTGCACGAGCTGCGGCTGCGTCAGCCCCATCAGCCTGCCGGTGGCGAGCGCGACTGCCGGCAGGCTGTAGCAGGTGTGATCCCAGCCGCGCGGGCTGATGGCGGCCGCATCCATCAGCCGGCAGTTGATCTCATAGGCGAGCGCGATCGCGAGGATCAGGTCGCGGCCGCTGCTGCGCTGTGCCTCGGCAACCGCGAGACACGGCGCGACGTTGTCGCTCGGATGTCCGGTCTCCTTGCCGGCGTACGCATCGTTCAGGTCGAAATAGCGCAGCGCGGCGCCGTTCGCGAATGCCGCTAGGTCGGGCGTCGTGCGGCGTGTGGTGCCGACGATCGTCGACGTGCCGCCGCCGGCCGCGAGCGCGACCTGTCTTGCGATGCGGACCGGCGCCTCGTCGTGGGCGGCGATCGCACAGCCGAGCGCATCGAGGCAATGCGACTTGACCGTCTCGATGGTCGCTGCGTCGAGATCCGCATAGCGAAGCGAAGCGGCGTAGTCGGCGAGCTGGTGCGCGAGATTGTCGGGCGAGCCGGCGGGCATCGAGGCGGCCGGCGTCGCGGGTGTCGTCTGCGTTTGCGCTTGCGCGAGGCAAGGCACGGCGGCCGCGGCGGCGGCGCCTGCGAACGTCGACAGGAAGTGGCGTCGGTTCATGCTGAAATACTCCGGGAATTGAACGGGAAGACGAGACGAAGGTCGGGCTGCGCTAGAACAGCTTGCGCATGCCGATCGCGACGCCGAGCGAGCCGCCGCGATTGGCGGCGAGCGAATAGTTGAGGAAGTGGTAGTTGTAGTTGTCGAAATCGAGGGCGGCGCGCCATGCATAGCCGCCGGTCACATAGAGTGTGGTCGCCTTCGACATCGCATAGTTGAACTGCAACGTGATCTGCTTCGGATTGTCGGGGTCCGGGTGTGCCTGGTCCTTCGCGGGATTCTGCTTGCCGATGTCCTCGTAATAGAACGCGCCGATGACCTGCAGCGCCGGCGTGATCTGGTAGCGCGTGCCGAGCCAGTAGAAATTGAAGCGCGTGACGACGCCCGGCGTGGTGACATTGCCGTTCGCATGGACGAGCCCTGCGATGAACTGCGCGGTACCCAGCGTGTAGATCGCCGAGGCCGCATAGCGGCGGAAGTGCGTGTAGTCCGCCGGCTGCGTGCCGTTGACGTTGTCGTACGCGGCGGCGATCGACAGGGCCGCGCCGGTGTACTCGAAGCCGAAGCCGGACGCCGCGCCGCTGCGGAACGCCCCCGGCGTGCCGCCGAACGCGTAGTGCGCCTGGAACGCGACCGGCCCGAAGGCGACGCGGTACTTCGCCACGTTGTTTTCGCGGAAGTTCACGCCGACGATCGCGCCGGCAGGCTCGTAGATCGTCGAGTATGCGATGGTCGGCGAGTAGTGCTCCATCACGTCGAACAGTGTCGTGTACTGGCGGCCGAGACGCAGCGTGCCCCAGGTGTCGTGTTGCAGCCCGACCCACGCGGAACGGTCGAAGCCGCCTCCTCCCGAGCCGGTCCCGTTGTTGATGTTGATCGAGCTTTCCAGCCGGAATACGGCCTGCCAGCCGCCGCCGAGATTCTCCGCGCCCTTCAGGCCCCACCGCGAGCCGCTCTTGCCGCCCGAACCCATCCGCACCAGCGGCGCGGAGCCGCCGGGGACGGTGGATTGCTGGTGGGTCAGGTATTCGACGTAGACGTCCGCGACGCCATAGAGCGTCAGGCTGTTCTGTGCGTTCGCGGCGGCGGATGCCATGCCGAGCCCGCACATCGCGAGCAGTTTTCTGTTCATTGCTTGTCTCCTGGCTGCTGATGTTGTTGTGTTAGTTATGCGAATCGATATCCTTGATCGGCACCGCTTCGATGCCGCACCGCACAGCGTGTGCCGTTGCGCCTGTCCGGTCAGTCGCGCGGCAGCAGGCTACGATGCCGGGCCAGCACGCGTCGGGCGCGCTCGACAACGGGCGCGTCGATCATTTTTCCGCCGACCCGCAGCGCGCCGCGTCCGTCGGCGCGCGCGGACTCGTACGCGTCGATCAGCGCCTGCGCCGCCTGCACGTCGTCGGCGGACGGCGCGAATGCGCGGTTCAGGCGTGGCACCTGCGCGGGATGGATGCAGGTCGCGCCCGCGAAACCCATCGCCTTCGAGCGACGGGCCATCTGTTCGAACGCGTCGAGATCGTCGAGCGAATCCGGGGTGCCGGCGAGGCCGAGCGGCAGCACGCCGGCCGCGCGCGCGGCGATAACCAGCAGCTGCTTGGGGAGGTTGAGGACTTCCGGGCTCGCGTCGCTTTCACAGTGCAGCGCGAAATCGCCGCCGCCGAGCATCAGCGCCGCGATGCGCGCCGACGCGCGGGCAATGCGCGTGCGTGCCTCGAACGCGGCCGGGGTCTCGATCATCGCGATCACGCGGGTCGTGCCATGCGCGACGCCGTATTCGCTTTCCAGTTCGCCGAGCAACGCATCGACGGCTTCGAGGTGCGACGCGCCGAGCACCTTCGGTATCGCGACGCCGTCGGCACGGGCGGCGACGGCAGCCCGCAGATCGGGCACCAGCAATTGCAACGGGCCGTTGATGCGCACGAGCACGTCGTTTCCGGCGACCTTCAAATGCGGAACGGTCGTGGCCAGCGCGCTGCGGGCGAGATCCTTCCGGTCGGCCGGCACGCTGTCCTCGAGATCCAGCAGCAGTGCGTCGGCGCCGGATGTGGCGGCCTTTTCGACGAAGCGCGGAACATGGGCCGGCACATACAGCAGCGAGCGCCACGCCGGTTCGTCCTGGAGTAGATGTCTCATCGTTTTCTGTAAAATGAAAGTCACTTTCATTTTTATGTGGGATGGGCCAACTCGTCAAGATCGATGTTTACCCTTGAAATAAAAGGGGGTATTCGCGATCAGGACGTGCGCATCCGTCGACAGTGCCTGTTGACACGAAGCGGGCGATCGACAAAAATGAAAGTGACTTTTGTTTTTACGGGGTGTCCTGCCGTGCCGGACGACCCCGTTTCTCTTTGCGAGGTAGGTATGAATGCTCAGGCAGATGGCGGCGTTTCCGCGGTCAACCGCGCGCTGACGGCGCTGCTGGCGTTCGGCAATGCGCCGAACGGATTGATGCTCGCGCAGGTCAGCGAGGCGACGGGGCTCAACATGAGCACGTTGCTGCGCCTGTTCGAATCGCTCGAAATGTTCCAGTTCGTCAAGCGGATGCCCGACGGCCGCTATGTGCTCGGGCCCGCGACGTTCCACCTCGGCATGATGTATCGCGAATCGTTCCAGTTGCGCGAGCACGCCGTTCCGCTGCTGACGCGGCTGTCCGTGGAAACCGGCGAAACCGCGGCGTTCTACGTGCGCGACGGCGACGAGCGCGTGTGCCTGTACCGCGCGTATGCGCAGCGTGCGGTGCATACCAATGTGCGCGAAGGCGACCGCTTCCCGCTCGACGCGGGTGCGGCGGGGCGAGTCCTGCTTGCGTTCTCGGGCACGCGCGGCGGCGATTACGACAAGGTGGCCGAGCAGGGCTACGCGGTGTCGATCGCGGAACGCGACCCGGAGAGCGCGGCGATCGCGTGCCCGGTGTTCGGCGTGGGCCGCTCGGTCGCCGGCTCGATCTCGCTGGGCGTGCCGCGCTACCGCTTCAACAAGAAGGTGCTCGCCGACTACCTGCCGCGCGTGCAGGCCGCGGCGAGCGAGCTCACCCATACGCTGGGCGGCGATCTGCCGGCGGCGGGCAGCGTGCCCGCGACGATCAGCCCGCAAGGCGAGTTGCACGAATAATCGACAAGGAGAATGGAATGTTCGAACCCGCAGCACAATCCGGGACCGAAGCCGCGCGCCATGCGGCGCGCATCGGCCCGCTTCACGACCGTCAGTTCGACGCCGGCGCGCAGGGGCCGCTGGCAGGCGTACGCGTGATCGACCTGTCGCGCCTGATGGCCGGCAACATGCTGAGCGTGCAGCTCGCGGATTTCGGCGCGGACGTGGTCAAGGTCGAGCCGGAGCAGGGCGACACGCTGCGCGCGGTCGGCGCCGGCGGCGTCAGCACGAACTGGAAGGTGTATGGCCGCAACAAGCGCAGCGTGTGCGTCGACCTGCGCACCCCGGAAGGCATCGAGATCGTCCTCGCACTGGTGCGCGATGCGGACGTCTTCATCGAGAGCTTCAAGCCCGGCGTGCTCGAACAGATGGGACTCGGCCCGCACGTGCTGCTGGCGATCCGGCCGAAGCTCGTGATCGCACGCATCTCCGGATGGGGGCAGACGGGCCCGTACCGTCACAAGCCGGGCTTTGGCACGCTAGCGGAAGGCTACTCGGGCTTTGCGGCCATCAACGGCTTTGCCGATCGCGAACCGGTGCTGCCGCCGATGTTCCTCGGCGACATGACGGCAGGCCTGTCCGGCGCGATCGCGGTGATGGTCGCGCTGTGGGCGCGCGACGCGAACGACGCGCCGGGCCAGGTCATCGACGTGTCGTTGTTCGAGCCGCTGCTGTCGATTCTCGGGCCGTCCGCGGCCAACTACGCACTGACCGGCGCGATCAAGCCGCGTACCGGCAGCCGTTCGACCAACACGGCGCCGCGCAATGCGTATCGCACGCGTGACGACAAGTGGCTGTGCCTGTCGAGCTCGACGCAGACGATGGCGGAGCGCCTGTTCCGCGCGATCGGCCGGCCCGATCTCGTGGACGACCCGCACTACCGCACCAATGTGCTGCGCGTGCAGCATGCGCAGGAACTCGACGAGATCGTCGGCGGATTCATCGCGGCGCGCGATCTCGCGGAGAATCTCGCGTTCTTCGAGGACGCGGGTGTCACGGCCGGCCCGATCCATGATGTTAGCCAGATCGTTAAGGACGACTACGTGATAGAGCGGGAAGCGCTCGTGAATCTGCCCGACGAAGACGTCGGCACGATTCCGATGCACAACATCGCGCCGCGTTTCTCGCATACGCCCGGCACGTTCCGGCGGGCTGCGCCGCGGCTCGGCGAACACAACCGCGAGATTCTCGCGCCGTTGCTGGGCGAGCAAGCGTTCGCCCGTCTGGCCGAGTGCGGGGTGATCTGCCACGGATGACGGCGAACGCCGCGCCCGCACGGTCCGCGACAACCACAATCAAGGAGACTTTCGACATGAAACCGCGCTGGATACACCGGCCGCCCGGCTCGAACTGGGGAGATTTCGGCGCCGACGACCAGAAGGGCCGCCTCAACTGGCTGACGCCGCAGAAAACGCTGGAGGGCGTGCGTGAGGTGCGCGAAGGGCGCGTGTTTTCGCTGAGCCTGCCGCTCGACGTGCCGCGCGGCGGCGGCCTCAACGCCCGACGGCGGCCGCCCGCGATCATGCCCGCGCTGCTGCACGACAGGCCGTACTTCGGCTACCGCGCGGACGAACAGGTCGCGCGTGCGACGGACGTCGTGTGCGACGACGCATTCTGCATGCACTCGCAGTTCTCGACGCAATGGGATGCGCTGTCGCACGTCGGCGGCCTGTTCGACGCGGACGGCGACGGCGAGGCCGAGGCGGTGTTCTACAACGGCTACCGGATGGGCGAGCACGTGCGGGTGCCGGAGGCCGGCGCGCCAGTGGGCGGCGCGCACGCGCTCGGAATCGAGCACATGGCGTCGTGCGGGGTGCAGGGGCGCGGCGTGATGATCGACCTGCGCCATCATTTCGGCGATGCGCGCCGCAAGATCGGCTACGCGGACCTGATGTCGGTGATGGCGGCCGACGGCGTCGTGGTCGAGCGCGGCGACATCGTCTGCCTGCATACCGGCTTCGCGGACTTGCTGCTTGCGGCCGCTGCTGCGGAGCCGGCCGACGGAACCGACGTGCATCGCGCCTGCTGCGTGCTCGACGGAGACGATCCGCAACTGCTCGAGTGGATCGACGTATCGGGGCTCGCGGCGCTGGTCGCGGACAACCATGCGGTCGAAGAGCGCCCGCAGCAGCCGGGGCCGCGCGCGGCACACGGGCCGCTGATGCCGCTGCACGCGCTGTGCCTGTTCAAGCTCGGCATCCATCTCGGCGAGCTGTGGCATCTGACGCCGCTCGCCAACTGGCTGCGCGCGCATGGGCGCAACCGCTTCCTGCTGACGGCGCCGCCGCTGCATCTGCGCGGCCTCGTCGGCTCACCGGTCAATCCGGTCGCCACGGTCTGAGCCTGGCGCGACAACTCATTCTTTCCGGAGACAGCAGCATGTCCAATCCATACGCGCTTGCCGTGACGGAGCGCATCGACCGTTTGCCGCCGACAGCCAGCATCTGGGGCCTCGTGCTGATGCTGAGCGTCGGCGGGTTCTTCGAGGTCTACGACCTGTTCCAGATGACCTACCTGCCGGCCGGTCTTGTACGCGACGGCATCTTTCACGTCGGCGCGAAGGGCCTGTTCGGCCTGTCCGATCAGGCGACGCTCGGCGCGGCCACGTTCATCGGCCTGTTCATCGGCGAGATCGGCGTCGCCCCGCTGGCCGACCGCTTCGGCCGGCGCGCGGTCTTCACCGGTTCGCTGCTGCTCTATACGGTCGCGAGCCTCGCGATGTGCGCGCAGCACACCGCGGCGGGCATCCATCTGTGCCGGCTGGTCGCGGGCATCGGGGTCGGCGCCGAGCTGATCACGATCGGCGCGTTCCTGACGGAGCTCGTGCCGAAGGGCATGCGCGGCCGCGCGTTCGCGGTGTGCTTCGCGATCGGCTATCTCGCGATGCCCGTGCTCGCACTCGCGTCCTGGCTGCTGATGCCGCGCGCGCCGCTCGGCATGTCCGGCTGGCGCTGGATCATCCTCGCGGGCGGCAGCGGCGCGGTGATCGTCTGGTGGCTGCAGTCGCGGCTTCCGGAGTCGCCACGCTGGCTCGCGATGCGCGGCCGCACGGACGAGGCCGAAGCCGTGCTGCAGGCGATCGAGGCACGGGTCGCGCGTGAATCCGGCCAGCCGTTGCCCGCGGTGCCGCCTGTCGCGGCGGTCGACGCCGTCGATGCGGGGCACACGCGGGGGCACGCGCGCGCGGCATCGATGTGGGATGCACGCTATCGCGGCAGGACGCTGATGCTGATTGCGTTCAACGCATGCCTGAGCATCGGCTTCTTCGGCTTCAGCCAGTGGCTGCCGAGCCTGCTGGCCGCGCAGGGCACGCCCGTGACGAAGAGCCTGCTGTATGCGTTCGTGATTGCGTTTGCGTATCCGCTGTCGCCGTTCATCGCGAGCGCGGTTTCCGATCGGATCGAGCGCAAGTGGCTGATCGTCGCGACCGCGTTCGGCGTCGCGCTGTTCGGCACGGCATTCGCGCTGTCGTCGTCCGCCGCCGCGGTGATCGGATTCGGCATTCTGATCACGTTCTGCAATACGACGCTCGCGAGCAATGCCACCGCGTATCAGGCAGAAGTCTTTCCGACGGCCATCCGCAGCCGCGCGCTCGGCTTCGTGCACTCGTTCGGACGGCTGACCGGCGTCGCGAGCAGCTATGTCGTCGCGCTGATCCTCGAGCATCTGGGCGCGCCGGGTGTGTTCGTGCTGATCGGCGCCAGCATGGTGGTCGTGGTGTTGTCGATTGGCGTGTTCGGTCCGCGCACCAATCACCGCTCGCTCGACGAGATCGCGGCGGCTGATGGCCCGCAGCCGGGCGCGGGCGATGTGACTGGCGCGCCGGACGCAACGGCCGCGTATCGCGCACCGGCGGTGCGCGCGCGGCAGCGGTAAGCGGGAGGGGCGGCGGCGGCGCGGGCACGGCAGGCACGGGCAGGCGCCGCGGGCGCGGGTTTCGCCGCAACGCCTGCCGCCGGCACGCGCCTATCGCGTGTGGGATAATGCCGCGTTTGCCCGGAGCGCAGCTCAAGAGGTTGTACGCAAGGGCGTGCGAGGGCCTTTATTCCCGTGGCCCGCTTCCTTTCTGCGAAATTTCTTCAGCAACCACCATGCCCGCATACCGTTCCAAAACCTCCACCGCCGGCCGCAACATGGCGGGCGCGCGCTCGCTGTGGCGCGCCACCGGCATGAAAGACGACGATTTTTCCAAGCCGATCATCGCGGTCGTCAATTCGTTCACCCAGTTCGTGCCCGGCCACGTACACCTGAAGGACCTCGGCCAGCTCGTCGCGCGCGAGATCGAGGCCGCGGGCGGCGTCGCCAAGGAATTCAACACGATCGCGGTCGATGACGGCATCGCGATGGGCCACGACGGCATGCTCTATTCGCTGCCGAGCCGCGACATCATCGCGGATTCCGTCGAGTACATGGTCAACGCGCACTGTGCCGACGCAATGGTGTGCATCTCCAACTGCGACAAGATCACGCCCGGCATGCTGATGGCCGCGATGCGGCTCAACATTCCGGTGATCTTCGTGTCCGGCGGCCCGATGGAAGCCGGCAAGACGCGCCTCGCGAATCCGGTCACCAAGACCGTCGAGCTGAAGAAGCTCGACCTCGTCGACGCGATGGTGATCGCCGCGGACACCGCCTATTCCGACGCCGACGTGGCCGAGGTGGAGCGCTCCGCGTGCCCGACCTGCGGGTCGTGCTCGGGCATGTTCACGGCCAACTCGATGAACTGCCTCACCGAGGCGCTCGGCCTGTCGCTGCCCGGCAACGGCACGGTGGTGGCCACGCACGCGGACCGCGAGCAGCTGTTCAAGCGCGCCGGCCGCCGTATCGTCGAGCTGACCCGCCAGCACTACGAGCAGGACGACGAGCGCGTGCTGCCGCGCTCGGTGGGCTTCAAGGCGTTCGAGAACGCGATGACGCTGGACATCGCGATGGGCGGCTCGACCAACACGATCCTGCACCTGCTGGCGATCGCGCGCGAAGCGGGCATCGAATTCACGATGACCGATATCGACCGCCTGTCGCGCATCGTGCCGCAGCTGTGCAAGGTCGCGCCGAACACCAACAAGTACCACATCGAGGACGTGCACCGCGCGGGCGGGATCATGGCGATCCTCGGCGAGCTGGACCGCGCGGGCAAGCTGCACACCGACGTGCCGACGGTGCACGCGCCGACGCTCAAGGACGCGCTGGACCAGTGGGACATCGTCCGCACGCAGGACGATGCCGTTCGCACGTTCTACCTGGCCGGCCCGGCCGGCATTCCGACGCAGGTTGCGTTCAGCCAGGACACGCGCTGGCCGAGCCTGGATCTCGACCGCGCCGACGGCTGCATCCGCTCGTACGAGCACGCGTTCTCGAAGGAAGGCGGCCTGGCCGTACTGACCGGCAACATCGCGCTCGACGGCTGCGTCGTGAAGACCGCCGGGGTGGACGAGAGCATCCTCGTGTTCGAGGGCACGGCTCACGTGACCGAATCGCAGGACGAGGCGGTCGAGAACATCCTTAGCGACAAGGTCAAGGCCGGTGACGTGGTGATCGTGCGCTACGAAGGCCCGAAGGGCGGCCCCGGCATGCAGGAAATGCTCTACCCGACGAGCTATATCAAGTCGAAGGGGCTCGGCAAGGCCTGCGCGCTGCTGACGGACGGCCGCTTCTCGGGCGGCACGTCGGGCCTGTCGATCGGCCACTGCTCGCCCGAGGCGGCAGCCGGCGGCGCGATCGGCCTCGTGCGCGACGGCGACAAGATCCGCATCGACATCCCGAACCGCACGATCGACGTGCTGGTGTCCGACGAGGAACTGGCACGCCGCCGCGAAGAGCAGAACGCGCTCGGATGGAAGCCTGCGAAGGTGCGTCCGCGCAAGGTGTCCGCGGCGCTCAAGGCGTACGCGAAGCTGGTCATGTCGGCCGACAAGGGCGCTGTGCGCGACCTGTCGCTGCTGGACGACTGATCGACTGGGCAACTGACCGACCGCACCCGCGACGGGCCGCGTGCCCGTCTGCCGCGAAGCCGCTCTTCGGAGCGGTTTTTTTTCGCGTGCCGTTCAGCGCGTGGGTTCCGCTTCCAATGCGCCGGCTTCGTGATCGCGCCGCCGGTTCTTCACGCCGAACCACAGGATCGCGAGCGCGGCCGTCGCGAGCCACGGCAGCAGCAGGCCGTTGAGCGTCTGCCACCCGAATGCCTTGAGCAAGCCGCCGGCACCGAACGAGCAGGTCAGGCCGACCACGAAGATCGTCATGTCGTTCGTGGCCTGCGCGCGGCTTTTCTCGGCCGGGCTGTAGGTGGCGGTCAGCAGCGTCGTGCTGCCGATGAACAGGAAATTCCAGCCGATGCCAAGCAGCACGAGCGCGCCCGCGAACGAACCGAAGCTCACGCCGCTGAACGTTGCCAGCACGTGGCCGGCCAGCAGCGCGACGCCCGCGAGCATGATGCGCAGCGCGCCGAAGCGCGCGATGAGCGAACCCGTGAAGAAGGACGGCAGGTACATCCCGAGCACGTGGATCTGGATGACCGTCGCGGCCACCGACAGCGCATGGTGATGGTGAACCATCGCGATCGGCGTCGCCGTCATCGCGAGGATCATCACGCCGAAGCCGGTCGCGGCGCCGAACAGCGCGACGAGATACGCCGGCTGCGTGACGATGCGCGCCCAGGGCCGCGCGCTGCGCGTATCGACGTGATCCGCCGTTGCGTCGGGCATGCGCAGGCCGCACAACACGCCGGCGGCGAGCAGCGACACGGCAGACAGGATCAGGAACGAGCCGACGTAAAGCGGCTGAAGCAGCGGCTGCAGCAGCGGCCCGCCGAAGCGGCCGAGGGTCGGGCCGAGCAGCGCGGCGACGATGCCGCCGCCGAGCACGAGCGCGATTGCGCGGGCGCGAAAGCCGTCGTCGGCGATTTCGCTGGCCGCGAAACGATAGAACTGCGCGAACGACTGATAGGCGCCGACGAGAAACATGCCGAGCGCAAGAACGGCCAGCGAGCCCATCCACGTGCCGAGCGCTGCGACGAGACCGCCGAGTACGCCCAGCAACGCGCCGAGCACGAAGCCGGCGCGGCGGCCGACCCGTGCCATCCATGCGGACGCGGGAAACATCGCCGCCGCGGTGCCGAGGAACATGGCCGCGATCGGTGCGGTCGCCAGTTCGGCGCGGCTCGTCATCTGGCTGCCGGCCAGGCCGCCGACCGTCATCACGAGTACCGACGCGGTCTGGACCAGCGCCTGCGCGGTGGCAAGAACGAACACCTGACGGTGCATCTGTTGGCCGAACATGGGGGAATCCTTTCGTGGAGGGCCGTACCGTGGGATGCACGATCGTGCCGGGACCGGGTCGAACAGCAGCGCTGACGTGCCGTCGCATTCGACCGGAGAACGCTGTCTAGTATGAGGAATAACCTTACGTTCTTCAAACGAATTGGCTTGGGACGATCCGCAGTTCTTTCAGTGATCGATATGAGGCGAACGGTTCGCGTGCGATGCGCGCGGTGGGTGCGTCCGGTGTCCGGTGGAATTCGCCGGCTCGACCTGCCGGCTGCCATCGAACGAAATCGAAAGGCGGCTGGTGGATAATGGTCGATTCCCGTCGGGTTCGGCAATCCGCTGTGTGCGTTCCGATCCGCCCGGCGTCGTGATGCGCGATTGACCGTCACACGACAGCAGATCCTCAGCCAATCCTGCAGCCCCAGAAAACATGCACCCGAGATTCAACGCGATTGCCATCGCCCTGACCGCCGCCGCCCTGTTCGGTGCCGCGACGCCCGTTGCCAAGGCGCTGCTCGGCGCGATGTCACCGTTCATGGTGGCCGGCCTGTTCTACCTCGGGAGCGGGATCGGCCTCGGCGTCGGCATCGTCGTACGCCGGCTGCGCCGGCCGGCCACGCGAGCGGCGGACGAGCATGCGCTGAAGCGATCGGAAATTCCTTGGCTGGCGGGCGCGATCGCCGCGGGCGGCGTCGCCGGGCCCGCGCTGCTGATGCTCGGCCTGGCGAGCACGCCGGCCGCCACGAGCGCGCTGCTGCTCAATCTCGAGGGCGTGCTGACGGCCGTGATCGCGTGGATGGTGTTCCGCGAGAACGTCGACGTGCAGATCTTCCTCGGCATGGTGGCGATCGTCGCGGGCGGCGTGCTGCTGTCGTGGACGCCTGGCGAAGCGCGCGTGCCGACCGGCGCGCTGCTGATCGCCGGCGCGTGCCTGTGCTGGGCGATCGACAACAACCTCACGCGCAAGGTGTCGGCCAACGACGCGATGGTGATCGCGTGCCTGAAAGGCCTGATTGCCGGGCCCGTCAATATCGCGATCGCGTTGCTCGCCGGCGCGGCGCTGCCGCCGGTCGCGGCAAGCGCTGCCGCGATGCTGACGGGACTCTGCGGCTACGGCATCAGCCTCGTGCTGTTCGTCGTCGCGCTGCGTCACCTCGGCACGGCGCGCACGGGCGCGTATTTTTCCGTCGCGCCGCTGTTTGGCGTTGCGCTGTCGCTGCTGATCTGGCCGGAGCTGCCGGCCGTCACGTTCTGGATCGCCGCGGCGTTGATGGCGCTCGGGATCTGGCTGCACGTGCGCGAGCGGCATGAGCACGAGCACACGCACGACGCGATCGAGCATGCGCATCGTCATCGTCACGACGAGCATCATCAGCACGAGCATGATTTCCCGTACGACGGTGTCGAACCGCATACGCATCCGCACGTGCATCTGCCGATCACGCATTCCCACGCGCATTTCCCGGATATCCATCACCGCCATCGGCATTGAGCGGTCGCGGCTGCACGGGATGCGGCCGTTCGGACATCCAATGGTTACGCTCGCGGCGTTTCGGCGGCTGGCCTAGCGGCTGCCGCGTCGATAGATCGCAATGCCGTTGGCGCTGATGTCGAACGCCATGAGATCCTCGCCGATGACCAACGGGCCGTCGTACGATTCGCGTGTTTGCGCGACGATCTCATCGGTCGTTACGCTCGGCACCGTTGACGAGCCGATCAACGAAAGGTGCGTATAGACAGCGAGCCTGGGGTGCGCACGGGTGAACACCGCGCCGGCCTGCTGAGGCGTGACGTGGTGTGCGGCGATGCGCTGAATCGCGGGGCTCTTCATCAATTCGGGCTCGACGGCGAATACCTCGTGCACCAGCAGATCGGTGCCGGTGCCGTATTTCACGACGTTCTCGTTCATCTTCGTGTCGCCCGACACGAGAACGGCATGGCCTGCGTAGTCGATTCGGTATCCGTATGCAGGCTTGACCGCTTCACCCTGATTGACTTCGAATGCGGTGACGCGAAGCCCGCCCCGTTCGTACACGACGCCGTCCTTCGAGAACTCGTCGACCTTGACCTCGACGCCTGCTCGCGAGAGCTTCTGGTCGGCCATCCGGATTCTGATGTCTGCCGCATACGCGCGCTCGAGATTCGCCATCAGCTCCGCGGCGCCGGTCGGCCCGATCACGTGGAACGGCGCGTTGCGCTGCCCGAACGGGGGCGGCAGCCACCCGGTAAGCCACAGGTCGGGAACGCCGACGGTATGGTCGGAATGGTATTGGGTCAGAAAGAGCGCGTCGATCCTGCCGAGCGGGATGTTCAACTGACCGAGCCGCATCGTGACGCCACGCCCGGCGTCGATGAGTATTTTCTGGTTGCCGGCCTCGATCAGCGTGCTAACACTGAAACGATCGATCGTCGGATCGGGCGCGCCCGTCCCGAGCAACGTGACGCGCAATACATCGGCACTCGCCGGATCCTGTGCCGTTGCGGCGCTCGGGTATGCGGCAACGAGACACAGAATTGCGCAGGCCTTCACCGCGATTAGCCAAAGTCGCTTCATGCCGGTCTCCTCCGTCGAGCCTGGCGACAGCTCGCGTCTAGATTTCACGCGGTTGCCGTTCAGTATAGTGCGGCCATGCATCACTGCGAGCGTCTTAAACAGCAAAACGATACCGGCCGTTGAGTCTGCAATGCCGTCTGCCCTGACTCCATCGCTGACCGGCGCGTCACCTTCACGACAAAAACTTCACAACCGCTTGCGTAGTATTCGGGCCGGGAGAGGAGGTGCCATTGGACGAGCCGCATGCGGTGACCACACGCCCGGACGGCCCCGTTGCGTCCGAGGTGGCCGAGCGCAAGCAACGCGGCCACCTCAGCCGTGCCGCGCAGCTGCTGCGGACAAATGGCTGCTGACGGATTCATCATCTGACTACAAATCGCTCTATGGATAGCATCGAGGCATTTAACCAAGCGCTTTTCCTGATGATCAACGGCACGCCGATGACGCCATCCTGGGTGGTCGGTGTGGCGCTCGTCGTCGCGGACTACATGATCTGGCTGATTCCGCTGCTGATGACCGCCATGTGGCTCTCAGGCAGCAATCGACAACGCGAACTGGCAATCCGTGCGTGCGTTCTCGCGCTGCTGGCGCTCGGCGCCAACCAACTGATCGGTCTTGGCTGGTCTCATCCGCGACCGTTTGCGATCGGCCTTGGACATACGTTTCTTCCGCACGCGCCCGATTCCTCTTTTCCGAGCGATCACGCCACTGTGTTCGCCAGCATTGCGCTGACGCTGCTCATCGAGCGAATGCGATGGCTGGGAGGCATGACGCTTGTCGTGGGGATCGCAGTTGCATGGGCGCGGGTATTTCTCGGCGTGCACTTTCCGCTCGACATGATTGGTGCAGTGGCCGTCACATGCGTTGCGTATGCAGTGATGGCGCCGTTCTGGAGAATGAGTGGCCCGACCGTGACGCGTCTCGCCATCATGCTTTACCGTACGCTGCTCGCGTGGCCAATCAACCGTGGCTGGCTGCGAGCCTGACCTTCAATGAAGACCTCGAACCGACCTTCAGCTCGGTAAGGCGACCGCCGCTCGAGCGGGGAGCCACACGCAACACGGACGTCGGGCGAAGTCCCCTTATCGGGGTTCCATAACGCGCAGCACTGCCCGGCCGCCAACATCTTTCAGAGGGAAGTACGACCGGTGTGTGGCCGGGTCGACTGCGACGACATGCGCATTCGGTCCGAGGCGGCCCTCGCCAATCCTGGTGACAGTCGAGCCTCTGACGCTGAACATCGAACCGATGCCGGCTTCGCCCGCAACATAAAGGGTGCCCGCAGACGAATCGAACGCAAGCACATCGGGGTCGCTGCCGATGTCGAACGCCTGGACGACGCGCTGTGCGCGCAAATCAAAGACGAGAAGCTTGTCGTTGCCCTCGCACGCGATGAAGGCGAGACGATCCCACGAATCGATCAACAGGCCGTGATTGCCTTTGGTGCCCGGCAGATCGAAGCGGCCGACGACTCGGTCCGTCGCCGGATCGATTTCGACGAGCTGACGGCGCGTCTGGACGTTCACGAAGATGTGACGGGAAACCGGGTCGTATTGCGTGTTGCCGGCCTCGCCGTCGAGCGGGATCGTCGCGATGCGCTGGTTACGCTGAACATCGACGACCGTTTCCGTTTTCCCGTATTCATCGGAGACGTACAGCTTGCGCACGTCGGGCGCGTAGGCCATCCCGTCCGGGTAATGCCCTCCCGGCATTCGCGCGACGATTTTCAGCGTCGCCGCGTCGATCGCGACGATCTCGTCGGTACCGGTTGCGGATGCGTATACGCGCGACAGCTCCGGAACGACGAGGACGCCGTGCACCGAAGACACGTCCGCAATCCGCGCGGTCACGCGCGACGCACGCGTATCGAAAACGATCACTTCCCCGTCGCCGAGGTGCGCGATGAAGAGCCGGTTGCGGTTGGTATCCAGGCTCGCGTAATCGAGTCGGGTCGTGCGCCCGGGGAGCGGAATGTCCGCGACGTGCTTCAATGGCAGGCTGCCGAGCGCGAGATCGTCCCCGATGGCGTCAGTCCGATAGGCGACAAGGCTCGCTACCACAATCACGATCGAAAGCGCGACAAGCACAAGAAGGCGGTAGCGCCCGTTTCGGAGGTGTCCCATGATTCCATCCTCGGTGGACCGTTGCTGCCGCACTGGCTGCGAGCCGAGTGCGGAGCCCTCTATGGCTTGGCCTCTTCGTCCGGTTTGATGTGGCGGAAAGCGACCAGCAGCGAAAGGTCATACGCGATCTTAAACGCACCGCATGCGACCAGCGGCGCGCCGAGCCAGCCAAGACTGAACAAGCCGCCGGCCAATGTCGGTGCAATCGCTGCTGCCAGGCTGCGCGGCACGGACGTGAAGCTGGCCGCGGCCGGGCGCTCCGCTGGCGTGACGACGGCCATGACGTAGGCAGTTCGGGTCGGCACATCCATCTGCGACATGGCGCTGCGCATGAGCAGGAGCGTCAACGTCACCGGCAGCGATGGCGCCAAGGCCGCACCGATCAGGCAGACGCTCGACGGGATGTGCGTGAAGACCATGGTGTTGAGCAGACCGATCTTGCGTGAGAGCGGCGCCGCCGCGAGTTGGGAGCCTGCGGCAAGCAGTCCGGTGCAGAAAAAGAACTGGCCCGCCGCGCTGACGGAGAACCCGAAACGCTGCATCAGCCAGAGCGCCAGCAGCGAGTTCACGACGAGGCCACCCGCGAACGCGTCGACGCTGAACAGCAGCGCAAGCCGCGTGACGATGCGCCGCGATGGCCCGAGCGGAGGCGCGACTGTCGCCGCGTGCGATCGCGAACGCGGCAATCGGGTGTACAGCATGCAGACCGCGAGGCCGGTCGCCGCATAAACAAGAAACATCACGCGCATTGCGGCCAGCTGCGAAATCCCGGTGCGCGATGCAAGCCAGAGTGGCAGGCCCGCGGCGAGCGAGCCCAATGCGGCCGACACGGCGCCGACCAGGCTGTAACGGGCAAACAGCGCGGTTCGCGCGTCGCCGGTCGCCGCTTCGGCAAGACGCGCCTGCTCGAGCGGCAGGAACAGGCTGACGTCGCCGGAACTCGGATTGAGCGTGCCGACGAAGGCCACGACAAGCAGTGGCCACATCGTCGACAGGCTGGCGAAGCCGATGCCGGTGGCGGCCATCAGGACGGCTGCGAGCGTCAACATCCGGCGGTGCGGGAAGCGACTGGCCACCACGCCGACCGCGATCGTCGCGACAGCCGAGCCCATCAGCGTCGCGGTGCTGATCAGTCCCACATCGATTTGCACGAAGCCGAGCGAGAGCAAATACGCGGGGAGCAGCACTGCGATGAAGCCGTCACAGAATCCACGCAGACCCCGGCTCACGAGGATGATCCACGCAGCAGGCTCGACGCCGGCCGGAAGGAGCCGACGCGAAAGACGAATTGCGAACGAGATGGCCACGCGGCCGCTAGGTACGTGCATCGCGCTGACACCACGCGTAGAGCGCGTCGTACATCACCGTCCCGTGCCGAAGTTGCTCGTGATCGTCGGCGAAGTTTTTGGAAAGGCCAATCGAGATGGCATACAGGCCGGCGGCTTCCGGCACGAGATCGAGTCGCCCGGTATCCGCGCCGCGCACGATCTCGGCGAGTTTGAGCAAGGCCGGGTCATGCAATTGGTACTTTTCGAGAAACGCATCGAAGCTGCAACGGTTGCCGTGGTGTCCCAGTTCGACGTCAGGCACGTCGTAAGGAATCGCACCCGTTTCCTCCGCCAATCGCAACACGTCCGCGCCCGGAACGTAGAAGAACTCGGGGGTGTCGTCAATAAACCGGGCGATCAGCCACGGGCACGCGATGCGATCGATCTTCGGCCGTTCACGCGTAATCCATTTCATGGCGCTTCTCCTGTCTGAATGTACGGAAGATCCGGGCGAATCTGAAGCGTTTCCACATGACTTACTCCTTGTCCAGTTGGCGCATCTGGCGAACGCCTACTCGTCGAATCATCCGACCATGTGAATGGCGATCCCCGCGATACAGCATCCCGCGAGCGTGGTCATCATGCCGAGCCTGAATCGAAACAAGGCGACCATGGCTGCAGCCGACAGCAGCAACGACCATGGATCGAGACTGGACAGCACGGGAATTTGCAGCGTAATACCAAACAGATGTTTGACGTTGACCTGCGCAAACAGCGTATGAATCGCGAACCAGACAGCCAGATTCAGAATCACGCCGACGACCGCGGCCAAGATTGTCGAGAGCACGGCGTTAAGCGCGCGATTGTTGCGCAACGCCTCGATGTACGGCGCGCCGATGAAGATGAACAGGAACGACGGTGCGAAAGTCGCCCACTTGGCGAGGAAGCCGCCCAGCGTGCCCGCAAGCGCGGGATCGAGCGCACCGGGCTGGCGGAATGCTGCCATGAAGCCGACGAACTGCACGACGCTGATGAGCGGTCCAGGCGTCGTTTCGGCCATCCCCAGACCTGCGAGCATTTCGCCGGGTGCGAGCCAGTGATAGTGATCGACAGCCTGCTGCGCGACATAGGTCAGGATCGCGTAGGCGCCACCGAAGGTCAGCACCGCCATCTTGCTGAAGAACGTGGCGATATGCGTGAACACGTTGTCCGCACCGATCGTCGCCAGGAAGGCGAACAGCGGTCCGAGCCAAAGTAGCAGGCCGATTGCCGTTACCTTGAGCGCGCGGACATGCGACGGCCGCACGTGCTCGGGGATTTCCACTGCGAACGCGGCGTCGATCGCGGGTAGCGGGCCGTCGTCGTGGCCTGCCTCGCCGTGTCCCGCCGCGGTGCGCGGCGACATTGTTCCTGTTGCGCGGCCGATGATGCCGATCGCGGCCGCTGCGACGATGATGGCCGGGAACGGCACCGCGAAAAAGAAGATGCCGGCGAACGAAAGCGCGGCTACCGCAACCATCGCGCGCGTCTTCAACGCACGTCGGCCAACACGAATCACGGCTTCCAGCACGACCGCAAGGACAGCCGCCTTCAGGCCGAAGAACAGCGCCTGGACATAACCAACGTTGCCATAGGTCGCATAGATCCAGCTCAAAACGCCGAGCGCCATGAGGCCGGGCAGGATGAACAGGATGCCGGCCACGAGGCCGCCGCGCGTCCGATGCAACAGCCAGCCGATATAAACGGCAAGCTTGTGCGCTTCCGGTCCGGGTACGAGCGTGCAATAGTTCAACGCATGCAGAAAGCGCGTCTCGCTGATCCAGCGCTTCTCCTCGACGAGAATCCGGTGCATCACGGCGATTTGTCCCGCGGGGCCGCCAAAGCTGAGCGCGGCCACGCGAACCCAAACCCGGAATGCGTCATGGAACGAGACGCCATGGCGCTCATGGGCCGGGGTGCTCGGCGTCATCGCGGCTACTCGCTGCGTCTCGACAGTATTCGTTTCCATCAATTTGGCTGATTGGTTATGCCATTCTCAAGCGCGATGTCTTCATCGTGCTGCGTGTGCTGTTCAGGGGGCCACGGCGGCGAATCGCGACGCGACGTGGGTCCAGTTGATGTTCTGCATGAACGCATCGACATAGGCGGCGGCCTTGGCTCCGAAATCGATGTGATACGCATGCTCGTACATGTCGAGTGCCAACAGCGGCGTGCCGTCGGCCAGGGTGTGCGCATGGTCCGACGCCCACTGGTTGGTCAGTTTTCCGAGTCGCGGCGACCAGCTCAACAGCACCCAGCCAGAACCGCCACCGAGCGCCTTGCCCATAGACACGAATTCAGCACGCCAGCGGTCGACGCTGCCGAAATCGTGCTCGATCGCAGTCCCGAGTGCACCAGCGATCGACCCGCTTGCGCCGAGACCGTCGAAGTAAATCTCGTGCAGGACCATCGAATTCGCGGCGATCAGCTCTTCGCGCTTCAGTCCGTTCAGCACGAACACGGGTGCGCTCGCCGGGTCGATCGCGGCCAACTGGTCGGTGATGGCGTTCAGACGTTTGACGGCGCCGCCATAGTTGTTTTCGTAATGGCTGGCAATAAGCTTTTCCGACAAACCTGCCAGCTGGGCAGGATTGCAAGCGAGGGCTTTCATTTCAAATGTCATGTGCGTCTCCTGGAGGAAAGGAACAGACATGTTGGCGCTTTCTTAACGCGTCTTCTGCGCGCGACAGCCGTTCACGTCGCTTTCCGCGCTGGCATGGCCGCCTGGAGTCTCAGAGCGGCGTTGTCCCAGTTGATGATGCCGAAAAGCTGGTTGACGTATTCGCTGCGCCGATTCTGGTACTTCAGGTAATAGGCGTGCTCGAACACGTCGAGGACGAGGATCGGCTGGATGCCCCAGGCGGTCAGCTTCTGGTGGTTCTCGCACTGCAGGATCATCAGCCGGCCCGTGACGGGGTGGTAGCCGACGATCCCCCAGCCGGACGCCTCGATGGCGACCGTTGCCGCGACCAGTTGCGCCTTGAACTTCGCGTAGGAGCCAAAATTCCGGTCGATCGCCTTCGCCAGTTCGCCCTTTGGTTCGCCACCTTTGCCTGACACGCTTGTCCAGTAGACGGTATGCAGAATGTGGCTGGAAAGCTGGAAGGCGAGCTCTTTCTCGTAGTGCTTCACCAGCGCGAAGTCGTTCGAGTCCCGCGCCTTCGCCAGTGCCTCTTCCGCCTTGTTTGCGGCGGCCGCTGCGGGCTTGTGGTGAAAGTTGTAGTGCAGCTCGACCGTGCGGGCATCGATGACCGGTTCCAGCGCATCGTATGCAAACGGCAAGGGCGCCGCCGAATATTTGCCATCCGCGTCGGTCAGCTTGTCGACGTAGCCGGGGTTCTCGGCAGCATGCGCGGATCGCACCTGGGCAAGTAGAACGCCTGCGCCAACCGCAGCGCTGTTGTGCAGGAAGGTACGACGTGTTTTCATGGATCTTGTCCTCGCAAGTGTGCGATGTCAGATGCCGTGCGAATGGACGAGCGGATAAACAACGAGACCTATGAGGGCTGCTGCAATGACGATGATCGGCTCTTGCAGCTTTTTGAAACGCCACAGCAGCAGGACCGTAGCGAGCGCGAGCAGAACCGTCGGCCAGTCGACGATCGAACGCCGCGCGATGACGATCACCGAGCCGGTAATCGCGCCGACGGCCGCGGCCGTGATGCCGTCGACGAACGCCTTGACGGCGGGCAACTTGCCATACTTCTTGAAGTACGGCGCGGGCAGCACCGTGAAGAGATAGCAGGGCAGGAACGTGCCGAGCGCGGCCACGCAAGCGCCGGCGAATCCCGCAACGAGATAGCCGATGAAGCCGACGGTGATCACGACGGGGCCCGGCGTGATCATCGCGACCGCGACTGCGTCGACGAACTGCTTGTCGTTGAGCCAGTGGTGCTCGGTGACGACACCGCCATAGAGGAACGGCACGATTGCAAGGCCCGAGCCGAACACGAAGACACCCGCCTTGGTGAAGAACAGGCCGATCTGGCCGAGTAGCGGCCAGTCGAAACCGCTGAGTACGCCGCTCGCCACCGGGATCGGCGCCGCGGCAAGCGCATTCAGTCCGGTTTTGTTGAGCCATTTCGGCGGAGCGCGCCAGAACCAGTTGATGAGTCCGCCCGCAATGAAGAGCCATGCGATTTCGGATTCGGTCACCACGGTGACCGCTGCGACCGTCAGGTAGATCGCCCACAGCAACCGGTTTTTGCCGATGGTCTTCGTGGTGAGCTTGTACGCGCTCATCGCGATGATGCCGACCACGGCGGCGCCCACGCCATAGAAGGCCGCCTGCATCCAGGACAGTCCGCCGAAGTGCGCGTAGGCCCAGCCGAGGGCCGCCACCATCAGGAACGACGGCAATACGAACGCATTGCCGGCCAGCGTCGCACCCACGATGTGATAGTGCACATAGCCCATGTAGATGCCGAGCTGCGCGGCGAGCGGACCGGGCATCATCTGGGCCAGCGCGAGCCCTTCGCGGTAATCCGACTCGCTGATCCACCCACGCCGTTCAACCAGATCACGATGCATGTAACCGACCAGCGCCACAGGGCCGCCAAATCCGAACGTGCCAAGCCGCAGCATGTACAGGACCAATTGTCCAAGGGTGTAGCCCGGCGCGGTTGCTGTCGTGGTGTTCATGAACGCCCCTCGGCATTGCCATTCTTTGCGGTCGACGCGAAGTGCGCGTAGATCGAATCCAGCACGCGCCCCATCTCATCGAGAAGTTGGTCGTCATTCAGCGCGCGTTCGCGCGCGCCTGCCATCACTGCCTCGAAACCGATGGCTTCGGGCACGGGCGCGCCCCCGACATCGAGTACGTGCACCATCTCGCCGAGCCGTAGCAGCGCGGGGTCGCGGTCGAAGCCAAAGCTCGCAAGCAGGACCTCGAACGTCACGCGCTCGCCGACATGGGTGAACGCGGCGCCGTCGAAATCGAAGCCGAGCGCGTCAGGCGGGCACTCCGCCGGCGACGAGAGCCAGACGAAGCGTGCGCGCGCGTCGATGAAGCGGCGAATCAGCCAGGCGCTGGCGACGCGATCGACCCACATGCGCTGACGCGTCGCCCAGGTGCGACCTTGATATTCGTCGATCGCAAGCAGGCGGATCGCGCGCTCCGCGGCGTGCGGCTCGCCCGGCGACAGCACGGTGTCGACGAGGGCGATGAAGTCCTGCAATGCGACTTCTGCGCGAGTTGCCGCGTCGCCCGGGAAGTAATCGATCGCCCGAATGGTGTCGAAGTCCTTGCGCAGGCGGCGCAGCAGACGCGCAAGTTCGGTGGAGGACTGGCCAGCCAGCGTCTTGCGGGCGTCCGCGAGCGCCCGGGTGAAGGCGGCGTATTCCTCGTCGCGATCGAACAGCGCGCGGAATTCCCCTTCCTGCGACGCGTCGAGGCTTGGCGCACGTAGCAGGTGGGCGGTGCCGCCGCTTTCGGCGATCGCGCCGGCGAGCTCGCGCAGCATGCTCTCGCGCTCATCCGTGTAGGGCAGCAGGTAAATGCCGTCGCGCAGCACCGCGCAGCCCTTCGCCTTGAGCGCGCGCCAGAACCGCATGCGGGCGGTTGCGTTCTCCGTTGGCAGGGTCAGAACAAGGAGTGACCAGGTCGAGATAGTATCCATGTAGCGAATACTACTCACACGTTATTACATCTACAAGTTTACTTTTGGCAGCTTGTCGCGAGGTGACGTGCCGGCACACGCTTGCGTGCCGGATCTACCGATGTCACCGGGACGACATCCTATCAGCGCGATAGCGCGTTATAATCGGCCCCGTCTTAGGGGAGTAGTCTGCTTTGCCATCGTCGGCAAAGCGCCGCCGTCAACATAATTGGCATTCCATGCCATGGCGTCGGCAGCCGTTCCACGGCCTGGCGAGACCTTTGACGTTTCCCTTCCACCCGAGCCGGGCGAAGGGCGACGTCATTGGTTTATTGGCCCGGCTCGTGGAGAACTACAAGTGCTGCTCGCACCCCGCATCCTCATTCAGGGGCGACCGTCATGATCGTGACCTTCGCTCTGCTCGTCGCCGCTGCCGGCATCATCTATTTCTCGTGCGAAACGTTCGTCAACGGCGTCGAATGGCTCGGCCAGAAGCTCAATCTGACGCAGACAGCGACCGGCACCATTCTGGCCGCGTTCGGCACGGCACTTCCTGAAAGCGTCGTCACGCTGGTGGCCGTTGCATTCGGCAGTTCGCCCGCCCAGAAGGAAATCGGCGTCGGTGCGGCAATCGGCGGACCGCTCGCGCTGAGCACGGTCGCTTATGCGGTCGTCGGCGTCGCGTTGCTGGCCACCGCACATCGCGTCGGCAAAGTGCGGGCCGGCGCGATCGATGCCGACACGAAACGTCTTCGTCGCGACCAGCTCTGGTTTCTTTCAATCTTCGTCGTCAAGATCGGGCTCGGCCTCGTCCTGTTCAGCTTCAAGCCCGTGCTCGGTCTGGCGTTTCTCGCGGCCTACGCGGTGTATTGCTGGAAGGAGTTGACCGCCTCCGGCGACGGCGACGACCACGGAGAACTCGAACCCCTGAAACTGCGCCCGCGCGATGCGAATCCGGCCATGTTCTGGGTCGCCTTGCAGGTGATCGGCGCGCTCGTCGTGATCTTCGCGGCCTCCCATCTGTTCGTCCGCCAGATCGAAGCCGTCGGCCCGTGGCTCGGCCTGAGCCCGCAGCTCACGGCATTGCTGTTCAGCCCGATTGCGACTGAGTTGCCCGAAATCATGAACGCGGTGATCTGGGTGCGGCAAGGCAAGGAGCGGCTGGCCCTGGCCAACATCAGCGGCGCGATGATGATCCAGGCAACGATCCCCACGGCGTTCGGCCTGTTCTTCACGCCGTGGCACCTGGCGACGCCGTCCATTCTTGCCGCGTGCATCACGGCACTGGCCATCGTCGTCCTGCAGTGGTCGTTCCGTGCAACGCAGGTACGCAGCCGGCAACTCACGCATGTCGGTTGGCTCTATGCAGTCTTTGCCGCGCTGCTCTTCGTAGTTTGACGAAATCGGCGGCGACATCGAATCCTGACGATCGATGCCGCCGCGCTATCGTTGCCGCGCGATCGCGCTCAGCCGTCAGAGCGAGCGGGCGCGTCCCTCGACTCGACGCGCCGCCACTCGCCTTCGATACCGGCCATTTCCGCTCGAAGCATTCACCTTGCATTGACCTGACATATACCCCTCCTCCCTATATGGAATCGAGTATTGGAATATACTCCCCCCCGCTATATGAAGGAGCCACCATGAGTCATACCTTCAAGGAAAAGCAGAAGCTGCTGAATCGCGTCCGCCGCATCAAGGGGCAGGTCGAAGCGATCGAGCGGGCGCTGGAAGAAGAGCGCGGCTGCAACGAAATCCTCCAGCTCATCACGAGCGGCCGCGGCGCGATGAACGGCCTGCTGGCCGTCGTGCTCGAGGATCACATCCGGTCCCACCTGGTCGACGCCGACGGTCACGACGCGCACGAAGGCAGCGCGACCGAGCAGCTGATCGAAGTCGTCCACAGCTATTTCAAGTAATCGGGTATCGGAATGAGCGAATTCAAGGATGCCGCCTTCGGCGCGGGACACGACCACATCTTTCTCGGTGCGGCACACGAGCAGAACGAACGCAAGACGTGGATAGTCATCGGGCTTTGCGCGGCGATGATGGTGGCCGAGATTGTCGGCGGGACGATTTTCGGTTCGCTGGCGCTTGTCGCGGACGGGCTGCACATGTCGACGCACGCGGGCGCGATGCTGATTGCCGCGCTCGCGTACACCTATGCGCGCAAGCACGCGAGCGACCCGCGATTCGTGTTCGGCACGGGGAAGCTCGGTGACCTGGCTGGTTTCACCAGCGCCATCGTGCTCGCGATGATTGCACTGCTGATCGGATACGAAGCAGTCGCGCGTTTGCTTGCCCCCGTTCCGATCCATTTCGGCGAGGCGATTCCGATTGCGGTTGCCGGCTTGCTCGTCAACATCGCGAGCGTCTGGCTGCTGAGCGGCGATCACCATGGCCATAGTCACGGTCATAGCCACGGTCATCATCACGGCCATGCCCATGACGATCACGGCCACGAAGAGGAAGTGCACAAGATCTTCGATCAGCAGGGCGTATTCCTCGTGTCGGTGTTCGAAGAGGGTGTCCCGCCGGTGTTCCGCGTAGCGCCTGCCACGCACGACACGAAGCTCGGCAGCGCGAACGCCGTGTCGGTGACGACGATCCGCCCGGACGGTACCCGGCAGGAATTCGCGATGGAAAGTCGCGGCGGCTATCTGGAGTCGATTGAAAATATCCCCGAGCCGCACCAATTCAAGGCCATCGTCCGCCTGAACGGCCACGAGCACGAACTCATGTTCGAGGAGCACGATCACGGCGTGTCGTCGTCGGCCGCACGGGATCACAACATCCGCTCTGCCTACATTCATGTGATTGCGGATGCGGCGGTTTCGGTTCTGACGATCATCGGCCTGCTGCTCGCGCGCGCGTTCGGCTGGATCTGGATGGACCCGCTGGCCGGTATCGTGGGCGCACTGGTGATTGCGAACTGGTCGTACGGCTTGATGCGCGATACGGGTGGCATTCTGCTCGACATGAATTCGGACCGTCGACTGGCGGACAACGTGCGTACCGCCATCGAAGGCGGCGGCGACAGCGTCAACGATCTGCACGTGTGGCGTCTCGGCCCAGGGCACATGAGCGCAGTTGTGTCGGTGGCAACTGACGACACGACTCGGGATTCGCGCTTCTATCATGACCTGCTTCAGCGCTTCAAGGATCTCTCGCACGTGACCGTCGAGGTCGTGCCGGTTGCGAGGGGGCACTGAGCATGGCAGTGAAATCGCCTTGCGTCGAAGTGTGCTCGTTCGACGGCAAGACAGGCTACTGCGTGGCCTGTTTTCGCACGCGGGATGAAGCGCGTGCATGGAAGAAGATGACGGACCATCGGCGTCACCAGGTCGTCAATGACCGTGCTCGCCGGCAGGCAAAGCTGGCCCGCGAAACGGCCGATTGAACGCCGGCGCTGGCGAAGCGTTCGGGCACCCGGACACCGCAGATATCCGATCACGCAAATTCGTGGAAAGAGCCGGATTCATCGCGGCTCTCCAGTCAGCGGGTCATGCCGATGCCGACGAGGCCGTGCGCGCTGCTTTCGCGATTCGCTTGCCGCGCTGCCTCAGGTAGAGGTTGTTGAGGATGAGCGCCGCACCTGTCAGTGCGGCTCCGGCGATCTGCGCATGATTCGGCACGACCCCCGTCATCGCGGAGACGATGAACGCGGTAATCGGCACGATGTCCATGAACAGCACCCCGTTCATCGGACCGAGGATCCGATTGCCCGTGATCCAGCAGAGAATCGCTCCGAAGCCGGCCACGGGCCCCATGTACGCGAGATGCGGCAGGATTGAACGCAGCGACGCGAGCGACGGCGCCGCGATCGCGTGCGAAGCAATCAGGAGCAGATTGACCGTGACGATCGTGGTCAACGCCAGCCATGTCGTGATGGTCGTGTATTTCAGTGCAGACCAGCGCGTGAAATGCGCGGCGCCGAACGTGTAGATGACCCAGCACAACGCACCCAGTACGATCAGCGCGTTCGCCGCATAGTGTTGCGGTTCATGCAGCGCGGTTATCAGGTCTCCGCGCGTGATGACGAGCGACACGCCGGCAAACGACAGGATCACGAACAAGATGGAAAACGGTGCGGGCGCGGTACGCTTGACCAGCGCGTTGAGCAGCAATCCCATCATCGGCTGCGTTGCCATCATGATGGACGCCGTGAGCGCGCCTTGATCGCCGGCCAGCTGCTGGCCAAGAAAGACGAACGAGCCGAAGCCGCAGAACCCGACCGACCCGAGAAACCACGCGAGCAGAAACGATTCGCCGGCGGGCAGAAAGCCGCTGCTGCCTTCCGTCAGCCACAACAGGACCAGGAAGCCGACGCCGGCGATCAGATAGCGCAGCGACGTGAAGGTAAACGGATCGACGTGGAGCAACGCATCCGTCATGATCGGAAACATCCCGCCCATCAGTATCGTCGCGCCGACACAGTAAGCGATGCCTTTCCAGTACCGAGCAACCGACAGCGTCTGATTATGCGCGTTATTCATGACTGATCGTTCTCAAATTTGGTGAAGAAATCCGGCGTTCAGCCAACTCGCGTCTGCCACACGACTTGCGTTATGCCGACGCTCTGAAACCGTCCGACCGGAGCCAGGTTCAAACTATTTGGTACTGAATGTTCTCAAAATATCCAAAAAAATTTCAGGTCAGTGCGCGCATGGCCATATCGACGATCGACGCGAGGTCCGGCTCATTCAGATTGGTCTTGCCCAGTACCCGCATCCCCTGAATCAGGCACAGCAGAAACCGGCCGACCTCTTCCGCGTCGAGGCTGCGGTCGAATTCGCCTGCCTGCTGGCCGCGCGCGACGGCAAGGCTGTACTGCGTCGCGATGCGTTGCAAGGTGGATTCGATATGCGGACGCAGTTCGTCGTCCGTCGGCAAAAGCTCGATTGCCGCATTCGTGATGAAACAACCGCGTCGGGCCGAGAGATTTGCGGCGATCTTCGTGTAATGCAGGAGCGCTTCGCGGAGCGCCTGACCAGGCGGCAGATCCGCCGCGAGACGCTCCTTGAGGCGCGCCACTGCACCTTCCGCATATTGGTTGAACGCTGCGACAAGCAATCCATGTTTGTCCCCGAACGTCCTGTACAGGCTGCCGCGAAATACGCCCGTCGCCTCGCACAGCACGTCGATCGACGTTGCATGGTAGCCCTGTTCCCAGAACACGCGCGCTGCCGCGTCGATCACATCGTCGACTTCGAATTCGCGCGGGCGCCCCCGGTCACGGGACGGATTGGAAGAACTCGGATTCATGGAGACGAATATTGGAACCGAGCGTTCTCAAAATCAAGCACTCGATTTTGCCGCCAGAGGCGGCAATCAGCGACGCATGCGCGGCGCCTGCCAGTTCGACCGCCGCGCGAAATCGACGAACGAGACCAGATATTCGAGCTCGCCGTCGGCTTCGCGGGTGCCGAGAAAGATCTGCTTTGCAATGCCGTGCTTGCCGAGCTTCACCGCCGTGATGGCCATCCTGTCTGCGTATTCTTCCGCGAGCCACCGCGGCAGCGCGGCGACGCCCCGGTTGTTCGCGACCATCTGCAGCATGATGTCGGTCGTCTCGATCGTCTTGTGCCGGCGCGGGACGACGTCCGCGGGCCTGAGGAAATGGTTGTAGATGTCGAGGCGGTCGGTCTCGACCGGATAGGTGATCAGCGTCTCGTCGATCAGCTGTTCGGGTGTGACGTGGCGCGCGCCGGCGAGCGGATGGTCGTCCGCGACGACGAGCACCTGCTCGTAGTCGAACACCGGCTCGAAGCGCAGCCCGGGCCTGACGATCGGATCGGGCGTGACGAGTACGTCGATGTCGTAGCCGAACAGCGCGCCGATCCCGCCGAACTGGAAACGCTGCTTCACGTCGACGTCGACATCGGGCCAGCGCGTCAGGTACGGCGAGACCACCTTCAGCAGCCACTGATAGCACGGATGGCATTCCATGCCGATTCGCAGCGTGCCGCGCTCGCCGTTCGCGTATTGCTTCATGCGCGCCTCGGCATGCTCGAATTGCGGCAGCAGCCGCTCCGCGAGCGTGAGCAGGTAGTGGCCCGCCTGCGTGAGCCGCAGGCTGCGGCCCTCGCGATCCCAGATCGGCGTGCCGAGCTGTTGCTCGAGCTTTTTCACCGTATGGCTCAGTGCCGACTGGGTCAGGAACAGCTCGCTCGCGGCGGCCGTCAGCGAGCCCTGCCGCTGGACTTCGCGAATGATCAGAAGATGGAAGCGTTCAAGCATCGGGATGATCGGGAATGGCCTACATGAAGAAAACTAATCGATAGATGAAATAATGCCATTTTTCATCATGTATCGGAAATCCTATCATCTGTGCCAGACAGTTTTCGACTCATCACTGGATGGCAGCGCCCATGGTTACGACACACAATCTCGGTTTCCCGCGCATCGGCGCAAAACGTGAACTCAAGTTCGGTCTCGAACGCTACTGGAAAGGCGAATCGTCGCGCGACGAACTGCAGGCGCTCGGCGTGCAGTTGCGCGCGCGCCACTGGGACCACCAGAAGGATCTGGATCTCGCCCCGGTCGGCGATTTCGCGTTCTACGACCAGGTGCTCGACATGAGCTTCACGCTCGGCAACCTGCCGAAGCGTGTGCAGGACTTCCACGGCGACCCGCTCGACAACTACTTCCGCGTCGCGCGCGGCCGCTCGGCGCAATCGGCCGAAGAACACGCGGCATGCTGCGGCGGCGTCGCGGCAGGCGAAATGACGAAGTGGTATGACACGAACTATCACTACATCGTGCCGGAATTCCACGCCGACACGAACTTCTCGCTCAACCCGTCACGGCTGCTGCAGCAGCTCGCGGAAGCCCAGGCCCGCGGCGTGAACGCGAAGCCGGTGATCATCGGCCCGGTCACGTACCTGTGGCTCGGCAAGGCGAAGGACGATTCCGACCGCCTCGCGCTGCTGCCGAAGCTGTTGCCCGTATATGGCGCGCTGCTGGACACGCTGACCGCGCAGGGCGTCGAATGGGTGCAGATCGACGAGCCGGCGCTCGTGACGGAACTCGACGCCGCATGGCAGGACGCGTTCCGGACTGCCTACGAGGCACTCGAAACGCGGCGGATCAAGCTGCTGCTCGCGACTTATTTCGGCCAGCTGCAGGATAACCTCGCGCTCGTGCGCTCGCTACGCGTCGACGGCCTGCACATCGACGCGATCAACGCACGCGGCGAAGTCGACGCGCTCGCTCGCGAACTGGGTGGCGATCAGGTGCTGTCGGTTGGCGCGATCAACGGCCGCAATATCTGGAAGACCGATCTGGGCGCCGCGCTCGACTGGCTCGAGCCGCTCGCGAAACAGCTCGGCGAGCGACTGTGGCTCGCGCCGTCGTGCTCGCTGCTGCACGTGCCGGTCGATCTCGCGAGCGAGGAGAGGCTCGATGCGGAAATCCGTTCCTGGCTCGCGTTCGCACTGCAGAAGCTCGACGAGCTGAAGGTGCTCGCCACCGCGCTGAACCAGGGCCGCGATGCCGTCGCCGATGCGCTCGCGGCGAATGCCGCCGCGATCCGCAGCCGCCGCGCATCGCCGCGCGTGAACAACCCGGCCGTCAAGGCCGCGGTAGGACGCATCACGGCCGCGCTCGGCCAGCGGCAGAGCCCGTACGGCATGCGTGCGCCGAAACAGTCGGCCCGGCTGAACCTGCCGGCCTTCCCGACGACGACGATCGGTTCGTTCCCGCAAACGGCCGATATCCGTCAGGCGCGCAGCCAGTTCAAGGCCGGCGCGCTCGACGAAGCCGGCTACCACGGCGCGATGCGCGCGGAGATCGAGCGCAGCGTGCGCGAGCAGGAAGCGCTGGGCCTCGACGTGCTCGTGCATGGCGAAGCGGAACGCAACGACATGGTCGAGTACTTCGGCGAGCAACTCGACGGCTACGCGTTCAGCCAGTTCGGCTGGGTGCAGTCATATGGTTCGCGCTGCGTGAAGCCGCCGATCCTGTTCGGCGACATCAGCCGCCCGAACGCGATGACGGTCGAATGGATCACGTATGCGCAGTCGCTCACGAACAAGCCGATGAAGGGGATGCTGACCGGCCCCGTGACGATCCTGAACTGGTCGTTCGTTCGCGACGACCAGCCGCGCTCGGTGTCGTGCTACCAGCTCGCGCTCGCGATCCGCGCAGAAGTGCTCGACCTCGAGAAGGCCGGCGTGCGCGTGATCCAGATCGACGAGGCCGCGCTGCGCGAAGGGCTGCCGCTGCGCCGTGCGCAATGGGGCGAGTATCTGAAGTGGGCGGTCGAATCGTTCCGCATCACCGCGAACGGCGTGCAGGACGACACGCAGATCCACACGCACATGTGCTATTCGGAGTTCAACGACATCATCGCGTCGATCGCGGACATGGACGCCGACGTGATCACCATCGAGACGTCGCGCTCGGACATGGAATTGCTCGACGCATTCGATAACTTCAAGTACCCGAACGAAATCGGGCCGGGCGTCTATGACATCCACTCGCCGAACATCCCGACGCAGGAGCACATCGTCGGCCTCATGAAGAAGGCGTCCGGGCGGATCCCGGCGGAACGCCTGTGGGTGAACCCGGACTGCGGCCTGAAGACCCGCCAGTGGGCGGAAGTGATTCCGGCGCTGACGAACATGGTGAGCGCGGCGAAGGCACTGCGCAGCCAGCTCGGCTGAGCGTTTGCGCTGCCCGGCGGGCACTGCAAGGTGCCGCTGCATTCGTGCTGCTGCATTCGTGCTGTGTGCGGTGCCCGGGTGAAATGATGATCTACGTGAAGCGCTCCCGCGTTGCATGTCCGCGCTGGAGCAACGGTGCGTACTCGCGCAAGTCCCGTGGCGCGATGTCGAACGCGCGACGGAATGCCCGCGTAAAGCTCGACGCATCATTGAAACCCAAGCCCGAGGCAATGTCCTGTACCTCCATGTGCGGAAAGCGCACGAGTTCATCGGCCGCCATTCGCAGCCTGCGGCTGCGGATATAAGCGGCAAGGCCACCTTCGTGCTCAAAGATGCGATACACGCTGGCGCGCGACAGATGCAGCGATGCCACCACGCTGTCAGGCGACAATTCCGGATCATGCAGATGCGTTTCGACATGCCGCCGCACTTGCCCATAGACAGCGGCACGGACCGCCGCGCGACCGTTGCCGGAAAGACCCGCCTGACGGCTGAAAGCTGCGACGACCAGTTCTACCGCCGTGAGAAAGGACTGGTGCGCTTCCTCCTTGCTCAGCCCGGCGATTTGTCGATTCAGCGCCACCAGATGCTCGATCAGCAAGCGTGTCAAAGGGGTGGTCGCATGAACCCAGCGGCCATGCAGTGAGGCGGCATCGGGGAGCGATCTTTCCACCAGCGCGCGCGGCACGAAAAGGAGCAGTATCCGGCCATGAAAACTCCGGACCGTGCACGGCTGATCCATGTCCAGCGCGAGGATACTTGGCGCTTGCGGTACAGGCGGCGCGTCGGGACGCGGCTTGCCGCCCACGAACAGCCCCGGTTGCCCTTCAAGGAACACGCTGAAGCTGATGTCGCGAATGCTCTCGGTCGAAACCCGGCCCAGCGACCGCACGGCCAGGTTCGGCGCGGTGCGGAAGTCGAAAAGGCTCAGATTGTCGATCGTGTATCGGGACAGCGAGGCGTCGAACGTATCCTCGGCGCGCTTCGACGGAGGCTGTATGTCGTAGACAGGACTCATACGCTCCTGCCAGGCCAGGAAGCTTTGACGGGCGTCGCCCTGGACGCTGAAATTGCTGTGCGCGATGCCGGGCGCAAGCGTCGGCGGCTCGGGCGGCAACAGCAAGCGACCAGGCGGTACAGTCGTGTGTAGCGGGTAGTCGTTCATGGGAGTGCCTGTCGCTGATTTTGGTCCAGTCTGAATCCGTCCCGTGCGGTGGAACGAAATCAACCGCGAGGATGCCGACATCGAGTGGGGCGTCCGCGCGCCTCCCCGGGCCGGTAACGAGCGTCGCGGCGTCGCCGTCCGTCACGATATGGACGGCAATGGATCGTGCGTTGTCCTGCGAGATCCGGCCGATCGTGCGCTCGAGGGTCAACTCATCGGTGTACGCGACAGCAAACAGAAATTCCCCGAGCCAATACGTGTCGATCGCCTCGCGAAAAGGCCGCTCGATTTGCGCACGCGTCGGCACGACATCCATGACCTGGCCGATACGCTCGCGCCATTCCAGCAGTTGTCGGTGCACAGGTTCCGTCTGCACATCGAAAGGAATGTGAATGATCCTGCTCCGGGACTCCGGGCTTGCGCCGAGACGGCTTCGGCCATGCCGCATGCGGGCCACCTTGGAAAGGTCGGGGAGAAACGATTTTACCGGGAAATGTGGCAAGAAAATTAACGCGAGCTCGGGACCGAGCTGGTCGGTCAGCAACGCAAGCGTCAGAGGCGGAGGTGGCAAGGCGATGCCGGGTTTCTCGCTCCGAGCATTGATACGACAACCAGGCTCTCCGCAAAAACGACTGAGTGGCGCTTTTTGAGGGTTATACGACCTTTGAGCCATTCGCTTCACGTTCCATACTTCGTGTGGAAGATCAAGCCGGGAAGAGCGCACAAACGCGATTGCGTTTTGAACTTTTGGCCTGATCAATCACCACGTAGAGAGGAACAAGCGATGAGGCTTAAGAACAAGTCAGCTTTGATCACGGGTGGTACCAGTGGCATCGGTCTTGCAACCGCGAAGCTGTTCATTGCAGAAGGCGCCCGAGTAGCGGTTACGGGGCGCGATGATGCCGTGTTCGAGCGGGTGAAGGCCGAGCTTGGCGAGAATGCGGTCGTTCTCAAGGGCGACGTACGTTCGATCAAGGACATGCGAGCGATTGCCGCTGAGGTAAAGGAGACGTTCGACGGCCTGGATGTCGTGTTCGCCAACGCTGGCTGGGCTTTCCCGTCCCCAGTCAACGACATCGACGACGAACTCTATGGCGAGATCATGGACATCAACGTCAAGGGCGTGGTGTTCACGCTTCAAGCGGTGCTGCCGGACTTGCGAGAGGGCGCCTCAGTCATTCTCAATACATCATTCGTCGCGCAGACCGGCAAGCATGGCATTTCGTTGACTGCGACGGCGACGGCCGCCGTGCGATCGCTTGCCCGCAGTTGGTCCTACGAGTTTCTCGACCGGAAAATCCGCTTGTCGCCCTCGACCCTGGTGCGAGGGAAGCGCGACTGCAATAGAGCAGCGTATCGCCAATGCGTCGTTGCTCTCAAGCCATCCAGCAAGCCGGTTTCCGCAAGCAGAAACGCCTCCGTACACACGCTTGCCACCCGCGAGGCCGTGGCGCCCAATTTCCTGGCAGCGGCGATGTTCTCCGATGTCTGCATCGGATCGATGTCACCGCCCACGAAAACGACAGTGTCAAACGTGCGCCTTCCGACCGGCTTTGTCTCGATCGAAAGGCCGGTATTGCCAGGAACCGGGCCTCCGGACTGCGAGATTACTTGACGTTCTCCGCTGCCTAAAGGGAGCGGATTCCCACGACTGGCGATGCACGTCCGCATCGGAGAATGTTCAACGCAGCGTTGGTATCACGATCATGTTCGACACCACAGTTACTGCAGGTCCATTCCCTTATTCGCAGTCCCGCGATACCTTTCGGCCGCGTCGTGCTGTCTTTCGATCCGCACGACGAACAGGACTGGGTCGAACCGCTTTCGTCCACTTCCACGAACGTGGCTCCGTGCGCCATCGCCTTGTAACGGAGCTTGTCCCGGAAGGACGACCAGGCTGCGTCGTAGACGCTCTTCGCCAGCCTGGTTCTGGCGAGTTTCGCGGCGGACACGTTGCCGACCGCGATGTAATCAAAGCGCCGCACCAGCTCGAGCGCGCGCTTGTGCTGGAAATCGGCGCGGGCATTCGCCACCTTGGCGTGCAGCTTCGCGATATGCCGCTTGTGCTTGCGCGCCCGCTGCGCCTTCGCCAGCTTGTCGGCCGCGAGTCGGCCGAACCGGTCATTCGGCAGCTTCTCGCCGGTCGACAGTGTGGCGAAGTCTTTCAGACCGAGATCGATGCCGACGCCGGAGCGAATCGGGCGCGCCGGAACATCGGGCAGCTCGATCACGATGTTGAGGAACCAGTTGCCGCGCGCGTCTTGCGCAAAATTGGTTCCGTCCTTGATCTTGCCGTCGGGAAGCGGGCGGCTGTTGAAGACGCGGAAGGTGTTGCCGGCGAAGCGGAACGCGTCGCCCTCGCGTTTCAGGTCGCGGCCCTTCAGCGGCACCCAGCCCAGCGATTTCCTGCCGCGATAGCGCAGGTAAGGACGACGGTGCTGGCTGCGCGACTTCGCGTATTGCTCGCAGGTCGCATTGATCGTGCCGGAGTGAATGCCAAGCTCCTTGCTGCTGCCGGTCGTCAGCACATTCAGGTCGAAACCCGTCGGCCACTTTTTGTTCCACTTGAGCGCGTGTTTTTGCGTGTCATTGCAGAAGTTCCAGACGTAGTTCACCGCGCGGCTCTGCTGGTTCAGCAAGCCGTTGAGCGACTTCACGCGATAGCGGTAGACAAGGATCATGCCGGTCATTCTAACGAAGGAATGCCGCCTGTCGGCGGTGCTCCTTTCCTCCTCGCCATCAATGGCGAGGTCTCCCGGAGCAACTGATGATTTCTTCGCCGACCGGCGTCAGCGTACAACCGCCGCCGCTGTGCCCGCCTTGCTCCGATACGGTCGCGGGCGAAGTCAGCGAACGGTTCAGCTCGTCGATCAGCAGCCAGGCCCGACGGTACGACATGCCGAGGCTGCGTGCGGCCGCCGAAATCGAACCGTGCTCGCGCACGGCTTCAAGCAGCGACACCTTGCCGGGCCCGACCGCGACCGTGTCGCCCTTGCGGATGCGCATGCGGAAACTGACCTGGGGGGCGTCGATCGCGGGCCGCGTCGCGGCGGTGGTGGGCTTCGTCACGCTCGTCACTCGACCCCGACGATCACGCTCGACGCCTTGAAGATGGCCGTTGCCGCGTTGCCGCTGGCGAGCCCGAGCCGCTCGACACTGTCGTTGGTCACGATCGCGACGATCTGCGCGCCGCCTGCCGCGGTGATCGCGACTTCCGCGTTGACGGCCCCCTTCGTGACCGACGACACCGTGCCTGCGATGCAGTTGCGGGCCGAAACCTTGCTGCCGTCGACGTCGACCATCACGACGACCGACGACGCCTTGACCAGCGCGAACGCGGCGGAGCCGGTCGCGAGCCCGAGGGACGCGGCGCTGCCGTGCGTGATGATGGCGACGATCTCGAGGCCGTTCTGCGTGCGAAGCGTGACTTCGTCGTTGACGGCGCCGGCCTTGACGGCCGCGACCTGTCCGACGAAATGATTACGGGCGCTGGTTCGCATGTTGAATCTCCGCTGTGGATGCCGCTGCCCGACGGGCAGCGGTGAGTGAATAGAGTGCGTGGGCCAGTTTATCGCCATTGAATGCGGCCGGCCGCATGCGAATGCTATGCCGCGAATCAGGAAATATCCAACGAAATGCGCGGGTCGGAGCAAAGCGACCGTCGTGTATCGATCGCTATGACGCAGTGTCGCTCACTCGTGTGCAGCGGGATTCGTCGCAGCATTCGCCGCCTGCGGCGGCGCGTTCTGCGCGGCCGGCGCCGCATCCGTGTCCCACCCGCCGCCGAGTGCGAGAAACAGCCGCACCTGGTCGGCCGCGACCTGCCCCTCGGCCGCCGCGACCTGCGCGTGCACGCTCGTCAGCGTGCGGGTCGCATCGAGATCGGAGATGAACGATTCGCGGCCGGCCAGGTAAAGCCGGTGCGTTTCGTCAGCCGAATTCCGCGCCGATTCGTAGGCCGTGCGCAGCGCGTCCGTGCGCTGCGTGTCGGCCGCGTAGGTGGCGAGGGCCGACTGCGTTTCGCGCAGCGCGCTCAGCACGACCCCATCGAAATGCGCGAGCGCGCCGCCCGTCGCGGCCTCGGCCTCGCGCACGCGCGCGCGCTGGCCGTTGACCGGGAACGTCCAGCTGATCAGTGGTCCGAACGACCAGCGGTTGGTGGTCGGCGAGAACAGGTCGCCGGCGAGGCCGGTCGTGCCGGCCGATGCGCCGATGCTGATCGACGGGTACAGCGCACCTGTTGCGACGCCGATCCGCGCGGTGGACGCGGCCAGCTGCCGCTCCGCTTCGCGCACGTCGGGGCGGCGGCGCAGCAGCGCGGCGCCGTCGCCGATCGGAATCGGCTGGCGCAACTGCGGCAGGCGCTCGCACGTGGCGACCGCTTTCGGCAGGTCGGCGGGCGCGCGCGCGAGCAGGGCGGCGAGCTGGTATTGCGCGACCTTGCGGCGGCCTTCGAAACGCGGGATGTCGGCGGCGAGCGTGCGTACCTGCGTGACGCCGCGCGTCACGTCGCTCTGGTTGCCGCGCCCCGCGTCGCGCAACCGCTGGGACATCGCGACGCGCTGCTTCTGCAGTGCAAGCGACTCCTTCGCGATCGCCAGCTCGTCGCCGGCCGAGCACGCTTCGACATACGCGCGCACGACGTCCGCGACAACCGTGATGCGGGCGAGGTCACCGGCGGCCCTGGCGGCGTCGCTGTCCGCGCGCGCGGCTTCGACGCCACGCCGCAGCTTGCCGAACAGGTCGAATTCATACGAGACGTTGATGCCGAGCGTGCCTTCGTTCACGACCGGCAGCTTGTTCTCGAGCAGAAATTGCTCGGCCGATTCCTGTGCGCGCTGCACCGCGCCTTCCGCACGGCCGGAGAACCCGCCCTGTGCATTCGCGACGTCGATCGCCGCACGCGAGCGTGCGAGGTTCGCGGCCGCGACGCGCAGGTCGGTGTTCGATTTCAGCGCGCTCTGCACCAGTTCGCTGAGGACCGGGTCGTCGTACAGCTGCCACCAGTTGCCGGGCACGGCGTCGTGCGAAACGAGCGTGCCGTTCGCACCGTCGAGCGCGCCGTTCGCAAGCGGCGCGTTCACGTACGCCTGCTGCGGCAGATGGTAGTCGGGGCCGACCGACTTGCAGGCGCCGAGCGCGAGGGCAAGCGGCGCGAGCGCCGCCGCGAGCCGGATGCCGTGCCGCGTCATTGCGACGCTCCCGCCGCGCTCGCGGCCAATGCCGACGCCGGCTGCGTAGCGGCCGCGCCGCTCGCGGCATTCGGTTTCGTCGTGTTGTCGCGGCGCGCATCCGATGAATGCGGCGAATCCGCCGAGCGCATCGCGACGGTCGCGGTGCGGCCCGCGATCATCCGGAAGTCGTCCGGCACGTCGTCGAGCGCGACGCGCACGGGCACGCGCTGCGCGAGCCGCACCCAGCTGAACGCCGGGTTCACGTTCGGCAGCAGGTTCGCGCCCTGCGTGCGGTCGCGGTCCTCGATCGCGGCGACGATGCTCTGCACGTGTCCGCGCAGCACATGCGGTTCGCCCATCACCGTGATGTCGACGGGCTGGCCGATATGGATGCCGCGCAGCTTGGTTTCCTCGAAATAGCCGTCGACGCGGAACGAATGCTGGTCGACGACCGACAGCACCGCGCGCCCGGCCGGCACGTATTCGCCGACGCGCGGCGCGCGATCGTTCAGGTAGCCGTCGACCGGGCTGACGATCGTCGTGCGCTGCAGGTTCAGCTTCGCGGTGTCGAGCGACACCTGCGCATCCGCGACCGCGGCCTCGCCCTGTTCGACGCGCGTGCGGCTTTCCTCGACCTGCTCGCTCGCGACGAGGTTGCCGAGCTGCAGGTTGCGCGCGTACTCGCGCTTCGCCTGCGCAAGCGTCGCGCGGCGCTGGTCGAGCGTCGCTTCGGCGAGGCGCTCGGCTAGCGTGTAGCGCGCCTGGTCGATCACGAACAGCATCTGGCCGCGCTTCACCGGCTGGTTGTCGACGACGTCCACCGACGTGATCAGGCCCGACACGTCCGGCGCGACCTGGATCACGTCGGCGCGCACGTGCCCGTCGCGCGTCCACGGCGAGAACATGTAGTAGTTGATGATCCGCCACAGCACGAGGCCGGCTACGACGACGACGATCAGGGTGAGCAGGATCTGTCCTGCGGAGAGCCAGGATTTTTTCACGTTCTTTTCACGTTAGGTAGCCACGAGATGGCGGGACACGATCACGACGGCGGCCAGCACGAACACGTAGATGCCGAGGTCGAAGATCGAACGGTGCCAGACGAGGCGATAGAAACCGATGTGCGTGAGGCCGGCGCGGATCACGACGTTGATCAGGTACGCGATCAGCATCAGCACGAGCGGGGCCGGCACGAACACGCCGAAGATGTCGATTTCGCCGATCATGGTCGCGGTTGCAGGAGCGTGGAGGTGGAAAGCGGGTTCATGCGTGCGTGCCTCGCGAGGTCTGCGGCGCCTGGCCGGCCGACGCAGGATACAGCGACAGCCGCAGGCCGACGAGCGCATGCAGCGTGTCGCGCAGCCAGCGGCGCGTCGCGGGCGCGACCGGCTGGGCGTTTGCCGTGGTGTCTGCCGCGCTGTCTGCCGGAGTGTCGGCCCCTTGCGCGACCGGCAGGTTGAGGTCGGCGACCCGGCGCAGCGCATCGTCGATCGTCTCGCGCAGCGCGGGCGGCGCGGGCTGGCGCTCGTTCGCGGCCGCGCAGCGCGTGAAGTGCTCGGTCACGCCGGCCAGCACGCGGTCGATCGCGTCCGGCACGTCGCCGCCGAGCTTGCGGCGCGTGCGGCGCAGGTCGAGCGCGTTCAGCGCGATGCGCAGGTCGCGAAAGCTCTCGATCGACGGATGGCGGTGATCGTCGGACGCGCCGAGGCGCGGCAGCAGATGCGTCACGCGATCGAGCATCCGCGATGCGTGGTTGCGCTGGTCGTCGAGCGGCTGCGTCGACGCGGACCGCGCGACGTCTTCCCAGCCCGAGCGCAACAGGCGCCGCACGGCCAGCTCCGCGCCGAACGGGCGGGTTGCGCGGGTCCACACGAACGCGAACAGCAGCCCGGCGACGCCCGCGAGGTTGCTGTTCAGGAACACGAGGAAATCCGCTTCGTATGCACTCTGGATGCTGATGAACGTGGCCGTGTTGACCGCGACGAGCATGGTCACCATGTTGAACTGCGGGCGCGGCAGCAGCGTGCCGACGAGGATGAACGGCCCGGCGAATATCAGCACGAGCATCTCGAAGTCATGCACATGCGGCAGCACGACGAACAGGTACAGCCCTGCGAACACGACGCTCGCGCAGGTCGATAGGAAGAACCGGAACACCATCGGCGCCGGCTCGTCGAGCGCCGCGAAGAAGCTGCACGCGACGGCGAGGAGCGTGACGGCGCCCGCGCCGTCGTGCCAGCCGGAGCTCACCCACAGCCAGCAGCCGGCCAGGATCGCGCAGACCACCGACAGCGTCGAGAACAGCATCATCCCGCGATCGAAGAACCGCTCGGTGCCGCCGAGCCGCCAGTGCCGGTAGCGCGGCTGCCACACGCCCGACTCGTTCACGATCAGCGCGCGCAGCGAACGGCAGTCCTGCCAGATGTCGATCACCTGGTGCAGCCGCCACAGTGCGTTCGACAGCAGCGCGCCGTCCCAGCTCGCCAGCGCGCTGTCCGGCGGCTGCAGGGCGGCGATGCGTGCGCGCAGCCGGTCCGCGACCGGATCATGGGGCACGTCGCCGGTGCTCGCGGCCTTCACCGTCGGCAACGGCGCGTCGAACCACTTCGCCGCGTCGGCCAGCAGCTCGTCGAGCCCGGCGGGGCGCAGATGCAGGTCGCGCATCAGCGCGAGCAGCGGATCCGCGAGCGACGACATCAGCGGCAGGAACAGCTGCATCCGGCCGGCGAGTGCCTGCGCGCGAGCGAGGATGCGCGGATGCGCGTGGTCGTAGCCGAGCTGGCTGATGAGAAACTCCAGGCCCGTGATCGTCGACGCGAGACGCTGGCGGCACGCGGACAGCGCCTTGCCGGCGATGTGGCCGGACAGCGTTTCGCGGCCGTAGAACGCGGCATCCTTGAACCACCCGTCCGTGCGCTCGATTAATGTTGGCGCGAGCCGGCTCGGGAAGATCGTGCTGCCGACCACGCTCGCGCAGACGATGCCGAGCACGATCTCCTCGGTACGCGCGATCGCGACGTCGAAGATCGTGGTCGGATCGGTGACGGTCGGCAGCGCGATCAGCGGCATCGTGTAGCCGGCGAGCATGAACACGTAGCTGCGCGCGGTGCGGTCGGAGATCGCGAGGTAGAGCAGCGTCCCGCACCACGCGGCGACGATGACGCTGAACAGGAACGGCGTCTCGACGAACGGCGGCACGAACAGGATCGCGGCGGCGGCGCCGAGCGCGGTGCCGAGTGCGCGGTACAGCGCCTTCGAGCGCGTCGCGCCGACGAACGGGTTCGACACGATGTAGACGCTCGCCATCGCCCAGTACGGGCGCGGCAGCTGGAAATACAGCGCGAGGTACAGCGCCAGCATCGACGCCGCGAACGTCTTGACCGAAAACAGCCAGTCGCGAATGCTCGGGTAGCTCATGACGGGCGCCGGAGCGGGTCGGGATGGCGCGCTGCGGCATCGTCCGCGCGGGTTTCGTTGAACGCGTTCAGCACGCGCAGCGCGGCTTCGAGGTCGGCACGCGTCACGCCCTTCAGCACGTGGGCGCGCAGGGTCCGCAGATCGTCCTCCATCATCGCGGTGACCGATCGGCCCGCATCGGTCAGCGAGATCGTTTTCGCGCGGCGGTCGCTCGGATCTTCGTCGCGACGCACGAGGCCGGCCGCGCAGAGCTGGTCGAGCAGCCGCACGAGCGACGGCCCTTCGATGCCGACATGGTCTGCCAGCGTGCCTTGCCGCAAGCCTTCGCCAAGGCGCCCGACCAACAGCAGCGGCGCCGCGCAGGCCTCGGAGACGCCGTACGCGGTCAGCACGGCGTCACTCGTGCGCCGCCACTTGCGGGCGGACAGCACGAGCAGGCTGCTGACGGCGAGGCGGAGGTCGTGCAGGTTTGTCATGGCCGAGATGATAGGGCAAAACAATTCGATAGCAAACTATCGGTTTTTGTCACTTACACGTCATATCGGCGCGCAGGCGCAGGCCGGGATGCAGGCAATTTAGGGGGTGAATCCGGCGTTGGTCAAGACGGGATACGGCGCGGGGCGGCGCGGAGGCGGGGAGACCGGCGCCGGCATGCTCGTCAGGCGCCGTGCCTGTGATGCAGACGGCGAGGGCGCTCGCTGCTGCGTATTCATCTGATGTAACCTGAAGGGGAGCGTGTGGGGCGAGGCTTTCGGCGCCGCACGCGAAGATCGGCGTGCGATGGGCGAACACGTGGACGTATTCGAATCGTCATACGTCTGGTAAACGCGCTTGTTAAACTGATTGGCCGCTTCGCAACGCGGCCCCGGTCACGGTTCTTCCATCGTCCGACGTTCCGGGCGATGACGCGCTCGAAGCAGAAGCGACACGCGATCACAACCCTTATCGATTCTTGCCTGAACCAGGTATGTCAACACCTGAATTGGTCTCTTCCGAACACTCGTGGTGGGGCGTGCTGGCATTGGCCCTTTCCGCCTTCATTTTCAACACCACGGAATTCGTGCCCGTTGCGCTGCTGAGCGCCATCGGCGACAGCCTTCACATGCAGCCGACCGATGTCGGCCTCATGCTGACGATCTATGCGTGGACCGTGGCCGTCGTGTCGCTTCCGTTGACGGTGCTCACCCGTCATGTCGATCGTCGCAAGCTGTTGACGTGGGTGTTTCTGCTGTTCATCGCGAGCCATGTCGTCACCGGCGTCGCGTGGAATTTTCCCGTGCTGATGTTCGGCCGAGCGGGCATTGCATGCGCGCATGCAATCTTCTGGTCGATTTCGATCTCGTTGGCGGTGAGGCTGGCTCCACCGGAAAGGAAGAGCCGGGCGCTCAGTCTGCTTGCAATGGGCACGTCGATTGCGATGGTGGCGGGTATTCCGCTCGGACGCGTGATCGGCGAGGCAGTCGGCTGGCGGGCGGCATTCCTGACGATCGCACTGGTTGCGGCGATCGCGCTGCTGATCCTGCGCGCGACGTTGCCCGCGCTGCCGAGCCACCAAACGGGTTCACTGCGGAGCTTGCCCATCCTGCTCAGGAAGCCGATGCTGGTATCGCTGTACCTGATCACGATCCTCGTCGTATCCGCGCACTTCACGTCGTATACCTACATCGAGCCGTTCGTCCAAAGCGTCAGTCACGCAAGCGGGAGCCGGATCACATTCATCCTGATCCTGTTCGGCAGCGCAGGCATCCCTGCCGCATTCTGCTTCAACCGCATCTACCCGCATCGCCCCGAGCAGTTCCTGCTTGCGTCGGTCATTGCGATTGCCGCTTGCCTGCTGGTTCTCTTCCCTTCCGCGCTGAGCATCGTCACGCTGTCCGTCCACACCGCGATCTGGGGCGGCGCGATCGTCTGCTTCGGTCTCGCGATGCAGGCGTGGGTGCTGCGATTGGCGCCGGACGCGACGGATCTCGCGGTATCGATTTTCTCGGGCCTGTATAACGTCGGCATTGGTGCCGGAGCCCTGCTCGGGAATCACATCGCGGGCGACTTCGGATTGCCCTGGGTCGGCACGTTCGGCGGCGTCGTCGGAGGGCTCGGGGCAGGCATCTGCTGGTTGGCGCTGCGCGCACATCGCGAGGTGGCGATCGCGTAATCGATGCCGGGCTGGTGAGCAGGTCCCGACGAATGTGAACAGCGACGAGTTCGCCCAGCACGAGCCAGGTGGTAATAGGCGTGCCTTTGTGATTGCGAAGCTGGATCACGTCGCTGAGCTTGCATTCGAAGTTGACAGTACTCTCCGCCACGCGCGGAACGGCGACTGGCTGCTTCGACGGGGCCGCACGACAAGCGATGAAAGTCGACAAGGATTCTGACGGATGCGAATCGATCCATATAGCCTGGAGTTGTTCATTTCTGTCGTGCATGAAGGCTCGATTGCTCGGGCAGCCAGCAGCAATCACATTGCCCCTTCCGCACTGAGCAGACGTATTGCGGATCTCGAAGCCGCGATGGGCGTTGCGTTGCTCATACGGTCGCCATCGGGTGTCGAGCTGACGGAAGCGGGCCGCCACGCATTCGCGCGCGCGGTATCGGTACATGACCAGCTGCAATCGCTGGCGCGAGAAGTCCAGTCGCTCAGCGGTCAAGTCGCCGGCGTCGTGCGTCTCTTTGCGAATGCGTCCGCGATCGTCGGTTTTTTGCCCGAGCGGCTGAAAGCCTTTCAGGCGCGATACCCGCTCGTTCGGATCGCGTTGACCGAGCAGATCAGCGACGAGGTTATCCGGGCGTGCATGGATGAGCGGGCGGACGTGGGCATATCGGCGAGCGGCAAGATGCCCGGCGGCCTCGAATCGTGGCACTTCGCCGATGATCCGCTGATGGTCGTGCTGCCCCTCGATCACGAACTTGCCGCACTGGAGGCCGTGACGTTCAGCGACGTCATCCGGTTTCCGCTCGTCGCACTTCAGGCGGGCGGTTCGTTGGACCGGCTCCTCAACGAGCATGCCGATGCGGCTCGAACGCCGCTCAATCTGTCCGTCACCGTCAACAGTTTCGATGCGCAATGCCGGATGGTCGAAGCCGGGCTCGGTATCGGCATTGTCCCCACCAGCGCGGCGTCGGCCTTTGCCGGGTCGCACGCATTCGTGCGCCGGCCGCTCGACGAGACGTGGGCGACCGACCGCAGCCTGCGGGTGCATGCGCTCAGGAAGTCCACGCGTCTCAAGGCCGTGCAGGCCTTGATCGATGCGTTGAAGCAGACCGGGGGTTAACGAGGACATCGCGATTCGCGACGCCCCATTTGCCGATCCAGCACTTCGTTGTCGATGCCGTCGCCGTCTAGATTTCCGTTCAAGGAGAGATCGGATGGCGCAATTGAAATTGAACGGCCGGATCCTGTTTTTATGTCAGGATCCCGACCTGGTCACGCGGCAACTCGACGGAATCGATCTGGCGGACACGGCCGTCGACATGCTGAGAGACGACGTGTCGACGGACGAGATCACGCCGATGCGGGTGCTGACCCGCTTCGACGGTCGCCTGGGCCGCTTCCCTTATCTCGGCTTCAGAACGGGCGGGCGCAACCCGATCGGCCCCGATGCGGTTCGCGCCGGCGGTTTTTGCGTCACGGTCGCGGGGAACCGATACGGAAAGGGATCGTCGCGGGAGCACAGTCCGCTCGCCGAATATCACGCCGGCATCCGGCTGGTGATCGCGAAAAGCTTTGAGCGCATCTATCGTCAGAACGCGGATAGCGTCGGCCTGTTCACGTCGACGGACTTCGGGCTCATCGAGCGAATCCGGCGCGGCGAGCCGATCGGGATCGACGAGCTCGTCGCGTCGCGCGACAGCTTGTCCGCTTCGATCCTGCGCAGCGGCGGCTTGCTGCGCTACGGCGCGCGACATATGACGCAGGTGCGGCCCAACGCGCGACCTGTCGACGATACCCCCCGCACGCTCGCACAAAAAATCCTGGAACGCCACGCGTTGCGCTCGGATGAAACCGGCGAATCGCTTGCGCCCGGCTCTGGTGCGTTCGTTCGCGCGGACTGGCGCTTTATCCACGAGTACTACACGGGCATGGCGACACACATGCTGCATACGGCGTTCGGCAAGCCGTTGTCGTTGCATCGGCCCGAGACCATTGTCGCGTTCGAGGATCACCTCTCCTACTCGCACAAGAGCGCGCTGCATGTCGAAAACGGTCTGCTTCCCGACGTCCGGGAACTGTCGGCCGCTCATCGGCAGTTCGCGCGTGATTACGGGCTGAAGCGTCACGGGTATCTGGACGAGGCCGGCAACGGGTCCGGCGAGGGTTCTGAAGGGATTTCACATGCGATGATGGCCGAGCGGTACGCGTTGCCGGGGCAGCTCATCGTCGGAACGGATTCGCATACGCCGCATAGCGGCGCGCTCGGATGCTTGGCGTTCGGCGTCGGCACGACCGACATGGCCAACGCTTTCGTCACCGGCGCCGTGCGGATGACCGTGCCGCAATCGCTGCGCATCGATTTCAACGGTGCCGTTTCAACCGGCGTCACCGCCAAGGACCTGGTCCTCCACCTTCTCGCGGACCCGAGAATCCGTGCCGGCGCGGGGGTGGGCAAGATCTTCGAGTTTGCAGGTTCGGCGATCGCGTCGCTGACAACCGACGAGCGGACGACGCTGACGAACATGACGGCGGAACTCGGCGGCTTTGCCGGCATCGTCACGCCCGACGACGAAACCGTCCGATTTCTCAAGGAACGGCGAGGAGTCGACTTCGTGATCGAGCCATGGATGCGCAGCGATGAAGGCGCGGCGTACGCCGGGATCATCGACATCGACTGCACGGACATCTCGCCAATGCTCGCCGCCCCCGGCGATCCGGGGAACGGCATTTCTCTGCGCGACCTGGTCGAGCGTCCGCGCATCGACATCGCCTATGGCGGCTCATGCACCGCCGGCAAGCGCGAGGATTTCGACCACTATCATGAAGTGCTCGCGTGGGCGGCGGCACGCGGCATGCGTGTCCCAACCGACGTGAAACTCTACCTTCAGTTCGGTACATCCGACGTCAGGGACTACTGCATGCGACGCGGATATCTCGTCGCATTCGAGCAGGCCGGCGCGATCCTGCTGCAGCCGTCGTGCGGCGCATGCGCGAATTGCGGGCCGGGCGCGTCGGTGGATGCCGGCCAGGTCACCATCAGCGCGATCAACCGCAATTTCCCGGGCCGCTCGGGCCCGGGCCAGGTATGGCTCGCGAGCCCGCCGACCGTCGTGGCCAGCGCGCTCGCCGGCAGGATCGCTTCGTTCGCCGAACTGAAGGAGCAGCGCCGATGACGATCGCGGTCATATCTGGCAACGCGATAGTCCGCGCGATCGAACCTGCGTGAGCGTGACGGGCCGACGAGTTGCAACCGATTCAAACTACGATACAGGAGACAACCATGACCACTCTGGAGGGTACGTCGCAGCTACGCGCCGCCGATCACGCGACGCCGTTCGACAGCGCGACGCAAGCCGACACTCGGCAGATATCGGCGCGTCTCGACAGGCTACCGGCGACGCGCGCAATCTGGAAGCTGATCCTGCTGTTGAGTCTCGGATTCTTCTTCGAGCTGTACGATCTTCTCTTGACGGGCTACGTTGCGCCCGGCCTCGTCAAGAGCGGGATTCTCACGCCGACGACGCCCGGCCTCTTCGGCACGTCGGGTGTCGCGAGCTTCATCGCCGCGCTCTTCTGCGGACTGTTTCTCGGCACCATTGCCTGCGGCTTTCTGGCCGATCGCTTCGGCCGAAGGGCCATTTTCACGTGGTCATTGCTGTGGTACGTCGCCGCAAACACCGTGATGGCGTTCCAGGACACGGCGAGCGGCCTGAATCTCTGGCGCTTCGTGTCCGGCATGGGCATTGGCGTCGAACTGGTCACCATCGGCACCTACATGTCCGAACTCGCGCCGAAGCATCTGCGCGGCCGGGCCTTCGCAATATGCCAGACGATCGGCTTCTCGGCCGTGCCCGTCGTTGCGTTCCTGTCTTATCTGCTGGTGCCCAACGCACCGTTCGGGCTCGACGGATGGCGATGGGTCGTCCTGCTGGGCGGCATCAGCGCGCTCTTCGTCTGGTACTTCCGGCGCAATTTGCCGGAAAGTCCGCGCTGGCTCGCGAGCAAAGGCCGAATCGACGAGGCCGACAGGATTCTTTCCCGCCTCGAGGAAAAGGTCGCGCATCAGCACGGAAAGCCGCTGCCGCGGCCAGGACCGTCCGACCCCGTACCGCAGGACGCGGGATTTGCCGATATGTGGAAATCGCGCTATCGCAAGCGCACGATCATGCTTGTCATCTTCCACATTTTCCAGACGGTCGGATTTTACGGTTTCGCGAACTGGGTGCCGACGCTGCTGGTCAAGCAAGGCATTACGGTCACGCACAGTCTGCTGTATACGACCGTGATTGGGCTGGCCGCTCCGCTCGGACCGTTACTGGGCTACTGGATTGCGGATCGCTTCGAGCGCAAGCACGTGATCGTCTGCATGGCGGCGCTGAATATCGTCGCCGGTCTGCTCTTCAGCCACGCGGCGTCGGCGGTGACGATCGTGACGCTCGGCGTGCTGTTGACGCTGGCCGGCAACATCATCTCGTTTACGTATCACGCGTATCAGCAGGAACTGTATCCGACCGCGATTCGCGCGCGTGCCGTGGGCTTCGTCTATTCGTGGAGCCGACTCTCCGCGGTATTCAGTTCGTTCATGATCGCGTTCACACTCAAGGCGTTCGGCGTGACCGGCGTATTCGTTTTCATCGCGGGCGCGATGACGCTCGTCATCGTCGCAATCGGCCTGATGGGGCCGCGAACGCTCGGTCGGTCGCTCGAGAGCATTTCGTATTGATTTCGCAATGAACGGCCGGCAGCCGCCGGGAAGACCGAGCGGCCGCGGCCGACTGCTTATCTCGACTGCACCTGCACCGCCGGCCCCGGTTTTCCCGACACTTGCGGAGCAATCACGAGATAACGGCGCTTGTCTCCCGCTGCGCCCGCGCCCGGGGAGACCACCTGGCGAATCTGACCCAGCGCATTGACGATGGCGGAGCCGGCGGGATTGGTCATGAAATTCGCCAGCGCTTCCACCTTGCCGCTGCCGTCGGGGTTCTCGGCGAGGCCCAGCACGTAAGGCTGCTTCGGCTGCAGGCCCGTGACCGACGCCTGCAGCACCTGCACGAGCCCCTGCTCGAACAATGCGACGGTGGTGGGCGCGCTCGCGCCATCGGCCGGCTTGCCGGATCCGACGGCCACCAGTGCCAGGTGAACGCTCTGCCCGGCCAGGCCGAGCGGTTGCGTGTTCTCTTTGCCGTCGCCTTGCGGCACCGCATTCGGCACATACGTGACGGCTTGCGGTGCCTGGCCGATCGGAACCGTCGCGATCACCTTGTTGCTCATCGTGTCGATGGCGGTCATCGCATCGGCGTTTTCGAGACCCACGTAGATGCGACTGCCATCGCCCGACGGCCACAGCCCATGCGGCAGGTTGCCGACAGGAATCGTCGCGACCTGCGAGAAGTCGTCGGTACGGAACACCTTGACCTGGTTCAGGCCGCCGACCGTCACATAAGCGAACATCCCTTTGGCGTTGTGCACGATGTTCACGTGGTTCGTGATCGGTCCGGTGTCGAGCGTCGTGACGAGCGCGAACGGCGGCCGCGCGTCGAACACCTGGACCTTGCCCACGTCCTTGAGCGTGAACCAGACCTGCTTGCCGTCCGGGGTGGCGGCCAGGTCAGGGCAGAAGGGGCTGGCCTGCTTGACCGCGCCGACGATCGTGTGGTCGGCCACCGAGATCACCTCCGTCTCGGGGTTGAACGACGAACAGACGTAGCCGTACTTGCCGTCCGGCGAGAAGATCTGCATGCCCGGGCCAGCCGGCACGGTGATGCGCGTTTTCTCTTCATACGTGGTTCCATCGAGCACGGCGATGTAGTTCTCGCCGCGCACGGTCACCCAGACTTCCTTGCCGTCGGGGGTAAAGAACGCCTCGTGAGGCGAGCGGCCCACGTAGGTGATGTGCTTGACGGCGTTGGTCTGCGTATCGATGAACGCAACCGAGTTCGAGCCGATGGACACCACGGCTATCGTGCGATGGTCAGGCGAATAGCCCATGCCGTGCACGAGCAACTGGCCTTTGTACAGCGGGCTGAAGTTGCCAGGCGTTGGATCTCCGAGGCGAATCAGACCCACCAGTTTGTTGTCGGCCGGATCGATCACGGAGACCGTGTTCGAGAATTGCTCGGCGGCATAGACACGGTCGTGATGGCTGACCGGCGTGTCGGGATCGGAAATCGAACCGGGCGCCTGGCCTGCCCATGCGAACGGCACGGCGGCCAATGCGGCCAAAGCGGCAGCAGCGAGCGCCGTGGCGAAGATGGACGTGGGTTTCATCAAGGCTCCTGTTGCGTTTGGCGCGGCGCGATCATCTGCATGCCGTGGTGGGACATCGGGCGTGCGGGGTCGGCAGGCGGCGACGCCGGTGTTTGCTGGTCGGGAGCGGGCGCCGACGGCGGCAGGGGCTGGCCGAGCGCAACGTGCATCGCGGTGATTTCCTGCTGCTGTTCGACGACGATTTCCTGTGCGATACGGCGCAATTGCTCGTTGTGTCCGTAACGCAGTTCGGCCCGTGCCATGTCGATGGCGCCCTGATGGTGCGGCACCATCATCGCGACGAAATCACGATCGACGTCGCCGGTCGGCTTGATGGACATGTCATCCATCATCTTCGTCATCGCGACGTCGTTTTCCTGTAGAAAGGGCGTCTCGTCGGTGCTCGCGGTCTGCGGTGCCGCAGTCGACGCGGGCGACACGGCCAGGCCCGACATCATGACAACGATGGCCGCACCCAGAATTGTTGCAGGGGAATGACGATCAGGGAAACGCATGGCGGTCCTCTCTCCCGGTTGCTTGCAGCAGGTCTCGTTGGAGTGAACACGACGATGATTAGCGCTCAGACTACCCGGACGGCAATAGGAAGAACACCGCAGCCAGGTATTAATCGCTATGTCACGCCGGATCGGTTCTGGCCACGAGAAGCGAAAGGAGATGCCCTGACCCGGTTCATCCAGCGGATTCGGCGTAGTGCATGCTCGAGAGCCAGGCGTTAGACTTGATCACCCAGCGCGATTGTCCCAGGGGGTCGTATGGATGTCGTCAAACCAGCCATTGATTCGCGCGAATCCGGTGCGAACCCTCCGGAATCGATCGTGTACATCGTCGACGACGAAGACGCGGTGCGCAGGGGACTGAGCGGGCTGCTTCAATCTGTCGGCCTGTCCGTGGAAGCATTCGCTTCGTCGCGGGAATTCATGGCGTCCCCGAAGCGGAATGCGCCGAGCTGCCTGATCCTCGATGTCAGATTGCGCGGCGAAAATGGTCTGGAGTTTCAGGCCGCGATGGCCCGCAGCGGCTTGCAAATGCCCGTTGTGTTCGTCACCGGCCACGGTGATATCGAAATGTCCGTGAAGGCAATGAAGGCGGGCGCCATGGACTTCCTGACCAAGCCGTTCCGCGAGCAGGACGTGCTCGACGCGGTATCGCACGCGCTGGAGAAGGATCGGGAACGGCTGCACGCCGAGCGGGCCGTCTGCTCGCTGCGTGCAGCGTACGAAAGCCTGACGCCACGCGAGCGGGAAGTGGTCGGCTTCGTGCTCGCAGGTCTCCTGAACAAGCAGATTGCTGCGGAAATGAGCGTGAGCGAAGTCACCGTAAAAATGCATCGCGGACAGGCCATGAAAAAATTGTCTGTGCGTTCGGTTGCCGAGCTGGTCGGCAAGCTGCGGTCGCTGGGCATTGCGCCGCATACAAAAAACGGCTCGTAATCCAGGCGGAAGCGTCGCAACGCTTGCATCCAGCCCGGGTCGCGATTCACGCCCATACCTGCGTATGGGTCGCCCACGCGAATGCACGAGCGTTCCCACTCGTTCGTAGAATGGTTTTACGTCTCCAGCGCACGTAAATTGATTGCATGGCGAAGGCCGGGCGCAGTCGTTCGTGATTCAGGGCCAGTCCGGTCACGTTGCGACAAGGCGGTTCACGGAGACGACGATGTTCGACGCGTTGCACCACTGGATTTACATCGGCAGCAATGCCTATGACGAATACACGTTCGTACCGTGGCTCGGAAAGAACGTGTATCGGCGGACCGTCGATCTGAGTCGAATCTGCCTCATGTGACCCGCAAAAGCGCGTGATGCCGTGCCCAAGCCGCGCCGGAAATGGACTGACAATGGACTGACTAAAGGCTGGCCCACCCCATACCTTCGTATTCTTCCTGAACGGGTTTCCGAGGGCTAGGCTATCACCAGGATCGTGGCGTTTTGCCGATTCAGGGCAAGATCAACGATCCAAATTGTCCGAGATTCGCGTGCACATCGAACCAAACAAGATTATCGCCGTCGTGGACGATGACTCAGCGGTCAGGGTAGCGATCGCGGGTCTGCTGAATTCGATGGGCTGGGATGTGCGTCTGTTCGCCTCCGGCTTCGACTTCTTGCGGTCGAACATGATCGGCGACGTGGCGTGCCTGATTACCGATGTCAGGATGCCGAATGTAACCGGCACGGAGTTGCACGACCGAATCGTCAAGCAGGGTTACGCCGTGCCCACTATCTTCATCACCGCATTCCCGACGCCCGATCTCAGCGCGAAACTGAACCAGGACGGCGTCGTCGCGATCTTTGAAAAACCGGTCGACGCAAACGAGCTGGCGCATTGCATCGATCAGATTCTGGGCGAGCCGTAGCGAACGGAGATGGGCCAGTGTTCGAGATACCGGCAGGTACGGGCCGCGCACGCCTCGGCGAGACCATCGACATCGCGTTGCCGCAGGCCGTCAGTCAGCCGTTGCAAAAGCAATGACGACACTATCGACATACCGATTTTCGCGGATGCGCACAGGCGCCATCGAGCTTTACCGCGGGACGGACGACGCCGACGGAACCCTGCTGATGGCGGTGCCGTCATCCGACGAGCTCTCCGCGGACGTCGAGTCACGGCTCCAGCACGAATATGCGCTGAGGGATGAGCTCGACGCGCGATGGGCAGTCGTGCCGTTCGAGTTGACTTATCAAAACGGCAAGCGTGCGCTGCTGCTGCGCGATACGGGCGGGGCGCTGCTGCGCGATCTTTGCGGCACGCCAATGGACACCGGAAAATTCCTGGTGCTGGCCGCCGCGCTCACGCAAGCCGTCAAGGACGCGCACGCGAGAGGACTGATTCACGCCGGCATCAGCCCCGACAACGTGCTGGTGAACCCGGAAAGCGGCGAGGCGAGACTGACGGGATTTGGCGGCGCCGTGCGCCTGGACGGCAACGCGCCCGGGATGCGCGTGACGGATGTCGAGCCCGAACGTTTTCCGTACATGGCGCCCGAGCAGGCAGGCAGCGGCAAGCGGCCGGTGGATGCGCGATCGGATCTGTATTCGCTCGGGTGCACGTTCTACGAAATGTTGACCGGCGTGCCGCCGTTGACGGCTGCCGATCCGATGGGGTGGGTACATGCGCACGCGGCCCGCTTGCCCCAGCCGCCGGGGGAGCGGGTTGCCGGAATCCCCGATCAGATCTCCGCGATCGTGATGAAGCTGCTCGCCAAGGCGCCCGAGTCGCGCTACAAGACGGCGGCAGGCCTGCTGGCAGATGTCGGGCAGTGTCTGACGATGTTCCGTTGCGACAGTCGAATCCAGCGGTTCGTCCTGGACAGGCTCGACATCTCGGGCCGCATAAGATCATCCGAAGCGTTGTACGGGAGGGACAAGGAAATTGCCGAGTTGCGTGCCGCGTTCGAAACGGTCGCGGCTTGCGGGCCTGCGAAGTTCCTGTTCGTTTCAGGGCACGCGGGAGTCGGCAAGTCGTCGCTGGTGCGCGCGTTCCGCAATCGACTCACCGGCCACCCCCATCTCTACTCGTCAGGAAAATGCGAGCCGTCGAAAGACGCGATGCCTTACGCGAGCTTTCTGCAAGCGTTGCGCGGCCTGATCAAATCGATCCTCGGCCTGGACGAAGCCGAATTCGCGGGATGGCGCGCACGGCTGCAAGCCGCGCTGGGTGCGAACGGGGGGCTTCTCACTGCCGTGCTTCCCGAGCTGGAGTGGATTGTCGGCGTGCAGCCGCCCATTGTGCGCGTCGATGGGTATGCCGAGAGAACGCGCTTTCTGCAGGTCGCAGGCAATCTCGTCAACGCGTTCGCGACGACGGAAAACCCGCTCGTTCTTTTCCTGGACGACCTTCAATGGGTAGACAGCGGAACGCTCGACCTGCTCGGGCATTTGATGACCCTGCCGGCCTTGCAGGGGTTGCTCGTGATCGGCGCGTTCAGGAGCGGCGAGGTGTCGGCGTCGCATGCCCTTCAACGTGTGCTGAGCCCACAGGCCGTCCACCCTGAAGTCATTGCGCTTCAGCCGTTGGCGGAGGAATACGTTGGAGAACTGCTGTCCGACGCCCTGTGCAGTTCTCGAGATCATGTCGCACCGTTGGCCGGCCTCGTTCACGAAAGAACGTGCGGGAACCCGTTCTTCGCGACCCAGTTCGTCATCGCACTGGTCGACGAAGACCTGGTTTCGTTCAATCACGACCGGTCCGAATGGATCTGGGATACCTCGCGAATTCAGGCAAAGGCTTACACCGATAACGTTGTCGATCTGCTGCTTCAGAAGTTGCGCACGCTTTCGGCTCCGGCACTTTCGATGGTGAAGAAACTTGCGTGCGTGGGCAATGGCGCAACGCGTCGAAAGCTCGCTGTCGCCGCTGGAATGCCGGAAGACATCGTCCACGACGTGATGGCGGAAACGCTTGCAACCGGTCTCGTTCACCAGGTTGGCGACACCTACTCGTTTGGCCATGACCGCGTTCAGGAGGCCGCTTACGCGGCGATCCCGAGCGCGGAACGTTGCGCGATGCACCTCGATATCGGCAGACGTCTTGCGGCGGATCCGGTCGCATGGGGGGACAGCGATTCCGTCTTCGAAATCGCGAGCCAGATCGAACGGGGCGCGTCACTGGTTACGAGCCGCGCCGAGCGCGAACAGTTTGCGGCGCTCAATCTCGCGGCGGGCAAAAAGGCCCAATCTTCCGCGGCATATGCGCTTGCGCTCGGGTACCTTGCTGCCGCCTCCAGGCTGCTGGGTGTCGAAACGCAGAGTGCCCTTGCTCACGAGATCGAGCTGCATCGCGCGGAGTGCGAATTCGTGACAGGCGCGATCGCCGAGGCTCAAGCGCGCCTTTCCGCCCTGGCGACACGCGATATCGATCTGGCGAGCAGAGCGGAGGTCGCCCGGCTGAGCGCCGCGCTGTATACGACGCTGGATCAGGTCGACGTTGCCGTGTCCGTCGCAACCGACTTCCTGCGGCGGTGTGGTATCGATGTTCCCCTGCGTCCCACGAATGCGGAGATCGGGCTCGAATGCCGGCGGCTGACGGAGCTGCTCGACGGACGCGCCATCGCCGACCTCGTGGAGGGTCCCCTCCTGGACGATCCCGTGTGGCGGGGGGCGCTCGATGTACTCGCGGATCTGGTTCCGCCCGCGCTCTTCACGGATGCGAACCTGCTCGATCTGATTCTGCTCAAGATGGCCAATCTGAGCATCGAGCATGGCCATGCCGACGCGTCTTGCTACGCCTATGTCTGCATGATGATCATTTATGGGCCGCGTTTCGGGGACTACCAGACAGGGCTCGAGTTTGGCGAACTCGCGATGCGCCTCATCGACGAAAAAGGGCTCACCCGCCTGAAGGCGCGCGTGCACATGTGCTTTGGCCTGCTGGTGCTGCCGTGGACCCGGCGTATTGCTGCCGCGCAGGCAATCCTCAGGCATACATCTCAAGCGGCGCTCGATAGCGGCGACATCACGTTTGCCGTCTACTCGCGAAGAAACCTTGTCTCGACCCTGCTCTTTTCCGGCGAACCGCTGGGCGAGGTCAAAAAGATCGCGGAAGATGCGCTCGCATTCGCGCGTGCGGCAAATTTCGGCATTGTGATCGATGCGGTGCGGGCTCAGCTCATGTTGGTCGACGCGTTACATCGGCCGGCGCATGGTCACCCGAGCGCGAGCACGTGCGAAGAGGACCCGATCAACGAAAGGCATTGGGGCGGCCCGCCGGCGCGGCCGATTGCAGATTTTGCCTACTGGACACACAGGATCCAGATCGGTTTTCTCGCGGGCGATTGGGCGGCTGCCCTCGAAGCCGAACAATTTGCGGCACCGATGTTGTGGTCGTCCCGCAGTTTTGTCGAGTCGGCCGAATATCATTTTTATGGGGCGCTGGCGCGCGCGGCGGCTTGTCGACACGCCGCGGGCAGTGAGCTTGACGGTCACATGGCGGCATTGCGTGCGCACCATGCGAAAGTGGAAGGCTGGGCGCAGGCCTGTTGCGAAAATTTTGCGGGGCGTTGCGCGCTGATTCGTGCCGAGATGGCCAGGGTCTCCGGTAACGAGATCGAAGCGGAGCGATCCTACGACGCTGCGATTCGCGACGCACGTGTGCAAGGATTCCCCCAGATCGAGGCCATCGCAAATGAACTCGCCGCGCGGTTCCATGGTGAGCGCGGGCTCGAAACGATTGCGGAGAGCTACATGCGCAACGCACATCAGGCCTATCTACGCTGGGGCGCCAACGTCAAGGCGGAAGCGCTCCATACGTCCGAGCCGCCGGTCAGAGAAACCGGTGCGACGGGTACGGCAGCCGGAACGCTGGCGCATCAAATCGACGTCGGGGCGGTGGTCGGCGCCGCTCGCGCGCTGTCGAGCGAGATCGTCCTGGAGCGACTGATCGAAGTTCTGCTCCGTACCGTCCTCGAGTACGCGGGCGCGCAGCGATGTGTGCTTGCACTCTGCAGCCACGAGGCGTTGCACATCGAAGCGCAAGCGAGTGTCGAAGGCGCGACTGTCAGCGTCGCGCTTGGCAGGACGCCGCTTGCGGACGCACAGGTACCGATTCAACTGCTGCAGACCGTGTTGCGAACGCGCAGTCGCATTGCGCTGGACGATGCCATTCAAGACGACACGTTTTCCCGCGACCCATATGTTCAGGAGAACCGGCCGCGCTCCGTGCTGTGCATGCCGCTCGTGAAGCAGGCCGAAATCGTCGGGCTTCTCTATATGGAAAACAATCTGGCGACCGGGTTCTTCACATCCGAACGGGAGACGGTGACCGAAGTCCTTGCTGCACAGGCGGCGATTTCGATCGAGAATGCGCGGCTCTATGCGCAGCTCGTCGAGGAGAGCCGTCAACGCGAACGCGCTGAAAATTCGCTGCGACATAGGGAAGCGGATCTGGCACGCGTGACGCGGCTGACGACGATGGGCGAACTCGTCGCGTCGATCATGCATGAAGTCAAGCAACCGCTCGCTGCGATCAATGCATCCGGCGCGGCCGCGCTGCGCTGGCTGGACCGGGAGCGGCCGGCAGTCGGCCAAGCACGTGAAATGCTGGAATTGGTCGTGTCCGAGAGCGTGAGGGCAGGGGAGGTGATCCGCGGCATTCATACACTCGCGAAGAAGGCCGAGCCTGAAATTGCGACGTTCGATATCAATGAAGCAATTCGGGAAGTGCTCCTGCTGACCAGGGATCGGCTCGAGGACAGACAGATCGCACTCGCCGCAGACGCACTCGACAGACGCGTTCTCGTCAGAGGCGATCGCGTCCAGTTGCAGCAGGTCGTGCTGAATCTGGTGATCAACGCGGTCGATGCAATGGCGGAAATCACCGTGCGCGAGAGGCGGCTGTTCGTCACGGTGGACGCACGTACGGCCGGCCGGGTGGACGTTGCCGTCGAGGACACGGGCCCCGGGCTGGATCCGGCCATCGCGGACCGGGTCTTCGAGTCGTTCGTGACGACCAAGCCGAGTGGAATGGGGTTGGGGCTGTCGATCTGCCGTTCGATTGTCGAGGCTCACGGCGGGACCCTGACTGCGTCGCCCCGCACGCCCTTTGGCACGACGTTCCGGTTCAACGTGCCGGCACCCTGAGCGCGCCTACATACTTTCGTATGGCTTCTCTTCTACCCATTCACGTGCTGGCGATCCGAGCGCCCAATAGTGCGGCGGGTCGCGATGCACTATCGTAAGCGCATCGGCGACACCGCCCTGCGAGGGGCGATTCGGGCCGCGCTCCAGGTAATTGACGTCCTCCGCTGCCTAAAGGGAGCGGATTCCCACGACTGGCGATGCACGTCCGCATCGGAGAATGTTCAACGCAGCGTTGGTATCACGATCATGTTCGACACCACAGTTACTGCAGGTCCACTCTCTTACTCGCAGTCCCGCGATACCTTTCGGCCGCGTCGTGCTGTCTTTCGATCCACACGACGAACAGGACTGGGTCGAACCGCTTTCGTCCACTTCCACGAACGTGGCTCCGTGCGCCATCGCCTTGTAACGGAGCTTGTCCCGGAAGGACGACCAGGCTGCGTCGTAGACGCTCTTCGCCAGCCTGGT
>NZ_QTQP01000037.1 GCF_003854275.1 Burkholderia sp. Bp8963
CAGGGCTTCAGGTAGCAGCAGCATTTGCTGCGGCTCATAGGGGAGGTAATTCGCGCTCATCTGCTCATAACGCGCCACCTCCCTTGCCCGATGACCAGGAATTGACTTCTGCCGCCCAGACTCCTAGGCGTTCCTCGATCCTGAATTGCCATGATGACGCGCACACGACGAAGCGTCACCCGACGGCACGACCGAAACGACGAATGGAACCAGTTCCATTAAAAAGGAACGCCGGACTGAACGCAAGGCTTGAACGGCCGGATCGAATCGCGCGCAGCCGATTCAGGCCGCCAAAGCGCGCACCGCGCGGTCAGCGCGCGGGTTTTCCCTGAGTATCCGCAAGATTGCGTTTTTTGTTAATGTCGCAAAAATAACAAATAATGTTACGTTAATCTCATCACATGAGATGTTGTCAACATACAGCAGGCATGTCCGGCGGACGCTCGAACGTATCCGGCACGGGCCGTAATTGACCTGCCGTTTACCTGTCACTTGCCGGTTACTTACCGTGAAGGGAAGCAGAACCTTGGACCCAATCAGGAGACTGTGGCGCGAAGCCGCACGGGCCGTGCCCTCATGTCGTTCGCGTCGCTCACGTCGCTCACGTCGTTTCAGCGCTGCCGGCATCGCGGCCGTCGTCGCATTGAGCGTGGCGCCGGCGCGCGCGGACACGCTCGCCGAAAGCGGCGAGACGTCGCCCGGCGTCACGGGCGCGGCCCCGCTGGCGGGGACCGCGGCCGGCACGCGGTACCTGTCGGACTGGCTGCGTCAGAGCATCGCGATCATCGGTTCGAAGAACATCCGTTTCGGTCCGTACCGCACCAACGACGTGTACCTCGAATACGAGTATTTCGGCAGGAAAGGTCCGTTCGACCTGTACGGCTACGTCGACATCCCGCGCGCATTCGGCGTGGGCAACGGCTACGACACCGGCGTGACCAACAAGGGCTCGCCGCTGTTCAGCGAGCAGGAGCCGCGCGTGTCGATCGACCATCTGCTCGGCCGCCGTCTCGGCTTCGGCCCGTTCAAGGAGTGGTATGCGGCGTTCGACTGGATCTACGACCAGGGCCATAGCGTCGCCGGTCGCCAGAACACGCTGTATGCGGGGATCGGCACGGACATCGAGACGCCGCTGCCGATCTACCTGTCGGCGAATCTCTACGTGCGCCGGCAGTGGGAAAACTACGGCGCGGCGAATGCGAACAGCTGGGACGGCTATCGCGCGCAGATGAAGGCCGTGTACCCGATCGGCACGTTCGGCGGCGGGAATCTGACCTTCGTCAGTTTCTTCAATTACGACTTCGGCTCGCACCTTGCCGAAAAGACCGGCGGCAATACCCGCAGCGACACCGCGTTCGTGTCGACCAACGTGCTGATCTACGAATTCGAGCGATGGCGCTTCTGGACGGCCGCGCGCTATTTCCACAACGGCGGCCAGTGGAACGGCACCGGGCTGAATTTCGGCAATGGCGGCTTCGAAAACCGTTCGACCGGCTGGGGCTACTACGCCAGCGTCGGCTACCGCTTCTGACTCAATCCATCGGGGACCCAACGTGGATATCCTGCGTAGTGTGTGTGGCATTCTGGTGTTGCTCTGCGTCGGTTACTGCCTGTCGATGAACCGGCGCGCGGTGAAGCCGCGCACCGTGATCGCGGCGCTCGCGACGCAGCTCGTGATCGGCGCGTTCGTGCTGTTCGTGCCGATCGGGCGTCACGTGCTCGCGTCGATCGCGTATGGCGTGAACGGCGTGCTCGAGATGGGCAAGCACGGGCTGCTGTTCCTGTTCGGCGGCCTCGTCGGCGACAAGATGTTCGCGCTGTTCGGCGCGGATGGGTTCGCGTTCGGCCTGCGCGTGTTGCCGATGATCATCTTCGTGACGTCGCTGATCGCGGTGCTGTACTACATTGGCGTGATGAAATGGGTGATCGCGATCGTCGGCAGCGCGCTCGCGAAGCTGCTGGGCGTCAGCCGCGTCGAAGCGTGCTCCGCGGTCGCGACGATCTTTCTCGGGCAAAGCGAGATGCCCGCGTTCGTGAAGCCGTTCGTGCGTCGCCTGAGCGGGCCCGAGATCTTCGCCGTGATGTCGAGCGGGATGGCGTCCATCGCCGGCTCCGTGCTCGCGGGCTACGCGGGGCTCGGCGTCAGGATGGAATATCTGCTTGCCGCGTCGTTCATGGCGATTCCGGGCGGGCTGCTGTTCGGCAAGTTGTTGTGCCCGTCGGTGGAGGCGAGCCACGTGGAGATCGGCTCGCTCGAATTCGACGAGAAGCGCCCGGCCAACGTGATCGAGGCCGGCGCGTCGGGCGCGAGCGTCGGCCTGAAGATCGCGGTCAACGTCGGCACGATGCTGGTCGCGTTCATCGGCCTCATCGCGCTGCTCAACGCGGGCGTCGGCGTCGTCGCGGGCTGGTTCGGCTTCGTGAACGTGACGCTGCAGTCGTTGCTCGGCACGCTGCTCGCGCCGCTCGCATGGATGATCGGCGTGCCGTGGCAGGATGCGTCGGTCGCCGGCAACTTCATCGGGCAGAAGCTGATCCTGAACGAGTTCGTCGCGTACAGTGGACTATCGCCGTATCTGCAGGACAGCGTGCGCGTGGCGGCGGCGGGGCTGCACGTGCTGACGCCGAAGACGATCGCGATCGTGTCGTTCGCGCTGTGCGGTTTCGCGAATTTTTCGTCGATCGCGATCCTGACGGGCGGCTTCACCGCGGTCGCACCCGAGCTGCGCGGCGACGTCGCGCGCTACGGGCTGCGCGCGCTCGCGGCCGCGACGCTGTCGAACCTGATGAGCGCGACGATCGCCGGACTGTTTTTTTCCCTCTCCTGACTTAAGGCCGTTTCATGAATCACGCATTGACCCGTAACCAGCTCGCCGAGGCCGCGCTGAAAGCGCTGCATCTGATCGATCTCACGGCGCTCAACGATGACGACACCGACGCGTCGATCGAGGCGCTGGCCGCGTCGGCCGATACGCCGGTCGGCACGCCGGCGGCGCTGTGCGTGTACCCGCGCTTCGTCGGCACCGCGCGTGCGGCGCTGGCCGCGCGCGGCCTCGCGCTGCCGGTCGCGACCGTGACGAACTTCCCGGGTGGCGCGGCCGATCCGGATGCCGCCGCGCGCGAAACCGCCGACGCGGTCGCGCTCGGCGCCGACGAGGTCGACGTCGTGTTTCCGTATCGCGCGCTGCTTGCGGGCGATGCGGCCGTCGGTCGCGAACTGGTGGCGGCATCCCGTGTCGCGGCGGGTAGCGCTCGCCTGAAGGTGATCCTGGAAACCGGCGAGCTGCGCGAAGCGGCGCTGATCCGCCAGGCGAGCGAAATCGCGATCGACGCGGGCGCGGATTTTCTCAAGACGTCGACCGGCAAGGTCGCGGTCAACGCGACGCTCGACGCAGCCGCCGCGATGCTCGCGACGATTCGCGATGCCGGGCGCACGGTCGGTTTCAAGGCGGCGGGCGGCGTGCGTTCCGCGCACGATGCCGCCGCGTATCTGGCGCTCGCGGAACGCGAGCTGGGTGCGGGCTACACGGTGCCCGCGACGTTCCGCTTCGGCGCGTCGAGCCTGCTCGGCAACCTGCTTGCGACGCTCGGCCACGGTGCGGCCGCGTCGCGGCCGGGCACTTACTGACTGGAGGATCCATGTTTCTGCCACAGGAATTCATTCGCAAGGTGCGTGACCGCCTGCCGCTGGATAGCGGCGAGATCGGGCAATTCGTCGATGGCGTCACGACGGGGCAGGTCACCGAAGGCCAGATCGCGGCGTTCGCGATGGCCGTCTATTTCAACGAGCTGCCGCTCGATGCGCGGGTTGCGCTGACGCGTGCGCAGCGCGATTCCGGCGACGTGCTCGACTGGCGCGCGATGAACCTCAACGGGCCGGTTGTCGACAAGCATTCGACGGGCGGCGTCGGCGACCTGACCTCGCTGCTGCTCGGGCCGATGGTGGCCGCGTGCGGCGGCTACGTGCCGATGATTTCGGGGCGCGGCCTCGGCCACACCGGCGGCACGCTCGACAAGCTCGAGTCGATTCCGGGTTACGACGTCGCGCCTGAGCCCGACGCGTTCCGCCGCGTCGTGAAGGACGTGGGCGTCGCGATCATCGGCCAGACCGCGCGGCTCGCGCCCGCCGACAAGCGGATCTATGCGGTGCGGGATGTCACGGCGACGGTCGAGTCGATCTCGATGATCACCGCGTCGATCCTGTCGAAGAAGCTCGCGGCGGGGCTCGACGGGCTCGCGATGGACGTGAAGGTCGGCTCGGGCGCGTTCATGCCGACCTACGAGAAATCGGTCGCGCTGGCGCGCAGCATCGTCGACGTCGGCAACGGCGCGGGCATGAAAACCACCGCGACGCTGACCGACATGAGCCAGTCGCTCGCGCCGTGCGCAGGCAACGCGCTCGAAGTCCGCTGCGCGATCGACTACCTGACCGGCGCGGCACGACCCGCGCGGCTGCACGAGGTGACGATGGCGCTCGCCGCACAGATGCTGCTGATCGGCGGGCTCGCGACGAACGAACACGACGCGCGGGCCAGATTGCAGGCGTCGCTCGAATCGGGGCAGGCGGCCGAGCGGTTCGCGCGGATGGTGACGGCGCTCGGCGGCCCGGCCGATCTGCTCGAGCGGCCGCAACAGCATCTGGCCACCGCCGACGTGATCATGCCGGTGCTTGCGCCGCGCGCTGGTTGGGTCGAACGTGTCGATGCCCGCGCGCTCGGGGTCGCCGTCGTCGGCCTCGGCGGCGGGCGGATGAAGACGACCGACATGCTCGACTACGCGGTCGGCCTGTCCGGGCTGCTCGAACTGGGCGATCACGTGACGGAGGGGCAGCCGCTCGGCGTCGTGCACGCGCAAAGCCGCGAGGCCGCGGAGCGCGCGGCGGGCGAGGTACGGCGCGCATACGGAATCGGCGACGAGGCCGGCGTGCTGCCGCCGACCATTCACGCATTGCTCGATTGAGCGCAGGAGGCCTGTATGCGCGCAATCGTGCTGGTGCTGGACTCGCTCGGGATCGGTGCGGCGCCTGACGCCGCGCGTTTCGGCGATGCCGGCTCGAATACGTTCGGCCACATCGCCGAGCAGTGCGCGCTCGGCGCGTGCGACACGGACAGCCGGCGCGGTCCGTTGCGGGTGCCGCAGCTCGAGCGTCTGGGGCTCGCGCTGGCGAGCCGGCTGGCGACGGGCACGCTGCCCGCCGGGATGTCGGCCGAGCCCGCGCTGACCGGCGCTTACGGCGCGGCATGCGAGGTGTCGTCGGGCAAGGACACGCCGTCCGGGCACTGGGAGCTGGCCGGCGTGCCGGTCCGGTTCGACTGGGGCTATTTTTCGCAGGCCGACGGATCGTTTCCGCCCGAATTGCTCGACGCGCTCGTGCGCCGCGCGGGCTTGCCCGGCTATCTCGGCAATTGTCATGCGTCCGGCACCGATATCATCGCGGCGCTGGGTGACGAACACGTCGCGACCGGCAAGCCGATCTTCTACACGTCCGCCGATTCGGTGTTCCAGATCGCGTGCCACGAAACGGCGTTCGGGCTCGACCGGCTGTATCGCCTGTGCGAGATGGCGCGCGAGGAGGTCGATCGCTACAACATCTGCCGCGTGATTGCGCGGCCGTTCACCGGTGCAAGCGCGGCGGATTTCCGGCGCACGGGCAACCGGCGCGACCTCGCCGTGCCGCCGCCGGCGCCGACGGTGCTGGAAAAGCTCGCGACGGCGGGCGGCCACGTGATCGCGATCGGCAAGATTTCCGACATCTACGCGGGCGTCGGCGTGACGCGCAAGATCAAGGCGGATGGTCTCGCGGGCCTGTGGGACGCCACGCTCGACGCGGTGCGCGACGCGCCCGACTTCAGCCTGCTGATGACGAACTTCGTCGATTTCGATCAGCTGTACGGGCATCGCCGCAACGTCGGCGGCTACGCGGCCGAGCTCGAGCGTTTCGACGCGCGGCTGCCGGAACTCCATGCGCTGCTGCGTGACGACGACGTGTTGATCCTGACGGCCGACCACGGTTGCGATCCGACCTGGCCGGGCACCGATCACACGCGCGAACATGTGCCGCTGCTCGCCAGCGGCCCGCGGATCGCGCCGGGCAGTCTCGGCGTGCGTGCATCGTTCGCGGATCTCGGGCAGAGTCTCGCGAGCTGGTTCGGGCTCGAAGCGTTTGCGGACGGCACCGCGTTTCTCGACGCGCACGCCGTGCGGTGAGCGGGAGCGGGAGCGGAAGCGGAAGCAGGCCCTTTGAAAAACAGGATGACGAGATGGACACACAGGCATTGATCGACGCGGCGAAGGCCGCGCGCGAAAAAGCGTATGCGCCGTATTCGCGCTTCAAGGTCGGCGCGGCGCTGCGCACGAAGGACGGCAAGGTCTTCCACGGCTGCAACGTCGAGAACGCATCGTACGGCCTCTGCAATTGCGCGGAGCGCACGGCTTTGTTCGCGGCCATTGCGGCCGGGTATCGCCCCGGCGATTTTGCGGTGCTGGCGGTCGTAGGGGAAACGGAAGGCCCGATCGCGCCGTGCGGCGCGTGCCGGCAAGTGATGATCGAGCTGGGCACGCCGTCGCTCGACGTGGTGCTGGCGAACCTGAACGGCGATGTGCGCGTGACGCGTGCGGACGCGTTACTGCCGGACGCGTTCTACCTCAAGTAATCGCGCGTGGCGGCGCAACGCGCCGCCACCGCATCGCGTGCCGCGTCATGCACGCGATCGCAGCGTCTGGCCCTGCTCGGTGATGATCGAATCGAAATCGCCGAGCTGCGAAAAGCGCACGGCCTTGACGACGCCGAACTTGCTGGAGTCGACAACCAGGTGTCGTTCGACCGCGCTTTCCATCGCGGCCTGCTTGATCGCGACTTCATGGAAATTCCAGCACGTGACGCCGCGCGCGTCGTCGACTCCGCCTGCCGACACGAACGCCTTGTTGATCCCCATCCGGCGCAGCATCTCGAGGCTCTCGTCGCCGGAAAACGAATCGGACGACGGCACATAGACGCCGCCGAGCAGAATCATCCGCACGTTCGGCTTGCGCCGCAGGATTTCCGCAACATTCAGCGAGTAGCAGACCACCGTCACGCGCAGGTCGGCGGGAATCAGCCGCGCGAGCGTCGTGAGCGTGGTGCCGCAATCGATGAAGATCGTCTCGCCCTCGACGATCAGCTTCGCGGCGATCGCGGATGCTTCCGCCTTCGCCTGCGCGTAGTGATCCTTTTCCAGTTCGAGCGAGTAGCCGGCGCTGCTTTGCACGTCGGTCGCGCTGACGATATAGCCGCGCAGATAGGTGAACTGGTCCGGGCTCGCGGCGATGTCGCGGCGCACCGTCATTTCCGACACGCCGAGCAGCGCCGCCGCGTCGCGCAGGTGCATCACGTTGCGTTGTGCGAGTGCGTCGGCGAGCGTGCGCAGACGGTCTGATTTCTGCATGGAAGTCCCGGGGGCTTGTTGCGCGGGCGGATGTGAGGCTTTGTGCACTGCAATGGTGAAATTATAACAAGGCGAACGCGCACGCCGACGCGCATCCGACATTCGAAAGCGATTCGAAGGCGGCGCGGGGGTTGGCGGAATAGCACAGGATCGGCTGCGGTAAAACCACGCGCAAACGTTTCACTTGCGACGAATTGGGCAGATAATGGCAGCGCGCGACAGCGTTTGAAAAGAACGAACAGAGCCTGAGAGATTACGAGGCGTAGTAAAAAAAGAAACAGCCCGCGACGCCGGTAAGGGTCCTGGCTGCCGGCGCGCCGGATCGGAGTCGTCCGGTCCGGCGCATGCCGGATACGCGTCCGCTTCTCCGCTTTCCTCGCTTCCCCGCGTCATTCCACGTCTTCGTCGTCCTCCACGTAGCCGTCGTCGCGCGTCGGCGACGCGTACGCGCTCGCCTGCTCGAGCAGCCACGCGCGGAACAGTTCCAGCGGCTTGCTGTGGCTGAATTCCGTCGGATACACGAGGTAGTACGCGGAATCCTCCACCGTCGCCTCGTCGAACGGCACGACCAGGCCGAGCTGCTGCAGTTGTTCCTCGACGAAGAACTTCGGCACGAGCGCGACGCCGAGCCCGGCCGCGGCCGCGCTGATCAGCATCGTATGCAGTTCGTAGCGCACGCCCTGCATCGTGCGGGTGTCCTCGACGCCGAGCGTCTCGAACCACTGCGACCACGCGCCGGGGCGTGTCGTCGAGTGCAGCAGCGGATACGCGAGCAGGTCGTGCGGCGTTTTCACCGGCCCGTCGAGCAGCGCCGGCGAGCAGATCGGCACGACTTCCTCGCCGAACAGGTAATCGGACGACGTGCCGGGCCAGGTCGGCTTGCCGTAGTGGATCGCCGCCTCGAAGTGGGTGTCCTCGAACGAGAACAGGTCGGTGCGGCTGCCCATGTTGACGCGCACGTCGGGCGTGCGGTCGTAGAACTGCTTGATGCGCGGGATCAGCCAGTGCGACGCGAAGGTCGGCAGCACCGCGAGCTCCAGATAGCCGCCGCCGCTGCCGTGCGCGATGATCGACAGCGTGTCGCGGTCGAGCGACTCGAGCGCGCGCCGCACCTGCGTGCCATACAGCTTGCCGGCGCGCGTCAGCACCACGCGCTGCTTCACGCGCGCGAACAGCCGCACGCCGAGGCTTGCTTCGAGCGTCGCGATCTGCCGCGACACCGCGCTTTCGGTCAGGAACAGCTCCTTGGCCGCGTGCGTGAAGCTTTCGTGACGCGCGGCAGCCTCGAAGGCCACGAGCGCGCCCATGTTCGGGATCTTGAATTTACGCATGAGGGTCGATTCGTCTGACGATCAGTGCCGCGCCCCGCACGGCGGCGGGGCGGGCAACCTACCGTCAATAGTTCCAAAAACTCATTACGTGTCAATTTAATCTCGCTTTACGCCCGCCTGCAACCATTTGAATAATGCAATCCACGCAAGGCTGGGCGTCCATCGGGCGGCTGGCCGACGAGTTGCCGGCACCGTTGCCGGCCGGTCCCCCCGACGAGAATCCATGATGCGCAATCCGAATATCGAGAGCTTGCTGACGAAGCTGCTGGGACAGGCAAAGACCGACGCCCTGTTCGCCACCCTGAACATGCCGGCCATCCTCGACGAGTGGGAAGACGGCGTCGTGACGCGCGCGGAAATCGCGCAGGCGATGAACATGGCGCTGTTCGAAGGGCTGCTCGAACGCTCGGCGAACGGCCGCGCGTACACGGCCGACGCGATCGGCGACGGCGGCTCGGTGTATTTCGATCACGGCGCGCTGCGCACGGTGCGCTGGCCGCACACCGGCGCGCTGCCGCCGGGCGAGGCCGCGTTCACGCGCATCCTGCGTCCGCTCGGCTTCCGCCTGAACGGCCGCTATCCGCTCGACAAGCTCGGCATGACGGGCCGCGCGTATGCGCACGAGGACGCGCCGGACGAGATCGCGCAGTTCTTCGTCAGCGAACTGCATCCGGAGCGCTTCTCGAAGGAATTCCAGCAGGCGGTGACGAACGTCGTGAGCTCGTCGCGCGATCCGCTGACGCCGGCCGCCGTTGCGCTGCTGTGGGAGATCGAGCGCGAAGGCTGGCTGCCGCTCGACGCCGCGCACGCGCTGCTGCCGGAGATCGTCGGCGCGTTCGCGCGCCAGCACGACGTGCCGGGCGAACTCGACTACGAGACGCTGCTGCTCGAATCCGCGGAAATGGCGTGGATCGCGACCGAAGGCAACGCGTTCAACCACGCGACCGACCGTGTCGCCGACGTGTTCAAGCTGTCCGACGACGAGAAGGCGAAGGGCCGGCCGATGAAGCCGGACGTCGAGCGCTCGCGCTCGGGCCGCGTGTTCCAGACCGCGTATCGCGCGGACGTCGTCGAGCGCGAGTTCAGGACGCGCGACGGCGCGCTCGTGAAGCGCAACGTGCCCGGTTCGTTCTATGAGTTCATCACGCGCAAGCGCACGTTCGACCAGGCGCAGCGCCGTTGGGTGACCGACCTGCGCTTCGATGCCGGCAACGCGCAGGGCATCTTCAAGATGACCGCGAACGCTGCGAAGTAATCGTGAAGCGCGCGACCCCGATTGAAGTCGGGCAGGAACTGCTCGACACGCTCGCCGCCGACCTGCGCACCGCGGTGCGTGGCGAGGTGCGTTTCGATGCCGGCTCGAAGGCGCTCTATGCGTCCGACGCGTCGAACTACCGGCAGGTGCCGCTCGGCGTCGTCGTGCCGGCCGGCGCGGACGATCTTGCGGCGGCGCTCGGCGTCTGCCGGCGCTACGACGTGCCGTTCCTCACGCGCGGCGGCGGCACGTCGCAGAACGGGCAGTGCGTGAACGTCGCGGTCGTCGCCGATACGAGCAAGTATTTCAACCGCGTCGTGTCGATCGATCCGCACGCGAAGAGCGCGATCGTCGAACCGGGCGTCGTCTGCGACACGCTGCGCGACGCGGCCGAAGCGCACGGCCTGACGTTCGCGCCAGACCCGGCGACGCACAGCCGCTGCACGCTCGGCGGGATGATCGCGAACAACTCGTGCGGTGCGCATTCGGTGATGGCCGGCAAGACGGTCGAGAACGTCGACGCGCTCGAGATCCTCACGTATGACGGCGCGCGCTTCTGGGTCGGCCCGACGCCCGAGCACGAACTCGACGCGATCATCGCGGAAGGCGGCCGGCGTGGCGAGATCTACCGCCAGCTGCGCGACCTGCGCGACCGCTACGCGGATCGCATCCGCAACGAGTTTCCGCAGATCAAGCGGCGCGTGTCGGGCTTCAACCTCGATCAGTTGCTGCCGGAGAACGGCTTCAACGTCGCGCGCGCGCTGGTCGGCACCGAAGGCACGTGCGCGGTCACGCTGCAGGCGAAAGTGCGGCTCGTGCACAGCCCGTCGTGCCGCGTGCTGCTCGTGCTCGGTTTCACCGACATCTTCACCGCGGCGGACGCGGTGCCGCATTTCAACCGCTTTTCACCGATCGCGATCGAGGGCCTCGACCGCGCGATCATTCGCGGGCTGCAGGCGCGCGGGCTGAAGGCCGACGAGATCGCGCTGCTGCCGCCCGGCGATGCATGGGTCGTGCTGGAGTTCGGCGCAGACACCGTCGATGCGGCGCTTGCACAGGCGCGCGCAGCGGAAGCGCATTTCAACGGCGGTGGCGCGGGCCCGGACGTGAGCGGCTTCGTCGTCGAGGAGAAGGCGAAGCAGCAGCGGATCTGGTCGATCCGCGAGACGGGTGCGTCGGCAATCGCGCTGTCGGTCGATCCGTCGAAGCCTGATCCGGTTGCCGGCTGGGAAGACGCGGCCGTCGATCCGCTGCGGCTCGGCGATTACTTGCGCGCGTTCCAGGCGCTCGTCGACCGCTACGGTTACGAGACTTGCCTGTACGGCCATTTCGGCGACGGCTGCGTGCATGCGCGGATCACGTTCGACCTGCGCAGCGCGACCGGCGTGCAGGTATGGCGCGGCTTCCTGCGCGAGGCGGCGCAGCTCGTCGTCGACTTCGGCGGCTCGCTGTCCGGCGAGCACGGCGACGGGCAGGCGAAGGCCGAGTTCCTGCCGATCATGTACGGCCCGGAACTGATGCAGGCGATGGCCGAGTTCAAGGCGATCTGGGATCCGGCGAACCGGCTGAACCCCGGCAAGGTGATCAACGCGTACCGCGCCGACGAGAACCTGCGGCTCGGCCCCGCGTACAAGCCCGTGACGCTGCAGACGAAGCTGACCTTCACGAGCCCCGAGGGCGACGGGATGCAGCGCGCGATCGAGCGCTGCATCGGCATGGGCAAGTGCCGTTCGCTCGACGGCGGCACGATGTGCCCGAGCTACCGCGCGACGCGCGAGGAGAAGTTCTCGACGCGCGGCCGTGCGCACCTGTTCTGGGAGATGCTGCAGGGCGACGTGATCAAGGACGGCTGGAACAGCGCCGAGGTCAAGGAAGCGCTCGACGCGTGCCTCGGCTGCAAGGGCTGCAAGTCGGATTGCCCGACGCATACCGACATGGCGTCGTACAAGTCGGAATTCCTGTCGCACTACTACGAAACGCATCGCCGGCCGCGGCAGGCGATGTTCATGGGGAGGATCGGACAATGGGCGCCGCTGGCGAGCCGTTTTCCTCGGCTTACGAATTTTATGACCTCGACCCCGCCCTTGGCGCGTATCGGCAAGTGGATCGCGGGCATCGCGCCGCAGCGGGCGCTGCCGGCGTTCGCGCCGCAGCCGTTCCGCGCGATCGCGAAGCGGCGCGGGATCGGGCAGCGCACGGGGGCGGCGCCGGTCCGCGGCAAGGTGATTCTGTGGGTTGATACGTTCAACGAGCATTTCTCGCCGGACATCGCAGCGGCCGCGGTCGACGTGCTGAGCGCGCTCGGCTACGACGTCACGTTGCCGCAGAAGCGCCTGTGCTGCGGCCGGCCGCTGTACGACTATGGGCTGCTCGACGAAGCGCGCGCGCTGCTGCGCACGGCGGTCGACGAACTCGCCGACGAGATCGGCGCGGGCGTGCCGGTCGTCGGGCTCGAACCCGGCTGCCTGTCGGTGTTCAAGGACGAGCTGCTGAAGCAGTTGCCGGACGAACCGCTCGCGAAGCGCCTCGCCGCACAGACGTTCCTGTTCTCCGATTTCGTCGCGCAGGCGGATTTCGCGTGGCCGCAGCTCGACGCGGACGTGATCGTCCACGGGCACTGCCATCAGAAATCGCTGTTCGGGATGAAGGGCGAAACCGCGCTGCTCGACAAGCTCGGCGTGCGCTGGACGCTGCTCGACACGGGCTGCTGCGGGATGTCGGGGTCGTTCGGCTTCAACGAGGCCCATTACGACCTGTCGATGAAGATCGGCGAAGGCAAGCTGCTGCCGCTCGTGCGGCAGGCGAGTGCGGACGCGATCGTCGTCACCAACGGCTTCAGCTGCCGCGAGCAGATCGAGCAGGGCGCGGGCCGCACGCCGCTGCATATCGCGCAGCTCGCGAAGCGGGCGCTCGGGGTGTAACGGCAGCGGCGGCGGGTGTCGACGCCGGGCTGGGCGTCGACGCTCGCGCGTCAGAATGAAACGTCGTCGATAGCGAAGGCCGACTGCTGACGTTTCAGCTCCTTCAGCCAGCGCTTCAGGCTCCCGACGTCGTTGAACAGCGGCATCTCTTCCTTCAGATTGAGAATGTCCTGCTCGAGCCCGACGATTTCACGCGCGAGATTGAGCAGCACCGTGTCGGGAGAGAGGCCGGCGCGCGGAGAAAATCCGTACGCGTGCCGGAAGTTGGATTCCACATACAGGATTTCCTGGTCGAGTTCGGCGACTTGCTCCTTGAGTATCTTGTTGTAGTGCTTCAGGCGATCTTCGCTGATCTGGTTGATCATATGCTGGTCGATGTGTTCGAGTTCGAGCTGCAGTTCCAGCAGCTTCAGCAGATCGTTCTTGTCGTAAGCCTGGTTGACCCGCTGCATCAGCGACGTCTTGCGCTCGCGCTCCAGCGGATCGGGCTCCCGATCGGGATGCAGCGCGCTGGCGAGCTTGCGATAGACGTCGCGGATCGACTGGCTCAACTCGACCTGTTCCGCTTGCTGCTGCGACTCCTTCGCAAGCTGCTTCGCCGATTTTTGCCGTTTGGCCCGCCGCGCTTCCCGCGCCCGCTGGTTGGCCTCCTCCCGAGCCCGCTGTTGTTCCAGCTTCGCCTGAACGTGTTGCAGGACTTCGTCATGCGCGCTCATGTCGAGGTCGTCGTCGAGCTCGACGCCGAGCATCGCTTCCAGCTCGGCCTTCATCGTCGCGTACTCGGCGGCGACTTCGGCGTCGTAGTCGGTTCCGCCATGCCGGTTGTAGACGGCCTTCAACTGCGCGTCGGCGTTTGAGTCGATCAGGTCGGCGGCGATGCTGGCGATCAGCGTCGAGATCATGCGTTGCTCGGCCTTGGTCAATCCTTTCCGGCCGCTTGCCTCGTCGAGCCCGAAAACCATCGTGGTGCGCAGATCCGTCCACGCGCGTTCGAGCGGCAACAGCTCGTCGACATATCGCTTCTGGAACGCGGGCATGACCTGCTCCCATGCCGACAGATACTTGCGGCGCTTTTCGATCTGCTTGATCAGCGCATTGAATGCCTTCTGCCCCTTGGACAGGACGGTCTTGCCGGCATTCGGCGCAATGCTGACGGACCGGTTGTTTGCGCGGGGCATGGCTGTTCCTCTCGGTGGCTGCTGTGTGTGAAACAAACGGCTATTCTAGCGCCGCCTGCGACAGGCCCACGTCGAGCGGATGACGGTTTCCGTCAGCCGGGTCGCGCATTCGCCGCGACTTGATGACTATTGCTCACAACATAGTTCCGATATTTCGTTTGCTGCGCGGGTATTGGCTACCCACAATCCTTTCACCTCTTTCGCGGTGCAAGGTTCTACGGAGACGGAACCACGGCCGCCGCGTGCTCCCGTGCAGCGGGCGGCGCGCGCATGCCGGCGCGACAGAGGTCGCCGGCGCGCGGTTCGCGCGTCGCATCCCGACTCAAAGCAGAAAGGAATGCCCCCGATGAAGTTCCGAATTCGCTCCCTGTCCGGCGTGGCGCTTGCCACGGCGATCCTCGCGCTCCCGATGAGCGCGGCCCACGCGCAGGAGACGGTCGTCAAGGTCGGCGTCGCCGGCCCGCTGACAGGCGGCGGCGCCGCGTATGGCAAGGACATCGAGAACGGCGTGCGCATGGCCGTCGACGAAGCGAACGCGACGCATCCGACCGTCGGCGGCAAGCCGGTCAAGTTCGTCGTCGCGTCGCAGGACGATCAGAGCGATCCGCGCGCAGGCGTGCAGGCCGCGCAGCAGCTGACGGACGCGCAGGTCGCGGTCGTGATCGGCCATTTCAATTCGGGCACGACGCTGCCCGCATCGAAAATCTACGCGAAGGCCGGCATTCCGATGATCACGCCGTCCGCGACCAATCCGGAAATCACGCGCGCGGGGCTCGGCACCGTGTATCGCGTGATCGCGACCGATACGCAGAACGCCGGCAACGCGGGCACGTATGCGGCAACGGTCACGAAGGCGAAGCGGATTGCGATCATCGACGACCGCACCGCGTTCGGCCAGGGCGAGGCCGACGAGTTCGAGAAAGCCGTGAAGGCGAACGGCGGAACGATCGTCACGCGCGAATTCACGAACGACAAGGCAGTCGACTTCAGCGCGCAGCTCACGAAGATCAAGAGCGTGAACGCCGATCTCGTATTCTTCGGCGGCCTCGATGCGCAGGCCGCGATGCTCGTCAAGCGGATGCGTCAACTCGGCATCCGCGCGCAGTTCCTGGCCGGCGGCGGCGTGATGAACGCGAACTTCATCAAGCTCGCCGGCAACGCGGCCGAAGGCGCGTCCGTGTGGGAATACGGCCAGCCGTTGTCGCGCCTCGAGAAGGGCAAGACGTTCGAGACGAAGTTCAAGCAGAAGTACGGCGTCGACATGCTCGCGTATGCGCCGTTCGCGTATGACGCGACGTGGATCGCGATCAACGCGATGCAGAAGGCAAATTCGACGAAGCCCGCGGATTTCAACGGCGCGCTGAAGAGCACGAGCTATGACGGCATCACGGGCACGATCGCGTTCACGGGCACCGGCGACCTGAAGAACCCGAGTTCGACGCTGTACGAAGTGAAGAATGCCGCATGGCAGCCGGTGACGACGAAGTCGGCGAATTGAGCGTGCGTGCCGGCCGGGCGTCGCGCGGTGCTTTGCCGCCGGCGCCGTCCGTGCTGAAATAGCGTCAGGAGTCCGGCGCACCAAGGGTTTTTCCCCGGCTGCGGCCCGTGCGCCGCGCCATTCATTGCAATCTGGAGTCAGTCGTGAGTTCTCAAGTCGTAATCGTCGGCGGCGGTGTGATCGGCAGCTCGATCGCCTATTTCCTGCGCGCGTCCGATCCGACGGTCGCCGTGACCGTGATCGAACGCGATCCGACCTATGCGAAATCGTCGTCGGCGCTGTCGGCCGCGTCGATCCGCCAGCAGTTCTCGACGCCGCTGTCGATCCAGATGTCGCTGTACGGGATCGAATTCCTGCGCACGCTCGGCGAGCGGCTCGAAGTGGACGGCACGCGTCCGTCGATCGATCTGCACGAAGGCGGTTATCTGTTTCTCGCGACACCGGCCGGTGAAGCGACGCTGCGCGAGAATCATGCGCTGCAGACGCAGCTCGGCGCGGATATCCGATTGATGGATTGCGATGCGCTGCGTGCGAAGTTTCCGTGGCTGAATGTCGACGATCTCGTGGCCGGCGCGTATGGCGTGAGCGGCGAAGGCTGGTTCGACGGCTACGGGCTCGTGCAGGCGCTGCGCAAGAAGGCGCAGGCGCTCGGCGCGCGTTATGTGGCTTCCGATGTGACGGGCGTCGTGCGCGACGGTCGCAAGGTCACGCATGTGGTCACGAGCGACGGCGAGCGTCATGCGTGCGATACGGTTGTCAACGCGGCCGGTGCGTGGACGCGTACGTTGTCCGCGATGATGGGCATCGACATTCCCGTGTATGCGCGGCGTCGCAGCATCTTCAACGTGTCGTCGCCGGCGAAGCTCGCGGACTGCCCGCTGCTGATCGATCCGACGGGCGTGTATTTCCGGCCGGAAGGGCGCACGTATATCTGTGGCACATCGCCGAGCCCGGACAAGGACCCCGACAACCTGCCGCTCGACGAAGTCGATCACGATTTGTTCGACGAAGTGATCTGGCCGACGCTCGCGCATCGCGTGCCGGAATTCGAGGCGCTGCGCGTGGAGAACTGCTGGTCCGGGTACTACGAGTACAACGTGTTCGACCACAACGCGATCATCGGGTATCACCCGGAGCTCGATAACGTCGTGTTCGCGAATGGGTATAGCGGGCATGGGTTGCAGCAGGGGCCGGCGACGGGGCGCGGTGTCAGTGAACTCATTCTGGGCGGGCGTTATGAAACGCTCGACCTGTCGTCGCTCGGCTGGGCGCGTGTGCTGGAGAACCGGCCGATCGTCGAAAAGAACGTCGTGTAGCGCGGTAGTGTGAGCGACGTGGCCGCCCGTCGCGAGCGGGCGGTATTCTCCTTGTGTCTCACCGATTGGCCCGACTTTGTCGGGCCTTTTTTGCTTTGTGGGTGGGTGGTGGGGAGCGCTGTACGTGCTGTCGGGGTTCGGCCAGTCATCGGCGTTTATGCTCGCGTCAGCAGATGCGGTAGCCCAAGAGCTACATAACTTTCCATTTCATCTGCTTTTGTATCCCAAGAGCTACATATGCGGGATGTCAATTTGTAGCACCTGGGCTACAATTGAAACCGATTTGTTCATTTATGATGCCTTGGGGCTACAAATGACAACACTGTCCGATATTGGAGAGATGCTGAGAGAGACTCGCCGTGCGGAAGGTCTTTCCCAGAAAGAGCTTGCTGAGCGTGCCGGTATCGCGCGCACGACGCTCACACGCATGGAAACGCTTGCGCGAGGCGACATGAGCGTGTCTGCGCTGGTGCGACTCCTCGAGGCAGCCGGCTATGATCTGCGACCGGTCAAGCGCGGACATGGGCGCACGCTGGACGACGTGCTGGCTGAACAGCGCAAGACGGGGGGCTAACGACATGCCCGCCGAGCCAATACAGAGCAATCTGAGGCGTTGAGTTTTTCGAGTGCAGCGTTCGACGTGCGTTTTCAAACGACCTCGGTCGGTAGCGGTTGATCGTGTGCGTCGGTAACCGGACAGGTCGAGACATTTGCGACACCTGCCTGGATGATTTTCAATCGACTGACCTGCATTGACGACAACGGTTTGGGCAGGCAACATGTTTTTATGAACCACGACCCGCTCAATTTCATGATGTGCTCCATGACCGCCGATGGCGAGTCGTGGGAGTCGTGACGTTCATACACCGTACACAGACTTTCTCAACGGCCCCGCCAGTCATGTCGGGGCCGTGTCGTTTCAGCCGCTCCGAATTGCATTGGCGCAGACAGGAGTGAATGCATGCATCACGGAGTACGTATTTCCATTCTTGGTGACGTTGCCGGCGTGTCGACTTGGCCGCTTGAGCCGAGGAGCGCGGCATGCTGACGATTCGAAAAGCGAACTGCGACGACGTGCTCGACGCGTGGGATATCCGTAAAGCGTCGGTGCATGCCGGGTGCTCGGAACACTATCCCAAGGCGACCCTTTCGGCCTGGGTCGATGGCACGCCGACCGACAAATGGGCCGGCATCGTCGAGCGCGACTTCTACGTTGTCGTCGATCAGGGGCTGGTTGTCGGAACAGGAATGCTGACGCTCGCAAGCGGGCAAGTCGACGCGATCTTCGTCCGACCGTCTTTCATGGGGCGCGGCATCGGGCGCAAGATGCTAGGTTTTCTTGAGGCCCTGGCTGTTGATCATGGTCTTGCCGCAATGCGGCTCGATGCAACGCTGAACGCGGCGCCTTTCTATTGTCGTTGTGGTTGGTCGGGCGACTCGGTTTCGATGTACCGTACCTCGCGCGGACTGGAACTGGCTTGCGTGCCGATGACGAAGCGTGTCACCGTCAGCGGATAGGGTGCTCGTCGGCCGACGACTGCCGCACATGCGGCAATAGTCGGTCATTTTGAGCCATTCGAGATTGCTACCCGATTGAGCGCTGCATGACGATGAGATCGCCCGTGAACCTCGGACTGCTCGTGCGTCGAATCTCCTCGAAGCCCTCGCGCCGCCAGAATTCATGCGCGCGAGGATTGGTTGAAACGACGGCAAGCTGCGCCGTGCGGTAGCCCCGCTCGCGCGCCATTTCGACCAGCATCCCCAGCGCAGCCTTTCCATGCCCTCGACCCTGATGCGCTTCGGAGAGGAGGATCAGGCCGATCCAGATGCAGTCGTCGGCTGGATACGAGCGAATGACATCTGCGCAGCCGATCATTTCACTTCCGACAAAGAATCCGAAGACTGATTTGTCTGCTGCATCCTTGCTGGCTGGCTTGCCGAAGAAGAAATCGTCGACATCTTCTGTGGACGGCGGACGGCCTTCAACGAGTTCCGTGTACGAAGGTGCTTCATTGAAGACGCGCAAGACATTTGCACAGTCGCTAGGTGACTCGCTGGACAGTGGGCGCACTGTAAGCATCGGGTATTCGTCGGAAGTATGAAGTTCAATTTTAAGCCGGTTTGCTTCCACAATACTTGCGATGATCCTCCGCAGCACGCCTGACCGGCCCAAGAGAGGCTGGCCGTACATGCCATGTATGGCGGGCCTGGGGGAGGGCCGTGAGGCCTGCCCTTATCCCGACGTTCTTGCGGGAAGGGGGGGCGCCAAATTGATGCGTGATGCGTGATGCTATAATGTTGATGCTTGATGATGCTGGAGGCACCATGCGAACCACACTCGATATCGATGACGACGTACTTGCGATCGCTCGTGCTCGCGCCGAACGCGAGCACGTTTCAATCGGCCGCGTGCTGTCGGCGCTCGCGCGCGCAGCGCTGCGTCCGACCGGCGATGTGCCGGCCGCGACGCGCAATGGCCTGCCAGTGCTGCCGAATGCGGGTACCGCACGCCCTGTCACGCTCGATCTCGTCAACCAGTTGCGCGACGAGGCGCCCTAATGGCCTATCTGCTTGACGTCAACGTGTTGATTGCCCTGCTTGATGCCGGCCATGTGCAGCATGACGCAGCGCATGAGTGGTTTGGACGGGTTGGGCATGACGCTTGGGCCACATGTCCGCTGACCGAAAACGGTGTGTTGCGCATCATCGGTAATCCTCGCTATCCGAATACGATGGGGACGCCCGCTGCTGTTGCACCGCTCGCAGCTCAACTGCGCGCGCACCCTGGACATCGTTTTTGGCCCGACGACGTTAGTTTGCTGGATGCGCAACACGTCGACGCCTCAAGGCTGCTCGCCACCGATCAGGTCACGGATTCCTATCTGCTTGCGCTCGCTCGCGCGCATGGCGGGAAGCTCGCAACCTTCGATCGCCGGCTGGTGGTCGACGCAGTGCCGGGCGGCGGACGCCATCTGGAAGTAATTGCCTGACGCGCGTTGTACGTACCGGGAAATTTCAGCGCAACCAAACCGATAGTCGACAGCCTCGGACTGTAGGGAAGGCATGACTTTCGTCGTTGCGTTTGCGTGGCGTCCCTCATCTCCCGTTGATGACCAAACCGCAAGACCTAGTGCATAGATATCGTTTGCCGCAGCCTTAATGACTGTCGACAATCGTGGCTCGAATTTGCCGCCGATGCGTCAGAAGCGCATCGGCGGCCGGCAACCGGGCGGCTATCCCGGCCATCCCCCGCCATCCAGCCCACGACGACATGTACGCGTTCACACCTTCGTTCCAGCATCCCGCCGGCTCGCCGATCCGCGAGTTGTTCAAGTACCTGAGCGAGCCCGGCATGATTTCCTTTGCGGGCGGCTATCCGGCCAGCGACCTGTTCGACACCGACGGCCTGAACACAGCCGCCGAGCGTGCGTATGCGCAGCCGGTCCGCTGCCTGCAGTACGGCCCGACCGACGGCCTCACCGAACTCAAGCAGCAACTGATCGCGCTGATGGCGCGTCGCGGCGTGACCTGCACGCCCGCCGAACTGCTCGTCACGACCGGCTCGCAACAGGGCCTCGACCTGCTGCTGCGCGTGATGGTCGCGCCGGGCGACGTGGTGCTGACCGAACAGCCCGCGTATCCGGCAACGCTGCAGGCGATGCGCCTGCAGCAGGCGCGCATCGTCACGATTCCGGTGGACGGCGAAGGCCTCGACGTCGACCGCCTCGATGCGCTGCTTGCGTCGGGCAAGATCGCGCAGCCGAAGCTGCTGTACACGGTGCCGACCTTCGCGAACCCGACCGGCGCGACGCTTACGCGCGAGCGCCGGCTGAAGCTGCTGCGTCTCGCGGTGCAATATCGCTTCCTGATCGTCGAGGACGATCCATACGGCGACTTGCGTTTCACGGGCGAAGCGGTGCCGTCGATGCTCGCGCTGGCCGCCGAAGTGGACGGCGCCCGCGACTGGATCGTGCATTTCGCGAGCCTGTCGAAGATCGTCGCGCCGGGCCTGCGTGTGGGCTGGACGATCGCGCCGGCCGAGATCGCGCGGCGCTGCGTGATCGCGAAGCAGACGGTCGATCTGTGCAGCACGCCATGGACGCAGGCGACGGCCGCCGAATATCTCGCGGACGGCGCGCTCGAGCGTCATCTGCCGCGCATCACCGAAGCGTACAAGCGCAAATGCGACGCGATGTGCGATGCGTTGCGCGACGGGCTCGGCGATGCGATTGAATTCCATCGTCCCGAAGGCGGGATGTTCGTGTGGGCGCGGATCGGCGCGGTGTCGTCGGCTGTGCTGCTGCAGCACGCGATCGCGAACAAGATCGTATTCGTGCCCGGCAACGCGTTCTTCGCGGACAACGTCGACGACGCATCGCTGCGCCTGTCGTTCGCCGCGCCGGACGTCGGCGCGATCAAGGAAGGCGTCGCGCGGCTCGCGCGCGCATATGGCGCGGCGCTGGCCGCATAAGGAGACACAACGATGAACGTGACAGTCAACGAAACCGCGTGGATCGATGAGGCGCCGGGCATGGCCGACATCGGGCCGATCGCGCATCTGTCGTCGCAGATCAGCGCGGGGCCCGAATATGTCGCCGAAGTGCTCGGGCGACTGGGGGCCGACCGCACGGACGCCGACGACATGGCGCCGGTCGTACTCGGCTATAACTGAGCGTAGCGGCGTAGCGGCGTAGCGGCGTAGCTCGCCGCCTACCGCCCACCGCCCGCTCTGCCACTGCTGCGAAGATCACGCATGCGCGTTATGGCTGCCCGTCCAGCCCCGCCTGCGCAATCAACCAGTCGCGCATCACCGCGAGCGTGTCGTCGTCGCGCCGTTCACCCGGATACACGAGATAGAACCCCACCGACAGCGGCAACGCAACGTCGAACGGCTTGCACAGCCGCCCTGCAGCGATGTCGCGCTCGACGAGCGGATCGGTCGCAAGCGCGATACCCTGGCCGGCGACTGCCGCGTCGATTGCAAGCGACGTCTGGTTGAAGCGCAGCCCCTTGTGCGGATCGATATCGACAGGTTCCGGCAGCGCCGCGAGAAAATCCGGCCACAAATCGTGCGCGTCGTGCAGCAGCACGTGGCCGGCCAGCGCGCGCGGCGATGCGGGCGCGGCCCGCAGCGACGGGCTGCACACCGCGCACACGTCGAGCGGAAACAGCTGACGCGCGGCGAGGCTCTTGCCGAACGGCGGCTTGCCGAAACGGATCGCGAGATCGACGCCGTCGTGGCGGAACGTCGCGAGCTGCTGGTCGGCGATCACGCGCACGTCGATGTCCGGATGCGCGTCGGTGAAGTGCGCGAGCCGTGGAATCAGCCACTTCGACGCGAACGACGGCGTCGTGCTGATCGTCAGCGTCGCGCGCCGTTTCACAAGCTTGTCGGTCGCGTCGGCGATCGCGTTCAGCGCGCGCTGCACATCGGAAAAATACGCGGCGCCGTCGTGCGTCAGCGCGAGGCCGCGCGGCAGGCGCTCGAACAGCCGCAGGCCGAGCGCGTCCTCCAGATGCCGCACCTGCTGCGCGACCGCGCCCTGCGTGACGCCGATCTCGTCCGCGGCCGCGCGGAAGTTCAGATGCCGCGCGGACACTTCGAACGCACGTAGCGCATTGAGCGGCGGCAGGCGGGACGGGCGGCGGGTCGACATCGTCAGGCAGTAGAAAATCTATCGTCGAAGCGCAGAAATACTGGTTCGACAGTGAACGGAAATGCGCACTACATTACATGAATACGCGTCCGGTGGCGGATGCGCAATCGCTTGAATCGGACAAGGAGCACATCGTGACTGTAGAAAAAGTGGCGCTGATCACGGCGGCGGGCAAGGGCATGGGCGCGGCGATCGCGCGGGAACTGGCGGCGAGCGGCTATCGGGTCGCGCTGATGTCGCCGTCGGGCAGCGCGGTGGCGCTCGCCGAGGAACTCGGTGGCTTCGGGATCCAGGGCTCGGTCACCGTGGACGCGGACATCGACCGGCTGGTGCACGAGACGGTTGCCCGCTACGGCCGGATCGACGCGGTCGTCAACAACACCGGGCATCCGCCGAAGGGCGACTTGCTGGCGATCACCGACGATAACTGGCATGCGGGGCTCGACCTGATCCTGCTGAACGTCGTGCGCGTGATGCGCCGCGTGACGCCGATCTTCCAGGCGCAGGGCGGCGGCGCGGTGGTCAATATCTCGAGCTTCGCGGCAGACGCGCCCGAGCAGCCGATGCCCGTGTCGTCGGCACTGCGTGCGGCGCTGAGTGCGTGGACGCGTCTGTACGCGGAACGCTACGCAGCCGAGAACATCCGGATGAACGCCGTGCTGCCGGGCTTCATCGACAGCTGGCCCGAAACGCCGGAGATCGTCGCGCGCATTCCGGCGGGCCGCTTTGGCAAGACCGGGGAAATCGCGAAGACGGTCGCGTTCCTGCTGTCAGACGGCGCGGGCTACATCACCGGGCAGAACATCCGCGTCGACGGCGCGATCGTGAAGGCGCTCTGAGCGCGGCCATGAAGGCAACGGCGGCGGCAACGGCGGCGGCAACGGCGGCGGCCGCCAGGCCGCATGGCCCCGGTAAGCGCTATTTCCCCAACGATTTTGAATCGCTGTGTGTCGTGTACGAACGCAGATACGTTGGGATACAAAGCGTTCGGACGGTTCGGATATAAATCCGGTGAAGCGTTGTCGCGCGGCGGTTCGGCAGCATCGGAGCCGCGCTCGCGAACGGTGATTGCAGCCTGCCCGCCCGTGTGCCACGGGCCCCTTCCTCGACGATCGACCATGGAGAACGAGTCATGCCTGATACCGTGAACACCCGCCGCCGCCTGATCCTGGGCACGACGCTGGCGAGCCTGAGCCTCGCCGACCTCGGCCTCGGCAATCTCGCCCGCGCGCAGTCGGCGCCCGATACGCCGGCGCCGAAGCGCGCAGCCGGTGCCGGCGCGTCGTTCGGCACGATCCACCAGATCGACGCGGGCGTGCTGAACGTCGGGTATGCGGACGTCGGGCCGAAGGACGGCCCTGTCGTGTTCCTGCTGCATGGCTGGCCGTACGACATCTACAGCTACGCGGAAGTCGCGCCGCTGCTCGCGGCGGCCGGCTATCGCGTGATCGTGCCGTACCTGCGCGGCTACGGCTCGACGACGTTCCGCTCGGCCGACACGGTGCGCAACGGCCAGCAGGCCGTGACGGCCGTCGACATCGTCGCGCTGATGGATGCGCTGAAGATCGACCAGGCCGTGTTCGGCGGCTACGACTGGGGCGCGCGCACGGCCGACATCATCGCGGCGATGTGGCCGCAGCGCGTGAAGGCGCTGGTGTCGGTGAGCGGCTACCTGATCGGCAGCCAGGAGGCGAACCGCAAGCCGCTGCCGCCGCAAGCCGAATTCCAGTGGTGGTATCAGTTCTATTTCACGACCGAGCGCGGCGCGCTCGGCTACGCGGCGAACCGCGATGCGTTCAACAAGCTGATCTGGCAGCTCGCGTCGCCGAAATGGCAGTTCGACGATGCGACCTACGCGCGCACCGCGGCGTCGTTCCAGAACGCCGATCACGTGGCCGTCGTGATCCACAACTACCGCTGGCGTCTCGGGCTCGCGAAGGGCGAGGCGCGCTACGACGACATCGAGCGGCGCCTCGCGGCCGCGCCGGCGATCTCAGTGCCGACGATCACGATGGAAGGCGACGCGAACGGCGCGCCGCATCCGGAACCGGCCGCGTACGCGAAGAAGTTTACGGGCAAGTACCAGCATCGCACGATCAGCGGCGGCATCGGCCACAACCTGCCGCAGGAGGCGCCGCAGGCATTTGCCGATGCGATCCTGCAGGTCGAGCATCTGTGACGCGGCTCGCGCCGTGACGCGATGGCCATGAGTAAAAGGCGTGCCCTTGCGGCACGCCCGGATTGCTGACGAACCCCTCGTTTTTCGGAACGAGGGGTTTTGTCTTTTTTATTGCGCGGCTTTGGCGCGTCGCGCAAATGGCGCGATGCACTGCATGCTGCAGTCTCGGTAGACGAAGTGCGGAGCGCTCATGCGCACGGCGATGCGCGATTTTGTATCGCACTGTATCTGCGGCCGTCCTGGAAAAACTGGCATGCACCCGGCCTTGTTGCAGAAACATGCCCGATACGTTGGCGGGTTCTACTGTCGACGTGCGGAGATCACCCGATGTGAACAGTCAAATCGGATACCGAATGATCGTTCCGCCAACCTCAACTTCTGGAGAACGTTCATGAACACCGCCCGAATCCTCGCCGCTGCCGTGCTGGCTATCGCCCCCGCCTTGTCCTTCGCCGATGCCGGACACGGCGTCACGCGCGCCGACGTGCGCGCCGAACTGGTTCGACTGGAGCAGGCCGGCTACAACCTGGCCCGCAGCGAACCGCATTACCCCGATGACGTCATCGCTGCCACGCAGCGGGTCGCACGTTCCGACCAGAACGGCCCGTCGAAGTCGGACGGCGACACCATGGCCGACACGTCCTCGCCGGACCAGCATCACGATGCGATGCACGGGCGCGCGGCACGTGGCGCCGCGTACTCCGCCGACGACCTCTATGCGCATTCGTGATCCGTTGCCGCGCCGTCGCCGCGTACGGACGGCGACGGCGCGGCGGCAATCGTAGGACTTCACGTGAACAACACGACAGAAAGGAGCATGACAATGGTTCGTTTGATGAAACGGGTTCTGGTATCCGCTGCGGTGCTCGGCGGACTGTTCGGCGCCGTTGCGGCGCATGCCGCGCCGAAGGACGACCTGAAGGGCACCAACGTCGTCCTCGTGCACGGCGCGTTTGCCGACGGGTCAAGCTGGAACCGTGTGATCCCGCTGCTGGAAGCGCGCGGGCTGCATGTCGTCTCGGTGCAGAACCCGCTGAGCTCGCTGGCGGACGACACGGCCGCGACGAAGCGCGCGATCGACGAGCAGAAGGGGCCTGTCGTGCTGGTGGGCCATTCGTGGGCCGGCGTCGTGATCAGCGACGCGGGCAATGACGACAAGGTGAAGTCGCTCGTCTACGTCGCGGCGTTCGCGCCCGACAACGGCCAGTCGATCGCCGACGTCACGCAGGGGCTGCCGCCGCCGGTGTGGGCGGGCGAGCTGCGCAAGGACGCGGGCGGGTTCGCGACGCTGTCGGACAAGGCGATCGCGCAGGATTTCGCGCCGGACCTGCCGGTTGCGCAGCAGCGTATCGTCGCGGCGACGCAGGGGCCGTGGTTCGGCGGCTGCATTTCGGAGAAGGTTGCGCAGGCCGCGTGGCATGCGAAGCCGTCGTCGTTCGTCGTCACGACGCAGGACAAGATGATCGACCCCGCGCTGCAGGAAGCGATGGCGAAGCGCATTGGTGCGACGGTCACGCGCGTGAACGGCAGCCATGTCGCGATGCTGAGCCAGCCGAAGGCCGTGGCCGACGCGATCATTGCGGCCGCGGAGCGCGCGAAGCAGGACGCTCAGTGAGCGAATGCGGTGCCGTCGTGCGCGTGGTGCGGCGGCGCAACGGCCTCGCTGCGCGACGCGCTGCACAGCGACGGTCTTCCCCCATGTGAACCCGCGTCGACACCAACAGCGTCGATTCCCCCTTGCCTCCTCGTTGACACCCCCGGCGCCGATTCCCCCCTCGCAGAACCCGATTCCCCTCGCAGAACCCGATTCCCCTCGCAGAACCCGATCCAGCAACCCGCTCGATAGCGGGCGTTCGCGTTTGCATTTCGTGCGGCGCTGATTTGGAAATGACGATTAATTGGTTCAGCTTCCCGGCGCTCGCTCGCATAGTGGCGCTGACGGCTATAGACAGCATGCAAGCTGCACCGGCCGCCTTTCCCGGTCTATCGGATCGAACGAATCCACAAGGAGGCGTCATGACGTATGCATTGGAAGAACGAACCGCCGCGCAACAGGCGCTCGAAGACGCGCGCGACGCGGCCGCCGTAGCCGGCACGCCCTACGCGGGCGGCGTGGCCCCGGAAATCGCGTGGGCGTTGTTCAAGGCCGGCGATGCGCTGCTGGTCGACGTGCGCACCGCCGAGGAACGCAAGTTCGTCGGCCACGTGCCGGACTCGCTGCACGTGGCGTGGGCGACCGGCACGAGCCTCACGCGCAACCCGCGCTTCGTGCGCGAGCTGGAAGCGAAGACCGGCAAGGACGCGGTGGTGCTGCTGCTGTGCCGCAGCGGCAACCGCTCCGCGCAGGCCGCCGAAGCGGCGGCGAAGGCGGGTTTCACGCAGGTATTCAACGTGCTCGAAGGATTCGAGGGCGACCTTGATGCGAAGCAGCGCCGCGGCGGCCAGAACGGCTGGCGCTTTCGCGGCCTGCCGTGGGCGCAGGACTGATACGCGGCCGGACGGGAAAAAGGGAAAAGGAGAGAACCGGCAATGGCCGCATTCGAGATCGACCACATCGTTCAATCGCTTCAGACGGTGCGCCGCGCGTGGCGGGAAAAACAGCGGCGCTCGCTCGAGCCGGGCGGGCGCGACCTGCCGGCGCGCGAAGCGCTCGCGCAGATCGTCGGCGCGCTGAAGGGCGTGCTGTTCCCGATGCGGCTCGGCCCGCCCGACCTGCGCCAGGAGAGCGAGAACTTCTACGTGGCGCACGCGCTCGACGCGGCGCTCAACGCGCTGCTCGCACAGGTAAAGCTCGAATTGCGCTACGCGGCACGCCAGCGCGCGACCGACGTATCGACTGACATATCGATCGACGAGCCGGCGTCGGCGGCCGTGCAGGCGTTCGCCGCGCGGCTGCCCGAGATCCGCCGGCTGCTCGACAGCGACGTGCTCGCGGCCTACCACGGCGATCCGGCAGCCGGCAGCGTCGACGAAGTGCTGCTGTGCTATCCGGGTGTGCTCGCGATGATTCACCATCGGCTCGCGCACGAGCTGTACCTGCTCGGCCTGCCGCTGCTCGCGCGCATCATCGCCGAGCAGGCGCATGCGGAAACGGGCATCGACATCCATCCGGGCGCGCGCATCGGCGGCGGTTTCTTCATCGACCACGGCACGGGCGTCGTGATTGGCGAGACGGCGATCATCGGCGAGCGCGTGCGCGTCTACCAGGCGGTCACGCTCGGCGCGAAGCGCTTTCCGCGCGACGCGGCCGGCCATCTGGAGAAAGGGCTCGCCCGCCATCCGATCGTCGACGACGACGTCGTGATCTACGCGGGCGCGACGATCCTCGGCCGCGTGACGATCGGGCGCGGCGCGGTGATCGGCGGCAACGTGTGGCTCACGCAGGACGTGCCGCCCGGCGCGAACGTCACCCAGGCCGTGCTGCGCAGCGAGGCGACCCACGCGCCGCGCGCGCCGGCCGGCCCGCTGCCGGTCGCGCAGGCCGCATCATGAGCGAACTGATCCAGCACTTCGGCGCGACCGTGCGCCGGCTGCGCGAGGCGCGCACGTGGTCGCAGGAGCAGCTCGCCGAACAGGCGGGGCTGAACCGCTCGTATGTCGGCGAGATCGAGCGCGGCGAGGCGATCGCATCGATCGTCACCGCCGACAAGATCGCGCGGGCGTTCGACGTGTCGATCTCGGCGCTGCTGTCCGGCGCGCGCGTCGCCTGAGCCGGCCTTCCCGCTTTATTTCCCACGTCGGCGGCGCCGCTTGACGGCTATAGCATGTTGAGCCGGCCTGCGTGCGCTTCCGATAATCCCCCAGCGTCATAAGCAATCCCGTTTTTCATCTTAAGAACCCGGAGCCACACACATGTCGACCGTTGCAAGCGGCTCGGCCGCGCTGAGCGATCACGCCGCCCGCCAACTAGCGAACGCTACCAAGACCGTCCCCCAGCTTTCCACGATCACGCCGCGCTGGCTGACCCATTTGCTGCAATGGGTGCCGGTCGAGGCCGGCATCTATCGGCTGAATCAGGTGAAGAACCCGGAGGCCGTGCGCGCCGCGTGCACGCAGCTCGAAGACGAGCGCGTGCTGCCGCGCACGTTCGTGCCTTACGAGGAGCAGCCGCGCGAATATTTTCTGAACGCGGTGAGCACGGTGCTCGACGTGCATACGCGGATCTCCGATCTCTACAGCAGCCCGCACGACCAGATCAAGGAACAGCTCCGGCTGACGATCGAGACGATCAAGGAGCTGCAGGAAAGCCAGCTGATCAACAACCCGGATTACGGCCTGCTCGCGAACGTGACCGACGAGCAGCGCGTGTTCCCGTTGACGGGCGCGCCGACGCCGGACGATCTCGACGAGCTGCTGACGAAAGTGTGGAAGGAGCCCGCGTTCTTCCTCACGCATCCGCTCGCGATCGCCGCGTTCGGCCGCGAATGCACGCGGCGCGGCGTGCCGCCGCCGACGGTCAGCCTGTTCGGCTCGCAGTTCCTCACATGGCGCGGCATTCCGCTGATCCCGTCGGACAAGGTGCCGGTCGCGGACGGCAAGACCAAGATCCTGCTGCTGCGCGTCGGCGACAAGCGGCAGGGCGTCGTCGGCCTGTATCAGCCGGGTGTCGCGGGCGAGCAGGGGCCCGGGCTGTCGGTGCGCTTCATGGGCATCAACGACCAGGCGATCGCGTCGTACCTGATCTCGCTGTATTGCTCGCTCGCGGTCCATTCGCCGGACGCGCTGGCTGTCCTCGATGACGTCGAAATCGGCAAGTACCATGACTATCCCGACACCTACCGTTAATCCCCGGCTGCCGGGCGGCGACGGGCCGGGCGCTGGCGCGCTGCCGCACGCGCCGCTGCCGGCCGGCCTGCCCGACCCGGCGACGCTTGCGCGGCTCGCGTCCGAATTCTTCGCGACGCCGCCCGGGCAGGCGGCCGCGCCGGAGCTGTCGGCGGGCAGCGGCGCGGTCGGCGGCCTGCCGTCGGCATTGCCGGCGGCAGCGCCGATCCTCGCGTCGGTGAGCAACCCCGCGCCGGCCGGCTCGCCGCTTGCGGGGCCGGGCGGCACGGGCACCGGCGTGCCGGGGCTCGCGCTGCCGCAAGGCAAGGTGGCCGGCGCGAATCTCGCGCCGTCCGCACCGACGCACGTGCTGTCGCTCGGCAATCGCACGCCCGCGCTCGCGCCGCACGCGGCCGCGCAGAACGGCCTGCCCGATCACGCCGTGTCGATCGCGCCCGCGCTCGAACCGCGCGTCGGCGGCGCGGCGCTCGGCGTGCCGCAGGCTGCGGCGCTCGGTGTCGATCGCGCGCCGCAGCCGGGCGTCCCCGCCAGCCCGTCGCCGTATTACTTCACCGATGGCGCGCTGCAGGGCTGGCAGAAGACGCCGGATGACATCGTCGTGCCGTCGCGCGGCCTCGCGTCGCCCGAAGCGTTCGGCCTGCCGGGCGACGACGCGATCCGCGAACTGCTCGCGGTGAACCGGCACGCGAGCGCGCCGACACCATCGAACGGCGACGGGTCGCGCTACTTCGTCGACGACGCGCGCGCTGGCGGTACGCACGATGCGCGCCGTCACGGCTCGTCGCCCGGCGCGGGTGACGCGCTCCGCGGTGCGCATCCGCCGTTCGACGTGAACGCGATCCGCCGCGATTTCCCGATCCTGCAGGAGCGCGTGAACGGCAAGCAACTCGTCTGGTTCGACAACGCGGCGACGACGCACAAGCCGCAGGCGGTGATCGACCGGCTCGCGTACTTCTACGCGCACGAGAACTCGAACATCCACCGCGCCGCGCACGCGCTCGCGGGCCGGGCGACCGACGCGTACGAGCTTGCGCGGGAGACCGTGCAGCGCTTCATCGGCGCATCGTCGCCGGACGAGATCGTGTTCGTGCGCGGCACGACGGAAGCGATCAACCTGATCGCAAAGACGTGGGGCGTGCAGAACGTCGGCGAGGGCGACGAGATCGTCGTGTCGCACCTCGAGCATCACGCGAACATCGTGCCGTGGCAGCAGCTCGCCGCGCAGAAGGGCGCAACGCTGCGGGTGATTCCGGTCGACGATTCGGGGCAGGTTCTGCTGGACGAGTATCGCAAGCTGCTCAACGACCGCACGAAGATCGTGTCCGTCACGCAGGTGTCGAACGCGCTCGGCACGGTCGTGCCCGTGAAGGAGATCGTCGAGCTCGCCCATCGCGCGGGCGCGAAGGCGCTCGTCGACGGCGCGCAGTCGATCTCGCACATGCGGGTCGACGTGCAGGCGCTCGATGCCGATTTCTTCGTGTTCTCGGGCCACAAGATCTACGGCCCGACGGGCATCGGCGTCGTCTACGGCAAGCGCGCGATCCTCGACGACATGCCGCCGTGGCAAGGCGGCGGCAACATGATCGCCGACGTCACGTTCGAGCGCACCGTGTTCCAGCCGCCGCCGAACCGTTTCGAGGCCGGCACCGGCAATATCGCGGACGCGGTGGGGCTCGGTGCGGCGCTCGATTACGTGAGCCGCGTCGGCATCGAGCGCATCGCGCGCTACGAGCACGACCTGCTCGCGTATGCGACGAGCGTGCTCGCGCCGGTGCCCGGTGTGCGGCTCGTCGGCACCGCGCGCGACAAGGCGAGCGTGCTGTCGTTCGTGCTGAAGGGCTACGAGACGGAGGAAGTCGGGCAGGCGCTGAACGAGGAGGGCATCGCGGTGCGCTCCGGGCATCACTGCGCGCAGCCGATCCTCCGGCGCTTCGGGCTCGAGGCGACCGTGCGGCCGTCGCTGGCGTTCTACAACACCTGTGATGAAGTCGATGCGCTGGTGCGGGTCGTGCGGAGGCTGGCGTCGCGGCGTTGACGCGGTGCGAAAGCCGCTTGCGCACGCCATCGACGGTGTTGCGCAAGCGGCTTTCCGCAGGAAGTGGTTTTCGACGGCTACGTTTCGCGCGTAGCTTGCGGGGCTCTGAGGTAGTAGATGTCCCACTCCGCTTCTTCTACCTTTCGGAAGCCGTGCCGCTGATAGAAGCGGTTTGAATCGCTGTCGCGCAGTGCGCCGACCTTGACCGGCAGCGATCGCGAATCGGCGTCGGCGAAGATCGCAGCGAGCACCGCCGAACCGATTCCCCGGCCCTGATGCACGGGGACGATGTACAGGTGTTCAAGCGCCAGATGATCGTCGGCTGGCTTTGCCAGAACGAAGCCCACGTTAACGCCATCGACCACGATGAGCCGGCAGAACGCCGGATCGAACGACGACAGGAACCGGTCTCCCGCCCGCTGCGGATCGAAGCGGCCGATACGCTCCAGGCTTTCCTGCATGGCCGCGATACGTATCTGCACCAGTAAGTCGGCATCGCTGTGCGTTGTCGTAGCGAATGTCACGTTCATCTGTTTTGTGGTCACGATTGCAGGAGGCAGCAAGGAATTCGTCATCGCGCAGTCTCGAGGTCAACGCTGCTGGACATTGTAGTCCGCTCATTTCGCCATTAATATCGATTCCCCATCTCATTCCAGACGGCGAATGCCAGAATGACCGACGAGGAATTTGCCTTCCCCGGCGGCTGAAGCAAGAACCCGACGGATCTTGCTTCCTGAAACAACCCTCACGCGATGTCGCAGTGCCTTTCAGGAAGAAGGCCTGCGCTTTGCGCGACCGTGTTGCCTGAATGGCGTCCGTAGCCGCTACTTTCATTGAGGGTCGATCAATATGATTCGTATTGCAAACGTCGGTGACGCCGAACGCCTGGCTGAACTGAAGCGTGACACGTTCCGCGAAACGTTTGTCGAGGGTTTCGGGATACCTTATGGCGCTGAGGATCTCGCCGCTTATGAAGCCGCAAGCTACTCGCCGGACGTCGTCAGGGGCCAGCTGCTGGATCCGGAGCACCGAACCTGGGTTGTCGAGGCGAGTGATCAGTCGTTGGTTGGCTATGCGTTTGTCGGGCCGTGCAAATTGCCGCATCCCGAAGTGAAGAACGGAGACGGGGAGATTTGCCAGATTTACCTGCGACGTGGCGCGCAAGGTACTGGAGCCGGTCAGAGCCTGCTCGGTCTTGCAATCGATTTTCTTGCGGAGAAGCGGCCCGGCCCGATCTGGCTCGGCGTATGGTCGGGTAACGAGAAGGCCATTGCGTTCTATGAGCGGGCCGGTTTCAAGCGTGTCGGCGGTTATGAATTCAAGGTCGGAAGCTCGACCGATTCCGAGTTCATCTATCGTCGCTGACGTGTTCCATTGATCCATACGCGGGTCCGGCCACCTCGCATTGGCGTCGCTTGCCTGCGCGTCGAGACCGCGGATAAAAAGACAACGCGTGGCGACCTGAGTCGCCACCCGTTGCATTTTCCGTGCGGCCTCGACCGTGCCGGCTATCCGGCACACGAGGCCATGTTCAGAAATCGAACCCCGGCCCGCCCGCACCCGGCGCGCCGGGTGTCGCGGCCGGCGCCGAATCCTTCGGCGCTTCATGCACGGTCGCATCCGTCGTCAGCAGTAGCCCCGCGACCGACGCCGCGTTCTGCAGCGCGGTGCGCGTGACCTTGGTCGGATCGAGCACGCCCGATTCGACGAGGTCGCCGTATTCGCCGGTCTGCGCGTTATACCCGAAGTTGCCAGAGCCTTCCGCGACCTTCGCGACGACCACGCTCGCTTCGTCGCCCGCGTTCGTGACGATCTGGCGCAGCGGTTCCTCGAGCGCGCGCAGCACGATCTTGATGCCCGCGTTCTGGTCGGCGTTCGCGCCGGTCAGCTCGCGGATCGCCTGCTTCACGCGGATCAGCGCGACACCGCCGCCCGGCACGATACCTTCCTCGACCGCCGCGCGCGTGGCATGCAGCGCGTCGTCGACGCGATCCTTCTTCTCCTTGACCTCGATCTCCGTCGCACCGCCGACCTTGATCACCGCGACGCCGCCCGCGAGCTTCGCGACGCGTTCCTGCAGCTTCTCGCGATCGTAGTCCGACGTCGCGTCGGCGATCTGCACGCGAATCTGCTTCACGCGCGCCTCGATGTTCGCCGCGTTGCCGGCGCCGTCGATCACCGTCGTGTTTTCCTTGCCGACCTCGATGCGCTTCGCCTGCCCGAGCTCCGCGAGCGTCGCCTTCTCGAGCGTCAGGCCTGTTTCCTCGGCGATCACCTGGCCGCCGGTCAGGATCGCGATGTCCTCGAGCAGCGCCTTGCGGCGGTCGCCGAAGCCCGGCGCCTTGACCGCGACGGTCTTCAGGATTCCTCGCAGGTTGTTCACGACGAGCGTCGCGAGCGCTTCGCCTTCGACGTCTTCCGCGATGATCAGCAGCGGCCGGCCGGACTTCGCGACCTGTTCGAGCACCGGCAGCAGGTCGCGGATGTTCGCGATCTTCTTGTCGTGCAGCAGGATGTACGGGTTCTCGATCTCGGCGATCTGCTTGTCCGCGTTGTTGATGAAATACGGCGACAGATAGCCGCGATCGAACTGCAGCCCTTCGACGACGTCGAGTTCGTCGGCGAGCGACTTGCCGTCCTCGACGGTGATCACGCCTTCCTTGCCGACGCGGTCGATCGCCTCGGCGATGCGCTGGCCGATCGATTCCTCGCCGTTTGCGGAGATCGTCGCGACCTGCGCGATTTCCTTGCTCGTCGTGGTCGGCCTGCTGATCTTCTTCAGCTCTTCGACGGCCGCCGCGACGGCCTTGTCGATGCCGCGTTTCAGGTCGAGCGGGTTGAGCCCGGCCGCGACGTATTTCTGCCCTTCGCGGACGATCGCCTGCGCGAGCACGGTGGCCGTGGTCGTGCCGTCGCCGGCCGCGTCGCTCGTGCGCGACGCGACTTCCTTCACGAGTTGCGCGCCGATGTTCTGCAGCTTGTCGGCGAGCTCGATTTCCTTCGCGACCGACACGCCGTCCTTCGTGACGACCGGTGCGCCGAAGCTGCGCTCGAGCACGACGTTGCGGCCTTTCGGCCCGAGCGTGACCTTCACCGCGTTCGCGAGAATGTTCACGCCTTCGGTCAGTTTCGCGCGTGCGACGTCGCTGAAGATGATGTCCTTTGCTGCCATGAGTGCGCTCCGTTATTGATTGACGACGGCGACGATGTCTTCCTCGCGCAACACGAGGAGCTCATCGCCGTTCAACTTGACCGACTGGCCCGCGTACTTGCCGAACAGCACGCGCTCGCCGACCGTCAAGTCGGGCGCGATGCGCTGGCCGTTGGCATCCCTGCGGCCGGGGCCGACCGCGATCACTTCGCCCTGGTCGGGCTTTTCCGCGGCGCTGTCGGGAATCACGATGCCCGAGGCGGTGGTGGTTTCCTGGTCGAGTCGCTTCACGATGACCCGATCGTGCAAGGGGCGTAGGCTCATCTGTCCGTCCTGTTGTGTCGAGATTGATTGGCACTCTGTATCAGAGAGTGCTGACGAGTATAAAAACGGGCGCCGGCGCGATCCAATAACGGATTCGGAAAAGCATTTGCGTGCGGGCGCTTTGGACGCGTGTGCCGCAGTGGCACAGGAGAGCCATCGATTCCGGGAAAGCATTCGTGCCGTCGTGCAAAGCGCGTGCGTCCGGCGGCTATCGCGTCGCAGCCTGTTGTGGCGATGGCGTGCAGATCGCCCGGATCTTTTCGCCCGCGAGCACGCGTTTCACGAACGGGATCGAATCGGCGAGCGACGCGTTCACGGTGCCGTTATGATCGCGGCCCGCATACAGGTGCGCCTCGACCGTCGTGCCGGCCGCGCACGCATCTTTTGCGAGTGCGAGTTCGAGCGGCGCGAGCCCGTCGTCCGCACCCGCGCCGATGAACACCGGCGTGTCGATCTTCAGCGTCGGGTACTTGAGGTAATCGTCCCACCACGTCTTCAGCCGGGCGTCGCCGCCGGGCTTCACGGTGTTCGCGTACGTGAGCTGCGCGAGCGCCGCGTCGTCCTCGAGAGACGCGAGGCAGCTGACGCGCGCCTGTTCGAGAATCGGCAGCGCGGTGTCGGTCAGCACTTCGTCCGCGCGCAGCGTCGGATCGATCTGTTGCGCGGACAGCACCGAATAGAACTGGTAAGCAAGCGTCGGATCGACGCGGTCCGGATCCTTGCGGTAGGCCGATTCGAACCTGGGCAGCGACGCGAGTATCGCGCGTGGCGCGTTGTAGATCACGCCGGTCGCCACCGTCGCGCGGATCGTGAGATCGGGTGCATAGCCGGGCGCGTAGCCGGCTGCCGCGAACACGGCCGAGCCACCCTGCGACTGGCCGACGAGCACAACCTCGTTCGCGAGCCCCGGCACACCATTGAGCACCGCCCGCACGCTGTCGAGCAGCGTGTAGCTGTTCGAGCGGTTGTTGAGCTGCGGATTAGGTCCTGGCGTGCCGAGCCCCTGATAGTCGGTCGCGACGACCGCGAAGCCTTGTTGCAGCCATGCGTTCAGGTAGCGCACGTCGCGATACGAACGGCCGAACCACGACGGCGCGCAGATGTCGGCCATCCCGAACGTGCCGTGTGCCCATGCGACGATCGGCCAGCCGCCGGCGGGCGGCGTGCCGCGCGGCAGGAACAGCGCGCCCGACACGGCGATCGGCGTGTGGCCGCCGGCGCCGTCGGTCGACGAATAGAGGATGCGAAGCTGCCGCGCGGCGCTCGCGAGACCGAGTGTCGCGGGCAGCGGTTCGGAGCGCAGCAGCACGCCGGGCGTTGCGGGAACGTCCCGGTCCCATGTGTAGAACGCGGATACCCGGCCATCGCCTTGCAGCGGATCGGGCGACGGCACGCGGGCGGGCGACGCGGCGAGCGAAGCGACGGACGATGCGGCGAGTGCGGAAACCAGCAGCGTGCGCGCGGCGACGCCGCGCAGAAGCAAGAATGTCATGGTCGGGTGGGGGTGAATGAAGTCGGAACGGGATGCGTCACGCGGACGGCGAAATGGGGCGCAGGCCGCGGGCCGCGAGACGCGCCGCAAGATTCGAACCAGCGCGTTGCGTTGCGCATCGCCATCGGTACGGGTGGCGCGTGATGCGATTCGCGTTGCCGTCACCGGTTTGCGAACTGCGTTGCGCGCAGCAATGCGGGCCACGCGCTGCTGCTCCTGCAACAGGTTCGCGCGCACGGTTCGCCTGACGCCGGACATGAGCCACGTGCCCGCATGGGGCCGCCAGCGATCCACGCGTATGCACGTCGCTGGCACGATTGCTGCTGATTCCGTCGCGGCAGGCCGCCACCCGGCGGCACGATTCGTTCAACCGGAAAAGGACTCCGCATCCATGTCAGTCACTCAAGCCATCGACAGTGGCGAACTCGTGGCGTTCGTCGAACGCGCGGCGCGTGAATTCGCGCACGCCGCGCGTGTGCTCAAGGAAACGCGCACGTTGTCCGCGACCAATACGTTCCAGGCATTCCAGCGCGTGCCGGACACGGAGCTCGTCGTCGCGCTGTCCGCGCCGAGCCCTTGGGCCGCGTCGCCGGAGATCCAGCCCGTCGTCGTGACGCTCGACGGCGACGTGCTGCATGGTGACGCGCACGCGGGCGGCAACGGTACGCGCTACGCGGGCGTGTTCCGCGAGGCGCCGGAGGTCGACGTCGTGATTCACGTGCACGGCCCGTATCTTGGCGCGTGGGCGAGCGCGCACCGCACGCTGCCGATCCTCTATGCGCCGGCCGCTCGCTACACGCGCGCGCGGGAGATCCCGGTCTACGTCGACCGCCGGCCTGGCGAGTCGCGCTTCATCGTCGACACGATTCGCCGCGATCCGGAGGTGCCGGCGATTCTCGAGGCGAACGGTGGTGCGACGTTCTGGGGCAAGTCGATTCTCGACGTGTCGAAGTACATCCTGATCCTCGAGGAGGCCGCGTACTTCCAGGCGCTCGCGCAGCCGCTCGGCGGCTCGCAGGCGTTCGGGCCGGGCGCGCTCGAGCAGCAATGGAAGATGACCGGGCTCGCGTGAGCACGGCGTTGCGCAACGGGTGCAATCCGGCCGCCGTCATACCGATAGCTCGATGAATTGGTTCGCCGCCGGTGCGTGCCTTGCTATCGTCGGGCTTCCCCGTTCATCACGCTGGTCGCGCCATGGCCATTTTCAGCTTGCCCGATCCGACTTCGCACGCGATCACCATCCGTGCGAAGGCCCTGACGTTCGACGATCCCAAATCGCGGGTGCTGCTCGAACGCATCCAGCTCGTCGCGCCGAGCGATGCAACCGTGCTCGTGACGGGCGAGAGCGGCACCGGCAAGGAGCTGATCGCGCGTCTCGTGCATTCGCTGAGCGAGCGCCGGGACGGGCCGTTCATCGCGGTCAACTGCGGCGCGTTCTCGGAGACGCTGATCGAAAGCGAGCTGTTCGGCCACGAGCGCGGCGCGTTCACCGGCGCGGTGAACAGCCAGCCCGGCTGGTTCGAATCCGCGAATCGCGGCACGCTCTTTCTCGATGAAGTGGGCGACCTGCCGCTGTCCGCGCAGGTGAAGCTGCTGCGCGTGCTGCAGGAGCGCGAGGTGACGCCGGTCGGCTCGCGCAAGACCGTGAAGATCGACGTGAGGCTCGTGGCCGCGACCAACGTGAATCTCGAAGCGGCGGTGCGCGCGGGCAATTTCCGCGAGGATCTGTACTACCGGCTCAACGTCGTGAAACTGAGCCTGCTGCCGCTGCGCGAGCGGCCCGGCGACATCGCGCCGCTGATCGAGCATTTCATCGACGCCTATGCAAGGCGGCTGCGCGTCGCGGCGCCGTCGCTGACGGACGCCGCACGCGCGCGGCTGCATGCCCATGCATGGCCCGGCAACATCCGCGAGCTCGAGAACGTGATCCATCACGCGATGCTGATCTGCGCGGGCGGTGCGATCGATGTCGGCGACCTGCAGTTCTCCGCGCTGTCGCTGGCGCCGTCTGGCGCCGACGAGGCCGGGGTGGCTGCGGTCGCGCCGCCGCGGCGCCCGCGCGACGTCGCCGAAGCGACCGACGCGCTGCGCAATGCGGTGATCGAGCTGCTCGACCTCGGCGCGCCGAACCTGTGGCAGCACATCGAGGATACGGTGTACCGCTGCGTGTTCGACTACAGCGAGCACAACCAGCTGCGCATGTCGCGCCTGCTCGACCAGTCGCGCAACATCGTGCGTGCGCGGCTCGCGCAGCTCGGCATCCTGAAGCCACGCGATACGGGCGACGCGGGCGACGCCGACACGCGGCTGCGCCGTCAGGCGTGATCGCGCCCGCGCAGCGCACGCCGCGCGATCCGCTCGCATAGCACGCTCATTCCCACCGCCAGCGCGGTCACACCGAGCACGCACACGAGCAGCACGTCGGCGCGCGCGCCGGCCTGCGCGTTCTGCATCAGGTTGCCGACACCCGCGCCCGCATTGAACAGCAGCTCGCTGCTCGTCGCGGTGATCCACGCGAACGGCACGGCCTGCAGCACGCCCGCGAACAGATCGGGCAGCGCGCCGGGGATCAGCACGTCACGCCACAGGCCGACGCGCGTCAGGCGATACGACTGCGCGAGTTCGACGTAGCGCGGATCGACACGGCTCAGCCCGTCGAAGCTCGCGGTCGTCATCGGATAGAACGCGGCGAGCGCGACGATCAACACCTTCGCGAAGTCGCCGGTGCCGGCCCACAGGCTCAGCAGCGGAATCAGGCCGAGCAGCGGCACGTAGCGCAGCGCCTGGAACGACGGCTCGCACAGCTTGCGTGCGAGCGTCGAGCGCGCCATTGCCGCGCCGAGTACGAGCCCGGCGACGACACCGAACGCGAGCCCGAGCGTCGTGCGACGCAGGCTCGCGCCGAGATCGGTCGCAAGCTCGCCGCTGCGCGCGAGCTCGATCAACGCGCTGCCGATCTGCTGGAGCGGCACGAATGCGTACTGATGGGCCGCGTCGCCATGCGACGCGAACTGCCACGCGGCAACGAGCGCGGCAGGTACGACGAGGCCGCGCGCACGGCGGCGCAGTTCGGCGAACGGGATACGTTGAGAAATGGCAGTCATCCTGGGAGTCACCTTGGTCAGCGCGCCGGCGCCTGCCAGCGCAACGCATGGCGCTGCACGAGCGCGATCGACCGGTCGAGCGCGAAGCCGGTCAGCCCGATCACCGCGACGTCGACGAGCACCACGTCGAGCCGCAGCATCTGCCGCGCGAGTTCCATCATCTGGCCGATCCCGCTGTCGGCGCTCAGCAGCTCGACCGCGACGAGCGCGAGCCACGCACGTGCCAGCGCGATCCGGATGCCGGTCAGCAGCGGCGGCAACGCGGCCGGCAGCAATACATCGCGCAGCAGTGCGAAGCGGCCGACGCCGTAGTGACGCGCCATCTCGACGAGATCGCGCGGTGCGTCGCGCACGCCTGAACAGGCGGCCAGCGCCACCGGAAAGAACACGGCCTTGCCGACGACGACGAGCTTCAGCGGCTCGTCGACGCCGATCAGCAGGATCAGCAGCGGAATCAGCGTGAGCGTCGGCACCTGCCGCAGCAGTTCGAACGTCGGCCGCAGGTAGTCGGAGAACCGTCGGCTGGATGCGAGCAGGATGCCGAACGCGGCGCCGCTCGTCGCGCCGATCGCGAAGCCGAGCGCGAGCCGGTGCAGCGTGATCAGCAGGTTGTCGCGCAATTCGCCGGTTTCGATCAGCACGTGCAGCGTCGCGGCGATCCGGGCGGGCGGCACGACGAGCTGCGGCGGAAACCAGCGCTGCGTACTGGCGAGCCACCACAGCGCGGCGAACGCGACCGGCGTCGCCCACCACAGTGCGTGACCGCCGAGCCACGCGAGGCCGGGCGCGCGCGCGGCGCGCAGTGCGTTCGACGTCAGGGCGCGCATCGGCGTCAGCGGCTCGCGACGCGCGATGCGTCGGCACGCCAGTAGCCGTCGAGGCCGAGTTGCTTGAGCGCAGTCGCGACGAACGCCGGTGCGAGCAGCGCGTTCACGTCGACGGGCGTCGACGTCAGCCCGGCCTGGCGGCTGTATGCGATCACGTCGCGGTAGTGGTCGGTCAGTGCAGGCGTGAACAGCGGCGTCCATTGCTCCTTCCACGGCGTCGGTTCGTCCGCGTACTCGCGCCGCACGACGTTTTCCGGCTGGCCCGACGCGCTCAGGATCTTCACGAACGCGTCGCGATTCTGCGGTTGCGAGATCCAGTGCGCGGCGCGGACGTACGCGGTTGCGACGAGCTGCGTGATGTCCGGGTAGCGCCGCACGAAATCGTCGGACGCCCACAGTTCGGCGCGCATCTTCCAGTCGTCGGGGGCGGTCTTGGTCGACCAGATGATCTTGCCGACGTGCTTGTCGACGAGCGAATACGCATCGGACAGCGTGAAGAACCCGTCGACACGGCCGGCCGCGACGGCCGCCGCGCCGGCCTGCGGATCGAGGTTGTAGATCTTGAAGTCGGACAGCTTCAATCCATTGGCGGCGAGCAGCTTGCCGAACGTGACTTCCCACGGCCGGCCGCGATTGAGCGCGATGCGCTTGCCTTTCAGGTCGGCAATCGATTTTGCGGCGGAGTTGGCCGGCACGACGAGATACGTGTTGCTGCCGACGCCGCCCGGCACGACCAGCCGCGTATGCGTGCCCGACGCGTTGACGACGACCGACGGCAGGTCGCCGTAACCCGCGAAGTCGATGCTGCCATTGGTGAACGCCTCGTTGACGAGCGTGCCGACCGCGGCGGTCGACACGGGCACCCATTGCAGCTTCACGTGCCGTGCGGCGAGTGCGTTCTCGAGCGACTTGTCGGCGTCGATCAGCGCGGACGCACCCGCGTATTGCGTCTTGCCGCCGCTCGAATACGCGACGACGGCGATCCGCACGACCTTGGGTGCGTCTTCCGCGTGCGCGACTGGTGCGGCCAGCGTGGCCACTGTGGCCAGTGTGGCAATAGCGACCGGCAGCGCGGCAAGCAGTGCGCTCCGTGCGCGCAGCGGGCGGCGCAGCGAAGCGAGGGGGAGCGTGGGTTTCATGATGGTCCGGAATGAATGACGGAAAAAGGCGACGCTCACGCGCGCTTCTGCAGCGACGGTCGCAGCACGTCGGCGAGCGGGCGCGGATCGATCCAGTCGGCGACGTCAAAATCGGCTTCCAGGAAGCCCCAGTCGTGCAGGAACGTCTTGAAGTCGTCGAGCGCGGCGATCGACTCGTCGTCGAGATTGACGCCGAGATGCTGATGCAACTGGTTGCCGTACGCGGCCCGCACCCAGTCGATCGACGACGCGGTTTCGCCGGCCACGTACTGCGCGGTGTCGTCCGGATGCGTGCGCGCCCAGTCGCCGGCTGCGACGACGAGCTTCAGGAAGCCGGCGACGATATCCGGATGGTTCGCGAGCACGTCCGCGTTGACCGTCAGCGGGCGCGGCGTGCCGTTGTTGTTGCGGATCGCGCGCTCGGGGTGGAAGCCGATGTCGATCACGACGTGCGCGCCGATGAGCTGCGCGATTTCGAGGCCCGTCGAGCCCTTCACGTAGATCGCGTCGACGTCGCCGCGCAGCAGCGCGCCGGCTTCGGCCGCGTACAGCGCGCGGCTCGAGAAACCCAGTGGCGATGCGAACAGGCTCGCCGCGCGCGCGGGGCCCACGGCCTGCAGCGTGCGGGCGCGCACGTCGACGAGCTCGACGTCGCGCGTGGTCAGTCCGTCGAGGCTCAGCGCGTTGACGAAGCCGCGCAGCGCCGACGCGCGAAAGATGTCGATGCGGTCGTCGGGCCGGCTCGGAATCGCGATGCGGCAGCCGCGCAGCGCCTTCATCGAGCGGATGCCCGATTCGGGCCGCGCGAGGATCAGCTGCGACTCGTCGACCCACGACAGCCCGATCACCCGCGTGTTCGCGTCGTTCGAGCGCGCCCACATCGCGGGGATGCTGCCGCCCTGGCGAAACGATTGCGCGAGCGTGTGGTCGCTGATCGACGATACGTCGAGCCGCGTCGCGCCGCGCGGCGAGCGGATCGCGACACCGTCGGCCGACGTCTCGCCGTTGAGCCAGCCGAGGTGTACGGCGATGCCGAGCGGCGTCGGCACCGGCGAGCGGGCATACCAGAACGTCTGCTGCTTGTCCGATGACGAATCGGGCCTGTCTGTCATGTGTGTGAGTCCCTGTCTGGGTAGGCGTGAGCGTTGCGCCGTCACGCACGCGCGTCGCGTGCGCCGGCCGCTCAGCGTTGCAAGTTCCAGGCCAGCAGCGCGGCCGGCGCGGCGCGCGCGTGACGGCGGGCCTCGCGCGCGCCAGCGCCGCGGTGCCGCGCCCGCCGACTGTTGCGTCAGCAACAGTCGCGCGCGGGGCTGTTGCATCGGCAGCAGCGGCGTTGCGTGCGCAGCAGCGCGGCGGCAGCGCGCGCGACCCGCGGGCTTCGATCGCCGTGGCGCGTGCCGGGCGCCGAAATGCCCGCCGCGCAATGCGCGGTGCCGCGTCGCGCGGCACGACGGCCAACCGGCCGCGGCGGCATTGGCACGCCGCGTGCTTTACAGCGTGCCGGGCGCGGTGCGAAGGCGCCGCGCATTTTCTACAAGCCGTCCCGCGCGGGACGCTCCGAGCGAGCGTTGTGTCGCGCGGCCAGACAAGGAGAACTTCCCGATGACAGTTGAATTCCTGTGGCGCCTGCCGATGCATGGCGACGGCAGGCGCGCGCACGACCTGCATACGCGCGGCGAATGGAACCGCCAGCGCGCGTCGCGTGTCGCGCCGAAGCTCGACGACGACGACTTCGGCTACATCGACTATCTGTCGCAGGTTGCGCGCGCGGCCGACATCGCGGGCTTTCACGGCGCGCTGATCCCGATCTTCCGCTTCACGGAGGAGCCGTGGGTCGTTGCCGCTGCACTCGCGCGCGAAACGCGCCGGCTGCGGTTGCTGATCGCGCTGCAGCCGCATTTCGTGCACCCCGTCTACGCGGCGCAGATGGCCGCGAGCCTGCAGCGGATCAGCCGCGGCCGCGTCGAATGGAACGTCGTCACGGGCGGCGGCGGCCCGGACCAGCGCGCATACGGCGATTTCATCGATCACGACAGCCGCTATGCGCGCACCGACGAATTCCTCGACGTCGTGAAGGGCGTGTCGGCCGGCGAGCCGTTCACGTTCGACGGCCGTTTCTACCGGGTCGAAGCGGGCGGCCTGCTGCCGCCGCTGAGCGGCCAGAAGCCGGCGCGCATCTATCTGGCCGGCGCGAGCGACGCGGCGCTCGCGGTCGCGGCGAAACACGGCGACGTGCACCTGAGCTGGGGCGAGCCGCTCGCGAAGCAGAAGGAAGTGATCGACGCCGCGCGCCGCGCGCTCGACCGGCAGAACGCCGAGCGGGACCTGCGCTTCGGGATGCGTATCGACATCCTCGCGCGCGAAACCGAGGAGCAGGCGTGGGCCGAGCTTCGGCAGATGTTCGCGACGGTCAACGCGTCCACGCGCAACGGCTTCGGCGGGCGCGGCGAATCGTCGGAATCGGTCGGCGCGAAACGCCAGTTCGCGCTGCACCAGGGCAACACGCAGAATTTCGACGAACTGATCGTCGGCCCGAACCTGTGGGCAGGGATGTCGCAGATCCGCGGTGGCCCCGGCTGCGTGATCGTCGGCAGCCACGAGCAGGTGGCCGAGCGGCTCGCGGAATACGTCGACATCGGCGTGTCGACGTTCATCCTCGCAAGCAATCCGCATCTCGAGGAAGCGTATCGCGTCGGCGAGGAAGTGCTGCCGCTCGTCGACGGCGCGCTGAACGCGCGCGGCACGCAGGCGACGCTGCGCGTCGGCGGCGCATGAGCGGGCAAGCGGGCACATAAGCAGGCACATGAGCGGGCACATGAGCGGGTGAAAGGCGCCCGCGTTTCAACGACAAGGACAAACCACTATGACGACACTCGCTGCGCAGGCGACGGCCTCCGACGGACTCTGGTATACACGCTGCCCGGTGCCGACCGCGCTCGGCATCGCCGTGCATCGCGGCTGGTTCGACGACGAGTTCGCCCCGGACGGGATCGCGCTGCGTTCGCTGCAGGAGACAGCCGACGCAGACAAGCGCGAATCGCATTTCGATCACAGCCTGCCGCATTCCTTCCGGCAGGGCGGCAACATTCCGGCGCTGTGGGCACGCTCGCGCGGCGCGGACACGCGCGTGATCGGCCTGTCGTGGACCAACGAGTTTCAGGCGATCGTCACGCTGCCCGATCGCGGCATCCGCACGCCGCGCGACCTGCGCGGCCGGCGGCTCGGGTTGCCGCGCCACACGATCAGCATCGACTTCTGGCGCGCGGCCGCGCTGAAGGGCTTCCTGAGCGCGCTCGAACTGGAAGGGCTCGGCCACGGCGACGCCGAATGGATCGACCTGCCGGACGTCGCGCCCGATGCGCGAGCGCGGCGCACGGGGCCCGCATCGTTCGCGAGCGGCCCGCACGAATACGGGCTCGAAATCGCGGCGCTCGTGCGCGGCGACGTCGACGCGGTGTTCGTGAAGGGCGTCGAGGGGCTGGAAACCGTGCACCTGATCGACGCGCAGGTCGTGATCGATCTCGGCGCGCATCCCGATCCGCTCGTGCGGATCGGCAACGGCACACCGCGCACGCTGACGGTCGACCGCGCGCTGATCGACGCGCGCCCCGATCTCGTCAGCCGCTTCCTGTCGGTCGTGGTTGGTGCGGGCGACTGGGCCGCGCGCCATCCGGCCGAGACGGTCGCGTATATCGGCCGCGAGACACGCGCGTCCGAAGAGTGGGTGCGTTACGCGTACGGCGCGGACGTTCACCGGCACCTGGAGACGGGGCTCGCACCGACGTCGATCGACGGGCTGGCTGGGTTCAAGGACTTTCTCGTCGAATGGGGCTTTCTCGAACGCGATTTCGATGCACGCGCGTGGATCGATCCGGAGCCGTTCACGCGAATCGACCGGAATCGCCACGGGTGGGTCGCGTAGCGCGCCGCACATTGCAATACCGAACCTCGTGCGTCGAGCACGCACATGCGTTCAACCGATCAAACAGGATGACTCATCGATGCTCAGGAAAAAAGTAATCGTCACCGCGCTGGGGGGACTGCTGACGGGCGGACTCGTATCGCTGCCCGCATGGGCAGAAGACGGCGCGACGACAACGGGGACGCCGGACGCGAAGCCGGCGCAGCAGGCACAGGACGAAGGGGCGGCTGCGGCGCCACAGGCGAAGCGCACGACGCGCGGCGCGGCCGAGCGCGTAACGAATCTCGGCACGGTGACGGTGACCGCGCGGCGCCGCAAGGAGCGCATCCAGGACGTGCCCGTCGCGGTGAGCGCGATCGGCGGCGACGCGATCAGGAAAAACGAGCTGCGCGTCGTCAACGACGTGACGAAATACGTGCCGAATTTCACCGGGCAGTCCACCGAAGGCCGCGAGCGACCGCGCTGGTTCCTGCGCGGCGTCGGCAGCAACGATCCGTCCGACCTGTCGCTGAGCCCGATCGGCGTGTACTTCGACGACGTCTACATCAACAGCGTGTTCGGACAGGGCTTTCCGCTGTTCGACCTCGACCGCATCGAAGTGCTGCGCGGGCCGCAGGGCACGCTGTGGGGCAAGAACACCGTCGGCGGCGCGCTCAGCATCACGTCGCAGAAGCCGACGTTCGACGTGAGCGGCTACGGCAAGCTCGGGATCGGCCAGTACAACAGCCGGCTCGCGGAGGCCGCGATCGGCGGGCCGATCGGCAGCAACGACGTGCTTGCCGCGCGCGTGTCGGTGTATCACGAGAACGCCGGCAGCTTCTACACGAACACGGTTCAGCAAGGCCGCTTCGGCGGCTTCCACGACAATGCGGTGCGTTTCCAGGTGTTGGCCGTACCGACGTCGGACACCGACTTCCTGTTCAACATTCATGGCCGCAATTACACGGGCGGCGGCAATGCGTGGCATGCGCAAGGCGCGGGGCCGGGCGGCGCGAACCAGTTCGGCTTCGTCGGGTCGAGCGACCCGTATACGGTGTCGCTCAACGCGCCGTCGAGCGATCACATCTCGACCTGGGGCACGTCGCTGACCGCGCACTGGCGGATCAATCCGGCACTGTCGCTGACGTCGATCACCGCGTTCGAAGGGCTGCACCGCTGGTACCAGGACGACGAGGACTATTCGCCGTTCGATGCCGCGCGCTCTCACGACCGGCTGTCGAGCCGCCAGTTCTCGCAGGAATTCCGGCTCGAATCGCCGCAAACTGACCGGCTGAGCTGGCTCGTCGGCACGCATCTGTTTACCGAGCAACTGGCTGAGCAGGGCGCGGGCGGAGGCTTGCCAGGCTCGCCGTCGCCGGCGTTCTATCATCTGACCGACCTCACGCAGCACACGCAGAGCGCGGCGATCTTCGGCAGCGTCAAGTACCGCTTCACCGATCGCTTCAACGTGACGGGCGGGCTGCGCTACACGATCGAACGCAAGAACATCAACCTGACGGGCGTGCAGGGCACGGGCAACGTGACGTTCAGCGATCCGAACGACTGGTGGTCGCCGGCATCGGTATCGTCGCCGCTCGCCGTCAGCGCACGGCAGAACCAGACCAATACGTGGCGCGCGCCGACCTGGGATCTCACGCCCGAATACGCGCTCGCGGACAACGTGCGTGCGTATTTCCGCTATGCGCGCGGCTTCCGCTCGGGCGGCTACAACGGCAACGCGTACACGCAAAGCACCGTGTCGACCGTGTCGCCGGAATACCTGACCGACTACGAGGTGGGGATCAAGAGCGAGTGGTTCGACAAGCGGCTGATCGTCAACGCGAGCGTGTTCCACTACGACTACCGCGACATCCAGGTGTTCGCGCTCGCACCGAACCCGTTCGGGGGGCCGCCCGTGTCGACGCTGTCGAACGCGGGGCAGGGGCGCGCGGATGGCTTCGAGCTCGAGCTGAAGGCGCAGCCGGTCAACAGCCTGTACCTGTTCGCGAACCTCGGGATGCTGAACACGCGCTTTACGGAGTTCCGCTACGTGCCGACCGCGGTTGGCAACTCGTTCGCGCGCTCGCCGCACACGACGATCAACGCGGGCTTCGACTATCGGGTGCCGTTGCCGTTCGGCACGCTGACGGCCGGCGGGGACGTCAACTACCGGAGCCGCGAATACTTCAGCGCGACCCGGCAGACGATGCCGCAGCTCTGGCAGGGCGGCTATACGGTGCTGAATGCGCATGTGTCGTACACGACCCCGAACCAGAAGTACATCGTGACGGGCTACGTGACGAACCTGACCAACAAGGTCTACAAGAAGCTCGAGCTGCTGCCGTCGTATGGCGCATATCCGGTGTTGTATGGCGATCCGCGGACGGTCGGGTTGACGTTGACCGCGAAGATCTGACCGGTGGGGAGGCGTGGGGCCGCATCGCGCGCGATCGCGATTCGGCCACGCCTCCCCGGCCGATGGGCAATCCGCGAGCTGCGTCAGATCAGCAGCGTCAACGTGCGGAACAGCGCAAGATCCTCATTACGCGCAGACCGCGCATGACGCCGGATCACCAGCAGCAGGCAGTCGATGAAGCAGCGCGCCGCGTCGCTTAGCGTGCTGCTGCGGCGCGTGACGATGCCGAGATCGCGCGGCTCGAATGTCTCCTTCAGCGGCAGCGCGCGCATCCGGTCGCCGAATGGCGGCACGACGCTCAGGATCGTCGGGCACCACGTGCACATGTCGGCCTGTTCGAGCATCGTCTGCAGCATCGCGACCGATTGCGCGCGGACGATGCGCCGCTCGTCGATCTGCGCGCCGTGGCGCGTGAACAGGTAATCGACGAGCGCGGCCTGGCCGTCGGGCGCGAAGTTCAGCACCCAGTCCTGGTCGAGCAGGTCGTGGATCGAACGGGCCCGCTCGCGCGGGTGGCCGGCGCGCACCATCACCGACGTCTCGTAGGTCAGCACCGGCTCGCACGCGAACTCCTGCGCGGTGACCCCCGGCTGCACTTGGCCAAGCGCGAAATCCATGCTGCCGTCGCGCAGCAGCGGCTGTGCGACGGCCATCAATCCTTCATACAGTTCGAGGCGCACGTCGGGCATCCGCTCGCGGAACAGCAGCACCGTCTCCGCGAGAAACGTCAGCGTGAGCCACGGCGTGACGCCGACGCTCAGGCGTCCTTCGATGCGGCCGCGCATTTTTGCGAGATCGCTTTGCGCGTGTTCGAGCTGCTTGAGCACGAGCTTCGCATGCGTGAGCAGCGCCCGGCCGTAGTCGGTGAAGCCGATCCCTTCCGGCGCGCGGACGAGCAGCGGCAGGCGCTCGCTCGCCTCCAGCTCGCGCAGTGCCCGCGTGACGGCCGCCTGCGACAGCCCGAGCGCGCGCGCCGCGCCGCGAATGCTTCCCGCCTCCGCGCTCGCGACGAGCGCCTGCAGCTGATGCAGCTTCATGGTGAGATACCTGACAACAGGAAGTTGTCATCATAACGAAACCGGGACTGTTCCGCGGAATATCCGCCGCATACGATTCGGTCACGATTCGCCGTCCTGGCAATCGAACGAACGATCGAATCGAGGAGTATCGGCGTTGGACCATGAACGTATCCTGCCCGAAGTGGCGGCCATCGAAGCGGAGATGATCGCGTTGCGCCAGCGGCTGCACGCGCACCCGGAGCTCGGTTTCGAAGAGCATGCGACGAGCGAGCTTGTGGCCGAATGCCTGACAACGTGGGGTTATCGGGTGACGCGTGGCCTCGGCGGCACGGGGGTGGTCGGCACGCTGACGCGCGGCGCGGGGCGCCGGCTCGGCCTGCGTGCCGACATGGACGCGCTGCCGATCCGCGAGGCGACCGGGCTGCCGTATGCGAGCCGGATCGACGGCGTGATGCATGCGTGCGGGCACGACGGTCATACGGCGATGCTGCTCGCGGCCGCGCGTTGCGTCGCGGAACGCGAGCGGTTCCGCGGCACGCTGAACCTGATTTTCCAGCCGGCTGAGGAAGGGCTCGGCGGCGCGAAGCGGATGATCGACGACGGCCTGTTCGCGCAGTTCCCGTGCGACACCATTTTCGCGATGCACAACGTGCCGGGCCTGCCGGCAGGTACGCTCGGCTTCTGCGACGGGCCGTTCATGGCGTCGGCCGACGAGGTGCGCGTGCGCGTGACCGGGCGCGGCGGGCACGGCGCGGTGCCGCACGCGACGGTGGATCCGGTTGTCGTCTGCGCATCGATCGTGATGGCGCTGCAGACGATCGTGTCGCGCAACGTGAACCCGCAGGATCTCGCGATCATCACGGCCGGGACGATCCACGCGGGCACCGCATCGAACGTGATTCCGCTGCACGCGGAGCTCGAACTGAGTGTGCGCGCGCTGTCGCCGGACGTGCGCGCGCTGCTCGAGCGGCGCATCCGCGAGACGGTCGCGGGGCAGGCGGCGAGCTACGGCGCGACGGCCGAGATCGACTACCACGTCGGCTATCCGGTGCTCGTCAATCATGCGGCGGAAACGGCGTTCGCGCGGCAGGTCGCGCACGACTGGGGCGGCGACGCCGCGGTGATCGACCATCTGCAGCCGATCGCCGCGAGCGAGGACTTCGCGTTCATGCTGAACGCGTGCCCGGGCAGCTACCTGTCTATCGGCAATGGCGAGGGCGCGGCCGGCTGCGCGCTGCACAATCCTGGCTACGACTTCAACGACACGTGCATCGCGATCGGCGCGAGCTACTGGGTCGCGCTGGCGGAACGGTTTCTCCGCTGACGCGCGGTGCGCTGGCAGCGGGCGGGGCGGCGCCGGACGCCGCGACGATTTCGGTTCACTTCACTTCGGTTCACTTCAGATCACACAAGGAGACACACGATGAAACAGTGGATGGCGGCGCTCTCGGTGGCGCTTTCGGTGGCGCTGGCGGCAGCGTCGGCGCATGCGGGCGACTGGACGGGCAAGGAGATCCGGCTCGCGGTCGACCCGACTTATCCGCCGCTCGAATACAAGCTGCCGGACGGCACGATGGCCGGTTTCGGCATCGACATCACGAACGCGTTGTGCGCGGAACTCCATGCGCGCTGCGTGTGGGTCGAGACGAGCTTCGACGGGATGATTCCGGGCCTGCTCGCGCGCAAGTTCGACGTGATCGCATCGTCGATGACGATCACGCCGAAACGGATGCAGCAGATCGCGTTCACGAACCGGATCTCGAACGCGCCGGCGCGCCTCGTCGTGCGCAAGGGCTCGCCGCTGCTGCCGAGCGCCGATGCGCTGAAGGGCAAGCGGGTGGGCGTCGAGCAGGGTTCGGCGCAGGCCGACTACGCGATCGCGAACTGGCAGCCGGCTGGTGCGCAGATCGTGTCGTACCAGAACCAGGACCAGGTGTACGCCGATCTCGTGACGGGCCGGCTCGATGCGGCGTTCCAGGCGTCGATCGCGGCCAGCGACGGCTTCCTGAAGAAGCCGCAGGGCAAGGACTTCACGTTCGCCGGCGCGCCGATCGACGACCCGAAATTCTTCGGCCAGGGCGACGGGCTCGGGCTGCGCAAGCAGGATGCCGACCTGCGCGAAGCGTTCAACCGTGCGCTCGCGACGATCCTCGCGAACGGCACATATGCGCGCATCAACAAGAAGTATTTCGACTTCGACATCTACGGCGCGAAGTGACGAGCACGTTCCGGCGCGCCGCCGCGGTGCGCGCGGCATGCCGCGTGCTCCATAGCGGCAACGGGAAATAGCGGCCGCATCACCGGCGGCCGGCGCGTGGGCAAGCAAGCACGCAGAACATAATAAATGAGGAATGCAAATGAAGTGGAGATCGATTCGGTTCATCGTGCCGGCGCTGTGCGCGGCGCCCGCGTTCGCGTTTGCACAGAGCAACGTCACGCTGTACGGGCTCATCGACGCGGGCATCGACTATACGAACAACGTCGGCGGCCACAGCGCGTGGCAGATGGCGAGCGGATTCGCACAGGGCAGCCGCTGGGGCCTGAAGGGCACCGAGGACCTGGGCGGTGGCTATAGCGCGCTGTTTCAGCTCGAGAACGGCTTCAACGTGACGAACGGCACGCTCGCGCAGGGCGGCCGCGAGTTCGGTCGGCAGGCCTATGTGGGCATCGGCAGCACGCGCTTCGGCACGCTCACGTTCGGGCGGCAATACGATTCCGTCGTGGACTATCTCGCGCCGACGACTGCGAACGGCAGCTGGGGCGTCTATCCGTTCTCGCATCCATTCGACAACGACAACACCGGCAACACGTTCCGCGTGAACAACACGGTCAAATATGCGAGCCCGGATTTCTCCGGGTTCTCGTTCGGCGGCACGTACAGCTTCAGCAACGACACGAACTTCGCGAACAACCGCCAATGGAGCGTCGGCGCGCAGTACGAGAACGGCGGGCTGCTCGTCGGCGCCGCGTTCCTGAACGCGAACAACCCCGGTGCGACTTCAGGCGGTGCAATCGCGGGCACGGGATCGCTCGGGGCCGACGCGAACTTCGTGTCGTCGCGGCTGCGGATCTTCGGCGCGGGCATCAACTACACGGCCGGGCCCGCGACGGTCGGGTTCGCGTACACGAACAGCAACGTGAGCCGGCCGAGTGCGAACCTCGGCTACCTGTTCGGCGACGAGACGATCCAGCCGGTCACGGGGCCGCTCGCGGGCGGAACCGTGACGGCGATCAAGTACCAGAACTTCGAGGTGAACGGCAAGTACCAGTTCACACCCGGGCTCTTCGTCGGCGCGCAGTACGTATACACGACCGTCCGCTACGACGCGACGACCGGCAACGCGAAGCCGAAGATCCATTCGGTCGGGCTGATGGCCGATTACAACCTGTCGAAGCGCACCGACGTGTATCTGATGGGCGCGTATCAGAAGGTCGCCGGCGACGCGACCGGCTCGTCGCTCGATCAGGCGTACATCCCGGGCGCGGCCGATCTGTCGTCGACGTCGAAGCAGCTGATGGTGCACGCGGGGATCCGGCACAAGTTCTGAGCGATCGAGGCCGCGCCGCCGCGCGGCCCCGCCCGTCGCATTACTGCGCGACGCGGATCACGACCTTCCCGAAGTGCTGCCCCGACTTCAGGTATTCATACGCATCCGGCGCGTCGTCGAAGCCGAACACGCGATCGACGACCGGCTTGATCCGGCGCGCGTCGACGAGCCCGGCCACCGCGTCGAGCGTCGCGCGGCTGCCGACCATGATGCCCTGCAACCGCCGGATGCCGCCGATCAGCGACAGCAGGCCGAGTTCCGGCCCCGCGAAGCTGCTGAGCCCGCCGATCACCGACACGACGCCGCCCATTTTGGTCGCGGCGATCGAGCGCGGCAGCGTGTCCCGCCCGCCGACCTCGACGACGATGTCCGCACCGGCGCCGCCGGTGAGCCGCAGTACTTCGTGCTGCCATTCGGGTGTCGCACGGTAGTTGATCGTCGCGTCGGCGCCGAGCTGGCGCGCGCGTTCGAGCTTCGCGTCGCTCGACGACGTGATGATCGTGCGCAGGCCGGCCGCATGCGCGAGCTGCAGCGCGACGATCGACACGCCGCCCGTGCCGAGCAGCACGACGGTCGAGCCGGGCGCCGCGCCGCCGTCGCCGAACAGCGCGTTCCACGCGGTGATGCCCGCGCACGACAGCGTCGACGCTTCGTCGTAGTCGAGATGCGCGGGGATCGCGACGAGCGCGTTCTCGTCCGACACGAAATACTCGGCGAGCACGCCGTCGAACTGCGCGCCGGGCGATCCTGACGCCTTCGCCGGCGTGGGCGGCCCGTCGATCCAGCGCGGGAAGTAGGTGTTGATCACGCGATCGCCAGGCTTGAAGCGCGTGACGTCGCGGCCGGTTTCGACGACTTCGCCCGCGCCGTCGGCGACCGGGATCAGCGGCGCGTCACCGATGCCGATATAGTCGCCGCGCGCGAACATCAGGTCGCGAAAATTCAGCGATGCCGAATGGATTTTCAAGATGACGTCGTTCGGGCCGGCCGAAGGACGCGGCGCGTCGATGCGCTTCAATCCGGCGAGGCCTGCGCCGGGTTTCTGTTGCCATGCCTGCATGTCGACTCCCGTTGGTGATGGATGGGCCTATGATAGTGTTGCTTGCGGGGACGCATTGGCGAGACTTCGGCCACTGAATGTCGCCATCGTGGAAACAAATCCATCAGAAGGGGAAGCACATGGACGATCGCCTGGGCGGCATCGCCGAATTCGTCGAGGTCGTGGAAGCGGGCAGCTTCGCGGCGGCGGCGCTGCGGATCGGCGTGACGCGCTCGGCCGTCGCGAAGATCGTTGCGCGGCTCGAGCGGCGGCTCGGCGTGCGGCTGCTGCAGCGCACGACGCGCCATCTGAGCCTGACCGACGAAGGGCTGCTGTACCACGAGCAATGCCGCCGGCTGCTGGCCGAGCTAGGCGAGACCGAAGCCGCGCTCGACGCGGGCCGCCGCGAGCCGTCCGGGCGCCTGCGCATCAGCGCGCCGGTGCTGTTCGGCCGGCAGTGCGTCGCGCCGGTCATGCAGCGGCTGGTCGAGCGTCATCCGCTGCTCGAAGTCGAGATGTCGTTCAGCGATCGCATCGCGGATCTCGTCAACGACGGCTTCGACATCGCGGTGCGCGTCGGTCCGCTCGCCGACACGACCGCGCTCGTCGGCCGCCAGCTCGGCGTGCAGATGATGGGCATCTGCGCGTCGCCCGCGTATCTGGCGCGGCACGGGCATCCGGCGGGGTTCGCGGATCTGGCGTCGCATATCGGCATCGCGTATGTGCGCGGCGGGCAGGTCGTGCCGTGGCGGCTCGTCGGCGCGGACGGCGACGCGTGCGAGTATCGGGCGAACGGGCGCTTGCGGCTCGACGATCTGCAGGCGATCGCGGACGCCGCCGCGGCCGGCGCGGGGCTCGCGTGGCTGCCGTGCTGGCTGATGGCGCCGTATCTGCGCGACGGCCGGCTCGCGCTCGTGATGGACAGCAACCGCGTGGGCGGCGCGGAGGTGTTCGCGGTGCGGCCAAAGTCACGGCACGTTCCGTCGAAGGTGCGGGTCGCGATCGACGCGCTCGTCGACGAGATTCCGCGCGTTTTGGCCAAGAGCGTGGCTGTCGAAAGCGAGGACGCAACGGCCACGCATGGCTGACCGCGTGACGCTGCTCATTCACTCGATTTCACGATTGGAAAGACTTTTCATCCGTGACGGCGAGCGCATCGTAATGGCGGTAAATCGCGTATCGGAAAAAAAATGACGAGTGCTGCAAAAATTGCAATAGAAAGCGTGCGTTCGTGAATCCTGGATGAAAAATTTTCCTGATCGGAACCGGTGCCGTCGCGCGATTCGCATTCGGTTTTGTTTCGCTGGATCGACCCAAGGCTGGGAATACCAGCCAGTCGCTCAATTGCTTGACACCCATTTGAAATTGTGTGTGCAATTCGTGTACGTCATTTGATAAGATGAGCCATCATTCTTCTGGTGGAATCCGGGCGCGCGCTGCGCGAACGCCGGATCGGGACAGTCGGGCACGAAGAGCGAGGCGAGGTCCGTAAGCAAGCGGCCGGACATCCGGAAACGCAGTACGGTGCGGCCGAAACCAGGCGCCTCCGTCTACACTTAGCGGTTTTTTTGGTCGGGGCTCGCCCATGGATGACGAAAACGATAGCGCGGTAATCGAGGCGCACTTCGGCACGCGCAGCCCATGTTGGCGTCTGGGCAGCGACAGCAACGCGCTCGAGCTTGCCGCCGTCCGCGGCATGACCAACGTCAGCGTCGCGCTGAGCGCCGGGCAGGCCGCGCAGATTCGCGCGCTCACCGGCGTGACCTCCCACCTCGTGCTCGACCTCGCACTGTTCGGCGATCCGGTCCGCCTCCATCTCGTCGGCAAGAAACTCAACACGAACGACTGGGCCGGCACCGCGTCCGCGTATTCGGATACGGCGTCCGTCGCGGAAGATCTCGCGCACGGCCTCGCGTTTGCGGAGCAGGTTGTCTCCGAGGTCAATTCGCTCGTCGTGATCCTCGATCGCAACGGCATCGTGCAGCGCTTCAACCGGCTGTGCGAGGAAGTGACCGGCAAGCGCGAAGTCGACGTGATCGGGCGCAGCGCGTTCGAGCTGTTCATGAGCGTGGACGAGGGCGCGCAATCGCGCAGCAACATCACCGGCTTCTTCGCGAGCAACAAGCCATTCTCGGTCGAGCGCTACATCAACACGGTGAACGGCCCGCGTCTGTTCGAGTTCCGAAACAAGTTCGTGCAGAGCGGCAGCGGTGTCGACGAGCAGTTCCTGATCTGCTCGGGCATCGACATCACCGAGGAGCGCAACGCGCAGCGGCGGCTCACCGAGCTCGCGAACACCGACGTGCTCACGGGGCTGCCGAACCGCCACGCGATCAGCGAGCAGATCAAGGCGGTGCTCGCCGCCGGCGGCGGCGGCGACACGCTCCGCCAGGTTGGCATCCTGTTCCTCGACCTCGACAACTTCAAGCGCGTCAACGACCACTACGGACACGTCGTCGGCGATCGGCTGCTGCAGGACGTGTCGGCGATCATCAACGGCTGCCTGCCGGCCGGCGCGACGCTCGCGCGGCTCGGCGGCGACGAGTTCCTCGTGCTGTTCGAGCACGGTTCGCGTCCGATGCTCGAAGCGACCGCGCAGGTCATTCTCGACCGGCTGCGCACGCCGATCCATCTCGGGCTGATGGAGGTCTACACGAGCTGCTCGATCGGCATCGCGATGTATCCGCAGCACGGCACCACGCTCGAAACGCTGATCCGCAGTGCGGATACCGCGATGTACGTCGCGAAGGAAGCCGGCAAGCACACGTATCGCGTGTTCACGCTGGAGATGAACCAGAAGGTCGCGAAGTACATGTGGCTCGACACGAACCTGCGCAAGTCGCTGGAAGACGAGCAGTTCGTGCTGCATTACCAGCCGGTCGTCGACATGGCGACAGGCGACGTGCGCGGCGTCGAGGCGCTGGTGCGCTGGCAGTCGCCGGATCGCGGGCTCGTCGCGCCGACGGAATTCATCGAGTTCGCCGAGGAATCGGGGCTGATCGCGCCGCTCGGCCGCTGGGTGATGCGCACGGCAGCCGCGCAGGCGGCCGCATGGAAGGCAAAGGGGCTCGCGACGCGCATCGCGGTGAACGTGTCGGCGCGCCAGCTTCAGGACATGAACATCGTGCACCAGTTCGCGACGATACTCGACGACGTGGGCCTGAAGCCGGGCCTGATCGACATCGAGCTCACCGAGAGCTGCTTCATCGAGGACGAGGACGCGGCGCTCGGCCTGATGAAGCAGTTCCGCCAGCTCGGCGCGGAGATTCATCTCGACGATTTCGGCACCGGCTATTCGTCGCTGTCGCAGCTGTCGCGGCTGCCGCTCGACGCGATCAAGCTCGACCGCAGCTTCATCACCGGGATCGATCGCAATCCGCGCTCGCAGGCGCTCGTGCGTTCCGTGGTGTCGCTCGCGCGCGCACTGAATTTCTCGGTGGTCGCCGAAGGTGTCGAGACGTACGCGGAGGCCGAGTTTCTCAAGCAGATCGACGTCGAGCAGGCGCAGGGCTATTACTACGCGCGCCCGATGGCCGCGCACGCGTTCGAGGCGTGGCTCGCGGAAAAGAGAAAGTTCAGGCTCATCGCCTGAACTTTCCGGTCATGCGGTGCCGTCAAACGGCGACGGCCGGCATCGAGTCACCATCAGGCCGCCGGCACGTCGCCGTCGCGTCACCCGCATGTCACCATCACGTCACCGTTCTCAGCTTCGACACGCGACGGTTCTGCAGCATCACGAGGCGTTCCATGAACGCGAGATCCTTCGGCTCGATCGTGAACGCCGCGCGCACCCAATCCTCGGTGATGTCCATCAGCTCGGCGCGCGACAGCGGGAACACGCGCTGACGCGCACGCAGCATCGCGCGCACGCCGTTCAGCTTCGGCCGCAGCACGTCGATGAACGTGCGCGTCGCGAGATACGCGTCGCCGGGCTCGAACGTCTCGTCGACGAGCCCGTGGTCCGCATACCACTCGGCGACGTGCGGCTCGCCGCTCGCGATCAGGTCCTCCGCGACGCGCCGGTGCGCCTTGCGCGCGACGAGCGAATAGCCGCCCATTCCCGGGAACAGGTTGAACGCGATCTCGGGGAAGCCGAGCTTCACGCCTTTCTGCGCGAGCACGTAGTGATGCGCGAGCGCGGCCTCGAAGCCACCGCCGAGCGCGCTGCCCTCGACCATCGCGATCGAGATCGCGCCGGTGCCGAAGCCCGTGTAGATCTCGTAGACGCCGTCGATGCACGAGCGCGCGTAGGCCATCAGCTGATCGCGCCTGCCGCTGCGGATCGCGTCGACGAAGAAGCTCAGGTCGCCGCCGACGTTGAACAGCTCGGGAACCAGCGAGCCCGTCACCCAGAAGTCGAACGTCAGCCCCGAATCGCGGGCGACACGCGCGAGATGGATGATATCGGTGACGAGCTGCTGATTGAAGCACGGCCTCGGTTCGGAGCGAAGCATCATCCACATGACGTTGCGGCCTTCTTCATAGAACGCCTGCAGTTGCGTCAGTTCGCCGGCTTCGTAAAACGGCCGGCATGCAGGGTGTGATTGGAGTTGCATGGATGGGTCCTCGGTGAAAGTGGTTTGCGTTGGTCAAACCGACGCGTACCTGATCCATGCGAATGCAAAACGGCCGCATGGCCCCGGGTCGCGCGGCATTGCCATTGTTGCGCGCACCCACTCGGCGGATGTGCGGATTGGATTGCCTGATTGCGCGGTCGACGTGCGCGTGGCGGCGGGAATTTATGGTGTGTGAGGTCGAACCGGAGGCAGAAATCCGGCCAATACGGAAAGCCGGTTTCTTTGCGGATTTCGCGATGAATGTCGGGAATCGCAGCAAAGCAAACGTTTCGTCGGACGAAATGACGAAGAGGCGTAATCCCCCTTGCAGAGTGGGGTTTGGCTGCGCAGGTCAACACGCAATGCCGGTATTTCACATCGGTATTTTTTTGCTCGATCGGTAATGGCGGCGACGTGGTGCGATCGGCGTTCCGACGTAATTCGGCTGCGCCGCGTTAGCGTGAGCATGCAATTGGCGGGGTAATGCCGCATTCGGTATCGGCAATCACAAACGTGAATTGGCAATGCGCGATGCCCCCGCGTATCCTGCAGGCGCATTGAAAGGGCTGCATTGATTCCGTTGGCCCGGTGGTTCTCGTGTCCCGGAGCAGGGTATTCACCGGTCGCCGCCCATTTCCGGCAGAATTTTTCGGCGCTAGAATCGCGCGCCCGAAGCGTGCCGGATACGCGCCCGATTTACGCCCGATCTTTGCCGCGCCCGGCCGTCCTCCTCCCGGCTCGTGTGCGGGAAACCTTGCCAGGTTCGGCCCGTATCGGCCAACATTCGCTTCCGGCGCGACTGCGAATGCGACCGCAGCCGGCCACACACAGACAGAAGATGCCCGTTCGCACCCGGCGGCCGACTGGATCGGCGCCCGCGACCGGCATGGAGGAGAACACGCATGTCAGAAAAACACCGAATCCTGGTACTGGACGACGATCCGGAAGTGCGCGCCTGGCTGAAGGGCGTGCTGGAAGAGGCCGGCTTCGACGTGTCGGCGGCCGACAGCGCCGCGCAGATGCAGCAGCAATTGGCGGCCGCGCCACACGTGCTCGTCATTCTCGACCTGAAGCTGCGCGGCGAGGACGGCATGACGGTCGCGCGCGAGCTGCGGCGGCGCTCCGACGTGTCGATCATCATGATCAGCGGCCTCGGCGACGAGACGGACCGCGTGCTCGGCCTCGAGACCGCGGCCGACGATTTCGTCACGAAGCCGTTCTCGGGGCGCGAGCTGATCGCGCGCGTGCGCGCGCAACTGCGGCGCACGACCGAGCTGTCGATGCCGCGGCCCGCCTCGACCTGCGCCGGCCCGCGCTTCTGCTTCGACGGCTGGACGATGGATCTGTCCGCACGCACGCTGACCCGCGACGGCGGCCCGTGCGCGCTGACGCAGGGCGAGTTCGAACTGCTCGCCGCGATGGTGCAGCAGCCGTCGCGCGTGTGGTCGCGCGACCAGTTGCTCGAGCACACGCGCGGCTTCGGCATCCACGTCTACGACCGCACGATCGACGTGCTGATCCTGCGGTTGCGCCGCAAGATCGAACCGAACCCCGAGCAGCCGACCTACATCCGCACCCAGCGCGGCGTCGGCTACGTGTTCGCAGTGCCCGTCGTGCGCGTGTGATGCGATGCGCACGACGTTCAAACTGCTGCCGCCCTGGAGTGTCCGGGCCAAGCTGATCGCGACGTTCCTGCTGCTGTTCGGCATCACGCTCGCGGTCGTTGTGGTCGGCGTGCTCGGCATGCGCGCGAACCAGAATGCGCTCGACGAATACGAGGCGAACGTGGTGCCGGAGATCGCCCGCGCGCTCGAGCTGTCGGACAAGGTCGCGCAGCTCGCCGCGGTCGCGCCGAGCATGATGCTGACCGATTCGCCGGACCTGCTGCACAGCGATACCGACCTGCTGCGCGGGCTGCTCGGCGACATCCGGCGCCTGTCGCCCGGCTTCGGCAAGCTGGCCGGGCCCGCCACGAAGGGCGGCGAGCAGCTCGCGGTGATCGACGATCTCGACGCGGTCGACCAGGATCTCGCGCGGCTGCTGATCGTGTCGGGCCGGCAGCGGCAGCTGAAGGAAGAGCTGGGCGAGCTGCGCGTGGCGAACGACCGCATCGGCGGCGATATCGCCCGCGAGAAGGGCCTGCTCGCGCAGCAGGCGCCGACGCTGCTCGAGATCTGGGCACGCACGGCCGGCGCGTTGCAGGCGGCCAACGCGGCTGAGCTCGGCAGCGCGGAAAGCGACAACGAGGCGCTGTGGCTGCGCGCGCGCGAACGCGGCGAGGACCGCCGCCAGCCGGTGCTCGCCGCCGCGCTCGAGCGGCTCGACGGCGGCGCGCGCAGCGTGTTCGCGGTGCGCCGCGAGTTCCTGTCGAGCGAAGCGCAGACGGGCTATCTCGTCACGCTGCTGCGCGGTCACGCGGACCACCTGAGCGGCAAGTCCGCGCGCTATGTCGAGCGCCTGCGGCAGATCGCCAGCGAGCGCAGCGACAAGGTGCGCAAGGTCGCGGTCTCCAGCCAGTCGGGCCTGCTGCTGCTGGCCATCGCGGGGGTGGCGGTCGCGCTGCTCGGCGTCGCGTACGCGAGCCGCATCCTGCAGAAGCTGCAGGCGATGACGCGCGTAATGGCGCGCCTGGCGAACGGGATCACGTCGGACCGGATGCCGTCGACGCACCGGCCGGACGAAATCGGCGAGCTCGCGCGCGCGTTCGAGGTGTTCCGCACGAACCTGCTCGAGAAGGAGCAGCTGACCCAGGGCCTCGAGTTGCAGCGCCGCCTGCAGGAATCCGTGCTCAATTCGATGAACGACGGCGTGTCCGTCCACGATACGCACGGCAGGCTGATCGAGTGGAATCCGACCTTCGCGACGCTGCTTGACATCGACGCCGCGACGCTGCAGGCAGGCCTGCCGCTCGCGGCACTGCGGCACGCGGTGAGCCCGCGCGCGCGCTGGCGCCAGGTGTCGCGCGAGACCGCGACCCGCACGTCGGACGGCGCGCGCATTGCCGCGTCGGCCGAACTGCACCTCGGCGACCGGCGGATCCTCGAATTCCACTGCCAGCCGCTGCCGGACGGCGGCTGGGTCGCGGTCTGCCGCGACCTGACGAGCCGGCGCGCGGTCGAGGCCGAGTTGCGCCAGGCGCAGAAGATGGACGTGCTCGGCCAGCTGACGGGCGGCGTCGCGCACGATTTCAACAACTTCCTCGTCGCGATCCTCGGCAACCTCGAGCTGCTGCTGCCGCGGCTCGACGGGCAGCACGACGCGCAGACAATGGCCGAGCGGGCGCGCCGCGCGGCCGAGCGCGCGTCGCGGCTCACGCGGCGGCTGCTCGCGTTCGCGCGGCGCCAGCCGCTGCAGGCCGAACGCGTGTCGGTGCGGGCGATGCTCGCGGAGATGCTCGACCTCGTCGAATATTCGGCGGGGCAGCGGGTGACGGTCGTGCTGGAGCCGGCTGCCGACACGCTGTGGGTGAACGTCGATCGCGGCCAGCTCGAGAACGCGATCCTCAACCTGACGCTCAACAGCGCCGCGGCGATGCCGGAAGGCGGCACGCTTACGCTGGCCGCGCGCCGCGAACCGGCGCCGGGCGGCGCGGCTGCGGCGCCTGCGGTCGTGCTGAGCGTGACCGATACCGGCTGCGGGATCGCGCCGATGCTGCTCGACAAGGTGATCGAGCCGTTCTTCACGACCAAGGCCGCCGGCGAGGGCAGCGGGCTCGGGCTCAGCAGCGTGTATGGGTTCGTGCGCCAGAGCGGCGGCGACCTGCGGATCCGCAGCGACGTCGGCCACGGCACCTGCGTCGAGTTGTGGCTGCCCGATAGCGGGCCTGCCGTCAGCGCGCCGCCCGAGCGCAGCGGCGTGCCGGCCCGGCCCGTGGCCGGCACGGCCGGCGCGCGCGTGCTCGTGGTGGACGACGATCCCGAGGTGCGCGATACGGCGCTCAGCCAGTTCGCGGCGCTCGGCGCGCAGGCCGACGCGGTGCCGGACGGCGACGCGGCGCTCGCCTGGCTGGCCGAGCACGGCCCCGTCACGCTCGTGCTGTCGGACATCTCGCTTGGCGCGGGCGGCAGCGGCATCGCGTTCGCGGCGCGGCTCGCCGAACGCTGGCCCGCACAGCGCGTCGCGCTGACGTCGGGCCTGCCACCCGAAGTCCACCAGGCGCATCCCGACTGGCGCGCGGACCTGCCGTTCGTGCCGAAGCCGTTCGATCTGGCGGCGCTGGCCGCGCTCCTCGGCTAGCGTCGGTTCGCGCGGTTCGCGCCATTGGCGCGAACAGGCGCCGATCCGCGAAGCCGATTGTTTCGATTGTTAATGGCGGGTCGGATTTCCGAAATTTTCGATTAACGGGACTGGAGTCTCATACACCCACGGCACCCGGCGATGCATTCGCAGCACCGCGGTGCACGATACGAACGATCAAACCCTGGATGGGACAGGAGACACCCGATGATGAAGCTCAAGGCAGGCTTGCTGACGATGGCGCTCGCAATGACGGCGGCCATGGCGACCACGGCCGGCGCGGCGACGCTGCGGATCGCATGCGGTGCGGCCGGCGTCGACCAGGACATTTGCCAGGTCTCGGCGAAACGCTGGGCCGCGAAGACCGGCAACGAGGTCGAGTTCATCAGCATGCCAAACAACTCGAGCGAGACGCTCGCGCTGTACCAGCAACTGCTCGGCAGCGGCTCGGACAAGATCGACGTGATGCAGATCGATACGGTCTGGCCGGGCATCCTCGCGAATCACCTGATCGACCTGAAGCCATACAGCAACGGGCTCGAAAGCCAGTCGTTCCCGAGCATCGTCGCGAACAATACCGTGAACGGCAAGCTCGTCGCGATGCCGTGGTTCATCGATACGGGCCTGCTCTACTACCGCAAGGACCTGCTCGACAAGTACCGGCTGAAGGTGCCCGCGACATGGGACGAACTCGATGCCGCCGCGCGCAAGGTCCAGGCGAGCGAGCGCGCCGCCGGCAACGAGAAGGTCTGGGGCTACGTGTGGCAGGGCCGTGCGTACGAAGGGCTCACCTGCGATGCGCTCGAATGGATCAGCAGCCACAACGGCGGCACGGTGGTCGACGACAAGGGCCGCGTGACGGTCGACAACCCGGGTGCGGTCAAGGCGCTCGAGCAGGCGTCGAAATGGGTCGGGACGATCAGCCCGAAGGCGGTGCTGAACTACGGCGAGGAAGAGTCGCGCGGCGTGTTCCAGGCCGGCAACGCGGTGTTCATGCGCAACTGGCCGTACGCGTGGGCGATCGCGAACCGCGCGGGCAGCCCGATCAAGGGCAAGGTCGGCATCGCGCCGCTGCCGAAGGGCGGCGCCGACGGCCGCCCGGCCGCCGCGCTCGGCGGATGGCAGCTCGCCGTGTCGCGCTACTCGCCTAACCCGAAGCTGGCCGCCGATCTCGTGATGTACCTGGCGAGCGCGGAGGTGCAGAAGATGCGCGCGGTGCAGGGCTCGTACAACCCGACGATGCCGGCGCTCTACCGCGACAAGGACATCCTGCAGGCGAACCCGTTCATGGCCGACCTGCTACCGACCTTCAGCACCGCAGTTGCGCGGCCGTCGACAGTCACGGGCGCGAAGTACAACCAGGTCAGCAACCAGTTCTGGAACGCCGCGCACGACGTGCTCGCCGGCAGCGACACCGCATCGGGCGCGCTCGCGCGGCTTGCTGCGTCGCTCACCCGGCTCGCGCCCGCCTCTAGCTGGCGATAACTGGCACTAACAGGCACTAACAGGCGCCAAGCGCGCCGGCGCACGCTCGACCATTCCGGCCGGCCGCCTGACGGCGCCGGCCCGGCAGGAGACATCGCATGAGAACCGGAAGCATTCAGATCAGTAGTACTCCTTCATTCGAGCAGGCGCCCGTGCGTGCCGGCAGCGGGCTCGCGCAGGCGCGCCGCCGCCAGGCGTGGCTGCTGGTGGCGCCCGCGCTGCTGACGCTGGTGGCGATCGCCGGCTGGCCGCTCGTGCGCACCGCGTGGTTCAGCCTGACCGATGCGCAACTGTCCGACCTGTCGCAGCGGCGTTTCGTCGGCCTCGACAACTATGTCGGCGCTGCGGGCGTGCTGCGCGACCCGGCGTGGTGGCAGGCGGTCGGCAATACCGTGCTGTTCGCCGTCGTATCGGTGCTGCTCGAAACGGCGGCGGGCCTCGGCGTCGCGCTGCTGCTCGACGTGCCGTCGCGGCTGCGCACGCTGCTGCGCGCGGCGGTGCTCGTGCCGTGGGCGATCCCGACCGTCGTCTCCGCGAAGATCTGGAGCTGGATGCTCAACGACCAGTTCGGCATCGTCAACGCGATGCTGATGGCGATCGGCGTGATCCACGAACCGCTCGCGTTCACGGCCGACGCGCGGCTCGTGTTCCCGACCATCGTGCTCGTCGACGTGTGGAAGACCACGCCGTTCATGGCGCTGCTGATGCTCGCCGCGCTGCAGACCGTGCCGCGCGACTGCTACGAGGCCGCGCGCGTCGACGGCGTGCCGCGCTGGCGCCAGTTCCGCTCGGTCACACTGCCGCTGATCCTGCCCGGCGTGCTGGTCGCGATGATCTTCCGCTCGCTCGACGCGTTGCGCGTGTTCGACCTGATCTACGTGATGACGTCGAACAGCCGGGTCACGAAAAGCATGTCGATCTATGTGCGCGAGCAGTTGATCGATTTCCAGCAGGTCGGCTTCGGGTCGGCATCGGCGATGCTGCTGTTCGTCACGATCGTGCTGTTCACCGTCGGCTACATGGCGGTCAGCCGCCGCCGGCTCCAGGAGGCGTGACGTGAAGAAGCATCCGCTCGAAATCGCGATCCACGGGCTGCTGTCCGCGCTCGTGCTGGTGATCGCGCTGTTCCCGTTCGTCTACATGATCGGCACGTCGGTCAAGCATGGCGACGCGCTGTTCGATACGTCGCTGTTCACGTCGAGCCCGTCGCTCGACAACTACCGGCAGCTGTTCCGCGACCAGCCGTTCGGCGCGTACCTGCTGAACTCGGCGTTCGTCGCGGGCGGTGCGGTCGCGCTGTCGCTCGCGGTGTCGGTGCTCGCCGCGTATGCGCTCGGCCGCGTGTCGTTCCGCGGGCGTGGCGTGTTGATGATGTGCATCCTCGGCGTGTCGATGTTTCCGCAGGTCGCGATCCTGTCGGGCCTGTTCGAGCTGGTCCGCGCGCTCGGCCTGTACGACCACCTCGGCGCGCTCGTGCTGTCGGACCTGATCTTCACGCTGCCGTTCACGATCTGGATTCTCGTCACGTTCATGCGCGAGCTGCCGCGCGAGCTGGAGGAAGCTGCGCTCGTCGATGGCGTCGGCGTGTTCACGCTGATCTTCCGGATCTTCCTGCCGCTGCTGCGGCCGGCGCTTGCCGCGACGTCGCTGCTCGCGTTCGTGTCGGCATGGAACGAGTTCCTGTTCGCGCTGACCTTCACGATCTCGTCGGAGCAGCGCACGGTGCCCGTCGCGATCACGATGATCTCGGGCGCAAGCAGCTACGAGCTGCCGTGGGGAACCATCATGGCCGCGTCGGTGATCGTCACGGTGCCGCTCGTGCTGCTGGTGATGGTGTTCCAGCGTCATATCGTGTCCGGCCTCACGGCCGGGGCAGTCAAGGGTTGAGCGGGTTCGGGCCCGTCGTCAGCATCAAGAGGAAACAAATGAGTCAGATCAGGTTGAGCGGTCTTAACAAGCAGTACGGCGCGACCCCCATCCTCAGCGACGTGAATCTCACGGTCGAACCCGGCGAGTTCTGCGTGTTCATCGGCCCGTCGGGCTGCGGCAAGTCGACGTTGCTGCGGATCATCGCCGGCCTCGACGAGCAGAGCGCCGGCGACGTGTGGATCGACGGCCGCTGCGTGAACACGTTCGCGCCCGCGAAGCGCGACATCGCGATGGTGTTCCAGAGCTACGCGCTGTATCCGCACATGACCGTCTACGAGAACATGGCGTTCGGCCTGCGTCATCTGCGTCTGCCGAAGGACGAGATCGACCGGCGGGTGCGGCTCGCGTCGGAATCGCTGCGCCTCGGCGAGCTGCTCGAACGCAAGCCAGGCGCGCTGTCCGGCGGCCAGCGGCAGCGCGTCGCGATCGGCCGCGCGATCGTCCGCAAGCCGAAGGTGTTTCTGTTCGACGAGCCGTTGTCGAACCTCGACGCCGCGCTGCGCGTGAAGACCCGCGTCGAGATCGCGAAGCTGCACCGCAGCCTCGACAGCACCAGCATGATCTACGTGACGCACGACCAGGTCGAGGCGATGACGCTTGCCGACAAGATCGTGCTGCTGCGGCCGCTCGAAAGGCGCCACGGGGTCGCGAGCATCGCGCAGATCGGCACGCCGCTCGATCTGTATCATCACCCGGCGAGCCAGTTCGTCGCCGGCTTCATCGGCTCGCCCGCGATGAACTTCCTGCCGGCGACCGTCACGTCCGTCACGTCGGCCGGCGCCGGCGAGGTTCGCGCGCTGGCCCGCGAGCACGCGCTGGGCGCGAGCGTGTCCGGCGACGGCCTCGAAGCCGGCGCCCACGTGACGCTCGGGATCCGCCCCGAACACGTGCGGGTCGGCACCGGCGGCGTGATGGGCGAGGTCGCGCACGTCGAGCAGATGGGCGAGCATACCTGGCTGTACCTCGATACGCCGTTCAGCGCGCAGCCGATCGTCGCGAAGACCGACGCCGGCGGCGCGCGGATCGGCGATCGCCTGCGTGTCGATCTGCCGGCCGGCGCGCTGCATCTGTTTCATCCGGACGGCCGCGCGGCCGCGCGTATCCTGCGCGACGCCGCCGTGCCGGCGCTCGCGACCGCCTGAGCGCGGCACGCGGCGGATCGTTCCACAGGTTTCAGGCGGCCGGGGCGCACGGCCGCTGTCGAATCGGCGCCAACCCATTGATAAAGGATAGTCATGCTAAACAAAAAGCTGTCGGTGATCGTCTGGAACGAATTCGAGCACGAACGGGAGAACGCGGACGTGCGCGCGATCTACCCGGACGGTCTGCACCAGGTGATCGCGAGCGCGCTCGCGGAGACGCCGGCGCTCGGCCACGGCGCGCTGCCGCTCGAGATCGGCACCGCGACGCTCGACCAGCCCGAGCACGGGCTCAGCGAAGCACGGCTCGCCGCGTGCGACGTGCTGATCTGGTGGGGGCACAAGGCGCACGCGAAGGTCTCCGACGAGATCGTCGAGCGCGTGCAGCGCCGCGTGCTCGAAGGGATGGGCCTGATCGTGCTGCATTCCGGGCATTTCTCGAAGATCTTCCGCCGCCTGCTCGGCACGAACTGCTCGCTGAAGTGGCGCGAGGCGGCCGAGAAGGAGCGGCTGTGGGTCGTCGAGCCGTCGCATCCGATCGCGGCGGGGCTCGGCGAGTACTTCGAGCTGCAGCACGAGGAGATGTACGGCGAGCGCTTCGATATCCCGCAGCCGGATTCGACCGTGTTCATCTCGTGGTTCGAGGGCGGCGAGGTGTTCCGCTCGGGCTGCTGCTGGGAGCGCGGCCACGGCCGGATCTTCTATTTCCGCCCGGGGCATGAAGCGTATCCGACCTATCACGACCGCAACGTGCAGCGCGTGATCGCGAACGCGGTGCAGTGGGCCGCGCCGCGCGTGAATCTTGCCGACCGCTGCCCGAACTCGCCGCCGCTCGAAACGCTCAGCGAGAAGAGCACGCAGTTCGCGCATGTCGGCATTCAGCAGAGCGCAGGAGACCTCGCATGAACGACGATTACAAGGTGGAGCTGCCTGAAGTCGCGGCGATTGCGCGCGGCCGACGCCTGCGCGTCGGCGTGATCGGGCTCGGGATCGGCCGCAAGCATATCGAAGGCTGGCGCGAGCATCCGGACGTCGACGTGGTCGCGATCGCCGATCCCGATGCGAAGCGGCTCGCGAAGGTCGGCGACGCATTCGGCATCGACGCGCGCTATGCGTCGGCGGATGCGATGCTGGCGGCGCAACAGCTGGACGTCGTCAGCGTGTGCACGCCGAACAAATTCCATCGCGAGCTGACGCTCGCCGCGTTCGACGCCGGCTGCCACGTGCTGTGCGAGAAGCCGATGGCGCTGAACGCGGACGAGGGGCGCGAGATGCTGATCGCTGCGCAGCGCGCCGGCAAGCGGCTGATGATCAATTTTTCGTACCGCTTCAGCGCGCAGTCGCGGGCACTGAAGGCGCAGGTCGAGGCCGGCGTGTTCGGCGACTTCTATTTCGGTCGCACGGTCTGGCATCGCCGGCGCGGGATGCCAGGCTTCGGCGGCTGGTTCGGCACGAAGGCGCTCGCGGGCGGCGGGCCGCTGATCGATCTCGGCGTGCACCGTCTCGATCTCGCGCTGTGGCTGATGGGTTATCCGAAGCCCGTATGGGTGATGGGCAGCACCTACGACCCGATCGCGCGCGAGCTCGCGACGCGCGCGGGCAAGACGTTCGACGTCGAGGATCTCGCGGCCGCGCTGATCCGCTTCGACAACGGCGCGACGCTCGCGATCGAGGCGTCGTGGGCAACCAACATCCAGGAAGCGGAGCTGATGGAAACGCGCCTGCTCGGCACGCGCGCGGGGCTGCTGCAGAAGAACCTGAACGAAGGCTACACGTTCGACGCGCACATCTTCATCGAGCAGAACGGCGCGCAGTTCGACATGCGGCTGAACCCGCCCGCTGACGGCGCGCATTCGGCGATGTACGACTGCGCGGAAGCGATCCTGTGCGATGTCCCGCATCCGGCGCCGGGCGAGGAAGGGCTGATCGTGATGGAGATCCTCGACGCGATCTATGCGAGCGCGGCCGCGGGCGAGCCGATCCGCATCCACGCGCCGGGGCCGATCGCCGCCGATGCGCCGCCGGTGCTCGATCTCGACGTCGCCGGCTGACGCAGTGCCGGGCCGGCGCGCGGATCGTCCACCGCGCCGGCCCGTCGGCGGGCAAATGGGCCACGCCGGGATGACGCCAGGACGAAGCACGGACGAAGCACGGACGAAGCAGCAAGCACACCTATTCGATAACGCCGCGCATCGCACGCGGCGCGACAACATAGTTTGGAGACACGTTCATGATCGACGAAGCAGGCAGCGCCGCGTGCGGCCCGGCAAGCACCCCGTTCAGGCTCACGCGGCTCGCCGCGGCTTTCTCGCTGGCCGTCGCGTCGGCGGCGCTGCATGCGGCGCCGGACCCCGCGACGACTGCCGTCGCGGACGGCACGCCGAGCGCCGCCGCGACCCTCGCCGCGGACAGTGCGCCGGGCGGCCTCGCGCAGGCAACCGGCGTCGTGCCGGCCGACACGAGTCCCGCCAACGTGGCCACGCCGACGCCGTCGTCGGCCTGGAATCAGTTGACGCCGTGGACGCAGTTCCACGGCTATCTGCGGGCCGGCGTCGGCACGAGCGACAGCCATTCGCAGGCCTGCTTCCAGCTGCCGGGCGCGCAGAGCAAATACCGGCTCGGCAACGAATGCCAGATCTACAGCGAACTGGAGATCGACCAGACGCTGTTCAAGTTCGCGAACGGCATGCAGCTGTCGGCGGTGGGGATGGCGAGCCTCGTCAACGATCTCGACCGCACGCCGACCTTCGACGGCAATCATGGCCGCGTGCGCCTGCCGCAGTCGTATGTGCAGCTTACCGACATTCCGGGGCTCGACGGCACGCGGATCTGGTTCGGGCGCATCTATTACCGGCGCAACGACGTCCATATCAACGACTTCTACTACTGGAACCCGAGCGGCCTCGGCGCGGGTATCGAGAACGTGCCGATCGGCGGCGGCCTGAAGCTCAGCTACGCGTTGTTCCGCGAGGACTACATCGACCAGCCGAACTACGCGACGCGTCACGACCTGCAACTGTCCGGCGTGCATCCGAATCCCGGCGGCGAACTGCAGTTCGGGCTGTCGTACATCCCGGCCCGCGCGCCGGTGCTGGACGCGAACGGCGTGATGCAGGACGCGCACAGCGGCTGGTCGTTCACGGTCCAGCACGTACAGACCAACCTGCTCGGCGGCAAGAACAAGCTTGCGTTCCAGTACGGCGTCGGTCCGGGCACCGGCCTCGGCTACACGGGCACGCTGACGAACGACAACCGCTACAAGAGCATCCGCGTGCTCGATGCGTTCGACTGGCAGGCGACCCGCGACTTCGGCGGACAGGTCGTCGGCATCTGGCAGCGCGACATCGCGCCGTCGGGCGGCTCGCAGACGTGGGTGTCGATGGGCGTGCGCCCCGTGTACGCATTCACGCAGCACGTGAAGCTGCAAGGCGACCTCGGCCATGACCGCGTGACGCCGTCCGGAGGCCCGACCCGCACACTGCTGAAGGCGAGTGTCGCGCTGACGCTTGCCATGGACCGGTCGTTCTGGTCGCGGCCGGAGTTTCGCGTGTTCTACACGTATGCGCGCTGGAACAAGGCGGCGCAGGATGCGGCGGCGCCTGGCGATCCGCTGTCGACGACCGGCATCTTCGGGACGTCGCGCAGCGGTTCGACGGTCGGCGCTCAAGTTGAATGGTGGTGGTGACCGACATGAACGAGATGAATGCGCGTTGCACGACGATATCGATCGGGGCCGAGCCGATGCCGTTCTCGCGGATCGTGTTCGGGATGTGGCGACTCGCCGACTGGCGGTTGTCGCGCCGCGAGCGCCGCGCCTTGATCGACGCGGCGCTCGAGCTCGGCGTGACGAGCTTCGACCACGCGGACATCTACGGCGATTACACGGCCGAGAGCCTGTTCGGCGAGGTGCTCGACGACGCGCCGCATCTGCGCGAGCAGATGCAGATCGTGACGAAATGCGGGATCCGGCTCGTGTCCACGCGCCGGCCTGCGCACCGGCTCAAGCACTACGACGCGGGGGCCGCGCATGTCGTCGCGTCGGTCGAGCAGTCGCTGCGCGCGCTGCGCACCGACCGGCTCGACCTGCTGTTGCTGCATCGTCCCGATCCGCTGATGGATGCCGACGAAGTCGCCGCGACGTTCGCCGCGCTGCGGCGCGACGGCAAGGTGAGGACATTCGGGATCTCGAACTTCACGCCGGCGCAGGCGGCGCTGCTGCAGGACCGGATGGCCGCGCACGGGATGTCGCTCGCGACGAACCAGGTCGAATGTTCGCTGCTGCATCTCGCGCCGCTCGACGATGGCACGTTCGACCAGGCGCAGCGCTGGCGCTGCTCGCCGATGCTGTGGTCGCCGCTCGCGGGCGGGCGCCTGCTGACCGATGCGTCGCCGGCCGCGACGCGGGTGCGTGCCTGTGCCGAGCGGATCGGCGGTGCGCTCGGCGTGCCGGCGACGACGGTGCTGTTCGCGTGGCTGCTCGCGCTGCCGTGCCGGCCGCTGCCGATCGTCGGGTCGAGCCGGATCGCGGCGCTGCGCGAAGCGGTGGCGGCGACACGGCTGCCGCTCGCGCGCGAGCACTGGTTCGCACTGCTGCAGGCCGCGCGAGGCGCGGAGGTGCCTTGAACGACACGATCGAAAGCTGACGACAATCCGAGGGCAACCATGAGCGAAGCGATTCTCAACGATCATCCGGCCGTGCGGTGCACAGTGCGCGACGCCGAACCCCGCCTGCTCGCGGACATTGGCGGCACGCACGCGCGTTTCGCGCTGGAGCGCGCGCGCGGCGAGATCGGCGACGTGCGCGTCTATCGGTGCGGCGACCATGCAGGCGTTGCCGACGCGGTGCGCGCGTTCCTGCGCGATGCCGGCGGCGCGCGGGTGCGGCACGCGGCAATCGCGATCGCCAATCCGGTGGACGGCGATCTGGTCAGCATGACGAATCATGACTGGCGCTTCTCGATCGACGCGACGCGCCGTGCGCTCGGCTTCGACACGCTGCACGTGGTCAACGACTTCGCGGCGCTCGCGATGGCCGTGCCGCATTTGTCGGCGGAACAGCGGCGGCAGGTCGGCGGCGGCGATCGGCAAGCGGGGGGCGCGATCGGCGTGCTCGGCGCCGGAACCGGGCTCGGCGTGTCGGCGCTCGTGCGCGCGGGCGACGCGTGGGTGCCGCTGTCCGGCGAGGGCGGGCACGTGTCGTTCGCGCCGGCCGACGCGCGCGAGGAGGCGGTGTTGCGGTACGCGCGTACCTTGTGGCCGCACGTGTCGTTCGAGCGGCTTGCGGCGGGGCCCGGCATTGCGGTGATCCATGCGGCGCTGGCGGCGCGCGATGGTGGCGAAGCGACCGGAGGCGACACCGCTGCCATCATCGAACGCGCGCTCGCCGGCGACGCGCGCTGCATCGCGACGCTCGACTGCTTCTGCGGGATGCTCGGCACGTTTGCGGGCAACCTGGCGCTGACCCTTGGCGCGACCGGCGGTATCTATATAGGCGGAGGCGTGGTGCCGCGTCTCGGCGCGCTGTTCGACGCGTCGCCGTTTCGCGAGCGCTTCGAGGCGAAGGGCCGCTTTGCCCGCTATCTCGCGCGGATTCCGACGTTCGTGATCACGGCGCCGCATCCGGCCTTTGCCGGCGTGTCGCGGCTGCTCGCCCGCGCGCTGGGCGAAAGCGGCTGACCTGTGGTTTGGTGGTGCGCCGCCATGCACCGCACCTGCGCACCGCACCGGCGATGTCACCCGACCCCGTACACCGAGTCGTGCTGTATTGCACAAATTTCACCCGCGCCGCACATGAACGAGGTGCGCGTCGACGCACCCGAAACGCGCGCCACCGCTTCGCACTGACGACGGGCCGGCTGCGCGACCCGTGGCACGGCTGCAGCCGCGCGGGCAGCGTGCCGAAGTTGTTCGCGCATGCGCCGGCGCCGAGCGTCGACCTGAATCCCGGCGACTGCGCGCGGCTCGGCATCGGCGCGGGCGTCAAGACGGTGACGTCGCCCGCGCTCGACCCGCACTCCCGCCAGCCGGCACTGAAGCACGCGGCGATCAAGCTGCTGAAGGCCGACCTGCCGTGGCGCTGGCCGATCGGGTTGTAGCCAAGCTGTCTACATGATGTCGGCGCATTGAAAGCACCGCGGCCAATGCCCGATGCCGCACTATGGAATACGCCGACTGGCGGCCCTCCCGGAACTCATTTACTTTTAGATGAGTGACGCGGACGCGTCGCGCGTTCCGGAGGGATCATGACCACACTCCAGAAGGTCTGGCAGGTGCTCGTCGGAAAACCGCTCGACCCGCTCGATCCGCGCACGCGCCATGCGATCGCGGTCACGCCGCTGCTCGCGTGGGTCGGCCTCGGCGCCGATGGCCTGTCGTCGTCGTGCTACGGCCCGGAAGAGGCGTTCCTCGCGCTCGGCCAGCACCACCCGCTCGCGCTGTTCCTCGCGCTCGCGACCGCCGCGACGGTGTTCATCATCGCGCTCGGCTACAACCAGGTGATCGAATTGTTCCCGACGGGCGGCGGCGGCTACCGCGTGTCGACCGCGCTGCTCGGGGCAAAGCCCGGGCTCGTATCCGGCGCGGCGCTGCTCGTCGACTACGTGCTGACGGTCGCGACGTCGCTCGCGAGCGGTGTCGACGCGTTCTTCAGCCTGCTGCCGGTCAGTGCCCAGGCGTTCAAGCTGACGACCGAGATCGTGCTGATCCTGCTGATGACCGGCCTCAACTTCCGCGGCATGCGCGAATCGATCATCGTGCTGTTGCCGATCTTCATCGGCTTCGTCGTGCTGCACTTCGCGCTGATCGTGTACGGCGTCGCGTTGCAAGGCGACCATCTCGTGTCGATCGTGCCGGATGCGGTGCACGAAGCGCACGGGATGTCGCAGTCGCTCGGCACCTTCGTGATGCTCGCGCTGCTGATGCGCGCGTTCTCGCTCGGCGGCGGCACGTACACCGGTCTCGAGGCGGTGTCGAACAACGTGAACATGCTCGCGGAGCCGCGCGTGCCGAGCGGCAAGGTGACGATGTGGTACATGGCGACGTCGCTCGCGTTCACGGCCGGCGGGATCATCCTGCTGTACATGCTGTGGCACGCGAAGCCGGTCGAGGGCCAGACGCTCAACGCCGTGGTGTTCGGCAGCGTGATCGACCATCTCGGCCTAGGGTCGTCGTTCGCGCGCCATGCGCTGCTCGCGGCCGTGCTCGCGTTCGAGGCCGGGCTGCTGCTGGTCGGCGCGCAGACCGGCTTCCTCGACGGCCCGGCGGTGCTGTCGAACATGGCGTCCGATTCGTGGGTGCCGCGCCATTTCCGCGACCTCTCGACGCGGCTAGTGCGGCAGAACGGTATCATCGTCGTCGGCATGTCGAGCCTGCTGATCCTGCTGTGGACCCACGGCAACGTCGACGTGCTGGTCGTGCTGTACAGCATCAACGTGTTCCTGACGTTCAGCATGTCGCTGCTCGGCATGAGCACCTACTGGTGGCGCCAGCGCCGCAAGGACGGCAGCTGGTACAAGCACTTCTGCCTGACCGCGCTCGGGCTGGTCGTCACGTCGGCCGTGCTCGTGATCACGCTGATCGAGAAGTTCACCGCCGGCGGCTGGCTGACGGTGCTCGTGACGAGCGCGGTCATCGCGCTGTGCTTCATGATCAACCGGCACTACGCGTACACACGCGAGCAGCTCGCGAAGGAGGATGCGCTGTTCTCCGGTGCACCGCCGGCCGTCGACGAAGCGACCGCGCCGGCCAGGCCCGACCCGTCGCTACCGACCGCGGTGCTGCTGGTCGGCAAGCATCGCGGCGCGAGCATGCACGCGCTGCTGTGGGTCAACCGGCTGTTCCCCGGGCACTTCCGCAATGTGATCTTCCTTGCGGTGGGCGAAGTCGACGCGAAGGCGTATGACGGGCACGAGCACCTCGAGCGGCTGCGGCACACGATTACCGAATCGCTCGACTATTACGTCGCGCATTGCCGGCGCAACGGCATCGCAGCGGATTACCGGATCGCGTTCGGCACGAATCCGGTCGTCGAGTTCATGAACCTTGCGTCGGCTACGCTGAACGAGTTTCCGAACAGCGTGTGCTTCGCGAGCAAGCTGATCTTCAAGCGCGTGAATTTCCTGACCGCGTGGCTGCACAACCAGACGCCGGTCGAACTACAGGCGCGGCTGCACGTCGAGGGCAAGCAGATGGTGCTGCTGCCGATGAACGTCGGGTAGCGGGGCAGCGGGGGCGGCAACCGACGCGTGCACGCGCATGAAAACGATTCAACCTGACGTGCCGCGTCAGATCGTTCAGTAATCGAAAATTATCGATGAGATTCTCCGGAAAGATTTGGTAAGATTCGCGCGCTTCATCGCTTTCAATCGAACAACAAATCCTTTCCGAGAGACTCAATGAAGAACGCCGTATCGTCCGTATTCCGTATCATGCACGGCGGCCGCCGTGCGCTGTCCGCCGTCGCGCTGGCGTCGCTGTCCACGTTTGCGTTCGCCGCCGGCGATGTGCCGGGCGCGAAGGATCATCCGCTCGTCACGCGTTTCACGGGCGCGACGATCACCGCCTATTCGCAGACACCGTTCGACGAGGCATTCCTGCCAAACCAGCCGGTCGACGACGAAAAGACCACGAAGGGCCTGAATCTGGAAGGCAAGGTCACGCGGATCTCGTACGAGATCGGCGGCGACCGATCGACGCTGGAAGTCGAGCGTAACTATCTCGATGCGCTGCAGAAGGGCGGCTTCCAGATTCTGTTCCGCTGCACGGCGGAGCAGTGCGGCAAGAGCGGCGGCGGCGAACTCCAGAGCCTCGTGATCAATTCGGGACGCCTGCGGAAGGCGGGTGGCGGCAGCGCCAACTTCGGCGGCAAGCACCGCACGATCCTCGCGAAGCTGCCGAGGGCATCGGGTGACGCCTACGTGTTCCTGCACATCATGGACGATTCGGCGTCGAACAAGAACACGCTCGTCTACGAGGAAATCGTCGAGGTGAAGCCGATGCAGACCGGGCAGGTCAAGGTGGTCGATTCGAGCGCGCTGCAGAAAGGGCTCGCGGCGACCGGCAAGGTCGCGCTGTACGGCATCTACTTCGATACCGACAAGGCACAGGTGAAACCGGAATCGAAGCCGCAGCTCGACGAGATGGCGAAGCTGCTGTCGGCCAACCCGGCCCTTAAGGTGTACGTCGTCGGCCATACCGACAACCAGGGCCAGTTCGCGCACAACGTCGACCTGTCGCAGAAGCGCGCCGAAGCAGTGGCGCAGGCACTTGCGACGACCTATCGGATTGCGCCGGCGCGCTTGACCGCGAAGGGCGTCGCATCGCTGTCGCCGGTCGCATCGAACGGCGACGATGCGGGTCGCACGCAGAACCGCCGCGTCGAGCTCGTCCAGCAGTAACCGTCGTTCGATCCCGGCGCGCGCGGCCGCAATGACGGTGGCCGCGCGTGCATTCGCGGAGCCATACCGTTGAAACTGCGAGTTGCCGCCGGGCGCCGGCGCGGCGCCGTCCGGTTCGGTCGCTTTAATATGTCACAACGTGATATAAAATCAAAGCAGGCCTTCGGGTCGTTCGAACACGATACCGGCGACGAACCGGGCGACGTATGGAGCTACGTTGCCGGGCGAATGCCCGACCCATGAGGGCCGGACCGCGCCGCGGCATCGTGACGGGGCGGCCGGGGGGCCTCGCCGCAACCGGCGGCCATGAACGCGGGCGCGGCGTCGGGCATCCACGACAACGACACAAGGCACGAGCGATGATGGTGACGTTTCGTTCATCCGCTTCCCCCGATATCAAGATGCTGCGCGATCTCGCGGAGTATCTGTTGGGGCTGGTCGGCAAAGGGCTCGAAGTCCGGGGCGTGATACTCCCCGACGACCTGCCGGCAGCCATCGCACGCCTCGAGCAGGCGATCGACGAAGAAAATGTCCGCGAGCATGCGCATGAGCGTTCGACGCAGATGCTGCATGCGGACGTGCAGCCGCTGCCGGGTGGGTTGGCGCAACGTGCATGGCCGCTGCTGGAGATGATGCGTGAAGCCAGCAAGCACGGGCAGCATGTGATGTGGGGCGTATAGGCGCGTCATGCGTGCGCCGATACGCATCTTGGGGGGAATGCACGGGTTACCGTGTCAATCGAACCTCCGCCTGGAAGGCCGACGGTCCGTCGTCATCCGACACGGAAACCGCCGGCCGTTCTTTATTGCCGTGGATTCAGCGCGTGATGGCAATCGTTCGGCAGTGTGGGTTGTCGAGACGGATGCGATGCGCGTTGCGCGTCGAACGACGCAGGCCCGACGCCGGTGACTGGCTCAAGGATGGCGATGCGAGCGCGACCGATGCGGCCGCCGCAACGGCTTGTGGTGCAGCTTGTCGCGCAGCCGGTCGCGGCCGTGCTGTCCCGCGAAGAACAGCAGCGCAAGCGCCAGGATGGCGAGAAGCACGATGGTCTGCACGATGCCGTGTTCCATGCTGCCTCCGGCAGGAAAGGGTGGCGGGCCGGCGATGCGTCCGCGGCGAGCGCACGCGCGACGCGACGGCCAGGGTCAGCCGGCCGGCATGAACGTGCCGGCGAGTTCCGTATCGATGAAACGCTTGGCCAGCGCGACCGAGATCTTCAGCGCATCGATGTCGCTGCGGAAAACATGATGCTTCGGGTCGAGCAGATGCGCTTCGTGACGCCCGAGCGCGTCGCGCCAGCGTACGACAGCCCGCGGCTCGTACAGTGCCCCGAGTTCGAGACCTTCGCCCGCGACCGGATCGACGAGCGCGCTCGCACAGATCTCGCAGTGCTGATAGATCAAGCGTAACGGTGCTTCCATTGTAGGTGCTCCTGCATGGCGCGCTGGCAACGGCGGCGCGCCGACGGCGTCCGCATGCGCGCGAACACCGGGCGATCGACGGACGCTTTCATCGGAGGAATCGGCGCTGCACCGGGCGTCCCGATCGATCGGAATCGTGCGCCGCGCATGCCGTGTTGCGCCGCATGTCACGCCGTATCGCACCGTATCGCGCCCGAATGTCGCGCCGTATCGCGTCGTGTCACGCCATCTCACGCCGAATGGCACGCGGCTGCGACGTCATGCAAATGCATGGCCGCGGCCGGGATCCGCGTGGTCCGCAATCGCGATGCGATGCGGGGTCACGTCATCATCGGGATCGCTTCGATCAGCGCGATACCGAGCAGCGCACCGATTACCGCGCCGATCAGCTTCGGATGCCAGCGTTCGCCCAGATGCAGCGACGTTAGCAGCGCGCCGATCAGGATCACGCCCAGCAGCGCGAACGCAATCACGAGGTAACCGATTTCGAGTTCGCTGTTGATCACCATGACGCCTCCTGTGCGCCGGTCAAACCGGCAAAGTGTTGTGAATGAAAGTTTCATACGTTGAAGGCCTAGCCAGCCACGGCGGCCCCGAGTCATGCGCATGCACCCGTGAGGGGGTAGGCGAAGCGTTGACACCCATTAGCGGCCCCGTGTCAAGTGAGCAAACAACACCTTCGACTGCCTGAGCAGCCGTTTCCGATTTCAATGACCGAATGCAGCTGCCGAACGCACCCGTTTCTTCAATGTATGGCT
>NZ_QTQP01000038.1 GCF_003854275.1 Burkholderia sp. Bp8963
TGTACTACGGCTTCGGCCAGATCGTCCCGCGCGAATGGATGCGTGATAGCTGGGCATCGCCGTTGCTGCGCGATGCGTTCTGGTACGCGGTCGTTGCGCTCGGCATAAACGAGAGCGCGTATGTCGCCACAGTCCTGCGTGGCGCGATCGCCGGCGTCCCGGTCGGCGAGATCGAGGCCGGCCACGCGTACGGGATGAGCCGCGCGCAGGTGCTGCGCCGAATCGTCGGTCCGCGCGCGCTGCGGCTTGCACTGCCCGCGCTGATTGGCGAGTCGATCCTGCTGATGAAGTCGACCGTGCTCGCGTCGACGATCACCGTGTTCGATGTGTTGGGTACGGCTAACACGCTGCGTTTCGAGACGTTGCGCGTGTATGAACCGCTCGCCGGGGCTGCGCTCGTTTATGTCGTGCTGGTTGCCTCGCTGACCATTCCCGCCGGCTGGCTCGAAAAGCGCCTCAATCGCTACCTGTCTCGCGCACCGGCCGACCAGCCGCTCAATCGCGCGCGCAAGGCGGTGCCGGGTGCGTGGGCCGCGCCGAACTGATTCCACCTTCTGCATTTCGCAACGTCATGTCCGATCCCCAACCCTTGCTGTTTTCCCTTTATGAACAGGCCAGCGTCGGCTGCGGCGGCGCGCCGAGCTTGTGGACCCATCCCGCCGACGAACGGCTGCGGGTCAATACGCTTGCCTACTGGTCCGATCTTGCACGCAAGGCCGAGCAGGCCGACCTCGACATGCTGTTCTTCGCGGACGTGCTCGGCCTGTACGACGTGTACGGCGGCTCGGCCGACGCGGCACTGCAATGGGCCGTCGAAGCGCCCGCGAACGATCCGATGATGCTGATTCCGGCGCTGGCTGCCCAGACGGAACGCCTTGCTTTCGGCGTCACTGCCAGCACGACCTATGAGCACCCGTTCGCGCTGGCGCGGCGCTTCAGCACGCTCGATCACCTGAGCGGCGGCCGGATCGGCTGGAACATCGTCACGTCCTACCTGACTAGCGCGGCGCGCAATTTCGGCCTCGACAGAATGATCGGCCACGACGAACGGTACGAACGCGCGGAGGAGTTTCTCGACGTCGCCTACAAGCTCTGGGAAGGCAGTTGGGCCGATGATGCGGTGGTGGCCGACAAGCGCGAGTTGCGCTATGCACGCGGCGACCGCGTGCGGCCAATCGCGCACGAGGGTCGCCACTACCGGGTGCAAGGCCCGCACGTGTGTGCGCCGTCGCCACAGCGGACCCCCGTGCTGATCCAGGCGGGCTGGTCGGGGCGCGGGCGCCAGTTCGCGGCGAAGCACGCGGAAGTGGTTTTCGTCGCAAAATCGAATCCGAACGAGATCCGCGACGGCCTTGGCGAGATCCGCCGGCTCGCGCAGCAGAGCGGCCGCGCAGGCGACGACGTGAAGGCGCTGACTGTATTGCGGATCGTCACCGCGCGTTCGTCGGGCGACGCGAAGGAGAAGTACCACACGCTGCAGAGTCACTACCATCAGCACGCGCAGCTCGTCAGCTACGCGGGAGACACCGGCATCGACATCGATCGCTATGCGGACGACGAGCCGCTGACCACGCAGACAGAAGGGCTGACCTCGTACGTGATGCGGCCGGACGGCAGCGGCCAGCCGCTGACCGCCGGCGATGTGCGGCGCAAGTTTGCGAGCGTCACCCGCGGCACGGATTTGATCCTCGTCGGTTCGCCGGACGAAGTCGCCGATCAGCTCGCCGAGCACGCGCGCGTGTCGACGACGAGCGGCTACATGCTGAATCCGCTGATCAGCCCGGGATCGTTCGACGACTTCATTGAGCTCGTTGTACCGGAGCTGAAGAAGCGTGGACTGTACCGGACGACACCCCCATCTGGCACGTTCCGTTCGAGACTGGGTCATGGAGGGGACCGCTTGCCGGCCAGCGCCTACGGTGCGTCGTTCCGGCAGCCCGACTTCAATCAGCGCTGAATCGCGCGACCGAAGTCATGGTCGTTCCGCCGAGTGCGGTTGCAAATTGGTCTGCGACGGTGACGCTTCGGCGACCTGGAACAGCTTGATCGGCATGTTTGATGTATTGGTCACGAATCGTCCGTGCAGTTTCGAGGTTGCACGAGTCACGGCTTGCGATGTGATCGGCGTAGACGAGCGCGCGACAGGCGACGCCAACTTCATCGGCCGGGGCAAGGTCGATGCTTACACGGCCGCCGGCCCGGCCGCTGACCCGGATAGCGCCTGTAGATCAGTGTGCACCACCAAACAGCTTGACCACCACACTGCGCAGCCAACGATTGCCGGCCTCGTGGTGATATCGGGCGTGCCAGTGTTGTCGAACGGCAAACTTGTCGACAGGAATCGGGCACGTGTGCACGGCCACGTCGCTGGACTGTGCGAGCGTTTCGCCAATGTGACGGGGTAGCGTCGTGATCAGGTCAGTGCTCTGAATGATCGCGCCCAGCCCCAGGAATCCCGGCAACTCGAGCACGACCTGCCGCTCGATGCGCTCCCGTGTCAGTGCCTGCTCGAGAAGCTGCGCACCGGTTCCCCCGGTGATCGCGACATGCCCCTCCCCGCAATACTGCCTTACACCCAGCCGTGCGCGAATCCTCGGGTGCCGGCGATTCGCGAGGCACACCCAGTCCTGCTCGTAGAGTTGCTGCTGATAGATGCCGCCGCCGAGCCACGGCACGTAGCCGATTGCGAGATCGGCCTCGCCCGACTCCAGCGCCCGTTCCGTGTTGCCGTCGATGCGTGCGGCTTCGAGCCGGATGCCGGGCGCTTGCGCACGGACGTGCGCAAGCAGCAACGGCAGCAGTGTGATGTGGCTGGCGTCGGTCATGCAGATCCGGAACCGCCGTTGCGCGGTCGCCGGGTCGAACGCGATCTCCCACGCGGTGAACCGCCGCAGCGATTCGAGGATCTCGCGACACGGACCGATCAGCGCATCGGCCTGCGGCGTCGGCGCCATCCCGCCGGGCGTGCGGATGAACAACGGGTCGTGCAGGTACTCGCGCAGGCGTCCGAGCCAGATGCTGACTGTCGGCTGGCTCTGTCCGAGTTGTTCCGCGACGCGGGTCACGCTGCGGGCGTCGTACAGCAGGTCGAAGAGCTGCAGGAGCTTCAGGTCGGGCAGGTCGGTCGGAATCATCGCATTATTGTATTTTGCAATGACGTCATTGTAATCATTGAATTGCTGTTATACACGGCGACGCCTATCTTGCAGCCATGCCCGTTTTGCGCGAGACCCGCGTGCGGAACGGCAGCCAGTGCGGTGGCGGAAGCGCCGGCCGCTCCGGGACGGACCGTGCCGGTTGCCAATACCCACGGTCACGTCGATATCCGGTTGATCGAGAAGCAGATGATCGCGGCAAGCGTCGCGGTCGACAGGAGACGTCATTGAAGATTGCAATTCTGGGTGCCGGCGCGCTGGGCTGCGCGATTGGCGCCACCTTGACCGAAGGGGGTCATGAAACGTGGCTGATCGGCCGCTCGCCGGAACACGTCGGGACCATGCGCAGCGTCGGCCTTCGTGTCGACGACGCGCGTGGCTCGCGCCTCGTCCGCGTTCGCGCGACGACACAAGCCGCCGAAGTCGGCGTCGCGGAGCTGGTGATCGTGCTTGTGAAGTCGTTTCACACCGACGCGGCGATCCGTGGCGCGCTGACGTTGGTCGGGCCCGATACGCTCGTGCTGTCGCTGCAGAACGGCCTCGGGCACGAGGACATCCTGGCCGACGCGGTCGGCCGCGAGCGCGTGCTCGCTGGCAAGACCTACGTCGGCGGCGTGCTGCGCGGCGCCGCGCACATCGAGTCCGGCGTGGTCGGCAAGTCCACCTACATCGGCGAACTCGACGGTCGCATCACGCCACGCGTGCAGGCGATCGCCGACGCATTCAATGCCGCCGGGCTGGCGACGACGGTCAGCGACAACATCGTTGGCACGATGTGGGACAAGCTGCTGGTCAACGTCGCGACCGGCGCGCTCACGGGCGTCACCGGGCTGACCTACGGCCAGCTCTACGACGAGCCGCAACTGAAAGCCGCGTCGCTCGCGGCTGTCGCCGAAGCGATCGCAGCCGCGCGGGCGGCCGGCGTCGCGCTGTCGATGAGCGATCCCGAGCAGGCATGGACGCTGGCGGCCGAAGGGCTGTCGGCCGCCTTCAAGACCTCGATGCTTCAGAGCCTCGAGAAGGGTTCGATTACCGAGATCGACTTCATCAACGGTTCGGTCGTGCGCTACGGCGAACGCTATGGCGTGCCGACGCCGGTCAATGCAACGCTCGTCGCGTGCATCAAGGGAATCGAACGCGCGATGACCGACCGGCAACGCGAGGAGGCCACGGCATGAACGCGCCGAAAGCCTATCTGGAACACGTCGCAATTTTTGTGAAGGACATCCAATGGCACATCCGCTTTTTCGAAGTGGTCCTTGGCATGACCTTGCGCGAAGTCGACGGCACGCTCGACGCCCCCCGGCAGTACTGGACCCTCGGCGGCCTGCAGTTCATCCACGCCCCCGAGCATGACGGTCCCGAAGGCCGGCTCGCGCATCTCGGCGTCATGTGCGAGGACCTGGAAGCTGCGCTGACCGCTGCGCAGCGATTCAGCGTGACCGAAATGCCGCAGGGGCGCAACTGGCTGCGTTTGCCTGACGGCCTGGCAATCGAGCTGATCCAGGCGAAACCCGCGTCCTGTGTCGCACAGGCACTGTCGATCAACCCGCGGGCGGAGGCATGAACATGTCGATCATCGAAAAATACTGGGACGATGCGCGCGAGGGCGATGCATGCGTGAGCCCGCATTACACGGTGACCCGAGAGCGCATCCTCGCCTACGCCGAACTCACTGGCGACCACACGCCAGTGCACGTCGACGAGGACTATGCGAACGCCAGCCATTTCGGCTGCATCGTCGCGCACGGACTCCTCGGGCTGTCGATCGCCGACGGCCTCAAGACGCAGAGCGACTACCGCTTCCTGCCGGGCATGTCGCTCGGCTGGACCTGGGACTTCCTGTTGCCGATCCGCGTCAACGACGTGCTGCACGTGAAGTTCCGCGTAGGTTCGATGCGCGCGAGCAACAGCCGTCCGGGCTGGGGCATCGTCGTGCTGCCGTCGGAACTCGTCAATCAGGACGGCCAGGTGGTGCAACGCGGCGAGCATCGGCTGATGGTGCCGCGTCGGCCGGGAGCCTACTGATGCAGGCCCGTCCTCTCGAAGGCTTGCGCGTCGTCGACTACAGCCATTTCCTTGCTGGCCCCTATGTCGGGCGCTGTCTTGCCGCGCTCGGCGCCGAAGTGATCAAGGTCGAGCGCCCGGGCACTGGCGACGCCGGGCGCCAGCACGCGACCGTGCTCGACGACCAGCAAAGCGGCTATTTCCTGCAGCTCAACATGGGCAAGCGCGGCGTCAGCGTCGACATGAAGAACCCGCGAGGCAAGGCGTTCATGCAGCGGCTGTGCGATTCGGCGGACGTCTTCGTCGAGAACTACCGGCCCGGCGCGCTCGACAAGCTGGGGCTCGGCTATGCGGAGCTGTCGGCCCGCAATCCGGGGCTCGTCTACTGTTCGATATCGGCGTACGGCCATACGGGACCGGATGCGCATCGCGCCGGCTTCGGGCTGATCGCCGAAGCCAAGAGCGGCATTATGCAGATGGTCGGAACGCCGGGCGAGCGCCCGCCGCTGCTGCGCATTTCGCTCGGCGACATGTACACCGGCATTCACGCGGTGGCGGCGATCAACGCCGCGCTGCTGGGCCGTGTGAAGAGCGGACGGGGCCAGCACATCGACATGGCGCTGTATGACACGCTGGTGTCGATGCACGAGTACGCCGTGCAGTGCTACACGCTGCAGGGCGTGCTGCCCGAACAGACCGGCCACGACATGCCGACGTCGACGCTCTACGGCGTATTCCGCGCGGCCGATGGCGATCTGGTGATCGCCGCGCAGGTGGACGATGCGTGGAAGCGCTTCGCCGCGCTGATCGAAGCACACGGCGGGCCGACGGGTTTCGGCGCCGACACGCGCTTTCATGACAGCGTAGGCCGCAACGCACATCGGTCGGCCATCCTGGCCGTCGTCGAACCGTGGGCTGCCGCCCGTCCGGTTGCATCGATCCTGGCCTTGCTCGACGACATCGACGTACCGTGCGCGAAGGTGCAGCGTATTGACGAGGTGCTGGCCGATCCGCAGATCCAGGCGCGGGGCATGATCATCGAACAGCAGCATCCGCGCTACGGCACGCTGCGCTTGCCCAACCTGCCGTTTCGTTTCTCCGATTGCGACACGACGATTCGCGATGTCGCGCCCGAGCTCGGGCAGCACAACGCCGACATCGCGCGTTCGCTCGGCTTTGACCCGGCCGAGATCGACGCGATGCAGGCCGACGGCATTCTTTATTCGAAGCGAGCCCATGATGACTGACCAGTATGCGGTGATCGGCAACCCGATCGGACACACCAAGTCGCCCCTCATCCACGGGCTCTTCGCACAGGAAGCGCAGCAGGACATGCGCTATACGGCGATCGAGGGGCCGCTCGAGCCGCCGCACGGATTCGAACAGGTCGTGCGCGCGTTCGCGTCGGAGGGCGGGAAGGGCTTGAACGTCACCGCGCCGTTCAAGCTCGCGGCCTTCGCGATGGCGGACGAGCGCAGCGAGCGCGCGACACTGGCGGGTGCCGCCAACACGCTGAAGTTCGAAGCAGGACGCATTCTCGCCGACAACTTCGACGGGATCGGGCTGGTTCGCGACATCGAGGTCAATCTGGGCCTGCCGCTGGCCGGCAAGCGCGTGCTGATGCTCGGTGCAGGCGGCGCGGCGCGCGGCGCGTTGCTGCCGTTCCTCGCAGCTTGTCCGGCCGACATGGTCGTGGCGAACCGGGACGTCGGCAAAGCACAGGCGCTGGTATCGCGGGTCGCGGCGCACGGCACGATCGTCGCGTGCGGATACGCCGAGCTTGCACGGATGGGGCGCTTCGATCTCGTGGTCAACGCGACGTCGGCCAGCCTGACCGGCGATCTGCCGCCCGTGCCGCCAGGCGTGTTCAGTCCGGACGGCACCGCGTACGAGCTCGCCTACGGAAAAGGCATGACGCCGTTCCTTCGGCTGGCGAAGAATGCCGGCGTGCTCGGTGTGGCCGACGGCGTCGGCATGCTGGTCGAGCAGGCCGCGGAGGCATTCTCGTGGTGGCGGAGCGTACGTCCGCGAACCGGCCCGGTGATCGACCGGCTCACCGTACCGCTCGACTGAAGGCACTGTGGAGGCGCGAATGAAGCAGATCCTGACGTGCCCGGTCGTCGAACTGCACATGTCGAACATCCATGCGCGCGAACCGTTTCGGCATCGCTCGGTATTCGCCGACATCGTCAGCGGACAGATCGCCGGGTTCGGCATCGACAGCTATCTGCTCGCTCTTGGAGCCGCTGTCTCGGCGATCGACAGGATGTGACGGGCCACGCGGCATCGTGCCGTTGCCGCGACGGCGCCGCATGCTGGAAAGGTCACATCACCGGGAGGCGTGCCGTCGGGTGGGGCCGTCTCCGCGCATCCTGCGCTACCCGGCACACATATCAATATCCGGAGACAACCATGAACGTAGCGACACCGCGCGACACGCGGGGCATGCATCAGTCGAAGAAGGCCGCAGCGAGCGGCTGGATCGGGTCGATGCTCGAGTATTACGATTTCTTCATCTATGCCACCGCATCAGCGCTGATCTTCCCACAGATCTTCTTCCCGGCCGGCAGCCCGACGACCGCAATCGTCGCTTCTCTCGCCACCTATGGTGTCGGTTATGTGTCGCGGCCCATCGGCGCGTTCGTGTTGGGGCATTTCGGCGATACACGCGGCCGCAAGGCCGTATTGCTGTGGTGCATGTTCCTGATGGGATTCTCGACGGTCGGCGTGGGCCTGCTGCCGACCTATGATCAGGTCGGGCTGCTGGCGCCCGTGCTTCTGGTGATTCTGCGCCTGATACAGGGGTTTGCCGTGGCTGGGGAGATTACCGGCGCGAGCTCGATGATCCTCGAGCACGCGCCGTTCGGCCGGCGAGGTTACTTCGTCAGTTTCTCGCTGCAGGGCGTGCAAGCGGGCCAGGTGCTGGCGGCGGCGGTGTTCCTGCCGCTCGCGCACTACATGCCGACCGCGATGTTCAATAGCTGGGGATGGCGGGTGCCGTTCCTGCTGAGCTTCGTGGTGATTATCGCGGGGTGGGTCATTCGTCGCGAAGTCGAGGAGTCGCCGGCCTTCGTTGACGAGGTGCAGAAGCAGCCGCAAATCGGGTCGCCCGTGGCGGACGCGTTCCAGCATCACTTTCCCGACATGCTGCGCGTGGTGTTCATGGCTTTCATGAACGTGATTCCGGTGGTCGCGACGATCTTCGGTGCCGCCTATGCGGTGCAGCCCGCGTACGGGATCGGGTTTGCGAAGGACGTCTATCTGTGGATTCCGGTCGTCGGCAACATCGTCGCGGTGGTGGTGATTCCATATGTCGGCGCGCTGTCGGACAAGGTCGGCCGGCGGCCACCGATCATCGTCGGGTCGTTGCTGGCCGGCTTGCTTGCCTTCGCTTACCTGTATGCGATCAGCATCCGGAACGTGCCGCTTGCGTTCGTCATGTCGATACTGATGTGGGGCGTGGTGTACCAGGGATACAACGCGGTGTTTCCGGCGTTCTACCCGGAACTCTTTCCGACCCGCACGCGCGTGTCGGCGATGGCCATCGCGCAGAACCTGGGGACGGCCGTTACCGCGATGCTGCCCGCGCTTTTCGCCGCGGTGGCGCCTCCCGGTGCAGCACACATCTGGTTGATCGTCGGTGCGATTACGTTCGGTGCCACCGTGATCGCGTCGATCGCCGCGTTCAGCGCGCGCGAAACCCATCGCATTCACATGAGCGATCTCGGTCGCCGGGATGCGTTGCCGTGCGACAAGGCGGAGTACGAGCGCCTGCGTGCGGAAGCGCGATATGCCGTGAATGCAGCAAGCGAACCCGTGTCCGGCTCGCTACAAGGCTAGGGCTCGCCGGGGTTCCGAAAAACGGCATGGCGATCGTCATGCCCTGGCAAACGAACACCATCACACACTGTGCAGATGATCCGCCGCATCCCGCTCGATTTCGCGTTACTTCTGCCGCTTCTGCTTGCGGCCCAACCGGTGGCCACCGACAGTTACTTGCCGGCGTTGCCCGAGATCGCATCGACGCTGGGCTCCGCCAGTCTCGGCCTCACGTTCTTCGTGCTCGCGTTCGGCGTCGGGCAGTTGCCGGCCGGCGGGCTTTGCGATCGGTTCGGCCGCCGACCGGTTCTGCTCGCGGGGCTGGGCCTTTATGCAGCGGCGGCGCTTGCCGGTGCCGCTGCGTCGACGGCGATGGCGCTGACGGCCACGCGCGCCGTGCAGGGTGTCGCTACTGCAGCGATCGTGGTGTGCGCGCGAGCGACGGTACGCGACCGCTATACGGCTGCCGACGGCCCGCAGATCATGGCGCGCGGCTTCATGGGAATGGGCATGATGGCGTTTCTTGCACCGATCCTCGGCGCGTACGCGACGCAGCAGGCAGGGTGGCGATGGGTGCTCGTCGCGATGGGCGCATACGCGATCGTGCTGCTCGCGACGTGCTGGGTTGGCTTTGCCGAGAGTCGTCCGTCCGACGCAGCCATCGCGCAGCCCGCCGCAAGCGTACGGGAAATCTTCGCCAGCGCACCGTTCCGTGCGTGGACGCTGGTCGCCGCAGCGACGTATACCGGCATGTTCTGCTTCCTGTTGCTGTCGCCGTCGGTCTATATCGGTTATCTCGGCATTGCCCCTCAGCAATACGGCTGGATACCTGCTTGCGGCACGCTGATTTACGTGGCGAGCACGTATGGCTGCCGGGTTCTGCTGCGCCGTCAAAGCATGCTGGCGACGGTGCAGCACGGTGCGCTGCTGAGCGTGGCCGGCGCATTAATCCAGGCGTCGGGATGCTGGCTGGTGCCGGGGAGCCCATGGCCGCTGCTGGTCGGGCATGGCGTGTATTGCCTGGGCCACGGCATTCATCAACCCTGCGGGCAGGCGGGGGCGGTGGGGGGGCTTCCGCGCTTGGCCGGACGTGCGGTGTCGTGGTCCGGGTTCATCATGATGTGCTTCGCGTTCTGTGCCGGGCAGACGGCCGCGGCTTTTGCCGGCCCGCTTCACGAATATGGCGCGTGGCCGATGGTCGTGCCGATGCTATGCGCCGGTGCGGTGCTGGTGGCAGTCGCGTACGTCTGGTTACCCGGGCTCCGGGAAATTATTCCGTCGGGAGCCACTCGGTCAGGCGTTATGGTTGATTGCGAGTGATCCGTCGCTGGGCACGAGTTCGTATATCCGGTTGGCGCAGGAACGATTTGAATCAACTCGACGGAGCCGTCGGCGAACCTTCGATGCGTCTGTCCTGTCACGGACCGTGCGCTGGCGGTGTGTCTGTCAATCCCTATGCGATGTAACAGCATTGTGTCTCACGCCGGAACATGGTCGGGGCAGGTCCCTTGGGAACTGAGTACCGTCAAGTTGCCACGACAACATGGTTGTCATGCCAAACTGGCTGACCCGAAAACTTGCCTGACACCATTCGCGTGCCGGTCCACATGATCGAGACGATCAACAAGCTGAACCGGGTTTCGCGCGAAATCCTGCAACAGACGGGAAAGGAAGCAGATCCGGCCACCCTTGCGGAACGCATGGAGATGTCCGAGGAAAAGGTGCGCGGCATCCTCAAGATCGCCAAGCAACCTGTCTCGCTCGACCGCTAATCCCAAAAGCTGCGGATCGCGACCGCGACGATCACCGGTACCGAAAACACCAGCGGAATCGCGAAATACTGCGCCTCGCGATCGACGATCCAGCTGTAGATCAGCCAGGCTGCGCCGATCGCGAACGTGACGAGGCCGACCAGAATGGCGGCGATATTCAGTACCAGGTTGGACGGCCGGCGGCGCGCTTTCTCGCGCGGAGACGATTTCATCGGATGGGTGGGGCTCCAGGCCCCGCTTGTGCAAACACGCACAGGAAACCGCATCTGCGCCGATTGCGCAAGGGCCGTTTCGTTGCACGCTGCGGCGCGCGACACGTGAGCGCCGACAGCCCACGAGCCGCGCTGAGCCGCAACGGCGCAATGATGGTTGTATCCGCAACCATTGAGCGCTATGCTCGTCTGCTCCCAGGAGACGGAATCCCATCATGAACGACTCGAATTCAGGGCCGGTGCGCGCGGCGATCGTCGGCGTCGGCGCGATCGGCGGGCTGCTCGCGGCCGCACTTGTGCGGGCCGGAATGCAGGTGAGCGCGTATGCGCGCGGTGCGACGCTCGATGCGCTGAAGACACACGGCGTGCGGGTGCTCGACGAAACGGGCGCGCAATCGTCGGTCGTGGTCGAGGCCAGCGACGACGCGGCCGCGCTCGGCGTGCAGGACTACGTGGTGATCGCGCTGAAGGCGCAGGCGCTGCCGGATCTGGCCGCGCGCATCGCGCCGCTCGTCGGGCCGCGCACGGTGATCGTCGCGGCGATGAACGGGCTGCCATGGTGGTTCACGCACGGGCTCGCCGGCTCGCTCGACGGCGTGCCGCTCGACGCGGTGGATCCGGGTGGCGCAGTCTCCGCGGTGCTGCCGCCGGCACAGGCGATCGGCTGTGTCGTGCACCTGTCGTCGAGCACCGACGCGCCGGGCGTCGTGCGCCGTGGGCGCGGCAACCGCCTGATCGTCGGCGCCGCCGATCCCGCACTCGATGCGGCCGCGGCACGCTTTGCGGCAGCGCTCGCGGCGGGTGGCTTCGACGTCGAGACGACGGCCGCGATCCGCACCGAGATCTGGGCGAAGCTGTGGGGCAACATGAACATGAACCCGCTGAGTGCGCTGACGGGGTCGACGTCCGTGCAACTGCTGGACGATCCATACACGCACGCGCTCGCGCTGCGGATGATGGAGGAGGCCGCCGCGATCGGTGCGAAACTCGGCCTGCATACGGGGATGAGCGGCCCCGAGCGGATGGCAGTCACGCGCAAGCTCGGTGCGTTCAGGACGTCGATGCTGCAGGATTTCGAAGCCGGGCGTTCGCTCGAGATCGGGCCGATCCTCGGCGTGTTTCCGGAGTTGGGGCGCAAGCTGGGTGTGCCGACCCCGTATTGCGACGCCGTGCTCGGCCTGCTGCGTCAGCGCGCCGCGAACAGCGGACTGTAGGACGGAGCGCGCAACCCGGCCTGCACCCGACCGTCGGTGCGCGCGGCCCGCTTCAGTCGTCGCGCTCGAGCGCGTGCGCGACGACCTTGTCCAGCAGCCGTTCGAACGTGTTGCGCTCGTTGTCGGACAGGCACGCGAGCAGTCCGTCGTTCCACTTGCGCACGATCGGCATGATCTTGCGATGCAGCGCGCGGCCGTCCGGCGTCAGCGCGATCAGCACGATCCGTCCGTCTTCCTCGCTCGCGCTGCGCGCGAGCAGGCCCTGGCGCAGCAGCGCTTCGGCCGCGCGGCTCGCCTGGCTCTTGTCGAGGTTGGTGTGGCGCGCAAGATCCATGATCGAGAACGGGCCGAACGCGCCGACCGCCGCGATCACGCGCGCCTCGGGCAGCGAGATGCCGAGCTTGTGCCGGTACACGTCGCCAATGCCGCGGTCGGAGCGCTTCGTGAGCACGTGGAGGCGATAGGTCAGAAACTGATCGAGCCCGGCTTGACGGCCTTTCATGTCGAATCCTGAGGGTAAAGGGCGGGCCCGATTGTTCCTGTATCGCGCGCTCGGGTCAACGGTCAGCGCGCACCGTATTTCAGCCGCGTCAGTTGCTCGGCCTCGTTGGCGAGCAGTCTCGCGGCATCGCGAATCGCCACGTCGAGCGTGATCGGGCCCGGCGCAGGCGAGAAACACCCGGAAAAATGCTCGGACAGGCGCGGCAGCGCGGCCGGATCGACCGCGCCCGACAGCAGCGACGCGGGCACGCCGGCCGCCTGCGCGTGACGGCACGCGATGAACGGCGCCTTGCCGTGCAGCGTCTGCACGTCCGAGCGCCCCTCGCCGGTGATCAGCCAGTCCGCGCCCGCGAGCGCAGCGTCGAGCCCGATCTGGCGCGCGACGACTTCCGCGCCCGCTTCGAACCGCGCGCCGAGCATGTGCAGCGCGAAGCCGAGGCCGCCCGCCGCGCCGGCGCCCGGCAGGTCGCGGCAGCGGCGGTCGAGCGCCGCCTCCAGCAGGTCGGCGAAGTGGCCGAGTGCGGCGTCGAGGGGCGCAATCTGTTCCGGCGTCACGCCCTTCTGCGGGCCGAACACGGCGGTCGCACCGTGCGTGCCCGTCAGCGGATTGTCGACATCGGACATGCCGATGAACTCGCTTTCGGCCACGCGCGGGTCGAGCCCGGACGCGTCGATCCGGGCGATCTCGGCAAGCCGCGCAGGTACCGGCTCGACCGGCTCGCCGGCCGCGTCGAAGCAGCGCAGCCCGAGTCCGGCGAGGAGGCCCGCGCCCGCGTCGTTGGTGCTGCTGCCGCCGAGCGCGACGAAGAACCGGCGCACACCGTCGTCGAGCAGTTGACGGATCGCTTCGCCCATCCCGCGCGTGCTGCGCGCGTCGACCGGCACGCTCATCCCGGCCGGGTCGGTGATCCCGACGATCTCGGCCGTCTCGACGATCGCGGTGCGCGCATCGATCACGCCGACCGCCGCGTCGCGCGCCGCCAGCGACGCACCCGCCACGGCGACCGTACGCCGAGTGCCGTTCGTCGCGAGCATCGCGTCGAGCGTTCCTTCGCCGCCATCCGCCATCGGGCAGCAGCGCACGACGGCGTCGGGCCGCGCGCGGCGGATGCCGGTGGCGATCGCGTCCGCGACCTGCGCGGCGGAAAGCGAGCCTTTGAACGAATCGGGCGCGATGACGACGACAGGCGCTGACGGGTGTTGCGGCATGGTGTCTCCGGATGGCGTGATTGGTCGGACGAATTGGCCGGACGAATGTGTGCCGCGCGGCGGCGCATTCTCAAATGGAGCTTACAGGATGGCGGCCGCGCGTGGATACGCCGCGCGGCATAACGGCAATCTGCGTGCATCGGCGCCTGTCGCGCGACGCTCGCGCATGCGCATTGTGCCGAACTGGCGGTACAGGGAAAATTGTTTGCTAGAATAGTCGATTCTTCCGGCCAAAGCCGTGCTCCGAGCCGCTTGCGCTGGCCGACCCGGCACTCGCAGGGATGGCGTGGCGCTCCGGCGCGGCGTATGACGCCGCCACGCAGGCACGGCAAGGAAAACCCGATTCGCTCGAATAATTTTAGGACGATTGAAGCCATGGCTAACGTTGTTGAAAACCTCGGCAAGCTTGAACGCCGCGTGACGATTTCCCTGCCGAAAGACTCGGTGCAGAAGGAAATCGACGCCCGCATCCAGAAACTCGCGAAGAACGTGCGCATGCCGGGTTTCCGCCCGGGCAAGGTGCCGCTCAAGATGGTCGCGCAGCAATATGCGGGTCAGGTCGAGGCGGAAGTGCTGAGCGACAAGATCGGCCAGGAGTTCTTTACGATCAGCCGCTCGGAAAACCTGCGCGTCGCCGGCCAGCCGAGCTTCGCGCCGAAGCAGGAGCAGGCCGAAGATGCATACGCGTTCGACGCGACGTTCGAGGTCTATCCGGAAGTGCAGATCGGCGATCTGGCGACGGCTGAAGTCGAGCGCTCGACGACGACGATCGGCGACGCCGAGATCGACCGCACGCTCGACATCCTGCGCAAGCAGCGCGTGCACTTCCACGCACGCGGCGAAGGCGGCGAGCACGGCGACGGCGGCGCGGACACGGCTGCGCAGAACGGCGACCGCGTGACGGTCGACTTCGTCGGCAAGATCGACGACGTCGCGTTCCAGGGCGGCACCGCTGAAGATTTCCCGTTCGTGCTCGGCGAAGGCCGCATGCTGCCGGAATTCGAAACGGCTGCGCTTGGCCTGAAGGCCGGCGAAGCACGCACGTTCGACCTGAAGTTCCCGGACGACTACCACGGCAAGGACGTGGCCGGCAAGACGGCCCAGTTCACGGTCACGATGAAGAAGGTCGAATGGCCGCACCTGCCGGAAATCGACGCCGACTTCGCGAAGTCGCTCGGCATCGAAGACGGCGATCTGGCCAAGATGCGCGGCGAGATCAAGGAAAACCTCGAGCGTGAGGCGAAGCGCCGCACGCAGTCGATCGTCAAGAACCAGGTGATGGACGCGCTGCTGAAGATTTCCGAACTCGACGTGCCGAAGGCACTGATCGAGCAGGATCAGCAACGCCTCGTCGAAATGGCGCGCCAGGACCTCGCGCAGCGCGGCGTGCCGAACGCGAAGGACGCACCGATCCCGGCGGAAATGTTCGCCGAGCAGGCCGAGCGCCGCGTGAAGCTGGGCCTCGTGCTCGCCGAGCTCGTGAAGGCGAACAGCCTGGAAGCGAAGCCGGAGCAGATCCGCGCGGAAGTCGACGAGTTCGCGAAGAGCTACGAAGACCCGAAGGAAGTGGTCCGCTGGTATTATTCGAACCAGCAGCGCCTCGCCGAGATGGAAGCGTTCGTCGTTGAGAGCAACGTCGTCGATTTCGTGCTGGGCAAGGCGAAGGTGACGGACAAGGAAGTGAGCTTCGAGGCACTCGCAAGCGCATCGGCGCAAGCGTAAAGGTCGCTCTAGCGGCGTGCCGGCTGTCGGAGCGACGGCCTGCACGCCGTTTTTACGTCAGGCGCAAGGTTGCCATTAATATGGCGATTGAGCGGGCGGCTTCCCGCCGTTCAATTTTCAATTCGAACAAGGTTCATTGAATGATCACTCGCGCTGAATTGCTGGACATGCTTGCTTCGAACGCGCCGCAGGGTCTCGAGGCCCAGGCGCTGGGGCTGGTTCCGATCGTCGTCGAAACGAGCGGCCGCGGCGAGCGTTCGTACGACATTTATTCGCGCCTCCTGAAAGAGCGTCTCGTGTTCATGGTCGGCGAAGTGAACGACCAGACCGCGAATCTCGTGGTCGCGCAGCTGCTGTTCCTCGAGAGCGAGAATCCGGACAAGGACATCAGCCTGTACATCAACAGCCCGGGCGGTTCCGTATCGGCCGGCATGGCGATCTACGACACGATGCAGTTCATCAAGCCGGACGTGTCGACGCTCTGCATGGGGCTCGCGGCGAGCATGGGCGCGTTCCTGCTCGCATCGGGCGCGAAAGGCAAGCGTTTCGCGCTGCCGAACTCGCGCGTGATGATTCACCAGCCGCTCGGCGGCGCGCGTGGCCAGGCATCGGACATCGAGATCCAGGCGCGCGAAATCCTCTACCTGAAGGAACGGCTCAACCAGCTGCTCGCGCAGCACACGGGCCAGGACGTCGAGCGCATCGCACGCGACACCGACCGTGATAACTTCATGTCGAGCGAGGACGCGAAGGCGTACGGGCTGATCGATCAGGTGCTGTTGAAGCGTCCGTGAACTTAGTGGGGTGCCGCCCCATTTGGGGCGGCACACCCGATACGCCCTGAGCATCTGCGGCAAGCGTATCCAGCCGGCTCCGGTTGCGCCCTAGGTCGTGGCGCGCGGAGCATTCGGCGTATCATGTCATCTACCTGTCCGGAGGCTCATACATTCATGGCGGACAAAAAAGGTTCGAACAGCGAAAAGCTGTTGTATTGCTCGTTCTGCGGCAAGAGTCAGCATGAGGTGAAAAAGCTCATTGCCGGCCCGTCGGTCTTCATCTGCGATGAATGTATCGACCTGTGCAACGAGATCATTCGCGACGAGGCGGCAGCCGCGGGCGTCGAGGCCAGCCTGTCCCGGTCGGATCTGCCGAGCCCGCAGGAAATTCGCGACATCCTCGATCAGTACGTGATCGGGCAGGAGCGCGCGAAGAAAATCCTCGCGGTGGCCGTCTACAACCACTACAAGCGTCTCAAGCATCTCGACAAGAAGGACGACGTCGAGCTGTCGAAGAGCAACATCCTGCTGATCGGCCCGACGGGCTCCGGCAAGACGCTGCTCGCGCAGACGCTGGCGCGCCTGCTGAACGTGCCGTTCGTGATCGCCGATGCGACGACGCTGACCGAAGCCGGCTACGTCGGCGAGGACGTCGAGAACATCATCCAGAAGCTGTTGCAGAACTGCAACTACGAGGTCGAGAAGGCCCAGCGCGGGATCGTCTACATCGACGAAATCGACAAGATCAGCCGCAAGTCGGACAACCCGTCGATCACGCGCGACGTGTCGGGCGAGGGTGTTCAGCAGGCGCTGCTGAAGCTCGTCGAGGGCACGATGGCGTCGGTGCCGCCGCAAGGTGGCCGCAAGCACCCGAACCAGGATTTCATCCAGGTCGACACGACCAACATCCTGTTCATCTGCGGCGGCGCGTTCGACGGCCTCGAAAAGGTGATCACCGATCGCACCGAGAAGACGGGCATCGGCTTTGGCGCGACGGTCAAGAGCAAGCAGGAGCGCGATGCGGGCGAGGTGCTGCGCGAGGTCGAGCCCGAGGACCTGATCAAATTCGGTCTGATCCCCGAATTGATCGGCCGTCTGCCGGTCGTCGCGACGCTCGGCAAGCTGGACGAGGCTGCGCTGATGAAGATCCTCGTCGAGCCGAAGAATGCGCTCGTCAAGCAGTATCACAAGCTGTTCGCGATGGAGCGCGTCGAGCTGGAGATCCGCCCGGCCGCGCTGCAGGCGGTGGCCCGCAAGGCGATCCGCCGCAAGACCGGCGCGCGCGGCCTGCGCTCGATCATCGAACAGGCGCTGCTCGACGTGATGTACGAACTGCCGACGATGAAAGGAGTCAGCAAGGTGATCATCGACGAGAACGTCATCGATGGCGACGGCAAACCGTTGCTGATCTACGAGGACACGCCGAAAGTGGCGGGTTCGAACTGACCGGCTTGACGACAATGTACTGACGAAAAAAGCCGTTCATGAAACCGTGAACGGCTTTTTTTCGTTTATCTTGTGGGTAACTCTGACTCGACGCGCGGTGGTTACTTTCTTACCGAATATTTCCCACGCTTGAAGGCCTTGCAATCCGAAGTGCCGGCCTCAATTACCGAACAATTGATTCCACTCATGGGGAAATGAAATGTCAGGCACCCAACTTCTCCCGCCGGAACGCATCACGCTCCCGCTGCTGCCGCTGCGGGACGTCGTCGTTTTCCCGCACATGGTGATTCCGCTCTTCGTGGGCCGGCCGAAATCGATCAAGGCCCTCGAAGCAGCGATGGAAGGCGGCAAGCACATCATGCTGGTCGCCCAGAAGACCGCGGCCAAAGACGAACCGACCGAAAAGGACATGTACGAGGTCGGTTGCGTCGCCAATATCCTGCAGATGCTGAAGCTGCCGGACGGCACCGTGAAGGTGCTCGTCGAAGGCCTGCAGCGCGCGAAGGCACTGTCGATCGAGGAACAGGAGACGCAGTTCTCCTGCGAAGTGATGCCGCTCGAACCGGACCACGCCGATAGCGCGGAAACGGAAGCGCTGCGTCGCGCGATCGTGTCGCAGTTCGACCAGTACGTGAAGCTGAACAAGAAGATCCCGCCGGAGATCCTCACGTCGCTGTCGGGCATCGACGAAGCGGGCCGCCTCGCGGACACCATCGCCGCGCACCTGCCGCTCAAGCTCGACCAGAAGCAGCACATCCTCGAGATGTTCCCGGTCGTCGAACGGCTCGAGCACCTGCTCGCGCAGCTCGAAGCCGAGATCGACATCCTGCAGGTCGAAAAGCGCATCCGCGGGCGCGTGAAGCGCCAGATGGAGAAGAGCCAGCGCGAGTACTACCTGAACGAACAGGTCAAGGCGATCCAGAAGGAACTGGGCGAAGGCGAAGAGGGTGCGGATCTCGAGGAGCTCGAGAAGCGCATCAATGCCGCGCGCATGCCGAAGGAAGCGAAGAAGAAGGCCGACGCCGAGCTGAAGAAGCTGAAGCTGATGTCGCCGATGTCGGCGGAAGCGACGGTCGTGCGCAACTACATCGACACGCTGATCGGCCTGCCGTGGCGCAAGAAGAGCAAGGTCAACAACGACCTGTCGAACGCCGAGCAGGTGCTCGACGAGGATCACTACGGCCTCGAGAAGGTCAAGGAACGCATCCTCGAGTATCTCGCGGTGCAACAGCGCGTCGACAAGGTGAAGGCGCCGATCCTGTGCCTCGTCGGGCCTCCGGGCGTCGGCAAGACCTCGCTCGGCCAGTCGATCGCGCGTGCGACGAACCGCAAGTTCGTCCGCATGGCGTTGGGTGGCGTGCGTGACGAGGCCGAGATCCGCGGCCACCGTCGCACGTACATCGGTTCGATGCCGGGCAAGATCCTGCAGAGCCTCACGAAGGTCGGTGTGCGCAATCCGCTGTTCCTGCTCGACGAAGTCGACAAGATGGGCATGGATTTCCGTGGCGATCCGTCGTCGGCGCTGCTCGAAGTGCTCGATCCGGAACAGAACCACACGTTCGCCGATCACTACATCGAGGTCGATTTCGACCTGTCGGACGTGATGTTCGTCGCGACGTCGAACTCGCTGAACATCCCGCCGCCGCTGCTCGACCGGATGGAAGTGATCCGCCTGTCGGGCTACACGGAAGACGAGAAGGTCAGCATCGCGCAGCGTTACCTGCTGCCGAAGCAGAAGAAGAACAACGGCCTGAAGGAAGGCGAGGTCGACGTGACCGAGCAGGCGATTCGCGACATCATCCGCTATTACACGCGTGAAGCCGGTGTGCGTTCGCTCGAGCGGGAAGTGTCGAAGATCTGCCGCAAGGTCGTGAAGATGCTGCTGCTGAAGAAGGCATCGGGCACGATCAAGGTCGATGGCGACAACCTCGATACGTTCCTCGGCGTGCGCAAGTACGACTTCGGCCTTGCCGCGAAGGAAAACCAGGTCGGTCAGGTGACGGGCCTCGCGTGGACGGAAGTCGGTGGCGATCTGCTGACGATCGAAGCCGCGGTGATGCCGGGCAAGGGCAACGTGATCCGCACGGGTTCGCTTGGCGACGTGATGAAGGAGTCGGTCGAGGCTGCGCGTTCGGTCGTGCGTTCGCGTTCGCGGCGTCTGGGCATCAAGGATGAGGCGTTCGAGAAGCAGGACATCCACATCCACGTGCCGGAAGGTGCGACGCCGAAGGACGGTCCGTCCGCCGGCGGCGCGATGACGACCGCGCTGGTGTCGGTGCTGACGGGCATTCCCGTGCGCGCCGATGTCGCGATGACGGGCGAAATCACGCTACGTGGCGAAGTTCTGCCGATCGGCGGGCTGAAGGAGAAGTTGCTGGCAGCGCATCGCGGCGGCATCAAGCTCGTGCTGATTCCGGAAGAGAACGTGAAGGATCTCGCCGAGATTCCGGACAACGTGAAGAACGCGATCGAGATCGTGCCGGTCCGCTGGATCGACAAGGTGCTCGAACTCGCGCTCGAGCGTGCGCCGACACCGCTGCCGCCGGAAGAAGAGGCGAAGGCTGCTGCGGCTCCCGTCGCGGAAACGGCGAAGGATGCCGGCTCGACGGAAGTCGTCAAGCACTGAGTCTGATGTAACGGCTGTACACGAAACCCGCGGTATGTCCGCGGGTTTTTTTACACGCGTTCGGCGTGGCGCCATGCCGGAGCGCGGCGATGACGACGAGTGTTTCCGCACACCGGCTCACCGATCAGGATCGGTGCTGAAAAAATTCCTCGATAAGGGGCTGGTAAAGTCTTGAGGGATGAATTAATATTGCGGGCTCGCTGGTTGTTGATGCCGAAACGCAGATCGCAGCCAGATTGAATCCGGAACGGGTGCTTAGCTCAGCTGGTAGAGCGGCGCCCTTACAAGGCGTAGGTCGGGGGTTCGAACCCCTCAGCACCCACCAGTTTCGCGATTCAGCAAGACCAAGGAGCGGTAGTTCAGTCGGTTAGAATACCGGCCTGTCACGCCGGGGGTCGCGGGTTCGAGTCCCGTCCGCTCCGCCAAAACAATAAATGCCCGCCTTGTGCGGGCATTTTTGTTTGTCGATCGATATGCCCGCTCAGGTGCATCAGGGCCGCAACGACCGCCGCCTGCACCACCGACAGCCCGCCGCCGGACGCCGGTTCGCCTTTTTTCCTGCCCACTGTTGTAATATCGGGCGTTTTGTCCAATATACCCCGTCACGCATGCTCGATTTCTTCCGTAATCACCAGCGCCTGATGATGGCGCTCCTGCTCCTGATCGTGTTGCCGGGGCTGGGTTTCGTCGGGATTCAAGGTTTCCGCGGCTTCTTCGACGAAAGCGCGAACGTCGCAGCGGTCAACGGGCACAAGATCACGCGTGTCGAATTCGACGGCGCGTTCCGCCAGCAGATCGATCGCGCACGCCAGATGCTCGGCGGGCAGTTCGACGTGAAGGCGTTCGATACGCCCGAGCACCGCAAGGAAGTGCTCGACGGCCTGATCCAGCAGCGTGTGCTCGCCGACGAGACGCAGCGCCTGCACCTGACCGCATCCGACAATGCGGTGCGCGACGCACTGCTGAGCGATCCGATGATTGCATCGCTGAAGAAGCCGGACGGCTCGATCGACGTCGAGCGCTACGCGCAGCTGCTGTCGTTCCAGGGCATGACCCCCGAGCAGTATCAGGAGCGCGTGCGCTACAGTCTCGCGCTGCAGCAGATCCCGGCCAGCATCGTGTCGAGCGCGTTCACGCCGAAGAGTCTCGCGCAGCATCTGTCCGAGCTCGCCGCGCAGCAGCGTGAAGTGCAGGCACTCGTGCTGAAGACGAGCGACTACGCGTCGAAGGTGCAGCCGACCGACGCGCAGATCTCCGCTTACTACGACGCGCACAAGCAGAGCTTCGCGACGCCGGAGACCGCGACGATCCAGTACGTCGTCTATTCGCCGGCCGCGGCCGCCGCGAGCGCGCAGCCGACCGACGCGGACATCAAGAAGTTCTACGACGACAACCCGACGCACTTCCGCAGCGAAGCGCAGGTGCGCGTGAGCCACATCTTCATTGCGGCGGCGAGCAACGCGAGCGCCGCGGACAAGGCAAGCGCGAAGGCGAAGGCCGAGCAGATCCTCGCCGACGTGAAGGCGCATCCGGACCAGTTCGCGCAGATCGCACAGAAGAGCTCGCAGGACGCGCCGTCGGCGGCGAAGGGCGGCGACCTCGGCTTCATCACGCGCGGCTCGACCGCGGGCGGCAAGGCGTTCGACGATGCCGCGTTCGCGCTGAAGCAGGGCGACGTGAGCGGCGTCGTGCAATCGGATCTCGGCTTCCACATCCTGAAGGCGACCGAAGTGAAGCCGTCGGTGGTCAAGCCGTTCGAGGAAGTGAAGGATTCGATCGCCGCGGACCTGAAGCAACAGTACGCATCGAAGGCGTTCTCGGACAACTCGGAGGGCTTCACGTCGACCGTCTATGAAAAGGCGAAGAGCCTGCAGCCGGCGGCGGACAAGTACAAGCTGACGATCCAGACGGCCACCGTCACGCCGACGCCGAATCCGGCGCTGCCGCCGACGAGCCCGCTCAACAACGCGAAGTTCCTCGCGGCGGTGTTCGCGAGCGACTCGGTGAAGAGCCAGAACAACACGCAGGCGATCGACGTCGGCAACAACACGCTGATCTCGGCGCGCGTGACCGACTACAAGCCGGCCGCCGTGCCCGCGCTCGCCGCGATCAAGGACGCGGTGCGCCAGAAGGTGATCGCCGAACAGGCGGCTGCGCTCGCGAAGACGGACGGCGCGGCGAAGCTCGCGGAGTTGCAGAAGTCGAAGGCGACCGCAGGCTTTGCGGCGGTCGAGACCGTGTCGCGCATGCAAGCACACGGCCTGTCGCCCGACGCGCTGAGCGCGGTCTACAAGGTCGACGCGAAGAAGCTGCCGGCGTATGTTGGCGTCGATCTCGGTGCGGACGGCTACGCGATCTACCGCGTGAACGCCGTGATCCCGGGTACGGCGGTCGATCCGCAGCAACTCGCGGCCGCGCAGCAGCAGATGGCGCAGGTCGACGCACAAAGCGAAGGCGAGGCGTACCTCGCCGCGCTGCGCGATCGCTCGAAGGTCAAGCTGTACGGTTCGACGGCCGGCGCCACGCAGGACGGCGGGAACTGATTCCCGCAGCGTCGACGAAAAGAGCCCCGCCTTCGAGCGGGGCTTTTTCATGCCGGCGCGACGCGCGCGTTCAACCGCGCGGCTTCGCGAGCAGCGGCTTCAGCGACGGCCACACGTTGTCGAGCAGCACGCCCTGGGCCTGCCTGGCCGGATGGATCTGGTCGGACTGGAACATCTCCGGCCTGTTCTCGATACCGGCGAGCAGGAACGGCACGAGCGGCACGCCGAGGTCCTTCGACAGCCGCGTATAGATGCCGTGGAACTTCTGCGTGTAGTCGGGCCCGTAGTTGGGCGGCACGTACATGCCGACCAGCACGACCTTCGCGTGCGCGCGCTGCACGTCGGCGACGATCTCGCGCAGGTTGCGCTCGGTCGTCGCGAGCGGCACGCCGCGCAGCGCATCGTTCGCGCCGAGCTCGACGACGACGATCGCGGGCTTCAGCCGTTGCAGCACCGCCGGCAGGCGGGCCCGGCCGCCGCTCGTCGTATCGCCGCTGACGCTCGCGTTCGCGACGCTATAATCGATCCGCTCGGTGGCGAGCCGTTGCCGCAGCAGCGCTACCCATCCCGTGTCGCGCGGCAGGCCGTATTCGGCCGACAGGCTGTCGCCAAGCACGACGATCACGGGCTGGCCCGCAGTAGCGGTCGGTACTGTCGTGGCGCCGGCGAGGCCGGCCGTGCTTGCGGCCAGCAAGCCGCTCAGCAGCGCGGCAAGCGCCGCGCGTCTTTTTCTGCGAATTGTCGTGTCCATGCTCAAGATCAACGATCCGGTCATCGAAGCGCATCAAGTGTGCAAGCAGGTCGCCGACGCGACGGGCGAGCTGACGATCCTCGACGGCATCGACCTCACCGTGCGGTCCGGCAGCAGCCTCGCGATCGTCGGCGCGTCGGGGTCGGGGAAATCCACGCTGCTCGGCCTGCTTGCGGGGTTGGACAGCGCGACGAGCGGCACGGTTCGCCTGCTCGGCCAGCCGCTCGACCAGCTCGACGAGGACGAGCGGGCCGCGCTGCGCAACGGCGCGGTCGGGTTCGTGTTCCAGTCGTTCCAGCTGATGCCGCACCTGACCGCGCTGGAAAACGTGATGCTGCCGCTCGAGCTGCAAGGCGGGATCGGCGCACGCGAGGCGGCCGAGCGCGCGCGTGCGCTGCTTGTGCAGGTCGGGCTCGGCGAACGTACCACGCATTACCCGAAGCTGCTGTCCGGCGGCGAGCAGCAGCGCGTTGCGCTCGCCCGCGCATTCGTCACGCATCCGGCGATCCTGTTCGCCGACGAACCGACCGGCAGCCTCGACGCGGCGACGGGGCACGCGGTGATCGACCTGATGTTCGAGCTCAATCGCACGCACGGCGCGACGCTCGTGCTGGTCACGCACGATCCGGAGCTCGCGCGCCGCTGCGCGACGACCGTGACGCTCGACGCGGGCCGTATCGTGACGCCGCGCACGGCGCAGCGCGGCGCGTCCTGACGGCGCTATGCCAATCCGGCCGCGCGTACGCATCGCACGTCGCGCGGCCGGCGTGCATCAGCGCTTGAGCGCGGCGCGCGCGCGGGCGATCAGCGCGGTCGTCGACGAATCGTGCTTCGCCGGATCGAGCGCGTCGGCCGACAGGTCGGTCTCGACCACCTTGCCGAGGATCTTGCCGAGCTCGACACCCCACTGGTCGAACGGATTGATCTGCCACACCGATGCCTGCACCAGCACCTTGTGCTCGTAGAGCGCAATCAGCGCGCCGAGCGCGCGGGGCGTCAGCGCGTCGACGAGCAGCGTCGTCGTCGGACGGTTGCCGGGGAACGTCAGGTGCGGCGCGAGCGCCTCGTTGCCGGGCCCGGCAACCTTGCGCGCCTCGTCGAGCGTGCGGCCGAGCATCAGCGCCTCGCTCTGCGCGAAGCAGTTCGCGAGGAGCTTCGGGTGGTGGCTCGCGAGCGGATGCTCGGGCGTCAGCACCGCGACGAAGTCGATCGGCACGATCGTCGGCCCCTGGTGCAGCATCTGGAAGAACGCGTGCTGGCCGTTGGTGCCCGGTTCGCCCCACGTGACGGCGGACGTCGGATAGTCGACGAACGTGCCGTCGAGCCGCGCGGACTTGCCGTTGCTCTCCATCTCGAGTTGCTGCAGGTACGACGGCAGGAAATGCAGCGCTTCCGAATACGGCGCGACGAGGTAGCTCTGCGAGCCGAAGAAGTTCCGATACCAGATGCCGATCATACCGAGCAGCACCGGCAGGTTGCGCTCGAGCGGTGCTTCGCGGAAATGGCGGTCCATGTCGTTCGCGCCGGCGAGCAGCTCGTCGAACTGCTCGGGGCCGATCGCGATCATGATCGACAGTCCGACTGCCGACCACAGCGAATAGCGGCCGCCGACCCAGTCCCACATCTCGAACACGTTGTTCTCGGCGATGCCGAACCGCACGACTTCGGCCGGGTTCGCGGACACGCCGACGAAATGCTTCGACAGCTCGCTTTCCGGGCAACCCTTCGAGATGAACCAGTCGCGCAGCGAGCACGCGTTCGTCATCGTCTCGAGCGTCGTGAAGGTTTTCGACACGATGATCGCGAGCGTTTCTTCCGGATCGACCTGCTCGAGCACGCGCGCGAGATCGGCGCCGTCGACGTTCGACACGAAGTGGGTCGAGATCTCGGGCGTCGCGACGTGGTGCAGCGCATGAACGACCATCTTCGGTCCGAGGTCCGAGCCGCCGATGCCGATGTTGATCACGTAGCGGATGCGCTTGCCCGTGTAGCCGGTCCATGCGCCGCTGCGCACCGCGCGCGCGAACGTCGCCATCTTCGCGCGCTCGGCGCTGACTTGCGCGTGGAACGGTGCATGCGGATCGGTCGCGCGCAGTGCCGTGTGCAACGCCGCGCGGCCTTCGGTCGGGTTGACGACGTCGCCCGCGAACATCGCGTCGCGGCGCGCTTCGACGCCCGCGTCGCGCGCGAGCTGCGCGAGCAGGCGCAGCGTGTCGTCGGTGATGCGGTTCTTCGAGAAATCGGCCGCAAGACCGCCGCCCGAGAACGTGAAGCGCTCGGCGCGGGTCGGGGCAGGGTCGTTTTCCGGCGCGAACCAGTCGCGCAACCGGGCGTTGCGGATCTGTTCGTAATGGGTTTTCAGCGCAGTCCAGGCGGGGAACGAATTCAGCGTCATGGCGGTTCAAGTGAGGCGTGAATCGGGAGGAATGCCGCACCGGCGCATCGGGATCATCGGGATCGGATGTCCGGCGGACGAGAGGGCCCGCCGCTCGGCGGGGGACTCAGTATAGCGGCGTTATGTGTCCGCGCGCCCGCATGGGTAAAAAAGGCGATTGATCAGCGTGCGCACCGTCGGCGCCAGTTCGCCGGCCGTCAGGCCGGCCGGGCCCGCGCCGCTGGCGACCAGCGTGTCGGCCGCGAGGCCGTGCAGGTACACGCCCGCGAGCGCGGCCGCGCAGGGCGCGACACGCTGCGCGAGCAGCGCGCCGATCAGTCCGCCGAGCACATCGCCCGTGCCGCCCGTCGCGAGCGCTGCGTTGCCGGTCGGGTTGACCGTCAGGCGGCCGTCGGGCGCGGCGATCACGGTGCCCGCGCCCTTCAGCACGACGACGCTCGCGAAGCGCGCGGCGAGCGTGTGCGCGGCCGCGAGCCGGTCGCGCTGCACGGTGGCGGTATCGCAGCCGAGCAGCCGCGCGGCTTCGAGCGGGTGCGGGGTCAGGATGCACGGATTGCCCTGCGCGCCGCGCGCCGCGACGGCGGCGGCGAGCGCCGGGTGCGTGGCGACCAGGTTCAGCGCGTCGGCGTCGAGCAGCGTCGCCGCGCCGTGCGCGAGCACGTTGCGCACGAGCGTTGCCGCGGCTTCGCGCGTGCCGAGGCCGCAGCCGGCCGCGATGGCGGTCATCGCGGTGAGATCGAGGGTGTCGGCCGGGTGCAGCATCAGCTCGGGAAACGGCGGGTCGTACGGCGGCGCGCCCGTGCCGAGCAAGCCGACGTGCACCTTGCCCGCGCCGGCGAACAGCGCCGCGCGCGCGGCGAGGATCGGCGCGCCGCACATGCCGGTGTCGCCGCCGATCACCGCGAGGCTGCCGAACGTGCCCTTGTGCGACGCGTGCGCGCGGGCGGGCAGTGCCGCGGCGAACAGCGCGGGTGCATTCAGCATCGTGGCAGATGTGGCGGGTGTGGCAGACGTGGCAGACGTGGCAGACGGCGGGACGTCGAGCGACGCGACGTCGACCTCGCCCGCGAGATCGCGGCCTTCGCCCATGTAGAGGCCGGGCTTCGCGGCGATGAAGGTCAGCGTGTGCGTCGCGGCCACCGCGACGCCCGCGCCGACGACCTGACCCGTATCGCTGTCGAGGCCGCTCGGCACGTCGAGCGCGAGCACGCGGCCGGTCGTCCGCGCGCGGCCGGCGATGCGCGCCGCGAGGTCCGCGAACGCGCCGTCGAGCGCGCGGGCGAGGCCGATCCCGAACAGGCCGTCGACGACCCATGCGTAACCGTCGAACGATGCGGGCGGTTCCGTCGATATCGGCACGCCGGCCGCCCGGGCCATGCGGAGCGCCCATTGCGCGTCGTCCGGCTTCACCGCGACCGGCATCCACGCTTCGGTCGCGACGCCGAGCCGCTGCAGTTCCGCCGCCGCGACGAGCGCGTCGCCGCCGTTGTTGCCGGGGCCGACTGCGAACCACACCGGGCGATCGTCGTCGGCGAGGCGCTCGGACAGCCAGCGCGCGGCAGCGGTGCCTGCGCGGCCCATCAGCGCGTGCGGCGGCAGCGTCGCGGCTGCGGCGGTTTCGGCGGCACGCAAGTCGGCGACGCGCAACAGCGCGATCGGGGCGGGGGCGGAAAGCGGGCGGGTGACGGTCATGGCGGCGGAAGAAGGGAGCCGCCAGGCAAGCCCGCGCGGCCGGTCAGGTCGTGAAGCGCTCGGCGCGCAGCGCGGCGAGCGTGTCGGCGGGCCAGCGCTGCGCGTCGCCGCCGAGGTAATCCGCCACCACTTTAGCAGACCCGCACGCGAGCCCCCAGCCTGCGGGGCCGTGCCCGAAATTGACGAACACGCGCGGATGCGGGGTCGGACCAACGACAGGCAAGCCGTCCGGCGACAGCAGTTGCGTGCCTTGCCACGACAGCGCGGCCGAGATTTTCGCCGCGCCGGGCACCCAGTCGTGGACGGCCTGCCCGAGCAGCGCGAGCGCGGTCTCCGACAGCGGTTCGGCGAGCGGCCGGGCGGTGTCCTGCAGGCTCTGCAGCACCGCGCCGCCGCCGACCCGCAGCCGCTGGTGGGTGCGTGTCATCGCGATCCGCTTGATCGAATCGACGACGGTCAGGTGCGGCGCATGCTCCTCGTACGCGACCGGGGCGGTCAGCGTATGGATGCGCACCGGATGCAGCGGCACGTGCAGGCCGAACCGCTCGAGCAGCGCGAGGCTGCCGGCGCCTGCGGCAACGACGATCGCGTCGGCCGAGATCACGTCGACTTCGCGCGCGTTCGCCGCGCGCCGGTCGCCGGACTGCGGGGCGAGTTCGACCGCGGCGCGGCCCGAGTCGACGCGGATCGCGGCGACGTCGGCGCCGAAGCGGAACTGCACGTCGCGTTCGTCGAGCACCTGCTTGACGAGCTTCGCGAACAGCGGGCAGTTCCCGGTGCGCTCGGTCTCGAGCAGCACGCCGCCGGCGAATTCCGGCTCGGCGGGCACCGACGGCTCGTATGCCGCGCATTCGGCGGACGTCAGCGTACGGTGCGGCAGCTCGAGCGTGCGCAACAGTTCGAGTGCGGGTTGCGCGGCGTCCCAGTCGCGCGCGTCGCGCACGACGTGCAGCACGCCGGCCTTCTGTTCGAATTCGAGTTCGAAGCGGGCTTCGATGTCGGCGAGCGCGTCGCGCGACGCGTCGATCAGCGGACGCAGCCGCGCATACTGGGCCGCGAACGCTTCGGGCTCGCGCAACGCCCCGAGCCGCTTCACGAAGCGGCGCACCTGGCCGTTCAGCCCGGGCTTGTAGACGATGCCGCTGTCGCGCGGCTGGCGCTGACGCATGAAGGTCGGCCCGAACCAGACGTCGAGCGGGCTCGGCAGCAGCGTGCCGCCATCGCCGTAGGTCGCGCCTTGCGCGACGGTTGCGTGACGTTCGACGACGCATACGCGATGGCCGGCCGCGCGCAGCTGGTAGGCGGTGGCGACGCCGCTGATTCCGCCGCCGATGACGATGACATCCATGGATTGCTTCGATGGCGGGCGGCGGCTCGGCCGCCCGATGGGTGATTCGCGTGACGGGCCGCGCTCGGCCCGGTGAACCGCAAATGATAGCGCCAAACAGTGCGAAACGAGCGCCAAACGAGCGCCAAACGAGCGCAAAACGGCCGGCCGGGCGGCGTCGTGCGCGCGTACCGACCGGACGGGTTTGGGGCAGCAGACTTCCGGGTATAATTACGGCCTTCCTTTCGCCCCACGTCGCCACCTTGCGCGACTCATCGACGTCAGTCCAGCCCATGGCTCACTTCTCGTGTTTTCCCGGCGCTTCGGCCCTTTCCGATTTCCGTCAGACCCGTCTGCTCGATACGCTCAGGCAGATCGACGCCAACATCGTCGCGGTGCGCGGCCAGTTCCTGCACTTCGTCAACGCCAGTGAGCCGCTGTCGGCCGACGACAGCGCGCGCATCGACGCGCTGATGCACTACGGCGCGCCGTTCGAGCCGGCGGCCGAGAAGGGCAGCACCGAATCGTTCGTCGTGCTGCCGCGCTTCGGCACCGTGTCGCCGTGGGCGAGCAAGGCGACCGACATCGCGCGGCACTGCGGCCTCACGCACGTGCGCCGCATCGAGCGCGGCATCGAATTCACGGTCACGCTGAAGTCGGGCCTGCTCGGCGGCAAGAAGGCGCTGTCCGACGACGCGCGCGCCGCGGTCGCGGCCGCGCTGCACGACCGGATGACCGACAGCGTCGTGGCCGCGCGCGACGACGCAAAGCACCTGTTCGACGAACTGCCGGCCAAGCCGCTCGCGACGGTCGACGTGCTCGCGCAGGGCCGCGGCGCGCTCGAGCGCGCGAACGTCGAGCTGGGCCTCGCGCTTGCCGACGACGAGATCGACTACCTCGTCGACGCGTTCCGCAAGCTCGAGCGCAACCCGACCGACGTCGAGCTGATGATGTTCGCGCAGGCGAACAGCGAGCACTGCCGCCACAAGATCTTCAACGCGCAGTGGACGATCGACGGCGACGCGCAGGACATGTCGCTGTTCGCGATGATCCGCAACACCGAGAAGCTGAGCCCGCAAGGCACGATCGTCGCGTACTCGGACAACTCGTCGATCATGATGGGCGCCGAAGCCGAGCGCTGGTTCCCGCGCAACGCGGGCGCGGCTGGCGAGCCCGGTGAACGTTATGGCCGTCACACCGAGCTCACGCACACGCTGATGAAGGTCGAGACGCACAACCACCCGACGGCGATCTCGCCGTTCCCGGGCGCGGCGACCGGCGCGGGCGGCGAGATCCGCGACGAAGGCGCGACGGGCCGCGGTGCGCGGCCGAAGGCGGGCCTGACGGGCTTCACCGTGTCGAACCTCGACCTGCCCGACGCGCGCCAGACGTGGGAAAACGCGCGCGACGCCGCGCAGCCGGTCGGCGAGCGCAACCCGAACGAGCAGCACGGCCCGTACGGTCGTCCGGACCGCATCGCGTCGCCGCTGCAGATCATGATCGACGGCCCGCTCGGCGGCGCCGCCTTCAACAACGAATTCGGCCGCCCGAACCTCGGCGGCTACTTCCGCGTGTACGAGCAGAATGTCGGCGGCCAGGTGCGCGGCTATCACAAGCCGATCATGATCGCGGGCGGCCTCGGCAACATCTCCGACGCGCACACGCACAAGCACGACGTGCCGGCCGGCTCCCTGCTGATCCAGATCGGCGGCCCCGGCATGCGGATCGGCATGGGTGGCGGCGCGGCGAGCTCGATGGCGACCGGCGCGAACACCGCCGAGCTCGACTTCGACTCGGTGCAGCGCGGCAACCCGGAAATCGAGCGCCGTGCGCAGGAAGTGATCAACGGTTGCTGGCAGCTCGGCGAGCAGAACCCGATCCTGAGCATTCACGACGTCGGCGCGGGCGGCCTGTCGAACGCGTTCCCCGAGATCGTCGACGGCGCCGGCAAGGGCGCGCGCTTCGAGCTGCGCAAGGTCGCGCTCGAGGAGTCGGGCCTGTCGCCGCGCGAGATCTGGTCGAACGAAGCGCAGGAGCGCTACGTGCTGGCGATTGCGCCGGCCGACCTGCCGCGCTTCGAGGCGATCTGCGCGCGTGAGCGCTGCCCGTTCTCGGTGGTCGGCGTCGCGACCGACGAACGCCAGTTGCAGCTCGTCGACGACGAGGCGACCGGCGTCGACGAATATCCGGTCGACATGCCGATGGAAGTGCTGCTCGGCAAGCCGCCGCGCATGCACCGCGACGTCACGCGCGTGAGCACCGAGCGTGCGCCGGTCGACGTGACGGGCATCGCGCTTGCACAGGTCGCCGTCGACGTGCTGAAGCACCCGACGGTCGCGAGCAAGTCGTTCCTGATCACGATCGGCGACCGCACGGTTGGCGGCACGTCGGTGCGCGACCAGATGGTCGGCCCGTGGCAGGTGCCGGTGGCCGACTGCGCGGTGACGGCGCTCGACTACGCGGGCTTCAAGGGCGAAGCGATGACGATGGCCGAGCGCACGCCGCTCGCGGTGATCGACGCGCCCGCATCGGGCCGCATGGCGGTCGGCGAGGCGATCACCAACATCGCGAGCGCGCCGATCGCGTCGCTCGACAAGCTGAAGCTGTCCGCGAACTGGATGGCCGCGTGCGGCACCGCCGGCGAAGACGCCGCGCTGTTCGACACGGTGAAGGCGATCGGGATGGAGCTGTGCCCGGCACTCGGCATCGGCATTCCGGTCGGCAAGGACTCGCTGTCGATGAAGACGAAGTGGGACGAGCAGGGCGTCGCGAAGGAAGTGGTTTCGCCGGTGTCGCTGATCATCTCCGCGTTCGCGCCGGTCGAGGACGTGCGCCTTCACCTGACGCCGCAACTGCAGCGCGTCGCCGATGCGGGCGACAGCGTGCTGATCGCGATCGACCTCGGTCGCGGCAAGAACCGGATGGCCGGCAGCATCTTCGCGCAGGTCACGCAGCAGGTCGGCAACGAGACGCCGGACGTCGACGATCCGGAAGACCTGAAGCGCTTCTTCAACGCGATCCAGTCGCTGAACGCGCAAGGCAAGCTGCTTGCGTACCACGACCGTTCGGACGGCGGCCTGTGGGCGACGGTCTGCGAAATGGCGTTCGCGGGCCACGCGGGCGTGTCGCTGAACGTCGACATGCTGACGCTCGACGAGAATCACGAATCCGATTACGGCGACGCGAAGGACTGGGCGAAGCAGACGAGCGGCCGCCGCGACGACCGCACGCTGCGCGCGCTGTTCTCGGAGGAACTCGGCGCCGTCGTGCAGGTGCGCGCGGCAGAGCGCGACACGGTGCTCGGCGCGTTGCGCGAGTTCGGCCTGTCCGCGTGCTCGCACGTGATCGGCACGGTCAACGAGCGCGACGTGATCGAGGTGTACCGCGACGCGAAGAAGATCTTCGACGCGCCGCGCGCCGAACTGCATCGCGCGTGGGGCGAGGTGAGCTGGCGCATCGCGCGCCTGCGCGACAACCCGGCCTGCGCGGATGCCGAATACGACGTGCTGCTCGACGCGGCCGACCCGGGCATCTCGCCGGTGCTGACGTTCGATCCGGCCGACGACATCGCCGCGCCGTTCATTGCGACGGGCGCCCGTCCGCGCGTCGCGATCCTGCGCGAGCAGGGCGTGAACTCGCATCTCGAAACCGCGTACGCGTTCGACCGCGCGGGCTTCGATGCGCACGACGTGCACATGAGCGACCTGCTGGCCGGCCGCGTGTCGCTCGCGGATTTCGCGGGCGCGGTCGCGTGCGGTGGCTTCTCGTACGGCGACGTGCTGGGCGCGGGCGAAGGCTGGGCGAAGACGATTCGCTTCAACGCGAACCTGTCCGACATGTTCTCGGCATTCTTCGCGCGGCAGGACACGTTCGCGCTCGGCATCTGTAACGGTTGCCAGATGCTGTCGAGCCTCGCGTCGATGATCCCGGGCGCCGAAGCGTGGCCGAAGTTCACGCGCAACAAGTCCGAACAGTTCGAGGCGCGCTTCTCGTTCGTCGAGGTGCAGAAGTCGCCGTCGATCTTCTTTGCGGGCATGGAAGGCTCGCGGATTCCGGTCGCAGTCGCGCACGGCGAAGGCTATGCGGACTTCTCGCAGCAGGGCGACATCAACAACGTCGCGGTCGCGATGCGCTATGTCGACCACCGCGGCAACGCGACCGAGGGTTATCCGTTCAACCCGAACGGGTCGCCGGCCGGCATCACGTCGGTGACGACTGCCGACGGCCGCTTCTCGGTGCTGATGCCGCACATGGAGCGCGTGCACCGCACGGTCACGATGAGCTGGCACCCGGAAGGCTGGGGCGAGGCGAGCCCGTGGCTGCGCGTGTTCCGCAACGCGCGCCGCTGGATCGGCTGACGCGATGTTCGATCCGCATGCGCCGGTCGACGTCGTCACGCTGCGCGACGAGCGCGCGAGCGACGTCGCGGCGATTGCCCGCGTGATCGCCGCCGCGTTTGCCGGCGAGCCGCACGGCGGGCAGGTCGAGCAGCGGATCGTCGACGCATTTCGCGCGGACGGCTGCCTGAGCGTGTCGCTCGTCGCGGAGCGCGACGGGCGCATCGTCGGTTACGTCGCGTTTTCACCGGTGACGATCGGCACGGACAGCGAAGGCTGGTACGGGCTCGCGCCGCTCGCGGTGCTGCCCGACTGCCGGCGTCAGAGCATCGGCGCGGGGCTCGTGCGCACGGGCCTCGATGCGTTGCGCCGGCTCGGTGCGCGCGGCTGCGTGCTGCTCGGCGAGCCTGCGTATTACACGCGCTTCGGTTTCGCGTCGACCGGTGACATCGTGTTTCCGGGCGTGCCGGCCGAGTATCTGCTGGCGCTGTCGTTCGACGAGGCGGCGCCGCGGCCGTCGGGCACGGTCCGATACCACGACGCGTTCCACTTCGCGTAACCATCGCATAGCCGTCGCATAACCGTCGCGCTACGCGTCGTTGCTGCTCGCGAGCAGCGGCTGCAAGCCGCTCTCCGGAGCGGCTTGTTCGTTTACGGCGCACGGGCCCGTGCGCCGCTGCGCGAGCGCCGGCGCGCAGCCGCAATGAAAAAGGCCGCTCCGGGAGCGGCCTTTGCATACGCGAGCGCGGTTCGCGTTACTGCACTTTCGCTTTCTGGCGCAGGCCTTCCTCGAACGCCTGCAGCTTCTGCTGCACCAGTTGCTGCGCGATCTGCGCCTTGACCTGGTCGAGCGGCGGCGGCGCGGTGTTGCGGATGTCGTCGACGCGGATGATGTGCCAGCCGAACTGGGTCTTCACCGGCTCGTCGGTCATCTGGCCTTTCTGCAGCTTCTGCGCGGCCGCCGCGAATTCCGGCACGTACGCCTTCGGATCGGACCAGTCGAGGTCGCCGCCGTTCTTGCCCGAGCCCGGATCCTTCGAGTATTGCTTGGCGAGATCCTCGAACTTCGCGCCGGCCTTGATCTTCGCGATCAGGTCCTTCGCCTGCTGCTCGTTGTCGACGAGGATGTGGTGCAGGTGGTATTCGCGATTCGATACGCCCGACACGAGCTGGTCGTAGCGCGCCTTCACGTCGGCGTCGGTCGGCTGGTTCGTCTTCAGGAAGTCCTCGATCATCGAGCGCAGCACGACGGTCTGCTGAGCGACGGCGATCTGCGCCTTTACGTCCGGACGGTTCGGGATGCCGCGACGGATCGCTTCCTGCATCAGGATTTCGCGGTTCACGAGTTCCTGGCGCACGGCCTGCTGCAGTTGCGGGCTGTCGGCCTGGCCTTGCTGGACCAGTTGGGCAACCATTGCGTCGGCGCGCGACTTCGGAATCGGCGTGCCGTTGACGACGGCGATGTTCTGGGCGAATGCCGGCGCCGCTGCGAGAGCGGCCGCTGCGGCCCACAGGCGGGGGGATTTCAGGATCATCGGGAATTCCTAATGAGACGACTGGATTGAAGATGCGTTGAATTCTTCGGGCGTGTACGCCACGATCGCGAGCGCGTGGATGCCACGCTGCATCGCGTCGGCGAGCGCATCATACACCAGCCGGTGCCGCGCGACGCGCGGCTTGCCGGCGAACGCGGCGGACACGATCGTGACCGTGTAGTGGCCGCCGGCGGCCGCGCCGGCGTGGCCCGCGTGCTGCGCGCTGTCGTCGCGCACCGCGAGCGACACGGGTGCGAGCGCGGCGGCGAGGCGTGCCTCGATCAGCGCGATGCGCGCATCGGGCGACGCATGGAGGAAGGCGTCCGTCATGTCACTCGTCCTTCAGGTATTTCGCGAGCCACAGGCTCTGCAGGATGATGAATACGACCATCGCGCCCGTCGTGCCGAACAGCTTGAAGTTCACCCATTGCGATTCGGTGAAGTTGTGCACGACGTACAGGTTGGCGACGCCGAGCACGGCGAAGAACAGCGCCCACGCGACGTTGAGCTTGTCCCAGACGGGATGCGGCAGCGTGAGCTGCTTGCCCATCATCTTTTCGATCAGGTTGTTGCCGAACGCATAGCGCGCGGCGAACAGGCCAATTGCAAACAGCCAGTACAGCACAGTCGGTTTCCATTGAATGAATTTCTCGTCATGCAGGACGAGGGTGGCGCCGCCGAACACGACGATCACGCCGAGGCTGACCCACAGCATGGTGTCGACCTTCCGGTGACGAAACGCGACCCAGGCGACCTGGGCGAGCGTCGCGACGATCGCGACGGCGGTGGCGGTGAAGATGCCCCAGACCTTGAAGGCGGCGAAAAACAGGATGATCGGAAACAGATCGAACAGGAATTTCATGGTGCTCGCAGCTGCGTGAAAGGACGCTGAAATGACTGATGCGGCCTTTCACCGTTGTAGGGACCCGCCAGCGCGCCGCCGCGAACCGGGGCTGCCCCGTCGGGGAGACCGGCCGATTCGCGCCCGGGCGCCGCTTATTCGTGTTCGGGTCGGGACTCGAAGTTTAACGCAGCCGAATTGATGCAGTACCGCAAACCGGTCTGGTCGCGCGGGCCGTCCTCGAACACGTGGCCGAGATGCGCGCCGCAGTGGTTGCAGCGGACTTCGACACGCACCATCCCGTGCGTGTAGTCGATCTTCTCTTCGATGACTTCGCCGTTGATCGGCTTGAAGTAGCTGGGCCAGCCGCAGCCGGAGTGGAATTTCGCGCCGGATTCGAACAGCGGGGTGCTGCAGACGACGCACTTGTAGATGCCGGGGTCTTCGGTGTCGGTGTACGCGCCGGTGAACGCACGCTCGGTCGCCGCGTGCTGCGTGACTTCGTACTGCATCGGCGTGAGCCGGCGGCGCAGCTCGGCTTCGTCCTTCTCGTACGGGTAGGACTTGTCGTCGGAATCGTGGGACATGTCGGGTTTCTCCTGAGGGATCGGTCGGCGCGCGGCCGTCACGACGAGCAGCTCACTTCGAGCGAGCCGGCCCAGTCGGGCGGAAGTGCGGCATACGACGCGTATTCGGGTTGTTCGTCGAACGGCCGGCGCAGCACCTGCGCGAGGCGTTCGACTTCGGAAAAGTCCTTATCCTTCGCGTGCCGGATCGCGATTTCGGCCAGATGATTGCGCAGCACGTATTTCGGGTTCACTCGGTTCATCGCGGCGGCGCGTGCGGCATCGTCGCGTGTTTCCTCGGACAGGCGCGCGCGGTAGAGGTTCGCCCACGCGTCGAACGCGTCGCGGTCGATGAACAGGTCGCGCACCGGCGCATCGCGGCTCGCGTCGTGCTTCGACAGCTGCGACAGGTGACGGAACGTCAGCGTGAAGTCCGCATGGCTCGCATGCATGACCTCGAGCAGCCGGTTCGCGAGCGCCGCGTCGTCGTCGCGCTCGAGTTCGAGGCCGAGCTTCGCACGCATCGCGCGTTCGAGCGCGGGGCCGAAGCGTTCCGGAAACTTCGCGAGCGCGGCCTGCGCGTCGTCGACCGCACGTTCGGCGCGCGCATCGTCGTCGGCGATGCCGTGTTGCAGGCCGATCAGCGGCAGCAGTGCCTGCGCGAGGCAATAGCAGTTCCAGTGCGCGATGCGCGGCTGCATCCGGTACGCGTAGCGGCCGTGCGCATCCGAATGATTGCAGATGTGGTTCGCGTCGAACGCGTCGATGAAGCCGAACGGGCCGTAGTCGATCGTCACGCCGAGGATCGACATGTTGTCGGTATTCATCACGCCGTGGCAGAAGCCGACCGCCTGCCATTGCGCGACGAGGTCGGCAGTGCGCAGCGTCGCTGCTTCGAGCAGCGCGAGGTACGGATCGTCGGCTTCGCGGCAGTCCGGATAGAAGCGGTCGATCACGTGATCGGCGAGCTGGCGCAGCAGGTCGGGGCGATCGTTCGAGAAGAAGTGCTCGAAGTGGCCGAAGCGCACGAAGCTCTCGGACACGCGCGTGACGACGGCCGACGTCTCGATCTCCTCGCGGATCACCGGCTGGTCGGAGCCGATCACGGTCAGTGCGCGTGTGGTCGGGATGCCGAGGTGATGCATCGCCTCGGAGCACAGGAATTCACGGATCGACGAGCGCAGCACCGCGCGCCCGTCGCCCATCCGCGAGTACGGCGTGCGGCCGCTGCCCTTCAACTGCAGCTCGTAGCGGCGGCCGTCGGTGCCGGCGAGCTCGCCGATCGTCAGCGCACGGCCGTCGCCGAGCTGGCCGGCCCAAACGCCGAACTGGTGACCCGAGTAGACCGACGCGTACGACATCGCGTCCGCGGGCCAGTCGCGGGTCGGATTGCCGGCGAACAGCGCGGCGAATTCCGGGTGATCGACGAGCGACGCCGGCAGCCCGAGCAGCGTCGCGACTTCGTCGGAGAAACCGACCACGTACGGCGCCGGCAGCGGCGCGGCCGGCAGGCGCGTATGAAACGCCGCGCCGAGCTGCACGAACGCGCCATCGGCGGGCGCGCCGAGCGTGGCGGCGAGGTCGGGGAGGGTGTCAGCCGCGGGGGCTGCGCTTCGGGAAAACGACATGTTGAGCGCCTCTGGGTAAGCCGATATTGTAAGGCGGCGCTGCGCCGCCCGCATGGCGCCGCATGCGCCGTGCGCGGGACCCCGCTCACGCCGCACGCGGGCCTGCGCCGGCTCGAGGCTGTACACCGATTCGCATCCTTCACGGAGAACAAGACGATGGGTAAGCCGTTGCTGGGCCAGATGATGGACATGCCGCTCCTGGTGTCCTCGCTGATCGCGCATGCCGCGCGGCACGCGGGTGATGTCGAGATCGTATCGAAGCGGATCGAGGGCGACCTGCACCGCTACACGTATCGCGATTGCGAACGGCGCGCGAAGCAGCTCGCGCAGGCGCTCGCGCGCCTCGGCGTCGACGCGGGCGAGCGCGTCGGCACGCTCGCATGGAACGGCTACCGGCATCTCGAGGCGTATTACGGGATCAGCGGGATGGGCGCCGTCTGCCACACGATCAATCCGCGCCTCTTCCCCGAACAGATCGCGTACATCGTCAATCACGCGGACGACCGCTACGTGTTCTTCGACCTCAATTTCGCGCCGCTCGTCGATGCGATCGCGCCGCAATGCCCGAACGTGAAGGGCTGGATCGCGATGACCGACGCCGCGCACCTGCCGTCCGGCGCGACGCCATTCCTGTGCTACGAGTCGCTCGTCGACGCCGAGGACGGCCGCTACGACTGGCCGCGTCTCGACGAGCAGCAGGCGTCGGGGCTCTGCTACACGTCGGGCACGACCGGCAATCCGAAGGGCGTGCTGTATTCGCATCGGTCGACCGTGCTGCATGCGTACGGCGCCGCGCTGCCGGATGCAATGAACCTGTCCGCGATGGACGCGGTGCTGCCCGTCGTGCCAATGTTCCATGTGAACGCGTGGGGCCTGCCGTACTCGGTGCCGCTCACGGGCGGCAAGCTCGTGCTGCCCGGCAAGGATCTCGACGGCAAGTCGCTGTACGAGCTGATCGAGGCGGAGCGCGTGACGTTTTCCGCGGGCGTGCCGACGGTCTGGCTCGGCCTCCTCAACTACATGCGCGAAGCGGGCGTGCGTTTCTCGACGCTGAACCGCACGGTGATCGGCGGCTCCGCATGTCCGCCCGCGATGCTGCGCACGTTCGAGGACGAATACGACGTGCGCGTGATTCACGCATGGGGGATGACCGAGCTGTCGCCGCTCGGCACGCTCGCAAAGCTGAACTGGGCGCAGTCGCAGCGTCCGCTCGATGCGCAGCGCCAGCTGCTCGAGAAACAGGGACGCGTGATCTTCGGCGTCGACATGCGGATCGTCGGCGAGGACGGCCGCGAGCTGCCGTGGGACGGCGTCGCATTCGGCGAGTTGCAGGTGCGCGGCCCGTGGGTGATCGACCGCTACTTCCGGAGCGACGCGTCGCCGCTCGCCGACGGCTGGTTCCCGACCGGCGACGTCGCGACGATCGATCCGGACGGTTTCCTGCAGATCACCGACCGCAGCAAGGACGTGATCAAGTCCGGCGGCGAGTGGATCAGCTCGATCGACATCGAGAACGTCGCGATCGCGCATCCGGCCGTCGCCGAAGCTGCGTGCATCGCGTGCGCGCATCCGAAGTGGACCGAGCGGCCGCTGCTCGTCGTCGTCAAGCGCGCGGGCGCGGAAGTGAGCCGCGACGAGATGCTCGCGTTCTACGAAGGCAAGGTCGCGAAATGGTGGATTCCCGATGATGTCGTGTTCGTCGACTCGCTGCCGCATACGGCTACGGGCAAGCTGCAGAAGCTGAAGCTGCGCGAGATGTTCCGCGATTACGCGCTGCCGACGGCGACCTGTTAGCGGTTGCGCGGCGACCGGATGCGCCGGCGGCGGGCGGCGCTTCTCCGGGATGCCCGCACCGGGATGCCCGCACCGGGACGCACGGATCCGTCCCCGGATCGCACGAAAAAATCAAATTGAACGACCGTGCTTTTTCGTTGTATGCTGCCTCCGTTCGTCTTGGACAAGCGGCCGATCGACCGCGCACAATGAAGCGCAGCCACCCCGGCGCGCGATGCATGGAGGCAGGCAGATGGCAGTGAATTATTCGACTCGCGACGGCGTGGCCGTCATCACGCTCGACAATCCTCCCGTCAACGGGCTTGGCCTGTCGACCCGGGCCGGCATCCTGGAAGGGCTCGATCGCGCGGCGCAGGACCCGGCGGTCAGCGCGATCGTGCTGACGGGCGCGGGCCGCGCGTTCTCGGGCGGCGCCGACATCACCGAATTCAATACCCCGAAAGCGTTGCAGGAGCCGACGCTGCACACCGTGATCCGTGCGGTGGAAGCGAGCGCGAAGCCCGTCGTCGCGGCGATTCACAGCGTCGCGATGGGCGGCGGGCTCGAACTCGCGCTCGGCGCGCACTACCGGATCGCGGCCCCCGGCGCGCAGATCGCGCTGCCCGAGGTGAAGCTCGGCCTGTTGCCGGGCGCGGGCGGCACGCAGCGGCTGCCGCGCGCGGTCGGGCTCGAGACCGCGCTGAACATGATCGTGTCCGGCGCGCCGGTGCCGTCCGAGCAGCTCGCGAAGAGCGGGCTGTTCGACGAGATGGCCGAAGGCGACCTGCTCGACGCGGCCGTTGCGTTCGCGCACAAGGCCGGCGCGCAGGCGGGCCCGCACCCGCGCGTGCGCGACCGCGAGATCGTCCACGAGAACGCCGCGGGCTTCATCCAGTTCGCACGCAATTCCGCGCAGGCCGCCGCGCCGAATTTTCCGGCGCCGCACAAGTGCATCGATGCGATCGAGGCGGGCGTGCTGAATGGCTTCGACAAGGGCCTCGTCGCGGAGCGCGACGGTTTTCTCGCGCTGATCATGACGCCGGAAAGCCGCGCGTTGCGGCATGCGTTCTTTGGCGAGCGCGCGGCGAGCAAGATCCCGGACGTGCCGGCCGACACGCCGGTGCGCGAGATCCGCCGCGTCGCGGTGATCGGCGCGGGCACGATGGGCGGCGGCATCGCGATGAACTTCGTGAACGCGGGGCTGCCGGTCACGCTGCTCGAGACGAAGCAGGACGCGCTCGATCGCGGGCTCGCGACGATCCGCAAGAACTACGACGCGCAGGTGAAGAAGGGCAAGCTCACGCAGGAGAAGCTCGATGCGCGCATGGCGCTGATCGCGCCGACGCTGTCCTATGACAACCTGAAGGACGCCGACCTGATCATCGAGGCCGTGTTCGAGGAACTCGGCGTGAAGGAGCAGGTGTTCGGCAAGCTCGACGAAGTCGCGAAGCCGGGCGCAATCCTCGCGTCGAACACGTCGACGCTCGACGTGAACAAGATCGCCGCGTTCACGAAGCGTCCGCAGGACGTCGTCGGCATGCACTTCTTCAGCCCGGCGAACGTGATGAAGCTGCTCGAAGTCGTTCGTGGCGATGCGACCGCGAAGGACGTGCTCGCGACCGTGATGGCGCTCGCGAAGAAGATCAGGAAGACTGCGGTGGTGTCGGGCGTGTGCGACGGCTTCATCGGCAACCGGATGATCGAGCAGTACATCCGCCAGGCGCTGTTCATGCTCGAGGAAGGCGCGCTGCCCGCGCAGGTCGACCGTGCGATCGAGAAGTTCGGTTTCGCGATGGGCCCGTTCCGGATGAGCGACCTCGCCGGCAACGACATCGGCTGGGCGATCCGCAAGCGCCGCTACGTCGAGCAGCCCGATCTCCAGTACTCGAAGATCGCCGACCGCCTGTGCGAGCAGGGCCGCTTCGGGCAGAAGACCGGCGCGGGCTGGTACGACTACGTGCCGGGCGAGCGCAAGGCCAGGCCGTCGGCACTCATCGACGAGATGGTCGTCGCGTATTCGAACGAGCGCGGCGTCGAGCGGCGCAAGATCGGCGACGACGAGATCGTCGAGCGGCTCGTGTTCGCGCTCGCCAACGAAGGCGCGAAGATCCTCGAGGAAAAGATCGCGTCGAAGGCGTCCGACATCGACATGGTGTACCTGACCGGCTACGGCTTCCCGCTGTGGCGTGGCGGCCCGATGCTGTATGCGGACACGGTCGGGCTCTACAACGTCGAGCGCGCAATCCGCCGTTACGCGGCCGCCGCGAACGGTAATGCATGGCAGCTCGCGCCGTCGATCGCCGAACTCGCGAAGGCTGGGCGCGGGTTCAACGGTTGACCGTGTGGCCCGCGCGGCGGTGTTATGCGGGACCGCAAGGCATGGGATCAGAGTAGGTGCCAATGCGCCAACTCTGATCGACCGCGAAGCATGGGGCCTGAGTAAGCGCTAAAGCGCTCACTCTGATCGACACAGGAGACACGCGATGAAACGTACCGACGACGTCCTGCTCGTGATCGACGTGCAGTACGACTTCATGCCGGGCGGCGCGCTCGCGGTGCCAGACGGCGATGCGGTCGTGCCGGTCGTCAACGCGCTCGCCGCGCGCTTCGATCAGGTCGTGCTGACGCAGGACTGGCATCCGCGCGACCACGTGTCGTTCGCGGCGAACCATCCAGGGCGCGAGCCGTTCTCGACGCTCGCGCTGCCGTACGGCGAACAGGTGCTGTGGCCCGTGCACTGCGTGCAGGACACCGACGGCGCCGCGCTGCATCGCGACCTCGATATCCCGCACGCGCGCCTCGTGATCCGCAAGGGCAGCGACGCGCAGGTCGACAGCTACTCGGCGTTCGTCGAGGCCGATCGCACGACGCGCACGGGCCTCGCCGGCTATCTGCGCGAACTCGGCGCGAAGCGCGTGTGGTGCTGCGGGCTCGCGACCGACTACTGCGTCGCGTGGTCGGCGCTCGACGCGCGCGCGGCGGGCTTCGAAGCGGCGGTGATCGACGACGCGTGCCGCGCGATCGACCTGAACGGTTCGCTCGCAAACGCATGGCAACAACTGCAGGCGGCGGGCGTGGCGCGAGTCACGTCGGCCGGCGCACGCCCGGCGGCGTAGCGCATTCATTCAATCCAGGAAGCAGGAATCTTTGCATCGGACAGGATCAGCGGCCAGGCACGCGATCCGATCGACAGGAGAACTTAGATGACCGAAGCCGTAATCGTATCGACCGCGCGCACGCCGCTGGCGAAATCGTGGCGTGGCTCCTTCAACATGACGCACGGCGCAACGCTCGGCGGCCACGTGGTCGCCGCCGCGCTCGAGCGCGCGAAGCTCGATCCCGCGCGCGTCGAGGACGTGATCATCGGCTGCGCGAACCCGGAAGGCGCGACGGGCGGCAACATCGCGCGGCAGATCGCGCTGCGTGCAGGGCTGCCCGTGAGCGTGCCGGGCATGACGGTGAACCGCTTCTGCTCGTCCGGACTGCAGACGATCGCGCTGGCCGCGCAGCGGATCATCGCAGGTGAAGGCGACGTGTACGTCGCGGGCGGCGTCGAGTCGATCTCGTGCGTGCAGAACGAGATGAACCGCCACATGGCGTATGAAGGGTGGCTGCTCGAGCACAAGCCCGAGATCTACTGGAACATGCTGCAGACTGCAGAGAACGTCGCGAAGCGCTACGGGATCTCGAAAGAACGGCAGGACGAGTACGGCGTGCAGTCGCAGCTGAGGGCGGCGGCCGCGCAGGCCGACGGGCGCTTTGCCGACGAGATCGTGCCGATCACCGTGCGCGCCGGCGTTGCCGACAAGGCTACGGGGCGGCTCTACACGAAGGAAGTGACGGTCACGGCCGACGAAGGGATCCGGCCGGATACGACGCTCGAAGGCGTGTCGAAGATCCGTTCGGCAGTGCCGGGCGGCGTGATCACCGCGGGCAACGCGAGCCAGTTTTCCGACGGCGGGGCGGCGTGCGTCGTAATGAGCGCCGACACCGCGCAGAAGGAAGGCCTGCAGCCGCTCGGCGTGTTCCGCGGCTTTGCGGTCGCGGGCTGCGAGCCGGACGAAATGGGCATCGGCCCCGTGTTCGCGGTGCCGAAGCTGCTGAAGCAAGCCGGCCTGAAGGTCGAGGACATCGGCCTGTGGGAGCTGAACGAAGCGTTCGCGGTGCAGGTGCTGTACTGCCGCGACAAGCTGGGGATTCCTGAAGACCGGCTGAACGTGAACGGCGGCGCGATCGCGGTCGGGCATCCGTACGGCGTGTCGGGTGCGCGCCTGACGGGCCACGCGCTGATCGAAGGCAAGCGGCGCGGCGTGAAATACGCGGTCGTGACGATGTGCATCGGCGGCGGGCAGGGCGCAGCCGGCCTGTTCGAAATCGTCTGACCTGTGCGTGGCTGGCGGCCGCCGCGGCGACGCCAGCCACGCGGTCCGAATCGCGCCCATTCGTCCCATTCGCGCCGGCGGCCGCAACGAGCGGAGCCCGCCGCAGCGGCGCCGCAACGTGCGCCATTGCACGATCCGATACGATCGCGAATCAATCGGTATCGCCCCGACGATGCTGTTTCCCCTTACTTGTCAAACGAATCGCCCCACCTATACTAGGCTCTGACATTTGTCTTTCGGCAGAATGGGCCGGATCGCGCGTCGCGCGTCGCACCGACAGCCGCGGTACGTGCCTGGAATCTGGAGCGGGCGGCGCATCGTGATCGGATGCCCCCGCATTCGAGCCATGCAGCGGATCGATCGGGGGCCGAAGTGAGCACGACTTTCTCAGCCGGCGAGCCGCCGCGCGCCGTCAGCGCCGTCGCCAGAATCTACGCGAAATGCCTGCTGGTCGGCTTCGCGTTGCTGCCAGCCTATCTCATTGCCTATCTGTGGTTCTTTGGCGATCCGCACCTGACATTCGAGAGTCATGCGTTTCATGAACTCGCGATCGCCGCGGCGACGCTCGAAGGCACATTCGTCACCTATGTGACGTGGGTCTGCTACCGCTCGTCCGGCGAGCCGCTGCTGCGCTGGCTGACGCTCGGCTTCCTCGGTTTCGCGATGGTCTATGCACTGCACGGCGTGTTCACAGGCATGGCGCATCACAATATCTGGCTGTTCCTGCTGTACGGGCCGGCATCGCGGCTCGTGATGGCGATCCTGCTGCTGGTCGGGCTGATGTCGTATTCGCGGCCGTCCGATCGCGTCGACAAGCGCACCAGCCTGCGCATCTGGCTGCCGTGGATCGCCTTCTTTGTGGTCATCGACGTTGCGGTCGCGTACATCGCCTATTCGCCGGTGGCCGGCGCGCTCGGTACGCGGCTGTCGATGGAGGGCGGCGCGCTGGTGTTTTCGCTGCTCAACGTCGGCGTGCTGCTCGCGCGGCGCATCCGCTCGCCGCTGATGGTGATCTACGGGATGTCGATCATGGCGTTCGCGCTGTCGTCGCTCGCATTCATCCTCGGCAAGCCGTGGAACCACATGTGGTGGCTCGCCCATGCGATCTTCGCGGGCGGCTTCTTCCTGCTCAGCTACGGTGTCGTGCAGGCGCTGCAGACCACTCGCTCGTTTTCGGCGATCTACAGCCAGGAAGACCTGATGAGCCGCCTGGCGGAATCGATGGCGCGCAGCGAGAGCGCGCTGCAGGAATTGCGCCGCACCAACCAGAAGCTCGAATATCTCGCTGCGACCGATCCGCTGACGGGCGCGTCGAACCGCCGTCAGTTCATCGCGCAGGTCGAGCGCGAGATCCAGCGCGCGGAGCGCGACGGCACGCCGTTCTGCCTGCTCGCACTCGACCTCGACAACTTCAAGAACATCAACGACGCATACGGGCACCAGATCGGCGATGAGGTGCTGCGCGGCGTCGTGCGGCAGTGTCTCGAGGCGATCCGGCCGGCGGGTGGGCTCGCGCGGGTCGGCGGCGAGGAGTTCATGGCGTTGTTGCCCGAGATGCCGCTCGAGGGGGCGCGGATGACGGCCGAACGCGTGCGCTCGTCGATCGCAAGTTCGCCGTTCGGGCTCGATTTCAAGCGCGTGCAAGTGACGGTCAGCGTTGGCGTGGCGCAATACGGGATCGACGGCAGCACGGTCGATGCGTTGCTGCGCGCGGTCGACGAGCGGCTCTATCAGGCGAAGCGGGAAGGGCGGAACCGGGTTGTGGCGGGGTGAGGCGGGGCGGTCGGCAACGTCGATTCCAGTGGGCATCTGATGGATGGCTGATCGCATCGTCATTCGCGGCTCCGGCAAGCAGTGGAGCGCGATCGGGTTGCCGTTTCTCGCGGTCGTCCTCGGCTTCGGTGACCGGCTTGTGCCGGATTGCCAGCACGTGCAACGCGACGGCAATTGAACGCCGAAGACGGGTGACGCCCAGTCGAGCTTCGCGATACAGCCCATCGGAACCGGCAAGTTTGGTAGGCTTGGCGCCTGCCACCCCGTGCACGCGCTCGACGCCGGATGCGGCGTCGTGAAAAGGAGGGTATCGTCGCTCGACATGCGGCGCGATACCCGCTTCGATACTCGCCTTTGCTTCAGCCGGGCGTCAAGGTCGACGAGAGCGGACGAACGCTGGCGAATGCACGACTGCAGGGAAAATCCCTGCCGGCAACGTTTCCGGCCAAAATGGCGAACCATCACGAAAGGAGCAAACGAAGTGATCAGACATATTGTCATGTGGAAGCTGAAGGAATCGACGGAAGGCGCCACGCGCGCGCAGAACGCGCTGAAGCTGAAGGAGAAGCTCGACGCCTGCCGCGACATCGTGCCGGGCATCCTGCATCTCGACGTGGGCGTCGCGACGCCGGGCCTCGAAGCCACCTACGACGTCGTGCTGGTATCCGACTTCGCCGACAAGGCCGCGCTCGACGCATACCAGGTGCACCCCGTCCACGAGGAAGTGAAGAAGTTCGTCGCGACCGTGCGCGAAGAGCGCCAGTGCATCGACTATCTGGTCGACGACGCACGATGAGCGACGCAGCACAACAGGCCGAAGGCCCGTCGATCGAGAGCCCGTTCGTCGACATGCTCGGCGTGCAGCTCGTGTCCGCGAAGGACGGCAAGAGCGAGATCGTGCTGCCGCTCGACGAGCGCCACATGAACACGTGGAGCATCGCGCACGGCGGCGTGACGATGACGCTCGCGGACGTCGCGCTCGCGATGGCCGCACGCAGCCTGACCGACGACGGCGTCGGCGTCGTCACGGTCGAGATGAAGGTGAACTTCATGCAGCCGGGCCGCGGCGAGCTGCGCGCCTACGGGCGCGTGATGCACCGTTCGACGACGATGGCGTACTGCGAAGGCGAGGTGCGTGACAGCGACGGCCATTTCGTCGCGAAGGCGCTCGGCACGTTCAAGTACATGCGGCGGCTCGCGGTGGGCCGCGACATCAAGCGGCAACGCACCCGCACCGCGCCGGACGCGCATCCCGGCCCGAGCGACGTGTAAGTTCGCGATACGCGGCTCTGCCTGTGCGGCAGGGCCGTTTGACAGGAGACAGCGATGGGCATCGTCAATCGTCAGATCCTGCTCGTGTCGCGCCCGCAGGGCGCGGCGAGCACCGACAACTTCCGGCTCGTCGAGACGCCGCTCGCGCCGCTTGCGGACGGCGAAGTGCGCGTGCGCAATCATTTCCTGTCGCTCGATCCGTACATGCGCGGCCGCATGAACGATGCGAAGTCGTATGCGCCGCCGCAGCCGCTGAACGAAGTGATGATCGGCGGCACCGCGGGCGAAGTGATCGAGTCGCGCCATCCGGGGTTCGCGGTCGGCGAGCACGTGGTCGGCCAGTTCGGCTGGCAGGAGTACGGCACGTCGAACGGGCACGGGCTGAGCAAGGTCGACACGTCGCGCGTGCCGCTCCCGGCGTGGCTCGGCGTGACGGGGATGCCGGGCGTCACCGCTTGGGTCGGGCTGAACCGGATCATCGCGCCGAAGGCGGGCGAGACCGTCGTCGTCAGTGCGGCGAGCGGCGCGGTCGGCAGCGTGGTCGGCCAGCTCGCGAAGCGCGCGGGGTGCCGCGCGGTCGGCATTGCGGGCGGACCCGACAAGTGCCGCTACGTCGTCGACACGCTCGGCTTCGACGCGTGCATCGACTACAAGGCGGGGCGGCTCGCCGACGACCTCGCGGCCGCGACGCCCGACGGTGTCGACGGCTGCTTCGAGAATGTCGGCGGCGCGGTGCTCGACGCGACGATGGCGCGGATGAACGCATTCGGCCGCATCGCGGTGTGCGGGATGATTGCCGCTTACGACGGCACGAGCGCGCCGCTGTCGAACCCGGCGCTGATCCTGCGCTCGCGGCTGACGCTTCAGGGTTTCATCGTGTTCGAGCATCCGGACGCGTGGGCGCCCGCGCTCGCGGAGCTGACCGAGCTCGTCGCGACGAAGCAGCTGCACTACCGCGAATCGATCGCGTACGGGCTCGAGCGTGCGCCCGAAGCGTTCGTCGGGATGCTGAAGGGCCACAACTTCGGCAAGCAGCTCGTGCAGCTCGTCTGACGCGGGCATGGCATCATGTGATGCTTGTCCGTGAGCGGCGCCGTGCGGGCGCCCGTTTTTTCCGATGCCGCTGAATCCGAAGATCGCCCAGATACTCGACATGGTCGAGCGCGCGAAACGTCCGTCCTACCACCACCAGACGCCACAGCAGGCGCGCGCCGCCTACGAGAAGAGCGCGCCGATCCTCGACGTGCCGCCCGCGCCGATGCATTCGGTCGAGGATTGCGTCGTGCCGACGCGCGACGGCCGCTCGATCGGCGCGCGCCTGTATCTGCCGATCGAGCCGAGCCTGGCCGAGCCGCTGCCGGCGCTCGTCTACTATCACGGCGGCGGCTTCACGGTCGGCAGCGTCGACACGCACGACGCGCTGTGCCGGATGTTCGCGCGCGACGCGCAATGCGCGGTGTTGTCGGTCGACTACCGGCTCGCGCCCGAGCACAAGTTTCCGACCGCCGTGAACGATGCCGACGACGCGCTGCGCTGGCTGCACCGCGAGGCGCATGCGTTCGGCGTCGACGCGGCGCGGCTCGCGGTTGGCGGCGATAGCGCGGGCGGTACGCTCGCGACCGTCTGCGCGGTGCTCGCGCGCGACGCGGGCCTCCGCGTCGCGCTCCAGTTGCTGATCTACCCGGGCGCGACCGGCCACCAGCAGACCGAATCGCACGCGCGGCTCGCGAACGGCTTCCTGTTGTCGCAGGACACGATTCAGTGGTTCTTCTCGCAATACCTGCGCGAACCCGCGGATCGCGACGACTGGCGTTTTGCGCCGCTCGACGGCACGCGCGGCGCGCCGTCGTTCGCGGGTGTCGCGCCGGTGTGGATCGCGACCGCCGAGTACGATCCGCTGAGCGACGAAGGCGTCGCATATGCGGACAAGCTGCGCGCGGCGGGCGTTCCGGTCACGCTGACCTGCTACCCGGGAATGATCCACGAGTTCTTCAAGATGGGCGGCTACGTTCCTGAAGTGCGGGCCGCGCATGCGGATGCGGTCGCGGCGCTGCGGGCGGCATTCGACGATATCTGACGGTTGGCGGCGGCACGGCTGCCGCGCGGAGGGCGCATGGCGGACTGCGTGGTGGAAACGGGTGACTGGGCGACGCTGGGCGGCGACGCCGCGCGCATTCGTGACGCGGTGTTCGTGCGCGAGCAGCGCATTCCGGCAGAAATGGAACTGGACGACGACGATCCGCTGTCGCGCCACGCGGTCGCGTACCGGATCGATCGCGCAACCGGCACGCGCCGCGCGGTGGCAACCGGGCGACTGCTGCCGACGGGCACGATCGGCCGCGTCGCGGTGCTCGCCGACGTGCGCGGGCAGGGCGCCGGGTCGGCCGTGCTGCAGGCGCTGCTCGACGAGGCACGGCGGCGCGGCGATCCGCTCGTACGGCTCTATGCACAGGAACCGGCCGTGCCGTTCTACCTGCGGCACGGTTTCGCGGCGGTCGGAGAGCGCTTCGTCGAAGCCGGCATCCCGCACGTCGAGATGACGCGCGCGCCCTGAGCGGACGACGCGGCCAGCACCCGCGTCAGCGGGCATGCGTCGCGTCGATGTCGAACGTGAACGTGCGCTCGAAAGCGCCGGGACGGACGATGCGGTGCGAGCCGTCGTCGTCGCAGCGTTCCTTGATGTCGACCGTCAGTCGCACGCCTTCCTTCATCGTGACCCGCAGCGCGGTCGTGCCGCGCGTGCCGTATTCGGGCGTTTCGATGAACGCGGCGGACAGCGCGCGTTCGCGTTCGAGCGGGATGCCCGTGTGCGGCAGCACGTCGTCTTCGGCGATGTGCGGGTCGCGCATCAGCGCGATCAGGTCGTCGAGCGGCGGCGCCGGGTCGTCGGTCAGCAGTGTGCCGAGTTCGGCGCGCTTGCGCACCACTTTCGGCCAGGGCGTGTCGAGCCGCGCGTTCGACAGCGCGTGCACGCCGGCCGGGATCAGCGCGGGTGCGGCGACGCCGCTCTCGCCCTCGGCCGCGCGGTTGCAGAACCACGCGAGTTCGCGCCGCTTCCAGTCGCCGACGAGCAGGTTGAAGCCGTTGTACATCGCCGCGTGCTCGGCGAGCCGAGCGAGGTAGTCGAGCGGCGCGACCCGCTGCCCGCCGAGGTAATCGGACACGAGCTTGCCGCGGGTCGGCGCACCCGCACGGATGTCGAACGGCGCGCGGTAGTTCGTGAGCGCCGCGAAGCGGCCGTCGCGCGAGACGCCGAGCCACGTGCCGCCGGCTTCGAGGTCGCGGCCGGCCAGCACGCCCGGCACTTCCTCCCACCAGGAGAGCGGCGCGCTCGTGCGGCGGAAAAACTCGTCGCGGTTGGCGATCAGGGTAAAGACGGGACCGGCGGCGGCATCGGGCTGCCAGTCGAAGGCAATCAGACACATCGGGCGAATCTCTCGCAGGAAACTTCAGGCGCCGGCTGCAATGCGCAGGCCGGCGCGCGAACGAATGGATGGCCGGTCACACTTCCGTCGGCCACGCGTAGGGCAGCGGCACGAACGCGAGCGTCGGGCCGTCGGCCGCGCCGAGATGCACGCTGCCGCTGTCGAGCGCGGTGAGCTTGATCTCGACGAGCGCGTCGACGCCGCCTGCCGGTGCGGCCGCCGCATTGACGATCATCCCGCACGGCTGGCCCGGGTCGTCGCTGTGGAACAGTTCGATGCCCGCGCGTGCCGTGTCGGTGTCGCCCGCGACATGCGCGAGCGCGGTGCGGCGTTTGATCGTGCCGCGATAGTGGCTGCGCGCGACGATTTCCTGGCCCGGATAGCAGCCCTTGCGGAAGTTCACCGCGCCGACCACGTCGAAGTTCACCATCTGCGGCACGAACTGCTCGACGGCCGGCTGCGTGATGCGCGCCTCGCCCGCGCGGATGTCGAGCCAGTCCCACATGGCCGGCGACACGGCGGGCAGCTTGCCTTCGAGCGCGGCGATGCGCGCATCGACGTCGGCGCGCGTGCCGATCCACAGGTAGCGCCGCTTGCCGGCCGCGTCTGGCACGCGGATCAGCGTGCCGGCGGGGCCGTCGACCTTCACGTGCACGCCGTCCGGCAGCGCGTCGAAGATACCCGACAGTGCGCCGCGTACGTCACCCGCGAAGCCGACCACGGCGAGCGCGTCGCTCGCGTCCGACAGCTTCGCCTTCGCGCGCAGCACGAACATCGACAGCCGCTTCTGCGCAGCGGCCTGCACGTCCTTCGACACGAGGAGCCGCACGCCGTGACCTGCGCGCCACGTGAGGAACGACGCGAGCAGGCGCCCCTTCGGCGAACAGTAGCCGGCGAGCCTTGCGCTCGCGGGGTCGAGGTGCTCGATGTCGTTGGTGAGCTGGCTGTGCAGGAACGTCGCGGCGTCGTCGCCGGCCACGTCGATCACGCCGAACTGCGGGAGCGGCATGTACGCGCCCGGCGCGGCGAAATCGGCGGCAGACGGGCGGGGGAATACTGGGAGCGAGGCGGGGGCGGCGGCCTGCGGGGCCGTTGAAGCGAACGGTGTGCTCATGGAACGAGGAAACTGTCGATTTGAGTGCGGCGTGCGCGAACAGGCGTGGCATGGATCCTGACGAGACGCGGATCCATGCTCATGTCAGGCGCTGACCGGATTCTGCAATGCCTCGGCGTCGCTGGAGCGTCATGCTCCGGTAGCGCCAAGGCCGGTCACGCCATTCTAGTCGCTCGCGCCCAATCCCGCAGACCTTCCGGCTGCCCCCACGACGCGCATGGCTTTACGGGGCGCCAGCGAACCCGCAGCCGCATTCGCGGCATACGATGCGGGCGCCAAGCCCCGGGTGATGCGATCCGAAATTGAATCGATGGCCGACGATGGCGCCGAGACGCTGTGACCAAAGCATGCCCACACCGATACAATGTAGGGCTCGACATCCGCGAAAGTCCACCAGCGTGGCCAGGCCCCAACGCCGATCGGTGCGAGGCTTTTCGTTAAAAATCAGTGCGTTACTGCTTTAAAGTCAACTGCCTATTGTGCTGTCCCTATTGAAGAAATCCGCCGCGACGTTCGCGGCGGTGGCCATCGTCGCGGCCGCTGCCAGCGCGGGCGGCGCGTATTACTGGGCGACCCGGCCGCTGCTGCTCGGCGCGGCGTCGCTCGACGTCACGATCAAGCCCCGCAGCAGCGTGAAGAGCGTCGCCCAGCAGCTGAAGCGCGGCGGCGTGCCGGTCGAGCCGTTCGCCTTCGTCGTCATGACGCGCGTGCTCGGGCTGTCGAGCCAGCTCAAGTCCGGCAACTACGAATTCAAGACCGGCATCACGCCGTACGACGTGTTGCAGAAGATCGCGCGCGGCGACGTCAACGAATACGTCGCGACCGTGATCGAGGGCTGGACCTTCAAGCGGATGCGTGCGGAGCTCGACGCGAATCCGGCTCTCGCGCATTCGACGGCCGGGATGAGCGATGCCGACCTGCTGCGCGCGATCGGCGCGCCCGACAGTGCGGTGCAGCGCGGCAGCGGCGAGGGCCTGTTCTTTCCCGACACCTATCTGTTCGACAAGGGCACGAGCGACCTGAACATCTACCGGCGCGCGTATCGCCTGATGCAGACGCGGCTCGACGAGGCATGGGCCGCGCGCGCGCCGGGTCTCCCCTACAAGACGCCTTACGAAGCACTGACGATCGCGTCGATCGTCGAGAAGGAAACCGGACACGCGGCCGACCGTGCGTTCGTCGCGGCGGTGTTCGCGAACCGGCTGCGCATCGGCATGCCGCTGCAGACCGATCCGTCGGTGATCTACGGGCTCGGCGACGCGTACGACGGCCATCTGCGCAAGCGCGATCTGCAGGCGGACACTCCCTACAATACGTACACCCGGCGCGGTCTGCCGCCGACGCCGATCGCATTGCCGGGCACGGCGGCGCTGCAGGCGGCGATCAATCCGGCGGCCACAGGCGCGCTGTACTTCGTCGCGAAGGGCGACGGCACGAGCGTCTTTTCCGACACGCTCGGCGATCACAACAAGGCCGTGGACAAATACATACGAGGTCAATAGATGGCGCGCGGTAAATTCATCACGTTCGAGGGCATCGACGGGGCGGGGAAGACCACCCACCTGAACTGGTTCTGCGAACGGCTCCAGGACAAGCTGGCCGGGGCCGGCAGGCAGGTCGTCGTCACGCGCGAGCCGGGCGGCACGCAGCTCGGCGAGAAGCTGCGCGAGATCCTGCTGAACCAGCCGATGGACCTCGAGACCGAGGCGCTGCTGATGTTCGCGGCACGCCGCGAGCACCTCGCGCTCGTGATCGAGCCCGCGCTCGCGCGCGGCGACTGGGTCGTGTCCGACCGCTTCACCGATGCGACGTTCGCGTACCAGGGCGGCGGCCGCGGGCTGCCGCGCGACAAGCTCGAGACGCTCGAGCGCTGGGTGCAGGGTGGCTTCCAGCCGGACCTGACCGTGCTGTTCGACGTCGCGCCGCAGGTCGCGAGCGAACGGCGCGGCGCCGCGCGGATGCCCGACAAGTTCGAGAGCGAATCCGACGCGTTCTTCGCGCGCACCCGCGGCGAATACCTGCGGCGCGCGGAAGAGGCGCCGCACCGTTTCGCGATCGTCGATGCGACGCAGTCGATCCCCGAGATCCGCAAGCAGCTCGAAGGCGTGCTCGCCGCGCTGTAATGCGTCGCTGTAACGCTCAACAGAGGAAGCAGATGATCTATCCGTGGCAAACCGACGACTGGAACCGCCTGCAGCAGCTGCGTGCGCAATGGCCGCACGCGCTGCTGCTGCACGGCCAGGCCGGAATCGGCAAGCTGCGTTTCGCGCAGCATCTCGCGCAGGGCTTCCTGTGCGAAACGCCGCAGGCGAACGGCGAGCCGTGCGGCACCTGCCCGGCCTGCAACTGGTTCGAGCAGGGCAACCATCCGGACTACCGGATCGTGCTGCCGGAAGCGCTCGCCGGCGAAGCGCCGGGCGCGGCGGACGACGCGAAGCCCGCGGACGCGGACGACGGCGGCAAGAAGACCCGCGCGCCGAGCAAGGAAATCAAGATCGAGCAGGTGCGCGCGCTGCTGGATTTCTGCGGCGTCGGCTCGCACCGCGGCGGCGCGCGCGTCGTCGTGCTGTATCCGGCCGAGGCGCTGAACGTCGCCGCATCGAACGCGCTGCTGAAGACGCTCGAGGAGCCGCCGGCGGGTGTCGTGTTCCTGCTCGTGTCGGCACGCATCGACCGGCTGCTGCCGACCATCATCAGCCGCTGCCGGCAGTGGCCGATGACGGTGCCGGCGCCGGACGCGGCCGCCGCGTGGCTCGCCGCGCAAGGCATTGCCGACGCGCCGGCGCTGCTCGCCGAGGCGGGCGGCGCGCCGCTCGCGGCACTGGCGCTCGCGAGCGACGAGAACCGTCCGCTGCGCGATTTCACGCTCGGCCAGCTCGCGGCCGGCGCGGGGTGCGACCCGTTCGCATGCGGCGAGACGCTGCAGAAGCTGCCGGTGCCGCTCGTGCTCGGCTGGCTGCAGCGCTGGCTGTACGATCTGCTTGCGCAGCGGATGGCGGGCGCGCCGCGCTACTTTCCGGCGCATGCATCCGCATTGGCGCGCTGTGCGAATGCGCTCGACGCGAATGCGTTCGCGCGCTTCATGAAGGCCGTGACGCGCCAGCGGATGGTCGAGAATCATCCGCTCAACGCGCGGCTGGTATTCGAGGAGCTGTTTCTCGGATATCGCGACATGTTCGCGTGAGCCAGGATTGCCTTCAATTGATTGATATTCGACGGGGGCGCCCCACGTAACCCGTCATCAGGAAACGCGATGTTCGTCGATTCTCACTGCCACATCAATTTCAAGGGTCTCGCGGACCGCCTGCCGGCGGTGCTCGAGAACATGCGCGAGCATGACGTCACGCACGCGCTGTGCGTATCCGTCGATTTCGAGACGCTGCCCGACGTGCTCGCGATCGCCGACGCGCACGACAACGTCTATGCGTCGGTCGGCGTCCATCCCGACCACGAGGACGCGCGGGAGCCGACGCTCGCCGAGCTCGTCGAGCTGGCCGCGCACCCGAAGGTCGTCGCGATCGGCGAGACGGGCCTCGACTACTACCGGCTCGAAGGCCGCTCGATCGCCGACATGGAATGGCAGCGCGAGCGGTTCCGCACGCATATCCGCGCCGCGCACGCGACGGCCAAGCCGCTGATCATCCATACGCGCGCGTCGTCGGAAGACACGCTGCGGATCATGGCCGAGGAGCGCGCCGAAGTGCCGGGCGGCGTGATGCACTGCTTCACCGAGACGTGGGCCGTCGCCGAGCAGGCGCTCGCGCAGAACTTCCACATCTCGCTGTCGGGGATCGTCACGTTCAAGAACGCGACCGACGTGCAGGACGTCGCGCGGCGCGTGCCGCTCGACCGGCTGCTGATCGAGACCGACTCGCCGTACCTCGCGCCGGTGCCGTATCGCGGCAAGCCGAATGAACCTGCGTACGTCAGCCATGTCGGACGCTTTATCGCGTCCGAGCGCGGGATCGCCGTCGAGGCGCTCGCCGACGCGACCACCCAGAACTTTTTCCGGCTGTTCAAGATCGCCCGCTGACGGCGGCACGATGCAGCCGACGACAACCCAGGGAAGGAGCTCACAACAATGACGAAGCCGATCAAACATCTGCCGAAACGCGCGCAGGCGGCTGCGCTCATCGCCGCCGCGCTCGTCGCGGGCGGCCTGTTCGCGTCTGCCGGCGCGCACGCGGAATCGCTCGATGCGATCGTCAAGGCGGTCAAGTTCGACGACATCGCCGATATCGGCAAGCAGCTGAAGAACGGCCTCGATCCGAACACGCTCGCGCCGAACGGCGATCCGCTCCTCGTGATCGCCGCGCGCGAGAAGTCCGACAAGGTGGCGGCCGCGCTCGCCGCGGCGCCGAACGTCGATCTCGAGAAGGAAGACAAGGCCGGCGAGAACGCGCTGATGCTCGCGTCGCTGAACGGCGACGTCGGCCTCGTGAAGCTGCTGATCGACAAGGGCGCGGAAGTCAGCAAGAAGGGCTGGGCGCCGCTGCACTACGCGGCGACCAACGGCCAGGACGCGGTCGTCAAGGTGCTGCTCGATCACGACGCGTACATCGACACCGCGTCGCCGAACGGCACGACCCCGCTGATGATGGCGGCGCGCGGCAACCATGCGACGACGGTCAACCTGCTGCTCGACCAGGGCGCGGATCCTCAGGTGAAGAACCAGCTCGGCATCACCGCGCTCGAGTTCGCGAAGCACTACAAGGCGCCGGACGCGACGGAGATCCTGAGCAAGCGCACCGTACGCGTCGGCGCATCGTCGCCGGCGGATGCGCAAAAGAGTGCAAAATGAGGTTTTTCGGTGCGGCCGGCATAGGCGTGGCCAACTTGGGCGCGGCCGGCATCCCGGCGCCGCCGCGCCGATCATCGCAGCGTGCGGCTCCGGCCGTATAGACAAAAGGAACACCATGTTGCGGGCTATGTTTTGTGCCGCGGCGCTTGCCGTGCCGCTGACGGCGGCGGCGTTCACGGGCGCGGATCTCGACCGGCTGTGCGCGAAGACGGACGTCAAGTCGCGGGCGTCGTGCGCGGCCTACATCGAAGGCGCTGCCGACGGCGTCTACAACACCATCGACGCGATCGGCGGCACGACCGGGCCGCGCGTCGGCCAGTATTTCTGCCTGCCGCCCGACATCAAGGCGCAACAGATGACCGACGCGGTGCGCAAGTACATCGCGGAGAATCCGAAGCTGGCCGACTACAACGCAAGTACCGCGGTGTCGCTCGGCCTCGGCAAGGCGTTTCCCTGCAAGGGCGGCAACTGACCTCGCGCCGTGTCCGGGCGGGTGCCGCGCCCGGACCTTGCTGACGTATCCCGGACGACGCGTGCGCGTCGCCCTGAACCGAAAAGCAGCTCAGGCCGATGATTTCAATCGAGGAACTGCAGCGCATCGCCGATGCGCCATTGCATTCGTGGCTTGGCACGCTGACCGTGTCGGCCGTCGTGTTGCTCGTCGGCGCGGCCATGCACCGGATCGGCGCACGCATCGTCAAGCGCATCGCGCGCCCGTATCCGATGATGAGCGTCGTGCTGCGCTACATCGACAAGCCGTCGCTCGTCACGCTCGCGCTGCTCGTGCTCGAATTCCTGTGGGTGCAGGCCGACGACGGCATGTCGTTCGTGCGCGGGATGCGTACCGCGGCGGCCGTCGGCACGATCGTCGCGCTGACCTGGCTGCTCGTGCGGCTCGCGGCGGCGGTCGGCGAGGCGATCATCCAGGCGCATCCGGTCGATACCGCGGACAACCTGCTGGCGCGTAGCATCCATACGCAGGCGCGCGTGCTGTCGCGCACCGTGATGATCCTGATCGTGATCATCGGCACCGGCGCCGCGCTGATGACGTTCCCGAACGTGCGCCAGGTCGGCGCGAGCCTGCTCGCGTCGGCCGGGGTCGCGGGCCTCGTCGCCGGTATCGCTGCGCGCCCGGTGCTCGGCAACCTGATCGCCGGCCTGCAGATCGCATTGACGCAGCCGATCCGGCTCGACGACGTGGTCGTGATCCAGGGCGAGTGGGGGCGCATCGAGGAGATCACCAGCACCTACGTGTCGGTGCGTCTGTGGGATCAGCGGCGGCTCGTCGTGCCGCTGCAGTGGATCATCGAGAACCCGTTCGCGAACTGGACGCGCAACAGCGCCGAGATCATCGGCACGGTGTTCCTGTCCGTCGACTACCGGACGCCGCTCGCGCCGCTGCGCGAGGAGCTTGCGCGGCTTGTGCAGCGCGCGCCCGAATGGGACGGCCGCGTGCAGGTGCTGCAGGTGACCGATGCGACCGAGCGCACGATGCAGTTGCGGGCGCTCGTCAGCGCGGCGGATTCGTCGCTGTGCTTCGACCTGCGCTGCCGCGTGCGCGAAGGGTTGATCGCGTATATTCAGACGAACTATCCGCAATGCCTGCCGCGCAGCCGCACCGAATTGTTCCCGCATCCGTCGGCACCGGACGCGCCGCACGCCGGGCGTTCGCACGCGCATGTGCGTGCCGCCAGCACGGCAGCCAACACCGCAGCCGATCCGACGGCCACCGACGGACGCTGACCCGAACCGATTCATGACGGCTCTCCACACACTCGCCATCGCCAACTACCGCTCGCTGCGCGAGCTGATCGTGCCGCTCGCGGCACTGAATGTCGTCACCGGGCCGAACGGCAGCGGCAAGTCGAGTGTGTACCGCGCGCTGCGGCTGCTCGCCGATACCGCGCAGGGCCGCGTGATCCCGTCGCTTGCGCGCGAGGGCGGCCTGCCGTCGACGCTGTGGGCGGGCCCCGAGCGGTTCTCGCGATCGATGCTGTCCGGCGACACGGCCGTCACCGGCACGGTGCGCACGGGGCCCGTGAGCCTGAGGCTCGGTTTCGCGTGCGACGATTTCGGTTATGCGATCGACCTCGGTCTGCCGGTGAAGAACGACGCGTCGATGTTCAGGCTCGATCCGGTCGTCAAGCGCGAATGCATCTGGGGTGGGCCGCTGCTGCGGCCGTCGACGCTGCTGGTCGACCGGCAGGGCGCGCAGATCCGCGCGCGCACCGGGTCGGGCGACTGGCAGACGGTTCCACAGCCGGTCGCGAGCTTCGACAGCATGATGACGGAGTTCGCCGATCCGCGCGGTGCGCCGGAAATGATCGCGGTGCGCGAGCGGATCCGGTCGTGGCGCTTCTACGATCATTTCCGCACCGATGCGCAGGCGAGCGCGCGGCAATCGCACATCGGCACGCATACCCCGGTGCTCGCGGACGACGGCGCCGACCTTGCCGCCGCGCTGCAGACGATCCGCGAGATCGGCGACGGCACGGCGCTCGACGCGGCGATCGACGATGCGTTCCCCGGCGCGTCGGTCGAGATCGACAATCCGGGAGGCCGTGGCCGCTTCGACGTGCTGATGCGCCAGCCGGGGCTGCTGCGGCCGCTTGCGGCCGCCGAGCTGTCGGACGGCACGCTGCGCTACCTGCTGCTCGCGGCAGCGCTCCTGACGCCGCGGCCGCCGGCGCTGATGGTGCTGAACGAACCGGAAACGAGCCTGCACCCGGACCTGCTGCCCGCACTCGGCCGCCTGATCGCGCAGGTGGCGCGGCATTCGCAGGTGATCGTCGTGTCGCACGCGGCGCGGCTGATCGCGACGCTCGAGCGCGAGGCCGGCTGCGAATCGCTCGTGCTCGACAAGCAACTCGGCGCGACCGGGCTCGTCGACGCCGACACGCGCGACCTGCCGCCGTGGAAATGGCCGGCGCGCTGACACGCAGGCGGGACGCACTGCGCGCGTGGCCGGACCCTGCGACCGGACTTCGCGACCGAACTCCGAGGCCGGGCCCCGTAACCGGGCCCCGGAATGTATCCGGCCTGTAACAACGCCCATAAAATGCAAGACGACCGGTGCCGCGCTGCCGGATCGCTAATAATGAGATATTCGGCCGGCACCGTTCCGGCCCCATGGAGACGTGGAACATGAGAATTGCCCAGATCGCCCCGCTGACCGAGTCGGTGCCGCCGAAGCTATACGGCGGCACGGAGCGCGTCGTGTCGTACCTCACCGAGGCGCTCGTCGACCTCGGGCATGACGTGACGTTGTTCGCGAGCGGCGATTCGACCACGCGCGCGAAGCTCGAGCCCGTGTGGCCGCGCGCGCTGCGGCTCGACTCGTCGATCCGCGACCGGATCGCGCCGCACATGCTGCTGATGGAAACGGTCGCACGCCGCGCGAAGGATTTCGACGTGCTCCATTTCCACATGGACTACTACTCGTTCTCGATCTTCAATCGCCAGGAGGTGCCGTACGTGACGACGCTGCACGGCCGGCTCGACCTGCCCGAGCAGCAGCCGGTGTTCGACACGTTCAACACGGCACCGGTGATCTCGATCTCGAACGCGCAGCGCCAGCCGCTGCCGCAGGCGAAATGGCTGACGACCGTCTATCACGGGCTGCCCGAAGCGCTGTATACGCCGCAGCCCGTCGAGCCGCGCTACCTCGCGTTCCTCGGCCGCATCTCGCCGGAAAAGCGGGTCGACACGGCGATCCGCATCGCGCGGCAATGCGGACTGCCGATCAAGGTCGCCGCAAAGATCGACGCGGCCGACCAGGAGTATTTCGAGCGCGAGATCAAGCCGCTGTTCGCGCTGCCGCATGTCGAATACATCGGCGAGATCGCCGATCACCAGAAGGCGGAATTCCTGTCGGGCGCGCATGCGCTGCTGTTCCCGATCGACTGGCCGGAGCCGTTCGGCCTCGTGATGATCGAGGCGATGGCGTGCGGCACGCCGGTGATCGCGTTCAATCGCGGCTCGGTGTCGGAGGTGCTGGACGAGGGCGTGTCGGGTTTCATCGTCGAGGACGAGATCAGCGCGGTCGCGGCCGTGAACCGGCTGCACCTGGTGCCGCGTGCGCGCGTGCGGCAGCGCTTCGAGGAGCGCTTCACGTCGCACCGGATGGCGCAGCAGTATGTCGACGTCTACCAGTCGGTGATCCGTGCGCAAAAGCGTTCGCGCTTCAAGGTCATCGATTCGACGAGCTGAGCGTCTGAAACGAGTCTGAAGCGAGCCTGAAACGAGCCTGAAAAATTTCGCGCCGGCGAAAAAAAACGGCGATGTCCGTGAGGACATCGCCGTTTGCACATGCATGCTGCCCGCGCAGCGCGCGGGCAGCGGGCGTCAGATCTTCAGTTTCGTGACCTTCGTGCCGTTGATCGACACGTCGCCCATCAGGCCGGCGTTCGTCAGTACGAAGACCTGGACCGGTGCGGTGGCCGTGGTCGTGTCGACCGCGCCGTTCGCGCCCATCTTCACGAGCGCGACCGATGCGCCGGCGCCGGCAGCCCAGCCTTCCGAGCCACGGAATTCGTCGAGCGATTCCTGCGTCATGAACAGGAACACGATCGCCTTCGATTGCGCGCCGGCCTGCAGGCCGACCGACAGCGACGACGTGTTGTAGTAGCCGACCGTCGAGCCGCCGACGCGCAGCGCGCCGTTGCCGGTCTGGCCGCCGACGATGAAGCCGGCCTGGATCACTTCCGGGAACACCAGCACGCCGCGCGACTTCGAGACGAGCTCACGCGAACCCCTGACCGTCGAATACAGGCGCGACAGCGTCGCATCGACGCTCGAGTCGATCGCCTGGCGCTTCGACGCATTGGTCGCAGCGTTGTCGGGTTTGTCGGGCGTCGTGGTGCAGCCGGTGAGCGCAAGGCTGCCGACGATCAGCGCAGCGGCGGCTTTCAGCACGAGATTCCGTTTTTGCATCGTTCTTCTCCATCAGATGACGTTCGGAGTGAGTCTCGCTCACGGAGCGGACCACGTCGGCAGTTATATCACAGCGGATTACAACGGCTTTTTATGCGGAGATAAAAGAGCGTCAAATCGGATGGCCGTGTCGCGGCAGGCCAACGGACGCGCCGGCGGCGCCCGGGCGCCGATGCGGCGTCGGGACAGCAGGCAGCAGGATACGGGGCGGCGGCCGGCGCGAACGTGTCAATGTGTTACCGGCGGCTTGATGGGCGGTCGCCGCAGCGCGCGGCGGATCAGCGCAATGACGACGCCGCACGCGAACAGGAAGGCGGCCGGCACGACCCAGTAGCCGACGAACGCATGCCACAGGTAGCTCGCGAGCGTGTTGCGGCGCACCACGTATTCGTCGCGCGCGGCCTGCTGGCGCGGCGCGTTGCCGGCCAGCACGTCGGCCGGGCAGCCGGCCGCGCGGGCGTCGTCAGGGTCGCCATGGCAGCGCGCAGCGGCGCCGGCGGCGCGCTGCGCATCGGTGAGTTCCCACGTGGTCAGCGCGAGCTGCAGATCCGCCTTGTTGTAGGCCATCTCCTCGCGGATCTCGCGCACGGCGACGATCGCGACGGGCACGGCCCAGAACACGATCACGATCAGCCAGCGGCGGAACCAGCGGTGTTGTCTCCATGCCATCCATGCCTCCGTTTGACGCGGTGCGTGCGTCCGTGTCGAGGGCGGCCCGATGGCGCTTCTTTTGCTTGGATGGGCCGCGTTGCAGCCATCATAGAAGAAAACGCGGCGAATTGCCGCACCGTATGACGGGTATCCGTGGCACGCATGTGTCCGGAGCCGGAGGAGGGGGCAGCAACGGGCGGCAAGCCGCAGCGGATGCGCGGGCAACGAAAACAAAAATGCCGCGCCCGTCGGAACGGTGCGCGGCATCGATGCGGGAGCGTCGGAAATCAGGCAGCCGGCTGGTTGCTCAGGCAGCTCTTCATGAATGCCTTGCGCTCGTCGCCCTTCTTGCCGGCGGCGTCCTTGTTGCAGGCCTTCATCTTGTCCTGTTGCGTCATCGGCTTTGCCGCTGCCGGCTTGGCCGACAGGCAGTCCTTCATGAACGCCTTGCGTTCGTCGCCCGACTTGCCGGCTGCCTGCGCGTTACAGGCCTTCATCTTGTCCTGCTGGCTGTTCGCCGCGAACACGGGGGAAGCGAGCATGCCGCCGACGAGCAGTGCAGCTACGAGCGATTGGATTTTCATTTGACACTCCCATGGGGTGAATTGCGTTTTATCGACGCCGTCACGAAGCAGGGCATCTAGCGGGGACGCATCGCGCCGCGCGCTCCGATCATGGCAAATCAATGTGAAAACACCGAAACAGCATTCCTATAACGTGGCGGACGTGGCGCGCGTTGACGGCGGGCGCGGCCAGGCGATCGGGACAAACCATGAGAGCCGTGCGCGTGACGCGGGGCGCGTTGCGTCGGGGGCTATCGGCTGCGGATCGCGAGCCATTACAATCGCGCCCATGAATACTCCGAATCAGGCTTCCCCTTCGTCGCTGGCGTTGCCGCGCATCGCCGTGCTCGCCACCGGCGGCACCATCGCCGGGGCCGCGCCCGACGCGGCCAGCACGGCCGGCTATCAGGCCGGCGCGCTCGGCGTGAATTTCCTGCTCGACGCGGTGCCGGCACTCGCGTCGGTCGCACATATCCACGCCGAGCAGATCGCCAGCATCGACAGCAAGGATCTCGCGCTGCCGCTGTGGAACACGCTCGCCGCACGGATCGCCGCGCTCATGGCCGACGATGCCGTCGACGGCATCGTGATCACGCATGGCACCGACACGCTCGAGGAAACCGCCTACGCGCTGCACCTGACCGTGCAGGGCGACAAGCCAGTCGTGCTGACCGCGGCGATGCGTCCGGCGACCGCGCTGTCGTCCGATGGGCCGCTCAACCTGCTCAACGCGGTGACGGTCGCCGCGAATCCGGCTGCGCGCGGGCAGGGCGTGCTGGTCGCGTTCAACAACCGGATCCACGGTGCGCGCGACGTCGTGAAGACGAGCACGTACGCGGTCGATGCGTTCCATTCGCCGGAACTCGGCGCGCTCGGCTGGGTGCAGGACGGCCGCGTCGAGTTCGCGCGTCGCATCACGCGTGCGCGCGATACGCAGTTGGCAATCGACACGTTCGGCAGCGCATGGCCGCCGGTCGAGGTCGTCGCGAGCTATGCGGGCGTCACGCGCACGGCGGTCGATGCGCTCGTCGCGGCCGGTGTGCGCGGGCTCGTCGTCGCGGGCACCGGCAACGGTTCGATCCACGCGACGCTGCAGGCGGCGCTCGCCGATGCGGTGAAGCAGGGTGTCGTCGTGGTTCGCGCGTCGCGGGTCGGCTCGGGGCACGTGATGAAGAACGGCGCCGCGAACGACGACGCGCTCGGCTTCGTGAGCGCGGGTTCGCTGAATCCGTACAAGGCACGCGTGCTGCTGATGCTCGCGCTTGCCAACGGAATTCACGCGCGCGGCGACGTACAGCGTTTGTTCGACACGTACTGATCTACCGCCGTTGAACGCAAAACGCCCGATGCGGTGCATCGGGCGTTTCAATGACAAATCCGTGTCAACCTGTTCGAGGGCTCGGCAGGTCTTGCCGGATTGATCAGGACTGCGGCGGAATCACGAGCTTCTGGCCCGGGTAGATCCGGTCCGGGCTCGACAGCATCGGCTTGTTCGCTTCGAAGATCGCGGTGTTCTTCGTGCCGTCGCCATAGTACTGCTCGGCGATCTTCCACAGGTTGTCGCCGGACACGACGTCGTGGTACTGGACTTCCGGATCGTCCGGCTGGAGGTCGTCGTCGTTGACGCCCGCGACGCCCTGCACGTTGCCGGCCGCCACCTTGACCTTGGCCTTCGTGTCGAGGTCGGCAACGCTGCCCGACAGCGTGACGGTGCGCGACGCGCCGTCGAACGCGACCGTCAGGTTCGACGTATCGAGACCCTGCGCGTTGATGTAGTTCTTGATCGCATCGGCCGCGGTCTGGTTCGCGGCATTCGGGTCGGCTGCCGCCTGCTCGTCGGCATGACCCAGCAATTTTTCGCCCGCCTCTTTGATAAACGAAAGAAGACCCATCGTTGCACTCCTTAGGTGGTTGAAAAGAAAACGCGCCGTGAAGTGGCGAAAAAAACACCGCGCTGGGCGCGTTTCGCCAGGGGCGTACGCAAGCGCGGCGGATTTCTCGAAAGGCGTGGCGAAAGTGTAGGCGTTCACGGCGTCAATTGCATGAACAATTGCGCGTGTGAACGTAAAGAAGTGTAAGACGCGAAATCCGACAGACGGACACCCGACGACGACGTCTGACCGACCAAGGCTTCCCCGGCGTCGCCGGGTGCCGCTGCGGACCCCACCACGCCGCTCTCAGCCCAGAGCGGCGCTTTTCGCCCCGCCGCGCCCATCTGAGTGGCGCGGCGGGGCGCCCCACCGTGATGCGCGAAGCCTTCGCGCGTCGATGCGATCCGTCGCTGCGGAGCGCATCGTCGATTCGTGCCGCCCGCGCAGGCGGCCGGCCGGTCGTGCGTTTGTGTGCGCCTTCGTACGCTTTGGTACGACTACGGACGCTGCGTACGCTACGTACGCTACGTACGATTACGCAGCGTTCGTATCGGCCTGCGGTTTTGCAATCTCGAAGTTCGACATGATCTCGAGCGCACGCACGAGCGCCGAGTGATCCCAAGCCTTGCCGCCGTGCGACGCGCATACGCTGAACAGCTGCTGTGCGCTCGCGGTGTGCGGCAGCGCGAGGCCGAGCTTGCGCGCGCCGTCGAGCGCGAGGTTCAGATCCTTCTGGTGCAGCTCGATGCGGAAGCCCGGATCGAACGTGCGCTTCGTCATCCGCGCGCCGTGCACTTCGAGAATGCGCGACGCCGCGAAGCCGCCCATCAGCGCCTGGCGCACGCGCTCCGGATCCGCGCCCGAGCGTGCGGCGAACAGCAGCGCTTCGCCGACGGCCTCGATGTTCAGCGCAACGATGATCTGGTTCGCGACCTTGCAGGTCTGGCCGGCGCCGCTGTCGCCGACGAGCGTGATGTTCCTGCCCATCGCCTCGAACAGCGGCTTCGCGCGCTCGAACGCGTTCTGCGGGCCGCCGACCATGATCGTCAGCGTCGCTTCGCGCGCGCCGACTTCGCCACCGGACACCGGTGCGTCGAGGTAGTCGCAGCCGAGCGCGTTGATCTGTTTCGCGAATTCCTGCGTGTCGAGCGGCGAGATCGAGCTCATGTCGATCACGAGCTTGCCGGCCGTGAGGCCCTTCGCGACGCCGTCGTCGGCGAACAGCACGTTACGCACGTCCGGCGTGTCCGGCACCATCGAGATGATGATGTCGGCGTGCTTCGCGACCTCGGTCGAATTGGCGACGACCCTGGTCTTCTCGCGCAGGTCGTCCGGCACCGGATACGCGCCGTTCACGACCAGCTGATGGTCGCCCTTGAGCAGGTTGCGCGCCATGTGCGCGCCCATGATGCCGAGGCCGATGAAGCCGATGGTTGCCATGTAGTGTCTCCTTGATGGGGTGGGCGAAAACGGAATGGGCGATGCTCAGCCGGCGCGGCGTGTCGCGCCCGGCGCGCAGCCGGCGACGCTCTGCAGCCAGCCGAGTCCTTCCGTCGTGGTGGTGCGAGGCTTGTATTCGCAGCCGACGTAGCCGGCATAGCCGAGCCGGTCGAGCAACGCGAACAGGAACGCATAGTTGATCTCGCCCGTGCCCGGCTCGTTGCGGCCCGGGTTGTCCGCGAGCTGGACGTGGCCGATCGACGCGAGGTTGCGTTCGATCGTCGCGGCCAGTTCGCCTTCCATGCGCTGCATGTGATAGATGTCGTACTGCAGGAACAGGTTGTCCGAGCCGACCGCGCGGATCACGTCGAGCCCTTCGGACGAGCGGTTCAGTGCGAAGCCCGGGATGTCGAAGCTGTTGCACGGCTCGACGAGCAGGCGGATGCCTTCGCGCTTCAGCGCATCGGCGGCGAAACGCAGGTTGTCGACGATCGTGACGAAGGTCGTGTCGCGCGGCGTGCTCGCCGACGGAATCCCGACCAGGCAGTTCAGTTGCGGCACCTTCAGCGCCTTCGCGTACTCGATCGCGCGGCCGACGCCTTCCTGGAACTCGCCGACGCGATCAGGCAGGCACGCGATGCCGCGCTCGCCCTGGTCCCAGTTGCCGGCCGGCAGGTTGTGCAGCACGAGGCGCAGGCGATTCGTTTCGAGCCGCTCCGCGAGTTCCTCCTTCGCGTACGGATACGGGAACAGGAACTCGACGGCGTCGAAACCCGCGGCCGCTGCCGCGTTGAAGCGGTCGAGGAACGGCACTTCGTTGAACAGCATGGTCAGGTTTGCAGCAAACTTCGGCATGAGCTAAGCCTCTTCGGTCGGTCAGTAAGAAAGTTGCGGATCAGTCGAGCAGCGAGATCGCGGTCGGCGCGTGTTCGGCTTTCTCGGCAAGATCCTCGAACTCGTTGATCGCGTCGATCTCGGTGCCCATCGAGATGTTGGTTACGCGCTCGAGGATCACTTCGACGACCACCGGCACGCTGAACTTCTCCGCGAGCGCTTGCGCCTGCTTCAGCGCGGGCTCGATCTCTTCCGGCTTGAACACGCGCAGCGCCTTGCAGCCGAGGCCTTCGGCGACGGCGACGTGATCGACGCCATAGCCGTTCAGTTCCGGCGCGTTGACGTTGTCGAACGCGAGCTGCACGCAGTAGTCCATGTCGAACGCGCGCTGCGCCTGACGGATCAGCCCGAGGTACGAGTTGTTCACGACGACGTGCACGTACGGCAGCTTGAACTGCGCGCCGGCGGCGAGCTCCTCGATCATGAACTGGAAGTCGTAGTCGCCCGACAGCGCGACGATCGGGCGCCGCGGATCAGCCGCACGCACGCCGAGCGCGGCGGGGATCGTCCAGCCGAGCGGGCCGGCTTGCCCGCAGTTGATCCAGTTGCGCGCCTTGAACACGTGCAGGAACTGCGCGGCCGCGATCTGCGACAGGCCGATCGTGCTCACGTAGCACGTGTCGCGGCCGAACACCTTGTTCATTTCCTCGTACACGCGCTGCGGCTTCACCGGCACGTTGTCGAAGTGCGTCTTGCGCTGCAGCGTGCGCTTGCGTTCCTGGCATTCGGCGACCCACGCGCTGCGATCCTTCAGCTTGCCGGCCGCCTTCCATTCCCGGGCGACGGCGACGAACAGCTCGAGCGCGGCCTTCGCGTCGGACACGATGCCGAGATCCGGGCCGAACACGCGGCCGATCTGGGTCGGCTCGATGTCGACGTGCACGAACTTGCGGCCCTTCGTGTAGACGTCGACGCTGCCCGTGTGGCGGTTCGCCCAGCGGTTGCCGATGCCGAGCACGAAGTCGGACGCGAGCATCGTCGCGTTGCCGTAGCGGTGCGATGTCTGCAGGCCGACCATGCCCGCCATCAGCGGGTGGTCGTCCGGAATCGCGCCCCACGACATCAGCGTCGGGATCACCGGCACGCCGACCGTTTCCGCGAACGCGACGAGCAGATCCTCGGCCGCCGCGTTGAGCACGCCGCCACCCGACACGATCAGCGGCTTGTCCGCGTCGTTGAGCAGCGCGAGCGCCTTCTCGATCTGCGCGCGAGTCGCCGCGGGCTTGTAGACGGGCAGCGGCTCGTAGGTGTCGATGTCGAATTCGATCTCGGCAAGCTGCACGTCGATCGGCAGGTCGACCAGCACCGGGCCCGGACGGCCCGAGCGCATCAGGTGGAACGCCTGCTGGAACACGCGCGGCACGAGCGCCGGCTCGCGCACGGTGACGGCCCACTTCGTGACCGGCTTCGCGATCGACTCGATGTCGACCGCCTGGAAGTCTTCCTTGTAGAGGCGCGCGCGCGGCGCCTGGCCGGTGATCGCGAGGATCGGAATCGAGTCGGCCGATGCCGAGTAGAGGCCGGTGATCATGTCGGTGCCGGCCGGGCCCGACGTGCCGATGCACACGCCGATGTTGCCTGGTGCTGCGCGCGTATAGCCTTCGGCCATGTGCGACGCGCCCTCGACGTGGCGGGCCAGCACGTGGCTGATGCCGCCCGACTTGCGCATCGCGGAGTAGAACGGGTTGATCGCGGCGCCCGGCACGCCGAACGCGGTCTGGATGCCTTCCTTCTCGAGCACGAGTACGGCGGCGTCGACGGCTCTCATCTTGGCCATGAATGTCTCCTTGAATATGGCGGATCTTGCGAATCGGTCTGTTGGAGACACTTTAGGGATGCATGAAAGGTTTGATAAGATCAGCCGGAGTCGCTTTTTTCGAAACTAAAAGTATTGAATGACGGTGTATCGGGCCTCGCCCGGCTGTCATGAGCTTTGCATGGGACCGGAGACGCGAGATGGACCGCTTCAAGCAGATCGAGACGTTCGTGCGGGTCGCGGACGCAGGCAGCCTGGCGGCCGCGGCGCTCGAGGAGGGCGTGTCGCCGGTCGTGCTCGGCCGGCGCATCGACGCGCTGGAACAGCGCCTCGGCGTGAAGCTGATGTACCGCTCGACGCGCAGGCTCGTCGTCAGCGAGGAGGGTGCGGCGTTCCTCGAGCGATGCCGCGGGCTGCTCGCCGAGTGGGACCAGGCCGAGAACGAGCTGGCCGCCGGGCGGCGCTCGGTGAGCGGCCACCTGATCGTGTCGGCGCCGGCCGCGTTCGGCCGCAAGCACGTCGCGCCGCATGCGCCGGGCTTTCTCGCCGACAAGCCGGACATGCAGCTGTCGTTCAACCTGACCGACCGCGTCGTCGACCTCGTGCGCGAAGGCTACGACCTGTCGATCCGGATCGGGGGCGTGGTCGATCCGAACTTCGTCGCGGTGAAGCTCGCGTCGAACCGGCGCGTCGTGTGCGGCACGCCGGAGTATTTCCGCCGGCACGGCCGCCCGAAGACGCTCGACGACCTGCTCACGCACAACTGTCTCGCGTTCAACCTGCAAGGCGGCCAGAACCGCGGCTGGTATTTCCAGCGGCACGGCAAGATCGCGACGATGCGGGTGACCGGCAATCTCGACTGCAACGACGGCGAGCTGCTGCACCGCTGGGTATCGGAAAGCCTCGGGCTCGGCTGGCGCTCGACGTGGGAAATTGCCGCGCAGCTCGAAACGGGCGAACTCGAGACCGTGCTCGACGAATACGCGCTGCCCGACTACGACATCCTCGCCGTCTACCCGCAGCAGCGCTATGTGCCCGCGCGCGTGCGCTATTTCATCGACTACCTGCGCGACGCGTATGCGCGCCCCGGCTACTGGAGCAGCGCGCCGTAGCCGCGAGGAACCCGGCCGAGGCCGCGCCGGCAGCGGTCGCGGCGCTTGGTGGCCCGAACCCAGGCCCGAACCCAGGCCCGGACGCTGGCCCGGTGCCGACGGACGCGGCAAGCCGCGGGAGAATCGGGGTGCTTCGGGAAAGAAAAAGCGAGCGGCATGGCGGCTCCCTGGCGGGTGAACTCGGGGCATGCCTGTGATACCGGCCGCGTGCGGCGGCCATTCCCGGTTTATTTTTCGTCTCCCCGCACGTCCGGCGGGAATAAACTCGTTCAATGGGCAGTAAGGATGATTGACCGTGTGCGCATCGCCCGTCCGTCCGGGCGCTGCGTGCTGAACGGACGCGGCTGCGGCCGCACGGATCAACAGGAGGCGACGTGGGGCAATCCGGCCGGACGGTCGACGAACGGGCGGCGCTGGACGCGGCAGCGCGCGGCGAGCGCTTTCGCACGCTCGTGCTGCCGCACCTCGACGCCGCATACAACCTCGCGCGTTGGCTGAGCGGCAGCGCGAGCGACGCGGAGGACGTGGTCCAGGAGGCGTGCATGCGCGCGCTGCGCTTCGTCGACGGCTGCCGCGGCGACAATGCGCGGCCGTGGTTGCTGACGATCGTGCGCCACACCTGGTACACCGAATGGCGGCGGCGCACGCACGCGCACGAGGTCGCAACGCCCGAGGCGCTCGACGGGGTCGAATCGCCCGACGACTGGCATCCGGCGGCGGAGGACCCGCTCGCGCAGCTACTGCGCGGCGAGGACGCGCGCCTCGTGAACGCCGCGCTCGCGAAGCTGCCGGCCGAATACCGGGAAGTGCTCGTGCTGCGCGAAATGGAGGACCTGAGCTACCGCGAGATCGCGGCGATCGCGGACGTGCCGCTGGGCACCGTGATGTCGCGGCTCGCTCGCGGCCGCCGCCGGCTCGCCGCACTGCTTGCCGGCACGCGCGGCGAGCCGGCACGGGACACGGTACGCACGGCGGCGCCGAGCGGAAGCGGGACGGCCGGAACGGCATCGGAGGCCATCGATGGACTGTAACGAAGCGCGCGAACTGCTCGGCGCGGACGTCGACCGCGAGCTGTCGGCGCCCGACGCGTTGCGGATCCAGCATCACGTCGACGCATGCGACGCATGCCGGCACGAGCGCGACCGGATCGTCGCGCTGGGCCAGGCGGTCCGGCAGGCCAAATACCACCGCGCGCCCGACGCGCTGCGCGCACGCATCATCGCCGGGTTGCCGCCCGCGCCCGACGCGCCGCGCGCGGCCAGGCGCGAACCAGGCTGGCTCGAGCGGCTCGGCCTGCGTGGCGCGCGCGGTCCGGCGGGTGGCTCGGCGGGCGCGCTGCCGCGGCCGCGCGCCGTGGCGCTGCCGGGCCTCGGCTGGGGCGTCGCGCTGATGATCGCGCTCGCGGCGGGCGCGGGGATGACGCTGTCCGCACATCGTGCGCAGACTGATCGCACCGTCGACGAACTCGTCGCGAGCCACGTGCGGGCCGGCTTGTCGGCGCGCGACATCGACGTGATTTCGACCGACCGGCATACGGTGAAACCGTGGTTCAACGGGCGGCTTGACTATACGCCGCCCGTCGTGGACCTCACCGCGAGCGGCTTCGTGCTCGCGGGCGGCCGGCTCGACTATGTCGGGCAACGACGTATCGCGGTGCTCGTGTACCGCTACCGGCAGCACGTGATCGACGTCTATGTCCGGCCGGCCGGGCAGGGCGCAGCGTCGACGCCGTTTGCGACCGTGTCGCAGGGCTACTCGCTCGACCGTTGGGACGCGGCCGGGATGACGTGGTGGGCCGTGACCGATGCCGAACCGTCCGCGCTCGCGGCGTTCCGATCGGCGCTGGACGCGCGCCTCGGGGCGCCGCGTATCGAATGACTGCGCGAATGACTGCACGAATGACCGCGCGGTGCGGGTTGTGACCCCATCTCGATCCGCGCGGCCGACGCGCCGCCCGATTGCTGACTGCCCCGGTCGCCCCCGCTCGGGCGGATTCAAGTCGTTGAAAACACGGCCGAATCGCGTAGCGAAACCTGCATGAATCTTGCGCGCGCTCCGTATCCGGGTTAAAATCTTCGGCTTCTCACTTGCCACACCGGTTCAGACGCCCGGGTGGCTTCAATCCACAAGGAGTGTGTAATGCGTCATTACGAAATCGTATTCATCGTGCACCCCGATCAGAGCGAGCAAGTGCCCGCGATGATCGAGCGTTACAAGACCACGATCACGTCGCACGGTGGCCAGATCCACCGCGTCGAAGACTGGGGCCGTCGCCAACTGGCCTACATGATCGAGAAACTCGCGAAGGCTCACTACGTCTGCATGAACATCGAGTGCGACCAGACGACGCTCGACGAACTCGAACACGCGTTCAAGTTCAACGACGCCGTGCTGCGTCACCTCATCGTCAAGATGAAGAAGGCCGAGACCGGCCCGTCGCCGATGATGAAGGAAGTTCAGCGCGAAGAAGCCAAGAAGGCGGCTGCAGCTCAGCCGACCGAAGCGCAGGCTTAAGCTCGTAGTCGTTAAGCCATCAAGGAGCACGCCACTCACGTGAACAGGCTGCAATTGACCGCGAGCGTTGTCGAGCGCACACCGGTGCGGTACACCCCCGCCGGCGTTCCGATCGCAAGCGCGACATTGCATCACCGCACGGAAGTCGTCGAAGCCGGCATTCCCCGTCAGGTCGAAATGACGATCGAGGCGGTGGCGGCCGGGGAGGCGAGCGGCAGGCTGGAAAGCCGTGAAATGGGCGTCGAGACGCTGTTCACGGGCTTCCTGGCGAAGAAGAGCCGCAACGCGCGCACCTTGGTGTTTCACATCACAGCATTGCAGGACATTGGAAAGGACTGAACATGGCCCGCCCCACTGGTAAGAAATTCGACAAGCGTCGTCAGCAACAAAACCCGCTCTTCAAGCGCAAGAAGTTCTGCCGCTTCACGGCAGCCGGCGTCGAGCAGATCGACTACAAGGACACGGATACGCTGAAGGACTTCATCGGCGAAAACGGCAAGATCACGCCGGCTCGCCTGACGGGTACGAAGTCGCACTATCAGCGTCAGCTCGATACGGCAATCAAGCGTGCGCGTTTCCTCGCGCTGCTGCCGTACACCGATCAGCACAAGGCGTAACCCGGCGACGCAATAAGGAGAATTCGAATGCAAATCATTCTGTTGGAAAAAGTCGCCAATCTGGGCAACCTCGGCGATATCGTCAAGGTCAAGGACGGTTACGCACGCAACTTCCTGATCCCGAACCGCAAGGCTCGCCGCGCAACGAAGGAAGCGATCGCTGAATTCGAAGTGCGTCGCGCAGAGCTCGAGAAGATCGCCGCTGAAAAGCTGGCAGCTTCGCAGGCAGTCGGCGAGAAGCTGGCAGGCCAGTCGTTCGAAATCACGCAGAAGTCGGGCGTCGACGGCCGTCTGTTCGGCTCGGTCACGAACGCGGACATCGCTGAACTGCTGAAGAAGGCAGGCTACGACGTCGAGAAGGCGCAGGTTCGCCTGCCGGAAGGCCCGCTGAAGATGATCGGCGAGCACGCTGTCCAGGTTGCGCTGCACACGGACGTCGTCGTCGACGTCACGGTCAACGTGATCGGCGACCACGCGTAAGCGACACGCAGTCTTGCCGGGCGGCTCCCGCCGCCCGGATGAAGGGCAGGCGCCCGGGTAACCGGGGCCTGCCTTTTTTGTTGCCCGTCAATTTCTGTCGACCGTCTGGCGCCCCGGCTCCTGATTCGCGATAATCCCAACCCATGAATGCGCCGCAAGATCATCAAATCGAATCGCTGAAAGTCCCGCCGCACTCGGTCGAAGCCGAGCAGTCGGTGCTGGGCGGCCTGTTGCTCGACAATGCGGCATGGGACCGGATCGCCGACTATCTGTCGCAGGGCGATTTTTACCGCTACGACCACCGGATCATCTTCGAGCATATCGGCCGGCTGATCGCGGCGACGCGGCCGGCCGACGTGGTGACCGTGTACGAGGCGCTGACCACGTCGGGCAAGGCGGACGATGTCGGCGGGCTCGCGTACCTGAACGCGCTCGCACAGAACACGCCGAGCGCGGCGAACATCCGCCGCTATGCGGAAATCGTGCGCGACCGCGCGGTGCTGCGCCGGCTCGTGTCGGTGGCCGACGAGATTTCCGCCGATGCGTTCAATCCGCAGGGCAAGGAAGTCCGCCAGCTGCTCGACGAGGCGGAATCGAAGGTGTTCTCGATCGCCGAAGAGGGCGCGCGCGGCAACCAGGGCTTCCTCGAGATCGGTCCGCTGCTCACGCAGGTCGTCGAGCGGATCGACACGCTGTATCACACCGCGAATCCGAGCGACGTCACGGGCACGCCGACGGGTTTCGTCGATCTCGACCGGATGACGTCCGGGATGCACGGCGGCGAGCTGATCATCGTGGCCGGAAGACCGTCAATGGGAAAAACGGCCTTCTCGATGAACATCGGCGAATACGTCGCGGTGGAATATGGCCTGCCGGTCGCGGTGTTCTCGATGGAAATGCCGGGCACGCAGCTCGTGATGCGTATGCTCGGTTCGATCGGCCGGCTCGACCAGCACCGGATGCGGACCGGGCGCCTGACCGACGAGGACTGGCCGAAGCTCACGCACGCGGTGCAGAAGATGAGCGAGGCGCAGCTGTTCATCGACGAGACGGGCGGCCTGAACCCGATGGAACTGCGCTCGCGGGCGCGCCGGCTCGCGCGCCAGTGCGGCAAGCTCGGGCTCATCATCGTCGACTACCTGCAGCTGATGTCGGGTTCGTCGTCGGGCGAGAACCGCGCGACCGAAATTTCGGAAATTTCCCGTTCGCTGAAGAGTCTCGCGAAGGAACTCGACGTGCCGGTGATCGCACTGTCGCAGCTGAACCGCGGCCTCGAACAGCGGCCGAACAAACGCCCGGTGATGTCGGACCTGCGGGAATCGGGCGCAATCGAACAGGACGCGGACGTGATCCTGTTCATCTACCGGGACGAAGTCTACAACCCGGACAGCCCGGACAAGGGCACCGCCGAGATCATCATCGGCAAGCAGCGTAACGGCCCGATCGGGCCCGTTCGGCTCACGTTCCTGGGCCAATACACGAAGTTCGACAACTTTGCCGGGGCGCAGACCTTCTACGGCGAGTAACGCCGGATGTAAACCCCAATTTCACGAAACGTTGTATCCCGTCTTCGTGCGTGCGCGCGTCCCGTGCGCGCGCAGGACGGGAAACGGTACAATGTCGCCGATTTTCGTGACAGTCATTTGACAAATCTCTCAGGGATCCCATGTTTGGTCGATTCATGCCCACCGAGGGCAAGTTCTTTGAATATTTCAATGCGCACGCGAAGCACATCGTTGCCGCGGGTCGCGAGCTCGAACTGCTGATCGACAATCTCGCCGATGCCGAGATTCACAAGCAAAACGTGCAAACGGCCGAAAAGGCCGCCGACAAGTTGACGCACGAAGTGATCGACTTGCTCCACAAGACGTTCATCACGCCGCTCGACCGCGACGAGATCCACAAGCTGATCACGACGATGGACGACATCCTCGACCTGATGGAGGACGTCGCGACCGCTGTATCGCTGTACGACGTGCGCGTGGTGACGTCCGAGGCGAGCCAGCTCGCGCACATCGTCACGCAGGCGGTGCAGCACGTGCAGCAGGGCGTCGCGTTGCTGTCGGACATGAAGCAGTCCGCGCAGATTCTGAAGTCGTGCGAAGAGATCGATCGCTGGGAGTCGGAAGCGGACCGCGTGCTGCGCGCGGCGATGTCGAAGCTGTTCCGCGAAGAAGACGACGTGAAGACGCTGATCAAGCTGAAGGCGATCTACGAGCTGCTCGAAGAGATCACCGACAAATGCGAGGACGTCGCGAACATCATCGAAGGCATCGTGCTGGAAAACGCCTGAGCGGAACACGATGCATTCAATACAACTTGCCCTATGGATGGTCGCGGCGCTCGTGCTCGTCGCGCTCGTATTCGATTTCATGAACGGCTTCCACGACGCGGCGAACTCGATCGCCACCGTCGTGTCGACCGGGGTGCTGAAGCCCCAGCAGGCGGTGGCATTTGCCGCCGTGTTCAACGTCATCGCGTATTTCATCTTCCACCTGAAGGTCGCGCAGACCGTCGGCAAAGGCACGATCGACCCTGAGATCGTCGACCACTACGTCGTGTTCGGCGCGCTGATCGGCGCGATCGCCTGGAACGTGATCACCTGGTATTACGGGATCCCGTCGAGCTCGTCGCATGCGCTGATCGGCGGTCTCGTCGGCGCGGCACTCGCGAAATCCGGCTGGGGATCGCTGAACATCGACGGCCTGATGAAGACGATCGCATTCATCTTCATCTCGCCGCTGCTTGGCTTCATCCTCGGTTCGCTGTTCATGCTCGGCGTGTCGTGGCTGTACTTCCGTACCGCGCCGAGCAAGGTCGACCGCCGCTTCCGCCGCCTGCAGCTGCTGTCGGCCGGGCTGTACAGCCTCGGCCACGGCGGTAACGACGCACAGAAGACGATCGGCATCATCTGGATGCTGCTGATCGCGACCGGCTATGCGTCGGCGACCTCCGACGCGCCGCCGGCATGGGTGATCGGCGCGTGCTACCTGTCGATGGGCCTCGGCACGCTGTTCGGCGGTTGGCGGATCGTGCGCACGATGGGCCAGAAGATCACCAAGCTGAAGCCGGTCGGCGGCTTCTGCGCGGAGACGGGCGGCGCAATGACGCTGTTCATCGCGTCGTTCCTCGGCATTCCGGTGTCGACGACGCATACGATCACCGGCGCGATCGTCGGCGTCGGCGCGACGCAAAAGCTGTCGGCCGTGCGCTGGGGCGTCGCCGGCAACATCGTCTGGGCGTGGGTGCTGACGCTGCCGGCGTCCGCGGTGTTCGCAGCGGGCGGCTGGTGGCTCGGCCACCGGATCTTCTGATCGCGTTTCCGATCGCGTTGCGACACCGAAAGCGCCGCATGCCGACAGGCTGCGGCGTTTTTTTTGTGCGCCGAGCATGCGCAACAGCTTGGGGGTGCAAGTCCCCTGTCCAGCCTGATGGGGCGAAGGACTAGCGAAACGCAAGGGCGTCGTCGTGAGGCGGGGTCTGAAGGAAGCGTGTAGCAAAGC